>JBAWXZ010000004.1:0-212416 GCA_037143795.1 Eubacteriales bacterium | reverse complement strand
AGACGCTAAAAAACTCCCCGGATAAAATATCCAAGAAGTTTTTCAGTGCCCTGGCTGTAAGCTTTTGGGGAATTTTTGTTTCCTGCTGACGAAAGAATGTGAAACGGAGAAGAATAATGATAGAAGTCAATGTCATGGACGTGAAGCTATACCTGAATACGGATACACGCCTGTTTTCACCGAAAGCGCCTGATCAGGGGACTCTGTTAATGCTTGGGCATGTGGATTTTCAACAGGATGACATTGTTCTTGATCTGGGCTGCGGGTATGGGCTTGTCGGAATATACGCGGCAAGTATTCTTCCGCCGGGTCAAGTATATATGACAGACATTGACCCTGTTGCTGTTGGAATTTCCTCTGAAAATGCAATGATGAACGGGGTTTCCGGAGTAACTATCCTTCAGGGCGATGCATTTGCCTCCATTGAAAGATGCGATTTTACGGTGATTCTTTCCAACCCCCCGTTTCATACTGATTTTTCAGTTGCTAAGACATTTATTGAAAAAGGATTCAACCGTCTGTCGATAGGCGGACGTATGTATATGGTTACGAAAAGAAAAGATTGGTATAAGAATAAGCTTATTTCCGTTTTTGGAGGCGTTCATATATGGGAGGAGAATGGTTATTTCATTTTTATGGCGCAAAAGATGAGCGGCTGCTATGCAAATGTCAGCCCTCATAATGACCGCAGGAAAGCTGCCCCCAAAAAGCATTTGGATTATCCGAACAAATAAGTGTTAACTATTACGCCCAGAAGCCCCCATGTCGTTCCGAGAATTGCCCCGCCCAGCACATCACGGGGGTAGTGCATCCCGACATAGATCCTTGTTACACCCACAACAGCAGCTATTGTATAAAGTAAGAACCACACAAAAACAGGTACATGGTAATACTGCAGAAGAAGTGTTGCCATAAAAAACGCCTGACAGGTATGTCCGCTCGGGAATGAACGCCCTTTCTCCCGGGAACCGACAATGCGTATGTTTTCAAGCTTGATATATGGCCGTGTACGATGAATCAGTACTTTCATGAGCTGAACCACCAGTGACAATGTCAGTCCGCCCAGCACGAGTTCATATGCAAGAAGATGGTTTCCGCTGAAATACAAAATCAAGGCAATAATCGATGCAAAAATAAAATTCCCGAGCTGTGTAAGCCCCAGCATCAGCCAATCAAGCCAGTGCGGACGTCGCCCGCGCATATTGAAATACATAAATACAAAGACATCAATCCGTTGCCCCAATGACCACACAAGGGAGACCGCAACCAAGCTGAAGAACAATATCAGGAATACCAGGAATTTATGCGTGGTTATGCCTGCCCAGGTCGCATTCCATATATAAGCCGGCATAAAGGCCATTACCAGTATCAAAGTGACAACAATACATATTGTCCAGACAATATGATGCATATGACTGAACCAGTCCCGGGCTTTCCTCCATACACCATGTGCTTCGAGTTCGGGCAGCTTGATTTCCTCAAGAGGTTCTATGTACACAACAATCGTTTTCTTTTCTTTATCCTTCATTGTTTTTACCAGGAACGGATGTTTTGGATATTGGCGGCGCGGCCATTACTGTCAGTGCATGCCGCTGCACTTCAATAATGACTGACCCTGTGCCAATATCGATTCCATCCGCCATAACAGGCATGGCAGGACGGGTGGTGATAGCCGCCCTGCGCACACGGAAGTGCTGAATCCGGGGATCCTCCTGTTTGCTGGTCCCGGGACCTTTCAGAACATAGCTTATTAAGTCCAGTTTTGAAAGGTCGGCAAAATATAACACATCCAGATAACCGTCATAACAAGAGTCCGGTCTTCCCACTAGAAAATTGATACCCACATATGACATGTTGGAGACTAGAAGGACATGTCCGGATTTTTGAATTTCCTTTTTATTATCAAGTAAAAGATGTATCTCAGAAGGGGGGGTTGAAGTAAGTGTTGCCAGAAAATCCCCGATTTTTCCAATATTCCCGTGTTGGATGTCATCACCTGTTGAAAACAGCGTTGAAAATAATCCTACTGAACAGAGTTCTATAAAGGGAGTGCTGATTCCTTCACATGTACCGGTGCCCATATCAATTTTCCGGCGATAACCTGTACGAAGAAGAGCAATAGCTGCCTGAATGTCATTGGGAATGCCTAAGCTGAGTGCAATGTTGTTGCGGGTACCCAGAGGGATAATGCCTAGAACAGCGCTGGTGTTCAAGACAGCCCTTGCGACAGATGATACCGTGCCATCCCCTCCGCATACAACTATCATTCGAATTCCCTGCGCTACTGCATCCCGGACAACACCGGGCAGATCACAGTCAGGTTCAATTAGAAATGGTTCAGGTATGAATTTCCATGCCTGCATTTCTTTTATCACGTCCATCAGCTGCACGGGAGACTCACTGTTTGCGCCTGCGGTAGGATTGAAAATTAATTTTACACGCATCCTGCGCTGTGAGGGATTTCGGAATTCCAAGTTGTGTACCTCGTAATCATACATGAAAAAGCAGGTGTTTGAATTTGTGTTTTTAATAAATGTCAAATTGAGATTACTCTGATTTTTAGTAAAAAGCAAACCAATTTCACGTGCCGTCCATGTTATGCAGGTATACTTTTATGCCGTACGCTGTAATAAAATGATTATTTCCGATAACACTGAGAAAGTAATTACAAGTCATAATGCTAAGCCTACTTTCTGATAAAGCATATGCTATAATTAAATAAAAAATATTCCCGTTGCTGATAAAGGAGGAACAAATAATGATTTGTCCTAAATGCTCAACAGAACTACTTATGGATTACACTTTTTGTCCGCAATGCGGAAGTAAGCTGCCTGCACAAGAGGTACAGGCAGACAATGCTTTTACTGATGTGACCAATGAAGACGCTTCAGAATTTGCCGCTCCTGAAGTACCGGTTCAGTCGAATGACTATTTCGTAACACCATCACCCTTGACTGAGACAATGCCCTCACCGTATATCAGCAGCGAACCATCTGCTTTTGTAGCGCCGGCGGCAACTCAGGAGACTTTTGTTTCAACAGCCAGTGCTGCTGCCCCGTCAGCAGCGGCGGTGTATCCAACTGAAACCGTTAATTCCGAAACAACTAAGCCGTCAGCAGTTCGGCCGGGCAATGAGATGCCTGATACCGTCAGGCCGGGCAGTACAAAGCCTGTCCAGATACCGGCGGCACCTGCAGAAAAGAAAGAACCCGTAATCCCCAAAGAATTAAAGCCCCTTACTACAACCGGCATATTCTGGTATCTGTTTCTTGTTAATATCCCTGTTATCGGTTGGATCTGCCTCTTATTGTTTGCACTCGCCGGAAAAAATAAAAGTAAAAGGAGCCTTTCCAGGGCGATTTTAATTTACTGGATCATTTTCCTGCTGCTGATTTGCCTGGCGTTTGTTGTTGCATTCGTTGTTGATCAAAAACTGCTCGTTCAGCTGTTTGATCCCAATAATTGGATGAATTTGGGCGATTATTTATTCCAAATGTTCATAAATCATTAATCTGTCGCGAAGTGGCAAGCATTCTGCCATATGACCGTACACAGCCTGTAACATTGTTACTGTACAATCAAACTGTAGTGTGTGTAAATTCATTCGCATACTGCAGTTTTTTATTGTAAGAGGTGACAATATGTTGGATGAGGAACTGATTTCAAAGCGGGAATTATTACGTGCTGCCAGAATATCCTATGGGACGCTGTATCGCTGGAAAAGAATGGATCTTATTCCTGAAGCCTGGTTTATCCATAAGGCGACCCATACGGGGCAGGAAACATTTTTCCCGAAGGAAAGAATTCTTACGCGCGTCGGCAAAATTCAGGAGCTGAAGGGGGAACTCTCTTCAGAACAGCTGAAGGAGATTTTTTCTCCCAACGTTAAGAGTTTTCAAATCCCGATGAATGATTTTCAAAGTCTTCACCTCGTAACGAAACTTGCGATTACAGCTTATACATCTGTATTTCCCAATAAAACTGATCTTAAATTCGACGATGTATTTGCCATATATGTGGTTGATCATCTGATGCGCTTGTCCGGAATTTATCTGGAAGATGCCAAACAGGTTATCAGGATGCTCGATCGATATTTGGGTTCGAGAAAAAGCAAAGATTTTCAGCTGATTCTTTTGCGGAAAATGGGAATACCCTTTACTGTTCTGGTTAAAGGAGAAGAAGAAATTCTACTCGAAGAAAATACGGAAATTATAGCTTGTGCAAATCTTGCGGAATTTGAAGAGGCCTTGAAAGAGCAGCTTATATCTTAGTAAGCGGAAAGAGAGCAGTGCGGTATGGATGATAGAAAACCGGCAAAATCTAAGGATCACATGGAGGGTACTCCTTACGAGGTATTACACATACTCTCCGACATTAACCGCATTCAGATTCTTCGTCTGCTGGCAGAACGCGGTGAACTATGTGCCCGTGACATTCTGTCAAATTTTCCGATTACGCAGCCTACGCTCTCACATCATATGAATGTGCTCCTTACGAATCATCTTGTCGAAGCGCGGAAGAGCGGCCGCTGGGTGTTTTACCATCTTTCGCAAAATGGCATTCAGGACATAATTAATTTTTTTGAAGCACTTAAGAGTACGCCACTGAAGTCATCTGCAGTCCTGCAGAAGACCATATCCAGGTCACCGGGCCGCCTGCCTGGCAGAAATTATTCGAAAAAGCCGTCGGTCCCGGCCGCAAAGACGATGACTCCGGCAATATCTGCGGCCGTAAAGTCGGTTCCGCAGGAGAAACCATCAGAACAGATAAGCGATAAAAAAGAAAAAAAGAAGGACAAAGATAAAGATAAGCTCAGTAAAAAGGAAAAGAAGAAGAAGAAAAATAAAAAGAAATAGTTGCATATATTTGAAAAATTCACATTATAAATTTGACAAATAAATCCGTAAGCATTATTATAATGGAAACATTACAATATGGAAGAAGGGTATATTTTGAAAGAAGTAGATGTCGTCCAGACAATTATTAACAGATTTTCGTCAAGGGATATTCGGTTAACACCGCAAAGAATCAGTGTATATCGGTTTTTGCTTGAGAATCGGATACATCCGACTGTCGAAACTGTTTATAACGCCCTTAAAGTAGATAATCCCTCCTTATCAAAGACTACAATATATAACACAGTCGACACGCTTACGAAAGCGGGTCTTGTGCGTGTTGTCAGAACCGGTGAGGGTGAGGTACGCCTTGACGGGTATACCAATAGCCATGGACATTTCTATTGCAGGGAATGCGGTGAAGTATTTGATTTCTCCCTTGAAGGCTGTCTGGTGCCTGACTCTCTTAACGGATTTGAGATGGAGGAATTTGATGTGCATGCAATAGGTCTTTGCGGACCGTGCAAGCAGAAGCAGTAACATATTCATTCCCTTAAAGAAGGGGACATTGTTTGACTGGTTTAGTGCTCAGGCACTCCAGAATATATGATTATGTGGAGGCGAAGGAAATGGATTTGAAGGGTTCAAAAACAGAAAAAAATTTGAACGCTGCATTTGCAGGGGAATCGATGGCTACCAATAAATACAGCTATTATTCTTCTCAGGCAAAGAAAGAAGGCTATGTCCAGATCTCTAATATTTTTACAGAGACCAGCGGCAATGAGCGCGAACATGCAAAACTCTGGTTTAAAGCGCTGCATGGCGGTGAAGTTGCAGACACCAGGACGAATCTTCTTGACGCAGCAGCAGGCGAGTTTTATGAATGGACTGAAATGTACAAAAATTTTGCGTCCGAAGCCCGTGAAGAAGGATTTAACCAGATAGCGGCGTCCTTTGAAGGTGTTTTGAACATTGAAAAGGAACATGAGGCCAGATACAAAGCACTGATCGAGAGACTCGACAAGGGTGAAGTATTTGAGAGAGACGGAATTGTCGTATGGAAATGTATTAACTGCGGACATATTCACATTGCCAAAAATGCTCCGGCACTTTGCCCGGTATGCAAGCATGAGCAGTCTTTCTTTGAAATTCAGGCTAAGAACTATTAAGCTGTCAGAACCGATTATGTGTTCTGATATTTCATGTACGTAAGGAGAATAACATGGAACGTGATTTTAAAGTTTTCAGATGTCCCCACTGCGGAAACATTGTAACAGTTATGAATTACGGCGGCGGAACACTTGTATGCTGCGGCGATCCCATGATCCTTCTGGTAGCCGGCGAACAGGACACAGCCTCCAAAGAAAAGCATATTCCTGTTGTTACCGTAAACGGTTCTGCAATTGATGTAGCAGTCGGCAGTGTTCCTCATCCCATGACAGCCGAACACTATATACAGTGGATTGCTGTTGTAACGGATTCTGAAGTGTATACACAGTACCTGATTCCGACAGATGCACCCAAAGCCACATTTACTCTTCCCGCAGGAACTAAAGATTACGAAGTCTATGAATACTGTAATCTTCATGGTCTCTGGAAAGCATAATAGAATTCGAATGATAATATTAATGCCGACCTGCTGCTTCCGATAAAGAATACGAAAAGAAGGACCGTTTCAGATTGCTGAGACGGTCCTTCCATTATATTGATTTACCTGGATGGAACAGCTTTTCAGCTGTTGGGCTCGTTCCAGCTCATGAGGGCTCGAAGCTCTTTGCCGACTTTTTCAATCGGATGCTCGGATTCCAGGCGACGGCGGGCATTGAAGTTAAGGCGTCCGCACTGGTTCTCAAGAATCCAGTTACGTGCGAAAGTTCCGTCCTGAATCTCTGCGAGTACCTTTTTCATTTCTTTCTTGGTTTCGTCAGTGATGATACGCTTGCCGATGCAGTAGTCACCATATTCAGCTGTATCGGAAATGGAATAACGCATGCGCGTAAGTCCGCCCTGATAGACAAGATCAACAATCAGCTTCATCTCGTGCATACACTCATAATAAGCATTCTCCGGATCATAACCGGCTTCACAGAGAACTTCAAAACCGACTTTCATAAGCTCGGAAACGCCCCCGCACAGAACAGCCTGCTCTCCGAAAAGATCAGTTTCCGTTTCTTCACGGAAAGATGTCTCGAGAAGTCCTGCACGGCCGCCGCCGATGCCGTGTCCATAAGCAAAAGCAATGTCACGGCAGTTGCCGGTGTAATCCTGATATACTGCATAAAGACAGGGAACACCGCGGCCGATCTGATATTCAGAGCGTACAGTATGTCCGGGACCTTTGGGAGCAATCATAAATACGTCAATGTTAGCCGGTGGAACAATTCTCTGAAAGTGGATATTGAATCCATGGGCGAAAGCAAGAGCTTTTCCTTCGCTCAAATTCGGGAAAATGTCTTTCTCATACATGTCTGCCTGTTTCTCATCGTTTATGAGAATCATTATGACGTCAGCAGCTTTTGTAGCTTCAGCAGTAGTCATAACAGTAAAGCCGGCTTTCTGTGCGACCGCCCGTGATTTTGAACCTTCATATAAAGCAACAATAACATTTACGCCGCTTTCTTTGAGGTTCAGCGCATGTGCATGACCCTGGCTGCCGTATCCGACAATGGCAACTGTTTTATTGTCTAAGGCATGAGTCTGACATTCTGCATCTTTGTATACCTTTTTCATGATGTGGCCTCCTTTGAAGTTGAGACAAAATAATATATTTCAAACCAATCTTGATTTGACTGAAAATAATTCTGCCGGGGCTCCCTCAGGAATCCAAAGACAGTATGCGCTCACCGCGCTCGATAGCGATTAAGCCTGTCCGCACCATTTCCAGAATTCCATAAGGTGCCAGAAGCTCTGTGAGTGCCTGGATCTTATCGTCATTGCCGGAAATTTCTATTGTTGCCGTGCTCGAAGAGACATCAACAATATGACCGCGGAAAATATCAACGATCTGCATGACCGATGTACGGGTCTGTGAATCACAGGTCACTTTGATGAATACAAGCTCACGTGTGAAATGCGCATCTGCTTCAAGCCGTTTAACTTTCAGGACGATAGGCAGCTTGTGAAGCTGTTTGACAATCTGTGTCGTCTGTTCATCATCAGCGCATACGCTGACAGTGATTCTGGATATTTCAGGATTCTGCGTTGTCCCGACTGCCAGACTTTCAATATTGAATCCTCTGCGGGCAAAAAGGTTGGCAACGCGCGCCAGGACACCTGCGTGATTCTCAACAAGTACGGATAATATCTGATGCATAGTCGCTTCCCCCCTGCATTTTCTCCTAACGTACCATGATTTATGTAGAAGCACAACACACGAACACGGGTCTAAGGATAATGGTCCTAAATCGACAAGAAAAAGACATGAAATTCAGAGCTTTGCCGCGTTCGGACCCAATAATTATTTGTTTTGAATTTTAAGGAGATCGCGGATTTCGGTTAAAAGTGCTACATCGGCAGGTATTTCGGGAGCCGGTTCCTCGGCCTTTGTTTTTTTGAGTTTTGCATCCATCGCTGCACGATTTTTATTAATCATCTTAACAACAAGAAAAATAACCAATGCAACTATCAGGAATGTAATGATGGTATTAATGAAAATACCATAGCCTATAGCAACTTCAGGTTTTGCGACAGCACCTGCAGCATCTAAAACCGCTGGTTTCAGGACTACTTTGAGAGCTGCAAAATCAACTCCGGAAGTAAGCATGCCAACGCAAGGCATAATAATATCTTTTACAAGAGAATTCACAATTGCTGCAAAGGATGTGGCAATTATTACACCGACAGCTAAATCCATGACATTTCCACGAAATATGAACGTTTTAAATTCTTTCCACATATAATATTCCTCCTTAATGACTAAATAATGATCTTATATAACATATTTATAACACTAGTAATGTAAAATGAAAAGAGGCGGCACCCGGGGGGATGCCGCCTCAAATTCGTTGTTTTGATGAAAAAAATCAACAGTATTTCTGTATCTCTGCAGGGAGAGTCGCAGAATCACTGCTGCATACGATTGTCACGTTCAAGGCACTATTGGATAGAAAGGTCTCAAGTTTTTTCAGGAATAGTGCGAAATCCTGAAGGTTATCGTTTTTTGCCACTTTAAAAACACTGTCTATGTAAATGTCTGTCAGATCATAATCCTTAGCGTTGATTCCTGCAATAAAGCTTAGCAGCTGGTCGTAACCTACGCTGGGGTACTCGTCGATGTCTATTTTACGAATTTTGTATTTCAACAAACGATCAAGGCGATTTCCTCTCTCAATACACACAATGTTATTGTTCTCCTGGACTGCCTGCTCGTTGATCTCATCAACAAGTTGTGCTGTCTTTCCGGTGCCTTTGGCACCTGCGATTACTTTTATCATTGGCATCATCTCCCTTTTGTTGATTATCCAACACATGAATTATTGGATTAGTTCTATTTTACCCGATTCTTATGCTAAATTGAATAGCAAACAGAAGTTTTTTTAAAGGATTGTTTGGTGCAATTATGTTAAAACTTCATGTATAATGGGAGAGTATCCGGATTGACCTGATCTTATTGCACTCTATTCATATTAGTGGTAGAATTTATCTGTAATGTGGTGTTTTGGATAAAGAGTGGGTTATGCCCGCTCTTTCTTTTGTGATGAAATCGGAGGAGTTTATGTCAGATCGCTCACGCGTTGCACAGCAGGCTTTTGATCTTGCACTGCCCGTAGTTGAGAAAATGGGACTTGAATTAGTCGATGCCGAATACAAGAAAGAAGGCTCACGCTATTTCCTGCGGCTGTTTATTGACAAGAAGGGCGGCATTTCCATTGAGGACTGTGAACTTGTCAGCAGAACAATGGACCCGATTTTTGACAAACAACTCCATGAATCTCCGGATTATTTTGAAGTATCCTCACCAGGGCTTACACGGCCCCTTGTCACGCCTTCAGATTATCAAAGACATGAGGGTGAAGAAGTTGAAGTGTCATTCTATGCGGCAATCAAAGGGATAAAGAAATTTACCGGCATCATTTTGAAGGTTTCTGAGGAAGCAGTTGTTTTTGCGTCAGGGGACGAAACACTGGAAGTACCTTTCGCTGAGATTGCTTCTGCTAAAAGAACTATTAAAATATAACTGATACATAAAAACGGCACAAATAGAATTTTACGGATTGTAAATGAGTATAATTGTATAAGCTGCAGGATGGAAGGAGACCATAGGATGAATGAGAAACTGATCGAGGCGATCAAGCTGCTTGCCAAAGAGAGAGGCATTGATGAAGAGGTACTTTTTGAGGCGATTGAAGAAGCAATTGTCGCCGCATTTAAACGTGAATTTTCAGACGCCAAGCAAAATGATAATGTGTTTGCCGAGATCGACCGTGAAACCGGAGAGATGTATGTATTTGAGGTCCGTACGGTATCTGAAGTAGTAGACAATCCCAAAATGCAGATTTCCCTTGAAGAAGCAAAGGCAATTGATCCGGAACTTGAAGTCGGTGACAGTATCGACCTGACCATTCCTGTTGAATCACTTGGAAGACTTGCTGCAAACGCTGCAAAGAGCGCAATCAATCAGAAGCTGAGAAGTGCGGAACATAGCAGAATACAGGACGAATTCTCCGGAAGACTAGGGGAGCTTGCCTCCGGTGTTATTCAGAGAAAAGACAGTAAATTCGTTTTTGTCGATATTGGAAGGGCGGAGGCCACCCTTACAAAGCAGGAGCAGGTTAAGGATGAGAAATATAACTTTAACCAGCACATGCGTTTTCTGATACTTAAAGTAGAAGAACACAATGGAAGGCCTGTCATTTATGTTTCCAGAAGCCACCCCAACCTGGTAAAGAAGCTCTTTGAACAGGAAGTTCCGGAAATTGCATCCGGAATTGTCGAAATTGTATCGGTAGCCAGAGAAGCAGGTTCGCGTACTAAGATTGCGGTTGCTTCCCGTGACGAGAATGTTGACCCTCTCGGCGCATGTGTAGGACAGCGCGGTGCGCGTGTGCAGGCCGTAATGGATGAGCTCGGACAGGAAAAAGTAGATGTTATCGAATGGGATCAGGATCCTGCCATTTTCATCAGTAATGCCCTTTCACCTGCCAAGGTAGTTCGTGTGGATACGGATATTTTCACAAAACCGGATGGATCCCGCGATATGAATGCAAGAGTTGTTGTGCCGGATCATCAGTATTCCCTGGCTATAGGCCGTGCCGGACAGAATGTTCGTCTTGCAGCCCGGTTAACCGGTTGGAAGATTGATATAAAGAGCGAATCACAGTTCCGAGAACTCATTCAGGATGAGTTTATGTCCCGCTTTACTGTCGCTGACGAAGATGACGGGCAGGGAAATTCACAGGTTCTTGATCAGGATCAGGCATCAGACGAAACGGAACAGCAGCCCGACGAATAATGGAGGTGGCCCTTCCTTGAAAAAGATTCCTCAACGCATGTGCGTATCATGCAGAGTCCGCAGGAATAAAGCGGATTTGACCCGTGTAGTACTAATGCCGGATGGATTGGTTTCAATAGATTCTACCGGAAAGAAACCGGGAAGAGGTGCATACGTATGCAAGAATAAGGATTGCCTGGCTCAGGCAATCAAGACACATAGATTTGACAGAGGGCTGAAGACAGAGATTTCTTCTGAAGTAATTGAAACTCTATTACAGGAAGCAAATCTATATATAGATATTACAGATACCAGGCTGGAGGAAGAATGACACAAACAGGCAAAGCAGAAACGGACGGACTTTCGCAGCAGAGGGCAAGGGCGGAACTAAAAATCCTTACCTTTCTCGGGCTGGCAACGAAAGCAGGAAAAACAGTGTCCGGTGCTGATGCGGTTGCGGAAGCAGTCGCCAGAGGTTGTGCTTATCTTGTATTAGTTACTGAAGATGCGTCGGAGGGAACCGCCAAGAAAATCGCGTTTTTCTCCCGACAAGCAGGTGTAAGCTTCTGCCGGTTTTCGACTCGGCAACAGCTGGGAAAATTCCTTGGGAAAGAAGATCGTGCAGTAGCGGCTGTTCTTGATAAAGGATTTGCGGATCGACTGATCCAGCTCTTACAGGATGGATTTGGTTTGGTTCAAGGTGAATAATTATCTGGACGAAAGTTGACAGAAGAATTACAGTAGGAGGATTTCATGACTGAAAATAAAGCTAAGGGTGCTCAGACACCGGAAAACACAGAGAAGAATCGCGAAGACTTACACGAGCCGCAGGGCGCGGGAATCACAGTAAGTGGTATTTCGGGCACAAAGACGCTTCGTGTCGGTCGAGTCAACAAACGTCCGAAGGATGTAGTTGAGGATCATTCAGAAGTAAGTGCTGCGGCACCCGCTTCTGTTACAGTCGCGCCTTCGGAACCGACAGTATCAGGTGTACCGGCAGCAGCTGTTTCAAAACAGGCGCCGGCTGAGAAGGCAGAGCCTGCAGTGGTATCTCCTTCTACATCTGTACCCGCCCGGACTGAAAGTCATGCGGCAGCTTCCGAACCACAGAAAGAAATGCAGCCTGCAGCTGCACATAAGCATACTGAAAAAGTTCCTGCTGCGCCTGCAGACACAATAGTGCCTGCAGCTGCTGCCAGGGCTCCGTCAGAGCATGCTCCGGCAAGTACGCATGCACCGGTAAGTACGAATGCTCCAGTAAGCACAAATGCTCCAGTAAGCACAAATGCTCCCAAGGCGCCTGCCGCAGCCCATACCGGGACAGCTCCTGCTTCAACACCGACAGCAGTTCATACCGGGCCTTCAACTGCAGGGACAGGTCCCGCAGCGACAGCTCCTGCCGGAACAGCTCCTTCAGGATCAGCGCCTTCAGGATCGGCACCTTCACAGGGATTCGTTAACCGCAATTCCCAGGACCGTCCGTATGGAAACACAGATAGAAGAGATGGACCGGGAGACTCCCGATCAACATATACACGCCCGGCAGGTCCTTATGATTCCTCAAGACCCCAGGGCTCGCAGAATCAGAATGGCAATCAAAGCGGAAATCCAGGCGGATATTCCGCATCACGCCCGTCCGGCCCCAATGCCCCGTATGAGAATCGTCCTCAGGGACAGGGCGGGTATCAGGGCAGCCGTCCGCAGGGACAAGGCGGATATCAGGGCAACCGGCCTCTCGGTTCAGGTGCTCCCTTTGAGAATCGTCCGCAGGGACAGGGCGGATACCAGGGCAATCGTCCGCAGGGACAAGGCGGATATCAGGGCAACCGGCCTCTCGGTTCAGGTGCCCCGTATGAAAATCGTCCTCAGGGACAGGGCGGATATCAGGGACAGGGCGGATATCAGGGCAACCGTCCGGCCGGCGAAGGCGGATTCTCACAGAGACCTCCGCAGAGCGGCTTTGGAGGTCCCCGTCCTCAGGGTGCCCCCGGCGGATATCAGGGTAATCGGCCTCAGGGACAGGGCGGCTTCGGCAGTTCAAGACCTCCTCAAGGCGGCGGTGGCGGCTTTGCCGGGAACCGTTCCCGTAATGATTCTTTTGGCCCGGGTGCAAAAGACGAGAATTTCATCAGATCCAAAGAAGATAACGGATATGGTGCACGAAGTGCGTCAAGGACTGGCCCGGGCGGAGCCCGGGGTCCTGCAAAACCACATTCGGATATTCCTGCAGAAATCAGCAAGGAAAAGGCTAATTTCGCTGCAAGGGATGCATATGAAAAGAGCCGCAAAGAGCCTGCAAAAGATGCCAAGAAAGATGCCGCAAAGCCTGCAGCAGCTTTAACGGATCGCCGTGCAATCAACAAACGCGCCACAACCGCTTTTTCAGGACGCGGCGCATCGGAGATTCTATCAGACGATACAGCCCTTGATAATGTCTATCCTGCCGGCGCAAAAGGCAAGAGGCCTGCGAGAAAAAATCCTCGTATGGCACCTACGCCGCCTCAGCCCAAGGCTGTACTTTCGCATGTACAGCTTCCTGAGTTTATTACTATTAAAGAGTTTGCCGACGGCGTCCAAAAACGTTCGGCAGATGTCATCAAAAGACTCATGAAGCTCGGAATGCTGGCAACGATTAATCAGGAGATTGACTTTGATACGGCAACCCTGATTGCATCGGAATATGGTATTACTACTGAGAAATTCATTGAAGTGACAGAAGAGGATATCCTCTTCGACGATACCGCAGATACTGACGAGACTTTACAGACACGTCCCCCGGTCGTGGTTGTAATGGGTCACGTTGACCATGGTAAAACTTCTCTTCTTGACAGGATTCGTTCGACATCCGTTGTCAAAGGCGAAGCCGGCGGCATTACGCAGCACATCGGTGCTTACACTGTTCGTCTGAAGGGCGGACGCCAGATAACTTTCCTTGATACCCCCGGCCATGAAGCCTTCACAACCATGCGTGCCCGCGGTGCGCAGGTTACTGATATTGCTATCCTTGTTGTTGCAGCCGATGACGGTGTCATGCCGCAGACGATTGAGGCAATCAATCATGCAAAAGCCGCAAACACTGAGATTGTTGTAGCTATCAACAAGATGGACAAACCCGGTGCCAATCTTGAAAAGGTTAAACTGGAATTGTCCCAGCATGGTGTTATTCCGGAAGAATGGGGCGGGTCCAATGTTATGGTGCCGGTCTCTGCAAAAACAGGTGACGGTATTGAAGACCTTCTTGAGATGGTTCTTCTTACTGCTGATGTCCTTGATCTCAAAGCAGATCCCAATAAGCAGGCAAAGGGAACAGTCATTGAAGCAAAACTTGATAAAAACAGAGGTCCTGTTGCTACGGTCCTCGTACAAAGAGGAACGCTCCGCAACGGCGATACGATTGTAGCCGGTCCTATTGTCGGACGTGTCCGTGCAATGACGGATGACAAGGGTGCAGCTGTCAGGAAGGCAGGTCCTTCAATTCCTGTAGAAATTACAGGTCTTCCTGAAGTTCCGGATGCCGGTGAGATTTTCTACACGGTTACCGACGAAAAGGTAGCGCGTCAGCTTGTTGATAAGCGTAGAGTCAAACAAAGGGAAGATCAGCTTAGAAAGAGTTCACGTATGTCTTTGGAGACACTGGCAGCATCCCTTGCAGCCGGAGAAGTCAAAGATTTGAACCTGATCGTCAAAGCGGATGTTCAGGGATCTGTCGAAGCAATTATTCAGTCGCTTGAGAAGCTTTCGAGTGATGAAGTCCATGTCAAGGTTATTCATGGAGCCGTAGGTACTATAACCGAATCGGATATTGTCCTTGCAGATGTTTCCAATGCTATTATCATCGGGTTTAATGTTCGCCCTGCAACAACTATTGCAGAAAAAGCCAAGGAAACCGGAGTCGACATAAAGCTTTACCGTGTTATTTATAATGCGATCGAAGATGTCCAGGCTGCTATGAAGGGAATGCTTAAACCGACCTATGAAGAAGTGATTCTCGGTCATATCGAGGTTCGGCAGATCTTCAAGGTGTCCAACGTGGGTACTATCGGCGGAGCATATGTAACAGACGGCAAGGTTCTCCGTTCTTCGGAAGTCCGCGTCGTAAGATCCGGAATAGTCGTACATGAAGGAAAGCTTGCTTCCCTGAAGAGATTTAAGGATGATGCCAGGGAGGTTGCTTCCGGGTATGAATGCGGAATTTCAATAGAGAATTTCAATGACATCAGAGAAGGCGATATTGTCGAAGCATTCGAGATGCGTGAGATAGCCCGCAAGTAATTTGCTGGACAAGCCAGCGCAGCTAAATGAAGGAGCCGTGAAAAGAATGAAAATGGATCGCTCAGCCCGGGTTGGGGATGAGATGCAGAGAGTGATTTCTCAGATTCTCAGAGAAGATGTTAAGGATCCCCGGATTCCTGTGATGACGTCGGTTGTTGAGGTTCGCATGTCACATGATTTGTCCCATGCGACCGTTTACCTCTCCGTTATGGCGGATGAGAAAAGCAAAGAAGACTGTAAGGCTGCTATCATGAGTGCATCCGGTTTCATAAAGAGAGAGGTGTGCAAACGCATCAAACTGCGCGTAGCACCGGAATTTCATTATGTATTTGATGATTCTATTGAACGCGGCATGCGCCTGATGGAGCTTATCGATCAGACGGTTCGGGAGGATCAGTCACGTGGGTGAAAGTGCAGCAGCAATCGCCGGACAACTCCTTCTCATGACATCTTCTTTGAAGGAAGTTCAGATTTTCCCTCATGTTCGTGTGGACGGGGATTGTCTTGGGTCATCAGCCGCTATGGCTATGGCACTGAAGCTGCTTGGGATCCGGGCAAGGATATACATGGATGAACCCATTCCGGAACGCCTGGAATTCGTTGGTATTGAGCCTGCACTTTTAGAGATATTTGATCAGAACAGACTGGATGAATATATTGGACAACAAGGAATCGCCATGGCAGTTGACTGCTCTGAGGCAGCCCGCATGGGCAGGTCCGGAAGTCTTTTTGCTCATGCGTCCGCCAGTCTGGTAATTGACCACCATATTTCCAGCGGCCTGTCTGCCGGTCTCCGGTATGTAGACCCCAAAGCTGCCGCTGCTGCGGAACTTGTACTTGAAATAATACATGTCCTTGAGAGAATGACAGGGAAGAAGCTTTTGGATGCTGATGTGTCCAACTGCCTCATGGTGGGATTACAGTCTGATACCGGACGGTTTTCCTATCAGAATACTACGCCGAAAACATTTCGTGCGGCAGCAGAGCTTCTTGAAAACGGAGCAAATGTATATATAAATGCATATAATCTATATGATGTTACAAATGTCGAACGTATGCGGCTGACATCCCTCGCATTATCGAGCGCTAAGTTCTACTTTGGCGGCAGACTCGCACTTACGCTTGTCACGCAGGATATGATCCGGGAATGCAAGGCTTCTGAAGATGCTTCCGACGGATTGGCAGCAAGCCTCCGGGATATTAAGGGCGTGATTGTCGCTTTTGCTGTCAGGGAGACCGCAGACGGCGAAATACGTGTAAATATCCGCAGTCATGATCCATTTGATTCGGCTGCATTCGCTGCCGGATTCAACGGCGGCGGACATCACAGGGCCGCAGGTTTTTCAATTCTGGACATGTCTATACTTGAAGTATCCAAACTAATCATTGAAAAGGCTGGTGAAGTAATATCGGAGAACGCATAATGACGGATAAAAATTCATTTTCCGGTATCATCAATGTGAATAAGCCTGTTGGGCTGACATCTTTCCAGGTCGTTGGAAGGATTAGAAAGCTTCTTGGTGTGAAAAAGGTCGGGCACTGCGGAACTCTGGATCCTTTTGCTTCCGGGGTTCTTCCTGTATGCGTCGGTAAAGCCACAAGGGTCGTCCGTTATATGGACGGATACGACAAAACATATCGATGTACGGTACATTTCGGGGCAAGTACCGATACGCAGGACCGGGAAGGTAAAGTAACCGGCGGAAGAATGCCATCGCAGGTCGAGCTTGAGCAGATGAAGACAGATGATTTTGCTGCTCTCCGAAAACTTTTTTCTGACCTTGACGGGGATAAGGACCAGATGCCCCCCATGTATTCGGCAATCAAAATGGCGGGCCGCCCCCTGTATGAATATGCAAGGCAAGGTATTACCCTTGAGCGGCAGACACGGCAGATTCGAATATACAATTGTGAAGTACACTCGATTACTGCTGATGAAATGCTTGCGGCAGATTTTTCACTGTCCTGTTCAAAGGGGACTTATATTCGTACAATCTGCGATGAACTTGGAAAGGATCTGGGTTTTGGTGCATATGCTGATGCCTTGATGCGAACAAGATGCGGACCGTTTTCGATAGATTCCGCATTCTCACTGGAAGATCTTGAACGACTGTCTGCAGCCGGACAGGTTAGTGAATTTCTGCTGCCTGAGGATTTAGCAGTGGCACATATGCCGCGATTTGAAGTATCTGAAGAAGAAGCTGCACATATACGGTTGGGGCAGCAAATGCCTTTGGAAATTTTCGAGGATAGAATGATCCTAACTGATACGGATGAGATGCATATAAAACCTCATTTTTGTGCTTATTATTCGGGACAATTACTTGCGATTGTACTGCCTGACGAAAAAGAAGGACGTAATATTCTTCGTATTGAAAGGATGTTGGCGTAATTTGCGTATATGGGAATTCAAAGAGGATAATAGCGGTGTACTGACAGCACCGGATGGATTTTACGGGACTGCCGCAAATGGCCGCGCGGTCGCTTTGGGATATTTTGACGGTGTTCATCAGGGACACAGGAAAATACTTGAAAAGCTTCAGATTTTAGCCCGGGAGAGAGGGATTCCGGCAATGGTTCATACTTTTTCATCGCTGCCCAAATCCAAAACAGGCGACTCCCAGGATAAAGGGAACTCTATGCTTACGACTCTGTCAGAAAAATGCGCCATGTTTGACCGGATCGGAATGGATGAGACGGCTCTTTTCCCTTTTTCCGAAACAGTATCATCCATGCATGCAGTGGATTTTATGCAAAATCACCTCAAAGAACTTCTTGGAGCCAAAGTGATTGTTGCCGGCGAGGATTATCGTTTTGGACGGGGCAGGGAAGGGGATATGAAATTACTGTCACTTTGGGGACAGCAGAATGGAATACAAGTGTTTTCTGTACCTCCCGTCAAATATAATGATCAAATTATATCCAGCACATGGATCCGCGAATGTGTCAGAAGCGGCAAAATCTCTTTGACAAACTCGCTTTTAGGATATCCTATTTCCTATCAGGGAATTGTGCAGCAAGGTAAGCACCTGGGAAGATCGTTTGGTTTCCCCACGGCAAATCTTGTGCCCGAGGAAGGAAAGGTTGTCGCTGCTTATGGCGTATACGCTTCGATTCTTTCCTCAAACGGTTCGTTCTATCCAGCAATTACGAATATCGGCCTTCGCCCGACTGTTAATACGTCGGACTTTATTCCGCTCGTCGAGACAATGATGTATGACCGCACGCTGGATCTGTATGGAGACAGGATACGAGTGTTTTTACTCTCTTTTGTCCGTCCGGAGTACCGTTTCCCTGATACACAGGCACTTAAGGAACAGGTCCATAAAGATATGGCAGAAGTGAGGCATTATCACGACCTTCATGGTCATGACTATTCGAATCTTCTTTCAGGTGTGATATGATTAGCAAGGCGTATACGGGCGAATGATTTTTCGCACGAATATCCAGTAAATAACAATTCGGATGAGGTGAAGAAGATGGTGTTTCCAATGTCCCTGGCAGATACAAACGTGAGTTTTCCCGGATTGGGAATTAATGACCTTCCAATAAGTCGGATTGCTTTTCAAATAGGCAGCTTTCCAATCTACTGGTACGGAATCTGCATCATACTTGCATTTGGCATATGTGTGGGCCTCGCGATGAAGCAGGCGAAGAAATTCTCCCTGAACAGTGACCATGTCATTGATTTTTGCCTTGTGATTATTCCTTCTGCCGTTATCGGCGCCCGCTTGTATTATGTCGCCTTTTCATGGAAATCATTCGCAGCTGATCCGATTAAAATCTTTGATATTCGCAGCGGCGGACTGGCTGTGCTGGGCGGAGTTCTTTTATCTTTCGTTGCTGTGCTCATCACTGGAAAGATCAAAAAACTAAATACAGCCAATATTTTCGATTTTCTGATTGTTTACCTTCCTCTTGGACAGGCAATAGGACGGTGGGGCAACTTTTTCAACCAGGAGGCTTTCGGAACCAATACAAATCTTCCCTGGGGAATGATAAGTGAGTCGACATCTTCCTATCTCAGGATGTATGCTCCGACCCTCAATCCGGACCTTCCGGTCCACCCGACATTTTTCTATGAGTTTCTTGCCACGCTTCTGATTTTTGTTATTCTCCTTTTTGTGAGAAAGAAGAGCAAGCTTCCTTATGTAACTGTTGCTATGTACTGCATTCTCTATGGCATTGCAAGATTCTTTATTGAGGGCCTGCGTACGGATTCACTATATATCGCGGACACTGGCCTTCGTTCATCGCAGGTGCTTTCGGCCGTTCTGGTTGTCGTAGGATTCGGAATAATTGCAGTAGTGCGGTACCTTGGCCTTAAAAGGGTTGTTGCTGCGGATGCAGAGGTTATTGAAACTGCCGGAACCGGTGATGCCGGTACGGCGGATGAAACAAGCGAAACAAGTGAAACAAGCGAAACAAGTGAAACAAGCGAAATAAGTGAAACAAGTGAAACAAGTGAAACAAGCGAAACAAGCGAAACAGATGAACACCCGGAGATATCCGAAGACAAAGATATTTCCATAGACGGGGGAGACGATAGCATTACATGAATACTGGAAGATCAGGAATTGAACAGCTCAGAAACAATTATTTCCGTGCTGTTGATTACTGGCTGATTGTACCGATTCTGACCCTTACCATGATAGGCCTGTATGTGCTGCAGCGGGTTTTGAAGAGTGGATATTCAGATTATCCTCAGAATCTATATAAACAGGCCGGGGCGGCAGTTGTCGGTATATTCATTGCCCTGCTTATCTGTCTGCTTGAGACACACTTTCTTAAGCTGATCGGATGGGGTATGTATATGTTTTCCGTGCTGTTGCTTATGGTCATGCCTTTTGACGGCTTTTCCATGAAATTACTCTGGGGAGCAGATGCCTGGATGAAAGCACCGATTGTCGGAACATTCCAGCCATCGGAATTAGCCAAAATCGGACTGATTCTGGTTGCCGCCTTTATTTTCGAAGATATTTCGGAAAAGAAAGTAACAGTAAAAAAAGGAGTCCTTTATCTTGGAATTGTGTATGCGATACCTCTTGCCCTGATCCTTGTCCAACCTGATTTTGGAACAGCCATGGTTATTGTTTTTTCCTTTATATGCATACTTTTTATATGGGGACTCAAATACCGGTACTTCTTTCTTGCACTCTCCGGCGTTATTGTAGCGATACCGTTTGTGTGGAATTTTTATCTGGAGGCGTATCAGAAGAAAAGGATTCTCTCCCTCCTGTTTGCAGGATCAGACCCGAAGGCGGAATACAATCTCGTCCAGGCTAAAAATGCAATTGCATCAGGAGGCCTCATTGGAAACACGACAGGCACTTACGTTCGGGTTCCTGTTAAGGAATCGGATTTTATATTTACAGCTGTATCTGAGCATATGGGTTTTATCGGTACGACGGCCATTATACTGCTTTCGTTTTTCTTTATTTTGAGATGTTTGTATGTGGCATCCCAGGCTACCCAAAAATCGTATTCCTTTGTCGTAATTGGTCTTACGGCGGGCTTTGCCTTTCACTTTATTGAAAATATGGGTATGTGTGTCGGACTGCTGCCGATTACGGGTATTCCACTTCCATTCATCAGTCTTGGAGGTACGGCACTATTAGTCAACTTCATTGCAGTTGGGATCATTCTCAATATATCCATGGATAGAAACCTTGGACAGAGATAAATAATCCCGGGTTATTATTGCCTGATTATAAATAGTATTTTCAGAAAACCATCCTTTGCGGCAGGCAGGGGATGGTTTTTTTGTGTTTCGGTAAAGTTTGTTCGGTTTTTACAGGCAATACTCTCAAATACGCTTGAACTTCTGTTTTCAGGCGTGTAAAATACAAGCAAGTGGAGTGACGTGGAGCAGACGGTTGGGTTAGTGGTGAATAGTGGTGGATAACTTTGTGGAAACGGGGGATAACTAATTGGCAAGGTACACGAACAAGATCGATTCAAAGGGAAGAGTATTCGTACCGTCTAAGCTGCGTGACAGCATGGGCAAGAGTATTGTCGTCACTTTGAGCCTCGATCAGGGTTACCTTTCCGTTTACACCGAAGAGCGTTTCGCGCATATCCGCCAGCAATTTGAATCGTTGAACAGCATGGATCCCAAAGTCAGAAGAGTTATGCGGCTGATTATCGGAGAAGCACTGGTGTGCGATCTGGACAGCCAGGGAAGAATATCTGTCTCATCGGAACTTTGGGAACACATTGGGACAGGTCCGTCTGAAGAAATCAGCATTATTGATCTTGGAGATAAACTTGATATTTGTTCAAAGACATTCTATGAAAAGAAGAAGGAGGAGTTGAGTTCTGTCATGGAGCTTGACCTAACGGAATACAATGTCACAGGACTTTGATTTTTCACACCTTCCTGTTCTTTTTAACGAGTGCATGCAGATGCTCCGTATCCGTCCGGATGGTATTTATGTAGACTGCACAGCAGGCGGCGGCGGACACAGCGGCGGGATTCTTGACCAGCTCGGTCCGGATGGTTTATTGATTTCACTTGATAAGGATGATGAGGCGCTTGCAGCCTGTAATAGAGTCAGGGAAGAGAAGAAGAGCCGCGCACAGTGGAAGATCATCAAGTCTGATTTTTCTGCACTTGCATCTGTACTCGATGATCTGGGAATAGAAATGGTTGACGGCATCCTGGCGGATTTTGGCGTCTCTTCACATCAGCTGGACACCGCGGACAGGGGCTTCTCCTATGCAAGTGACGGTCCGCTGGACATGCGCATGGATGACAAGCAGAAACTAACGGCTGAAATAGTTATAAATCGTTATACAGAAGATGAAATAGCTAAAATACTGCGGACATACGGGGAAGAACGGTACTCGGGAAGAATTGCCTCCGCCATTGTAAATGAACGTAAAAGCAATCCGATCCGCACAACAGCGGAACTATCGAGAATCATCATGAAAGCTATGCCTGCAAAATCCAAAAATGAAGATCAGCATCCGGCGAGAAGATCTTTTCAGGCAATCAGGATCGAAGTAAATCATGAACTTGAGTCCATTGTGAAGCTTCTGGAGGATGCACCGAAGTATCTTCGTCCGGGCGGAAGACTTGCAGTCATTTCGTTCCACTCATTGGAAGACCGATTGGTCAAAGAGACTTTCCGTACTCTTGAAGATCCATGTATCTGCCCGAGGGAATTCCCGGTCTGCGTGTGTAACCGCAAGCCATTCGGCAAATCCGTATCAAGAAGGGCAATAGAGGCCTCAGAAGCGGAAGCTTCGCAGAATAAAAGATCAAGAAGCGCGAAACTTAGAGTTTTCGAGAGGAATTTAGAATAATGAATGCATATGCTGTAAACGACTGGGATGAACTTGAAGCCTCATATTTCGGGAAAAGTACGGGAACATATGATTATGCTCCTGCGCCCGCATATGGCAGCCTGACAGCGCCTGTACGCGGGTATGCTCCTCAGAATATCCCCGTAGAAGTGCCGTCAAGAGGTGTTCCTGACTCTAAAACACGCAAAAAGGCAGAAGAAGACCATTTGCGTCATCTGGAGATTGTCGCTGCGCATAAAAGCAAGGAACGCTATATTTCAGCTAAGCGTTTAAAAGAGGCGTTGGTTGTAACACTGGGAGTTGCAATTGTTGCAAGTATGTTTGCCTTCCTTTTGTATCGCCAGTCACAGATTACTTCACTCAATTTTCAGAACAATAAAATACAGAAACAAATAAAAGTACTTGACCAGGAGACGAGTCAAATTAAGGAACAGCTGATTTCCAACGCAGATCTTCAGCAGATCCGGTGGGATGCCATGGAAAAACTCGCGATGCAGGAACCCAGTGCCAAACAAATAATGACAGTAAAACTTCCTTCCGCGGATCTTCTGGTTACCAATACATCTTCTGCAACTTCAATAAGCAGCAAAGCAAGTCTTGCCATAGCCAAGGCAAATCTGGCACAATACTATTTATCTATTGAATGAAGGGAAGGCGTAAGCTTTGACTGAGTATACGAATAGAAACCCGGGCGTCGGAAGAAATTCGCGCAGCAGACTATCCAAGAGACGCCGACATACGAAAAATCATAAAGAATCTCCCCTCACCGGCAAACGGAGGGGGTGGATTCTTTTTATTGGAATTTGCATTACGGCATTCTGTGTTTTTCTTTTGTATTCCCTGTATGACCTTCAGATAAATCAATATGAGTATTATTCGCAGCTTGCATCCCGGCAGCATTGGAAACGCATTCAGGATGAGCCGGTACGCGGTAACATTCTCGATGCAAAAGGGAACACTCTCGCCAGTACGACATATGTATATACGGTGGGAATTACACCGTCGGATCTGCGGTCGCTTACCAATAAGGCGGAGACACCGGCAATTGCCGCAAATATTGCATCATCCCTCGGACTGGATATTGAAGTTGTCAACGCTGCTGTTGCAGATACGAAGGCTTCATATGTGCAGCTTGCTAAAAATTTGCCCAAAGATAAGATAGACGTGTTTAATGCCTATATCAAAGCCAATAATATCGGCGGTACTAAAGTTGATGCAGTGGCAAAGCGGTATTATTCCAACGGTTCACTTGCTTCGCAGGTTCTGGGTTATGCAAATGCAACTGACGGAATTCTCTTCGGACAGCTTGGAATTGAATCGGAATACAATTCGGTGCTTACCGGCAAAGAAGGCTATACATATGTTGAAGTTGACAATTATTCCGGCGGAGCACTACCGTATTCGCCGCCTACGACGATAGCAGCTGAAGACGGATATAATGTTGTTCTGAATATTGACCAGAATATTCAGGAGATTGCGGAAAATGCCTGTAAGGAAGTCAATGACATTTATAATGTTATTGACGGTGTAACGGCTATTGTGATGAATCCGTATACGGGTGCAGTACTTGGAATGGCTTCCTATCCGGATTTTGATCCGAATAATCCAACAGCCGAACCTGACTGGGTTGATCCGGCAGTATGGAGTACTTTGTCGGATAAGGATCAGACTACATTTATTATGTCCGAAGCCTGGAGAAACCGTGCGATCTCAGATACCTATGAGCCGGGTTCAACCTTCAAAGCTTTTACAACTGCAATAGCACTTGAAGAAGGACTGACAACTGAAGACGAAGAATTCAGTGATGCGCCGATTGCCATTACAACAGTTGATACTATCAGCTGCTGGAAGCAAAAAACAGACGGAACCAACCATGGGATCGAGACATTAAAGAAAGCCTTTGAAAATTCATGCAATCCGATTTTTGTCCAATTGGCACTGAGAATCGGCATTGATAAATATTATGAATACGTACACAGCTTTGGCTTTTACAATCAGACAGGTGTTGATCTTCCTTCGGAAGGAGTTGGAATTTTCCATAAAGCCCCGACAAAAGTTGATCTGGCAACCCTTTCCTTTGGAGAGTCATCAACGGTTACTCCTTTGCAGCTGGCCAATGCATACTGCGCGCTTGTTAACGGAGGCACGCTCATGACGCCTCAAATTGCAAAGTGCCTGACGGACAAAAACGGGAATATAGTGAAGGAATTTCAACCGGAGGCAAT
This sequence comes from Eubacteriales bacterium, assembly GCA_037143795.1. Lineage (GTDB taxonomy): Bacteria > Bacillota > Clostridia > Saccharofermentanales > Saccharofermentanaceae > Firm-13. Next base: position 187,346 of record JBAWXZ010000004.1, on the reverse strand, counting down.
ACGGACGATTTTTTCGGAAGAGACTGCTAATCGAATCAGAAAACTGATGGAAGGCGTTGTTACTGAAGGAACCGGAACAGCGGGCTATGTGGAAGGATACAATGTAGCAGGAAAAACAAGTACATCGACAACAGAGAACGGCAAATATGCCGGTCTTCATGTGTTATCTTTCGGAGGTTATGCACCTGCCAACGACCCTCAGATCGTAGTGCTTGTCGTTGTCAACAAACCGGCGGATAAATTGGTTGCTTCAAGCTGCGCAACAAAGGCCGCGGCAAATATAGTATCCCGGACACTTGAATACCTGGATATCAAACATGTATACACAGAAGATGACTATACAAAACTTACCACGAAATACTCAGTCCCGGATGTGACCGGCAAGACTTACAGGGAGGCCAGGGCAATTCTCTATATTGCCGGGTTTACTGCTGTAGACGGGGAAGATAATATGGATAAGGATGCTTTGATTACATCCACATTCCCGGCCAAAGACGCAGCGGTTTATAAGAACGGACAAGTAGTTCTCTACTCCGGGACAACAGCGGAAACAGATATGAAGCAGGTTGTAATACCTGATTTTACAGGTAAGGACATAGCTGAATGCATCAAAGAAGCTGGTATCAGCGGAGTTAATATTGATATTGAAGGCGATTGTAAAGGCACAGTTATATCACAGAGCCTGTTAACCCCGGCAGCCACAGAAGGAACACCATCGGAGGAGCCGACCGGCACACCGACGCCAGCTGCTGAAATCTCAGCCGCACCGACCGGAACGGAAGTCACCGTGACGCCTCCTGCCGGACAAACGATGGAAAATACTTTGACAAAAGTTGCGATGGGTACCATTATTCATATCGTAATGGCAGCGTAAAGGAGTATGGAATGAATACATTGAAGAGTCTTGCAGATGGATTGGAATACAAAATTATATGCGGTCCGGATACAATGGAAATATCATCGGTTGTATATGATTCAAGAAAAGTAACCCCCGGAACACTATTTGTGTGTGTCTGCGGATTTGTGTCGGATGGGCACCGTTTTATTTCGCAGGCACTTGATAAAGGTGCATCTGCGATTTTGATCCAGGGTAGCCAGGATGTTTTAACCGTACCGGATCTTATTAAAATGGCGTCAGCCAAAAATGCGGCTGTTCTTTCAACACCTGATACACGCAGGGGCCTGGCCCATGTAAGTGCAGCTTTTTTTGAACATCCGTCGAGAAAACTGAATCTTCTCGGAATAACGGGAACCAAAGGAAAAACCACCACCAGTTATATGGTCCGGGACATTTTTGAAAAAGCAGGAAGAAGTACCGGCCTGATAGGCACTGTGTCAAATATTGTTGCCGGTGAGGTACGTCAGGCTGAACGGACTACGCCGGAGTCTTACGATCTGCAGAAGCTTTTATATGAAATGGCACGGAAAAATTCGGACAGCTGCGTGATGGAGGTTTCTTCACAGGGCCTGATGCTTGACAGGGCTTACGGGTGCAGGTTCAAAGTCGGCGCTTTTACGAATCTATATCATGATCATATCGGTGAACACGAACATGCCAATATGAAAGAATACCTGGAAGCGAAACTTCTGCTGTTTGATCAGTCAGATACCGCCGTGATCAATGCAGACGCTGATTCTTTCGAAAAGGTCATGGATTATGCGAAGCAAAGATGTCCTGTATTTACATACGGCATAGACAATCCTTGCAGCGTCCGGGCGGTCCGGATCCGGAAAGATAGACAGAACGGGAAAATCGGGACAGCTTTCGACCTTATCAGCCCATGGTATAATGAATCGGTTTTTGTTGCGATGCCAGGTAAATTCAATGTTTATAATGCACTTTGCGCTATTTCGGTTGCAGGAGTGTGCGGGATTCCTTTTGAGGCTGTCCGTGAGGGACTTGCCGGGGTTTCCGTACCGGGACGCCTTCAACTGGTTCCCCACAAAGGGTCCTTTACGGTACTTGTGGATTATGCACATAATGCGGCCAGTCTTGAGAACCTTCTTGATACGCTGCGTGAATACTGCTCCGGACGTCTGATCACATTATTTGGATGCGGCGGTGACCGCGCCAAATCAAGGCGATACGAGATGGGAGAGGTATCAGGTAAACGCAGTGATATTACAATAATTACTTCGGATAACCCCAGAAGTGAGAACCCGATGGACATCATTGCTGATATTTTAGAGGGGTTTACAAAGACCGAAGGCACTTATTTGGTGGAACCGGACCGGAAAGCGGCGATTTCCCTCGCGCTGTCGTTGGCTCAAAAGGATGATTTTGTCATAATTGCCGGCAAAGGGCATGAGAATTACCAAATATTCAGTGATCGGACGATTCACTTTGATGATGCCGAAACGGCGGCGGAACTGCTTTCTGTCATGGAACAGAAGCGTGATGAGAAGGAGAAATAATCAATTATGCGGCTATTTACAGAGAGTGAAATTCTGGAGGCAACAGGCGGAATTCTGATAGGTGCGCAGGTACCGGGTATTGATGATGTCCGTGTTGTTGACAGCGTCTCAACAGATACTCGTTCCCTTGAACCGGGAGCCTTATTTGTAGCCCTTGTCGGGGAACGCTTTGACGGACACTCCTTCTGCCAGACAGCCTATGAAAAGGACGCGTCCCTTTTTCTCATAAGTGATGAGCATATGCTCCCCAAAGGTGCAGCAGGCATACTTGTGCCGGATACACTTTTGGCTCTTCACGCCCTTGCACGGGCCTATAGGAGAAAACTCACATGTAAAGTCATAGCCGTAACAGGAAGTGTGGGAAAAACGTCCACACGGGAGATGCTGTATGCAGCCCTTTCCCATACTTTGCGGACGCATGCCACCAAACACAATCTCAATAATGAAATCGGCATGCCGCTTACCATCCTTTCAGCCCCATCAGACACACAGCTGCTGATTGTTGAAATGGGAATGCGGATGCGCGGTGAAATTCGTACATTAGCCCGTATCGCAGAACCGGATTTGGCCATCATTACTAATGTGGGTGTTTCTCACATTGAGCGCCTTGGAAGCCAGGAAGAAATTCTTCTGGCTAAAATGGAAATCTGTGAAGGCCTTTCCGGAGATAAAATTCTTCTGATCAACGGTGATGACCGGCTTCTTAAAGACTATTCGCAGAAAGCAGTAAACAGGAAGTGGGGCAGTCTGGGTGTAACATCACTTGAAACTTCATCTGATGATCTTCTTTTTGCAGATATGGTTTCGAGTGCATCCGGCATGCATATGACGGACAAAGGAACTGCATTTTCCGTTATGTGCCGCGAAAGCAGGAATTCAGCATTTTCATCACTGGGTGAATTTCAACTTCCCTGCTTTGGTATCCACCATGTGAAAAATGCCTTGTTCTCTATAGCGTGCGCCGGATATTTGGGCGTTTCCATGGAAGACGTTAAAAGAGGTCTCCTGTCGTTTAAACCGACAGGAAGCAGAGGGAGGATAATTGAGACTGCAAATTACTCATTATATGACGATTCATATAATGCCAGTCCGGAATCGATGGCCGCTGCTTTTGAAAGTGTCAGACTGCTAGCCGCCGGAAGAAGGAAAATTGCAGTCCTGGGAGATATTCTTGAATTAGGTGCCTTTTCTGCCGGACAGCATTATAAAGTTGGGGAAGCGGCGGCAAAATCCGGGATTGATATGCTTTTTATATGCGGAAATTTCAGGGAGGATGTAAAGTCGGGAGCTGTTTGCGTTCACCCGGAACTTCCCGTCCGTCTTTTCGGGACAAGGGATGAACTGACTACTGCTTTGATTAAGTCGCTCTGTAAGGGTGATGTCGTCCTGATTAAGGCATCACATGCCTTTGAAATGGAAAAGGTCACTCAGGCAATAATTGATGCGGAGAAAGAGTTCTCTATGCCCTCCGGAAAGGGGGCACCATTATGACCGACCTTCATAATGGACCCGCCGCGCCACAAAGGGAGAAACGGTTTCAAATAGAAAGTCCATACAGGATGAGTATTCCGATGCTCATCTTAAGTCTCATCCTGATTTGTTTCGGGCTGATTATGCTTTTTTCTGCCAGTATGTCCGCAGGGTACAATGATGCTGAAAATCCGCTGTACTATGTACTCAAACAAGGCAGGTACACACTGATCGGAATTGCCGTGGCAGCAGTTATCATTTTTATTCCTGTAAAAATTTACGATCACATCGGCTTTGTCGCACTGGCATATGCGATTACACTGGCACTTGTGGTGTATACCAAATTCTTCGGCATAATAGACGGAGGATCCCGTAGGTGGATCCGGATCGGTGCACAAAAATTCCAGCCGTCCGAACTGGCAAAAGTCGCCCTGATCTTCTGTATTGCCGGTTACCGGTCATTTATCATCCGGCGGCGAAAAGCAGGGAAACTGAAGTGCAGGTCAGCCCGAGGGCAATCCTATCTTGACTGCATCGTAGATATTGTAATTCCTGTCGGAATGCTGATGGTATGCCTTGTATTCGTTTTGCTGCAGCCTCATATGTCATTTTTCATTATTATGACTACAATATCATTCATCTGTTTTCTGGTGTCGGGCATTCCGCTCAAATCGTGGATTGACGGAGGCCTCATGCTGATTACAATGGCGCTGATTGCGTGCACTGTGCTGATGCTGTCTACCTCTTATACACAGAAAGAGAAATTCATGGGCAATTTTGAGCATGTCATTACGCGTTTGAATATTTTCTCAACAATGAACAGTGAAGAGACGGCGGCCGCTGCTGCCGCAGCGGAAGCCGAAAGCAGCGGTGCGGCTTCGGATGATGATGTGTATCAGAGCAAGCAGTCGATGATCGCCATTGGCTCCGGCGGAGTCTCAGGCGTCGGCTTTGGTAGCAGCCGTCAGAAGTATCAGTATCTGCCCGCTGCGCACAATGATTACGTATATGCTATTGCCTGCGAGGAGCTCGGCTTTATCGGCGGAGTCTCCATAATTATTCTCTTCTGGGCGTTCCTGTGCGGAGGCCTTTCGATTGCATGGCGGGCGCAGAGTGATTTTGCACGCATTTTGGCCGTTGGATATACGAGCCTGATTGTAATTCAGGCAGCCTTCAATATTGCCGTTTCTTTGGGTGTTATACCTCCGACAGGTGTAACCCTGCCATTTTTCAGCTACGGCGGAACAGCAAATCTGTTCTTCCTTGCAGCAGTCGGACTGATTCTTGCTGTTTCAAGAACCGGTGTGAGCCGTAAAAAAATTACATATCTCAACTAAGGAGAAAAGTATGGGAATTCGAGTTCTGATCGCAGGCGGAGGCACCAGCGGACATATAAACCCTGCGATAGCAATTGCAGACCGCATCCGGGCGGAGGACCCGCAGAGCGAGATAGAGTTCTGCGGTACACAGCGCGGCATGGAAAGTGATATTGTTCCCCGATCCGGATATGTGATACACCCGATACGTGCAAGGGGCGTGCCGTCCAGGCCATCAGTCAAAATGGCAAAGGCTTTTATGGATTTTGCTGCCGGGAGGAAGTCCTGTATTTCTCTTATCCGCGATTTTGCCCCGGATGTTGTAATTGGAACAGGCGGCTATGTCTGCACCCCTCTGGTATCTGCAGCCTACCACGAGAAGATCCCTGTCCTTCTGCATGAACAGAATGCATTTCCAGGGAGATCAAACCGCCTTATGTCAAGAAGGGCCGATGTTGTATGCACAAGCTTTGCAGGCATGGAGGCTTGTTTTCCAAAGGCAAAGTCCGTTATTTTTACCGGAAACCCGGTGAAAAAAATATTTTTCGAGACAACTCGTGCGGCAGCCAGAAAAGAACTGGATATTCCGGATGATACGGTTTTTCTTTTGGCTATGGGCGGAAGCCTTGGGGCACGGACGATCAATCAATCTGTTACAGCCCTGTCAGAAATGATGGCCGGCACTAAGACCCGGATCATTCTTTCCGCAGGTAAGCAGCAGTTTGCAGAATTGAATGAAAGCCTTACCGTGACAAATAATAAACTTGAAGTCAGGGAATATATATATAATCCCCAGACATATATGGCAGCGGCGGATCTTATTATCTGCCGGGCGGGTGCCATAACCTGTGCGGAGGTTGCTGCCCTTGGCGTGCCTTCCGTCATGATTCCATACCCTTTTGCGGCCGGCGATCACCAGACATGTAATGCCAGGGCCTTTGAGAAGGCGGGCGCCGCCATCCTCATGAAAGACTCGGAGGTCTGTGCCCGGACACTGTATGATGCAGTCATACCGGTCATTTTGGATAAAGCCCGTCTGCTGAAGATGGGGGAGTGTGCCAAATCCCTTGCAAAGCCGCTGGCGGACAGGGATATTGCGGAACAGATTTTCAGGCTTTCAGCGGAAAAAAATAAAACGAATATTTAATGAGGAGAAGATGTATTGAAGGAAACGGAGAAGATTGTACTGACAGATGAAAGCCCCCGCCCGATTCGCAGGGCCGGCCGCCGCATCGTCTTTTATTCAGTGCTTTTTGCGTTTCTTCTGGCGGCAATACTCATCGCGACGCTTCCGCAGTTCTACATAAAACAGATTGATGTTACAGGATGTAATGAGATTTCAAAGGAAGAGCTTCTGTCAAACAGCGGTCTTACTGTCGGAGAACATCTTTTCCGTAACCTTGGAGGCGGAATTATTCAGCTATTTACACTTCGATATGGTAATATAGAAAAAGAGCTTTGCAATGATTATCCTTATATCAATGATATCAAAATACAGGTTGTTTTTCCTTCAAAAGTTCTGTTTACCATTAACGAACGTCAAAAAATCGGATATGCTGAACTTCCTGACGGATATGCTGTCATTGATACCGAAGGTGTCGTCGTGGAACTTTCCGAAGGAGCTGCGCCGACAGGGGTACCCCTTATGGAGGGACTTCCCGTGAGGTCGTCTGCTCTTGGCGAGAAGATCGACATGACAGAAGGAAAAGGACTGAATACCTGTATTACAATATTGAATGCAATTTTGGCTGCAGATGAGAACAAAAGCAAGAATAGTGATTTTTCTCTCATCAAATGCGTCAGAAGCGTACGTTCCCTGGAGGGCAGCACCACTTTTCTTACTCTGATTCTGCCGTCAACACAAAAAGAGTTTCTGGTTCGCATCGGGTCACTTAAAAATATAACGGCAGATATGAGCTGGCTGCGGTATGCGGCAGAACAGAATAAGTTTGATTCTGTCGGTGACGGAGTCTTGGATATGTCCGGTGAAGAGTATACTTTTCGCCCGGTGAACTGAAAGGACAAAAAGTATGTTACCATTATTGGGGCTGATTGCTGGTCTTTTACTCGGACTGTTCCTGAACGTGGATATACCGACTGCATATTCATCATATGTGGCGGTTGCCATACTGGCGATTCTTGACTCAATTATGGGGGCTATTGTGGCCAACATGAAAAACGAGTTCAATATTCGCCTGTTTGTTACAGGTCTTCTGGGTAACGGACTTATCGCCGTTGCTGTCGCCGCCCTTGGCGATCAACTTAATCTTCCGCTTAACCTGGCGGCGGTGTTTGCATTCGGCAATCGGATATTCCTGAATTTCTCAATGATCCGGCGAATGCTGCTTGAGAGATATGATCAATGGAAAGACAATAGAAAAGCAAAGGAGAGTTAATAATTATCATGCGCAAATCATTTAACTGGAATCACGACAAGTTCGTGTAATATAATTGCAACAAAACAGGGGAATTCTATTGCCTGACCACCATATTTAGTGTAGAATCAGGTAAATTGACACAATAGAATCCTCATATGGCACATAATGTGAAATGCTATTGAAATATACGGAGGTTACAGAATGTCAGATTATAGACTTGGCTTCTCGATGGAAGAAGAACCCTTTGCCGCGATTAAAGTAGTCGGAATAGGCGGAGGCGGCTGTAATGCAATTGATCGCATGATCGATAGTGCCGTACAGGGAATTGATTTTATTTCGATTAATACGGATCATCAGGCTCTTGCCCGTTCGAAGGCTCCTACAAGAATTCAAATCGGTGAAAAAATAACCAGAGGATTAGGCTGCGGTGCTGACCCCAGTATTGGTGAAAAGGCTGCGGAAGAATCCAAGGATGAGATAGCCCAGGCAATCCGCGGTACTGATATGCTTTTCATCACTGCGGGAATGGGCGGAGGTACCGGAACCGGTGCAGCACCTGTTGTAGCACAGATTGCACGTGAGCTTGGTATTCTGACAGTTGCTGTCGTAACAAAGCCTTTCCGTTTTGAAGGACCCCGCCGTCTGCAGAATGCAGAACGCGGTATCCGTGAAATTGAAAAATACGTTGATTCCCTCATTGTTGTCGCAAATGACAAGCTTCTGGAAATCACGGATGAAGATACTTCAATTGACGATGCTTTCAATATGGCAGACCAGGTCCTGAAGTTCGGCGTTGCCGGAATATCAGACCTTGTAGCTATTCCCGGACTGATCAACCTCGATCTTGCGGATGTACGCCGTGTCATGACGAATGCGGGTGTATGCCATATGGGAATCGGAAGAGCTTCCGGCGAGAACCGTGCGGCTACAGCTGTCAAACAGGCCATCAACAGCCCGCTGCTTGATACAACTATTGACGGCGCACGCGGCGTTATCATTAACTTTACCGGCGGTCGCAACATGAAGCTTCACGAAATTGATGAAGCCGCCTCTGTTGTCCGTGATGCAGTTTCCGGCGATGCTGACATTATTGTCGGTGCCGTGATAGATCCTACACTCGAAGATGAGATCATGATAACGGTTATTGCTTCCGGATTTGACCGCGCCGACCAGCCGGCTACTTTCCGTCCGGCTACATCGAACCTTTCCCGGAATAATCCTCCGATCAGCTCAACCCGGGAGCCCGTACATGCTTCCCAGGCTGCCGTTGCTTCTGCTTACAACAAACAGGATGAAGCTCCCGCTGCAAGAAGACAGCCCGAAATGCCGCAGTTCCTCTTCGGAGATCCGGAACAGCCAAAACCGGCTGCACCAACCAGGACTTTTGTTCCGCTTGAGGAACAGGGTCATGACGGATATTTTACGGCAGGCCAGCCAGGCGCTTCCGGCGCACCGTATACTCAGCCTTCCGGTTATCCTCAGCAGGGTTTCCCGAATCAGCCTGCATATCCCCAGCAGCCTCCCTATGCACCTCAGCAGGCTCCCTATGCGCCTCAGCAGACCCCTTATGCACCTCAGCAGCAGGTTCCCTATACAACACCTGCACCTTCCAGTTATCCGCAGCAGGGCGGCGGACGCCCGCAGCCGAATGTTGCTCCGTCCCGTTCCGGACGTGCACCGGCAGCAGCTGCAGGCCCTGAGCCGAAGCAGCCGGAGAAGAAGAACCGTATCCTTCCCTGGTTTCTTACTGACAACGACAATTTGGATGAGTGAGAAGATATGAAGTGCCCATTTTGCGGACATGACGAAGACAGGGTTATTGATTCACGACCGGCGGAGGATGGCGCAGCTATTCGACGCAGAAGAGAGTGCATCGGATGCGGTGCGCGTTTTACAACATATGAGAAAATAGAGACGCTTCCGCTTCTGGTGGTTAAGAAAGACGGTACCCGCGAACCATTCAACCGGGATAAACTCCTTAACGGACTTTTGAAGGCCTGCGAAAAGAGGCCTGTCTCGAATGAACAGCTGATGGGATTATTAACATTCGTTGAAGGACAGGTTCAGAACGCTGTTAACCGTGAAATTTCTTCTCAGGATATCGGTGAACTGGTCATGAAGAAACTTAAGGAAATTGATGAAGTCGCTTATGTTCGCTTCGCGTCGGTGTACCGACAGTTCAAGGATGTGAATTCTTTCCTTGAAGAACTTAATGAGATGCTTAACAAAACGTGAGGTGAATCTATGAAAAAAGTTCTTGTTGTGGATGATGATCCGAATATCGTAGAGGTCCTGCGCCTCTATTTTGACAAGGATGGTTTTGCTGTAATCAGTTGCCTTACCGGCGAAAGAGCTTTTGAGACATTTATGATTTCTTCACCTGATATTGTAGTACTTGACCTTATGCTGCCGGGAAAAGACGGATATGACATTTGCCGGGAAATCCGGAAAGTATCGGATACTCCGATCATTATGCTGACTGCCCGCACGGATACCCTTGATAAGGTTGTCGGTCTCGAATTGGGTGCTGACGACTATGTCCAAAAACCTTTTGAGCCAAAAGAACTGCTTGCAAGGGTTAAGGCGATTTTACGCCGTGTTGAAAAGAAGGAAGAAACCCTGGTACTTCCGGCAGAGACAAAGGAACCTGGTGAGGTAGTGCAGTATAAAGGCCTTGTAATCGATAAAGCCAGATATGCTGTAATAGTTGCCGGACAGGAAGTTGAGATGCCCCCCAAGGAACTGGAACTTCTCTTTTTTCTGGCTTCCCACCCGAACCGTGTTTTTACGCGTGAATTGCTCCTTGAAAATGTATGGGGCTATGATTTTTACGGGGAATCCAGAACCGTAGATGTTCATGTGAAGAGAATTCGTGAAAAGATTGAAGATGCCACAAAAGATGTGAATTGGCATATCAAGACTGTATGGGGCGTCGGTTATAAATTTGAAACAACATCCGCGTGAGCCCATGTGAAACGGGAACATTGATGATATGACAAGAAGTAAGATGAGCTCGGTATATTTCCGTACGATTATATCGCTTATTTTAAGTACTGTTTTTGTGTTTTCAGTGCTCTGTTTTGTCTATTACCAACGTATGTCATCCTCACTGATTTCAGAAAAATCCAGTCTTCTGTACAATACCGCACAAAGTGCCGCTGCCGGTTATGATTCGCTGATTGCAGAAAATACTGCGGGTCCGTCAGAAAATGCTTCGCTTGAGAAGAGGTATATTGAGGCGGTTGCCTTATCCGATAACGGATATGTGTGGCTTGTTGATAAAACCGGCGAAATTATCGATTATACGGATATTCCCAATGAGGCAGCTGAACAGCTGCAAAAGCAGGGATCAGCTTTCTTCATGACGCCGACACACCTTCTCGGACTGACAGACCAGCCAGGAGGCGGCGTTATTTCAGGAACCCGTAACGGATTATTTTCTGATCCGAAAAATATCTGGCTCACAGCAGCGTACCCTCTTTCCGCAAAAGGACAATATTTGATAATCCATCAATCAATTGATGTTCAGGCGCAAACTTTGGCAATGCTTTCGAATGGTCTTGCAATTCCGGTTATCATTTCTTTTGCAATTGCCTTATTTTTGTTCACAATGATGACCCGTTCCCTTATACGCCCAATTCGCCTTTTGTCGGATGCTGCTGAGAAGGTGACCCATGGAGATTTGACAGCCAGAATTCGTATCCCTGAATTAGAGAATGGCTCTCCTGTTCAGTTTGGGATTACCGATGAGCTTTCCGAAATGGTGGTGACGGTAAATCACATGATTGAGCGCCTTGAATCACAGGAAAATGACCGCAGGGTATTTATATCAAGTATTGCCCATGACCTGAGGACTCCGCTTACATCCATTAAGGGATTCATTGCTGCCATGCTCGACGGTACAATCCCGCCGGACCGTTATGAACACTATCTTCAAATTGTAAAAACAGAGGTGGACAGGATCCAGGCGTTGACAACATCAATGACGGAAGCATCTTCACTCGGCAGGCATGACAGCATGAAAATGCTTCCGTTCGACATGAATTTGCTGATTAAATCAACACTTACGAGCCTGGAAAGTCTTTTGAACAATAAAAACCTGGGAGTTCAGCTTGAAACATTTGAAGATGACAACGGGGCGCTTATTGCAATCGGTGATAAGGAACAGATCATGCGCGTTGTGTATAACCTGCTTATTAATGCAATCAAATTTACGCCTGAAGGCGGCGATATAGCGATCACCACTGACTATCATTACAGAAACAATACGGTTACCGTTGTGGTGGAAGATTCGGGGCCGGGTATTCCGCAGGATAAGCGCAAGCACATTTTTGAAAGTTTTTATAAAATTGACGAGTCACGTGCCAACCCGGGATCCGGTCTTGGACTGTATATCTGCAAGGAAATTCTGCGGGCGCACGGACAAATGATTTTTGTGGACAGCAGTCCGATTTTGGGCGGCGCCAGATTCAAATTCACATTGTCGGGTATTCAGGAAGCAGGAAAAAAGAATGCAGGTTAAAGAAAAAGTTGATTTTATTCTCAGGGAACTTGAAAAATCATATCCGGATGCTGTTTGTTCCCTTGATAGTGACGGTGTGCCTTTCCACTTGTTTGTCCGTGCTATCCTGTCTGCCCAATGTACCGACAAACGAGTGAATGAAGTAACTAAGACTCTCTTGCTCGAATATCCTGACCCTGATGCCTTTGCAGCGGAATCAGAAGCTGTTTTGGAAATCAAGATTAAAAGCTGCGGGCTATACCGGGCTAAGGCTCATTCCATTATTGCTTCTTCACAGATGCTTATCCGTGATTTTGACCGCATACTTCCGTCGGATCAAAAAACGCTCGAGCTTTTTCCCGGCGTAGGAAGAAAAATAGCAAATCTCATTTTGGGTGAGATATACCATATTCCGGCCATCGTGGTTGATACACATTGCGGGCGGGTTGCGAACCGGCTTGGCCTGTCGGACAGCGAAGCGCCGCTTAAAATTGAAAAAGACCTTATGGCTTGCATCCCTAAGGAGAATTGGATTACACTGGGTCATAGGCTTGTCGAGCATGGAAGAACACTCTGCATGGCAAGAAATCCCCAATGCCCGGTTTGTCCGGTTCGTGAGGTGTGTACATATGCCGGAAAAAAGTTCTCCGACTAGCTACTCGCATAATGTAAACGAGCTGCCTGATTATCTGGATACACCTGTTGGGCAATTGCCTCAGGTTGCCTCCAGGCGCCTTGCGCTGCTTCAAAAACTTGGTATATATACAGTTTACGATCTGATTTCCTATTTTCCGAGGGAATATGAAAACTGGTCGAATATCCTTCCGGTTGATTCTCTTACTGATGGGACCGACGGCTCATTTATTGCCGTTGTACGTCAGAAACCGTCTTTGCAGAGAAAAGGAAAGATGTCCATTCTTCGTGCCGTTCTCTCAGACGGTTCCGGAACTATTCGTGCCGTCTGGTTTAATCAGCCATATCTGCTGCAGAAGCTTGAAAAAGGCAATTCATACTTCTTTCGGGGTAAAATCCGGAGGGACGGCAGCCATTTTGATGTGACCAACCCGGTAATTGAGCCGGATCAACCGGATGACAAGCTTCTGATCCGGCCGTTTTATCCGCTCACAAAGGGCCTGAAACAAGGAATCCTGCGCTCGCTGATCGAGCTGGTTCTCCCGGCGGCCATTCCCTGCATCAAAGAGCCGCTTCCCGCTGATATCCGACGTGAGGAGAAGCTCTGCAGTGCGGGATTTGCATATGAAAAAATTCATCGCCCTTCCTCTGAGGAAGAACTGGAAATTGCCAGAAAAAGACTGATTTACGAAGAGCTGTTTCTGATTCAGGGCGGACTGCGCTGGATGAAAATGCGCAGCAGAATTGAGCAGCGTGCTTATAGAATCCACCTTTCACCCGATAACAAAAAGGAATTGAAAGGCGCTGTCAGCCGGCTGTCGTTTACACTTACGGACGATCAGAAAAAAGTTGTAAGGGATGTTTTGTCGGATCTTGATAAAGACGTCCCGATGAATCGGCTGGTGCAGGGTGACGTCGGCTCAGGCAAGACGATTGTAGCAGCTGTTTCCATTCTTGCCTGTGCACTGTGCGGCAGGCAGAGTGTATTCATGGCGCCGACATCCATACTTGCACGGCAGCATTTCCAGACGCTTTCCCGCTTTCTGTCAGATACGGGGGTTACCATCGCACTGCTTCTGGGGAGTACGCCGGCTGTTGAAAAGAAACGTATCCGTGCAGCCCTCGCCTCCGGTGAGCTGCTGGTACTCGTCGGCACGCATGCAGTGCTCTCCGAAAAGATTGAGTATGCATGCCTTGCGATGACAATTACCGATGAACAGCACCGTTTCGGTGTGAGGCAGAGGGCGAGCTTTATGGCCAAAGAAAATACAGAGCCGCATACACTGGTCATGTCAGCTACGCCGATTCCCAGGACTCTCGCACTTATCCTGTATGGTGACCTGGATATTTCCGTCATTCATCAGATCCCTTCAGGACGAGTGCCGGTTGAGACATATACGGCATCCACCCCGGACGAGCAGCGCGTGTATGGAATTGTATCCCGTCAGGTGGAGCAGGGAAGACAGGTATACTATGTATGCCCGGTTATTGAAATGCAGGATGAGGAGACCTTAGGGCCAATGGAGGAAAACGGACTTATGTCCGCAGTTGAGCTTTACAGTCATCTGGCGCAGGACATATTTCCGGATTTTACTGTCGGACTTCTGCATGGCGGATTGAAGCCGTCACAAAAAGAGGATGTCATGGAGCGCTTTGTGTCAGGTGAGATACAGGTCCTCGTTTCTACAACTGTTGTAGAGGTGGGGGTGGATAATCCGAATGCTTCACTGATGATTATTGAAAATGCGGATCGTTTCGGACTCTCACAGCTGCACCAGCTCCGCGGCCGCATCGGACGCGGACCTTACAGGTCCGTGTGCATTTTGAAAAGTGATAAAATAGAGGGACTGGCACAGAAAAGACTGTTGACCCTGTGCGCAACAACAGACGGTTTTGCCATTGCGGAAAAAGATCTTGAACTTCGCGGTCCGGGTGATTTTTTCGGTACAAGGCAGCATGGTATTCCGGAACTTCGAATTGCCAACTTATATCGGGATACGGATGTGCTTGTCAGGGTAGGCCTTGCTCTTGATAAAATTTTCCAGTCGGATCCGAATCTTGAGACGCCTTCATCCAAAGTCCTGATGCCCGCCTTTTTACAGAGATTCGGCAGTGAAATCAACCATCCTTCCCTATAGTACTAACAGTAAGGAGCATACAATGCCACGAGTTATAGCAGGAAAATACGGCGGGATTCCGCTTTTAGCCCCCAAAGGAGAAAAGACCCGTCCGACTACGGATAAGGTCAAGGAGGCGCTGTTCTCCATACTCCAGATGCGCCTGCCGGACGCCGGTTTTCTCGATTTATTTGCCGGAAGCGGCCAGATGGGTATTGAGGCTGTCAGCCGGGGGGCGAAAAGTGCAGTTCTTGTAGACGAAAACAGTGCATGTGCTGCTGCGATTTATGCCAATCTGGCAAAAACAAAACTGACGCAGCAAATAAGCTTTTCAAAAAAGGATGTTTTCAGGGCGCTTAAAGAACTCGGTGAAAAAAACGAAACCTTTGATATCATTTTTATGGATCCCCCATACGCGTCGGCAATTGCTTTCTGCAGGAAGGCGGCCGCAGAAATATGCGCATATCACTTGCTTAAGCCGGACGGCCTCTTTATTGTCGAACACGCAGCCGGGGATCTGCCGTCAGAAAATGTAATAAATTTGACATTGTACAGGCGTTGTAAGTATGGCTCGACCATGCTAACATTTTATACTACAGATATATGTTATTCCGGAGGTATTCGAAATACATGAGAACCATAATTTTCCCCGGCAGCTTTGACCCGTTTTCATTGGGCCACATCGATATTGCCAGACGGGCAGCAATGTTATGCGACCGTCTGCTTGTTGCTGTCATGCTGAACCGGGGCAAAAGTCCCCTCTTTACGATTAGTGAGAGAGTTGAGATGGCGAATATGTGTCTGCGGGAAATGTCAGGTGTTGAGGTTATTTCATATGACAGCCTTTTGGTCGACCTGTTTCGTGAAACAGGTGCGTGCGCGGTGGTCAGAGGATTGCGAAGTGAATCGGATTTCCGGAATGAAGCTGAAATGGCGACTGCAAACCGCCTGCTGCTTCCCGGGTTTGAGGCGATTCTTCTTCCTTGCAGGGCAGATCTTGCCTATACAAGTTCCTCGATTATTAAAGAAGTTGCTTATTACGGCGGAGACATTTCAGGAATGGTTTCCCCGGTGATTTCCGAATATGTGAAGACACGGATTGTGGAAAGGAATAAGCGGGATTGATGGAGGAGCCGAGCATGCATGAGAGTATTCGACAGGGCAAGTCAAACGAGACGGACCTGATTGAACTGCTGGATCAGTTGACGCAGACAGTACGTCAGGCCAAGGGTATACCATTCTCCGATAACTGCATCGTTGACAGGGAGGATGTTCTCTATTGGGTTACACAGATCAGAGAGAATCTTCCGGAAGAAATACATCAGGCCAGATGGCTTCTTGAACAAAACCGTCAGGTAGTTGCCAGCGCCAGACAAAAAGCGGAAAGCATCCTGCGGGAGACGGAACAGAGATCGGCTATTATGATTAATGAGCATGAGATAACGCTCCGCGCCCGGGAAATGGCTCAGGTAACAATTGAACAGGCCAATCAGGCAGCCTGGCAGATGCGTGTTGCTTCAACCGATTATGCAAGGGCACGCCTGACGGAAGTTGAGAATCAATTAACGGAAGTTCTTGTAAAGGTTCAGAAGAACAAGAAGGAGCTCAAATAGCGCTTGATTTTCACCGGAGGTGAACTTGTATGCTGCTGGGAATCCGCATTCAGAATTTCTGCATTTTTAATGATGACAAAGCCGGGATTATCCTGGAAGATCTTTTTTCCGCTGATATCGAGTCTGTCCTTTCCGTGTCAGCAGGAATATCACCCGTCATTCCGTTTTCCAATCTCCTTGCACTGATCGGCAAAAATTCATCCGGAAAGAGCACTTTTTTTGATGCTCTTTCTTTTGTGTCGGACTGTACGACCATGGGCTGTTCGATAGCTGCAACGCAGCACGGAAGGCAGGGTTTCCAGAAGATCCTTACCACACCTGATCAGCCGATGATTTTTGATTTCCTGTTCCTGACAGCAAATGGTAAGCCGGACAAAGATATTTTGTCCGGGAATTATATTTCCTATCATATTGAGCTTAAAAGCGATCTGCATGGACGTCCATACTATTTTGCCGAAAAAATAATCCTCTGCAAAAGGCAGGACGACGGATTATGGAACCAGACAGTCTGCCTCGATCTTTCAGACGGTAACGGGAAAGTGCTTTCAGGAGAGGTAATGATTCCTGCAGGTGTATCGGATAAAAGAATCGCTGCCCTTCATACATATGGTGCCATCGTATCCTTCCCTGTTCTGACGGCAATATACCAGGAGATATCCCACTGGTTTTTCTGTAATTTTTCTACTGAAAAAAACGGGATAAAGTCTCCTGTTGCGCCCGGTGGACACAAACACTTAAACGGTGACGGTTCAAATGTCCAGAACGTACTTGACTACCTCAGCGTTGAAAACCCTTCCCTGTATAACTCAATAATGGATAAAATAACGGATATAGTCCCCGGGCTCAAAAAAGTCAGCGGCAAGCTTCCGGAATCCTTTCGCAAGAGCCCGGATAAACTTTTCCTTTACCTACTTCTTATGGAGGATCCGATGCCGCGCCCGCTGATTTGCATCGAGACTCCGGATATGGGACTCTATCACGATATTGTCGACCTTATAGCCTCGGAATTCCGGCATTATTCGGTAAGGCATCCGCTTTCGCAGATTATTTTTACGACGCATAATCCATATATACTCGAATCAATGGCGCCGAATGAGGTGTGGATTTTCAAGAGGGAAGAAGAAAATTCCTGTAACCTTGTCAATATAGAATGTGCCGGTGCCAATCCGATTGTCGCAGAGTTGTACAGGCAGGGCGTCGGAATGGGTGCGATCTGGTATTCCGGTCATTTTGATTAAAAAGAACGGGTGGTATGAGGTATATATGCATTTTGAAGTACTTACGGAAGACCGTTCGGGCGGAATTGTTGTTGAAACGCTGATGAAGCGTATGCTTTCCGCGGTGGTCCCTTCTTATACGATTTCTATTCGTCCGCATCGCGGAAAGGGGGAGAGTCCCGACAACTGGTATCAGCGTCCCGTAAAGAATGCATCCGGGCTTCTGGATCTGCTTCCTGCGAAGCTTCGAGCTTACGACCATGTATTTGCCGGCACGGAGTATATCCTTGTTGTGATAATGGATTCGGACGAACTTTCCCCTGATGCCGTTCAGTCACTTCTGCATTCCATGTGCAGGAAATTTGCACCGTCGCTTCCCTATGTGATCGGAATCTGTGTGGAAGAGACTGAGGCATGGCTTTTGGCAGACGAGCAGGCTCTTCTGGAAGCATATCCTGATGCGGATATGGCTGCCTACAGGAAATATATTCAGGACAGCGTATGCGGAACCTGGGAAAAGCTTTGCGAGGTGCTTCTCCGGGAAAAAGCAGCCGGGCTGATCCGGGTCGGTTATCCGGCAATCGGGCAGTACAAACAGGAATGGGCCCAGAATATTTCCCGCTGCATGGACCCCAAAAGAAACATTTCCCCGAGCTTTATCCGGTTTTCCCGGGAATTGACATTTGCAGCCCTGGAATTCGCGATAGAAGGCAGCAGGGAATGAAAGTGGACAGCATAGCAATGAATGCAAAAATACGATCCGCATATATTCATTTCCCTTTCTGTGTTAAAAAATGCCATTACTGTGATTTTGTATCCTATGCCGGCTGCCTGGATAAAAAGGAAGCATATATCAAAGCGCTGTGCCGGGAAATCGAACTTACCGCAAATGAACAGGAAATTGCAGAATCGTTGTGTACGGCTCATGGCTGTGAGGCGCAGGATGGGGCATCCGGCACAAATCCCGGACTGGCGACGATTTATATGGGCGGCGGGACACCGTCGCTTTTCTCGCCTGAAGAACTGCAGGATGTGCTGCAGGCACTCCGCGATCATTTCGGCATACAGGAATCAGCTGAAATAACACTGGAGGTAAATCCGGGGACGGTGAACCGGGAAGCTTTTTTCGGATACCGGGCAATCGGCATCAACCGTATATCCATTGGCGTCCAGAGCTTTTCGCAGCCGATTCTCACATCCCTCGGACGTATTCATACATCCGGGCAGGCTGTAGATGCCATTCATATGGCGCAGGCCGCAGGGTTTACTAACATCAGCTGTGACCTCATGACCGGCCTTGCCGGGCAGTCCCTGGCGGACGTGGAGGATTCCCTGGCGATTCTTCTGGAGAACCGGGTTCCTCATGTATCTTTTTATGCTCTCATCATTGAAGAGGGAACACCGTTTTTTGAAAAATACGAAGATCATGAAGACCTTCTTCCGCCGCCTGACCTTGAACGCAGTATGTATCACATGATGCTCTCGCGCCTCAAGGAAGAGGGCTATATCCATTATGAAATCAGCAACTGCGGAAAGCCCGGCTTCGAGAGCCGGCACAACATGACCTATTGGCGCGCAGAACCGTATTATGGATTCGGCTGCGGAGCCTTTGGATACAGGCAGGGAAAAAGGACCGGCAACACGTCGGACCTTTCAGCGTATATTCAGGCAATGACCGGTCCTCTGGCAGAGTTGTCAGTGATTGTGACAGAGTGTGAAAAAATAGATGAGAACGAAAGCAGGAAGGAATTCATGCTTCTTGGCTTCAGGATGATGACAGGCGTATCATCGCAGGAGTTTGCAAAGAGATATGGTGTGGGTATGGAGGAGATCTTCGGCCGCAATATTCAGAGACTTTTAAGCAAGGACCTGATTGTGCATGAAAAAGACCGCTATTTTCTGAGCGAAAAAGGAATTGATTTTGCCAATGAGGTTTTTCGAGAATTTGTAGGCAATTGAAAATAGTGATTCGCTGCAGGAAATATACTTAATTAATTATATATGGTATTAATATAGTCAATTCTGATATTGCTTTGACTGTTTCGTTTCCTGTCTTATGGGAAAGCCTGTTTGTTTCCAATTGTAAAAACGAAATAAATATTTCAGCTATACGTTTGACATTCCTTGACTATCATGATAAAGTTTATTTAGCACTCGATCAACTAGAGTGCTAACTGTGAATGTGAATCTGATTCAGTTCATTTTTTTATGGCGGGGAGGTGCGTAGTATGCCGCTTGATTTTAGAAAGAAACAGATTCTGCAAGCTATTGTAGATGACTATATTGAATCGGCTGAACCGGTCGCATCCAAGTCGCTTGTCTGTAAGCATGATTTCCATGTCAGTTCTGCTACTGTCCGCAATGAAATGGCGGATCTGGAGACAATGGGATATCTGGAGCAGCCCCATACTTCTGCCGGACGGATTCCCTCGGACAAGGGGTACAGGGAGTATGTAGATTCCCTCATGCGCGTTGAACCGCTTTCGCCGGAAGAATCACTGGAATTTTCCAGAAGGATTACGGACAGCTTTGAAGAGCTGACCGGTCTGCTGCGCAAGGCTTCAAGTGCCCTTGCAGCACAGACAGGCTATATGTCGCTTGCCCTATCTCCGCGGCTTCGCAGAAGTTACCTGACACAGCTGAAAATGCTGATGATTGAGCCCGGCAAAGTTCTTGTCGTTGTTGTTCTTTCCGCCGGGGTTGTAAAGGACCGTATCGCCCGTATTCCGGATTATTTGAGTGCCGACCAGCTTTTTGAGATTTCAAATGCGATAGAGTCGGGACTTTGCGGAAAATCACTTGAAGAAATTACTCTTGTGACGGTAACGACTGCTGCTAAGGATGCGCATATACCGGAAATGCTTTTGAATCAGGTTCTTTACGAAGCCTATACTTCGATTAAGCAGGCCGACAATCTGGAAGTATATATGGACGGTACGAACCACATGCTTTCCTTTCCGGAATTCCATGATAACAAAAGCGCACGGGGATTATTTGACACTCTGTCGAAGGATGGTATTATTGCCGGGTATCTCAACGAAGTTACCGATAACAGTATCACCCCGTCCTACATGATCCGGATCGGGCAGGAGATTCAGCTTGAAGGACTTCATGATTGCAGTTTTATCACAACCACCTATAATGTTGGGGATAAGATTGCAGGCAACATCGGAGTGATCGGTCCGAAACGTATGGATTATTCAAAAGTCATTTCGCAGATCAGTTTTGTCCGTAATACGATAAATCAGCAAATGAGAAAACTGAAAGATATAAATGGAGGAATGGAATAAATGAAAAGGTCAGCAAAGGAAGATACAGAGGATATCCAAGGCAAAAAGTCCGGCACTGCGCACAAGGCTGCAGAAGGCCAGGGAAAAGATACAAGTGGTACCGCATCGTCAAAAGCTGCCGGCAACTTACCGGAAGTGGAAGAGCAGCCAAAGGATGAATCGGACGCGCAGGCTGAAAAAAATGCTAACGAAGCTGCACGTGCCGTCGACCAGGAACTATCCGATGTTAAAGACAGATACATGAGAATCTTGGCTGAATATGATAATTTCAGACGCCGTACACAGAAAGAACGGGAAGGGCTCTACACGGATGCTGTTGCTGATGTCACAAAAGAATGGCTTCTTGTTGTTGATAATGTGGAGCGTGCGTTGAGTTTTACCGAAAAGACAGAAGACGGGAATTTAGACAAACTGTCAGAAGGCATGCTGATGATTTGTAAACAGGCCGGTGAAGTTCTTGCCAAGCTGGGCGTGGAAGAGATTCCCTGCCGGATCGGTTCTTCATTTGACCCGAATCTTCATTCAGCCGTTACACATATAGAAGATGATTCATTGGGTGAACAGTGCATCGCACAGGTTTTTCTCAAAGGATATAAAAAGGGTGACCGTGTTATCAGACATTCACTTGTACAAGTCGCAAATTAACAATTCGATATAAATATAAGGAGAAAAACTATGGACAACAAGAATCCGAATTCAACTCTCGTGCCGACCGTAATTGAATCGACCAATCGTGGTGAGCGGGCTTATGATATATATTCGCGCCTTTTAAAGGAGCGCATTGTCATTTTGTCGGAAGAGGTCAATTATGTCACGGCAAGCCTGATTACAGCGCAGCTTCTTTTCCTTGAGGCTGAAGATCCGGAAAAAGACATCCAGTTCTATATCAACAGCCCGGGCGGATCGGTATCGGACGGACTGATGATTTTTGACACGATGCAGCATATTAAGCCGGATGTGCAGACAATCTGCATGGGCATGGCGGCATCTATGGGTGCATTCCTCCTTGCGGCTGGAACAAAGGGAAAAAGATTTATTCTTCCCAATGCTGAAGTAATGATCCATCAGCCTTCAGGCGGGGCACAGGGACAGACGACAGACATCCAGATTGCAGCGCAGCACATTCAGAGAACGAAGGACCGCCTGAACAGGATTCTCTCTGAAAAGACAGGGCAGCCTATCGAAAAGGTAACAATAGATACTGACCGTGATAACTGGATGAGTGCCGAAGAAGCAGTCGCCTACGGAATTGTTGATCAGATCATGGAAAAAAGAGCGTAATATAAGCGCAAGCGGAGGATAAAGAAATGGCTAAAGTAATTGGTATTGACCTTGGAACAACAAACTCATGTGTTGCAGTTATGGAAGGCGGCGAAGTCGTCGTTATTCCGAATCCCGAAGGCAACCGCACGACACCATCTGTCGTGGCATTTTCAAAAACAGGTGAACGCCTTATAGGACAGGTCGCAAAGCGCCAGGCGGTAACCAATCCGGATCGTACCGTACAGTCAATCAAGCGCGAGATGGGTACGGCTTATAAAGTAAGCATTGATGATAAACAATACTCCCCCCAGGAGATTTCGGCCATGATTCTTGCAAAGCTCAAGAGTGACGCTGAAGCATACCTTGGACAGCCTGTTTTACAGGCGGTTATCACGGTTCCAGCATATTTTTCCGATGCACAGAGACAGGCTACAAAAGATGCCGGAAGAATAGCAGGCCTTGATGTTCTGCGTATCATCAATGAGCCTACTGCTGCGGCACTTGCCTACGGCCTTGATAAAGAGAACGACCAGAAGATTCTTGTATTCGATCTTGGCGGCGGTACTTTTGACGTATCCATTCTTGAGATCGGCGACGGTGTATTTGAAGTTCTTGCAACAGCCGGCAACAACCGTCTCGGCGGTGATGATTTCGATAACAAGATCGTTGATTATCTTATAGATTCATTCAAGAAGGATCAGGGAGTCGATCTTCGCGGTGACCGTATGGCTATGCAGCGTCTCCGTGAGGCTGCTGAAAAAGCTAAAATCGAGCTTTCCGGCGTCGCTTCCTCCAACATCAATCTAGCTTATATAACTGCTGATGCAAACGGCCCAAAGCATATGGATATTACTCTTACACGTGCAAAATTTGATGAGCTGACACATGAGCTGGTTGAAAAGACAATGGAGCCTTTAAAGCGCGCCATGTCTGATGCAGGCATGACACCCAACGATATCCAGAAGATTCTTCTGGTCGGCGGATCCTCGCGTACCCCGGCTGTCCAGGATGCTGTAAAAAAATATTTCGGCAAGGATCCTTTCAAGGGCATTAACCCGGATGAGTGCGTTGCAGTAGGCGCCGCCATCCAGGCTGCTGTCCTTACCGGAGATGTTAAGGGACTTCTTCTACTTGATGTAACTCCCCTTTCCCTTGGAATTGAGACACAGGGCGGCATCTTTACAAAGATGATCGACAGAAACACAACGATTCCGACAAAGAAGAGCCAGGTATATTCCACCGCTTCCGACGGACAGACACAGGTTGATGTCCATGTTCTCCAGGGTGAGCGCGAAATGGCTGCCTACAACAAGTCCCTCGGTAATTTCATACTTGACGGAATTGCACCGGCACCCCGCGGCGTCCCTCAGATCGAAGTCACTTTCGATATTGATGCGAACGGTATCGTCCATGTTACCGCAAAAGACATGGGAACCGGACGTGAGCAGAAGATCACGATTACCGCCACAACCAATTTGACGGAAGAACAGATCAATGCCGCAGTAAAGGAAGCGGAGCTTCATGCTTCGGAAGACAAGCAGCGCAAGGAAGAGATTGAAATCAAAAACCATGCGGAGACTTCCGTTTACCAGACGGAAAAGACGCTCAAAGAGCTTGGCGATAAGGCCGATGCAGCCGATAAAGCTGCAGTTGAAGCAGCCCTTGTTAAGCTGAAGGCGGCGATTGCCGCTAATGACTACACGGCTATGAAGACCGAGACAGAAGCCGTTACGCAGGCTTTCTATAAAGTGAGCGAAAAGCTTTATTCCCAGGCTAACCCCGGTGCAGGAGCGGGTGCCGCAGGCGGCCCGAACCAGGATTACGCCGGATATGAGAATCCCGGTGAGGGAGCAGGTCCGGAAGCGGGCGCAGACGGCGGCTTTAAAAATGCCGGCGGCGACTTTTAATAAAAACTTTATACAGATTTGACGGGTATGGATGCAGGCATAACTTGCGTCCATACCCTTATGTCTTTACAATACAATGAAAAAGACAGTAGGAGGAAAAGTCCTTGGCAGAGCAGAAACGTGATTACTATGAGGTACTCGGTGTAAGTAAGGGTGCCACGGATGACGAACTTAAAAAGGCTTACCGAAAGCTTGCAAAGCAATATCATCCGGATCTGAATCCGAATGATAAGTCTGCGGAGGCTAAATTCAAAGAGGCTAACGAAGCATATGCTGTTCTTACCGATCCTGATAAGCGCCGGCAATACGACCAGTTCGGGCATCAGGGCATGGACGGGCAGGGCTTTTCCGGCGGCGGATTTTCTGGAGCGGATATTGATTTGGGTGATCTTTTTGGATCTATCTTCGGCGGTGCCTTTGGCGGAGGCGGACGCCGCCGCACCGGACCTGAACAGGGTGCGAACCTAAAGTACGGTCTGAGCCTCGAATTTATGGAAGCTGCTTTCGGCGTGGATAAAACAATCAGTATCAGCAAAGAGGATAACTGTGATGTGTGTTCCGGTACGGGAGCGACTCCCGGGTCGTCACCGGAAACCTGCCCGACCTGTAAGGGTGCCGGACGGATCCAGCAGCAGACGCAGACCCTTTTTGGCATGACAATGGTCTCAAGGGATTGTCCGTCCTGCGGAGGGAAAGGTACAATTATCCGTACTCCCTGCACCGCATGTAACGGAAGAGGCCGGAGAATCAAGAAGAAGGATCTTTCGATCCATATTCCTGCCGGTGTAAATACGGGCGACATGATGCCGATAAAAGGCGAGGGTGAGCCCGGCGTACGCGGCGGACCTTACGGCGACCTCTATATCCAGTTCAAAGTAAACACCCACCCGGTATTCGAACGAAGGGATAATAACACGTTCTGCGATGTGCCGATTACCTATGCTCAGGCAACACTCGGAGCCGATATTGAGCTTCCTACGATTGACGGCAATGTCATGACGCATATCAAAGAAGGAACGCAGCCTTTTGATACGTATACAATCCGCGGCAGGGGCATTCCTTTCAAAAACCGCCCCAACACCAGAGGCGACCACACATGCCGCTTCGTACTCGAAGTGCCGACTCATTTGACTGATACTCAAAAAGAACAGCTTCGCCAATTTGACACGACGCTTTCCGAGCGTAATTATCAAAAACGCGCAAGTTTCTTCAAAAAAGTGAAAGATATATTTGGTAAATAATATGCGTTGGATTGAGGTTACTATCGAGACAAGCGAGGATGCTTCGGACGCTGTCTGCGAGATGCTTGCACAGCTGGGGGCAGACGGGATAGCCATTTGTGATCCGTTTGAAATTAAAAACATGCTGTCTGCGC
The DNA here is from genome assembly GCA_037143795.1 of Eubacteriales bacterium. Classification (GTDB taxonomy): domain Bacteria; phylum Bacillota; class Clostridia; order Saccharofermentanales; family Saccharofermentanaceae; genus Firm-13. The sequence continues at coordinate 161,851 of JBAWXZ010000004.1, read as the reverse complement.
CCGACTCGTTATCTTTTGCGGATGACAGCTTTTTCAAATCGTTAGGTGAGGACGTTAATATCCGCGCCTATTTTGCTGAATTTCCGGATGGAATCCGTCTTGGCGCCAAAGAAGAGGAATATGACAACCCCACGGGGGTCGGTAATATTTATGGCCAGATCGCAACCGGCGTACACACGCTTGAAGAGGTACTGGATATTGTTACGATCCGCATTAAAGAAATCAGCGAGTTTCTTCCTGTTGGAAAAGGTCTTACGAATCATAGGTATGTAGCTGATGAGGATTGGGCAAACAGCTGGAAACAGTATTATGAGGTCATGTCAATTTCTCCGCATGTGGTGATCTGCCCGTCTTGGGAGACCTATCAACCCAAGGAGGGTGAAGTAGTCGTGTCTCTCGATCCGGGATCTGCCTTCGGTACCGGTACACATGAGACTACTGCAATGTGCGCCGAAATCATTGACCGCATTATCCGGCCGGAAGATATAGTCCTCGATCTTGGCTGTGGTTCGGGTATTCTTTCCATCATTGCAAGCAAGCTCGGTGCAGCGTCTGTTGAAGCGATTGATATTGACCGTCTGGCTGTTGATGTCGCACATGAAAACTGTGCGCTCAACAAGGCGGATGTCGACTGTCATACCGGAGAGCTCAAGGATGCCGGAAGAAAAGACTACAGTCTTATTATCGCCAACATAATAGCAGATGTCATCGTATCCCTTACTCCCGATATATTGGGTTATCTTGCCCCTGAAGGCCGTTTTTTGATCAGCGGCATCATTGATACGAAGACAGACCGGGTAACAAAAGCATGCTTGGATGCAGGCCTCAAGCTTGCTGCTTCCAATCAAAAAGGCGACTGGCACGCATATCTGTATGAACGAGCCTAAAGAACGATAGATGTAAATACCCTGATAGCTGATGCAAAAGCCAGCTTTTTTGCCATAGGAATGGAGTAATATTCTCCCTGCAATTGCTTCTCTGAGATTTGAAGCGGCAGGGAGATTTTTCCGTTTTCCGAAATATCGACAAGATACCCTTCCATATCCCATTTCAGGTGTGAAAATGTATGGGAAGCCGCGCCAAGGGGAAGGATTGAATGGATTTGAACGGGGAGTATGCCGTAATCGCGGCAAAGATGTTCCTGCAGTTCATCCGGATTCAGGAACCCGGGGTATGAAGGAAATTCGAATAGATTTGCAAGAAGCCCGGTATCCGGGCGCTGCCGGATGAACAGCTGCCGGCCTTTCCTCAAAACAACAATGGTATAAGGAATAACCGGGACTATCTTTTTTGGCTTTCTTAGAGGCAGTTCTTTCTGTATGCCGAGCATGAACGCTGCGCAGAAGATAGAAACCGGACAGATATCGCAGGATGGGTTTCCGGGAATACAGACTGTCGAACCTAAGTCCATGACAGCCTCATTAAAGTCACCGGCCCGTTCATCCGGAAAGCTGTCTTTCACAAGTGTGCTGACTTCGATTCTTGCCTTTACATCCTGTGGAAAGATTCGCAGAGCGAACAGCCTGGAAAAGACCCGGATAACATTCCCGTCAACGGCAGGCTCCGGCAGTCCGAAAGCAAGTGATGCAATTGCTCCTGCCGTATAGGGGCCTATGCCGGGGATTGTCAGCAGCTGCCGGTAATCATTCGGGAGTCTGCCGCTGAAATTATCCATACAGAAAATAGCTCCCTTTTGCAGGTTGGAAGCACGCGAATAATAGCCGAGGCCTTCCCAGGCTTTATATACGTCAGCCTGCGGCGATCCGGCAAGCGCGGGAATGTCCGGAAAGAGAGTGAGAAATCTCTTGAAATAAGGAATCACGGCGGTAACGCGGGTCTGCTGAAGCATTATCTCAGACACCCATGTACCATAGGCGGTCCGATCTTCCCGCCAGGGAAGATCACGGCGGTTCATTTCAAACCACGCAAGAAGAGCATCTGCAATTTGGCTGTATTTTGTCATGGCTTCGCAAACGTCCTTTTTTGAAAAAGTATATCATACTTGACAAGCGAAATCGGCTGGTGCATACTACGATTTAATATTAAATAAATGACACCGCTGATCAGGAAGAGTAGCTTTTTGTACGTCTGGTAATAGAGAGTCGCGAAGGGTGGAAGCGCGATACTGACTTAAAAAGCGAATGGGCCTGGGAGGGCAACCCGAAAGTTCTGCATTGGAAATTTGATTCGATAAGCAGGATGGTGTAGGCGTTGACGGGGACTTCACCCGTTATCAGGGAAGCATGCATAAAGTGCATGAATCGAGCGGACGGCATTCTGTTTGGATGCAGTCAATTTGGGTGGTACCGCAGGCGCAATTTTGCTCTTGTCCCTTTTTATTAAGGGGCGGGAGTTTTTTCTTTGCCCGAAATATCTATTTTCCCGTAAGGGTGTGCTCAGGTGACACAATCGTCACGGCACAGAAAGGAGCAGAAAATGTCCAGAAAAATTCCAAAACGCATTTTTTTGACGGAGGATCAGATGCCGACCCAGTGGTACAACATACGTGCGGATATGAAGGAGCAGCATGATCCTTATATTAATCCGGGCACGATGAAGCCGGTAGTACTCGAGGACCTTCTCCCGGTTTTCTGCACCGAGCTTGCCAAACAGGAATGCGACGAGACGACCCGGTTTATTGACATTCCGGAAGAAATCCAAAATTTCTATAAAATTTTCCGTCCGGCACCGTTGATCCGTGCCTATGAACTGGAAAAGGCACTCAACACACCGGCCAAAATTTATTATAAATTCGAAGGAAACAACACATCAGGAAGCCACAAACTCAATTCGGCAGCGGCACAAGTCTACTATGCCAAAAAACAGGGACTGACATCCCTTACGACAGAAACGGGTGCAGGACAGTGGGGAACCGCTCTTGCCATGGCATGCGCCCATTATGATATGCCCCTTACCGTATTTATGGTTAAGGTCAGTTCCGAACAGAAGCCTTACCGTAAGGCAGTCATAGAGACATTCGGAGCTAATCTGATTCCTTCTCCATCTGAAACAACATCCATCGGCCGTAAGATCCTTGCCGAACATCCCGGCACAGGCGGAAGCCTCGGATGCGCTATCTCCGAGGCAATTGAGCTTGCTGTTACGACTTCCGGGTGCCGCTATGTACTTGGATCCGTTCTTAACCAGGTGCTTCTGCACCAGTCAATCATAGGGGAAGAAGCCAAATTACAGATGGAATCAGTCGGGGAGTATCCGGATATCGTTATTGGATGCGCCGGCGGCGGATCCAATATGGGCGGTATCATGGCAGCGTTCATGAGGGATAAGCTTAACGGAACCAAGAATCCTTATTTCATCGCTGTCGAACCTGCGTCCTGTCCTTCGATGACACGAGGTAAGTATGCATATGATTTCTGTGATACCGGGCATGTTACACCGCTTGCGAAGATGTACACACTCGGCGCCGACTTTATCCCGTCAGCTAATCATGCCGGCGGTCTACGCTACCACGGCATGTCTCCGATCCTCTCGAAGCTTTATCACGACGGATACCTTGATGAAGCAAGATCCGTCGAACAGACAAAGGTATTTGAAGCAGCCCAGCTCTTTGCCAAGCATGAGACCATTCTGCCGGCGCCGGAATCGGCGCACGCCATACGTGCTGCAATCGATGAAGCAATCAAGTGCAGGGAAGAAGGAACAGCCAGGACGATTCTCTTCAATCTGACAGGAACAGGCTACTTTGATATGCAGGCATATATGGATTTTGCATCCGGGAAAATGACGGACTATATCCCGTCCGATGCAGATCTTGAAGTCGGTTTTGCGACTCTGCCCAAAATCCCCGGTATTCAGGAGTAATTGACCGTACTATACAAATCCCGCAAAAAACGCCGCTTCTGAATCCGGAAGCGGCGTTTCTATTGGAAAAAGTTTGCTGAATCAGACCAAAAGAAGTCAATCAGCCTTTCGACGGAATGAACTGACTGATTACGCCGGCAACATTGCTGATAGGCATTGTCTGAATCCAGATACGGCCGGGTCCGGTAACCTTGGTATTGAATATGCCTTCGCCGCCGAATACCATATTCTTAACGCCCTTAACAGCTTCAACACTCATCTGGACCGACTCATCCATCATCGCAAGATAGCCTGTGTCGATGAGCATGGACTGTCCGGCCTGCAGGGTATAATCTACAACTGAACCATCAATTTCAACAAAAGCGAGTCCGGTTCCGGACAGCTTCTGCATGATGAAACCTTCGCCGCCAAAGAAGCCGGCACCTAATTTCTTCTGAAAATGAACGGAAAGCTCAACACCGACCTGTGAAGCCAGGAAAGCCGATTTCTGTACGATCATATTTGCACCAGGCTGGATCTGGATGGGAAGGATCTGCCCTGGAAAGCTTGATGCAAAAGCAATAAGGCCGGGTCCGCCTTCCGCTGTGTATTTATTCTGAAAAAGAGCTTCTCCGGCAAACATGCGTCCAAGGGCTTTGCCGAGACCGCCGTTGCTGGTTGTCTCCATTTTCATGTTTGTAGTCATCCAGCTCATTGATCCTCTTTCAGTAATCATCGTCTCATTCGCGTCCAAGTTGCAAATTACTACAGGCAATGGTGTTCCTTTGATTTCGTATTTCATACATTCCTCCTAAGTACTTGCCGCATACGCGGATTTTAATTATCCAATAAAGTAATTCTATCCTGTATAATATAAATAGGCAACGAAAATGCCTCTGATTATGAAAAAAATTTGACTATTTATAAGAGAATATAAAATGCAGCGGGAAATCTTTTTGACAGGCGGTGAAGATAATGACCAGGCTATTTACAGAAAAAATAATATTGGCTGATCAGAAAACATATACTTTCGAAGGGGAGGAGGCCAGATATCTGGCGGATGTACTGCGTATGCAGACGGGGGAGCACATCAGCCTGTGCGACGGAGCCCGTACGGACATAACCGGGCGAATTACAGATCTTACAGGCAGCGCTGTTACCGTGGAACTGATCGGGAGAGTTCAGAATGACACGGAACCGCCTTATGAAGCCGTGATGTACCAGGCTCTCGTAAAAGGCGATAAGATGGACCTTATCATTCAAAAAGGCGTCGAACTGGGTGTCTCCAGAATTGTTCCGGTGTCGTGCATACGTTCCATTGTTAAACTCGATGCAAAAGATTCCGTCAGGAAAATTGCCCGATGGCAGAAAATCGCCGGGGAAGCAGCCCGTCAGTGCGGCCGTGGTATGGTCCCGGTAATTGAACTGCCATTATCGTATGCAAAAGCTTTGGAACAGGCCACGAAAAAATCCGATCTGGTTTTTCTTCCATGGGAGGGTGAGAAGAGCCGACCGCTTTCTGACATTCTTGATAAATTCGCATCAGAATTGCCGGCTGGAGAAGAAGGATCGGCGGACGGGAAAGCCGATTTGCCTGTCCTGAGTTTTTTCATAGGACCGGAGGGCGGATTTGATCCCAAAGAAATCAGTATGGCTGAGGCAGCCGGTGTAAGGACTGTGACTCTCGGACGCAGGATACTGCGGACGGAGACGGCAGGGCTTGCTGTACTTTCGATGTTCATCTACCGTCTTGAACAGATGTGAGGTATAATAATTTGATGCCGGAATTTCCCAGATATTCCGGCTTCCGATATAAATATATAAAACAGGGAGATCCAGCATGAAATACAGCGTCCCTAAGGGCACCAAAGATATTCTTCCGGATGACATATACCGCTGGCAGAAGGCTGAGCAGGTTTTTGCAGAAGTATGTGCACTATACGGGTATGGAGAGATTCGTATTCCGACATTTGAACATACCGAACTGTTCCAGCGCAGCGTGGGTGATACAACAGATGTTGTGCAGAAGGAAATGTATACATTTGAAGATAAAGGCGGCAGAAGCATTACGCTGCGTCCCGAGGGTACAGCCGGAGTTGTCAGAAGCTTTATTGAACATGGCATGACGTCGCTTCCTTCACCCGTGAGACTGTTTTACAACGTCACTGCTTTTCGGTATGAGAATGTTCAGAAAGGCAGATTCCGTGAATTTCATCAGTTTGGACTGGAAGCTTTCGGATCAAAAGGACCAGCTGTCGATGCTGAGATTATCAGTATCCTGGTTTTGTTTTTTGCACGGATGGGACTGTCACAGACACGTCTTTGCATTAACAGTATTGGCTGTCCTTCCTGCCGTACAGAGTACAACAAAATTCTGACGGAATACTATCGCCCCAATTTAACTAAAATGTGCCATGACTGCAAGGGCCGCTATGAGAAAAATCCGCTTCGTATGCTGGACTGTAAAGAAGATTACTGCCATAGCCTTGCCACGGACGCCCCCAAGCTTCTTGACCATCTTTGCCCTGACTGCCTTGCGCATTTTGAAGGACTCAAAACCTGCCTTGATTCCCTGGAAATTGCATATACTGTTGATCCGGGCATCGTGCGCGGACTTGATTACTATACACGTACTGTTTTTGAATTTGTTTCCGAACATGTCGGCACACAGGGCACGATCTGCGGCGGCGGGCGCTACGACGGGCTTGTTGAGACGATGGGCGGCCAGTCTGTCCCCGGTATTGGTTTTGCCATGGGTGTGGAGAGATTTCTGATGGAAGTTGCAGCCCAGGGGATTGTTATTGAAAAGACGCCGGATGTACTTCTGTACATTGCCACGATGGATCCGCAAGGTACTGCGTATGCACAGAAGCTTGCTTTTTCGATGCGAAAGGAAGGAATCGGCTGCGAGACGGATCTCGTTGACCGGAGCTTCAAAGCACAGCTGAAATATGCCGGTAAAACAGGTGCGCCATATCTTCTGGTACTTGGTACGGATGAGATCAGCACCCAAAAGGCCAGGATCAAGCGCATGAGCGATGGAGTCCAGACAGACATCGATCTATCGGATATTGCCGGTATAGCCGGTAATATCCGGAAATAGTCCCTGGAAAACAGAGTGCAAACCGGAAATAATCATAATAATATAAATCAGAGATAACATTATTTGATAAAGGGGATTTGAATATGGCTGAGTCAATGAATGGATTAAAGCGTTCCATGAGGTGTGCGGAAGTCACACTTGAAAATGTAGGACAAAAGGTTACTTTAATGGGTTGGTGCCATAAATATCGTGATCTGGGAGGATTAACCTTCCTGACGCTGCGCGACCGCTCCGGCGAAATCCAACTGGTAGTGAATCCTGAGAGTTCTGAAGCTGTCATCGCTAAGGCATCAAAGGTAAGATCTGAATTTGTTCTTGCCTGTGAGGGTACTGTACAGAAAAGAAGTGCCCCGAATCCTAATATGAAGACGGGGGACCTGGAAATTGCCGTCGAAAACCTGCGCATTTTGTCAGAAGCGCTGACACCTCCTTTTTACATTGAGGAGAATGTGAATGCCAATGAAGCGCTGCGCCTGAAATATCGTTATCTTGACCTGCGCCGTCCTGACATGCAGAGGAATCTTATTCTGCGGCATCAGGTTGCAAAGTGTGCACGGGACTATTTTGATTCCGAAGGATTTCTGGATATTGAGACCCCCATGCTTGGTAAAAGCACTCCCGAAGGTGCCCGTGACTACCTGGTTCCAAGCCGTATCAAGAAGGGTTCGTTCTTTGCGCTTCCGCAGTCCCCGCAGCTCTACAAGCAGCTGCTGATGCTCGCCGGATATGACCGTTATATGCAGATCGCCAAGTGTTTCCGTGATGAAGACCTGCGTGCGGATCGTCAGCCGGAGTTTACCCAGATAGACCTGGAGATGGCTTTTGTTGAGATGGAAGATGTCATGACCGTCACGGAAGGTTTTTTAGAAAAAGTATTTCGTGACGTAATGCATGTTGAAGTATCCCTTCCGCTCCCGAGGCTAACCTGGCGTGAAGCTATGGAACGCTTCGGATCGGACAAGCCGGACCTGCGTTTTGGCCTCGAACTTAAAAACATTACCGGTATTGCCAGAAAGATTCAATTCCCCGTATTTGCTGAAGCACTCGGCAAGGGCGGAAGTGTCCGTGCCATCTGCATACCTGACGGCGCAACAATGACCCGGAAAGAAATCGACTCCCTGGCAGAGGTAGCAAAGACATATCAGGCCAAGGGCATCGCATGGCTTGTACCGTCCGAACCGCCGCGCGGATCTTTCCTCAAATTTCTGACGACGGATCAGATTGCGGAGATTGCTGAGAGCACAGGCGCCTGCAGTCAGGACCTGATTCTCATCGTTTCGGATAAGGACAGTGTTGTTTTCAGTGCGTTGGGTGCCTTGCGCAGCGAAGTGGCCAGACGCTTTTCACTTTTCGCCGAGAACACCTATAACCTTCTTTGGGTTACGGAATTTCCGCTTTTGGAATTCAACGAAGAGGCAAACCGATTTGTTGCCATGCACCATCCTTTTACCAGTCCTATGGATGAGGATCTTGCTTTTCTTGAGACCGAACCGGGTATTGTCCGTGCAAAGGCTTATGACATTATTCTCAACGGCACGGAGCTTGGCGGCGGAAGCATTCGTATTCATGACCAGGCTCTTCAGAAGAAAATGTTCTCACTTCTTGGTTTTTCCGAGGAAGCCGCACAGGAACAATTCGGGTTCCTTCTGGATGCATTCAGCTACGGAGTACCGCCGCATGGCGGGCTGGCATTCGGACTTGACCGTATGGTCATGCTGATGACCGGCAGTAAAAGCATCCGCGAAGTAATCGCATTCCCGAAGGTTCAGAATTCATCCGATCTGATGACGGAAGCTCCGGCTCCCGTTGCAGGCCTCCAGCTTGACGAGCTTGGAATTTGTGTAAATGAGGAGTCGCAAGATGAATGATATTCCCGGTGGAATCCCAGACGGAACATATTCCGAAGAAGCGGAGGATGATGTATCTGCAGAGTTGAATGATTCTGCGGTGACAAACATTTCTGATGCCAAACAGAAATCGGAAGCAGCTGAACCGTCTGTTTCGGAATCCGATGCAGCTCAGGAGGAAACTACCGGTCTTACTGAAGTTCCGCCTTTGCATGAGGATACCGGGATTGCGCAGTACCCGGAAGAACAGCCCACCAGTCTGGTGATACGGCGTGTCCGCACTGAGCCGCCTGAGGTATTGCCGCCTGCACCTAAAGACAGGGGATTCTTATACTCTCTGCTGGATACGGCCCGGTTTGTCAGCCTTGGGCTTGTCATAGGCATCGTTCTGGTAGTTTTTGTAGTGCAGAGAAATGATGTTTTCGGACCTTCCATGGAACCGAACCTGCACGAAAATGATGCCGTCTTTGTTGAGATGATATCAAAATATTTCACAACTCCGGAGCGCGGAAACATAATGACAATCAACGCGACCGGACTTCCGGGATATACGAAAAAAGAAAAGATCATCAAGCGCCTTATCGGGCTTCCGGGGGAAACGGTTACTATTAAGGACGGAAAAGTATATATAAACGGTGTTCTTCTGAATGAACCTTATCTGGCGGCTAATGTACCGACCAATATTAACGACAATGGAGCAGCCAGCGGATATGACAACATTACACTCGGCCCGGATCAGTATTACTTCATGGGTGACAACAGGGGAGCCAGCCTTGACAGCCGGGTTCTCGGCCCCATTTCGTTTGATCGTATTAAGGCACATGTCATTGCAAAAATTTATCCGTTTGATGATATGGGTCTTCTTTAATTCACAAAGACAGGATGCGTGAACCAACACATGGAAAGACAAGAAAGAATCAGAAATTTCTGCATTATTGCCCATATTGACCACGGTAAATCGACTCTCGCTGACCGCATGATTGAGCATACCGGCGTTCTTTCCCTGAGGGAGATGCAGTCGCAGGTGTTGGACAACATGGATATTGAGCGTGAGCGCGGTATCACGATCAAAGCACAGGCTACCCGCATGTACTACACCGCCAAAGACGGGGAGACCTATCTATTCAACCTGATCGACACCCCCGGTCATGTGGACTTCAACTATGAAGTTTCCAGAAGCCTTGCGGCCTGTGACGGTGCAGTGCTTGTCGTGGATGCTGCACAGGGAATTGAAGCGCAGACTCTGGCAAATGTGTATCTTGCCCTGGATGGAAATCTTGAGATCCTTCCTGTCATCAACAAGATCGACCTTCCCTCCGCTCAGCCCGAGCTGGTTCAAAAAGAAATCGAGGATGTTATCGGTCTTGATGCGAGTTATGCGCCGCATATTTCCGCCAAGAATGACATAGGCATCGATGATGTCCTTGAAGGGATAGTCAAGTATCTTCCGCCCCCGCACGGGAAAGAAGATGCACCGCTTAAGGCGCTTATTTTTGATTCCAAATATGACACCTATAAAGGCGTAATCGTACATGTCCGTATCATGGAAGGGGAAGTCGCCACGGGAGACAGGATCCGCCTGATGCATACCGGCAGAGAGTTTACCGTTGTAGAACTCGGCATTTTTCACCCGGGAGAATTCGTCCCGACTGAGAAACTTCTGACAGGAGAAGTAGGCTATATTGCTGCATCCATTAAGAGTGTAAGTGATACAGCTCCCGGCGATACAGTCACCTCAGCTGTAAACCCCACAGCCCAACCGCTGCCCGGTTATAAAAGAATTCAGCAGATGGTGTACTGCGGTATGTATCCGACAGACGGAGCCCGCTATCCGGACCTGCGTGATGCACTCGAAAAGCTGCGCCTTAACGATGCGGCCCTTTCTTTCGAACCGGAGACCTCCGTTGCACTCGGCTTTGGTTTCCGCTGCGGATTTTTGGGTCTTTTGCATTATGAGGTAATTCAGGAACGAATCGAGCGCGAATTCAATCTTGATATTATTTCAACAGCACCTTCCGTTGTTTATAAAGTCTACACGATAACGGGTGAAGAACTGCGTATGGATAACCCCACCAACCTGCCGGATCCGTCACAGATTGACTATATCGAAGAGCCAATGGTCAAGTGCACGATCATGACTCCCAAAGAATATGTCGGAAATATTATGGAGCTTTGCCAGGATCGCCGCGGCGTGTATATCAACATGGAATACATGGATGAAATGCGTGTCATCGTGCACTACAGAATGCCCTTGAATGAAATAATCTATGATTTTTTTGATGCACTTAAGTCCAAATCGCGTGGATATGCATCGCTTGATTATGAAGTGGACGGTTATGACAAATCCGATCTGGTTAAGCTTGACATCCTCCTCAATGGTGATGTTGTCGATGCCCTTTCCTTTATTGTCCATAAAGATAAGGCATATGCCCGCGGACGCCGTATGGCAGAAAAACTCAAGGACAACATCCCCAGGCAGAATTTTGAGATCCCGATACAGGCCTGCATCGGCGGTAAAATCATCGCGCGTGAGACCATCAAGGCTTTCCGCAAGGACGTTATTGCAAAATGTTACGGCGGCGATATAACCAGGAAGAAGAAGCTCCTCGAAAAGCAGAAGGAAGGCAAGAAGCGCATGCGCCAGGTCGGCAGCGTAGAAGTGCCGCAGGAAGCTTTCATGAGTGTTTTGAGGCTGGATGAGTAAATTTCCCATTTGGGCTTGAACCGTACCCTCCTTAAATGGTAGTATAGGTACTGTTTTCTAAGTCCCGAATATGCGGATATGGTGGAATTGGCAGACACGCTGGATTTAGGTTCCAGTGCGAGAGCATGCAGGTTCAAGTCCTGTTATCCGCACCACAACTAGTGCCATCTTTTGATAGAACGATTTCTGTCAGAAGGTGGTATTATTTTTCTTGGAAATGCCTTACATAGGGGCATTTCAGGATTTAAGAGCGAAATATGAAGTTGAGTTTGTCATGTCTTTTCTATGACGTTTTACTTCAAGAAAGGTTTTAGGTTGTCTGGCACTTTGATAATCGTTTGATAATAGGAAGTGTGTGCATTTCTTGAGGTATATCGTTGAGAAATAAGGGAAACCATTGAACAATTGGTTTTACACTCGATCTATTTCTATGTACTTATCACGTTGAGACGGTCGTCTTGATGTCATATAAACATTAAGAATATGCCAGGAAAGGCCTGAAATCAGATGTTTCCAGACTTTCGGCAATAATTGCCGATCGCTGGAAACCTTTTTTATCTTTCATAAGTATTGTAGTCTTAAAAAGAATTTTCAGGTTGAGGCTAGAGCACTTCTTTTGCTCTGCGATTTATCGGAACTGCTGTTTTGGCTTAGGGTTTAAATTAGAGAACTGTTGCTAAACAAGGCGGTAGACACGTTGTGGAACTACCGCCTCGTTCTTTATATTTCTAAATTTTCACAACCAACATGCTGCTGGAGTATCATACGCATACGTTTGATCAAATATTTGACAGTTGTTTGTGGCTTGCCAATTAGCTTGGCTATTGTGTAATGAGTTTTCCCATGATAGAGCATTTCAAAAATGTTTGCGAAATCCGGTGCTTGCTGTTGTCGCTTTACGCTTAATCTGCAAACGCATCCAGCCAAATTATCTCGACGTCAAGATAATAATGTGATATGATTTTAAAAGTTCATACAAAGGAGATTTATAATGGATATAAATATTGAGTTTATGAGGGAATTGCATAAAACTAGCCATATAGTTCTTGATACCATTACTAAAAACCTCTTTGAACTTGGGTTTACATTTTCGGAGTTTCTGATTTTACTACACCTGGAAAAGACCGAGAAAGAGGCTGTACAAAAGCTAGGTGATATCGCTCTCATTACAAGTGGGACAATTACTTTTGTTATCAATAAACTGATAAAAAAAGGGTTGGTGAAAAAACTGCAAAACCCTGATGATAAAAGGATTTTCTGGATAAGCATAACCGATTTAGGCCGAAAGAAATTCGAAGATTTATTCAAATCACACATGGAATATCTGGAAACAGTACTGAGTTCCTTATCAACCCAGGAAAAGTCAGAGTTTATAGAAAAGATTAGATGGTTAAATAGTAGATTGAACATAACAGCAAATGAGGTCTGATGAACCATTTAGGAACTGATAATCAGCACTTTTCATAGCGTCTTGTTGTGACGAAGGAGGTCTATTTATGAAAAAACCAGAGAATAAGAGCAGACGTCTGAGTGGCAGCGCAAGGAGTATATTAGTATATGGTATATATAATTGTTACAGGCACTGCATTCCTGTTTTCCCCCAATGTCGGTTTGAGATTGTTGGGGATGAAGACCACTACCGAGGTGTGGATTCACATAATGAGCTGGTTCGTCATCTGGGTAGGCATTTATTACATTGTTTCTGCGTTCAGTGAATCAACCGCAGTATGAACTACCTAATGATACGTGCAGAGAAGCAGACTGCTTCAGCGAATTGAAGGGAAACCTGGAATGGAGATACATATGTATAATGTTGTTATTTTAGGTGGAGGGTTCGCTGGAGTGAGATGCGCCCAGGAATTGTACTCGGCACCAGGTTATAAAGTTACGCTGGTGGATAGAAAAGATTACTTTGAAGTTTCTTTCGCTCAACTCGCAGCTTTAGTTGAACCCAATAAGATTGGAATACGATCCAGATTTACTTACACGTCTTTCCTGAAGTGTGATTATATCAATAAAAATGTTCAGAGTGTAACTCGAAACCAAGTCCACTTTGTTGATAATCAATCCATAGACTTTGATATTTTAGTCATAGCAACTGGCTCGCATTATAAAACATTTTCAATAGGTAAACCAGACAATCAACTATCTCTGGAAGATAGAAATTCTTATTTCTTAAATGAACATAATAAGCTTGAACAATCTGAGAAGATTGTTATTATTGGTGGAGGTCCGGTAGGAGTAGAACTAGCTGGCGAAATAGCATCAAAATTTCATGATAAAAAAATAGTTTTGGTACATGGAAGTAATAGAATATTAGAGTATCTAAGTGAAAAAGCCAGTCGACTGGCAACTGATCAATTACAAGCCCTTGGTGTTGAAGTCATACTGAATGAAAAACTTGAAAGTAATGATAACCAAGAATTTCATTCTGTTTCGAGTAAAACAATATATACGGCGGACCTTTTTTATAACTGTATTGGCAGCAAAGCCAATACTGGTTTTTTGACTCGCGAATTCAAAGAATCGTTGAACGAACGCGGACTAATCCGTGTCGATAAATATTTCAGGGTTATGAAAACTGAGAACATCTATGCTATAGGTGATTGCAATGATATTCAGGAGGCAAAATTAGGTTCACTCGCTAGCCGACAGGGTGCATTGCTTGCGAAGAATCTGATCAGGCAATCGCGTGGTCAATCTCCTGTGGGATATAATTCAAAAAAAACGATGGCAATTGTCCCAATTGGACGGGACAATGGTGTCGTACAATTGCCGATCGGTGTCTTTACCAGCAAGACGTTGATTCATATAAAAACAAGGGATTTCTTCATAAAAAAATATTCAAATCTATTCGGAATCAATTAACCTTCTGTTATTTTGATGTATAGTAATAAAATAACTAAAATGAACGGTTACATATTTATAATACTCGAATATTGGAAGGGGAATGTATGTTTCTAATATGGGGATTTGGAAAAATAACCAGAAAAGCAGTCGGCACAGTCGGATCACGTATATGCAACTACTGCAATACACAGACAATCTGGCAGCTGTGCATAGTCCGGACATGGTTTACTTTATTCTTCATTCCTCTGATTCCGTATTCGACGAAATACTGCATTTCCTGCCCCAACTGCAAAAGTTTTGTCGAGCTTTCCAGGGAAGAATTCGAAAAATTCAAAAATCAGATACATTTCGAGAACGGCAGGGATTTAACAAGTGACGAAGTCAGATACAGAGGAAAAAATGCAGCCCAGATCAATTACCTTAAACAGATGGAAGACTTTGACCGGAAGAAATGACAGCTGTTTACCCTTGCGCATATGTGAAGTTGCAATTTTCAAAACAGGTGTTACATTGATATCATAAGATTGATTGTTCAGAGACTCAAAAGCCAGTCATATTAATACGGGGGGAGAGAAAATGAGCGTTTTTGATATACAAAGAAAGAGATATTCCGTTCGTAAATACCTGCCGCAAAAAATTGAGGAAGAAAAGCTTCTTCAAATTCTTGAAGCAGGAAGAGTTGCTCCAACAGGCTCGAATTTCCAGCCGCAAAGGCTGGTTGTTGTTCAGTCGGAGGAGGGTCTGCGCAAAATTGCCAGGGCTGCCAATATTTTTAATGCGCCGATGGCCATCATTGTATGCTGTGATAAAAACGAAGCATGGCTGCGTCCGTATGACAAGAAAAATACCGTTGATATTGATGCAAGCATCGTCACGGATCATATGATGCTGCAGGCGACGGAGCTTGGTCTCGGAAGCCTTTGGGTCTGTTATTTTGATCCGGATATGATAAGGATAGAATTCAACTTACCCGACAGCGTCATTCCGGTTAATATTCTTCTCCTCGGATACGCGTCCGGTATTCCGCTTTCTCCCGACCGGCATGACAAGACAAGAAAACCGCTCAGTCAGACGGTTTTCTATGAGACTATGTAATTAACTTTTATGTGATTTTCGATGGAGGCACTGGAAAACCACCCTCAGCAATTCCCCTCATATACGAAATGCAGTGCATCACGGGCAATACCGGCCAGATGATAAACGGTTTTAATATTTGTTGCAGGGCGGTCAAGCATCTTGTAGCGGGGGAAAAACCGGGATATATGAAGCGGAATATCAGGATTTACAGATGCAAGCCAGGCAGACAGGCTGCGCATTTCCTCATCCGTATCATTTTGACCGGGGACAATTAAAGTTGTGACTTCGACATGGCATGCAAGGGAGGAAAGTGAGATTGTCCGTTTGACATCCTCCAGATTCCCTCCAAGAAGCCGGTAATATTCACCGGAGAAAGTCTTGAGATCAATATTCATCGCATCAATATAGGGGAGAAGACGAAGAAGCGGCTCCTCATTTACATATCCGTTTGTGACCAGAACTGTTTTCAAATCGTTTTTATGTGCAAGGACGGAGCTGTCCCAGACATATTCATATCCGACAAACGGCTCGTTGTAAGTAAATGCAACTCCAATATTGTCTTTTGACTTCAGTGAAACAGCCTGGGAAATCAATTTTTCAGGGGATATTGAAGTATAGGCGGAAGTATTTATGTCAGCCATTGAGATTTCAAAGTTCTGGCAGAACGGGCAGTGCATATTGCAGCCGAAACTTCCGGCTGACAGAATTGTACTTCCGGGGAAAAAGCGATGAAGAGGCTTCTTTTCGATCGGATCCAAAGCCAATGATGTAACCAGGCCATAGTTGTCACAACGGATTTGCCCGCCCCTGTTGCTTCTTGCGCGGCATAGTCCTGTCTGGCCTTCTTTAAGATTACATCGATGCGGGCATATGCCGCATGATACGCTGTTCATTTATGACGCACCACCTCAAAGCGTTCCATACTATATGTATCGCGTGCAGATAATCCGGCCTTCTGCAGTGCAATGTCGACCTGCTGCTTTGGCGTATCGACTCCATCGAGATTGGGCAGGAGAAGTCCGCGCCTCATGCCGCTTGTAACAATCACGCCATATCGTTTGACATCAAGCTGATCCATTGAGCTGATCGGCTCGGGTTCGCTTAAAACATCAACACTATAGACAAGCGATTGGAGTTCGTCTTCGGTAACCGTTCCAAATCTCGGATCCTGCGTGCCTGCGCTTACTGCATTCCTGATGATTTCATCTGCAATGCAGGATTCGACAGGTGCAATTGTACCGATGCAGCCTCGCAGCTGCCCGTTCTTCTTGATGGATACGAAAACACCGGCTTCTTTATGAAGCAGATCATGTGACAGGCCGCCTGGACGAACGAGTCCCAGTCCGGTCTTAATGTATGTTTCCAGGGACTCACGTGCTAATTGTACATATTCGTCTTCGTTTCCGCGGAGCGACTGCACTTTCTGTTTCAGCTGGTTTTCAAGCCGTTCACCAAAGTGCCTTGTCTCATCGGGTCCGTCCACTTCATAAATGCATGTCGCATACCCGACGCCGAAAGGTCCTTCATAGGACAGAAAAGTCGGTGTGACTTTCCGGCCGTCCAGAACCCCGGCCATTTCGATGAAGGAACGGAGACCGCACTCTGCAGCAGCTTCGGTAAATGATTCATCAAAAGTAAGAAAATCCATGAAATTGGCGGAAGCCATTGCTTTGGTGATCTGCCGGTCAAAGACCGGACCTTCCTCCGCAAATCCATAAGGACTTCCTTTACCGAGTTTGTGGGAAAGGTCTCCGCTGGCAATTATGACGATACTGCGGTTCAGAAGTTCAGCCGCCTGTGCTATGCACTGACCGAACCGGTAATGCTCAAGGGGAGACAAGCCTGATATGGATATGCGTACAAGTTCATAGTCCCTGTAATATTTTTCAACAAAATAGAGGGGAACCAATACGCCATGATCAATGACTGCATCCTTTTCACCGCTGGTACCGGCGGAAACACCATTTCTCTTTACAGCTTCACAAAGGGCGAAGATGAAAGGTGAATCATATTTCTTTTTGATTTCTACATCTTCTGCATGGAAACGCCCCATATCACCGCGTCCTCCCGGACCTGGCGATATATGGATATAGTCGCCGTACATAATGCTGTGCGGTGAGATAACGACGATGGTCTGCGGCTTTATTTCAGCAATTCGCTGTCCGATTTTGTCATAGGCATCAACCGTATTCTGGATTTTCTTTTCTTCACCCCGTCCGATTTTCGGAATGATCAGAGGAGGGTGGGGAACGATGAAAGCTGCATGAACAGGCATATTATCACTCCTTTCATACTTGCATATGGGTCAGCTGTTTTCGACCAGCTGGACTTCAAATCCATCGGGATCATTCACATAACAAAAGCTGATTCTCGGGTTCGGAGAAAATGGGCCCTTTGTGATCTGTATTCCATTGTTCTTCATTTGTGACATGGCATCGGCAAGGGATGGAACCTCAAAACCAATAGAAAAGCCTTCTGTGTGTTTTTCCTTTTTTTCATTACTGTTGCAGATCAGCTCAATTTTGACATTGTCTTCACTGCCGAGCATTACTATTTCAACAACTTCATTCGAAGTAAAACGTCTTGAGATCGGAAGATCAAGCAGATCACGGTAAAAATGCAGCGATTCTTCCATATTATTGACACTTAGGGTTATCCAGCAAAATTCCATCGCCTGTTCCTCCTGCGCTGCTTAATTCTTAAGTAATCCGGTTCGCTTATAAAGATTACTTGATTTTATTATATCATTTTGTGCCTGCGAAAATCCGTTTAAATGCAGGAGACTGATAAATCATCAATAGTTTATAATAAACTGAATTTTTGCACCAATCATTTTACCTGTCAAAAAGAAGTGTTTTGGGAATTCCGAATAATTCGCGGATATATAGGTAAAAAACGAGCCGTCTGTCAGTGGAAGCCGGACACGAGTAAGGTGTCAGTCCTTTCCAGCCGGCAAGCGTTTTTGCACGAAACATATGAAAACCGTCTGTGGCAATCAACACGTTTGTCGAAAGGTCATGTGCAAATATGATTTTAGCGCTGTTTTCAAGATTTTGACTGGTGTTGTAAGATGAATCGTCCATATAGATTCTTTCGGCATCAATGTGATAATCTAAGACCAGTGTATCGCGGATGCATTTGGCCTCGCTGATATCTTCATCTGCTCCGCGGCCGCCGGAAGCTATGCACACGGAGTCGGGATGAGCCGCCATGTAATTTGCCGCTGCCTCTATTCGACCGGCCAGAATGAGTGTCGGTCGGCTCTTTACGACCTGTGCTCCCAGAACAATTACCACCGATCTCGCAGGCGCATTACTCATTGGAATGTTTGCCCGGATAAGAATAAGCTCCGCCGTAATGATAAGCGCGGCAATGATTACCATTGATTTCAAAAGAAGGATAATCCTGCTTTGTGTCTTTGCACTGAATTGATGGAAGCATTTGCGTATTAACGGCAGAAAAAGGAGAATCAGCCCAAAGAAAGCAGGAAGAAGAACAAAAACATTAATGACTCCTACGCTCCATGGAGGCAGGACGGAGAGAATAAGAAGACTCCCCGCAATATTTCTAATGATTGTTCCTTTCATTTGTGCTCCTATCGAATCATTGCGAATTTTTGATATTAGCTATATATTAGCATCCAATTGTTTCACGTTGTATGCTTCTGTGTATCATTCGCTGTACAATCAAAAGAGAAATTAAAGACTTTGGTGAATCCGGAAGATTAATCCAATTCAATCTGGACCGAGGTGATTATTATGAAGGAATGCGATTGCTGCGGAATGCAATACAAACAGGGGCTGTGTGTACAGAAAGTTTCTATTTTTTCAGCACTGAACTATGATGATCTTATAAAGATCTCGGAACTTGTGACGCACCGCGAGTACCAAAAAGGTGATGTGCTTCTGCGTGAGGGTGAAAAACCCGGATGTGTATTTATTATGAATGAAGGCAGTGTAAAAGCTTTCCATTATACGCAGGATGGACGTGAACAGATTTTATATGTTTTTGCCGAAGGCGACTTTTTTGGAGAGCAGTATCTGATGGGAGATAAAGCTGCTGCGTATCATGTGGAAGCGCTGGAAAAAGTAAAGATATGCATACTCTCAAAAACAGATTTCCATAGTATTCTTTCAACCTTTCCTGATATTGCAATCAAAATCATAGAGACTCTCGACGATCGTCTCGCACGAATGGAACAATCACTGCAAAGTATGGGTGTCAGGAGTGTTGATGCGCGTGTTGCTTCACTGCTTCTTTCTTATGCCGATGCATATGGTTCCCCTGATAAGGAAGGTGTCCTGGTACGGCTGCCTTTAAGCCGTGAGGGCATGGCAAATTATCTGGGGATTGCCCGTGAAACAGTCAGCAGGAAATTAAGTCAGATGGAGAACGAACATCTGATTCGTTCGATCAGTAATAAATCCATGCTGGTTTTGGACCGGGCAGCACTGGTGAATATATCCGGCTTGTCGAAATAAATGCATTTTTTGATTCAAATCACATAAACGCCCGCTTCATACTGATAGACTGAAAGCAAGATCAGACAAGACAGAAGCGGATAGTTCGCTTCACCGCATACTTGTTTGAACGAAGGGAGATTTACATGAGTGAACATTTTTTGAAAAATATTGAAATCAGTCAGGTGCTGACTCTGGCAGAACTCGTTGCATACCAGCCCGGTCAGGTGGTAAGCAGGACGCTGGTGCAGAACAAGGCAGTGGGCCTTACAATTTTTGCTTTTGATAAGGGTGAAGAGATAAGTTCCCACGCTTCACAGGGAGATGCAATGGTCACAATTCTGGAAGGCAGTGCCAGAATTACAGTCGGAGACGAGGTCTATGTTTTAAGTGACGGTCAGACGATTGTCATGCCGGCGGGAGTTCCGCATGCAGTTGCTGCCGAAAGCAAGTTTAAAATGTTTCTTACTGTCGTATTCCCATTATGAAAGGAAGTAATTACTATGAAAGCAACAATTGACAGGAGCGGATGTATCGGATGTGGATTATGTGCAGATACCTGCCCGCAGGTTTTTGCTATGGCGGAGGATGGAACGGCGGAAGTAATTGCGGAGACGGTTCCTGCAGATGCACAGGACAGTGCTGTTGAAGCCGCTGAAGGCTGTCCCGTAAGTGTAATTACGGTCGCGTAAATATCATTTTGATTTCCCATTCCGGACTGAAATCATGCAGGAAAACACCCAGGGTTTTTACCGGGGTGTTTTTTTGTTTACAATCACAGGATTTAAGTTCGTTGCCATTTTCGCCGTTCATGATAAAATATATGAATGTTACAACGACGTAATCCTACAAATCAAGCGATATGGAAAAGCAGGGCCGACGGGTTTTTTACCAGGCATTTTTCGGGAGAAACCCTTGATTACCGCCAGATTATTTCCATAATTCTGCCTCTCCTGATTGATCAGGCTTTTCTTGTATGCATGAATTTAGTGAATACTGCGATGATAAGTTCATCCGGGCTTGCAGCGGTAAGCGCAGTAAATATGGTGGATTCAGTCAATATTTTCCTTGTTAATGTCTTTATTGCAGTTGCAACCGGCGGTACTGTCGTAGTTGCACAATATACAGGCCGCGGAAATCAAAAAATGGTGCCGAAGGCATTGGCCGGTTCGGTGTCTGCTGTTTTTTCCATTGCGCTTGTAATCACGCTTCTGCTTGTTGCCTTTCACGGGCCGATTCTGTATTTGCTTTTTGGTAATGCCGAAGAAGCGGTGTTTGCCAATGCAAAAACCTACCTGATCGGCAGCTGTATATCCTATTGCGGAATTGCAGTTATGGAGGCGGTCTGCGGTGCATTGCGCGGAATCGGAGAAACGCGGTCATCATTAATGCTTTCCATCACTATGAATCTCACGTATGTACTTCTGAATTTCGTATTCATCAACGGTCTGCATATGGGTGTGCTCGGATTGGTAATATCAATGAATATTGCCCGGTACTTTGCAGCGATCGTGGCAATTCTTTATCTGATTAAAAGAAACAAGACACTGAATTTTCAGGTACATGATTTGTTTGGCGTTGATTGGGCAATGCTTAAGCGAATTT
This sequence comes from Eubacteriales bacterium, assembly GCA_037143795.1. Taxonomy (GTDB): domain Bacteria; phylum Bacillota; class Clostridia; order Saccharofermentanales; family Saccharofermentanaceae; genus Firm-13. The sequence continues at coordinate 140,404 of JBAWXZ010000004.1, read as the reverse complement.
TGTTTATCGGTCTGCCTTTTGCTGCTGAACAGATGTTTTTCAACGGCGGCAAAATTCTGACACAAACATTTATAGTCGGTCTCGGTACGTATGCGATGGCTGTGAATGCCATCAGTGCTTCCATTGCAGGCTTGTTTGCAGTTCCGGCAAATGCACTTGTCTTTGCCGTGATTACTGTTGTCGGGCAGTGTATGGGTAAGAAGGATATCATACAGGCTAAAAAAATTGTCCGTTCATTTTTTGTGCTTTCTTCTGCTTCCATGGCTATCATGTGTATTCTTTTACTTCCGTTTTTTAATCCTATGGTTTCTATGTTCCGGGCACCGAAGGCTATAGTCCCGCAAATATTTATGATCATACTGACATATTCGATTACACAGATTTTCCTTTGGCCGGGAAGCTTTCTTGTTCCGGCAGCGCTTCGTGCAGGAGGGGATTCAAAGTACACATCGATTCTTTCGATGCTTTCCATGTGGCTTTTCCGTGTAGTTCTCGGGTATATTCTTGGAGTTGTTCTTCCTTTCGGTATTCTTGGTGTATGGGTCGCAATGTATAGTGAGTGGGGAGTGAGAAGCATAATATTCATGACTCGGTTCCGCGGGAAAAAGTGGTACCAGCACCGCGTTATTGACTGAAAACAAAAAAGCAGCGTATCCCGCCGGGTATTGCATGTATTATCGCTATGTTGATTGACTGCCGATTTTTACGGCAGTAAAATATATAGGAATTGATTATCTGGTTTGTTCAATTATATCGTTATATATAAATTTCTGTGCTTTTAACGTGAACGTACTTCTGGGAAATGGAAGAAAGCGGGGAGAGAGTATGGTAAGGACTGATCCAAAAATACAAGATCTCATGGATAGATACGGTGACTGGTTTTCGGACAGGGAATGGCTTAAAGCAGGGGAGATGAGTCAGGAGCTTTATCCCTATGACCAGATGTTTTCTCCGATTCAGATTAACCGGATGACGGTTAAAAATCGACTTGTTATGGCGCCGATGGGTAATATCTGCATGTGTGAGGAAACGGGACGCCCAAATGACAAAATGATTCAGTATTTTATAGAACGTGCCAAAGGCGGTGTGGGACTGATTACTTCAGGTCTTGTTCCGATTAGTTTCGGCATTGACAATTCTATTCTTGAGCCGGGCAATTTGAGCTATTTTCCAAGGATAGACCGGTCCCGGACGGTTTTCTCCGGATGGCGGGATCTCGCGCAGGGCGTTCATGCCTATGGATCGAAGTTTTTTATTCAGCTTACTCCGGGACTTGGGCGTGTCGGCAACCCGCAGTGCCTTGTGAATTCGCTGAAATTCCCGGTATCTGCATCGATCAACCCGAGCTTTTACATTCCGCAGATTCCGTGCCTTCCGTTATCAGGACATAAATTGAACAAAATAATAAAAAATGCCGGACAGGCTTCTGCAGATGCCCATGCCGCAGGGATCGATGGGGTATATCTTCACGGGCACGAGGGGTATCTTCTTGAACAAATGACAAATCCGGCTTTTAACAGGAGGAAACTGGGGCGTTTCTCAAATTGGCAGAACTTCGGGCTTGATATGGTTTCTGAGATTCGCCGGCGTGTCGGCAGCAGCTATCCTGTCATGTATCGGATCGACTTATCGCTCGCACTAAATGAGACCTACGGCGATACGGGAATGAGTTGTTCTTCACTTAGGAAGTTCAAGAACGGGCGCACGATCCAAATGACGCTCGAATACATGAAAAATCTTGTCAGGGCAGGTGTGGATCTTTTTGATGTGGATCTGGGGTGCTATGACAACTGGTGGCTTCCTCATCCCCCGGGAAGCATGCCGCCGGGATGTTTCCTGGACATTTCCAAAATTGTAAAGGATTATTTTGCAGAAAACAAGATCATGTCAAATGCCGGCGTACCGGTTCCCGTAGTGGCAGTGGGCAAGCTGGGGTACCCTGATCTGGCGGAGAAGGCACTTCGGGAAGGGCTTTGCGATATGGTTATGCTCGGGCGTCCTCTCCTTGCTGATCCTATGTGGCCAAAAAAAGCATATGCCGGACAAGTCAGTGATATACGCCCGTGCATCGGATGCCAGGAAGGCTGTATCAACGAGTTTGTCGAAGGAGGGCATCCGCAGTGCTCGGTTAACCCCCGCACCGGTTTTGAGCACGCAATTCCGGATGTTCCCGCCCCTGCAAAGATAGTTAAAAGAATTGCCGTTGTCGGAGCGGGTCCTGCCGGTGTAATTGTTTCCATTACGGCAGCGCAGCGGGGGCATAAAGTCGATCTGTATGAGAAGAGCGGACAAATCGGAGGACGCCTGGTACCGGGAGGCGTCGCAAAAATCAAATATGATATTCAAAATTACAGAAAATACCTGATACATGCCGTGAAGGTAGTCTCCGCAATGGGAAATCTTACTTTCCATCCGGACACACATGTTGATGCTTCCTTCCTTGAAAAACTGGGCTATGATACCGTGGTATTTGCTGTTGGATCAGAACAGTTCAGCCTGCCGCTGCCTGGGATTTCCACTGCAAACACAATTCAGGCGACAGATCTGTTCATGCATCCGGAAATTCTGCAGAAGGTTAAAAAAGTTGTTGTAATCGGCGGCGGAGTCGTCGGCTGCGAAGCTGCATACTGGCTTCGTTATGAACATGACAAGCAGGTCAAAGTAGTTGAGATGGAGAATTATTTCATGAATAAGGTCTGTACCGCCAACCGCGGTCATCTGATCCATTATCTTGAAAAAGCCGGGGTTGAACTCCTTAACTGTACAAAAGTCACCGGTTTTGCACCTGGCCAGGTTCAAGTTAAAAGAAATGTTTCCACTACCGTTCCTAATCCATACATTACATGGCATCCGATTCTTCCTGAAAATGTTGAAAATCCACTGGCCCCCAGGATAAAGCTGTTGGAAGAAAATCAGACGCTTGATGCGGATTTGATTGTTCTTGCAGCCGGCGGGCGGCCGGATACCTCTTTATTTACGGAAGCACAGAAGATGCGGATTGCCCGTGAAATCTATAACATAGGCGACAGTTTCTTTGTCGGCAAAGTAATCGAAGCAACAAGGGCAGGTTACAGGCTCGGAACAACATTGTAATGAAAGGGGAAAACAGGCATGTACCTTACAGATGAAGAAAAAAATATTCTGGCGGGCGGTCAGGGTGAAGTCATGGCTAAAATTATGAAGACTCTTGTTATGTACGGGGATACTTTTCATGCGGACCGGTTTGTCGATGTGACGGGACCGGGAGGACATCTTGTGACAAGTTTCGGAGTTTCAATCATGACAGCGATGTTTGATGTCATGGATGAAATTATTGATGCCGGAATCAAGTCAAAGACCCCCTTTACCGTCGATCCCCGCCCGATAGATAATAAAAACGTTCCTTCCAGTCTTATACAGATGATTGTAGCCAGGGTAATGTACGGCAAACAAAAGAACTATGAGGAGCAGCTCAGAAAGCTGGGCCTTAAGAATGATCAATCCTTTACCTGTACATGTTACATGGAAGAAGTCGGGAATATACCCGCGCGAGGCGATGTCTTAAGCTGGGCTGAATCATCTGCCGTGGTATATGCCAATTCGGTTCTTGGTGCCCGCTGCAACAGGAATTCCGCATTTATTGATATTTTCGGAGCGATTACAGGCAGGGTACCGAACTTTGGCCTGCTTCTTGATGAGGAGCGCAGGGCATCCTGGGTGATTGAGGTCCGGACCACGCATACACCGGAGGCACAGATTCTCGGAAGCGCCATCGGGCTGAAAGTTTTGGAAAAGGTGCCTTATATAAAAGGGCTCTCAGAATTTCTGGGTCACGAACTTACGGATGATGCCAAAGCATATCTTAAAGACATGGGAGCCGCATCAGCCAGCAACGGTGCCGTGGGACTTTTCCATGTAGAGGAACTGACGCCGGAAGCTAAGGACCTAAATGATGCGCTGATCTGTGAAAATCACCAGGTATATGTGATTGATGATGCAGAAATGGAACGCGTTAGAAGCAGTTATCCTGTAATGTGGCAAAATCCGGATGCTGCCCCGAAGCTCTGTTTCATAGGCTGCCCGCATTTATCTGTTGATCAGCTGATTTCATGGACAGAGCGGCTTGAAAAATCCCTGGCTGCTGCGAACCGGAACAAGATTTGCGTGAAAACCGTATTTACTGCAGCACCGGACGTTCTATCTGCGTTTGCACAGACGCCGTTCGATGCACGTCTTCGTGCAACCGGAGCACGTCTTTCCTATATCTGTCCGCTGATGTATATGAATAATCCCAAATCAAAGAACCTTCCGGTAATTACGAATTCTAATAAGCTTCGTACATATACGAACTCCCGTTATTATACGGATGATGAAATTTGTTCGCTCATTATTAAGGGGGCCGCGCTATGAAAAGGATATTTACCGGAAGAATTGTCGTGTGCGGAGAAGCAAGTGCCAGGGCTGTTGTGTCCAGACAGGGATTTAATACGCTGGCCAGTTTTCAGAAGAGCCTGCTTGCCAAAAAAACAGATGCTGTCTGTTCGGATCAGAATAATCCGGACCTGTATAATAAGCCGATGGCGCATATGGCGCTTTGCCTTCCGCAGTCAATCGGATCCACGACAGGCGGGCTTGTGTTTTTGACGGCATCTGCAATGGGTGCTGCACCGGCATGTCTTCTTTTCAGCGAACCTATTGACTCGCTTGCTGCTGCAGGTGCAATCCTTTCCGATGTCTGGACCCAAAACAGCATGCCGACGGTTGACTCACTCGGGCAGGATTTCCTGGATTTTGTGAAAGACGGAATGCAGGTTTCTATCGCCATGGATGGTACAGTTACCGTAAGTGACTGAAATTTACTTGATTTTCAGCTATAATGTATTGGTGACTCAAATCCTAATAGAGATGGGTATATTCATTTTTAACGTTACAAGGCAGGAAAAGGGTGGAATCATGCAGAATAAATGGCTGGACTGGGCGATACGGCTGCAGGCCATTGCCCAGAGCGGACTTTTTTATTCAAAAGACAAGTATGATCTTGAGAGATTTCAGCAGATACGTAACCTGTCGGCAGAAATAATCAGCGAACATACGGACCTAGAATTTGAGAAGGTTATTGATTTGTTTTGCTGCGAAAAGGGATACCAGACTCCCAAAATAGATGTCCGCGCAGCCATCATTGAAAAGAATCAGATTCTTATGGTTAAGGAACAGATTGATGGAAAATGGTCTCTGCCCGGGGGGTGGGCTGAGGTCGATCTTTCGCTTGCCGAGAATATTATGAAAGAAGTGAAGGAAGAAGCCGGCCTTGATGTCAAAGTCATCAGACTGATTGCAGTACTCGATGCAAGGAAGCGCTGTTCAACTCCGGCGCCCTATGGCATTTACAAAATAATCGCAGAGTGCCAAAGAATCAAAGGCTCGTTTACAGCCAATATTGAGACCAGTGAGTGTGCCTTTTTTCCGTTGGACGATCTGCCGGAACTTTCAGCGGAACGGATTAACAGGGAACAGGTTGAAATGTGTTTCCAGGCAGACCGGGATGAGAATTTTGTTCCGTTTTTTGATTAATTTAATAGTGAGGTTATATGTTTACATCAGAAGGAAAGCAGAACGAATTGCATAAGAACAGGGAAGAGACTCCGGACAGATATTTATTTAAATATGAAACGCATCTTCATACCAGTGAGACAAGTGCCTGCGCATTTGACACCGGTTCTGACATGGTCAGAGCTTTTGCCGGAGCAGGATATCAGGGTATTGTGGTTACAGATCATTTTTTTAACGGAAATACCACCGTTCCTTCACATCTTCCCTGGGGGCGGCGTGTTGAATTATTCTGCAGGGGATATGAGAATGCCAGGGCAGAGGGCGACAAATGCGGCCTGCAGGTGTTTTTCGGATGGGAGTATGGATACGATCATACTGATCTGCTTACCTATGGGCTCGACAGGGAATTTCTGCTTGAACACCCCGATATTCTTTCATGGGGACTTGAGGAATATGCGCAGCAGGTGCATCGTCACGGAGGCTTTATTACGCATGCACACCCTTTCCGGGAAGCTTTCTATATCAGCAAAATCCGTCTGTTCCCGGCAATTGTCGATGCAGTTGAAGTAATAAATGCAAGCCATACTAACCCGTCCTATAATCGGATGGCACTGCAATATGCAAAAGAGAATAATCTCAGGTTTATGTCCGGATCGGATTCGCACGCTGTGGATCAGGTTTTCGGAGGCGGTGTTGCCTTTGACCGGAAGATGGAATCTATTGCGGATTTGATCAGTACTGTGCGCGCAGGTCAGGACTATCAGCTTCTTGGCAAATAAATAATACGCATTTGCATGAGTATCCAGGTTTGAACCCGTGTTGATAATTGCTCTTAAACTGTCACGTATGTTACAATTGGGACAGAGGGTAAAAAAATGATAAAACCATGTGACGCACTTGCAAAGACATCTCTTTTCTCCGGATTGGACAGGGTAACCTTCCATCATTATTGTTCTGTCACGAAAGTCCGCTCTTTTGCCAAAGGGGAGATTATTGCTGCAGAAGGCGATATCTGCGGCAGCATTGGTGTTATCGAGCAGGGCCAGATCGCAATGCAGAAATATACGTCAAGCGGAGATTTCGCAACAATAGGACTTCTGGGACCGGGGGATTTTTTTGGGGAAGACCTTATTTTCGGCAGCTCGAATATTTATACATTTACTTTGGAGGCAATGACACAGACGGAAGTGCTTTTTGTCAGCAAAGAGACACTCCGCGCCCTTCTTGATAAAAGCCCGGTAATCCTGAATAATTTCCTTCAGATCCTGTCCGATCGTGTGACGGTGCAGAACAGTCGAATAGCCCTGCTTTCCCAGAAAAGCCTTCGTCATAAAATTGCTTTCTATCTTTTGGAACTCAGGACAGAGCAGCATCCGGCATCAGCGGGCAGCGTTACCGTGCAGCTTCCGGTATCCAAGGAAGTCATTGCCAAGCTTCTTGCGATGCCGCGCCCCTCTTTTTCCAGGGAATTGATCGCAATGGAGAACGACGGCCTTCTGGAAGTCAAGGGGAGGACCATACGGCTCGTTGATGTATCGACGCTCGAAAATGATGTGGTCGAAGGTTTTCAATTCGGGCGATGATAAGCGAATTGCATAAAGTGTCAATAATTTTATCCGTATTCAATTATATTTGTGAAAATGCTGATATTTCTGAAAAATGATTTTTTTTTATAAAGAAAGCGGATTTTGTATTTTCTCTTTGGGGAAGTTAGCATATAATGACTTTATGTTTTGAGTACTGATTCACTGTTCAAATATATGAAGTAATGAGGTTCTCATGGATTTACTTAAACAGAAGATAAGTTCCGAAGGCCGTGTTATTGGAACCGATATTTTAAAGGTAGACAGTTTCCTGAATCATCAGGTCGATCCTTGCTTAATGAAAGCAATCGGAGAAGAGTTTGCTTTACTTTTTGCAGGACAGGGAATTACCAAAGTTTTAACGATAGAGAGCTCGGGTATTGCGCCGGCTCTCTTTACGGGACTCCTGCTTCAGGTCCCGGTTGTTTTTGCCAAAAAAACTGCATCCCGAAATCTTGATACAGAGACGTATCATGCTGCCGTACATTCATTTACACGTGGAAGTGAGTACATAGTCCGCGTGAGCAAACGTTACCTTACAGCAGAGGATACGGTTCTGTTAATTGATGATTTCCTGGCGCGAGGGCGCGCACTTATGGGTCTTCTCGAAATTGCCGAACAGGCCGGGGCACGCGTTGCCGGAGCCGGTATTGTAATTGAGAAAGGCTTTCAGGACGGAGGATCCCTGATCCGCAGTATGGGCATTCGGGTTGAGTCCCTTGCCATAATTAAGGAGATGTCTGAAGAAGGGTCGAAGATTACTTTTGCAGACGAGACAAAATGGGCCACACACATGGAGGAGGAAAAAACATGAAGAAATTTCTGGCTATGGTTATGACAGCGGTCATGCTTGCCGGTTCACTTGCACTTGCCGGGTGTTCCAACTCGACAACCAAGACAACCACAGCAGCGGACACAACTACTGCAGCAACTACCGCAGCAGCAACTACCGCTGCTGCAACAACAGCAGCAGGCACCACAACGGCAGCTGCGGCTGGCGAAGTCCTGAAAGTCGGCGTACTGTACATTTCCCCTAAAGACGACGGCGGATATTCACAGGCTCATGCTGAAGGCATTGCCGAAGCGGCTAAAGCTCTGGGCAGCAAGATTCAGGTTGTTGAGCTTGAGAATGTAAATGATACGGATGCCCAGGCAACTACTACCGCAATTGATAATCTTGTCAGCGAAGGCTGCAAGCTTATCTTTACAACAAGTTACGGATATATGGAGCCCACTGCTGCAGCCGCAGCAAAGTATCCCGATGTTAAGTTCTGCCATTGCTCCGGCTACACCACAAACGATACCAATATGGATGCATATTTTGGTCAGATCGAGAGTGCGCGTTACCTTGCAGGAATCGTTGCCGGTCTTATGACAACATCCAACAAGCTTGGTTATGTTGCCGCTTTCCCGATCCCCGAAGTTATCCGCGGAATCAACGCCTATACTCTTGGAGCAAAGTCTGTTAACCCTGATGTTACAGTCAGTGTTGTCTGGACCAATACCTGGTTTGATATGGACAAGGAAAAGGCTGCTGCCGAGTCACTGCTTTCACAGGGCGTAGATGTTATGGCTCAGCACCAGGACTCTCCTGCTGCCATTACAGCTGCAGAGACAGCAGGCAAGTTTGCAGTCGGATACGACCTGTCTTATGCAGGCGCTCCGAAAGCATACCTGACAGCACCTCTCTGGAACTGGGGAACATACTATACATACAAGATCCAGCAGGTTCTTGACGGCGGATGGAAGATCGAAAATTACTGGGGCGGAATGAAAGAGGGCGTTGTCAAGCTTGACACACTGTCTCCTCTTGTTTCCAATGATGCAAAGGTTGCCGTTGACGCTGTTTTGGATAAGGTTACTTCAGAAGGCAACGCATATGTCTTTGCAGGACCTATCAAGGACCAGACCGGTACAGTTAAAGTTGCTGCAGGTGAGAGCCTCAGCTATGGCGACCAGATGGGCATGATGTGGTTTGTTGAGGGCGTCGTCGGAGAAATCCCGGCATCCTGATAATTCAGTAAAACAGCAAAATGATGATTTCGCGGCATTCCGGTGCAAACCGGGATGCCGCGAAATGTTCGAAAAGCCTAATATGGGGTTATAAAATGAGTGATAGAATACCAGCCACCCCGACGCTTGCATTTTCAATGCAGGGAATAAGCAAGTCATTCGGTTCTGTACAGGCAAATGATCAAATTGATTTTCAGGTACAGCAAGGCGAAATACATGCGCTTCTGGGCGAAAACGGTTCGGGAAAGAGCACGCTGATGAATATTTTATCCGGCATTTATAAGCCGGATGCCGGGACGATTGAAGTTAACGGCGAATTGAAGATATTCCATGCTCCGAAAGATTCGATAGCTTGCGGGATAGGCATGGTATATCAGCATTTTATGCTGGCTGAACCTTTGACGGTTGCTGAGAATATTGCAGCAGGTTCATCCGGGTTCTTTTTGAATCACAAAAAGGAAAGTGCCGCAATTCGAGTGTTTTCCGAGAAATTCGGTATGGAGATAGATCCTGAAAAGCCGGTTGTCCAATTATCCGTCAGCGAAAAACAGACGGTTGCTATTTTGAAGGTTCTTTATCACGGCGCCAAAATCCTGATACTTGATGAACCGACCGCCGTGCTGACTCCGCAGGAAATACGAAAGCTGTTCAATGTTCTCCGCAGGATGCGTGAAAACGGCTGTTCGGTTGTATTTATCAGCCATAAGCTTAACGAAGTAATGGAGCTGTGCGACCGCGTCACCGTACTTCGAAAAGGGAAGAGTATCAGGACATATAATATTGCAGATACCGATGCACATGATCTTGCCGACAAAATGGTAGGCAGAAAGGTTGATCTTTCGATTGACCGCCCGATGCCCTGCTGTGAAATGGACGGATGCATCCGTGTTGAAAATCTCACTGTTAAAAATGCAGAAGGACATACGAAGCTTTCCAACATTTCTTTCGGGCTTTGCCAGGGCGAAATGTTGGGGGTAGCAGGACTGGCCGGAAGCGGTCAGAAGGAACTGTGCGAAGCAATAGCGGGTATTATTCCTTCGGAAAAAGGCAAAATCTTCTTCAGGGGTACGGAAATTACCGGTAAGTCACCCAGGGAAATTATCAGAATGGGCGTGTCGATGAGCTTTATTCCCGAGGATCGCCTTGGTATGGGACTTGTTGCATCTATGGATATTGCTGATAATATTTTGCTGAAAGATTATTCTTTTCAGAAGGGGCCGTTTTTAAAGACAGCTGAAGTCAGGGTTAAAGCAGAAAAAATTGTTAAAGATCTGGAGATAAACACTCCCGGCATATTTCATCCGGTCAGAAAATTATCCGGCGGCAATATTCAGAAGGTTATCCTTGGAAGGGAAATCAATCTGAACCCGAAGCTTCTGATTACGGCTTATGCAGTACGCGGACTTGATATTAATTCCTCATATACAATTTATAACCTGCTGAATGAACAAAAGAAAAAGAATGTTGCGATACTTTACATCGGGGAAGATCTTGATGTTCTGCTCGAGCTGTGCGACAGAATTATGGTGCTGTGTGCAGGCGAGATTACGGGCATTGTTGATGCAAGAACGGTTACAAAGGAAGATATTGGTCAGATGATGTCCGGTACAAAACTCAAAGAACTCAAAGGGGTGGGCGAGTATGTTTCGAATAGCTAAAAAAGACGACCTTCCGAAATGGAAGGTGATTCTTGTAAGACTTGCTTCGATCCTGTTCGGAATCCTTCTTTCGGGACTTCTGATCGCTGTGTTGGGTTTTGATCCGTTTGCTACTTTTTCGGCACTGATAATCGGGGCCTTTGGCTCGGCAAATGCACTTACCAATACAATTACGATTGCAATACCGCTGGCAATCACAGCACTTGGACTTGCTATTGCGTTCAGGATGAAGTTCTGGAATATCGGCGGTGAAGGCCAGATCATAATGGGCTGCGTTTTTGCAACGTTCGTTTCACATAATATGCCGGAAAGTACACCCGGGGTAGTCCTTATTCTTCTGATGGGAGCCGCGGGCTTTTTGGGCGGCGCAATCTGGGCGATGATTCCCGGATTTTTCCGCGTATTTTCCCGGACAAATGAGACTCTTTTCACACTGATGATGAATTATATCGCCCTTTCAATTGTTCAGTTCCTGCATTATGTTCTATGGCGCGATCCTGCCGCCAAGGGATTCCCTAAAATCAAAGCCATTCAGTTACAGGCACATCTCCCTGTGCTTTTCGGTGTCCATATTGGATGGATCGTCGCCCTTGTACTGGCAGTTATCGTATTTCTCCTTATTCGTAAAACAAAACTTGGTTATGAAATCCGTGTTGTCGGAGAGAGTGCACCGACGGCAAATTATGCCGGTATGAACGTCAGGAAAGTTATGCTTACGGGAGTAATTTTATCCGGCGGAATTGTGGGTCTGGCCGGTATGGTCAAACTGACCGGTGCTGTATACACATTGTCTCCGGCTATTACCGGAAATGCAGGCTTTACAGCTATTGTTATTGCCTGGCTTTCCGGACTTTCCGCGCCGATCATTCTGGTTGTGTCCGTCCTTATCGCCGCCCTGGAACAGGGCGCGCAGGTAATTCAAATCAAGCTTAATATTCCCTCTGCCGTGGCCGCCATTATCCAGGGTATGATTCTGATGTCTGCCCTGGGCGGGGAATTTTTCCTGAGATATAATATTATAAGGGATAGAAAAAAAAGCAAAATGATTCCTCCGAAAGAAGATTCCCTGAAAAGTGTATCTGATTCTTCCGGTGATTCTATTTTAAAAGGAGATGCGTAAATGGACTTGAAATTTATTATCGCTACATTTATTGCATCCGCCATCGCATACAGTGTTTCCTTGCTCCTGGGAACCCTCGGGGAACTTCTGACAGAGCGGGCCGGACACTTGAACCTTGGCGTCGAAGGAATGATGCTGATGGGCGGGGCATGCGGATATGTTGTTTCTGTCCGCACCGAAAACCTGGGACTGACTTTGCTTGCTGCCATGCTGGGGGCAGGGGTGGGTGCTATGTTATATGCAATTCTAACAGTAACGCTTCGCGCCAATCAGAATGTTTCCGGTCTTGCACTTACTACCTTTGGTGCCGGTCTTGCCAACACTCTCGGAAGCACCGTTGCCAATACAAATACGCCTGGGAATATCACGGCATTCTTTTCCTATCATCCATTTGAACTGCAAAATGTCACAAATCCGTTTGTCAGCTTCATTAACATTGCGTTTTTATCGCATGATGTTTTCATCTACTCAGCTTTGGCGCTTGCAGTTATTTTGACTGTATTCCTTTTCAAGACCAAAGAGGGGCTGGCACTTCGAATGGTTGGAGAAAACCCCGGGGCAGCAGACGCTTCCGGCCTTATGGTCACACGAATCAAGTATATGTATATTGTTATCGGAGGAATGCTCTGCGGATTGGCGGGACTGTATATACCGCTGGTACTGCAGCGTACATGGCATTCCGATATCACCGCAGGCAAAGGATGGATAGTTGTTGCCCTTGTTATTTTTGTGCGCTGGCATCCTATTAAGGCAATCGGCGGGGCATTTGTATTCGGGGCGCTTACCATTATCGGCTTATCCATTCAACAGTTTCCGCAGCTATCATCGATGATTTTCTTTAATCAGTATATTATGGTAATGTATCCATATATTCTAACTGTCGTTGTTCTGGTTATTACTTATTCCAGAAAGAAAGCGTGGCGCGGGCCAAGCGCAATCGGCAACTCGTATTTCCGTGAAGAGCGGTAATCGAGCGATTGTGGTATAATTAACCGATAGAATTTTATTGGATGGAGGATTACGTTGGGCAACGATGTTATGGCTGAAATCATTAGTTTTGTCCGGGAAATCTTCGCGGGCTTCAATAGCGGCATCCTTTTTTTTGGCGGGCCAATTGATATATTCCGATATGTAATAGATATTCTGCTAATTGCGTTTCTTATATACAACATGATTCGAATCCTTCGTGAGACTAGAGCGTGGCAGCTGTTAAAGGGAGTTCTCCTGATCGTAATTGTTGCAATGTTCTGCAGTCTTCTTGGACTTGAGATGGTTGGCTTCATTTTCAATAAAATATTGTACATTGTTGCTTTGGCTTTCGTAGTTATTTTCCAGCCGGAACTTCGCCGTGCACTGGAAACGGTCGGATTGAGGTCCTTCACTTCTTTCACCAACGCTTTTTCTTCCGAATACCAGGACCCGCAGCATCAATTGTCACGGATGATTGATCAGGTTGTTGATGCATGTGTAAAAATGGCCAGAGCATATACAGGGGCCCTGATCATTTTCGAGCGAGAATCCAAGCTCGGTGAGCTTCTTGATCAGGAAAATGCCGTTAAACTTGATTCTTCCGTAACGGACACCATGCTGCAATCCATTTTCTATAAGGGATCGCCCTTGCATGACGGTGCTATTTTGATCCGCAACGGCCGAATAGCGGCTGCCAGATGTCATATTCCGTTAGCCGATAATTATCATATCCGTGAGGATTTGGGAACCCGCCATCGTGCGGCTATCGGTGCAAGTGAAATGGGGGATGCCATTTCCATTGCTGTATCCGAAGAAAGAGGAACAATATCCATAGCACTCGACGGATGCCTCTATATAATGCAGAATGGTGAAGATCTGCGCAGCAATCTGAGATACCTGCTTGGTGTAACAGTAGTTTCCAATAAATTCGGACAAAGAATGAAATCCAGGCCTTCAAAATGGTTCAGGAAAAAATTCACTTCTGATAAGTCCGCATCCGGGAATACCGAAGAGACGGATTCAACCGACAACCAGCTTCCCCAGAAAGAATTGTCCGGAAAAGCTGTTATCTGTTCGGTTCCCCAGAAGGAATATGTGATTTCACAACCCGATGATAATCGTGAACTGCCGGTAGCAGCACGTCTTGCAACAGCAAAAGCCTTGCGGATGACACACCTGCAGAAAATTCTCCTTTTTCTGTTATCCCTCCTTATTTCAGTCGGATTGTGGATGTACATTCAAATTACCAGCAATCCGATCGCCGAAAAATCTTTTACCATTCCGATAGTCAGCCAGAACGCAGGCATACTTGAAAAGCGCAATTTGAGTGCTATTTATCCGGTATCAAGCGTAACGGTCAATATTGTCGGAAGAAAAAATACGATGGATTCTTTTACGGAAGCAGACATCAAGGCCTACATTGATTATTCGAGCATTACTGCTACCGGCGTTGCGGAGCTTCCGATTGACATCTCATCGGACAACTCCGAATATTTCAGGGTAACAAGCCAGAGTAAGGAAACCATAAAGGTGAATGTCTTTAACCCGAACGGTTAAGCGTTCATTATTTCCCGCAGTGGTTATATATATTTGTGTATGGAGGAATTTATGAAAAGATTATTTGGAACAGACGGAGTTAGAGGAATAGCAAACAAGGAACTGACGCCGGATCTGGCTTACAGGCTTGGTGTCGCAGGTGCAATGATACTTGCCGGCGAGACGAGTCACAAACCTACGATTCTGATCGGGTGCGACACAAGAATTTCCTGCGGTATGCTTGAAGCCGCTTTAACTGCAGGGATATGTTCTGCCGGTGCTGATGTTTTTCTCTGCGGCGTAGTTCCTACCCCTGCCGTTGCATACCTCACTCAAAAATATAAATGCGAAGCCGGAATCATGATCTCTGCTTCTCATAATTCCTATGAGTATAATGGAATAAAGTTTTTTTCAGGAAATGGATTTAAGCTGCCTGATGATACGGAAGATGAAATCGAGGCAATGGTCCGCGCATATGACGAAAATGCATTCAAGCGTCCGCTCGGAGGTCAGATAGGTCAGCGAATATTCATGAAAGAAGCTGCTCATGAGTATGAAGAACATATCAAGAGAAGACTCAGCGTTGACCTTTCTAATCTGAAGATTGCAATTGACTGTGCAAACGGTTCAGCCAGCGCAATCGCTCCCGATCTGTTTAAGGACCTGGGTGCTACAATATTTGTGACCAGTAATCAGCCTGACGGACTGAATATCAATCGAAACTGCGGCTCAACCAGTATGGGAAATCTTCGTGACCTGATCCGCCGCGAAGGCTGTGATATTGGACTCGCCTTTGACGGGGATGCGGACCGCCTGCTTGCTATGGATGAATACGGAATACCGGTTGACGGGGATGCAATTCTTGCGATTATCGGATTGGATATGAAAGAAACCAAAGAACTAAAATCCGATACGATCGTTGTAACAGTTATGAGTAATCTGGGCCTTGATATTATGGCCAGGGAGCACGGTCTGGCGCTGGAGAAGACGAAAGTCGGAGACAGGTATGTTTTAGAGAAAATGCTTGCAGGCGGGTTTAATCTCGGCGGCGAACAATCCGGACATGTGATTTTACTTGACCATTCCACAACGGGAGACGGCATTCTAACAGCCCTTGCGCTTTTGCGAGTCCTTGTCAGAAGGAAAAAGCCTCTTTCCAAGATAGCAAATGTGATTTCAGTGCTTCCGCAGGTCCTCAAGCCTGCCCGTATCCCCGAAGATAAGAAGCATAAAGCCCTGGAAGACAAAGACCTGATTGCGGTTATTAAGAAATATGAGAAGACCCTTGACGGCCGCGGACGTATTCTCGTCCGTGCTTCCGGAACAGAACCAATGATCCGGGTAATGATCGAAGGGGAAGATCTGACTGAAATCAATGCAATGGCAGAACATCTTGTTGAACTGATTGTTGCAAGGTACGGTGCATAAAGGACAAAAATACTCAGCAAAACAAAAGGAGAGAAATGTATGTGTGGAATTGTAGGATATATAGGAGAAAAAGATGCTTTACCCATTCTGATAAGTGGATTAAGGCGTTTGGAATACAGGGGATATGACTCTTCAGGGGTAGCATTTCTGCAGGACGACACTTTAAAGGTAATCAAAAAGCAGGGCAGGCTTAAAATTCTGGAGGATCTTCTTGTTGAAGACGGCTATCTGGATTCGGAAAATGCTCCGCTCACGCAGAAGAACATCCATATGGGCATAGGACATACCCGCTGGGCAACGCACGGTGCACCAAGCGATGAAAATTCCCACCCGCATCTTTCCAACAACGGCCGGCTCTGTGTTGTTCATAATGGTATTATAGAAAATTATATCGAATTAAGGCAGCATCTTATAGAAAAAGGCTACACATTCCTTTCTGAGACAGATACCGAAGTCATAGCGCATCTGATTGAGTTCCACTATCTGACAAACTGTAATAATGATCTGTTTTATGCCATTCAGACAACTCTTCTGGAAGTGGAAGGATCCTATGCGCTTGGGGTTCTCTGCACTGACTACCCGGATACCATTATTGCTGCCCGTAAAGACAGCCCGCTTGTCATAGGAGTCGGAGACGGAGCAAATTTTATTGCTTCAGACATTCCTGCACTCCTTCCCCATACACGTGAAGTCCTGATCATTGAGGATAACGAGATCGTTGTTCTCTGCAAGGACTCTGTCAAGCTGTACGGGATCCACGGCAACAAGATAAAAAGGGACACAATCCATATCAACTGGGACGCTGAAGCCGCTGAAAAAGGCGGATACGAGCACTTCATGATGAAAGAAATGTATGAGGAGCCAAAGGCTGTCCGTGCAACCGTATCACCGCGTATACGAAGTGGCCAGATCTTTCTGGAACAATTTCCTTTAACGGCGGAGCAGATTAAGGCAGCCAGCAATATTCATATTATAGCCTGCGGAACCGCATATCATGCCGGCTGTGTCGGACAATATGTATTCGAAAAGCTCTGCCGTATACCTGTCATTGTTGATGTAGCATCGGAATTCCGTTACAGGGATCCGCTGATTGATGACAGAACCATTGTAATTATCATCAGCCAGTCAGGCGAAACGCTCGATACCCTGGCCGCCATGCGTGAAGCCAAAAACCGAGGGGCATCGATCATTGCAATAGTAAATGTTGTCGGAAGCTCCATAGCCAGAGAAGCTGATTATGTCCTTTACACCAATGCCGGCCCGGAAATTGCCGTCGCATCGACTAAGGCATATAATACGCAGTTATCATGCGTGTACCTGCTTGCCTTTAAAATGGCACATATGATAGGCAAAATCACCGATGAGGAATACGGATATTACCAGGGTCAGCTCATGAAAATCCCGGAAATGATAGCTGAGGTTCTGGAACGGCAGTCGGAGATTCAGCGCTTCGCATCCCAGCACTTTAATGCAGAAAGCATTTTCTTTATCGGACGCGGGCTTGATTATGCGCTTTCTATGGAAGCATCCCTCAAACTCAAAGAGATTTCCTACATTCATTCCGAGGCATATCCGGGCGGGGAACTCAAGCACGGAACCATCGCCCTCATCGAAAAGGGCACGCTTGTCGTATGCCCGCTTACCCAGGATGCTCTCATGGATAAGATGATTTCCAACATTCAGGAAGTCAAGGCAAGGGGCGCTGTTGTTCTGGGTATCACCACAGAAAAACAGACCCGCGCAGCAGATGTATGTGATCAGATATTCTATATACCCGATGTGGATCCGCTTCTGGCACCGATTGTGGCCGTCACGCCCTGCCAGCTGTTTGCTTATTACATGTCCGTCTACAAAGGCTGCGACGTCGATAAGCCGAGAAATCTTGCGAAAAGCGTAACTGTCGAATAGAAGAGAGCTATTTTTTGCCGGCTTTCTCATTCTCAAGGACATCTTTGTAATGGGAGAGGAGCAGCTTTTGATCTTGCGGCAGTTCCGGATATTCAGGGTTGATTTTGCGCAGTGTATCGAGGAGAATTTCTGTCACCAATGCACGTGCAAACCACTTGTTGTCTGCCGGAACTACATACCACGGGGCTTCTTCAGTCGAAGTATTCCTGACCATATCCTCGAAAGCAGCCTGGTACTCCGGCCACAGTTTGCGCTCTTCAAGATCGGCTGCACTGAATTTCCAGTTTTTGGACGGATCTTCAATTCTGTCAAGAATTCGGTTCTTCTGTTCCTCTTTTGATACATGAAGGAATATTTTAATCGGGATAATCCCGTTTTCAAAAAGATAGCGTTCAAAATTGTTTATCTGGCGGTAACGCTTTTCCCAGATGTCACTCCCGACGCAGTCCTTTGGAAGAGGCTGATTTTGCGGCAGGTTGTGGACTTTGGCCACAAGGACTTCTTCGTAATGGGAACGGTTGAATATTCCGATATTCCCGCGCTGCGGAACTTCTTTTGCAATTCTCCAAAGATAATCATGGTCAAGTTCGTTGGCGGAGGGTGCCTTAAAACAAACAACCTGGCAGCCCTGCGGATTAAGTCCGCTGGTTACATGCTTGATGGTGCCGTCTTTGCCGGCTGCATCCATTGCCTGAATAATAAGAAGGACAGCGTGTGTATTCTGCGCATATAATTTATCCTGGAGGGCTGCGATTTCGGTGATTTTACTGCGCATTTCATCTTCCACCTGAGGTCTGTCTGATTCCGAGAAGTGTGATGTGTCATTGCATTTTACATCGGACATGCGGAAATCTTTGCCGTTGCTAAAACAATAAGCTGCTGTTTTCATGATTTACCTCCTTTATTTAGTCGTATTATTCATTGTAGCTGTTTCATAAAGCCGATGTAAAGATGTTGACAGCGAAAGAACGTCTGTTATATCATGTATATAACAGTTGCTATATATACAAATATTCTGTCGGGGAGGTGACAAAAATGCTCCTTTCTGTAGATTTTGAAAATGAAATGCCTATTTATATGCAGATATATGAACAGATTGTCCTTGCTATTTCCAACGGCAATCTTGTGCCGGGCGAAGCACTGCCGTCTGTCCGCAGTTTATCAGCTGATATCGGTGTAAATATTCATACAGTCAACAAATCATATGCCATCCTGCGGGATGAAGGATATTTGAAGATGAGTCACAGGTCAGGGGCTACCGTATCCATGACGATGCCTGACAAATCCCTGATCATACCTTCTATAGAGGACCGGCTGCGTCAGCTTTCTGCGCAGGCGGCAGCTCATGGTATCGGACAGCAGGAATTTGTCAGGATGGCGGAAAACGCATTCATAGAAGCATCAAGGAAAAGCTAACCTGAGAAATCCGCATTTCAAAGTAAGCCGGTGAGGTCGCCGTAAGCCGAAGCAGACCAGAGCGATCAGGAGACAATGTGAATGGAAAATCTATCGGAAACGTATTTTTTTATTTTCGCACTAAGTGAGGCAATCTGTCTGGTTACCGGAATTCTATTGTCAATTCTGCCGCATATCACGAGAAAGAGCCTTCTTTTCGGAGTGAGAATTCCTGATGCTGCAAAAAGTGACCCGGGTGTCATACATTTGAAACGTACGTACACTTTAATTATGATCGGAGCTACTGTCTTTGTCCTTGCTGCCGGAGCATGGCTGTATTTCTTAAGGCCGGACAGCGCATTTCTTCTATCCTTGTATCAGCCTACCGTTCTTCTGGCTGTACAATTTGCAGTTTTCATTCCCTTGTGGAAGAGATCAATAAAAATTAAAGCTGAAAACGGATGGAAGGTTCTCAACATAAGAACTTCACAGACGTCTTCAGCTGGTGTTAAGGGCCGACTTAAGGAAATGCCCCGTACCTGGTATGTCATCTGTACAGCACTTTGTGTACTGGCTGTTATTTCCGGCCTGGCGGTGTACCCTTCCATGCCCGATACCATTGTTACACATTGGAACGGTAATATGGAAGCTGACGCATGGGCTTCCAAATCCCTGATGGATGTATTTATCATGCCGTTGCTCGCTTTTGCGATGCTTCTTATCATGCTTGGGAGCAATATAATACTATACTTTACTAAGCTGCAGGTTTCCCTGGAGAATCCGGTTCTTTCCTATGCCCAGCATAAATTGTACCGTCGCATGATGAGTCATATGCTCGGATTTATTACTTTGATCATGACATTGATGTTTATTCTGATGATGCCCATGGTTCTGAATTTGTACGTTCCGTCTACGGCTGTCATGTATACAGGTATTTTCGTTCTAACGATCCTTATGCTTATACCGCCTGTATGGCTTTCCATAATAGCCGGGCAGGCCGGCAGCAAGCTTAAGCCGGTTTTGTCATCACAGGAAGAAAAAGATATGCAGTCATTCTCTGTACTCTCTTTCGGACGGGTTATTGACCGCGGGGATGATTCGTATTGGAAACTGGGGCTATTCTACTATAATAAAGACGACCCGAGCCTTTTTGTGGAGGACCGGTTCGGCAGCAACGGAGGGATCAATCTGGCAAAAGCATCCGGAAAGATAATTATTGCTGTACTTGCTGCTTTTGCAGCTGCAACATACGGATTTTCAACATTACTGTTTATATCGATGATGTAATTCTATCGTTTCCCAATTGCAAACTCTTTTATACATACTTTGACACAGAAACTGATATTATGACTATAATATTGTTGTACATATCGGAAACACAACAAATTCAAATATTCCCGAGAGTTAAAAGAAGAGGTAGAAAAATGATTGATGGTATACAAGTTTCAGATCTGCTTGATACTTCAAAGACGATTGCAAGGCAAATTTTCGAAAACAGGACATATGTATGGGAGGTTCTCCCGGATATCCAGACATTCATTCTAAAGCTCGGTCCTACTTTGAATCCTGAAGAGTACGATAAGGTCGGGGAGGATGTATGGATTTCTAAAACAGCCCATGTTTTTCCCTCGGCTTATATTGGGGGACCCTGCATAATTGACCATGAGGCAGAAATTCGTCACTGCGCCTTTATCAGGGGCAGCGCCATAATCGGCAAGAAAGCAGTTGTCGGCAATTCGACTGAACTTAAAAATGTTATTCTTTTTGACGGTGTACAGGTACCGCATTATAACTATGTAGGAGATTCCGTGCTCGGATATAAAGCACATATGGGAGCGGGTTCGATCACATCAAATGTTAAATCCGACCGCACGCTTACAGCTGTCCGCGTTGGGGACGAACTGCTCGGAACGGGTATGAAGAAGTTCGGTGCCATTATCGGTGATCATACGGAAATAGGCTGCAACAGCGTCTTGAATCCGGCGACGATTATCGGCAGAAATTCCGTGATATACCCGCTGTCCATGGTTCGCGGTTTTGTTCCTGCTTCAAGTATTTACAAAAAGCAGGGTGAAGTAATCGGCAGAAGGACAGACTGATTCTAAAAAAATATCCACATTAATTGAACGTTTACTTGCAGACAAAAAACATCCGGGGGTTCAAATCCCCGGATGTTAAGTTGCCTATAAAAATTGACTTCACTTCAACGAAATCAGATAACGGGTGTGCGGATCTTGTTATATGCTTCATGAGCAATCCGGCGCACTTCCGGATCCGGATCTGCATAAGCTAATTTCTTGAGATATTCTTCACAATGCTTAGCACCGATATTTCCAACAGATTCAGCAGCTGCTGCTTTAACGGCAGAAACCGAATCTCTAAGTAACGGAATAAGCTGTGTTCCGGATTCATATGTAGGAATCTGCCCCAACGACCTGGCAACGGCTTCCCTTACCTCGTCATCCGGATCATCAACCATTTTAACAAGCGCTCCAAGATTATGCTTCCTGCCAAGCTTGTCAATTTTCTCAATTACCCGTTCAATTCTTGCCATTATATTTTCCCCCTCAGGAAGTATCACATCTATTGCTTAAATTATGCGCTGTTACTGACATAAAAGCTAGTTGATTGATTTCGATATTTTGTAAAATTAGTGTGTCTTTATTGTAACCAATAATTTGATAAATGATAAATAGCATAAAATACTATTTATAATGGTGAAAAACCCGTAACGTTATGCCATGCAAGTGATTTTCAAATCCTGTTTGTGTTATAATTTGACTTGATTTGGGAACGATTATGATCATAACAATTTGAATAAATATGTCGGCAATTGTGAACAGATATGAAAGCAGGGAAGTCTAACATGTATAAAAAATATGTCCTTTTTCTTATGGCAATATTATTCATTCTTCCTCTATTGTCATCTTGTTCGAATGTGCCGGATTCACACATTGAAATGTCACGGATAGATACATCTGCACAAACGTCCGCAGTTCCCGTAACGACGAAGGGAACAACGGAAACATCCCAATCCCCTGATACATCGACAACACAGCAAGTGACGCAGGATCCAACAAGTACAGCTGTTGTTACGTCAAGGTCTGTTGATGAATACGGACACCTTCAGGTAATCGGAACAAATCTCTGCAGTCAAAACGGAAAGCCTGTTCAGCTCAGGGGCATGAGTCTTCACGGGCTTCAGGCTGTCGGGGATTTTATTTCACAGGCAAGTTTTCAGACCCTGGCAGAGGACTGGGGCTGTACAGTGATTCGCTTGCCTCTCTATACGGAATCGGATTGTTACATCAAGTATCCTGACAAATATTACAAAGTTCTTTGTGAAGGTATTGATCGGTGTATTGAGCAGGGCGTGTATGTGATTGTTGACTGGCATATTCTCGGGGATGGGAATCCAATGACTTATCTTACGGAATCCCTTGATCTTTTCTCGAAAATCTCTGAAAAATACGGGGATTTTCCCAATGTCATTTATGAAATCTGCAATGAGCCTAATAGCGGTAAAATGGGTGATGAGACAAAAATAGTAACATGGGGCAAGGATGTTAAGCCTTATGCGGAACAGGTCACAGCAGCAATCCGTACAAATGACCCGGACAATATAATAATTATTGGAAGTCCGAACTGGAGTCAGGATGTCGATATTGCTGCAGCGGACCCGGTTGACGGAACTAATTTAATGTATACGCTTCACTTTTACGCAGGATCACACGGCCAGGAACTTCGTGACAAGATGGATGCAGCGATGAAGCTTGGAGCTGCAATATTTGTAACAGAATGGGGGGATACAAATAGTACCGGAAACGGACTCCTGTTTTTGGATGAATCCGATGTGTGGCTGGATTATTTGGACAAAAACATGATAAGCTGGTGTAACTGGTCGATTGGAAGCTCCATTGCAGAAAAATCCAACGCCCTTAAAATGAGTTCTGATATTTTAACGCCTGAAGAGAAGATGGCTGCCCACTGGCCGGATAGTTTTCTGACGGCGTCAGGACTGTATGTAAGAAGTAAACTTCTTGGAATACCCAATACTGAAAGCTGAGGATTCTTGATAGATGCACAGACGACTTCGTTTTATATTGCTGATAATTGTTTTATCGATGGTGACCGGCTGTTCACTTTCTGCTTCCGGCATAAAGACGCAGAATCTTCCGGAACGCCCGGATGCCCACATTTTCAACACCGGGTCCAATGTTTCTTCGGAAACATCGTCAGCGCCGGCTGCAGTACCGACTTCGACTTCGATACCGACGCCGACACCGACACCGACTGCTACACCGATGCCTACAGTGACCCCGACCCCCTCCGCTAAGGAAGTTGTCGTTAGTTTTACGGGTGACTGCACGCTTGGCCAGAATAAAGGACTTGCAGGAAACAGCAACAGTTTTGCAAGCGTGGTCGGCACGGATTATGCGTATCCATTTAAGAACGCTGTCGATATTTTGAATAAAGATGATCTTACCCTTGTCAATTTCGAGGGTACGCTGACCGATGCAACATCACCAAGGGATAAAGAATTTGTATTCAAAGGTCCTGCCGAATATGTTGACATCCTGAAGCTCGGCAGTGTGGAAGCTGTTAACCTTGCGAACAATCATTCCTATGATTACTGGGATAAGGGCCTGAAAGACACGGAAAACACGCTTGATGCAGCAGGTATAGAATGGAGCCTCGATGATTCTTATGCGATCTACCAGTCAGGCGGGGTTAAAATCGGTATGGCTGGTTTTGTGTTCCCGGGAGATCTGACTCCGATCTATGCAGCCATTGACTATCTCCGCAGTCAGGGATGCGAAATTGTGATTATTTCCGTACATGCCGGTGTTGAAAGAATGTATACGCCGGAAGCGGCCCAGGTTGATATGGCCCATGCAATTATTGATTATGGGGCCGACATTTATATCGGTCACCATCCGCACAGGCTTCAGCCAATTGAGCTCTATAACGGGAAATATATCCTCTATAGCCTTTCCAACTTTACTTTTGGAGGACAGCCGTATCTCACTGATCCAGATTCCGCGATCGTACAGTGTACTTTTTCCGTTTCCGCTGAGACGGATAAGGTGGTTGGATATAAACTGCATGTAATTCCGTTTTCGATGACTACGAATTTTCCGGGGAATGATTATTGTCCTATTCCTTACGATAAGGGATCTGACGGATATCAAAGTGTTATGGATAAGCTGAAATGGTCCGACGATCTTGAATGATGGTCCCCGGGGTTGCGTGTAAAGATTGACGAATCTGTCAGTCCTTGTTACTATTCTTTTAGCAATAAGAGAGTGCAGGTATAAAGTCTGCTGTCTGAAAGGCGGTTCAGGATATGACACAAGCCAAAGTTCTGGTAATTATGGGGAGCGATTCGGATTTTCCTGTTATGGAGAGTTGTTTCAAACTTTTAAATAAGTTTGGCATTGCATATGATGCGAAGATCTGTTCGGCTCACCGGTCGCCTTTTCAGGCGGCGAAGCTTGCATCATCTGCCAAAGCGCAGGGTTTCGGGGTTATTATTGCAGCCGCAGGGCTGGCAGCGCATCTTCCCGGAGTTCTGGCCGCCTATACTATACTGCCTGTTATCGGAGTACCCTGCAAATGCGGTGCGTTACAGGGCGTTGATGCCTTATATGCAATTGTTCAGATGCCTACGGGAATTCCCGTAGCAACCGTTGCAATAGACGGAGCGGCCAATGCCGCCATTTTGTCAGCACAGATTTTAGCCCTCAGCAGCGAACTGCTTTCTCAGAAGCTCACTGCATATAAAGAAGAACTGGAAGCTTCGGTCGAGCAGAGAAATGATCGTCTGGCCGAAAAGCTTGCGTCAATCGGGGAGTGATTTACATACATGAGTAAACGTGATTGGGATGAGGAGTGCGGCGTCTTTGGTGTGCTGGATACGGAAGGTGTATTGGAGGATGCGGCCAGATTGGCCTATTTCGGACTATTCGCACTTCAGCACAGAGGGCAGGAATCTGCCGGTATCGCTGTAAATCAGAACGGGAAAATATTCTGTCATAAGGAACAGGGCCTGGTCGTTGAAGTTTTCAGCGAAATGACCCTGCAGACAATGAAGGGTCATGCAGCTGTTGCACATGTACGCTATCCGTCTTCGGATGAATCGGGGTATGATTCGATTCAGCCAATGCAGATCAAGTCCCGGTCAGGCCATCTTGCCATCTCACACAACGGAGCGATTACAAACGCCGGTGAGATCAGAAATAAATTAAAGCAGTCCGGCGCTATTTTTCAGACTTCTGCGGATTTTGAAGTCCTGCTGTCCCTTTTAGCCAGAAATCGTATCACTACGGAGTGTATTGAAGATGCGATTCTGTTGATGATGGCCGATATCAGGGGCGCCTATTCAATGGTTATTATGACAAATAATAAGCTGGTCGGAGTGAGGGACCCCCTTGGGATCAGACCCCTTGTTCTCGGACAAAAAGGCAGCTGTTATGTGCTTGCCTCCGAGAGCTGTGCCCTTGATGCCGTAGGTGCCAAAATGATTCGGGATATTCTGCCTGGGGAGGTCATTACGATTTCCAAAGAAGGTATTTCCTCCCATTATTTTGTGCCGCAGGAAACAGCACAGAAAAAAGGCCGTATATGTATATTTGAATTTGTATATTTTGCCCGTCCCGACAGTATTATTGATGGGTCAAGCGTCTATGAATCCCGGCTGAATACAGGCCGGATTCTTGCCAGGGAAGCCCCCTGCGACTGTGACCTTGTTGTCGGAGCTCCGGATTCCGGACTTGCTGCTGCAATGGGATATGCACTTGAGAGCGGTCTGACATACGGGTCGGCACTTCTGAAAAACCGATATGTCGGCAGGACGTTTGTCCAGCCGTCCCAGCTGCAGCGTGAAACATCCGTACAGCTTAAGTTTTCGGTTATGAAAAGGGCTGTTGAAGGAAAGCGGATTCTTATGGTAGATGATTCAATTGTCCGCGGCACTACCACCAGGCATAACATTGCCATGCTCCGGGAGGCCGGTGCGACAGAGGTTCACATGCGTGTGGCTTCGCCGCCGTTATGCTATCCCTGTTTTTACGGTGTTAATACACCTGATCAGAAAGAGCTTTCAGCAGGGCTCTCATCGGTCGAGCAGGTCAGAGTTCATATAGGTGCGGATTCATTGTCATACGTAAGTCTTGAAGGGCTCAAATCGTCAACGACCGGAATACACTGCGGTCACTGTTCGTCATGCTTTGACGGAGAGTTCCCTGCAGGAGTTCCTGAAAAAAACAAAGATCAAATTCACCGTATTCACTGGTAAGGAGACAAAAACATTAAATGAATATTGCCGTACTGGTATCGGGTGGCGGGACAAATCTTCAGGCGATTATCGATCAGATCGAGAATCAGACCCTGCATGGCGTTACAATAGTCATGATTATTTCCTCTTCGCAAAAAGCGTATGCCATTGAGCGCGCAAAAGCGCATGGAATTCCTTCATGTGTCATTTCCAAAAAAGACTTTTCCGACTTCGACACCTATGACGAGGCCATGAATCAGGCCCTTTCCGGACAGAAAATCGATTTGGTTGTCCTGGCAGGATTCCTGTCGCTTCTCGGACCAAAAGTTGTCAGACAGTTTTCAAACAGAATCATAAATATACACCCGGCATTAATCCCTTCCTTTTGCGGACACGGTATGTATGGAATCAAACCGCATGAAGCAGCTTTAGCACGCGGCGTTAAATTGTCCGGGGCGACGGTGCATTTTGTGAATGAGAATTATGATGAGGGACCGATCCTTCTGCAGAAATGCATAGAAGTTTTTGACGATGATACTCCGCAAAGCCTTCAGCTGCGAATCATGAAAGAGTGCGAGCAGGTCATTCTGCCCGCTGCCATTCAGCTGATTGCCGATCAACAGGTATACATAAAAGACAACAGGGCATATATATCAAGCAGCCGCACAGTAGCAGGAGAGGGAATATCATGATTAAGAGAGCGATTATCAGTGTTTCGGACAAGACAGGTATTGCAGAATTTTCCAGGAAACTCGTGGAAATGGGTGTTGAAATTCTTTCGACAGGCGGGACAGCGAAAATGTTGTCATCAGAAGGAATTCCGTGCAGGGAAGTAGCTGAAATCACTGGATTTCCGGAGTGTCTCGATGGCCGGGTGAAGACCCTTCATCCAAGAATTCACGGCGGTATTCTGGCCATACGCTCGAATCCGGAACATATGAAGAGAATTGAAGAACTTGGGATTGAGACGATTGACCTCATTGTTGTTAACCTTTATCCGTTTAAAACGACGATCCAGAAGCCGAAAGTAGAATTTGAAGAGTGCGTCGAAAATATTGATATCGGCGGGCCTTCCATGCTGCGGGCCGCTGCCAAGAATCATCAGGATGTTACTGTTGTTACGGATCCGTCCGATTATGATCTTGTCCTCAGGCAGATGTCGGCTACGGGCGACACGAATTACCAGACAAGATTCTACCTGGCTAAAAAAGTCTTTGAGCACACGGCTGCATATGATGCGCTTATCGCCCAGTATTTTCTTTCGCGGACACCTGATAAAACGCTTCCTGATATGTACACAATGACATTTGACAAGGTCAGCGACCTTCGTTACGGTGAGAATCCTCATCAGAAAGCCGTGTTCTACAAAAATGCCATTCCTGTCGCAGGAAGCCTTTCCGAAGCTGTTCAGAAAAACGGCAAGGAACTGTCCTTCAATAATATTGCAGATGCTGATGCGACAATCTGCTGCCTTAAGGAGTTTTCAGAACCAACTATCGTAGCGGTTAAACATGCAAATCCCTGCGGGGTCGGTTCTGCCGCTACCATATTGGAAGCATGGAGAAAAGCTTATGAGGCAGATTCAGTGTCAATATATGGCGGTATAGTGGCATCAAACCGGGAAATCGACGAGCAGACGGCAGAAGAGATGAGCAAAGTATTCCTTGAGGTTGTCATTGCTCCATCGTATTCACCGGAGGCACTTTCAATATTCTGCCTGAAAAAGAACCTTCGTGTTTTGGAACTTCCGGCTGTTTCTGACCGCATTCCAGAGGGTGAACTCAACTATAAGCGCGTTCTCGGCGGACTTCTTGTTCAGGATAATGACCGTAATGTCTATGAAAAGAAGGACCTTCGTACTGTGACAAAAGCAGAACCGGACCCGGCTCTTGCAGCAGATATGGAATTTGCCATGAAGGTTGTAAAATACGTGAAATCCAATGCAATCGTTGTTGTCAAAAACAAGCAGACATTGGGAATCGGACCGGGACAGACCAACCGTATCGGATCGGCACAGATAGCATTCTCTTTTGCGGGGGATAAATCAAAAGGCGCCGTTCTTGGATCAGATGCTTTCTTCCCATTCAGCGATTGTGTTGATGCCGCACATGAAGCCGGAATAGCGGCTATCATCCAGCCCGGCGGCTCCGTGCGTGATCAGGAATCAATTGATGCATGTGACAAATACGGTATCGCAATGGTATTCACAGGGACGCGTCATTTCCGCCACTAATTTCCCTTTGAGGAGGAGTAATCAATGAAAGTACTTGTCGTTGGCGGAGGTGGCAGAGAACATGCCATCTGCTGGAAACTAAGTAAGAGTCCCCGGGTGACTGAACTTTTCTGCGCGCCGGGAAACGGCGGTATTGCGCAGATTGCCGTGTGCGTTCCAATCCCGGCAGCAGCCATCGGTCAGATGGTTGAATTTGCCGTAAAGGAGAAATTCGACCTGGTATTTGTGGCACCTGACGATCCTCTCGCCCTTGGCCTGGTGGACCGTCTTCAGGAAGCCGGTATCCGTGCATTCGGACCAAAGGCAAATGCCGCTGTTATTGAGGCTTCGAAGGCTTTCTCTAAAAGCCTCATGAAGAAGTATAATATTCCGACCGCTGCCTATGAAATATTTACTGATGTAAACAGCGCACTGGCATATCTGGAGACTCAGGAGATGCCGATTGTCATTAAGGCAGACGGCCTGGCTCTCGGGAAGGGCGTAATTATTGCACTGACACTGGCCGAAGCCAAGGAAGCTGTTGTTTCGATGATGGAGGACAATGCATTCGGATCAGCCGGGCAGACTGTCGTAATTGAAGAATGCATGACCGGACCCGAGCTTACCGTCCTTGCCTTTTCAGATGGCGAAACGGTTGTTCCGATGATTACCTCACGCGATCATAAACGGGCATTTGACAATGATCTGGGCAAAAATACCGGCGGCATGGGAGCAATCACCCCGGGCGCGGATCTTACGGATGCACAGGAAAAATACATGATGGATACGATATTTGTCCCGACGATACAGGCGCTGAAAAAAGAAGGCCGTCCTTTTGTGGGTGTGATCTACTTTGGGCTGATGCTTACTTCGCAGGGTCCCAAAGTTATTGAATACAATGCCAGGTTCGGGGATCCGGAAGCGCAGGCCATTCTTCCGCGTCTTCAGAATGATCTTATGGACATTATTGACGCATGCCTTGATCAGACACTTGATCAGGTAACCCTGTCCTGGAAACCCGGTGCGTCCTGCTGTGTTGTTATGGCATCAGGCGGCTATCCGGAAAAATACAGTACGGGTTTTGAGATTACCGGCATTGAGGATGCGGGAAAAATAGTTTTTCATGCCGGAACGAAACAAATTAATGGTAAGCTTGTTACTTCAGGCGGCAGGGTGCTTTGCGTTTATGCAGATGCTCCTACGCTCGATGAAGCAATTGACAGTGCCTATGAAGGGGTGCATAAGATTTCTTTTGAAGGAATGCATTTCCGCACTGACATCGGACGGACGATTCCCGGGGGCATAAATTGAGATACGGCATTTTCGGGGGGACTTTTGATCCCTTTCATCCAGGCCACATGTCTATGATTACCGGAGCGCTTGACAGCGGACTGGTTGACCGTGTATGGGTCATTCCTTCCGGTTACCCGCCCAAAAAAGATGCCAGTCAGCTGACTTTGGCACCATACCGGTATTACATGACACAGGCCGCCCTTAAAAATGTGCCGAACTGTCAGGTGCTTCCCGTTGAAATGATCAGGACACAGGTCTCCTATACGGTCGAAACACTACGCATCCTTAGGGAAGAGTCCCTTGCTGGACCGGATGATGAACTTTTTATAATCTACGGTACGGATATCCTCTTTGAAATCGAAGAATGGTACCATCCGGAAATTCTTGTGAAAGAGGCAAACCTTCTTATAGCGAGAAGACCGGGGATTCTCCAGGAAAAAACACTTCAGAAGGTGCATGAACTGGAAGATAAATTTAATATCCAAATATCCTTTTTCCCGATTGAAGGAGTTGTCGTTTCTTCACGGGATATCCGTCGTACAAGAGATTTTTCAAGCCTTGGAGCGCCGGTAAGGCAGTTCATAAAGAAGCATGCGCTTTACCCTTCGGATAACCCGCTTTCGTATTTAAAAGAAAATACGCATCGTGAGATCTATGAATATGGTACAATACTCTTTCTGGAGCTTTCACGTTCCAGACTTCTGCATAGCCTGAACGTCTGTATTCTGAGCGTCAGATATGCTGTGATTCATGGAGTTGATCCTGATGCGGCTGCTATTGCGGGTCTTCTTCATGATTGTGCCAAAGAACTTTCCATATCCCGTCAGATTCTTCTGGCCAAACAGGCGGTTGCGGGCGAATTGCCTGAAAATGCACTTCTGCATGCTCCCGCCGGAGTTAAATATGCAGACGAACGATATGGAATCAAAGATGAATCAATCCTGTCGGCAATTGGCTGTCATACAACCGGACGCCAGGAAATGACGGCTCTTGATAAAATAATCTATCTTGCAGATAAGCTTGAACCTGCCAGGGACTATGACGATCTGGCAGGACTGAGGGCACTCGCACTGGTGGACCTCGATGCAGCAGTAATTGCATGCCTGCAAGCCGTTAAGGACAGCTTTATTCGAAAAGAGACGGCTTTTCACCCTGATTCATCCCTGGCTTTGGATTCACTGATCAAGTATAGAAAAAAGAAAGAAACCGCATTATCGCATGACATTCCCTTGAAGGAGGAAAAAATGGACACATTAACTATTGCACAGGAAATTGTAAAAATCTTAGATGACAAAAAAGCGGTGGACGTTGAATTGATAGCAGTTGGAGATAAAACCTCCCTTGCCGATTACTTCGTGGTTGCTTCGGGAACCTCGACAACTCATATCAAGGCATTGTCCGACGAAGTTGAATTTGTTCTTAAAAATGACCACAAAATGTACGTCGATCACATCGAAGGCCTTTCGACCGGCCGATGGGTCCTTCTTGACTACAAAGATATTATCGTCCATATCTTCCATCCGGAAGACAGGGCTCATTACAGTCTTGAAAAACTATGGCTCACCAAGCGCCCTGAAGGTTCCGTAGAATCCGGGACAGAAGAAGAGGCATTGGATTCTGCAGCAGATGAGTCATCTGACGAGGAAGAGTAAGAACAGTAACAATTGTCGCTTTTTGCAGCCTATTGTCATAAAATCAATATTTACTATGCAGCTTCCCTTGTTATGATTTGAGAAAATCAGTTGTAACAAGGGAATTTTCATGGATACTTCAAGAAAAAAACTGACCCGCATCATGGCAGTCGCCGGAATCGGACTACTTGCCTGCGGGGTGAAGCTCTGGCTGGATACAACAGCTTCCCCTGCTGTTATTTACGCAAATGCGGACTCATCTGAAGCGGTGGGTTCCTTGCCTGATGCAGAGACATCAATTCTTCCTTCTGTTACGGTGACGTCAGAACGTCCGCCGGAATCGACTCCGGCAAGTGTACCGGCACCGGAAGAAATTCCGGTGTATATTTGCGGCTCCGTTTCGAAGCCCGGCATATATCACGTTCTCCCCGGTTCTTATCTTTATGAAGTTATTGACATTGCCGGCGGCCTTCTGCCCGAAGCGGCCGCTGAATATATTAACCTTGTCTTTTCATTTTCAGAGGCTGTATCAATATATATCCCTTCAAAAGATGAGATGAATTCATTTCTGGCCGGCACAAGCACTTCTTCTTCAGCGTATCTGCGCAATGGATTGATCCAGGGTATCTGGGGCAGCAGTACTTCGTCGGGCGGAGCTTCCGGCAGCAATCAGGCAACTTCGCAGGCTGTGCTCGTAAATATTAATACTGCCGATCTGAATCAATTGGAGACGCTTCCCGGAGTAGGTGAGACAACAGCCAGGGCCATAATCAGTTATCGTGAAAAAAGCGGAGGGTTTACCAGAATTGAAGACATTATGAATGTGGCAGGCATAAAAGAAGGCCGTTTCGAGGCAATCAGGGAGTTCATTACCATTTGAATACCCTTGCAATTGTGATTAACGTGCGGTAGACTTAATTCAATATTCCAATAACTTTGACGAGGACAAATACCTTGCAAAGACCTGACAGAGAGAGAAAACCGTTGGCTGGAAGTTTTCTTAAGTGTTTATGCAGTGTATACCACCTCCGAGTTGCACAGGGAAAGGTTTCCGGATTCATGGAACTGATTAACTGCCGCCGGTGACACCGTTATCGTCAGTTGAGTGGCCTTTCACGAGGAAGGCAATTTGGGTGGAACCGTGCATTGATGCATCCCATGTAGTAATTTACTGCATGGTTTTTTTTATTTTTTGGAGAACCGCATGACCCCATGGTGGGAAAGGAAGGAAAATTATGATTGATTTTGATGATGAGAAGCAGCGCCTGGCATATCGCCACAGTACTTCACACATAATGGCCCAGGCTGTTAAGAGGCTCTGGCCGAAGACCAAGCTTGCCATAGGCCCGGCCATTGAAGACGGATTCTATTACGACTTTGAGCACGAAGGGACTTTTGTTAAGGAAGACCTTGAAAAAATTGAATCTGAAATGAAAAAAATCGTTAAGGAACATTTTCCGATTGAGCGTTTCGAACTTCCCCGCAGCGAAGCCAGAAAACTCATGGTCGAAATGGATGAGCCATATAAGGTTGAACTCATCGATGACCTGCCCGAAGAAGCAGTCATTTCGTTTTACCGCCAGGGAGAGTTCACGGATCTCTGTGCAGGACCTCATCTGGAGAATACGGGGGAACTGAAGGCATATAAACTTACGCAGGTTGCCGGAGCCTACTGGAGGGGCAGCGAGAAGAACAAAATGCTGCAGCGTATCTACGGGACAAGTTTTCCTGACAAGGACCAGCTGAAGGCATACCTTGACCGGATTGAAGAGGCAAAGAAGAGGGATCACAACAAACTCGGCCGCGAGCTCGGCTACTTTACTACGGTGGATTATATAGGGCAGGGCCTTCCGATCATGCTTCCGAAAGGTGCCAAGGTACTGCAGACTCTCATGCGTTTTGTTGAGGATGAAGAAGAAAAAAGAGGTTATCTTCTGACAAAGACGCCCTTCATGGCCAAATCCGATCTGTATAAGATATCGGGGCACTGGTATCACTACCGTGACGGCATGTTTATTCTCGGTGATCCTACAGCGGTTCTTGAAGAAGGCGGGAAAGTAAACGAATCGGAAATTTATGCCCTTCGGCCAATGACCTGCCCTTTCCAGTATCAGGCATATCTTGCTGAAAACAGAAGTTACAGGGATCTTCCGCTGCGATACAATGAGACCTCCACGCTTTTCAGAAATGAAGCATCCGGAGAAATGCACGGGCTGATCCGGATAAGGCAGTTCACCCTCTCGGAAGGCCATTTGATGGTTACTCCCGAACAACTGACGGAAGAATTCAAGAAATGTGTTGACCTGGCCTCATTCATGCTTGATGCAGTCGGCCTGGATGATGATGTCAGTTACCGTTTCTCCAAATGGGACCCGGACAATAAGGACAAATATGTCGGATCCGCTGAAGAGTGGGAAGCAGTTCAGGACACAATGCGGGGCATTTTGGACGATCTTGGACTTACATATAAGGAAGCGGTAGGAGAAGCAGCTTTCTATGGCCCGAAGCTTGACATTCAGATCAAGAATGTATGGGGCAAGGAAGATACACTTATTACAATTCAGATAGATTTCCAGCAGGGCAAGCTGTTTGGTATGGAATATACGGACAGGGACGGTACCAGGAAGAACCCATATGTTATTCACCGTTCCTCCATCGGATGCTATGAACGTACACTGGCTCTTCTGATAGAAAAATATGCAGGAGCCCTGCCCCTGTGGATGGCTGCCGAGCAGGCAAGAATTCTTCCGATTTCGGATAAGCACGTTGATAAGGCTCACGAGCTCAAAGACTTGCTTAGAAGCCAGGGACTTCGTGTCGAGGTGGATGACCGTGACGAAAAGATCGGCAAAAAGATCCGTCAGGCGCAAATGGAGAAAGTTCAGTATATGCTTGTTCTCGGAGATAAAGAGGTTGACGAAGGTACCTTGGCCGTTCGTTCACGCCATGACGGAGAACTCGGGGCTATGCCTGTTGCAGACGTAGCTGCGCGTCTTCTCGATGAAGTGAAGAGAAGGGTAAAACATTATTCCTGATTCTGCCCGCATTGTGTAAGAAAGCTGAAATGCGGGAAACTGCATAAAATGAATAGAAAATCAACGGGGAATTTTGAATGATTTTCGTTGACAGTTCACTCTTTTGCAAGTAAAATTCTAGTGTTCGCCTAAACGGGCGAACATATCGGGGTGTAGCGCAGATGGTAGCGTGCTTGGTTCGGGACCAAGAGGCCGGAAGTTCGAATCTTCTCACTCCGACCACAAAACAGCCGCATGATTAAGTCTTATGACTTGTTATGCGGCTTTTTGTATCCGGGATTTACACTGCGCTTCCAGTTCTTCAGCGGTATATAACAAAATCTATTTCATTGTTTTTGTTGAATGATTATAATATATTTTAATGAATCTTCTATCAGGGAGATTTCGAAAATTCTGTATGGGAGTTTAATTATGAATTATAATCGCAGCTGGCTGCAAAAACTGGACTATAAATATGGCCGGAAAGCCATAAAGAACCTGATGACCATTATCGTCTTTGGCATGGCTATAGTATTCCTTGCTGATTTGGTGATGTCTGTTCAGGCAGGCAGCACTTTATCGGCATTGCTCGTTTTTGACCGTGATGCGATCTTTGCCGGCCAGATATGGCGTCTTTTTTCCTTTATATTCATCCCGCCGAATTCGAGTATTCTTTTTATATTACTATCACTGTATTTTTACTGGCTGATGGGGTCCGCAATGGAGGATGAATGGGGTTCGTTCAAATTCGATGTTTTCTATCTGTGCGGGGTGCTCGGATCAGTCTTAGCCGGACTGATCACAGGATATGCGACGAACAATTATCTGAATATGTCCCTATTCCTTGCATTTGCACTGCTTTTTCCTGAGTTCAAGATTAATTTGTTTTTTGTGCTGCCCATCAAAGTTAAGTATCTGGCTTATCTTGATGCGGCATACTTATTTGTATTGCTTCTGATAAGCAGCTGGCAGGGAAAGATTGCACTATTAGTGGCCCTTCTGAATATTGCAATTTTCTTTTGGCGCGATTTTTTTGACGGTACCAACCGCATCATCCGCAAAATGAAGTGGAAGAGAAACAGCCGTAAAGCAGGATGGAGGTAAAGCTTCCTTCAGCATTGGTTTGATTTTCATAAACTGGAGCTCAAAAACGTATACATATTCCCTTAATTATTGAGATCGAGGATGCCGCAA
The DNA here is from genome assembly GCA_037143795.1 of Eubacteriales bacterium. GTDB lineage: Bacteria > Bacillota > Clostridia > Saccharofermentanales > Saccharofermentanaceae > Firm-13. Next base: position 104,645 of record JBAWXZ010000004.1, on the reverse strand, counting down.
TGATTAAACTTCAAGGCACCGGCAAAATTGAACCGGTATTTATAACGCTGACCGGTCTGGCCGCCTATCTTTTTGTGCAGATTATTGTCAGCCTGGTTTTTGCGGCTTCAAATGGCGATCCCTTCCGACTGCAGTATTTCTGGTCGGTGGATCTGGATATACCGTCCGAATTCATTACGCGCAATTTCAGTCCGACGCATATCACCTTTCTTATTACCTCGCTTATCATTATTGCCGGAGCACTTGCTGCCTACCGCAGACAATCCGATTCCGTAAAAAAAGGCATCCTTAAAGTCCTGGTAATATTTATGGTCAGCAGTGAAATTGCTGACTGGGTCTGGTATATCCTCATCGGACATTACTCCTTACGCAACTGCCTGCCGCTGCATTTATGCAGCGCATCCATCTTTGTTGAATTTGCTGCCGTATTCCGGACACGGAATGTCATCCTTAAGGAATTTGCATATGCACTGAGCATGCCGGCCGCACTTGCTGCACTCATTACACCGGGCTGGTATTATCCGCTTTTCAGCTTTCAATACCTGCAGTCCGCACTGACGCATACAACGCTGATCCTGGTCCCGGTCCTGATTGTCTGGGGGAGTGGATTTCGTCCCGACTTCCGCAGGCTGCCCGGATGTTTCCTGCTGCTGCTGTCCCTGGCCGGTATCGCTGCTGCTGCTAATAGTTTATTTGGCGGCAATTACATGTTTCTCGGATATGTACCGAAAGATACGGTACTGCAGGTGTTTGAACGGTGGTTTGGCCATCCTGGTTATATTTTCCTTGAGATCGGACTGATATTTGTCATCTGGTTAATCCTTTACCTGCCCTGGATCGCAGGCGGAAGGAAACGAAATCGCCGCCTTTCATCAAGCGATGAAAACAAATGATGGACTTTCAGACACTGTAAAAAGAAAAAGCGCTGTGTTAGTATGATTGTAATAAAATAAAATATACGACAGTGGGAGGGCACTTGTGAGCAAGGCAGATGAGCTTTTTATTTCAAACTGCAGACAGATTTTGGAGCACGGGTTTTCAACGGAAAATGAGAAAGTCCGTCCGAAATGGCCTGACGGCACATATGCATATACTTATAAGAGTTTTGGCATTGTAAACCGGTATGATTTAAAGGAAGAGTTTCCGATTCTTACGCAGAGGTTTATTAATTTCAATGCCGCGGTTGACGAGATTCTATGGATCTGGCAGAAGAAATCCAATAATGTCCGTGATCTCAAAAGTCATATCTGGGATGAATGGGCTGATGATAAGGGCTCAATCGGCAAGGCGTACGGATATCAGTTTCAGGTGAAGCACAAATACAGGGAAGGTGAATTCGATCAGGTGGACCGTGTTCTTTATGACTTGAAGAATAATCCATACAGCCGGCGCATACTTACAAATCTTTATGTCCATCAGGATCTGTCGGAGATGAATCTGTATCCATGTGCATATTCCATGACCTTTAATGTAACGGGTAATTCATTAAATGCTGTTTTAAATCAAAGGTCACAGGATATGCTTGTAGCTAATGGCTGGAACGTCTGCCAATATGCAGCACTGATACATCTGTTCGCCCGTGCGGCAGGTCTTGAAGCGGGTGAGTTTGTCCACGTCATTGCGGATGCACACATATATGACCGTCATATTCCCATAATAAAGGAGCTGATTGAACGTCCCGTATATCCGGCGCCCAAACTTGTCATTGATGCAGGCATCGAAGACTTTTATTCTTTTTCCACTGCCAATATTCATCTCGAAAATTATACAGCAGGACCCAAAATCACTTCGATACCGGTTGCCGTCTGATAACCGGTATCAAACACAAGGCGGCAGGTCAGAAATCAGGGAGGTCATATGAAAGTAATAGCAGCAGTAGATAACAATTGGGCGATCGGGTATAAGGGGGATCTTCTCGTTAGCCTTCCTGAGGATCAGAAAGAAACTTTTCGCAGGCTGACACTTGGAAACACAATAATATACGGAAGGAAGACATTGGATACTTTCCCCGGCCAGAAGCTTCTGCCGGGCCGTATTAATATCATTATGAGCAGAAACCGTTCGTTTACAAAGGAAGGTGCCCTGGTACTGCATTCGAAGGAAGAAGTACTGGCGTATAACCATGAGCACGGGAATGAAGAAATTTACATCATAGGAGGGGCAGAAATATATCATACATTCCTTCAGTATTGTTCGGAAGCTGTCATTTCCCGCATTAACCACTCGTTCAAAGCTGATGTTTATCTGGATAATCTGGACAATGAGATCAGCTGGAAGGAAGTAAGCCGTTCCGATGTTATACACTCTATCAAAGGTTATGACTTTACTGTTCACCATTATCGAAATTTGAATATTGAATATTGAAGTATTCAAAGCAAGGAATTTGTGCAATGTGCACAAACAGCAAGGCACATATATGTATAAGGTGTCCAGTATAAATATTGCGTGGCAACATTGCATATGCTATACTCATTAAGACAGCAGAGAACAGCTGCTGTCACTTACAAACACAGACAAAAAGCTGCAAAAGCTTGATGTACATTGCCGGATCACAGGGTGATTCAGCAAGACCCCCAAGGAGGTATGACTCATGAAAGCATTTAATTTAAACAATGTTGATGTACAGGCCTTTATGAAAGCATTGGACTCTTGCAAGGGTGATGTTATGCTCATTACTGATGAGGATGACCGCTTCAATCTCAAGAGTAAGCTTAGTCAGATCGCAGGACTTGTGAATCTGATCGAGGGCGGCAAACTGGTTAACGCCAGAATTTACTGCTCAAACACCGAAGATGAATCCATGCTGTTCAGACTCAATCTATTCGGTACACCGGTTGAGACTACAGAGGTTTAATTCTCTGCTGTTTCCCGCTTGAGCAAGATATTTGATCCGTTTCAGAATTATTTTCTGAGGCGGATTTTTTTGTAAGAATTAAGAAAGGTTTCTGTTTTGCTTTCATATGAATGTCCAGGATATGCTATAATTAAATTCTCAATTTCTTGTGTTCTGATTGAAAGGATACTTCATGACTTATTATCGATACAATGCCCTGGACATTGCCGCTTATATTAAATGGACCAGCATTCCTGCTGATACGGAGCGCACTTATCTGGACCTTCTGTTTCAGATGCGTGAGCATATTCTTGCCCGTCCGCTTGCAAAGGATTTTGAATCCTTTGCGATGGCTGTTTTTCGTGAAATGTACCACGTGTGGGCCAGAGGTTTTGAAAATGAATTTTCGGATGTGAATTTGATCGCACCTGAAGGCAGCGTTGCACTTTTTTGTGACCAGGAGTTCCTGGCCCTTGAATCATATATGAAATTACTTTCCCTTCATCTGATCCTTACGGAGAATCTTCCGTATGTCAGGATTAATTTCGCCGGGCTTCCGCTCCTGATCGGGATCGAAGGGGAATACACTGATTTTGAGAAGAATCTCGCTGAAGCAGCCAAAATGCTTCGGCTTGCAACAAAGGATGACAGGGGCAATGTTTTCAATCTTTCACAGGGAATTCCGAACGAACCTCTGTGCCTTGGACTCCAGAGTGAATTCCGTGAGGAACTCTTTGGTGCAGGAGGTTATCGTGTAAAGCGTAATAATGACTATCAGGAGAAAATGCGTGTTCTCCGCGAGAAATCAAGGCGTGAGCAGGAAGTGCGGGAAATACTCAAATCCGGTGTTGACAGCCGTAAAGAACGCAAGACATATTTACCTGGGATCCCTGTTTTTTTTGCACCGCCTGTCGTAGGCGAAGAACCTGATCCTACAGCGCCGCATTTATTCGGTGAGCCGTCAATACCGGCCCTGCCGCTTGATAATATTGAAGAGGACATATCTTCACCGCAGAAGTCTGACACTTCCGGAAAAGAATAAATGTCTTCCAGGACAAGAAATAGCCAATAAGAAAAGGTGAAATACATGTTTAATCCTGCTTCGTTAAAAATGGGCCTTGATATCGGCTCAACCACAGTGAAAATTGTACTTCTAGACGGTGATAAAGTTCTCTACCAACAATACAGGCGGCACCATTCAGATATTCGCGGCGAACTGATTAAGGCCTTTGAAGATCTGCAGGCTGAATTTCCTGCGCTTCGCGTTCAGCTCGCCATTACGGGTTCCGGAGGCCTGTCCGTTGCAACATGGCTTGGCCTTGAATTTGTCCAGGAAGTCATTGCTGAAACTGTTGCAATTACAAGATATAATCCCTTGACTGATATTATTATTGAGCTTGGCGGAGAAGACGCCAAGATTACATATCTTCATCCCGTCCCCGAACAGCGGATGAATGGTACATGTGCGGGCGGTACGGGTGCTTTTATCGATCAGATGGCGACACTTCTGCAGACGGATGCAGACGGTTTAAATGCACTCGCGAAGAATTACGGGACACTGTATACAATTGCCTCGCGCTGCGGCGTTTTCGCCAAAAGTGATCTCCAGCCGCTGATTAATGAAGGTGCGGCCAAATCAGATCTCGCTGCTTCCATTTTACAGGCCGTTGTGAACCAGACAATTGCAGGTCTTGCCTGCGGACGGCCGATCCGCGGCCATGTAGCATTTTTGGGCGGGCCTCTTTTTTTTAATTCAGAACTGCGTGTAGCTTTCGAACGCACACTCAAGGACCAGGTTTCCTCTTTCTGGCTTCCTGAAAACGCGCAGCTTTATGTTGCAATCGGTGCTGCCCTTGCAGCCGTGAAAGAACCGGTGCTTCTTTCCGATATCATCACATCTTTTCATGATGAGAAGGGATTTACACCGGATATTACACGTATTCCTCCGCTTTTCAAGGATGAAGAAGACAAGAGATTGTTTGACGAAAGACATGACAGGGCCACTCTGGAGCTTTTTGACCTCTCCATTCAGAAGGGACCTTGTTTCCTCGGTATTGATGCAGGGAGCACTACAACAAAAGCCGTGCTCATTAATGAGCAGGGGCAATTGGTATATACGTACTACGGCGGCAACAAAGGGAACCCTGTTAAGAGTGCAGTCGGTATTATGAATGAACTTTATCAGCAGCTTCCTTCTGCCGCCCGCATAGCCAATACCTGTGTTACCGGCTACGGCGAGAACATCATTCGTGCTGCCCTTCGTGTCGATGAAGGCGAAATAGAGACCATGGCGCATTTTCAATCCGCGAAATATTTCTGCCCGGATGTTGATTTTATTATTGATATCGGCGGACAGGATATGAAATGCATGCGCATCAGGAATGGTGTTATTGATTCCATCATGCTGAATGAAGCCTGTTCCTCAGGCTGCGGTTCGTTTATACAGACTTTTGCGGAAAACCTGAAAATGGATGCGCATTCCTTCTCAGTGGAAGCCCTTACTGCTACAAATCCGGTCGATCTGGGTACCCGGTGTACAGTTTTTATGAATTCAAGAGTAAAGCAGGCACAAAAAGAAGGGGCAACAGTCGGAGATATATCCGCCGGCCTTTCTTATTCCGTTGTGCGTAATGCACTTTATAAAGTTATTAAGATTCGCGACACATCCCAGCTTGGAAAGAAGATTGTCGTACAGGGAGGAACTTTCCTCAATGATGCGATTCTGCGCTGCTTTGAGCTAATTTCAGGCCGTGAGGTCATCCGGCCCAATGTTGCCGGGCTGATGGGCGCTTTTGGTGCCGCACTGATAGCGAGGAAGCGCTGCACGGATTTTGCAAAGGTTTCTTCCATACTTGGTGCAGACGAGCTGTCTGTTTTTACCATGTCTACAGAAATGTCGACATGTCCGCACTGCGGAAATCACTGCAAGTTAACGATCTCTGCCTTTTCCAACGGCGGACGGTTTGTATCGGGCAACCGGTGTGAAAAGGGCGAGGGCGGGACTGTCCAGAAACCGGTGCTTCCGAATTTGTTTTTATACAAATACAACCGCACATTCCGGTATAAACCGTTATCTGCTGACTTGGCATTCAGAGGCAAAATAGGTGTCCCCCGCGTTCTGAATCTTTATGAAAATTACCCGTTCTGGTTTACCGTGCTTACAAAGCTTGGCTTTCAGGTAGTATTATCGGCCAGATCCGATCATAAACTGTTTGAGAAGGGAATGGATTCCATTCCATCCGAGAGTGTCTGCTATCCGGCCAAACTCGTCCACGGACATATTGAAGATCTGATAGATAAGGGAGTCCCGACCATTTTCTACCCGGACATCCCCTATGAACGCAACGAGAATAAGGATGCAAACAATCACTTCAACTGCCCGATTGTTGCGTCCTATCCCGAGGTTATCCGGAACAATCTGGAAAATCTTACGGCTAAAAACATCCGTTTCCTGAATCCTTTCCTGCCGCTGGATAATCCGCAGAAACTGGCAGAACGGCTCAGCGAAGTTTTTTCGGATGAAAAAGTAACCAAAGCAGAGGCGCTTGCAGCGATTGCTGCAGGGGATGCCGAATATGATGCTTTTAAAAATGAGATTCGTATAAAGGGGCAGGAAGTGTTGGATGAACTCAAACGGACCGGCAATAAAGGCGTGGTCCTGGCAGGGCGTCCTTATCACTGCGACCCTGAAATTCATCACGGCATACCCGAGATGATCAATGGCCTGGGTCTTGCCGTACTGACAGAGGACAGCGTAGCCATTCCAGGGCGTCTGCAGAGGCCTATCCGGGTTGTTGACCAGTGGATGTACCATACACGCCTGTATGAGGCTGCTGCCTTTGTCGCGGAGCAGGAGAACCTTGAGCTGGTACAGCTGAATTCTTTCGGATGCGGACTTGATGCGGTTACATCGGATCAGGTTCAGGAAATTCTGGAATCAAAAGGCAAGCTCTATACGCTTCTGAAAATTGATGAAGTCAGCAATCTCGGCGCTGCACGAATCCGGATACGTTCGCTTAAGGTTGCGATGGATGAACGGGAAGGAAGAACGAAGGCTAATCTGCCGGCCCATTCAAGTTACACTATCAGCCGCATTCCTTTTACAAAGGAACATAAAGCAAAACATACCCTGCTTGCGCCTCAGATGGCCCCGATCCAATTTGAATTTGTCGAGGCTGTTTTCAGAAACTATGATTTCCGGATGAAACTTCTGAAAGAGGCAACTGCAGAGGACATTGAATGCGGTCTTCGTTTTGTTAATAATGATGCATGTTACCCGACCATTATCGTCATAGGCCAGATGGTCAATGCTTTTCTGACGGGCGGGGCAGATCCGGACAACACTTCGGTTATGATCACGCAGACCGGCGGCGGATGCCGTGCCACTAATTATGTTGCATTTTTGCGTAAAGCCATGAGGGAAGCGGGATTTCCGCAGGTACCCGTCATTGCTTTGTCAGTTCAGGGTCTCGAGGGCAATCCCGGCATGAATTTTACAATTCCGATGATACACCATGCACTTCAGGCCATCTGCTATGGCGATATGCTGTCGACGCTTCTCCTCAGGGTTCGGCCCTATGAAGTGACACCGGGAGCGGCCAATGCGCTTTATCAATACTGGAGTAAGCGCGGAATCAATTATTTTAACCGCAGTGCCAAGTTCTCGGAACTGTCATCCGGTTACAACATGGACAAGGCATCGAGATATATTCGAAGTGAGGAAGAACAGGAAGCAAGCCTCATCAAAAATGCTTTGGCAGATCAGGATCTTGACTCCAAAATCGACCGCGCCATCCGGTCGTTCCGTCATCTGGTTGACCAGACGATTGACTCTTTTGATAAATTTCCGATGCAGGACATAGAACGTAAACCGCGTATTGGAATGGTCGGCGAGATACTGGTAAAGTTCCAGCCGGATGCCAATAACCATGCTGTTGACGTGATCGAGGGCGAAGGCTGCGAAGCGGTCGTCCCGGGACTTTTGGATTTCTTCCTGTACTGCTTCTATAATCCGGGCTGGAGACACGAGAACCTTGGAACAAGCGCAGTATCTTCATGGTTTTCGAGCCGCGGTATTGATGTTCTGGAAGGATATAGAAGACATATCGTCAGAAAAATGAAAGCTACCGGCAAATTCCAGCTGCCGATGCACATCCGCCGCATGGCTGACAAGGCGGAATCCGTTCTTTCCTGCGGAAATGCCTGCGGAGAAGGCTGGTTTTTGACAGCTGAAATGATAGAACTGATTGAAAGCGGTGTGCCGAATATTATTTGCGCACAGCCTTTTGCATGTCTTCCGAACCACGTCACAGGTAAAGGTATGATCAAGGAACTGCGGCGTCAATTCCCGCATTCCAATATTGTACCGATTGATTATGACCCGGGTGCAAGTGAGGCCAACCAGCTGAACCGCATTAAACTGATGGTCAGTACGGCCCATCTGCAGCATGAAACTGTTCAGAAGCATCACAAAGCACTGGATGCCAAAAAACAGCAGGATACTGACCGGAGTAAAGATAAGAATGCTCAGCCAATCGGGCAGTCGTGTGAAGAACTAAATCAGTAAGGGAGTAATTATATGGATTCTGTTTTGCCTGATGCGAAAAAGAAACTGCTCCTTGTCGATGGAAACAGTATTATCAACCGTTCTTTCTTTGCCCTTGCCGGCCGCGGGAATCTTACGGCACCCGACGGCACCCCTACCGGTGCCCTGAATACATATCTTAATACGCTGTACAAATTTATAGAAGAAGTGAAGCCTACACATCTTTGCACTCTTTTTGATGTACGCGAAAAAACCTTCCGTCACGACATGTACGATGGATATAAAGCGAAACGCAAAGGAATGCCGGATGAACTTGCCGTACAGATGCCCCTTCTCAAAGAGGCACTTGATGCGATGCATCTTGTGCGCTATGAAATGGCAGGATATGAAGCCGATGACCTGATTGGTACGCTTGCCAGGCAAGGGGAGAGCGCCGGGTTTTCGGTCTATATACTAAGCGGAGATAAAGATGATTTCCAATTAATTGATAATAATACAGTCGTTCTGATGCCGGTAAACAAAATGGGAAAGACTTCTACCGAGATCTATAATCTTGATGCACTTCTGGCACGTTACCAGCTGACGCCTGACGAATTTATTACGCTTAAATCCCTGATGGGGGACCCAAGCGACAATATTCCCGGTGTACGGGGGATTGGTGAAAAGGGTGCCATTGAGCTTGTTAAAAAATACGCAACCCTTGATTCCCTGTATGAACATATGGATGAACTGGCACCCGGGATTCAAAAAAAGCTTTCAGAGAACAGGAAAATGGCATATCTTTCCTATGAACTGGCAAAAATTGACTGCAACGTACCGGTATCCCTTTCCCTTGAGGACATAAAATTCGGGCAGCCGGACCGCCAAAAGCTCACCGCGCTTTTTTATCGTCTGGGATTTCGAAACCAGATTAAAAAATGGAATTTGGAAGATGTGACTGTTGAAGAGCCTGCTGCGGTAAAATCGGCGGATGATAGTCTTTTCGACGAAGGACAGCAATTGCCGGCTTCTTTACCGGAGATCAGGATTGATGCTGACCTGCAGGACTTCACTGCCGCTTTTATTACGGAAAAGACCAGGGAGAAAGAGCATTTCTGTATCTCCCTGGATATGCAAATGCCGCAAAGCATGTCTCCCGGCAGCAAATATGCTTATCTTGTCGTATGTTTCGCGCCGGATCAGATATTCGCTTACTCATCTGATTATCACGGTAAAATACTGGAATTTCTGGCCGGCCAGGGCGTTGGCAGCCACAAAAAAGATTTGCTGCCGGTCGGACACAGTATTAAAAGCAGGTTTCGCGGGCTCCCATATGTGCTTCCGTTCGACTCATGCTTTGATGTTGAAGTCGCCGGATATATACTGAATCAGATCGAGGGAGGATCGCCGTCCTTTGAGATGCTTTATGAGCATGCAGTCAGGGAATCCTATCCGAGATATGCCGTAAACAAAGGTCCTGACAATTCTTTGAAAAACACATCTGAAAACCCGATGGAGCAGCTTTTGGCACAAAATGAGTCAGCCGATTCGGGAAGTGATCTGCCGGGGACTTCCCGGGATCTTGCATACAGTATGCAATTGCTGGAAGAATCTGCCTGGCGGGCACTTCTTTGCCGGAGAATTGCAGCTTATCAGATCAAGGATATAGCGGAAATCTCCCTGGAAAAACTGGTGTATGATATAGAAATGCCGCTTGTACTCGGGCTCGACGGCATGGAACGTGCGGGGGTTCTTGTTGACCGCACGACGCTTGCAGATATTCATGTCTCTTTTGAAGCAGAACTGAATCGTCTTTCTGCTTCCATCTACGAAAAGGTTGGTATGACTTTCAACATACTTTCACCCAAGCAGATCGGACAGGTGCTTTTTGAAAAACTGCAGCTTCCTTCGGGACGGAAAAACAGCAGCGGCACCTATTCGACGGATTCGGATGAACTGACGCGCCTGATAGATGAACATCCGGTTGTCAGGGATATTCTCAATTATCGACAGATTTCCAAGCTTGATTCGACTTTTGTTCTTGGTCTTCAAAAGGTAATTGATCCTATAGACGGCCGCGTGCATTCGAGTTTTTCACAGGTTATGACAAATACGGGAAGACTATCTTCTGCTGAACCGAATCTTCAGAATATTCCTATTCGCAGTGATCTCGGAAGCCAGATCCGGAAGGCCTTTATTGCGCCGCCGGGCAGGGTCCTTCTGGATGCGGATTACTCACAGATTGAGCTGCGCCTTCTTGCGCATCTGTCACAGGATGAAAACATGATGAATGCTTTTCTGCATAATGAGGACATTCATACAAATACGGCGGCGAAAATCTTCAATGTGCCCAGGGAGATGGTACAGCCATCCATGCGTTCGGCAGCTAAAACAGTCAATTTCAGTATTGTATACGGGATCAGTGATTTCGGGCTTGCCCAGGACCTGGGGGTATCTTTTCAGGAAGCACACCACTATATTGAGCATTATTATGCGCAGTATCCGAAGATCCGTGCCTATTTGGACTCGCTTAAAAAGATGGGTTACGACAAGGGATATGTTGAGACTATGTTCGGCAGAAGAAGAGTGGTCAAGGAACTCACTTCCCCTAACCGTAATATCCGGAATTTCGGGGAACGTGCCGCAATGAACACACCGGTGCAGGGAACAGCTGCGGACATCATCAAAATCGCTATGAACCGTGTAAGCGCAGGCCTCAAAAAAGAAAAGCTTGATGCCGTTCTGATCCTGCAGGTACATGATGAATTGATTGTTGAATGCAGGGAAGACCAGGCAGATGCCGCTTCCGTTGTTCTTAAACATGCCATGGAAGGTGCTGCACTTCTCCGGGTACCGTTAATTGCAGAAGTAAGTCAGGGACAAAGCTGGTATGAGTGCAAAACGTAAGCGGTTTGTTTGGCTGGAAAAATAAATTATCGTAATGCACGGGACGTATATATGGATGCAGAATGCAGCAGATACGGGGGCTAAGAAATGTTTGTTATTGGAATTACAGGTGGAATCGGGGCCGGTAAAAGCACTGCCGCTAAAATATTCGCCGAAAGGGGCGTACGTGTTCTGGATGCCGATGAAATTTCCAGAAAAGTAACGGGACAGGGCGGACGTGCTCTTGATTCCATCCGCGGTCTCCTTGGGAATAAAATGATAGATGCCTCCGGAAATATGAACCGCAAACTGGTTGCGGGACTTGTATTTTCCGACCGCACAAAGCTTGATAAACTATCTGCCATCATTCATCGCCATGTCCTTGATGAAATCGGTGAGGAGCTTGAAAAAGAACGCGAAAAGGGTACGAAAGTCATTGTACTCGATGTACCTATTCCTGTTCAGAAGGGCTTTCTGGACGTGTGCAATCAGGTCTGGGTTATCAGTGCGGATGAAGATATACGTATCGGACGCATCATGGACCGCGGTATGAGTGCGGAAGATGCCCGTCGACGCATGGAGATGCAGATGACCCGGGAGGAATATGAAGAGCTCGCGGATATTGTTATTGAAAATAATGAAGACGAGGAAGCACTTAAAGAGAAAATCGATATTCATATCCGCAAAGAACTTGAGGAAAGAGGAATTCGTATATGAGTGCGCAGATTATTATTGCTTTGTGTTTTTTTATATTTTCAATTCTTGTTCTTTCCGCATCGTTTGTACTGCTGTCAAAGAGTGATCCAGCCATACGTAAATATATAAGGATTTCCACGATCCTCTTTATAACCGGCACCCTTCTGGTTCTTGTTATTGCAATTGTAAAACCTGCTGTATCACTGACTTTTATCTGGCTCAGCGAAGTATTTGTATTTGCGATTTATGCAGCCAGCAGCAGCATGATTGTATATTTTGTTAAAAAATTCGCAGCGGGATTGGCTCCCGCTGCGAATCAAAATACTGATCGAATATTACAAAACCCGGAGAATATACAAAAGACGCCGGAAAACCCGGATCAGGACAGTGATAAATAGCGCCGGCTCAAAGAATCAGACATTAAAGCGGAAGAGAGTAACATCTCCGTCTTTCATTACGTAATCTTTGCCCTCTGAACGAACAAGACCCTTTTCACGTGCAGCTGCATATGTTTTACTCGCCATCAGGTCATCAAAGGCAACAATTTCAGCACGGATAAAGCCCCGCTCGAAATCCGAATGGATTTTGCCGGCTGCCTGGGGTGCTTTTGTGCCTTTTTTGATGGTCCAGGCACGGCATTCGTCTGGACCGCTCGTCAGAAATGAAATTTGTCCGAGAAGCTTGTAACAGGCCTGGATCATTTTATCAAGACCTGACTGGTCAATTCCCAAATCCTCCAGAAAAGCCTTGCGTTCATCTTCATCGAGCATGGCGATTTCTTCTTCAATCCTTGCTGAAATAACAACAACTTCTGCGCCTTCCTGCTCGGCAAATGCGCGGACCTCCTTAACATATTCCGGTTCCGGTCCGCCGACGTCATCTTCGGATATATTCGCTGCATAGAGAATCGGCTTTGAAGAAAGAAGAGCCAGGTCACGGACATAAACCAGCTCGTCTTCTTCAAAGACAAGGGTTCTGGCAGACTTGCCTTTTTCGAGGGTCTCATATATCCGTTCACACACTTTGAGCTCAGGCTCGTATTTTTTGTCTCCGCCCTTCATCATCTTGCGGCATTTATCAATACGTCTTTCCATATATTCCATATCGGAAAGTATGAGCTCGAGATCAATTGTCTCTATGTCCCTGGTCGGGTTTGTGGCTCCGTCGACGTGGATTACATTCTTGTCGTCAAAACAGCGGACAACGTGGACAATCGCATCAACTTCACGGATCGTTCCAAGGAATTTATTGCCGAGTCCTTCACCCTTGCTTGCACCTCGGACAAGACCTGCAATGTCAACAAACTCGACGACGGCAGGGGTTGTTTTAACGGGATTATACATTTCAGCGAGACGGTCCAGGCGCTTGTCCGGAACGGCAACAATACCCACGTTTGGCTCTATTGTACAGAACGGGTAATTGGCAGATTCGGCGCCAGCCTTCGTGATTGCATTAAAAAGCGTACTCTTTCCGACATTTGGCAGACCAACGATTCCCAATTTCATTGCAAACCTCTTTCATTTCTTTCATTATAAACACCCGATTATTATAACATGAGACACTCGTGCGGCAATGACTATGCGGATACAATTTTACTCGAAAAGAAAGGCGTGTTAGGTAGGTATTGTCAGTTTCTGCATTCAATTGTCGAAAAATCGGACGCACAAGCCGGCTTGTGTTTATTACCATAATGGGATAAAAGGAGGAAGGAGATACAAATGACGTCCAGAAAAAACCGTTATGCCAAAATATCCACATGCTTTTTATACGGAATCGAAGGCTTTCTGGCGGACATCGAGGTAGCCATTTCCCCCGGCCTTCCGGCATTTGAAATTGTAGGACTCTGTGATCCCTCTATTCGCGAGTCGAAGGAGCGGGTCAGGGCAGCCATTCGTCATGCCGGGTATGAGTTCCCGACAGGACGGATCACCATTGGCCTGTCTCCCGCATATATGCATAAATCCGGATCATCTTTTGATCTCCCGCTGGCACTTTGCATTCTTCTGGCTTCCGGACAGATACACACCAATATCAAAGGAAGACTTTTTGCATACGGTGAGCTGACTCTGACCGGACAGGTGCGTGAGGTGCCCGGCAGCATACCCCGTCTTGCCTGTACCAAAGATTCCGCCATTGTACAGGTCATTGTCCCGAACAGAAACCTTCGCGAGGCTTCGATACTTAATGTAAACGCCATTGGTGTATCTACTTTGCAAAATGCGATTTGCTGCCTGGAGGGTCGGGAGCTTCATGCTGAAGATTCGGAAGGTATTTCCCTTCAGACAGCTGCACAGCCGGAAATCGCCTGTGAATCCCTGGATTTTTCACTGCTGCGGGGTCAGGCAAAGACAGGCCGGGCGATTCTTCTTGCGGCGAGCGGTTTTCATAATATTTTACTGACCGGAAGCCCGGGCAGCGGCAAAACGACTGCGGCACGCATTCTTCAGGGGATAATGCCTCCGCTTACCCCTCCGGAGAAGCTTGAGCTTCTTAAGCTTCAAAGTGTGTCCGGTATTCTTCTTGATGAAGATCTTAGTCTGGATCAAAGACCGTTTCGATACGTACATCACACCTGCACGCCGGCCGCCATGGCAGGCGGCGGGGCAAATCCGACTCCCGGAGAATTATCCCTTTCCCTTCACGGCATATTATTTCTTGATGAAATGGCTGAATTTTCACCGCGTGTTCTGGATTTACTGCGACAGCCGATGGAAGATAACAGCATATTGATTTCAAGAGCAGGCATCAAAGTCCGTTTTCCGACGCAGTTTCTGCTTGTTGGAGCGACAAATCCATGCCGATGCGGCAAGCTGCTCGAGAATCCGAAATTGTGCACCTGCAATGAATGGCAGAGAAAGCAATATATGAACCGGATCAGCGGACCGTTATTGGACCGGATCGATCTGTTTTCGGAATTGTACCAGATTGATAAGGCCGCCTTACTTGAATCCGTACAGGGTACAAACCTGCATCTCTCCGATTGTCTTAGGGAGCAGGTGGAGGCTTGCTGGGAGCGTCAATATATCAGATGCGACGAGGCAGGACAGAACAGGGTTCTCAATGGTTCCAACCGTACGCACCGGATTATGGAATTTTTCAGGATTACTTCACATTCCGTTGATTATGCGGTGCAGTCATCGGAGAAGCTCCGGATTTCCGCAAGGGGTCTCAACCGTATCCTGCGCGTTGCCAGAACAATTGCTGATCTTGAAGGGGAGAGGGATGTTCATATATCCCATGTCTCTGAAGCGCTGCAATTCAGGCAGAAGGTTTAATGAAAGAGGATGCAAATGATAATGAACGAGATCAAAGATAATGCAAACACATCCGGTCCTGATATAGGCAGCCTTGCTGCCGATTTATTTGTATCTGAAATGATTCTGGATCCCCGGATGGGAGGCAGAAGGATCAGACTCCTTCTTGAGTATCATCTGATTAACAGACTTCGGGATATATACACCTTGTCTATGAAACAGATACCGCAGGAAAACAGACAGCTTTTAACCTCGGAGGAATGGGCAAACATCGGTTCCTGCTTTAAGGATGACAGAAAGAAGGCGCAGGCAGAAAGCCAGGCCGTGATTTGTCATAGCCTTGGTATTTGCTCGGTCAATCGAGATGACAATGAATATCCGGTCAATCTTCGCTTGCTTGAAGGAATGCCGCTTGTAATATATTGGACGGGCGATTTGTCCATACTCGGACCGGAGAAAATGCCGGCTGTCGCAGTAGTCGGAAGCCGGCAGCCAACTGTATACGGGGTCTGTGCAACCAGGGAAATAACTCAGGAGCTTGCCGCACGGGATATATGTATAATAAGCGGGCTGGCGCGCGGTATTGATACAATTGCCCACGAAACAACTCTGAACTCCGGCGGCAGAACCGTTGCCGTTATGGCCGGCGGTTTAGACCAGGTGTATCCTCCGGAGAACAGAGCACTGTTTGAAAAAATTGCAGGCACAGGACTTGTTCTTTCCGAGATGCCAATCGGACAAAAGGCAATACGCCAATATTTTCCGGCCCGAAATCGAATTCTCTCCGGACTTTCTGATATTGTCGCTATCATGGAGGCCGGCGAATTCAGCGGAACATTACATACTGCCAGCTTTGCTGCCGCACAGGGCAGGGATGTTTTTGTTGTTCCCGGAACCATATATGCACAGCAATCGCGCGGAAATTTAAGACTTATCCAGGATGGCGCCGATCTTCTTCTTTCTGCTGAAGACATTCTGGCAAGACTTGCCGGCCTTGCTTTCTTTCGTGAAATGGACGAAATCAGGCAGGATGAGATGAGAAGAAGTTTGTCAAAACGACTTAAGCAGAATCCTGAGACACTTACTCATATGGAATGTATGCAGGTAATTACCGAGCAGCTGGCTCTCTGTGAGAAGACTATGGATGAGTTGATTGAGGGCACAGGATTTTCCTTTTCCCGGATCGCCCCGCTGCTGTCTGAACTTGAATTGTCGGGAAGAATCGTCGGGCAGAGACAAAGATATGCTTTGACTTTTCTCCGCCCATGAAGTATATAATGGTAAAAGATTGCCTTAAATCAATGATTTTTGCTGGTTTTACAGTGAAAAGGGCATAAATTTATCTCTGGAATTGAAAAAAAGCACAAATAACAAAGCAGCTTCTGCAAAGAAATGAGAGAACATGAATAGAAAACTCGTAATAGTAGAATCACCCGCAAAGGCTAAAACAATTGGCCGTTATCTGGGGAAGGAATATAGAATTTCCGCATCTGTAGGCCACATCCGCGACTTGCCTTCATCGACAATCGGTGTTGATGTTAAAAAGAATTTCAAACCGACCTATATCAATATGAAGGGAAAAGAGAAGGTCATACGTGAGCTCAAAGATCTTGCGAAAGATTCGGAACAAGTCTACATCGCAACTGACCCTGACCGCGAAGGAGAAGCAATTGCCTGGCACATCGCCGGCGTCCTCGGTATTGACGCAACTTCAGCCTGCCGTATCAGTTTTAACGAAATCACGCAGAAGGCCGTGCAGGCGGCTATTGCAGCACCGCGTCCGATTGATCTGGATCTGGTTAATGCCCAGCAGGCACGAAGGATTCTCGACAGGCTAGTAGGGTATGAACTAAGTCCGCTGCTTTGGAAAAAGGTCCGTAAGGGCCTATCTGCAGGCCGTGTCCAGTCTGTTGCAACCAGAATGATTGTTGACCGTGAAAATGAGATTACAGCATTCATTAAAGAAGAGTACTGGAATCTTACGGCTGAACTTAGTCCCAAAGAGGAGTCTTTTCCTTTCCGCTCACGTTATCACGGAAGGAAAAAGGGCGCCAAAGTAGAGCGGATCAAGCTTTCCTGCAAAGAAGACACTGATAAGGTACTTGCGGATATTCAATCGATGCCGTTTGTAGTTGATACAATAAAAAAAGGCAGCAAGCAGCGCCATCCTTTTGCACCTTTTACGACAAGTACTCTTCAGCAGGAAGCATCCAAGCGCCTGAGTTTTTCTTCAAGGAAGACTATGAGTGTTGCCCAGCAGCTCTACGAGGGTGTTGAGATTTCCGGACAGGGACAGGTCGCCCTTGTCTCCTATATACGTACTGATTCAGTACGTATATCCGATGATGCGCTTACCATGGCAAGGGACCTTATCAGAGAGCGTTACGGAGCGAGTTATGTCCCGCATACGCCACGAAAGTATGCCAATAAGAATTCTGCGCAGGATGCACATGAAGCTATCCGTCCCGCTCATTTTGATCTTTCACCGGATTCCCTTCACAATTCGCTGTCAAATGATCAATACCGGCTTTATAAGCTTATATGGGACAGGTTTCTATCGTCCCAGATGTCACCGGCCGAGGTAGATACCGTTTCAACGGATATTACATGTGCAAATCATGTTTTCCGTACACAGGGTGAGACGATCCGCTTTCAGGGCTTCCTTGCCGCTTATGCCGATGATTCAGAGGATACTGCTGAAGAAGAGGAAAAGAGTTCAGGTAAAGAGAAGCTTCCTGAACTATCGGAAGGGCAGGAACTAACGCTGCTGAAGCTTGTTCCCGAGCAAAAATTCACTTTGCCTCCCGCCAGATACACGGAAGCAACCCTTATCAAAGCCCTTGAGGAAAAGGGAATAGGACGTCCGTCAACATATGCCCCTACAATTTCTACGATCCTTGAACGCAGCTATGTCGAGAAACAGACCAAATACCTGTGCCCCACTGAACTGGGAATGGTTGTTTCCACGCTTCTTTCCGTTAATTTCAGTAATATTGTCGATGTTGCCTTTACCGCTCAGATGGAAGAGATGCTTGATGAAATTGAGTTTGGCAAGAAAAACTGGGTAACTGTTCTTTCTGAATTCTATCCGGCGTTTCACGAACAGGTTGTCAGGGCGCTTGCTGATGTTGAAAAAGTAGAGATGACGCAGGAAAAGACCGGCGAGAAATGTCCGCTCTGCGGTGAAGGGGAGCTTCTTATAAAAGAAGGCCGTTTCGGCAAATTTGTTGCCTGTTCACTTTTTCCGGAATGCAAATATACCAAGAATTTAGAAGTGGTAGTCAAAGGCAATTGCCCAATCTGCGGATCCGGTATTGTCTCTCATACTTCACGTAAATTCAAAAACCGTATTTTCTATACCTGTGACAAAAAAGGTACTGATCCGGAGTGTAAATTCATAAGCTGGGACCTTCCTGTAGAAGGAAAGAGCTGTGAAACATGCGGTAGCTATATGGTTTGGAAGCGTTTCAGAGGAAAAGCTTATCCAAAGTGCGGCAACCGGGAGTGTCCGACGAATGCCCGTAAATCCAAAAAAACAGAAGAAATGGAAGAGGCAGCTGAATCGGCGGATTTGACTGAGTCAGCTGAGACCACTGAGTCAACTGACTTAACGTTACCGGCAAAGACAGCGAAGCCGGTAAAAGCTTCAAAGACTGACAAGACTGACAAGGCGGTCAAGACTGACAAGGCGGTCAAGACTGACAAGACTGACAAGTCGGTCAAGACTGTCAAAAGTGCCAAGGTATCCTCAAAACGGAAAATAGAAGAATAATCTGCGCATAAGCGAGGTATATACGCATGTCACATCCTGAAGTAACAGTAATCGGCGCGGGGCTCGCCGGTTGTGAAGCTGCCTGGCAGCTGGCAAGAGCGGGTATTCCTGTCCTGATCAAAGAAATGAAGCCTATAAAGTATACGGATGCGCATCATTTGTCTACTTTTGCTGAATTAGTATGCAGTAATTCCCTTCGTTCCAACCAGATTGAGAATGGTGTGGGTCTCCTGAAAGAAGAGATGCGGCGTCTGGGATCGCTGATTATGGAATGCGCCGACCTGACAAGTGTTCCTGCCGGCGGGGCATTAGCCGTTGACCGCAATGAGTTTTCCCAGCTGGTGACCCAAAAGATTAATGGAAATCCGCTGATCCGTGTTATATCAGAGGAAGTTAAGGTTCTGCCGGCGGAGGGCGTTGTCGTTGTTGCGACAGGTCCCCTAACGCAGGGTGAACTGTATGCTGATATTGTCGGACAGATAGGGCAGGATACACTGCATTTTTTTGATGCGGCAGCTCCGATTGTCATGTCAGACTCGATAGACCGGTCTATTGTGTTTGCCATGTCGCGATATGGCAAAGGCGGGGATGATTATCTTAACTGTCCAATGAGTAAAGATGAATATGATTTGTTTTGGGAAGCTCTCGTTTCAGCTGAACTGGCCGATGTAAAAGATTTCGACAGGGAAACTGTATTCGAGGGCTGCATGCCGATTGAGTCAATGGCAAAAAGAGGCAAGGACACCATACGTTTTGGTCCTCTGAAACCTGTTGGCCTGATTGATCCAAGAACGGGCAGGGAACCATATGCCTGCGTCCAGCTGAGGCAGGATGACAGATCGGCCAGTATGTATAATATTGTCGGCTTTCAGACGCGTCTTCGTTTTCCTGAACAGAAACGAGTATTCCAGATGATCCCGGGACTTGAATCGGCTGAGTTTTCACGCTTTGGCGTCATGCATAGAAATACATACCTTGATTCACCAAGGCTTCTGGATGCCACCTATGCGCTTCGTAAAGATCCGCGCATATTCTTTGCCGGACAGATGACAGGTGTGGAGGGATATGTGGAATCTGCCGGATCCGGTTTTTTAAGCGGACTTTTCGCAGCCGCAGGAATCCGCGGGCAGTTACTGCCGGTATCCTTTTCCGACAGCACAATGCTTGGGGCTATGGCAGCTTATGTTTCGGATCAAAATGTGCGTTCCTTCTCACCGATGAACGCCAATTTTGGATTGATTGCGCCTCTCGGATATAAGGTGCACAGTAAAAAAGAAAAATACATGGCATATGCACACAGATCCCTTCAGGAAATTGATGCGGATAAAGTTTTACTCGATGACTTTTTTCGGAAAACAAGTGTAGAATAATTGTTAACCAGGCCGATTTATAATACTGTTCTAAATATTGATTTCGATTGTGAGGTAGATTATGGGATTTTTTCCAAGATATGACCGCGAGGGACCCGGGGTGTATACGGATGATCCGAAGCACGGTCCGTTTGTCCGGTTTTTCCAGACATATGCCAATAAATTTTTCAAGATCGTATCTACCAATTTTCTATCGGTGCTTTTCAATATCCCGGCAATTATCATTGCATACGTGGGCGTTGTGTATTTTCTTCCTCAGATCAATCCGATGTTTGAACCTGCCGCCTTTCAGAAGTACCTGACGGACTTAGGTATTACAGCAGCAGACAGCGCAACTTCGGGGGCAGGGGCTGCACTGCAGCTCTATTTTCTTGTTGTTGTAATTCTTGTGATGTTTGTTGTGGGAATGCAGCTTGTATCGGTGGGACCTGTCCAGACGGGACTCAGTTTTGTATATCGTAATTTCGCCCGTGAATCGACTACCTTTGTATGGTCGGATTTTGTGATGTCCTTCAAGAAAAACTGGAAACAGTCTTTAATTGTTACCGGTATTACACTTGGTTTGACCTGCCTCATTCTTATCAATATAATTTTTTACGCCAACGTATACACCGGACCGTACTCGCAGATATTCAGCACGATATTCTTTATGGTCTTTGTGTTTTTTATGTGCATTCAAATTTACATGTATCCAATTATCGCATCGCTGGACTTAAAGCTTAAGAATGTTTACAGGAATGCGGTGCTTTTCTTTTTGGGAAGACTTCTCCCGACTCTTGGAATCTTTCTTGTTGATGTAATTATTCTTCTGGTCATTCCTGTTGCGATGCTTGTAAGTTTTACATATGCCGGATTTGCATTGGCTCTTATATACTACATTCTGTTTGCATTTTCCTTTGTACAGTACCTCAACACATTTTTTGTCTGGCAGCAGATTGAGCGTTATATAGTAAAACCCCAGGAAATTGATGAACAATCCCCTGAGGCCGCCAAGTAATTCTCTATTTATCCGTTTTTAAGGATTTGATATCAGGGGAGAATCGTTAATTCGGTACTCTCCTGATTTTTTGCTTTAGTTGATCAAATCTTTCATCGAATACATTCCGTCGGTCTTTCCGCACATGAAACGCGCAGCTGCAACCGCTCCGCGTGCAAATACATTCCTTGTCTGCGCAGTGTGTGAAATAGTGAGCACTTCTTCGGGACCGGCAAAAATCACGCTGTGATCCCCGACAATGCTTCCTCCGCGGATGGAGTGCAGGCCGAGTTCTTTGGGATCGCGTTTTTGGCGCACGTCATGACGGTCATAAACATATTCAAGCTGATGGTCAAGCGTATCATTGATTGCATCCGCAATCATGATAGCGGTGCCGGACGGAGCGTCTATTTTCTGGTTATGGTGCGCTTCAATAATTTCAACATCAAATCCGGGGTAGAGAATATCGGCTGCCTTCTGTGCAAGATTGATCAGGACATTAATTCCGAGGGACATATTGGCGGAATAGAAAACAGCCGTCTTTTCCGACAGGGAAGCAAGAGCCTTTTTGTTATCGTCGGAAAGACCGGTGGTGCACATAACGAGAGGTTTTTTTTTGTCCTGCGCAAGCTTCATAACAGAAGGAAGTGCAAGTACATGCGAAAAGTCTATGATGACATCAAAATCTTCCTTGCAGTCAACGGCAGACGGATATACAGGGAAAGAAGAAGGCGCCGCATTTGCATCGGCACCTGCGACTATGGATACACCTTGTTCCTGTGAACAGATATCGGTGATTACCTTGCCCATTCGTCCGTTACATCCATTGAGAAATATTCTAATTTCAGACATAATTTTCTCCTTTTATACGCAATCGGTATCAGGCGTGATATTTGCTGTATTCTGGAAGCGTGTACTGCGACATGATGCAGACGAGTTTTTCGCGGCATTCAGGCGACATCTCACACAAAGGCATCCTGCAGTCCCCGACGTTCCACCCGAGGATATTGAGGGCTTCCTTTACCGGGATCGGATTTACATCAGAAAATAATGCACAGATCAGAGGGAGGTACGCAAGCTGAATCCGCAGGGATTCTTTGGTGTCGCCGTCCAGATAACTATGCACAAGATCGCTCATCTCCCTGGGAATAATATTGGCTGCCACGGAAATGACACCTTTCGCGCCAAGGGAAAGCATGGGAACAACAAGTCCGTCTTCGCCGGAATACAGAATCATATCATCTCCGCAAAGTCTTGCAACTTCGGGAACCTGAAGCAGGTTGCATTCCTTGATTGCGACGATATTTGAAATTTCCGACAGGCGCTTTATTGTCTGGGGATGAATGTTCAGATTGGTTCTGGAAGGAACGTTATAGAGAATTATGGGAAGGTCGGTCGATTCGGCCATTGCCTTAAAATGTCTGTAGAGGCCTTCCTGGGAAGCTTTGTTGTAATAAGGGGTTACGGATAATAGTGCATCGGCACCGAGCTCTGTGGCCTTCCTGCAAAGATCTGTACCATGTGCAGTGTCATTGCTGCTTGTTCCCGCAATGACGGGAACCCGGCGGGCAACCCTGTCAATAACGAAACGGATCGTCTCCAGATGTTCGGAGTCGGGCATTGTGGATGCTTCACCGGTTGTACCGCAGACGACGATTGCATCTGTTTTGTTGTCAAGCTGGAAGTCGACAAGCTCGGCAAGTTTTTTGTAGTCGACACCCTCCTTTGAGAAAGGTGTGACGATCGCAACGGCGGATCCTTCAAAAACAGGCCTTTTCATGTTTATACCTCCACTTAATATATTATTATCTTCATTCACTTCATAAGTTTTCAATAACTATGAGGAAATCATAGCATCTACTATACACAAGCGTCAATTGTATACTATAATGGCAACTTATGAGAACAAGTGATTTCTATTATAACTTACCTGAAGAATTAATTGCACAACACCCGCCAAAAGTGAGGGGTGAGTCCCGTCTATTGTCCCTTAACGGCAATACGGGAACGATTACGCATATGTCATTCCCTGAACTGCCGTCTCTTTTGCTTCCCGGCGACTGTCTTGTCATAAATAATACACGGGTTATCCCGGCGCGTCTCCTGGGCGTACGGAAAGATTCCGGAGCTGCTGTGGAGATCCTCCTTTTAAAACGCCTCAGTAAAGATTCGTGGGAGACGATTGTGCGTCCTGGCAAAAAAGTCCGGAAAGGGCATGAAATTGTTTTTATTCCCGACAGGCTTTCCTGTGTTATTGAAGATGTGCTTGATACGGGCAACCGGATTGTGCGTTTTACCTTCGACGGCATCTGGGAAGAGGTTCTCGATGAAGCGGGATCCATGCCGCTGCCTCCCTATATCCATGAACAGCTTGAAGACAGGGAGAGATACCAGACGATTTATGCCAAAGATCCCGGTTCAGCCGCAGCACCAACAGCCGGACTCCATTTCACCACGGAAATCCTTGATGAAATCAAGGCGATGGGTGTAACGGTAGCCGAACTGACGCTTCATGTAGGACTCGGCACTTTTCGTCCGGTCAAGACCGGTGAAATAACAGAGCACGTTATGCACTCCGAGTGGTACTCCTTTTCCAGCGAGGCCTCCGAACAGATCAGGGCTGCCAGGGAGAGGGGAGGACGTGTCATTGCCGTCGGGACAACAAGCTGCCGTACGCTCGAAACAGTTGCCTCGAAAGATCCCCGTATGCTTCCCTCATCTGGTTGGACGGATATTTTCATCTATCCGGGTTATACTTTCAAGTGCATTGATGCATTGATAACGAATTTTCATCTGCCTGAATCAACACTCATTATGCTTGTTTCCGCGTTTGCAGGTAAAGAGCATGTACTTTCGGCTTATCAAGAAGCTATCGAGCAAAAATATCGATTTTTCAGCTTTGGGGATGCGATGTTCCTGACCAAAATGGATGCGAAGCCGCAAATAGAAAGGTAACTTTATGTCACAAAATTCAGAGAAATTTCCTGTCTGGTATGAACATATTCACACCTGTGCGCAGTCCGGAGCACGGCTCGGGCGCGTACACACCCCCCATGGAACCTTTATGACACCTGCCTTTATGCCGGTTGGCACGCAGGCAACAGTCAAAGGTATGTCGCCGGAAGAGATTTCCGGAATGGGCGCCGGGATCATGCTATCCAATACCTACCATCTTTGGATGCGTCCGGGAAGCGATATTGTCAGGGATGCGGGCGGCCTGCACAAGTTCATGAACTGGAAGGGCGCGGTACTTACGGACAGCGGCGGATTTCAAGTGTTTTCACTTGCAAAGCCGAAGGATATCGTGGAAGAAGGCGTTCACTTCAAGTCGCATATCGACGGATCCAAACAGTTTCTGACTCCGGAGAAGTCAATGGAGATTCAGAAGGATCTTGGGGCGGATATCATTATGGCATTCGACGAGTGCACACCATGGCCGTGCGAATATGATTATGCCAAAAGATCACTCGAACGTACGACAAGATGGCTGGCCCGGTGCATTGAAACACATGATAATACCGAAAATCAGGCTCTTTTTGGAATAATTCAGGGAGGAACATTTCCTGATCTGAGGAGACAGAACGCCAAAGAAATCACATCCTATGACCTGCCTGGTTTTGCGATCGGCGGATTGTCGGTCGGGGAACCCGGCGAGCTTATGTATGAGATGCTTGATGAGACCGTACCCCTGATGCCCTGGGATAAGCCCCGGTATCTGATGGGCGTCGGGACACCGGATTATCTCATTGAAGGGGCGATTCGCGGGATTGATATGTTTGACTGCGTCATCCCGACCCGGATCGGAAGAAACGGTACGGTTCTCACAAGAAAAGGCCGTCTCATAGTCCGTGATGCAAAAAACGCCAGGGATTATACTCCGATTGAAGATAACTGTGACTGCTACGTCTGTAAAAACTACACAAGAGCCTATATAAGGCATCTTCTGAAAGCTGATGAGATGTTCGGGCTCCGCCTTTGCTCCTGGCACAATCTGCACTTCCTTCTCAAACTGATGGAAGAGGTGAGGGAGGCAATTGCAAAGGATCGTCTGCTTGATTACAGGAACGAGTTCTTTGAGGATTTCGGCTACAAGAAAAAAGTTTAATAAGCAAGGAAAGAGATGCAATATCAGGCTGCAGAAGTAAATATGTCTGCATAACACGGCGTTTTTGATTTCTCTGCTTAATATCCTTGCTTTTTCCATCATCAGAATGATAAAATAAAAAGCACTAATTTGAATGCAGATACGCTGATTTTCAGCTAAATGGAGGTTATCATGCTTTTTTCATCACTGTTACTTACAGCTACAACTACAAAGACTGCTGCGACCGGAGCGACTGACTGGACAAGCAACGCACTTATGATCGGTCTTTTGGTAGTTGTGTTCGGGTTTATGTATTTTTTCACAATCCGTCCGCAGCGCAAGCGCGACAAAGCTCTTAAGGCTCAGGTTGCCAAGATGGCTGTCGGCGATACCGTTGTTACAATCGGCGGATTAGTCGGAACGATCGCTAATATCCAGGATGACAACATCACCGTTACCACAAGCGTTGCCCACACAATGGTTACATACAAGAAATCAGCAATCAGTACGATACTTCCGCGTCAGCAATAATATTACACACGAATGATTTTTCATCATCATTTAAGGAGATCAATTATGACACACATTAAGACAATCCAGACCGCCTGCGTCAAAGTTCCTGTATCCGGCAAGGCTTGCGGAGAATGCCAGACATCCTGCCAGTCTGCCTGCAAGACAAGCTGCACGGTTGCCAACCAGAAGTGCGAGTCAGATCGCTGAACGTAATTTCTCAAGGCATTATTGTATGACATGAGATCCAGCGGATAGTGGAGATAGTTATACTGTCTCCACTATTTTTCTGTCCCTGTGAATTTCGGAAAATAGCCGGTGTTTATTCCGGTTTCAGATAATAGTACGGAGGTGTACTTTGGTTCATGCATTTGAAATGAAAGGTAAATATATCGCATACGATTCCGAATCATGCGCACTTCATGAGCTTGATGCCATGGCTTATGATGTGCTTCTTGCCTACATTGCCAAAGACGGTAAAGTGCCGGATCTTTCGGACTTTGAGAAACTCTCGGCCGAAAAAAACTATAAACTGGATGAGATACTGGAATGCAGGGAAGATATAAATGCACTGATTCAGGAAAATGGTCTTTTTTCTGCCGCCCGGGAAGTATCCTTCTCATCGCTTTATCCGGAAGCACCGACCATTAAGGCGATGTGCCTGCATATATGCCATGACTGCAATCTGCGCTGCCGCTACTGCTTTGCCGGAACAGGTGATTTCGGAACAGGAAAACGATCCATGCTTGACCTGGAGACAGGAAAACAGGCGATTGATTTCCTTATTGCCGGATCAGGCAAACGGCATCATCTGGATGTCGATTTTTTCGGCGGGGAACCGCTTATGAACTGGCAGGTCGTTGTGGACCTTACGTATTACTGTGAAGCAAAAAGCAGGGAATCCGGTAAAGATATTCGTCTTACGATTACGACAAATGCGCTTCTTCTCGATGAGGAGAAAACGAAATTTATTAATCAGCATATGAAGAACTGCGTGCTGAGTATTGACGGACGACCGGAAGTGCATGACTATATGCGTCCCGGCATTGGAGGAAAGGGATCGTATGAGGCTGTCTCCGGACGCATCAAAGCCTTCCTTGAGGCAAGGACAGCGGAAGATGCCGTTTACTCAGAGCATTATGTGCGTGGTACCTTTACGCAAAGTAACCTGGATTTTTCAAAAGACGTTATGCATCTGGCGGACGCCCTGGGAGCAAGGCAAATTTCGGTTGAACCGGTTGTAGCTGAGGACGGAGCCGGATACGAGATTCGTATGGAAGACCTCCCTCAGATCGAGAAGGAATACGAGGATCTGGCAGAGTATATTCTTGAGACCAGAAAAAACGGCGATCCCGTGCATTTTTTCCACTTCATAATGGATATGAAGGGTGGTCCGTGTGTTTATAAGAGGCTGAAAGGCTGCGGTGTCGGTGCCGAGTATTGTGCCGTAACACCGGACGGGGATATTTATCCCTGCCATCAATTTGCCGGGGACACGGCATACCGTATGGGTAACGTCCATGATTTTGCTGCTCTCCTGGATGATAAGGGACAGCTGCTGCCCGGCAAAAAGGCCGGGGATATTCTGATCCCGGAAGTCCGCAAAATTTTTATTGATCGCCTTATGCCCAGCAAGACTGCCTGCAAATCCTGTTTCGCACGTTATACCTGCGGAGGCGGGTGTGCTGCAAACAGCCTTCATGCGACAGGCTCCCTTGACGGAATTTATGAGGTCGGATGCCGGCTTGCTCAAAAGCGCCTTGAATGTTCACTTTGGCTGGCTGTCGCTCAGGAATGACAGGCAAGTTATGTTACAATAACTTTATAACTTATGATTATTTTTTCGGAGGTATCTTATGCTCTATTCATATAATGGAATCTGGCCGACGCTCGAGGGAAATGCCTATGCTGCACCGACTGCATGCGTGATCGGTGATGTGGTTCTTGAGACCGGCAGCAGCTGCTGGTTCGGTGCTGTCCTCCGTGGCGACGAGGCGAATATTCATCTTGGCAGGAATTCGAATATCCAGGACAACTGCGTTGTTCACTGCGACAAAGATGTTCCGCTTATTATCGGTGAGAACGTCACGGTAGGGCATGGTGTCATTCTTCACAGCTGTACAATCGGTGACTGTGCGATGATCGGAATGGGTGCAATAGTCCTGAGCCGCGCTGTTATCGGTGCAGGCGCCGTAGTCGCAGCGGGCGCCGTTGTAAAAGAAGGGGCGGATATTCCCCCGAACACGCTTTTTGCAGGAATTCCTGCAACATTCAAGAAAGAACTGAATCCCGCTGTCAGGCAGGTCAATATAGCAAACGCGATGGAATATGTTCAGCTTTCAGTTGAGTATCAGTCCATGGAGGCAAAGTAATGGCTACAAAGCTGACGATTAAGGATATTCAGAAGAGTCAGGAAGTAAAGGTGCTTTTGATGGCTTCCTCCCAGCAGATGAATTCCCTGGGATTTACGGAACATTCCTTTCGGCACTGCCGCCTGGTGTCCAATAAGTGCGGTGAAATTCTTCAGCAGACAGGTGAAGATGAGCAGACGGTCGAGCTTGGAAGAATTGCCGGCTATATTCATGATATAGGAAATGCAGTGAACCGTAATCATCATGCAATGTCCGGGGCTCTTCTGGCATATGACATGCTTCTCCGCAAAGGTATGTCTTACGAAGATGCAGCGGCTGTTATGATGGCAATTGCCAATCATGACGAAGGAGAAGGATCACCTGTCAGCAAAATGGCGGCGGCCCTGATTCTTTCCGACAAGGCAGATGTCCATAGAAGCCGTGTCACAAACCGCTCACCCAAAACATTTGATATCCATGACCGTGTGAATTATGCGGCGACGACTTCGACCCTTATTGTCGAGGATCAGAAGGCCAAACTTGCCATTGAGATTGACACTTCGATTTGTCCCGTTATGGATTATTTCGAAATATTTTTGAATCGTATGAAAATGTGCAGGAAAGCGGCGACTTTTCTTGGTCTGACATTCGAATTATATATCAATCAGACACAGCTTTTGTAATAAGCGGAACACAATGCCTTTTTGTAAAAGGCAGAACAGAACGAATGATAGGATATTTTGCGTTGAAGTGAAACAGGCGGTGAATTGTGGCTGGTCATTCGGGGGGGATTCCTGAAAACATCATAGAGGAGATTATTGCGCGCAACGATATTGCATCCGTTGTGGGGCAATACGTGCGTTTCTCCAAGACATCCGGTCAGAATTTGTTCGGTTTATGCCCTTTTCATTCGGAGGATACCCCGTCCTTTTCGGTATCCACTTCCAAACAGATTTATTACTGCTTCGGCTGCCACAAAGGCGGTAATGTCATCCATTTCATGATGGAGATAGAGAAGTGCGGTTATCTCGATGCAATCAAACTGCTTGCGGAACGTGCGCAAATCCGTATCCCCGAACCGGAAGATGAATCCTACCGGAAAGAGGCGCAGATTCGCGAAAAAGTGCGGGAGTCTCTGGTAGAGGCAGCCCGGTATTTTTATCAGAATCTGATGTCACCGCGCGGTAAGACGGCAAGGGAGTATCTGTCGAACCGGAAGATTACCGGGACTACAGCCAAAGCATTTGGCCTGGGGTATTCACCGGACGACTGGGGCGGCCTTTACAGGCATCTTAAGGCCAAAGGTTTCACGGACGACATACTGGCCCAGTGCGGGCTCTTTACAAAAGGCAAAAAGGGCGAGCTCCTGGATCTTTTCCGGGGACGCCTTATGTTCCCGATATTTGATGTTCTCGGTAAAGTCATCGCTTTCGGCGGACGTATCCTCGGTGACGGGAACCCGAAATACATTAATTCGCCGGAGACTGTTATCTATTCCAAGCAACGGAATTTGTATGCCCTCAATTTTGCAAAGGCGAGCAAAGAGAAAAAAATGATCATCGTCGAGGGCTATATGGATGTTATTTCCATGCACCAGGCCGGCGTCATTAATACGGTTGCCTCCCTCGGAACAGCGCTTACAGAGCGCCAGCTCGACCTGATTTCGCGTTATACGGAAGAAGTGGTCCTTTTCTATGACTCTGATGCGGCCGGGCAGGCTGCCATTCTGCGGGGACTTCAGATGCTGCTGCAGCGCGGCAAACGCCATAGTACAACTCCGACCAAAATTTCGGTAGCAATGGTTCCCGACGGGAAAGATCCGGATGAATACATACGGGAACATGGGGCGGAAAGCTTCCGGCGGATTGTAGCTGATGCGCTGTCGGTTATGGAGTACCTTATGCTGGTTGCCAAAAAGCAGAGTATGGTAAGCGGACGCCTTGATGCACGTACCTATCAGAACCTTGCCTGTAAATACCTGTCATGGGAACCGAACGAAGTCCTCCGCGAACGTTCGGCAGGTGAAGCGGCTCAGATTCTCGGGGTTTCGGTCAAGAGCGTCCTTTCGGAGACAGAGCGTGTTTCTACGGAGACGACGGAGCAGGAGAAGAAGGAATCAACACGGCAGCTCGAAAGACAGGTGTCGGTCCTCCCGCAGCGTAATGAAGGAGAGAGTGCAAGGAATGATGAGGTCGTCCTTCTGTGCCTTCTGGCGGGTCTGGGCAGCAGTTACCATCAACTGGAAGATAAGCCGATCCCTATGGATTTTTCAGCAGGTACAATGCGGGATATTGCATCAGAAGCCATCAAGCTTCTGGATAATTCCAAACTCGATGCCATCAGTCTTTTGAATCTCGGGGAAGACAGGACCATCAATCAGAGGCCTGCCCGTGAAGTCCTGTCAGAATTGCTGATGAGAACACAGAATGTATCAGATGAGAAGAAGAGGATCTGGCATGTTCTTCGATCAATATATACACTCCGTATCGCGGTATACGCTGCAAAAAAAGATGAACTGGCCAAGCTTCTCGATAAGATGCCTCAGGGTATTGACCGGGAAGCGACTGTTAAGAATTTTCAGCAGATAGCTGATTATATCCGGTATATCAGGGAGCGGAAGGAGCAATTGGATGATGACTGACGAATCCGATCCTATTCATTTTGCCGTAACAATCAAACCAACGCAGCTTTCCGTGCGGCTTATGGAAATTGTGTCTGCCGTGCCCCCGTGCGAACGAGTGCTCGACATCGGATCGGATCACGGTCATGTACCCGCCTGGCTCCTTGAAAATCACATCGCAGGGCGTGCGGTGGCAACCGACATCCATGCGGACCCTGCAGAGACGGCACGGCGCTACCTACGCCGTCAGGGGGTCATGCAGCAGGCTGATGTTTATCACACCGACGGACTGCACGGTATCCGGCTGCAAAATGGCGACGTCATTATCCTTTCCGGTCTCGGCGGCCTTGAGATGATTCGCATCATATCCGAGTCCCTGGCCGACCATGAAGGTATGTTTCCCGACAGTACACTTTTTGTACTTCAGCCCCAGCGTTCGTTCGAGGAGCTTCGCACCTATCTGTCCGGCAGCGGCTTTTCGATTGAAGAAGAAAGCGTATGCCTGGACCGGGATAAATTCTACTGTATCCTTCTTGTAAAATGGACCGGCCGGAAGGGCCCCGGTTTAAGCCTTACAGAACTTATTCTCGGACCGTGCCTCCTCAGAAAACGTCCGCCCAACTTCATCAAATATCTTCATCATCAAAGAAATGTATTAAAAAAGCACATGCGTGCACGCCCCGGGCTCGCAGAAGTGCTTTCCGATATTGATCATATCCTGGAGGGGCAATCAACGGAAAATGAGGTGAAGCCATGAACGCCCGGGTATACAACATCGATGAAATCCTGACAGATCTTGAAAATTTCGCTCCCCCGGATTTAGCGGAAAGCTGGGATCACGTCGGCCTGATGATCGGCGACAGGTCCGCCCCCGTGAAAAATGCGGTACTTTCGCTTGATGCGACCCGCGAAGCATTTGAATTGTGTGAAAAGGAAAATGCCGGACTCCTGATTACGCATCATCCTCTGTTTTTCCCTTCCATCGGTTCAATTGACTATGCAACACCGCAGGGTGCACTCGTCCGCGATTTTATCAAAAAAGATATATGCGTCTTTTCAGCCCATACGAATCTTGACCGGACACAGGGCGGAGTCAATCACGTTCTCGCAGAAATTGTCGGATTATCCATCCCAATGTCCATTACCGGTGTAACCTTCGGTCTGTGCGGTGATTTAGCTGAAGCAGCAGGCCTGTTCACATTGGGCACATACTTGCGGAAGATTCTTGAAGGCGGCGGATTCTTCATCAACATGGACCATGATATGCAGGTCACACGTGTCTTTGTCGCAGGCGGCTCATTTGAAGGCAGCGCCATTCCTGAACTGGCAAAAGCACATGTTGACCTGGTTATCTCCGGAGAAATCAAGCATCACCATATGCTTGAACTTCGTGCCCTGGGCATCGCTGCTTTGGCTGTCGGGCATGATGTCAGCGAACGTGTTGTGCTTCCCAGCCTTGAAAAAAGACTCAATTTGCAGTTTCCGGGACTTGGGGTAGCGATAGCCGCCGGTTTAGATTATAATAAGGTCGTTTTCTGAGTAAACCAGATGATCGCGGGTGCATGCCGAAAGGCGGCACGTGAGGAAAGTCCGGGCTCCATAGGACAAGGGTGCCGGGTAACTCCCGGTGAAGGCGACTTTAAGGAAAGTGCAACAGAGATATACCGCCGGCATTCTTCGGAATGCAGGTAAGGCTGAAAAGGCGGGGTAAGAGCCCACCAGCGGTTTGGCGACATTCCGGCTATGTAAACCCCACCCGGAGCAACGCCGTGGAGAGACAATACTGTGGTCCGCAGGTCTCGGGGAGGCGGCTTGAGCCGATAAGGAACTATCGGCCTAGATAGATGATCGTCTAATACAGAACCCGGCTTACAGGTTTACTCAGAAAACATTTTTACTATATTCCGGTCATTTGATTACATGTTTGTTGCTAAATATATATAAATAAGGAGATTGTTATGTCAGCAGAGTCATACTTAAGCCGGGGAGTATCCCCTACAAAAGATGATGTGAAGAAGGCGGTCTCCGGTCAGTCCGGCGGTGTTTTTCCCGGCGCTTTCTGCAAACTCGTCGAAGATATTGCAGGAGACCCTGACTATGCGCTTGCGGTTCACGCTGACGGGGCGGGTACTAAATCCTCTGCCGCGTACCTGCAGTACAGGGAGACCGGCGATGTGTCCTGGTTTGCTTCCCTGGCACAGGATTCGCTGGTCATGAACACGGATGACCTGGCCTGTGTCGGTGTTATATCCGGAATGAGCCTCTCCAATACGATAGGGCGCAATGCCCACCGTGTTAACGGCGCCTGTATTGCGGCAATTATTAACGGATATGACGCAGTAATCGGTAAGCTCCATGATTTGGGTATTGATATTCATATGACGGGCGGGGAGACGGCGGATGTCGGCGATCTGGTCCGTACACTCATAGTGGATTCGACAATTGTAGCGCGTATTAAGAGATCAGATGTAATAAGTGCTGCCAACATCAGGCCGGGACACGTTATCGTAGGTCTATCGTCATCCGGTAAAGCCACATATGAGGATCGCGAGAATTCCGGTATTTCGTCCAATGGCCTTACAGCAGCAAGACATATGCTGCTTTCCAAATACTATCTTGCAAAATATCCGGAGTCGATATCAGAGACGATTCCTGCGGACAAAGTATATTGCGGTAAATTCCGCCTGGAAGACCCTCTTCCCGGAAGCAGCATGACGGTAGGCGAGGCAATCCTGTCTCCTACACGTACATACCTGCCCGTCCTTGCCAGAATTCTTTCCGCACATCGCAGCTCCATTTCCGGCATTATTCACTGCACCGGCGGCGGACAGGCAAAATGCAGGGATTTCGGCAGAAATCTTCGTTATGTAAAAGACAATATGTTCCCGTTTCCGCCGATTTTCCAGGCAATCTTCGATTCAGGGGAAATTCCCATGAAGGAGATGTTCCAGGTATTCAATTGCGGACACAGAATGGAATTCTATTGTGATCCCGCCGCGGCACAGGACATCATCAATATCGCTTCGGAATTTGGAATCGAAGCAAAGGTAATAGGGCACGTGGAATCCCTGCCTGAAGGCACTTCCAATGAAGTCGCTATAGAGGCATACGGACAGAAATTTTTATATTGACAAGAATCGTATGCACCGATATAATATTGCTTGTTCGCTGAACGGACAACCGCGGAAAACATGCAAATGATTCCCGGATGATCCTTTCCGATATGCGCGCCTTTAGCTCAGATGGTAGAGCAACTGACTCTTAATCAGTGGGCCCTGGGTTCGAGTCCCTGAAGGCGCACCAGCAAAGACCCCTGGAAACTGCAAGGTTTCCAGGGGTCTTTAATTTTTCCGGTATCCCGTTGATTAACCTATGTTATGGTCTTGCGCTGCTGATGACTTTTCCGGCATCAGCTGTGACTCCCCTTGCAGCCATTAACTCTGATACGGTAACAAGCTTATATCCTCTCGCGACAAGTTCAGGAATAATTGTTTCGCAGGCAGCTGCGGTTGACGGATAGAGGCTGTGCATCAAAACTATATCCCCGTCCTGTACATTATTGAGCACACTTGATATTGTCGAGGAAGTACTCCTTGTTTTCCAGTCCCTGGTATCGACGGACCACATCACAATAGGACGGTCGACAGTGTTCAGGACGGTTGAATTATACGAACCCTCAGGAGGGCGGATCAAAGCCGGATACACTCCGGTAAGATTGAATATCAATTGATCGGTCCTGGCTATTTCAGAACGTATGTCCGATGCGCTGAGACTCGAAAGATTGTGATGGCTGTATGTGTGGTTGCCGATTTCGGATCCCTGGCTGTAGATTTCCAGAATTGTATCTGAATACTCAGCAATCCGGTATCCTGCTACAAAGAATGTCGCATGTGCGCCATATGCGCTTAACGTGTTCAGGATGCTTGAGTCCACAACAGAATAGGGACCGTCATCAAATGTCAGTGCAACCATCGGCTGTCTGGATGATACGGCAGCTGATTTTTCAAAAGGACGCGCTGTTGCGCCGGGTGCCGGGCCGCCTTTGAGTACAAGAACTATTTGAATGGCTTCCATCCTGTAGCTGAATCCTGTAGTACCGGCAGATGCACCATTTTCTGCCCAGTCGAGCCAGCCTAAGTTCTCTGCATGAACCCGGTAATAGACATCAAACCTGGAAGCTGCGTCGCAGGTCAGACGGATTTCGACTGCCTCCATCCGCAGTGACTGCCCCGCTGTTCCGCTCATGGCACCGTCCGCTGCAAAATCCGTCCATCCGATGTTTTGTATATGGGTACGGTATTCCACAGAGCCGGAGAGATTCATAAGTCCGATACGGACAGCTTCCATCCGCAGTGCCTGGCCGCTCGTTCCGGAAGTTTCACCA
Source organism: Eubacteriales bacterium (assembly GCA_037143795.1). Taxonomy (GTDB): domain Bacteria; phylum Bacillota; class Clostridia; order Saccharofermentanales; family Saccharofermentanaceae; genus Firm-13. The sequence continues at coordinate 69,385 of JBAWXZ010000004.1, read as the reverse complement.
TTTTTAACATTTTCCTGCCAGCCGTTGTCCTGGATATAGCTCTGGTAACTGATTTCCGGCTCGGCGAATACCCTTGCCGTTGCCCCGGGCGGCGCTTCACCTTTTTCAACTAATACAATTTGAATAGCTTCCATCCTATAACCAAATCCGGCTGTCCCTGCTGCAGATCCATTCTTTGCCCAGTCCAGCCAGCCAATATTCTCGGCATGGATACGATAGTACACATCATACTTGTCAAGCGCATCTCCGGTCAGCCGGATTTTGATGGCCTCCAATCGCAAAGACCGGCCTTCTGTACCGCTTAATGCGCCATTTGCAGCATAATCCGTCCATCCAATATCCTGCACATGTGTACTGTATTCCACGCCGCCCTGGACATTTCTGACCTTGATACGGATAGCTTCCATCCGCAGTGCCTGTCCGACTGTACCGGCAGTTTCACCGTCACGCATACATCCCATCCAACCTATATCCTGCACGTGGCTTTTATATATTATAGATGGGCTTAAAGTCGCTGCAGCGTTTACAGTGTCCTTTTTATATCCGGAAAAAACCGCTCCAACAGGCGCTGGAAATACGATTGACAATATTGTCACAACACCAAGTAGTAAAGAAATTGCCGGACGGATAAATCGCTTTTGCATATTTCCCTCCTGCGAAGAATAATCGTTTATATAAGCCAATTGTATCCCCTTTTAGAAAAATAGTGAATAGATAATAATGCCTGTGTGTAAAAATGTAAAGAAAAAGATATATCTGACGAGCTTCTTCAAAAGGTTTAGTAATTGAGATTCAGCAGTCAATTAAACATTGTGGAATGCTCTTCCGTCATTACTGTAATGTTGATAAATAAAACACATTGCAGCCTTTAAAAATGATAAAATAAAAATGATATCAAGCAATCGTTCTTCAGGTTCGGACTTTATTGTCCTGAAAACATTATGAAGGGAAAGCTGGGGGTTTATCATGGAACGGATTATCATTATGGGCGCGGCAGGCCGCGATTTCCACAATTTTAACACCTATTTCCGGGACAATTCAGATTATAAGGTCGTTGCCTTCACTGCAGCACAGATTCCGGACATCGACGGCAGGTTATACCCGCCTTCCCTGGCCGGTCTTTTATACCCTGACGGCATCCCGATCTATCCGGAAAGTGACCTTCCGCATCTGATACGGCAATTTGATGCTGACCAGGTGATCTTCGCCTATAGTGATGTCTCACATCTGCAAGTCATGAACACAGCATCACTGGTCCTGGCCTGCGGATCGGATTTCAGACTGATGGGACCGAAAAGTACTATGATCAAGTCCTGCCATCCGGTAGTGGCTGTTACTGCGGTGCGGACCGGCTGCGGAAAAAGCCAGACTACCCGCTATGTCGGCAGGCTCCTCAAGGAGGCCGGTCTCAAGGTTGCCGTCATCCGGCACCCCATGCCGTACGGCGAACTCGCTGAGCAGGCGACGCAGCGTTTTGCAAGCTATGACGACCTCGACAGGCACCACTGCACGATTGAGGAACGTGAAGAATACGAACCTCTGATCAGCGCCGGTCTTCTGGTCTATTCAGGTATCGACTATGCCGCGATTCTTCATCTGGCCGAAGCCGAATCGGATATCATCATCTGGGACGGCGGCAACAACGATTTTCCGTTCTATGTTCCGGATATTCAAATTGTAGTTACCGATCCGCACCGGGCAGGTGATGAAAGAATATATCATCCCGGAGAGATGAATCTTCGTATGGCGGATGTTGTTATCATCAACAAGGTGGATTCTGCAGAACCGGACAAGGTGGAGGCCGTAAAAGCTTCCATCGCAGCGCTCAATCCGGATGCCGCGGTCATACTTGCCAACTCCCTTATTACGATGGACGAGCCGGAACGGATAAAAGGAAGGAAGGTTCTGGTTATTGAGGACGGTCCTACAATCACGCACGGGCACATGTCATACGGGGCCGGCGTCATTGCAGCTGAGAGATTAGTAGCGAGTGAATTGGTCGATCCCAGGCCTTATGCCGTGGGCAGCATAGCTGAAACATTTAAAAAGTGGCCCCGGATCACCCGTTTGCTCCCGGCCATGGGGTACAGCCGCAAACAGATTGATGAATTGGAGGAAACGATCAACCGTACTCCTGCGGAGCTTGTCATCATCGGCACCCCCATCGATCTGCGGCGATTCATGAATATAGAAAAACCAGTGGTCCGTGTTCAATATGAACTGGAAGAAATTGATCCGAAATTGAGCGGTATCCTGAGAAAAACATTAAACCTGCAGGAGGAAAAAAGCTGATGGATGCATTCAAACTTGCAGAATTCACCGCACCTGATTTTTCAGGAACTCCTTTTAATGATGCGCCGGAAGCCAGGCTTGAACCGGCACCGCTTGATACAGTCGCTCCGGATTATTACCATGCCATGTCCATTTTCCCGGAATACTTCCATATTGGCGGAAGGTGGATACTGGCTGAGGAAAGCCGGATGGACTGTGTCGCCGTTTTCGAAGAAAACAGGATATGTGTCCGTGAATTCAGACACCTCCGCAAGGGTGACCTGGTGATTGTCGGGCGCACGGAAAAAGCGGAAGAAGGTATATTTGTCCACATCAGGGGCTTTAAGCAAGAAGATACCCAATCCGCTGATGCATTTGCTTTCCGTCAGGGACGATCAAGGGAAACAGCCTTTTCCATGGATTATGACTTTCTGTATAAATTATTGAAGCATGACCGCGACAACGGCCATATTGTGTGGGTCCTGGGTCCTGCCTGTGCGTTTGACTCCGACGCCCGGACCGCATTTTCAAAGCTGGTCCAAAACGGATATGTAGACGCGCTCCTTGCCGGAAATGCCCTGGCTGTCCATGATCTGGAGGGGGCATATCTTCAGACAGCTCTGGGTCAGGATATATATACTCAGAAAATTATGCCTAACGGGCATTATAACCATTTGGACACGATTAACAGGGTTCGCAGCTACGGTTCGATCCCGTCATTTATTAAAGGGGAGGGCCTTCAGGGGGGGATCATCGTCAGCTGTGTTGAAAAAAATGTTCCGGTGGTGCTCGTCGGATCAGTACGTGATGACGGACCGCTGCCGGAAGTCCATGCGAATGCCTATGAAGGACAGGACGCGATGCGCATCTTTACCGGGCAGGCAACGACCGTCATATGCCTGGCAACAACCCTGCACACGATCGCCGCAGGAAATATGACGCCGTCATACCGGGTAATGCCCGGAAATGTGATCCGCGAGGTGTATTTCTATACGGTGGATATCTCCGAATTTGCAGTCAACAAGCTATCCGACCGCGGCAGCCTGTCCGCTAAGGGCATTGTTACCAACGTACAGGATTTTATTGTTACCCTGAGCAAAGGACTCGGGTTGTAGCCGGCTGATATCCCCGAGTCCTTTGAAGGCACCAAAGAACAGGAATATTCCGGAACAGTAACGGAAAATGCAAGCGACCTCGCCTGGCAGTATGGCATCCGCCGGCTAATTGCGGTACAATAGATATGCGTTAAGTTTTAATCGCTGCCGGAGCACAGATAGAATCCTTGCAGTATGTTATATGCTCGCAGGGTATGCAGCGGCCGCAGAAAAAACTTTCGTTTACTATAATCATTAGCCAGTAAATATATCAAATGAGGTGAATAGTATGGGTAACAGGAATATTAACAACAAAGAGACAAAGAAGAAGAAAAAAGTTGACGTGGCAGCTCCGGCAGTGTCCCTCAAATCAGTCGTAGCTCCGCAGCCCGAAATCATCAAAAAGGCCAAAAAGCCTCAGGCTCCGAAAGACATTGAAGAAGAATAAACCATTAATAATTAGAAATAAGCGAGATATGAATGACAAAAAATAATGACATCGCCATGACTCACGGCGGAAAGTTTCATGCCGATGACGTGTTTTCGGCTGCACTTCTAAAAATGATCTATCCGGGAATCCATATCATCCGCGCTTTTGAAGTGCCGGATGATTTTGACGGAATAGTATTTGATATTGGCTTCGGCAAATTTGATCATCACCAGAAAGATGCCAGGGTACGTGAGAACGGTGTTCCTTATGCAGCTTTTGGTTTGCTTTGGCATGAATTCGGAGAAAGTATCATAGGTGCCGGCTGCCCTCCGGAACAGGCGGCAAAGGAAGCGGCTCGTTTTGACGAGCGGTTTGTTCAGCCGTTGGATGAGGATGATAATACAGGCTGCGGCAACCCTATTGCAGCGGTAGTTGGTACCTTCAACCCCAGCTGGGACTCGGAGGAATCAGCAGACCAGTGCTTTAAAGAGGCAGCTGCATTTGCATCGGTTATTCTCAGTAAAAGACTCAACAGTATTATGAGCATAAACCGCGCCAGAAAGCTTGTTGAAACGGCTTTGCTGGAGTCAAAGGATAATGTTGTGATCCTGCCCAAATTTGCTCCGTGGAGGATGGTCCTTCTGCAGTCGGATTCGACATTTGTTATTTATCCTTCACAAAGAGGCGGTTTTTCTGCGCAGGCGATACCGCTTGACTCGGACACCAAAGAACTGCGGTGTGCTTTTCCTGAAAAATGGGCCGGTTTGACAGCAGGTGAGCTTCAGAAGGTTTCGGGCATCAAAACACTGACATTCTGTCATAAAAGCCAGTTTCTTATTTCAGCGGGGCTTCTTGAAGATACGATTGCTGCCTGCAAACTCGCAATAAAATTAAAAAATGCGGGCAGCGGTACGGACTTCAGGATGGAATCCCTTGCCGGTTTTGCGACGGGCATCCGGATAAACTTACGAACGGATGAGGTATAAGCACAGATGCTGCTTTCCGCAGAAAAAATTACGAAAAGCTATAGCGAGAAAATTCTTTTGAACGGCGTGTCCCTTTACTTGAATGAGGGGGATAAAATCGGCGTCATTGGTGTCAATGGCACCGGAAAATCAACTTTTCTCAATATCATAGCTCAGATGGAAGATCCTGACAGCGGTACTATTTCGAAAAACCCCGGCGTCCGGATCGAATATCTGCAGCAGAATCCGGTATGGAATGAGAAACTGACGCTTCTCGAGCATGTATTCCAGGGAACCGCAACAGCCCTTCGCCAGACAAAAGAATATGAAGCGAAGACCGTATTAACCAAGCTCGGCCTTACGGAATATGACACACCGATCAGCCGGCTGTCCGGCGGCCAAAGAAAACGCGCGGCAATAGCGAGCGCCCTGATTCATCCGTGTGAAGTGCTGATTCTTGATGAACCGACAAACCATCTTGATAACCAGATGGTTATGTGGCTCGAAAACTATCTTTCAAGGTATACGGGCGCAATCATTATGGTTACACATGACCGGTATTTCCTTGACCGTGTCACCAATAAGATTATTGAGCTTGACCATGGCAATTTATACAGCTATCAGGCGAACTATTCCAGGTATCTTGAGATGAAGGCCCAGCGTGAAGAAGTCACTTTGGGCACGGAACGCAAGAACAAAAGCCTGCTGCGGAAAGAATATGAGTGGATGCAGCAGGGCCCCAAGGCAAGGGGCACAAAGAGCAAGGACAGAATTGCACGGTTTGAAAACCTAAGCGACAGTATCGGCCGATCGGAATCGGCCAAGCTGGAACTCAGTTCCATGTCGACGCGTCTGGGTAAAAAGACACTGGAAATTACTGATATTTCCAAAAGTTTCGGCGGCAGGGAATATGTCAGTCATTTCAGCCATATCATTTCACGTGATGCCAGGATCGGTATTGTCGGCAAAAACGGCTGCGGCAAATCGACGCTTCTCAACATGATAAGCGGAAGGCTTCTGCCGGATTCCGGTACTGTTGTGTTCGGTGAAACAGTCAAACTCGGGTATTTTTCACAGGACAGCCAGGAAATGGATGTTTCGCTTCGTGTGATTGACTTTATCCGGAATATAGCCGAGACAATTGAGACCAGGGACGGTCCGCTTTCCGCATCGCAGATGCTGGAGAAATTTCTGTTTACGCCCGACCTGCAGTGGAATACGATTAAGCGGCTTTCCGGCGGAGAGAGAAGAAGGCTATACCTGCTGAGCATTATCATGGAAGCCCCGAATTTTCTGCTTTTGGATGAGCCAACAAATGACCTGGATATTCAGACGCTTACCATCCTGGAGGAATATCTGGAAAATTTCAACGGCGCTGTCATTACAGTGTCCCATGATAGATATTTTCTTGACAAGGCAGTTGATACGATTTTCGATTTTCAGGACGACGGGACAATTACCAAATATCTCGGAAGTTATTCGGAGTATCTTGAGCAAAATGAAGCGGATGCAGGCCAGCAGGCCGCTTCTGAGGCCAAAACAACCCAGGATAAGTGCTGGAACAAGAACAGAAAACTCAAATTCACCTATAATGAACAGCGAGAGTATGAAAAAATCGATTCTGACATTGCTGACTTAGAAACACAGTTGTATGATGTATCTATAGATATGCATAAAGAATCAAGTAATTACATTAAGCTTCAGGAACTCATGGAGAAGAAGGAATCCCTCGAACAGGCGCTGGATGGGAAAATGTCCCGCTGGGTCTACCTTAATGACCTGGCGGAGAAAATCGCAGAAACCGACAGCTAGGATTAAACAGGTAAATGTTCATAGTATAAGAGGTGAACAGTATGAAGACTATCAATATCGGCAACAGTGGTATTTGTGCTTCAGAAATTGCTCTTGGATGTATGCGGATTAACGGTTTATCATTTATCAAGGCCTCTGAACTGGTTCGGACAGCCCTTGATGCCGGAATCGATTTGTTTGACCATGCGGATGTTTATGCCGGCGGCCAGGCGGAGGATCTCTTCGGTAAGATTCTCAAATCCGAATCGATAGCCCGGGATAAGATTTATATTCAGACAAAGTGCGGCATACGTGACGGATACCTTGATTTTTCCAAGGAACACATTATGGAGGCCGTAGAAGGCAGCTTAAAGCACCTGCAGACGGATTACGTGGACATTCTTCTTCTGCACAGGCCGGACGCCCTGGTGGAGCCTGAAGAGGTTGCAGAAGCCTTTTCAATCCTTCATGCCAGCGGTAAAGTCCGTCATTTCGGGGTCAGCAACCAAAATCCGATGCAGATTGCACTTTTGAAGCGTTATATCTCCTTTCCGCTGATTGCAAACCAGCTTCAGTTCAGCATTGCCCATTCAAATATGCTCAACTCAGGGCTTCATGTAAATATGCAGTCGGATGATGCGGTAAACCGTGACGGAAGCGTCCTTGATTACTGCCGGCTTCATGACATTACAATCCAGCCCTGGTCTCCATTCCAGCATGGATTCTTTGCCGGACCTTTCCTCGAGAATCTGCAGTACGCTGAACTGAATGCGAAAATGCAGCATATTGCCGACGTAAAGGGTGTGACAAAGACCGCGATTGCCATTGCGTGGATTCTGAGGCATCCTGCAAAGATGCAGCCGATCGTAGGAACAACAAATATTCTCCATCTGAAAGATATCTGTGAGGCTCCGGATGTGGCGCTGACCAGAAAAGAATGGTATGAAATCTATACTGCAGCGGGGAATACAATACCGTAATTTCCTGCAGGATACCGGTTTCATTTTTTATAAGTCAGTCGACATTTTAATCCTGATACGGCATAAGGAGCATTAGTTTCTTTATGCCGTATTTTTCAAATAATCGAGGTCAGGAGTGATGTATAAATGCTGGATACTTTAATCTATATTGCGGAAAAACTGAATCAGGCAGGAATTGTCTGGGGTGTTGGTGCTTCCATGCTTTTGAACATTCGTGGAATAACGGATAAGCCTAACGATATAGATATTCTGGTAGATATAAAGGATATAAATAAAGCAGATGAAATTCTTTCCGGTATCGGCGAAAAAAAATTCAAGGAAAAAACAAACAGGTATTCTACAAAGTACTTTTACGAGTATGTGATAAACGGAGTTGATATTGATGTAATGTCAGGACTTCAAATAAATCACATTGATGGAGTATTTGAATATACTTTTGATTATGATTCAATTTCAGACATCAGGAATGTTAATGGAGTAAGAATTCCATTAACATCCCTGGAAGACTGGTTTGTAATTTATCAGCTGATCCCCAACAGGGAAGCGAAAGTTGCAATGATAGAAAACTATTTGATTTCTAACGGCGTTGCAAATCCTGAATATCTATTGAAAGCGTTAGAGGACAATCTGCCAATGGAAATAAAAGATAAAATTGAGAAAATATTAAAAATAAATTCTGATCAATTTAATCATTGACCTGGCTTTTCGATTTTGAATACAATTTCGACTTATGATATAATCATTTGAATCTGTTTTTGACAATTCCCGGTTCGAAAAATCCAGATAGTTTTTCTTTAAAGGGGGTATTTCTATGAGTTCTTATCACGTAGAAACAAAATGTGTTCAGTCCGGCTACTCACCCAAAAACGGGGAACCGCGAGTCATGCCGATCGTGCAGAGCACGACTTTTAAATATGATTCGACTGAGCAGATGGGGCGCCTGTTTGATCTTGAGGAATCAGGATATTTCTATACAAGGCTTGCCAACCCGACAAGCGACAACGTAGCCGCGAAAATCTGCGATCTGGAGGGCGGTGTTGCAGCAATGCTCACTTCTTCGGGCCAGGCAGCATCCTTCTATTCCATTTTTAATATTTGCTCGATGGGAGACCATGTCGTATGCTCGTCGACGATTTACGGCGGTACATTTAATCTGTTTGCGGTAACAATGAAACGTCTTGGGATTCTGTTTTCGTTTGTTGCACCGGATGCGACGGAAGAAGAGATAGACGCAGCCTTTATCCCCGGGACAAAAGCTGTTTTCGGTGAGACGATTGCCAATCCTGCAATGACAGTCCTTGATATAGAAAAATTTGCTAAAGCGGCCCACGCGCATGGCGTCCCCCTGATCGTGGACAACACATTTGCAACTCCCATCAATTGCCGTCCGTTTGAGTGGGGTGCTGATATTGTTATCCATTCAACCACCAAGTATATGGATGGCCATGCGACAAGCGTCGGCGGATGCATCGTCGACAGCGGTAACTTTGACTGGAATGCACATGCAGACAAATTTCCCGGCCTTACTACCCCGGATGATTCCTATCACGGTGTAACCTACACCGAGAGATTCGGCTCAGCCGCCTACCTTGTCAAAGCAACCGTACAGCTTATGCGGGACCTGGGATCCGTTCCGGCCCCCCAGAACTCCTTCTATCTCAGCCTTGGCCTCGAGACGCTGCATCTTCGTATGGAACGTCACTGCAGCAATGCGCTGGCAGTAGCCAAACACCTTCAGAATCATCCCAAGGTCGGCTGGGTCCATTATCCGAGTCTTCCATCCGATACGGAATATGCGCTTGCACAGAAATATCTGCCGAAGGGATCCTGCGGAGTCCTGTCTTTTGGAGTAAAGGGCGGAAGGGAAGCGGCAGTTACATTTATGGATAGCCTGCAGCTTGCAGCAATTGTCACACATGTGGCCGATGTAAGAACCTGCGTTCTCCATCCGGCCAGCCATACGCATCGTCAGATGAATGATGGCGAGCTAGCTTCAGCAGGTGTCAGCCCGGATCTTATCCGACTATCCGTGGGTATCGAAAATGTGAATGACATCATAGCGGATCTTGACCAGGCGCTCGCTTCCATGGAATAGGACATTATCACGTCGGGATTAATCACCTTTGAACCTGGAAACGGGATGCCGGATTGAAATGGCATCCCGTTTTAACGATATTGTAAAATGTGATTTTGCATCTGCGTGAGCAGTTAAAGACGCTTGTTGAAGCAATTATCCCATAAGATATATTGAATAATTAGAATCAAGGCAATTATAAAATGTGATATTAGATTTACAGAACATGAATTTTGATAAATTTATAAAGGTCAAAGTAAAATAAGATCAAATGACAAAATGTTTTTATGTCTTGTGCTGATTCGTTCTGATACCAATAAAAACTCACTTATGATAATAGTGTACACCGCACACTATGCCGGCGATTTGAAAACAGCTGCATTCAAATGCTGCCACGGAAAAAACTGCGGTATAAGCAGATATAAAGAAAGGCCTGATCCTGATGTGTTTTCAGGATCAGGCCTTTTGGGTTGCAGTCAAGCTAAGGCTATTCAGCCGTTTACCGCTGTATCGATCATGTTGACATAGACATTTTTGGGTGACATGCCGATTTTTTTCTCGACGGCAATGCCGTCTTTGAAAAGAATGACTGTCGGGATACTCATGACGCCATACTTTGCCGCAATGCTCTGTGCTGTGTCAATGTTGAGCTTTGCGACGTTGACTTTGCCGGCATATTCATCTGCAATCGCAGAAATTGTCGGGGAAAGCATTTTACAGGGCATGCACCAATCGGCATAAAAATCAACGAGTGTGAGTCCGGAGCTGATCGCGGACTGGAATGTTTCGCTTGTTAATACTTTTGTGTTTTCACTCATACGTTTGTTCTCCTTTTTGTTGTAACAGTTTTGGTTTTTTCATTTTCAATATGAAGCCGTAAGGCCGCCATATGAAGATACTCTGTGATGTTATGTTATTTTTCCATGCCGCAGGCTGTGCATTCACGGTTCGTTTTCTGCTGACCGGCAAGGTCCGTTTCCCTGGCCTGGAAATGACGGTATCCGCCCAACAGGTTGTGGGCACTGTATCCGTATCCTTTAAGAAGCTGCTCCGACAGGTAGCCGCGAAGTCCGATCTGACAGGTGACGTAGATTTCCTTTTCGGCAGGAATCTCGGAAAGGCGGTCACGCAGGCTGTCCAGCGGGATATTTATAGCACCCGGGATGGTGCCGTGCTCGTATTCCCCTGCGGTACGTGTGTCAAGGAGCAGGGCGTTTTCCGGAAGGGCGGCGATATCCTCAAGATAGAAAGGAATCGTCTTTTTGGAGAGAATATTTTCAGCTACATAGGCAACCATGTTAATGGGGTCTTTTGCCGAAGAATAGGGCGGTGCATAGGAAAGCTCCAGCTCCTCGAGATCGTATACTGTCATTCCCCCGCGAATGGCTGTCGCGATAACGTCAATTCTCTTATCGACCGTTTCGTATCCGGTAATCTGCGCCCCGAGAATTTTACCGTCGACCGGAGCGAAGAGCAGTTTGATGAACATTGGCATCGCACCAGGATAGTATGTCGCATGAGAGTTCGAGTAAGTATACGCTTTCAGATACGGTATGCCTAATCGCGTAAGCGATTTCTCGGATTCGCCGGTAACGGCAACTGTCATATCAAACACCTTGGCAATAGCTGTTCCCTGGGTGCCGTTATAAGTGCGGGGAATTCCGCAGATCAGGTCGGCTACGAGGCGGGCCTGTTTGTTGGCCGGCGACGCCAACGGGATTATTGCATCTTCACTACCTGTGAACGTCTTTACACCGATCGCATCGCCTAATGCAAAGACATCAGGTGCCGAGGTCTCCATTCTTTCATTTACAATGATCTGGCCGCGGGTCCCCAAAGCGATCCCGGAAGATTTGATGAACCCTGTTTCAGGCAATACGCCGATACTCAGAAGAACCATGTCAGCCTCAACGGCAAACCCGGACGCCAGGATTACATCTTTTTCCGTGATGCTCTGTGCCATCTGATTCAGGAAAAGCCGGACACCCCTGGCACGTACGTGATTATGAAGATCGTAACTCATATCAATGTCGATCGCTCCGATCAGATGGTCAACCGCCTCGACGATTGAGACTCTGATACCCTGTTCCTGAAGATTTTCGGCCATTTCAACCCCGATAAAGCCTCCGCCAATGATGACGGCAGACTTGGGGTGGACGGACTCAATAAATTCGCGGATATGCAGCGTATCCGGAATGGTCCGCAGTGTGAAAACATGAGCCATATCGGCACCGGGCAGACGGGGACGAATCGGAGAAGCACCCGGAGACAATACAAGTTTGTCATATGTCTCCTGATATGTTTTTCCGGAATCATGATCCAATACCGTTACGGATTTGGTGGATGTATCAATGCTGAGAACTTCGTTTTTGAGACGGATATCAACATGGAAGCGCTGGGTAAATCCTTTTTTTGTCTGAAGAAGCAAATCGGACTTTTCCTTGATCACATTACCGACATAATAGGGAAGGCCGCAGTTCGCATAGGAGATATATTCTCCCTTTTCAAAAAGAATAATCCGTGCATGCTCATCATTTCTTCTGAGCCGTGCCGCAACTCCTGCTCCGCCGGCTACACCCCCTATAATGAGAACTTTTTGGGAAACATCTGTTGTATTCATTTTATGTTCCTTTCTGTCTGCTTATCAGACTAAGAGAATTTTCTTTTACGAAAACAACCTTGCATAATATCCGAACCACCCGAGCAGCATCAGAATACCAAGTACTACCAGCAAAGATCCGCTAACTATTTTAACCAGCTGCATGTGCTTTTTGAACCATGCAAATACAGATGATAATTCTTCGAAAAGGATACTTGCCAGCAGAAATGGAATTCCCAGTCCAAGGGAAAAGACCAGAAGAAGCGCCATTCCCTCCCAGAGGGTGGATGACTGCCCTGAAAGGAGCAGTGCCGATCCGAGAAAAGGTCCCAGACACGGCGACCAGCCAAAACTGAATGCAATTCCCAGTAAAAGAGAGGAAAGCATGCCGGCGGTTCTTTTGCCGAAGCTCAGCCTGTGATCCTGGTTCAGAAAGGGAATCTTTATCAGCCCGGTCATATGAATACCTAAAAGAATAATCACGGCACCTGAAAACTTCTCCAGGATGTTTCTGTGGCTTACCAGTACCTGTCCGATCATAGTGGACGTGGCACCGAGCAGCAGAAAAACAATTGTAAAACCAAGGATAAAAAAGAGGGTGTTAATTACCAGCTGTTTGGGGCGGGTCTTCCGTTTCGCTTCGGGTTCCCTGGACTGCGTTGCCACAGCATCGGTTTCTTCTGTGCTTTTACCGGACAAATAGAGAAAATACACCGGCAGCATCGGTAAAATGCAGGGGGACACAAACGCCAGAAGCCCTTCCAGAAAAACTAAAAGCAGCTTGGCCCCACTCACGACCTTGCGCTCTCCAGCGCTTTTTCCAGAGTCTTCTCATCCGTCGCTCCCAGGAACGTCTGCACAATTATTCCGTTCTTATCAATCACAAATGTACTGGGAATGCCGGTGATCATATACTTTGCGGCAACATCACCCTTGTCAAAAACTACCGGGAAAGTATATCCTTTTTCATCAAGAAAAGCCTGAGCCGTATCCCTGGTTTCGTGATAGCCGTCAGCCAGGTTGACAGTCAAAAAAACTGTATCTGCCTTATCACCGAGTTCTGTTAACGCATCCTGCATTTTCTGGAACCCGGGCATCTCGCTCTGGCATGGACCGCACCAGGAGGCCCAGAAGTTCAGTATGACAATTTTGCCGCGAAGACCGGAAAGCGTTACTTTGTCGCCCGCATAATTTGTCAGGGTAAAATCAATTGCCGAATTTCCTACTGCAATACCTTCTTTTATGGAATTGGCTGTTGCGGAAGATGCGTTTCCGGCAGAGGCTGTTTCTTTTGCTGTAGTCACCGGAGCGGTTGAAGCTTCAGAAGATGCGGCGGATGAGCCCTTAGCAGATGGGATTACAATGGCTGAAGGCTCAGGAGAATCAGAGGAATTATTAGCTGACAGACGGTTATATGCAATGGCAGCTCCTGCAAAAATCAGAACAACTACCCCGATGAGAACAATTAAACGGGTATATTTCATGTGGTGCCTCCTCAAACAGACGCTTATTTTCAATTTATCCAAATAATCGTATAATTTATGTACATATTCTAATATCATGTTATTATATCTTGACACGAGCCGTATGTGCTACTAAAATCATTATATCATGATGTTTGAATATGTCAACGGCAGCAGATAAGATTAACTTGGGTGACAATGTAACTTTAATATGTAATCGATTCCGAAAATGGAGGTAAAAAATTGTGAATATGGATGAATTGACCCGCCGTGCCGAAATGCTTAAGGTACTCTCGCACCCGCAGCGTCTTTGTATTATCCGCGGTTTAATCACATACCGGTGCAACGTAGGTAAAATACAGGAGAACCTGGGCCTGACACAGAGCGGCCTTTCGCAGCACATTTCCAAGCTCAAGTCCGCAGGTATTATCAAGGGTGTCCGAAACGGCAAGGAGATATGTTATCAGGTTGTTGATAATGATGCGCTTCGCATCGTAGACATCATGTTTGAGGGGATTGAATAATCCAAGCAGCATATGTGAAAATATATTTTTCCAAAATTTGGATATATACGTAAAGTGGAGTTGTAAGTAGTATTTGATTCTGCTATTTTAGATTTAGCAAAAAAGATTGATCAATAAAAGAGAGTTTTCTATTTGGTATAGAAGCTCTCTTTTTATTGGCAGAATGTGCATGATAAATTAAGGAAGCAGGAGGGAAAGAAGCATAAAAAGGGTCGATAAATCCTGAAACATACGAGAGATTCATTCCATATGTAAAGGAGAGAATAAAATGGCCGGAAAATACAAAGCCCCAATACTCATTCCGCTGTTCTTTACAGGAATCATGATGCTGACCTCCTGTAAAATGCCGGGAAGCATTACTCTGGACGCAAAAGACGGCACGATCATTACTGCAGCGTCTTTTGTTGTTCAAACAACAAAGGAACCAACGGAAACGGCCGTTGTTACTACACCCGCACAAAAAGCAGATGTAACTCCAGCGATGACTGTGCAAGCAACTGCTGCGGCAACGACCATGGCATTGGAGACAGCTGTGCCGACTGTTGAAACTAAAGCATCTGCTGCGCCGGCAGCAACGACAAAATCTACTACAACTCCGGCAGCAACTACAAAAAATCCAGCCTCGACATCAGTTGCGACGACGCAGGTGACTACCGCTGCTACAACAGCAGCTTCGGTCACAGATTACACAGCAGTTTGTGCTGAAATCAGATCCAAACTTATTGTCATTCTGGAAGCCAACGGACAATGGGATGCGGCTTTTACGGGAGAAAATAATAGCGACGGATCTCAGTGGTGGGATGTAGGTTTCTACGATGACAGAGAAATGTCTTTAGATGATTTTGCACAGCATTTTTTTGCTAATAAATTTGATAGGATGGCAATCTGCGGTACGTCTATTACTTGCTATATGGAGGATGATAAAATCAATATTGTATATAAAGGGTACTGGACGTCATAAAGGTAAAAGTATGTTTATTTAAAATGACCAAGAGGTCCAGAGAAATCTGGACTTCTTTTTTATGATTATGAAAATGAAAAAGAAGCTAAACGGCACATGAAAAAACTATTTACGGAGGAGATATAAGTGAAGAAGCACACATTATCTGAAAAAGTATTGTCATTGTTTTTAGTAGTTTCAATTTTAATTTCGTTATTGCCTTTTGATAACATTTTTGCGGTATGGACTACGCCAAACAACATTACCATTAACGATTCAACAGGATCAGCTGAAATTTCGTATTTTATTAATTTATACGGAACTCCGCAGGATGCTAATATGTACTATGTGGCAGGTCATCCTGAAGATATAGCATATTGTATTGACGCAGAAGCAGAAGGACCTGGCGGAACTGCCTATGCCATAAACGATTCCTCTATAGATGCTACATTCAGGAATGGACTTGCGCGAATTGCTCAGTATGGTTATCCGACGAACAGTTGGGGAGCATGGGGAATTTCTGCATCGGAAGCTCAGTACGCTACACAAGCAGCCATGCACTGGTGGGAAAATACTGTATTTGGAGGCACTGAAGGCTGGGTTCGTTCTGGTGTACAAAACAATGGGTGCCCAACTAATTACTTAGGTACACTTGAATTTGCTGATTGGCTTTTGAGCTTGGCTGGAAGCAGAACATCTCCGCTACTATATTCAAAGATAACAAGTCTACCTACGGCATGGTCCAATGCAGCTACACCAACTTCAACATTCAATGTTGGTATATATGATTCGGATTATTGGATTCTTACTCTTCCTGCTGGTGTTACCATTGCCGGATCCAATATATTTACGGATACCGAAAATGCAAGTATAACTGTATATCTAACAGATCCGGTTGCATTTGCATTATCAACAAAACATATAAGTATTCAAGGATACTCAAACCGTACTGACGAACAGATTCATTATTATGTCGCAGGCGGCGGATTCCAAAATATGATAATTTATCAGCAGAGTGTTAGTGCCGCTGGTGACCCATCCGGTGCAGATCTTCCTGATGCAACCGGCGGCCTCTCCATACACAAAGTAACATCACTACAAAGCAGCGGAGCGCATGTTCCGGAAGCAGGAGCCATATTTCAGGTTTATAGTGTAAGCCCGCCTGCCCTGGTTATCGTTCTTACAACGGATGCCGCCGGTAATGCCGCTGCGTCTGATCTTCCTGCAGGACAATACAACCTGCACCAGGCATATGCGCCTCCCGGAACCATTTTGGCTCCTGACCAATTAGTGTCTGTCACGGGCGGAACGGTTGCCTATGGTAATTTTGTCAATAATTCGACATACTTTCCGATCACCAAGCGGGATGCCGGCAGCGGGATTCCTGTAGCGGGAGCAACGATAACGATCTCCCAGAGCGGTGTTCCTATCGTTTCGGAAGTAACCGGAGCAGATGGGAGCGCCTGGTTTGAAAGTCTTCCTGAAGGGCAGTATTCGTGGCAGGAGTCGGCAGCTCCGGCAGGATACGTGCGGGATACAAATACGTATAGTATTACCCTGAACGCAGATGGATCGGTGTCAGGAACTGCTGCATTTACTGATATTAAGAGCAACGGCTATATTGAGGCCTATAAGACAACGGATCGTTTGGGGCTTGCTGCTTTGGAGCCCGGTGCGGTTTTCCAGATCTACTTAACCTCAGCCGGATCCTATGCCGCTGCCCCGGCTGAAGTGAGAGATCAGATCACAACCGATGTAAATGGGCATGCAATCAGCAAGCTCCTTCCGTATGGGAATTATACTTTTCAGCAGACCGTTGCCCCTGTAGGTACGGTCATGGATCCTATAGTCCGGACATTGGATGTAGGTACGAATGGCGCCGGAACGATGGTTGACACAGATACCGATACAGTAAATATTTCCAATACTGCCACCGTAGGACGACTTGAAATAGTAAAAACAACGGATAGAGGATACAGCGCACCTGAGGCAGGGGCTATCTTCCAGATATACAATGCAGCATATGCTTCTTACACAGCTGCCCCGGAGACAGAACGGGATATTCTCACTGCCGATGCTGCCGGATATGACGTATCCAATTGGCTTCCATACGGTACGTACACAATTCACCAGACCTTCGCACCGGACGGAACAAAGGTGATGGCTGATTCCAGCGTAACACTGGGATCCACTGACAATGAGACCATTCACCGGGATCTTGTTAACCAGACGTATTGGGGTGGCATCCAGATCCTCAAGTATAAGACTGCCCCTTCGGACACGTCAGGAATCTTAACTCCGGAACCGGGAGCGACCTTCCGGATTTTTCCGTCTGAGTATATTACCTATGCTGCTGCAATCACAGCTCTGTCCCCGGCACAGGAACAGGTACTTACGGTTGAATTCACATCCGGCATAGCCGGTGTTGCCGCAACAAACCATAAACTGCCTTACGGAATCTACACGGTTGAACAGATTGATACAGAAGCCAATCGGCTCACTTTTAAAGTTGATGCCTGGCCTGTCACTATAGGAGCCGTGGACGACCAGACGTACACATACATCCGGAATAACGAAATATATGAACAGTACCTGTCAATTGTAAAAAGGGATGCAGAAACTGGTCAGATAATTAGAATGGCGGGAGTGACGTTTGAGATTCTTGCTGCAGATGGTTTTACATCGTTAAGCGATAAGAACGGGGACGCTTCGTTTTTAACAGATACAGACGGCAGAATCGACATAAAGGATCTGGCACTTCAGGCAGGGGACTACTATATCCGGGAGACAAAGGCTCCGACGGGATACACAATCAACACGGAGCTCAAGGCCTTTTCCGTAAGTATCTCTGATCACGGAAGTTCTATTGTCACTATTGATTATGGTGTTGATTTCCGCGAAGTACCGTTTGTTGATACCGCTCAGACCTGTCGGCTCATTGTTGAAAAACAGGGCGATGTACTTACATCCGCCATGCTTATCGATGCAATAAATGCGGATTCCGGAGAAAGGTATTCAGATGAAGACGGAAATGCCCTGTCGATATACAAATTCGGGTATTCCTTAACAGGGAAAGCAGGTGCTGTATTTGAAGTGTTTGTTGGCACAGCGGATATTGTCGATCATGAAGGCATCGTTAAAAAGTTTGATAAAGACAGTGACGGTGTGAAGGAAACGAGTCTCATCGCAGGCACGAGTCTTGGCATGATCACAACAGCTGCTGTGCTGCAGAAAGACAGCGCAACCAGGTACATCGCTTCATTGGACGGATTACCGCTTGATGCTTTAACAGGAACCGCTCAGTATATTGTCAGGGAAGTCACTGCTCCAACGGGAGATCTGATCAATCCGGATCCGCTGACTTTTGACTTCAGCTTTGCGGACCAGACCATTGCACAGATCGACCAGGAACAGTCGATCACCGACACAAGGCAGAAAGTACTGCTTACGGTTGAGAAGCAGAAAGAAGCGGCTGTTTGGAATAAAACAACCGGGTCTTTTGATTGGCCGCTCGCGGCAGCACCGGAGATTATCTTCGGACTGTATACAGCAAACGGCATACCTGCCCAGGACGGAAGCGTCGTTGTGGCAGCTGACACGCTTGTAGACATACTCTATACGGATGCAGCAGGTATCGGCAAAACAACGCAGGATCTTCCGATGGGAAGCTATTATGCCAGGGAGATTAGTGTCACTCCGGATGTTGTTTATGATGGCACAATGACTTATCCAGTCACGGCATCACCGACAGCGGATCAGAATATTGCCATAGCGGTTATTGCAATAAATGACGGCGATGCTGTTATAAACAGGACAATTACCGGAACTATGGAAGTCTTAAAGAAAACAGCAGATACTGACCTGCCGATGGAAGGAGTCGTATTTGAAGTGTATGACAATCCGGGGAATCTTGTAGATACAATCACCACCGGTTCGGATGGACAGGCCAGAACAATAGTGCTGCCATACGGGACATACTATTTAATTGAAACCCGCACATCAACCGGTTACGCACTGGCCGGCAGGACAAACTTCAGCATATATCTGCCGCCTGCAGCCGATATGGCAGTTTCGGAAGACAATATGACCCTTTTGAACTATCTGATTCCGGCAACGCCGACGCCGACTCCGACACCGACCCCGGTTCCAACAGGAATACTCGGTGAATATCGGGAATCCGTTTCGAAAACGGGCGAACAGGGCGGCAATAAAACAGCATCAGGCGTATTGCTTCTGCTGCTGCTATTAACTGTCAGTTTTGTATTAATCAGAAGACGTCATTTGGAGGAGAAATAGCCTGCCATTTCTTCAGAAGAGAAATCTGCGGTAAGCGGAAGGG
This sequence comes from Eubacteriales bacterium, assembly GCA_037143795.1. GTDB lineage: Bacteria > Bacillota > Clostridia > Saccharofermentanales > Saccharofermentanaceae > Firm-13. The sequence goes on along the minus strand of JBAWXZ010000004.1, from coordinate 49,915 downwards.
CAATCACGCGTTTTTCCTTTGCAGATTCATACATGGCCAGAACCATATCAACGGATGTATATCCTGATTTGGCATCTGCTATGGGGTTTCGATTCTCATGAATCGCCTCAACGAGGTCTTTGTAGATGCCGGTATGCGGATTGACGAGTGAGAGAAGAGCAGGGAGGCCTTTTTCCTTAAGGTCTTTGCGAAGGTAATAAAAATTCTTCCTGTGTCCGTCCGCATCCCGGATATCAAAGAACGGTTTGCCTTTTCTTAACCCGACGCGAAGCGTGCCTTTGGAGCCGTTGATAAAGAAAGAAGCCTCGTGGTCATGGATGGATGTGTTTGTTGTCCCTTCCACATGGCAGAGGGTATGGTTATCAAGAGTGAGAATGCCGAGGGCCGTATCTTCTGCTTCCATGTCGTGGAATCGGCGGGCAAGCATTGCACTGGCCGATACGGCTGTGCCGTCCATCAGCCAGCAGAGAAGATCAAGTGCGTGAACGGTCTGATTCATAAGTGCACCGCCGTCACTTTTCCAGGTACCGCGCCATGCGGCCTGGTTATAATACGCCTGGTCATGCCCCCAGCGGACAACGACTGAACCGTGGCTGATTGTGCCGAAAACACCGGATGCAATATCCTTTTTAAGGTTGCCGACAATAGGGAAATAACGATATATATGGCCCATGGCAATTTTCCTGCCGGTGGATTCGGATAATTCATACAATTCCCTTGCCTCGGAAGAACGCATGGTCATCGGTTTTTCAAGAAGTATGTGTGCTCCCGAAAGAATCGCAGCTTTTGCAATTCGGTAGTGAAGTCCGGAAGGAACAGTAATGGCAACTACTTCGGGCTTTTCTTCGTCAAGCATTTCTTCATAGTCCGTATACAGGTTAACACTTGCAAGAAGCTTTCTTGCTGCATTTTCGGAGAGCCCGGCAGCACGCAGGAGATTGCCCGGTGCATCCGGATTGGAATCAACAATTGCAGTCAGGGAAAGACCGCTGTTTTTTTTGAGAACTGCCTTGATGTGCTTGACTGAGACGCGGCCGCAGCCGATAAGGGCATAGGAAAGAGTAGAATATGTTTTTTTCGCTGACATTTTTATCTCCTCATGTAAGGGATTCGGTGATTGAATTGTCAAAGGTTGCCTCATAGTAATCGGAAAATTGGCGGGCGGTGCGGGGCGAACGGCCGTTCTCACGCATGGCCCATGTCAGTGCTTTTTGCGAGACGATTTCTCTGTCAAACGGTATTTGGCGGTCTGTCAGTATGCCGAACACAATATCAAGATACACTTGCTGGTTGGGTGATGCAAAACGGACGGATATTCCGAAACGATCCGAAAGGGACAGCTTCTCATCCTTGGCGTCATTTGCGTATGTCTCATTTGTTTCTTTCTCGGCAACGATGTGCCGGCGGTTCGAGGTTGCATAGATCGCTACATTTTCCGGCCGGGTTTTAATTCCGCCCTCGAGAAGTGTTTTGAGAACTGTATAGCGCGTATCTTCCTCTGAAAAAGAGAGATCGTCAAGGAAAAGAATAAAGGAGAGGCGGACATCGGACAGTTCGGAAAGATACGACAGAAGATCGGCTATAGTAAGAAGGTCATCCTTGTCGATTTCTATCAGCCGGAGTCCCTGGTCTTTGTATGTGTTTGCCATTGCCTTTACGGTAGAAGATTTGCCGGTTCCCCTTGCGCCGAAAAGAAGTATATTATCCGCCCGCTTATGTCGAAGAAGGCGCATGGTGTTTTCCTGAACCTGGGAAATCTCATAGTTATAGGAAAAGAGCTGTTCCAGGCGAATCGGGTCAGGTTTTGCAACAGGTTCGAGTTTATGGTCCTTCCAGAGAAAAGCGTGATAGGCGGCAAAGACGCCGAAACTTTTCTCATGGTGATAGGTAAGTAATGACTCGAAGAGAATTGCCGAAGTCTGCCTGGAGGTATCGTGCCGCCATTCGGGGAGAGGCAGCGGGTTGAGCGAAGAAAGGACAGCTGTGATATTTCTCGACTGGAAAGCAGCTATTATAATGATACGCTCCAGGTCTGCAAGGACATACTGATGCATATTAGGATCTATAGAGGTGCTTTTTGATCCGGCATAACGGCCGGATGCCATTCGCGAAAAGGCGTTGTCATCTTTTTGCACAAGGGAAAGAACATATTGTCCCAGATCAGGAACTTCCGCAAGGTTATTGTTCATGAGCGAAGTGTAGATGCGGGTATAGCGATCCATCCAGCCATACATTGAAAAAGCGGCCGGTGCATCCGTTACAGACGGATCAGATACAATATCAGCTCCGTGTAATTGCTGCGACATTTCCATAAGAAGAACTTTCAATTCCTTTAATACGGGGTCGTCCTTCACGTGGGAGTATACAACCAGGCCTGAAAGTGCAGACAAAGTGTTTTGAATGGAGTTTTGTGAATATCTGTCCATCTCTATCATAAATGCTCTCCAGACTGGAAATAACCATCTTGCAAATGGGTTGAGTCCGCGATTATTCTATCATAGCTGCCAAGTTTTGTTGAGTCTTTGTAGTACAATAGAGTGATAAACAGATGTTTGACGTCGTTTTTACGATATTATGGAGGATAACTTAATGGATATGCTTGAAATTATTCTAGCAAAGCGCTTTAGTCAGGAATTAAGTGCTGAGCAGATTTCATATTTTGTTAAAGGAGTCACCGACAAAAGTATACCCGATTATCAGATTTCCGCCCTATTGATGGCAATTGTCTTAAACGGTATGACAAAGCAGGAAATGACGGAACTTACCATGAAGATGGCTTTTTCCGGTGATGTCTGTGATCTTTCACAGATTCCGGGAATCAAGGTTGACAAGCACAGTTCCGGTGGTGTGGGTGATAAATGTACGCTGATTGTTCTTCCGATTGCAGCAGCATGCGGAATTCCGATTGCCAAGCTTTCCGGAAGGGGCCTCGGGTTTACCGGCGGCACAATCGATAAACTTGAGTCAATCAAGGGATTTCAGACATCCATTCCGATATCTTCTTTTGTAGACCAGATCAGCAAGGCAGGCATGGTATTGTCCGGACAGACTCCGGAGCTTGCTCCGGCAGATAAATATCTTTATGCTCTTCGTGATGTCACAGGAACCGTTCAGTCGATCCCGCTGATTGCATCGAGTATCATGAGCAAAAAAATTGCCGGCGGAGCCGATGCAATTGTTCTCGATATAACCTGCGGATCCGGCGCTTTTATGAAGGATGAACAATCGGCGCGGGAACTCTCGATGGCCATGATTCAGATTGGCAAAATTGCAGGGCGTCCGGTAACCTGTGTTATCTCTTCAATGGATCAGCCGCTTGGACGTGCTGTCGGAAATGCGATTGAAGTGATGGAGGCCTATGACACCCTTGGCGGCAAAGGAAGTAAGGATGTTAATGAAGTCTGCTTTACTCTGGCAGCCGCAATGATCAGGCGATCCGATGTAGGGAAGGACCTGTCCTTTGAAGAAGCCTATGCCATGGCAGAAAAAACGATCCAAAACGGCAGTGCGAAAATTTCCTTTGAGAAATTCATTACTGCGCAGGGCGGATCGGTTCATAAGAATGGAAGCCCTGTCTATACGGAACGTCCGATTGTTTGTGCTGAACTGACCGTGAAGGAAGACGGCTATATATCAAGGCTCGATGCTCTGCTGATCGGTGAGGCCAGTATGCACCTGGGAGCAGGAAGAAGACAGAAGGGTGATGTGATTGATATGGGAGCCGGTATTTCGCTTGTTAGAAAGATCGGCGATTTCGTCAACGCAGGCGACCGGATTGCCTTGCTTTATAAGGGAGCTAAGTCCCAGATTGATAAAGCGTCCGTTTCGCACGCTTTATCTCTGGCTGAAGCAGCGGTTGAGCTTTCTCCGCTGCCAGTGCCTAACCCGAAGGAAATTCTGGCCATTCTGGATGAGGATTCACTGTAAACTCTCCGCTTGCAACGACCGTACCGGATTGTTATAATGATTCAAATAAGAACGAATGTTTGACCTCCGCGGTCGCAAGAAGGATTGTTCATGATTATTTTTGGAATTGACCCGGGATACGCGATTACCGGTTTCGGTGTAGTTGATTATGAGTCAAATCATTTTAAGACATTGGACTTTGGGGTCATTTCCACGAAGGCAGGTATGCCTTTTGAGCTGCGTCTTTTGACTATTTTCCAGGAACTTGAATCGCTGATTACCCGGTATCAGCCGGATGTTATGGCAGTGGAAGAGCTGTTTTTTGCCAAAAATACAACCACTGCAATCGGAACCGCACAGGCCCGGGGTGTTATTATCCTGACCGGGGCCAAAGCCGGAATCCCGGTATTTGAATATACGCCTATGCAGGTTAAGCTTGCGGTTACCGGGTATGGACGGGCGGATAAAAATCAGGTATCTGCCATGATCAAGATCCTTTTGCATCTGGACAAATCATCCAAAATGATTGACGATGCATCGGACGCCCTCGCGATTGCAATATGTCAGGCACATACCGGTCCTGTCAATAACAACAAAGCTGTCGGCGGATACCAGTTCGGGCCCAACGGGAAGACATACTCCTGAAAACCGTGCACCCATGCAGAATGCGTGAAAAATCAGCGCAAGTTCTGCCGTACAGGATTGAATCTACTCAAATATATATATGGAGAGTGCAAATATTATGTATGCATACATAAAAGGTCAACTCATTCAAAAAAAAGAAGAATTTGTTGTACTTGAAGCAGGCGGTATCGGATACAAAATTTTCTGTCATCCGCCGATGCAGGATCGATTCGGCAAAACCGGTGACAAGGTATGTATTTTTACTTACCTTTATGTACGCGAGGATACTTTTGCATTATACGGATTTCCTTCACAGGAAGAACATGATATGTTTGTTATGTTGCTTGCAGTTACCGGAATCGGTCCCAAGGTGGCGCTGGCGCTGGTTGCCCAGGTGATGCCGAGTCAGTTTGCTCTGGCTGTTATTACCGGCGATGTTAAGCGCCTGACGCAGGTGAAGGGCGTCGGCAAAAAAGGCGCGGAACGGCTGATTCTTGAACTTAAGGACAAGCTTAAGGGTTTTGCATTTGAAGGTGCCGACGGCGAATTTATTGTCGATGATGCAGCCGGTGCCCTTGCGTCGGACTCCCGCCAGATGCAGGAAGCGATGAGTGCACTTGTCATTCTCGGTTATTCTGCTCTTGAGGCCAGAAAAGCCGTGACTGCAGTTTATAAAGAAGATATGGCGGTTGAGGAACTGATTCGATTGTCACTTCGGGCGTTAGTTTAAGGAGTTATATGGATTTTGAAGAATATGGTGAGGACGACCGGATCATCGGCCGTGAAAGACAGACAGAAGATAAAGATGAACGCGGACTTCGTCCCATTCGTTGGATTGATTATGCCGGCCAGACCAAGGTAAAAGAGAATCTCAAAGTTTTTATCGAAGCGGCATCTGCAAGAGGTGAAGCACTTGACCATGTTCTCCTATATGGCCCTCCGGGTCTCGGGAAGACAACGCTTGCCGGTATTATTGCAGCAGAAATGGGTGTAAGCCTCAAAATAACCACGGGCCCCGCTATTGAGAAGCCCGGTGAACTGGCGGCTATTCTTACAAATCTCAATGAACGGGATGTTCTGTTTATTGATGAAATCCATCGCCTGAACAGAAGCGTTGAGGAGATTCTTTATCCGGCAATGGAAGACTACTGTCTTGATATTATGATTGGCAAAGGTCCTTCAGCAAGATCGATACGACTGGACCTTCCCAAATTTACCCTGATAGGAGCAACAACACGAGCCGGACTACTTTCCGCGCCTCTGCGCGACCGTTTCGGAATGATTCATCGACTCGAACTATACAATACGGAAGATTTAATGGAAATTCTGAGAAGGGATGCCGATATTTTGAATATCGGCATTGATACGAAGGGACTTAATACCATTGCATCCCGTTCGCGCGGGACACCTCGAATTGCGATTCGCCTTTTGAAGAGAATGCGTGATTTTGCTCAGGTCAAGGGTGCCGGGACAATTGATAAGAAACTAGCCGATTATGGTCTCGCGGCCCTCGAAATTGATGAGAGGGGCCTTGACAAGACAGACCGGAGAATTTTGACCAATATGGTTGAAATGTTTTGCGGCGGCCCTGTCGGTCTTGAAACCCTTGCTGCATGTACCGGGGAAGATCCTGTTACGATCGAGGATGTGTATGAACCCTTTCTGATGCAGATAGGTTATCTGGCAAAGACGCCCCGCGGGCGTGTGCTGACTAGACTCGGCTGGCAGCATTTAGGGCTTGTCTGTCCGGATGATTATGAGAAAAAAGTCAGGGGACTCGGGTCTGCGCTCACAGGGGAGCCTGCTCAGGAAGCCTCTTTCCCTGTACAGGCCGATCTGGATTCCATCATGGATTTCTGCGGAACGAGTCCGTCAGATTTGACAGGCGTTTTAGATAATACAAGTTTGACAGACTCCGCAGGTGACGCAGACAAGGGGGCGTTTAACGATGCCTGATCAGAATAAAGATTTACTGCTGCACGTCTGCTGCGGACCTTGTGCAGAATATCCAGTGCAGTCTTTGCGTGAAGAGGGATTTTCACTTACTGCATTTTTCAGTAATCCGAATATTCACCCGATTATCGAACAGCAGCGCAGGCGGGACAACGCCGCGAAGCTTATGCAGCAGCGCGGCATTCCTTTTCTTGAGGATAACTCCTATATGGAAGATATCTGGCTGGCAAAAGCGTGGGAGAGCAGCTATTCTTCAAGATGCGAAATGTGTTATGACATCCGCATGGGAAGTGCAGCCCAGATGGCGAAGAAGCTTGGGTTCCCGGCTTTTTCAACATCCTTACTGGTAAGCCCCTATCAGAATCATGAAGCTATTATTGTTTCAGCCACAAAAGCTTCAAAAGAGACAGGTGTTGAGTTTGTTTACCGGGATTTTCGACCGGGATATCGCGAAGGCCAGAATATGGCTAAAAATGACGGGTTATACCGGCAAAAATATTGCGGATGCATTTTTTCGCTCGAGGAATCAGCATTCCGTGATAAGATTTATAAAAGTTTTGCCGGGTCGGCAGGGGAGACCAATACCGTTTTATAGTGATCATATATGACCATACCCGGTTTAGCCTTCGACGGTTTTTTTACGTTTTTTACCGGACAATAGTCTACAGCAATTTTCAGTTCGCTTAAATCCTGGTTTTCGTTTCTCGTCTGACGAGGATCGGAAGCCTTGTTTTTTTCATTGCGGCTCCATGTACGGGAGAAGAAGGCGGCCGTACGGGCAGCCTGAAGGATTACGCTTTCCGACGGTTCTGTTTTTCCGCAGCGAAGAACGACATGTGTCCCGGGCATTTTCTGAACATGGAACCACAGATCATCGGGAGATGCTGTTTTCATCGTGAGAAGATCATTCTGGATGTTATTGCGCCCGCACAGAATGGAGCTGCCATCCGAAGAGGTATATTTTCGAAAGTTGTCCGGCGGCACAACAGCTGTTTTCCCAGGTTTGGCGGACCCGCCTTTGGCCCGCTTGGATGCTGCTTTACCGGCTGCCCGGAGAGCGCGGCTTGAAATGCTGCCGTTTTTGGATTTGCCGGGATGGTTGTTCATGTTCTGATTCGGTTTTGAACTGTTTTTATACTGCCCTTTAAAGTCCTGTTCAAGAAGTCCGCTGAACTGCATTTCTTCACGGAGAGCCTTCAGATCTTCATTCTCAGCGGCGCTCTCAATAGCCAGGAACAAAGAAGACAGATAATCAACGGCACGGTTGTCTTCAGCGAGAAATCCTGAAGCTGCTTCCATCCGGTTCTTGCATTTGGAGTATTGCTTAAAAAATGCCTGTGCGTTCTGCGATACTGTTCGATTCGGATCCAATGGGATTTCGAGCATAACATCAGCACGGGAATTGTCAATATCACCGGCCATTCCGTCCTCTTCTGCGGCTTGGGCATCACCCGCAGCTTCATAATCTACCGCTTTATAAGATGAAACACCTGCGGGGATCTGATAGTGGTTTGAAAGGAGAAGCTGTCCGGATTTCTGGTACAGGTTCATATCTTTGCAGGCAAAAATATCACTTTGGTGTACGCTTTGCTTGCGAAGCGCATGCTGGAGGGATGCCTGGCAGAATTGCAGGAGATTTCTTTTTTTCTGTTCGAAATCGACGGAAAGATCTTTTTGCTGGTATACAGCATCCATCGCATCGGAAATCGAAGCGCGGAGCTTTAAGAAGCCGGCATCTTTAAGCAAAAGCGCGTGGAATTCAGCAGGCGGTGCCCCCGCCTGTGCTGCATAGGTACCTGGCTGGATCTGTGACTGCGTAATCCGAGTCAGCAAATCTTTCGCTGCACGGCATACTGCATTTTTTTCGTCGGGCAGAAGCTGGCGAATTCCTTTTCTGGCATCGACTGAGGCGAGGTAGCAGATTTCACGGGATAAAAGGGGCGAGAAGCCGAGAAGTGATTCCTGCAGTGCTTTTTCAAGTGGGCGGTTTGCTGCCTCTTCGATTAGCGGCAGCTCGTTCAAGCTCAGCTTGTCCAGTGCTTCAACCGGTGTAAGTTTACCCTGGACGGGAGGATAGACATAAGGACGGGCAGGCATAACCTCCCTGACACGGCTCATCTGTGAATCAACGTGTAAAAGGCTGTCGAATATTCGATTCTCTGCATTTACAAGAATTATATTACTGTAACGCCCCATCATTTCGATGATCAGGCGTTTTTCTTTCTTGTCGCCAAGCTCATCGGTCGTAGCAATGGATATTTCAATGATACGTTCAAAGGATGGTGATGATATACCGGTAATACGTGCACCGGCAAGGTGTTTTCGCAGAAGCATGCAGAAAGAAGGGGCAATTGCCGGATTTTCACGGGTGGATGTGCTGATATGGATCCGCGGTCCTGAAGGGTTTGCAGACAGAAGTACCCGGAAGTTCTGCGATTCCTGCCTGACGGACAGGATAATATCAAACCTGTCAGGTTGATAGATTTTATCGATTCGTCCGCCAACCAGACGTTCATTCAATTCTTTTGCCAGAAAATGTGTCGTGATTCCATCAAGTGACATGTCTTACCTCAGTTGTCTTCGTCATTCCTGCCGCGTAAAACGAATCGAATCCAGCCAATTAACACGGCAGCGATCAGTTCGATTCCCAGAAACAGAAAAAAACGGTCGAATTGGTTTAGTGAAATCAGAAAATCAAGGCCCAGAATGCAGACAACAGTAACAAGTATCAATACAAACCGTCCTCCGGAGCTGTCCTTTAGAACAGTAAGAAGAGGTGTTTTCGGGACGACTTTCTTCGATTTTGAACGGGATGCCGTATTTCCGGCAGGGGAGCGCCGCCGTGTGTTTCCCGAGCGGCTTACAGTCGATTTACCTGATTTTTTACTTGCAGAAGCCATACTGTCCTTCTTCCTTGATTTGATGATCTGCTTAAGTATACCAAAAAGAAGGGCATTTGCCTTGCAGCAAACACCCTTCTTATAGACTAAATCATGATTTCTGCTGATTTGTGATGGATTGAAAGGTTTATCAGGATTCCTTTTTAGGTTTTATCCGCGTAAAGCCATCGGATATTTTCTGCATCAGGACAATCGTCAGAAAGAAAAGGGAAAGAACCAGAAATACCCCTATCAGACCTATGATAACCACGAATAATCCCTTTATCCACATTTCTGTGTTCGGATCCTGCAGGTTCTCTATAGAAAAAGTAGTTGCCAGAAGAACAGCATTCAGGGTCATATTTGATACCTCCAATTATTAGAATTTTACCAGAAGGTCAACAAGCGCGATAACCAGGCCGCCGGCAACAATAGAGCCCAGCTGTCCGGCTGCATTTGCACTGATTGCCTGCATCAGAATGAAATTTGTAGGATCCTCTTTTTTTGCCATTTTCTGAACAACACGTGCCGACATCGGGAAAGCTGAGATTCCTGCAGCACCGATCATCGGGTTGAGTTTTCTCTTCAGGAAAAGATTGAGGAATTTTGCGAAGAGTACACCGCCTGCCGTATCGAAAATGAAGGCAAACAATCCGAAAAGAAGGATCATGCCGGTTACAGGATTGATAAACTGATCGGCTACCATTGTCGAGCCGATAGTAATTCCCAATAGAAGTGTAATCAGGTTGGCCAGTTCGTTCTGTGCAGTCTGGGACAGTCTTTCCAGGACTCCGCACTCACGGATCAGATTTCCGAACATAAGGGACCCGACAAGCGGAACGCTCATGGGAACCAGAATTCCGGCAATCATGGTAACGAGAATCGGAAATAGAATTTTGATTGTTTTGGATACAGGCTCTTCGTGATAATCCATGCGGATCATACGCTCTTTTTTGGAAGTCAACAGACGAATAACAGGAGGCTGAATGATCGGGACCAGCGACATATATGAATATGCCGCAACCGAAATCGGTCCGAGATACGTCGTCAGCTGATAATGCCCGGCAACAAAAAGTGTGGTTGGTCCGTCTGCCGCTCCGATAATTCCGACAGCAGATGCCAGTTTTAAAGCATCAAACCCAGTGATTCCAAAAACGGGCAGAAGCATCAGCGTCACAAAGAATGTTGCAAAGATTCCGAATTGTGCTGCAGCGCCAAAAAAGATCATGAAGGGATTTTTGAACAGGGGAGTAAAGTCAATCATTGCTCCGATAGCGACAAAAATAAGTATTGGAAAAAGTTCATTTGCAATACCCGCATTGAAAAGAACCCTCAAAAAACCCGCATCGCCGCCTTCTATCGCTTTACCGAAGATGTCGGTTGGAATTCCCGCAATACTTAAGGGAAGATTGACCAGAATTGCCCCGAACCCGATAGGAAGCAAGAGAGCAGGTTCATACTCTTTTTTGATAGCCAGGTATATAAGAATTCCGCCGATAACATACATTATCAGGGCTTTCCAGTTATCACCTTGACCGAAGTAGACAATACCGTTGAAAATCTCCTTTAGGATTTCACTCATCGCACGTACCTCCCTGTGTGACGTTGTTTCGAATTGAATTACTCCATAGTTGCAAGAAGGCTCTTTATCTTTTCTGTCGGGTTGATCAGATTGGATAAAGAGGAGTCATGGTTGATGGCATCAATCAGAAGCGCAACAAATTTGGCCATATTTACATCACAGAACCATGGAGCCTTTATAAGCTCGGGTCTCCTGTAAACCAGGTTAGTGGCAAACACCTTGGTGATGATGCCTTCCTCATATGCCTTGTCAAAATGTTCGATACCTTCCGTGAAAAGAGCGAAAGTCACGGCGCAGTAAATGTTTTTGGCGCCGCGGGACTTCATTTCCTTGCCAATATCAAGTATGGATTCTCCGGAAGAAATCATATCATCGACAATGAGTATGTCCATTCCTTCGACGGAATCGCCGAGGAATTCGTGCGCAACGATTGGGTTCCGGCCATTTATGACCTGGGAATAATCTCTTCTCTTATAGAAAGTTCCCAGGGGAACTCCCAGTATGGATGCAAAATACATGGCGCGCGTAATTCCGCCTTCATCCGGGCTGACGATCATAAACTTGCCGTTGGAAAAATCCAGATCAGGAATAGAGCGGAACATTGCCTTCATGATCTGATAATTGGCTGACAGACTTTCAAAGCCGGATGTCGGGATGGCATTGGCCACACGCTCATCATGGGCATCAAAAGTGATGATATTCTCTACACCAAGACCATAAAGCTCTTCCAGGGCGAAAGCACAGTCCAGGGATTCCCGTGCGTTCCTTTTGTGCTGACGGCTTTCATAGAGGAAAGGCATGATTACAGTGACACGCCTTGCTTTGCCGGAACAAGCCAGAATGACACGCTTGAGGTCCTGATAATGATCATCCGGACTCATATGGTTCTCTTTGCCGAACATATTATATGTACATGAAAAATTTACGACATCGCTTATGATAAAAAGATCATGACCGCGGACGGAGTGTGAGATTACAGCTTTACCTTCTCCGGAAGAGAAGCGTGTGTTGTCAACACCTATTCTATAATCGCTTCTGAAAAACCCGGGATACCTGCTGACCAGAAGCTGCTCCTGGTATTCGGATCTCCTTTTATTAAGATAAAAGTTAACACTCTCGGAAAAATCCAAGCTTCCCTTAAGAGGAATTATCCCAACCGGCCCAATGGGTGCCATGGGATTGTCACCGTATTGGTTGTATCGTGAGTATGCTTTCTCGTCAGCAGCTGATGGAATCGAAATCATTTCCAGTCCTCCTCATATGATTCAAACGTATGTCGTTACTCGAAAAGTTCTCCGATACGTATCTGACCAAGAAGATCAGAAATCCTGTATCCGGGGTTAAATAGGTGAGCAAGCGACTCGTCAACGTTGATTGCGTCAATAAGCCGGGCAACAAAAGGTGTCATATTTACATCAACATACCAGGGCGCACAAAGAAGTTCGGGTCTTCTGTAGATTAGATTCGTACACAGGACCTGCTTAATAATACCTTTGTCCACTGCATCCTGTATTGCCTGTATACCATTGGTAAAAAGACCGAAAGGCGCTGCACAATAGATGTCCTTTGATCCTTTGTCCTTCATAAACTGCGCTGTCTCAATCATGGTTTTACAGGAGTTGATCATATCATCAACAATCAGGATGTCTTTGCCGACGCAGGAGTCACCAAGAAACTGTATTTCCTTAATCGGGTGTACTCCATTTACAGAGACGGAATAATCAAGTCTTCTATAGAAAATACCAAGAGGGAGTCCGAGAACGGAAGAATAGAATACAGCCCGTGAGACTCCTGTCTCATCGGGGCTTACAACCATCATGGAGTTTTTGTTGATCTTAAGATTACTGTTGACTGAAATAAGGGCACTGATAATTTTATAGGCTGAATTAGGAGTCTCAAATCCCATAAGGGGGACTGCATTGGCTACACGGCCGTCATGGGGATCAAAGGTTATCATGTTTGCGACACCGAGATCATATAGCTGCTGAAGCATCGAAGCGCAGTCAAGGGACTCGCGTGACTCACGAAGGTCCTGGCGCCCTTCGTAAAGGAAAGGCATAATTACGTTGATTCGACGGGCCTTGCCGCTTACTGCCATGATAATGCGCAGTAGATCACGGAAATGGTCGTCCGGACTTGCCCAATGCTCTTCGCCAAAAATAGAAAAGGATGCCTGATGAGACAGAACATCCGTAATAATAAATATATCATGGCCTCGTACAGTTTGATTCAGAGTCACTTTGCCTTCGCCCGTAGCAAAACGTACAATTTGGGACTGAATTAAATAGTCATCGCGCAGATACCCGACGCTATGTACATAAGGGCTGCTGTTTTCACTTTGGCGGCGGTAGCGCTTATCATGAAGAACCTGATTGACCTGCTTAACAAATTCAGTATTGGCGGTGTGACAGATTATACCGATCGGCCCGAAAGGCTCAAAAAGATAGCCCGGGTTCTCCTGGTTGGAATACTCCATTGATTCAGAATATCGTGATGGTGTTGACATGAATTCCCCCGATATAATTTCCATTGTGTCATCCGGATCCACAGCGGACCCGAATGCACGATTTAGTATAACGCGTTTCAATTCCTTTTTGAATCATGCAAATCTACATGAAAAGTCCGGTTGTAACAAGTGCTTTTGTGAAAAGTTGTATAGTATTGCAGCAAACATTGAAGAATTTGGTAAATAGCTGTCACTTATATCATTAACGTGATAAAGTGCACATAACTACTTTAACACATTCTTCAGTCAGAGGTGAATATGAAAATAAATTTTAGAAAAACAAATTTTTGGGGTGTTGCTGCTGATATGAACTCCTGCCCTCCGATGGATCGTCCGGAACTTGTCCTTTCCGGTAAATCCAATGTCGGGAAATCATCACTGCTCAACTCACTTGTGGATAACAAAAAAATGGCACGTGTCAGTCAGGCTCCTGGTAAAACCCGTCTTGTTGTATATTTTGACGTCGATAACAAGATATACATTGCGGATCTTCCCGGATACGGGTTCTCGAAAGCACCAAAAGATGTCCGTGAAAAATTCACAAAGCTGGCCGATCAATATTTTACTAGCGGGCGGCCGATCGCTCTTACACTCCACCTGATTGATATACGACACGAACCATCAAAGGAAGACATACAAATGCTTTCCTATATGAATATGCAGAATATCCCTTACTTTGTTGTTTTTACAAAATGCGACAAGTACTCGAAAGTTCAGCTTGCAAAACGGCTTTCTGAACAGCTTGATGCATTTGAGATCCATGATAAAGCACACTGTTTTGCCGTCTCAGCTGAAAAAAAGCAGGGACTCGAAGATTTGCAGGATGCAATTTCCGAGTACATTTTTCCTGACGGGAATTGACAGTTATTGTATGGAATTGTCGAAAAGCAGTGATTTGCCGGACTTCATAAACTGATATACTCGGCCGGAAATGAAAGATATTCATTTCATGCAGGCAGAGGTATATATGTGGGAAAAATTCACAGGCAGAGTTTTTTTCTATAAACAGATCCTACAATCACAAAAGAACAAAAGTCTGATTGAAGACCATTCTTTGCATGCTGCCGATGTTTTTTTTGCACGTCCGGCTGTTGCTGTCGGAATCAGCGGTTTAATAGGCGGAACACTTGGCTTTCACTTCGCTTATAGTACGGCACTGACTGTTTTTTTACTTCTGCATTTTTTTGTCTTTTTATTTATTCTGATAAACCGGGCTGATTACGCCGGTAATTATATGCGGATCGCGATATTGTGCCTGGCGCTGGTTTTGGGACTGTATTGCATGTCCCTTATCAGTTATCAGCGCAGCAGGGCAGCGGATGCGCTGCTTTCTGCCCGGACTTCGGACGCAGGATCTGAAAGCTCTATATATGAAGGATATATCGTCTCCATTTCTCTTCCGGATGATTCATACAAAACATACACGCTGTTATGGAAAGACGGAATCAGGGTCCGGTTCGGGAGCAGCAGAACGGATCTGACGTTCGGCCAGCATGTCAGAATATCAGGGGCTCTGTCGTTTGTTCCCGCTGCAAGGAACCCCGGAGGTTTTGATGAGAAGGGTTATTTCGGACGGCAGGGGATTTTCTTGTCCCTTGATACGTTTGATAATAATATTTTTATTCAAAAAGACAGTTCAATTCTTCCGGATCTGTTTGTCCGGCTTGAAGTGTCGGGTCTTGAACTCCGGAGAAATATTACGTCGCTGTGGTCGCAGGTGATGGATAAGGATAATGCGGCTCTTTTAAGCGGGATGATTCTTGGGGATACATCAGGTATGTCCCCGGAACTGAAAAGCGCCTTCAGGATGTGCAACCTGGCTCACCTCACAGCTGTTTCCGGTGCAAACGTGGCGTATTTCCTTGTTCCCGTAACTGCGTTTTTTCAAAAGCTGAGCGGGAGAAGAGCAGTCAGGCAATTACTTGTGTTTCTTTTTCTCATCTTTTTTGGATTTCTGACCGGTTGGACCTCATCGGTTACACGGGCCCTTTTCATGTCGGCGGGAACTATTTTCTCATCCGCATTAATGAAGCGTCATGATCCCGTATCGGCCATGTTTTTTACGGCGGGGATTCTTGTTTTCAATAACCCCTTTGTATCCGTTGATCTGGGGTTCCTGCTATCCTTCAGCGCGACTCTTTCCCTGATTTTATTCTCTGATAAAATGACGAAATGCATCCTGTCGTTTTTTGATAAAACGGCAGAATGGATTAAAAAGATTCCGGGAAGGGAGGTTTGCACACAGGCGGCTGCCTGTCTGATTTGTACACAGCTTGGAATGCTGCCATGGCTGATTGCACTTTCAGGCAAACAATCTGTTCTGCTTTTTTTTACAAATATGGCAGGCAGTTTTTTATCGGAAGGGATTTCGCTTCTGTGCCTTCCTCTTTCTGCCTGCCTTTTAGCGGCGAAAGCAATCCCGTTATTACTGCCCTGCATCAAAATTCTGTTTTTACCGCTGGGCGGACTTCTTTATGTTCTTGCAAAGATGGCATTCGTTTGCTCGGACCTGTCAATACAAGCGCTGCGTCTTTACTCTGTAGAACCGCTGCTGCTGTTTTCTGCCAGTACTTTTATCGGATCATTTATGCTGCCTAAAGGGTTTCTTTCACGGAATTTTCGACGGATCGTATGCCTTTTTCTTGCGGCCGGTATAGTTCTGCAAATATTCACATATGCAAACAGACCCAAATGCATTGTTATATTTGCTGATGTCGGGCAGGGAGACAGCTCCCTGATTCTGCTGGATAACAATAAGAGCATTCTGATTGACCGCGGAGATATAGGATCCGCTAAAACCGTCCTGATTCCCATGCTGAATTATTACGGGATCAAAGAGCCGGACATTACAATTCTTACTCATTTGCACCGGGACCATGGTTCCGGAATTGTTGAATTGATCGAAGCTGGACGAGTGTCGTCTCTATTCACTCCGTGTACCGCACCGAATAAAGAACTTGCCGGATTGTTTTCAATGGCAGAAGATAATAGAGTCGTCCTGCATTCCATGGAAAAAGGTGATAAAATAGTTCTGTCCGAATCCGTCTTCCTTTTGGTCCTTTCCCCGGAAACCATTTCCGAAAAAGGCGGCAATGAAGACTCAGCAGTTGTTTTACTCTGCATTGGCAGCACAGGCGTTCTATTTATGGGGGACGCCGGTGAAATGACGGAGAATAAACTCCTGGGGCAGAAGCAGACGATGAATATACTTCATACGGAAGCGGATTTTCTAAAAGTAGGGCATCATGGGAGCAAATTTTCTTCCACACAGGGTTTTCTGTCCGGGCTTTCCCTTGATGCAGCGGTAATCAGTGTAGGGGAGAATAATTACGGGCATCCGACCATTGATACACTTGACCGGCTTGCTGATGAGAACATCGATGTATACCGGACAGATTGCTCCGGAGCTGTCCTTCTGGAAATACAAAAGGATACGACGGGAATAATTGAATATTGTTCACAGAATCTATAGAACCGATAAAATGGAAAATCGGAAAAAGAGGAAACAATGGCAAAAGAAAAAAGTCCGTCTGCGGGCAAAGGACTGCTTATTCATACCTATGCTGAACTTGCAGCAGATCTTAAAAACAATAAGACTGCTCATCTTTATGTCCTGTCCGGTGAGGAAGAGTATCTGATAGACAGGGCCGTCCGTGCACTTGCCCGTCTGTTTATTGCGCCCGGGTGCCAGGACGCAGATTCATATACGTCCGATTGGACATCAAGTGCCGGAGATCCGGATGCTCTTATTGAAATGGTTCGCACGCCTCCGTTTTTATCAGCCGAACGAATGATAATTATTAAAAACTCGGGACTGTTTGCAGCTCGTTCCCCGGAAAGTGTCGATATTAGCAAGAAATACACGTCACTTTTTTCCGATATCCCCGATTTTTGCTGCCTCATATTCATCGAAGATAAGCTGGATAAACGCAAAAAACTTCTGCTGGATTCCGTCTCTCAGAACGGCATGCTCGTTACCGTCGATCGTCAGAGTACGGATGCTTTATGCAAATGGGTCGCGTCCGCACTTCGCAAAGAAAATGTCCGGATCACGATGGAGGCAATCAACAGTCTTGTTGACCGCACGGAAGGCAGTATGAGGGTTTTGAGCAATGAAATTCAAAAAATCGTACTCTACTGTGCCGGTACCGGTCTTTCGGAAGTAACGATTAACGAAATTGAAATGATTTGCATTCCTGATATCAGAGGATCGATTTTTCAGATGACTGATGCAATAGGTGCAAGAAATATCGGTCGTGCGCTTACCGTTTTGGATACGCTTATTTCCATGAAGGAACCTGTTCCGAAGATTCGATTCATGCTGGCAAGACATCTGCGGCAGTTGATTTGTGCCAAGGAGCTGGGTCAACCTGAGAAAATAATGTCAGTTTTAAGGGTTGTTCCTTTTGTGGCCAGGAATCTTTCATCCCAGGCCCGGTATTTCCAGATGAGCGAACTGACAGATCTGTATGAAGCATGTGCCTCTTCTGATTTTTCCGTAAAAACGGGACAGATTGAAGACCGTCTTTCCATGGAAACACTTTTGGTCAGTGCCGGAAAAGGTACTGTACAGAAGGCACAGTAAGCCGACGCAGTAACTCCGGGAGCCTGCTTTTCTCATTTGACTGCATGCTGTTATTAGTATAAAATCAGTTGGATTTCCACAAAGTCACGGGAGGAATAAAGAATGGCCAAAATTCAAATGAAAACACCGCTGGTAGAGATGGATGGGGATGAGATGACCCGTATTATCTGGAAGCAGATAAAGGATATTCTTTTAATTCCGTTTGTTGACCTGAAGACAGAATACTTTGACCTTTCTCTCGTTAACAGAGATGCTACAAATGATCAGATTACCGTCGCCTCCGCAAACCGCACGCGTGAACTGGGTGTTGCAGTAAAATGTGCGACTATAACCCCGAATGCACAGAGAATGGAGGAATACTCCCTTAAAAAGATGTGGAGGAGTCCGAATGGCACTATTCGTGCGATTCTTGACGGCACGGTTTTCCGCGCCCCTATTCTGGTTAAAGACATTTCTCCCTTTGTATCCTGCTGGAAAAAACCGATTACATTGGCGCGTCACGCTTACGGAGATGTTTACAGGGATTCTGAAATGCTGATTTCCGGACCGGCAACCGTCGAGCTGATGGTAACATATCCTGACGGCTCGATAAAAACACAGATGATACATGAGTTTGATGGTCCGGGCGTGGTTCTTGG
The DNA here is from genome assembly GCA_037143795.1 of Eubacteriales bacterium. Classification (GTDB taxonomy): domain Bacteria; phylum Bacillota; class Clostridia; order Saccharofermentanales; family Saccharofermentanaceae; genus Firm-13. The sequence goes on along the minus strand of JBAWXZ010000004.1, from coordinate 31,242 downwards.
AATGCACAATACCGATAAATCGATCACTGCATTTGCACGATCCTGCTTTACTTATGCGCTCGATATTCATCAGGATTTGTGGTTTGCGACAAAGGATACTATCTCAAAGACTTATGATCATCGTTTCAAGGATATTTTCCAGGAGATTTTTGAATCAGAATTCCAGGATGCTTTTTTAGCAGCGGGCATTTCCTATTTTTATACACTGATTGATGACCTGGTGGCACGCATCATGCGTTCTGAGGGCGGCATTCTGTGGGCATGTAAGAATTACGATGGAGACGTGATGTCGGATATGGTTGCATCGGCCTGCGGCAGCCTGGCAATGATGACATCCGTATTGGTTTCTCCGGATGGAAAGTATGAATACGAAGCTGCCCACGGCACTGTCACACGCCATTACTATAAGTATTTAAAGGGCGAGTCGACATCTACAAATCCGATGGCTACAATTTATGCCTGGTCCGGAGCCCTGAGTAAGCGGGGACAGCTTGATGACCTGCCTGAACTCGTTGCATTTGCGCAGCGCCTTGAGGCAGCTTCAATCGCTACTATTGAATCCGGTACGATTACAGGTGACCTGGCCGCATTAATGCCAAAGGACAAAGCTCACGTAGTCACAACGGAGAATTTCCTTAAGGCAATAGCTGCCAGACTTTAATCTTAATTTTGTCCTTTGCTTAATCAGCATGCGTATCCCGGAAATAACATATCAAATCCCGGGATCCTGATACATTCATTGGACTCGAACATCAGAAAATGCATCACAGGAAAGGGAACAATATGAATTATTTTGAACAATGGAACGCCAAAATCGAGGATACATCTGATCAGACTAAATATTCGGCTTATGTCCAACATTATTATGAGCTTGAACAGGAGGCATACAGGCGCATTCTTGCGGCATACCCGGACAATCTCGCTCTCACTGAGGGTACGGCATCGGCACTTGCTGAGGCTCTTGGATTTAAGGAAGACGATATGGATGTCTTCACAGGCTTTATCGACGGTATCAATCCGAGCCTTCAGGAAGAACTTCATCCGGAAAGCATCGAGAAAGACACAGAACTTTCTTTGAAAATCGACTACGAGAAGCTTTTCTGGAATATGCATGATGCCAAGGCAGAATGGCTGTTCAAGCTGACTGTCTGGGACAATGTTCTGACCAAAGAAAAACGTGCTGAGATCACTAAAGATTTTCGCAAATCCAAAATTGTTCATATTGAAAAAATCGGAAGAAATGATCCGTGTCCCTGCGGAAGCGGCAAAAAATATAAGCAGTGCTGCATGAAATAAATCTGACAATAGCAGAAAAACAGCCGGATAGTTTGTTTTAAGTGATTTGTTGTTATCTGAATTCGTTTCCGGCAGGAAAACGGAGGAAACAGATATGACACAATCCATGCATGAACTGCCCCTTTCGAGCCGTCCTTACGAACGGCTCGAAGAAAGCGGGGAAAAATCACTTTCAGACGCAGAGCTTATAGCTATCCTCATCAAAAACGGATCGGCAGGAAGCTCGTCACTGGAACTTGCACAGAAAATTCTCATGATGGATTCGCGCGGAGAGGGGCTTTCTTTCCTGCGCGATTTGTCTATTGAGGAACTCAGGGGGTGCAAGGGACTTGGAAGGGTCAAGGCGATTACCCTCAAAGCGGCTATGGAAATGGGAAGGCGATCGATGCGCATCGATCCGTTCTGGAAGAACATGCAGATCGGCGGCCCCAAAGATGCCATCACCATTTTCGAAAATGAAATGACTCATTTAAAAAAAGAAGAAGTGCATACACTTCTTCTTGATACAAGGCACAGGGTGATTCGCCATGTCACCATATCGTCAGGCGGCCTTGCTTCGGCCGGTATTTATCCCCGTGAGCTTCTCCGGGAAGCCATAAAGGCCAATGCGGCAGCTTTTGTACTGGCACATAATCATCCGAGCGGAGATCCTAAACCCAGCCCTGACGATATTGCGACGACAAAGGCGCTTCAGAAAGCGGCTGATTTGATAGGCATCGAATTAGTTGACCACATTGTAGTGGGTCATGGTTCAAGTGTAAGCCTCAAAGAGCTTGGCTGTTTGTGACTGGACCTGATAGACACAAATGCCAGGGACCGGATAGCTGCAAAGGCGAATTGTGGCTTCGGTAAGGCAGAACTCGGATTCATTCTATGGTATACTTGGCCTGATATAATTTGTTTTGGGTTCAGAATATATTACCGCAATGATTTGTGCGATATATATGAACGAGTTTAAATTTGATAGAGGTGCGGGTTTTGCGGAAGCTTTTGGCAAATAAAGTCTTTATTCTAATTCTGGTTACACTGCTTATTGTGGCAGTGATTATTTTTGACAAGATACCGGGCAGTCCGGTGGAAAATATTACGACTCCGGTTTCGGTCATTATTGATCCTGTTCAGAAGCTGGTGCAGGGAACAGGAAGTAAGATTTCTGATTTTTTCACGGCGGTTTCAGATGGTCTTTCGATTCGACAGGAGAATGCAGATTTGAAGAAGCAGATTGCTGAGCTGGAGTACGAGGTTCAGCAGGGAAAAGAAGCTGCCATCAGGTGGCAGGAACTCAAAGATGCTTTTTTTATTAAGGATTCTTTTGAGAATTATGACATACATGGATCGTCCATTCTTACTCGCGAAGCTGATGAATGGTTCAGTGTGATTCGAATTGATGTCGGCAGCAGCAATGGCATCGCAATATCAGATATTAACCCCTCCTATGCCGTAGTCGATGCACAGATGAACCTGGTAGGCAGGATTCAGTCAACGGATGTTTCCTCCTCCAAAGTATTGCCGGTATTGCACGAAGGATTTACGGTAAGTGCCAAAGTAAACACCGTAAACGGAGCTATTGTTACCGTACACGGAGAAGTCGAACTTAAAGAAAACGGGCTTTGCAAGGTTGATCAGATCCCTGATCAGGTCAGCCTTCAAGTGGGAGACGTGCTTGTAACAAGCGGGGACGGAGGCCTTTTCCCGGCAGGTATTCCTGTCGGGGTCATTATGTCTGTTGATAACAGCTCACTGCTTAACCGATATGCAACATTGAAGCCATATGTGGATATTTCAAGTCTGAAAGATGTTTTTATCATGGTCCCGAAGACTCAGACGGCTGCCGCAGTTACGCTCACACCGACACCTGCAGCATGAAAATATACTGCAGGGAAGGGAGGGATTCAGTCTGAACAGAAACGATAGAATACGGCAAATAGCCTTATACATTATTTATATTTTGTTTTTTTCGACTTTGCAGGTTACTTTCCCGCAGGTGTTATCCTTTCGAGGACAAACAGCGGACTTTATGATGGTTTTTGTGATACTGACCGGATATCTTTTCGGTACGATGGACGGAGCAGTCATAGGTTTTTCCATGGGATTTTTGCGGGACATGCTGGCAAGTACCACCCTTGGAATAGGAATGCTGATTCTTCTGTATATTGGTATTATTTCGTCACTTCTTTTCGGGAAAAAATTTCACAGCAGGGCAACCCTTGGATTTGTACAGGTTATCCTCATAACTTTTGTGTATAAAGCACTGGGGCATCTGCTTTATTATTTTGTACCTTTGCTGACAGCCGGAGATCATATGTATTTGTCAGTCAGTGCAATTATGATTGACAGTATTCTGCCGCAGATTGCAATCAATTTGGCCATTTCCTTTCCCATGATTCTGCTGCTCTCGTATCTCGGGCCATATAGAAGAGGTGAAAAAAGAATCGCGGATGAGGACAGACTGGCTTCGGAGGAAGTATGGCAAATCAGATAAAAGACAATGGAATTTACGTTTTTGATCAGGATCATGTTGACACCGGCACCATGGAGAAGAACAGTCCGGCAAATGCAATCCAGTCTTTTTTTACAAGCCGGTTTGCTGTTTTTGGAATGATTCTGTGTTCGATCGGGATAGTCATTCTGGTCATGACTGCTTCGCTGCAGTTTTCCAATATCTCCAATAATATTCTTGCGTCATCAGACGGGGTTTCACGGCAGTATACCGTTACTGCGCCGCGCGGAAATATCACAGACTGCAATGGTGTGATGCTTGCTTCAACAGAACAAGTAAATACAATTCTGATTGCTGATGCAAAAATGGATACTGAAAAAAAAGATGATGCGAACCTGAATGCCATGCTTCTGGATTTGTCATATCTTTTTGACCAGTATAATGTGGTTCCTGTTGCCGATCTTACCAATTATCTTACAATTGATCCCTATACTTTCCAGAAGACTCCTGACGAAATTACAGCCTGGCAGGTAAGCAGCAATCTTTTTGCACTCAAAGAATCCAAATCTGATTCTGTTGTCACTTTTACAGATAATTATGTGAAAAGTGACCCGCAGATTTTTTTCCTGTATCTACGTAATAAATTTCATATTGATAAATCATATACGGCACAGGAGGCTTACAGGATTATCCTTATCCGTTATCAGATTTTTGCGGATAACTGGGCGTATACAACCGGAACGCCAATCAAAATAGCAACGGATGTTCCTCAGGAACTGATCAATACATTGCTTGAACAAAATTTCAAATATATGGGAGTCATAGCCGGAAAAGAATACCGGAGAGTGTATTCGCCTCAGGCAGAGATATCTTCGCATGTAATCGGATATGTCGGCAAGATTTCCCAGGAGAAGTTTGCCATTCTTACCAATATGGGCTATTCACTGGATGATATTATCGGACAAATTGGGATGGAATACCAGATGGAACGGTATCTGCACGGCCAGTCCGGTACAAAGGCATACAATATATGGACAGGTGATCAGGATGCAGGTGCTTTTTTTCCGGAAAATATCGGTACCGACCCGGTGCCGGGAGCCAATGTTACCCTTACGATCGATACCAGGCTCCAGAAGGTTGCGATGGATGCACTGAAGGACTATATTGCAGAAGCAAAAGTAATTGAGCAGGGGAAACCTGTAGATAAGCAATATGCAACAGCATCTGCCGGTGCTGTTGTCATGCTTGACGTTAAAACGGGCGGAATTTTGACTATGATTTCCTATCCTAACTTCGATCCGAGTGATTTTGTGCTGGCTATGGAGGGCGATGCACAGGCAAAGGAACAGATCAAATATTATCTTGGCCTTGGAGATTATAAAGCGCAGACGGAAGCCGACAAACCGCTATGGAACCGGGCTATCCAGGCACAGTACGCTCCCGGTTCCACTTTCAAAATGGTTACGGCTATTGCCGCGCTGGAAACGGGCAAAATTACGCCGGATTCCAGTACTCGTACATGTTCGAGCCCGATTACTATCGGCGACTGGCTCTGGAGATGCCATGAATTTCCGGTGGGCGGCCACGGCCCGCTCACACTGCAGCGTGCGCTTGCTACATCATGCAATATTTACTTTCAGCTTCTGGGTGTCGAAACCGGCATAGATGCAATTGACAAGTGGGGACAGACCCTGGGCCTTGGTGAATTGACGGGAGTCGACCTTCCGGGAGAGATTGTCGGAATCCGTGCAAGCCGCGAGACCAAACGCCTTCTTCGCGAAAAAATCGAAGACAAGACGTGGTTTCCTGCGGATACGGCACAGAGTTCCATCGGGCAGTTTGATAATTGCTTTACGATTCTCCAGTTAGCGCGATATACGGCCGCACTTGCAACCAACACACTTGTTACGCCGCATGTGATTAAAAATGTAACAGCGGAAGACGGTACTATTTTGTATTCCGGGTCAACTGAAGTAACCCCGCTGAATATTTCCCAGTCTACTCTTGATATAATCAGGGAAGGTATGAAAGCTGTTATCACGGATACGCAGGGAACTGCAAAAGATTTACTTGGCTTCCCGATTACTTTAGCCTGTAAGACAGGTACTGCAGAGACGGGCTTTGAATATATCAGAAAAGAATATTCAAATGGTCTATTTGTTTGTTATGCCCCCGCAGACGACCCGCAGGTTGCCCTGGCAATCGTTGTTGAAAAAGGAGAGTGGGGTTCGTCCACATCCGTAATAGCTGAAAAGCTGCTGCAGGCTTATTTTAATGTGCCTGATCCTGCGAATAAGAACCTTGTAATCTCGGATGCAACGATTGGGGATGTACTTGATGTGACTGCGACACCGGCTCCAGGTTCTCAGACAGGCACAGATTCGTCAGCCACCGTTACACCGGCGGCATAATGTTGTGCACATTGAACGGAATTAGCCGGAAATATTAGCGGATAGTACGATAACTATTTGTTTTCGTTTATATTACCAGTATTCGCTTGCGGATTGGCATAAGTATTTGTACAATAAGTGTGATCTATTTCGTTTGCGCAGGAGGTATTAATTATGAAGATAGTCCTATTGGCGGATAACCGCAAAAATGAGCTTCTTGCTAACTTCTGCATCGCCTATCGACAGCTGCTGAGCAAGCATGATTTATATTCTATGACTAATACAGCAATGTTTCTTGAAACAGCTGCTGAGCTTGATGTTTTTGGGATGTCCATGGATTATGCCGCAGGATTTGATCAGCTGGCATCAAGAGCTATGTTTAATGAAATTGACTCTGTAGTCTATCTTCGTGATACACAGATTCCTTTTTATGATGAACCCAATGCTTTACTGAAAGCATGTGATTATAACAGCATTCCGTATGCGACCAACCTTGCGTCCGCAGAAATTCTTATTCTTGCCATTGACAGAGGTGACCTTGACTGGCGGGAGCTTATCCGCACCTGATTATTAAGTTTTGATTTTCGGGGGTGCGGAGACAACCTGCTCTCTTTTTTGCGTCCAAAGTTGTCAAATATATTTTATTTTGCATTCGTTTTCATTATTTCTCATAATTTTGACATATCTATGTCTGCGAAAAATGTAATAATTAATGAAAATAATATTTTTATCAGGAGGAGAAAATGATAATGGAAATACGGACGTATCCGTTCGGACCGCTGCAGGCCAACCTATATGTAATTGCCTTTGAATCGGACGCAATCATTATTGACCCATGCGTTCCTTATCAATCACTGGGACTGGAAGGAAGTAAAGTGCGTGGTATTATCTGCACACATTCGCATTATGACCACATTATTGAAGCAGAAAATATCCGTACACGGACACAAGGCATGATTTACGCATACGAGGATGAGAAGGAAGCCATTATGGATGCGGATATGAATGGATCGTCGCTGTTCTTTGAAGCATTAACGATTTCTCCGCCAATTGCCGGGCTTAATAACGGGGATGTACTTACAGCCCGTGACTTAAAGATTGTTACGGAAGATGAGTTTTCATTAACCGTGATTCATACTCCCGGACATACATATGGCTCCATGTGCCTCCTGTTCAAGGTGAAGACAGGATCAGGAGACAAAGAATACCTGTTTTCCGGAGATACGATTTTTGCCGGCTCAATAGGCAGAACGGATTTGGGCGGAAGCATGCCTGATATGATACGCTCCATCAAGCTTCTTTCACGCCTTTCTGACGATGTTATTGTCTTTCCGGGGCATGGACAGTCAACGACAATCGGAAATGAGAAGAAGAATAACCCCTATTTCACATCAATAAATGAAGACGGTATTATTTGAAAATATATCCGGTGACAAATTGGTGATATCCTGCGGGATCAATTTTACATAACATCAGCGGATAATCCGTTTGATTTTGCCTTCCGTCCAGGTCAGGACGGAAGGCTTTTTATTTACTTTTGCCCTTACAACCTATGCATTCCTTTCAGATTCATGTAAGATTGTATAAATAATACGTAAGACATTTCCGGGAGGGTTTCTAATGAGTGAATTGAAAACATCATTACTATCTATACAGAAGGAGTTCAAAGCCAGGGTTGTTGAAGTTAATACTTCAGCCGAGGCCGACTTGCTGCGTGTTCGATTTATGGGCAAGAAGGGCGAACTCACTGCGGTTCTTCGCGGCATGGGTTCGTTGTCGGCAGATGAGCGGCCTGTAATCGGGCAGCTCGCCAATGATATCCGATCAGAAATGGAAGCAGAGCTCGAAGAGCACCTGTCCGAAATCCGTGCCCGCGAAAAAGCGGCGCAGCTGGCTTTACAGTCAATTGATGTTACTCTTCCGGCAAAACCGGTGGTTATGGGTGCCAGGCACCCCATGTATAAGGCGATTGATGAGATCTGCGAAGTTTTTCTGGGCCTTGGCTACGTAATTGCCGAGGGACCGGAAGTTGAGTATGATCACAATAATTTTGAAAAACTAAGAATGCCGCAGGGGCATCCGGCCCGTGATACGCAGGATACATTTTATATTACCGAAAATATACTGCTGCGTACGCAGACCTCACCGGTACAGGTTCGTGTGATGGAAACATCCAGGCCGCCGATTAAGGTTGTCTGCCCGGGTAAGGTATATCGTTCGGATGCACTTGACAGTACTCATTCCCCGATTTTTCACCAGATTGAAGGACTTGTGGTTGATAAGGGTGTGACAATGGGAGATCTTGTCGGGTCGCTGCAGCTTTTTGCGCATAAACTTTTTGGCGAAAATACAAAGATCCGCCTGCGTCCGCATCATTTCCCCTTTACGGAACCTTCCTGTGAAGTTGATCTGACCTGCTGGTCATGCGGCGGTAAAGGATGCAGGGTATGCAAGGGTGAAGGATGGGTTGAAGTGCTCGGCGCCGGTATGGTACATCCGGAAGTTTTGGCCGGCTGCGGCATTGATCCCGAAATATACAGTGGTTTTGCATTTGGTATTGGCGTGGAACGAACGGCAATGGGTCGTTTTGGAATAGACGATATTCGTAATTTGTTTGAAAACGATATTCGATTCCTAAGTCAGTTTAAATAATTGCATTTTATCCTTTATCGTCATCGGCTGAATATTATTGCCGAAATCCAATCAAACGGGCCTTAAGGCCTGCAGGAGGTTTTACTCATGAAAGCACCAATAGAGTGGCTTAAAGATTTTACGGATATTAATGTCCCAATACATGATTTCTGCGAAATGATGACTCTTTCCGGTTCAAAAGTGGAGGGCGTTATTACCAGCGGTGATGATATCCAAAGTGTATATACCGGAAAAATAATTTCCTTTGTACCGCATCAGGATTCGGATCACCTGGTTGTCTGTCAGGTTGACATGGGAAGCGCAGATCTCGGCGGCATACTTCAAATTGTTTGCGGGGCGCCCAATGTTACGGAAGGGATGATTTGCCCGGTTGCAATTCCCGGGGCCAAACTTCCCGGCGGATTAACAATTAAGAAGGGCAAACTTCGCGGCGTGGAGAGCAGCGGAATGTGCTGTTCGATTCAGGAACTGGGCTACACGGCATCGGATTTTCCGGGTGCAGTTGAAAACGGATTATGGCATATGCCAGAAAATACACCGGTTGGTCTGGATATCAGGAAATATCTCGGGTTGGGACTTACTACGATAGATTTTGAAATCACTTCCAACCGCCCGGATTGTTTTTCCATTGAAGGCCTTGGAAGGGAAGCGGCTATAACCCTGGGAAATGCATTCTCACCGCGTGTACCGTCTGTTAGGGAAGAAGGCTCGCACAACAGTGCGGATCTGGCAAAAATTGATATTTCTGCACCCTCCCTTTGTTACCGTTATTGCTCCCGTGTCATAGAAAATGTTCATATAGCGCCCTCTCCGGAGTGGATGCAGAGTCGTTTGCGCGATGCAGGTATGCGGCCGATCAACAACATCGTCGACATTACAAACTACGTCTGTCTTGAGCTTGGCCAGCCGATGCATGCATTTGACCTTGAATATCTTTCCGGCCGGCATATCATCGTCCGCACTGCCGGGGATCAGGAGAAAGTTCGTACGCTTGACGGTGTGGACAGAGTGCTTGGCGACTCAATGCTTGTTATTGCTGACGAACAAAAAGTGTGTGCGATAGCCGGAGTCATGGGCAGTGAACATTCCGAAGTAAAACCGGATACCAAGGCCATTTTGTTTGAATCTGCGACTTTTGATGCATATAGCGTCCGCCAGACAGCCGTTAAAAATGGTCTGAGAACAGAAGCATCCTCCCGTTATGAAAAAGGCCTTGATCCGGATAATGCGCTTCGCGCCCTTAACCGTGCGTGTGAACTGGTTGAGCTCCTGGACTGCGGATGCGTATGCAAGGGTGTTATCGATGTATTTCCGACACCGCAGAGTACTGTGAACATTGCGTTCAAGCCTGGCAAAATCAATGCATTTCTCGGTACGGAAATTGACGAGTCATTTATGAAGGATATATTACAAAAACTTGGCTGCACAATTCATGAAGATGACGGCAGTATGGTATGTACTGCTCCGAGTTTCAGGCCCGACCTTGCCTGTGATGCTGATTTAGCAGAAGAAGTGGCAAGGTTTTTTGGATACAACCGGATTGTACCGACACTTTTGTCAGGGAAAGAGACAACACCCGGAGGACGAACTCCCGCTCAATTGACTGTTGAGCAAATAAAGGATGTTCTGGTAGCGCAGGGATTTTATGAGGCAATTACCTATTCATTTGAAAGTCCGAAAGAGATGGATAAGATTCTGCTTTCTTCGGATGATCCCAAACGGCATCAGCTGGTGATCTCCAATCCTCTCGGTGAAGATTTCTCCGTTATGCGTACTTCAATGGTTCCGTCAATGCTTCGGATTGCTGCTACAAACAGCAGCCGATCGGTCAGCAATGCATCGATCTTTGAAATTGCGTATGTATACCTGCCTGACGAAGACAGTGCAAAGCTTCCGGAAGAGAAGCGGATGCTATCTGCATTTTCTTATGATCAGGAGGAACTGCCGATGCAGCCGGATGCCTTCTACAGGATGAAGGGAGTCGTTACGGAACTCTGTGCCAATCTCGGCATAAAAAATGCCGCATTTGAACCCGTATCGGATATCCCTTACCTTCATCCGGGTCGCTCGGCATCTGTTATCATCAACGGCAGGAACTGCGGACTTATAGGATATGTACACCCGCAGGCCGCTGAGAATTTTGATGCCCCTGAAATGACTGTCCTTCTGCTTCTGGAAGTTCAGGCCATTATCAATGCCGCAACACAAAAACGTGCCTACAAACCGCTGCCGAAATTCCCGGGCATCACCCGTGATATTGCCGTTATTCTTGATGCCGCGATTCCCGTCGGTTCCATTGAGAAAATTCTTAAGAAAAAAGGCGGGAAATTCCTGGAATCATATTCGCTTTTTGATGTTTATACCGGTGCTCAAATCGGCGAATCAAAGAAATCTGTTGCATACAGCCTGGTATTCCGCTCACCGGAACGTACGCTGACGGATTCCGATATACTTTCCGCATATACTGATATTATTGAAGCCCTTAAAAAAGAACTCGGAGCACTCCTTAGATAGAATTGTCGGAATGTGCATCCTATTGTCGAAAAGTTACCGATTCGAACGAATCACCTCCTGGTAGAATCTTTACCAGGAGGTGATTTTTATGTCCCATACTTTGGAAACTGCAATCGCTTTTCCCATTGTTCTTTCCGGCATTTTAATTCTCATTACAGCAGGACCTGTATTTTACAAGGAGACTGCCGATGCGGCGGCATTTCAAGTTTCGGCTATTCTGCAGTCAAATGATAATCGAAGCATATATCTGAAGTCCACGTTAATATTTGAGGACTCATCCTTTGAAATAGTCACAACATCACCTGAACGAATGCATTTTTTAGTCAGGGCAATTGAAGATTCAGGGAAAATCCTGATTGAGGGGGTGACATCTCCATGAACAAAAATATCTTCGGAAGAAAGGGAAGTGCCGTCATTTTTTTGTGCATCATATTGTCGGCAGTCATTCTCACGGAAGGTGTACTCTATTATGCAGCCCGGCTGCGTGGATCTGAAGCAGATCTCGCCCGCTGCATGCGGCTTCAGATATCGCAGATCCTGTGCAGTTACAACAGGCCGCTTCTTGAAAAATATGGTTTATATGGTTTAGATGAATCATCTGTTAACACACGGGTATTTAATGCCTGCTTTTCAGGTAAAGAAGATTTCGAACTGACTGCGAAACCTTACTCCCTGATAACAACAGAAGATTTACGGATGGGAATTACAGATTATATGCAGATACGAATGCCCGCGATTGCATCCAAAGAAATTTTGTCCCGGTTCAGGGGTGTATTCAGTGAAATCAGGGAGAGTTCAGTTTTTAAGAAGGCAAAAACACTTGAATCATCCCCCTGGTTAGGCTACGTGAAGAATTTCCTTGGTCAAAAAGAAAAATGGAGCAATGTGATCAGCAGTGTTTTATCCGCAGCAGAGGCAATTGATATTTCCGGAAAGCTTTCGGAACTCGAGGAATTCTCCTCTTTGATTCAACAGGAATTGACAAGAAACACAACCCTATATCTGCAGGGTGAGTCAGCCGCAGATATATCGGACAGCATTCTGAATCCGGATAATCTTTCGAAAATCATGAGCTGTGCGGATAGTTATATGAATTTTGAATTGCCGGATATCGCTGACGCGCTGATGATAAATGAATATGCAGCGGCATCTTTTGACTCAAAGATTGAATACATAATGGATGGTGATGCAAAAGAACCGGAAGCAAATTTTCTAGGTGTTCCTTTTTCTGATATTCATGGGGATAATCGTGCCGACCTCGAATATATTCTGACAGGCATGGATAATGAGCTTGCTTCCTTCAATACTGCTAAAATTCTGATCTATGATATGCGCATCATTGTAAATCTCGGATCATACCTTGTTGACTCGGAAAAAATGAAAAAGGCCAAAGAGATTGCTGAGATTCTGAGCACCGGTATTTCACTTGTTTCTGCCGGTACGGTTACCATTGACCCGGAAGCCCTTCAATTTATTGTCCTGTATGTGTGGGCTCTGGGACAGGGATTTGCTGACCTCGTAAAACTTACCGGGGGAGAGAGTATTGTTCTTTTTGATCACAGTGCTTTAGCCGGAAATATGATGCTTGAGGATGCTCTTCTGACCGATTACAGGGATTATCTTGGGCTCTTTCTTTTGACAGTACCGGTTGATTGGAAGCTTTCCAGAATTTTAACTCTTTTGAAGAAAGATTGCGGAGGGGAATTGTATAAAGGTGTCAGCCTGTCAGCGGATTACAGGGGCAGTTCGTTCATGATGGAGGATATCTACGATGCGTATGCGGCGAAATAATCAATTTTGCAGAAGAGCCGGATCCATAATTCTGGAAATAGTTATTGTAACCCCTGTTTTTCTTCTGCTTGCGGCATTTATGCTCACCGCCATTTCCTGTGCCAGGGCAGATATTCTGTTTTCTCAGGCCGTTGACCAGGTTACTCAGGAACTTGCTGTTGCGGTTCCCGTCGCTGGTGCAGGCATAGACATTGCGGGAGAAGTGCTTACATTCATCAATAATGCATCGATAAACAGTGACAAATCCACTCAGGCAAATCCTTCCGCAGCGGTAGCAGGCGGGATTCTTACGGAAACATTGGGCGGCGTCGGTGCCGTTCTGGAGGCACTTGGCATAGAAGGTGCGGATGTGTTTGGGACGCTTCTATTCGGGGAAGGAATAAGGAACCGCATAGTGGAGACATTCCATACATACAATTCTTCAGAAGCATTGCTCCATAGCAGAATAGAAAATGTGAGCGTATCTGTTAATTATGATGCACCCGACAGAGTGATCTGGCTTCACGTCTATTATGAGTGGAGTACACTGTTCGGGAATTCAGACAAGACGATAATAACTGCTGTGCCAATATTTGGAGACCTTGAACTGACGCTTCCTGAAACAACAGACGGGACTGCTCCGGCTGACAAGGTGTGGATGCTAAGCAATTTTGAACGCGGGTATTCACTTCGATCTGCATTTGCAGGCAACCTGCCGCCGAGTTACCCGGTTATTGCGAAATGGGATAACAATACGGCAACATCAATTAAAAGCATTGATTTGACAGCCCCCGGATACCGGTCACCTGGTCCGCTTTCCGGAAATGTACAGGAATTCGTTGATGATCTGGCGGGCTTTGACGGTACTTCAGGGCCATGGGGCAAGGATAATATTCAAATAAACAGTGATGAAATAGACAAACGGGTTCTGCTCCTGATAATCCCGGTGAATTCTCCGCCGGAAATGTACGATGAATTATTATCATGCAGCGAATACGCGGGCATCCGCGGTGTGCAAATAATTATTGAAAAGTATGGTAATTCCTTAAGATATTCTGACTTGGATAATGGCAGCAATTCAACAGCTGCGGATAATACCGGCAATAATGTACCTCAATGAAGCATTGTCACACTTCAAACCTTGCTGTATCATAGGAATGTTAACTTGAACTGATAAATTCTGTTCGATATGGCAATAATGGCTGGAGGTAATTTAATTGAAAAGAGGAAGCAATCAGGTTCGTGTGCCTGCGCATTCGCGTGGTTATCGTGTAGAAGCCGGATCAAAAAAAGTTACTACAGTTGGTGAAGCACTGCGAAAAGCAAAAAAAGACCTGCTGTTCCGCCGATTCATTTACTATCTTTTTCTTTTTTTTATGGTTGTAGCCCTCATAGCTATTGCGTATGGCGGCTATTTTGGTAAACTGATTCAGTATTTAATGGATCATCTCCTATAATACAGAGGGTGGATGTAATGAATGAAAAGCTTTTGGATCCTTTAACAGATGCTCTTTTTGATTCAATTCTTGCACTGAAAACACGGGAAGAGTGTTACTGCCTGTTTGAGGATCTGTGTACAATTTCCGAAATCAAGTCGCTTGCACAGCGCCTGCAGATTGCATCCCTTTTATATCAGGGGCGTACATATGCTGAAATTTTTGAAATTACAGGTGTCAGTACCGCGACAATAAGCCGCGTAAATCGTGCATTGGAGTATGGGGCAGATGGATATCGTACGGTTTTGCAGCGGATGGATCAGGCTGCTGCTCCGTTAAGTATAAATAACAAAGTCAAATAAGAGATATTTTGAAAGGTGACGTATAAAATGAATATTATTGAAAAGGTTTTTGGAACGCATAGTGAGCATGAAATCAAGCGGATAATTCCCATTGTCGATCAAATTGAGGCACTTTCGGATACTTATGCTGCCATGTCGGAAAAAGATCTTCGGAACATGACAAATGTCCTCAAAGAACGGATCGCTGCGGGAGAAAGTCTCGATGATATTCTTCCGGATGCATTTGCAACAGTTCGCGAGGCGTCAGAACGTGTACTCGGCATGAAGCCTTACAGGGTTCAGCTGATCGGCGGAATCATTCTTCACCAGGGCCGTATCTCCGAGATGAAGACCGGTGAAGGAAAGACGCTTGTGGCAACCCTTCCCGTATATTTGAATGCCCTTACCGGCAACGGCGTACATGTTGTTACGGTTAACGATTACCTGGCCAAACGCGACAGTGAGTGGATGGGCAAAATCTATAAATACCTCGGTCTTACCGTTGGTTTAATCGTGCATGACTTGTCCAATGAGCAGAGAAGAACTTCCTATTATTCCGATATTACTTACGGAACCAATAATGAATATGGATTTGACTATCTGCGTGACAACATGGTTGACAGAAAAGCCAAAATGGTTCAGCGTGAACTGAATTTTGCAATTGTCGATGAAGTCGACAGTATTTTGATTGATGAAGCACGTACACCCCTTATCATTTCCGGTATGGGCGGCGATTCTTCCGATTTGTACATGCAGGCAGATAAGTTCGTCAAAGGACTCAAAAAATACGTTGTAGTTGAAACGGATGACAAAATCAACATGGATGACATCGTAGGCGACTGCGAATATGTTGTCGATGAGAAAGCAAAGTCAGCGGTTCTTACTGCGAATGGAGTTAAGGCTGCGGAAAGATTTTTCAACATAGAAAATCTTTCCGATTCAGAGAACTTCGATATTCATCATTATATCAACAACGCCCTGAAGGCCAACGGTACTATGGAGCGTGACCAGAAGTATGTTGTAACAGACGGCGAAGTACTGATTGTTGATGACTTTACAGGACGTCTCATGTATGGCCGTCGTTTTAGCGATGGTCTGCATCAGGCTATTGAAGCTAAAGAAAGTGTCAAGGTCGAAAACGAGAGCAAGACTCTTGCAACGATCACATTTCAGAATTTCTTCCGCATGTACAAGAAACTATCCGGTATGACAGGTACGGCATACACGGAAGAGGCTGAATTCCGGTCGATATATAATCTTGATGTTATTACCATTCCAACTAACCGTCCATTAATCAGAACAGATGAGAATGACGCAATTTACAAGAACCAGAGCGGCAAATTCACATCAGTTCTCAAAACAGTACTTGATGCACATGCAAAAGGTCAGCCGGTTCTGGTCGGTACTGTTAATGTTGATAAATCGGAATACCTTTCCAAACTTTTTACCAAAGCAGGTCTCAAGCACAATGTCCTGAATGCCAAGAACCATACCCGTGAGGCTGAGATTGTTGCTCAGGCCGGACGTTATGGCTCCGTTACCATCGCAACAAACATGGCAGGCCGTGGTACCGATATTATTCTCGGCGGTAACTCCGAGTATATGGCTAAGCAGGAAATGAGAAAACTTGGATATCTGGAAGAGTTGATAGACGCTGCTACAGCGCACAATGAGACGGATGATGAAGTCATTCTTGAATCAAGGTCCAAATTCAACGAACTTGAGGCGGCCTTCAAAGCACAGACCAGTGAGGAACATGAGAAAGTTGTAGCTGTCGGCGGATTGTTTATTGTAGGTACGGAACGTCATGAATCACGCCGTATTGACAATCAGCTCCGTGGACGTGCCGGTCGTCAGGGTGACCCGGGACGCACCAAATTTTTCCTGGCACTTGACGATGATCTTATGCGTCTGTTCGGCGGTGAGCGGGCGAATAATGCCTTTACCCGCCTTGGTGTTGATGAGACTGTTGAGATTCAGGCAAGCTTCCTTTCTAAAACAATTGAGAATGCACAGAAGAAGATCGAGGGTGTTAACTTCAGTTCCCGTAAACACGTCCTTGAATACGATGATGTTATGAATATTCAGAGAAACCTCACATATGGCCAGAGAAAACAAGTTCTTGACGGAGTGGATATTCATGAATCGTATATTAAGATGGTCAAGCTTGTTGTTGAAAGAATGGTTGACAGCTTTGCCTTGGATGATGTGATCGCCCCGGCAGACAAGCTCACATTGACGCTTAAGATTCAGGACCTTTTTGGATCCCTTCCGGCTGTTGAAACTATTAAGCAGACAGAAGAGCACCCTATTTCTGCCTCCGAATGGACTGAAACCATTACAGAACAGGCCCTTGCGCGTCTTGAAGCACGTGATGCCGAAATTACTCCTGAGATTTTCCGCGAGGCCGAGCGTCAGATACTTCTTTGGAATGTCGACCAGAAATGGATGGATCATATTGACCAGATGGATCAGATGCGTTATTCAATCGGAATGCGCAGCGTCGGGCAGAAGGATCCTGTGGTCGAGTACCGCATGGAAGGATCCGAAATGTTTGAGGAAATGAATATTGCTATTCAGAATGATACAATCCGTCTGATCATGAAGGCGAATATTTCTACAGGTGAGAAGCTCGAAAGAAAGAGCAAAGTTAATAATGTGCAGGAGGGACACGGCGGTACCGGATTTACCGGGCAGCCGGCCGCACCCGCGCAGGGCCATACGCAGACTGCAAGTGCCGGTGGAGAGTCCGCAGCCCTTGAACCAGTTAAAAGGGACGCCAAAAAAGTCGGCAGGAATGACTTGTGCCCATGCGGAAGCGGGAAGAAGTATAAAAACTGCTGTGGAAAGGAGTAACTCTGATGCAAACGGAATCTTTGTTTCAAACACATATTGAAGAAGCCGCCCTGGCAATTCGCAAGATGCATTCTGAGAAGCCCGAGACATGTATTGTACTTGGATCCGGCCTCGCTCCAATGGTAACCCGTTGTCAGATTGAAGCAGAGATAAAATATTCAGAGATACCTTATTTCCCGACTCCGACAACTCCCGGGCATGAAGGCGTACTTCTTGTCGCGAGAGTTGGTGAGACTCTGACATACATGATGAACGGCAGATTTCATTACTATGAGGGTTATTCAACGCAGGAAATTACTTTTCCGTATCGCGTGATGGCTTTTCTGGGAGTGAGAAATCTGATCCTGACCAATGCAGCCGGAGGAATCAATCCAAGCATGAACCCCGGAGATCTCATGGTTATCCGCGATCATCTTTCGATGTTCTGCGAGTCACCTCTGCGCGGACCCAATTTGGATTCTTTCGGGCCAAGATTTCCTGATCAGACACATGTATACAATCCTGTATTTATCGAGACGCTTTTGAATATTTCCGAAAAAAAGAATATCCCGCTGCATATGGGTGTGTACGCATACATGCGGGGCCCTCAATATGAGACTCCGGCTGAAATCAGGGCGTTGAAGTTACTGGGTGCAGATGCTGTTGGTATGTCAACAGTTCCTGAAGCCATTGTGGCATCGCACAGCGGCATGCGTGTTCTTGCAATTTCCTGCATTACAAATCTAGCTGCGGGGATTACCGATATGCCGCTTTCCCATACGGAAGTAATGGAAGTAGGCGCGGCCGCATCAGACAGAAGTATTTCACTTCTGGAAGCATTTTTATCTGAAGCGGTACTATAAGGAGAAATATATGCAGACTATTCCGTCATATGTTGTTAAAGATATTAGCCTTGCCCCGTCAGGTAATCGTAAAATTGAATGGGCCTACAAGAACATGCCGGTACTTCGTGCAATTGAAAAGGAACTGATAGCAGAAAAACCTTTTGCAGGTCTTCGAATTGCTGTCAGCGTTCATGTGGAGGCAAAGACGGCATGTCTTGCAAAAGTATTGCGGGCGGGTGGTGCAGAAGTTGCACTTACCGGATGTAATCCGCTGTCAACACAGGATGATGTTGCGGCTGCTCTTGCCAGTGATGGAATGCATGTTTACTGCATACACGGAGCCAATGAAAAGGATTATACCGAACATCTTTCCATGGCTCTTTCAATCAATCCTGATATTGTAATTGATGACGGCGGTGATTTTGCCATGCTCCTTCATACAACACACAAGCATCTTCTTGAAAATCTGATCGGGGGCTGTGAAGAGACAACTACAGGTGTTCACCGTCTTCAGATTTTATCCAGGGAAAACCGGTTGGCTTACCCGGTTATTGCTGTAAATGATGCACGCTGCAAACACTTGTTTGATAACCGGTTTGGAACGGGTCAATCAGTATGGACAGCCATTATGACAACAACGAATCTTCTGGTATCAGGCAAGACAATTGTTATAGCCGGATTTGGTATGTGCGGCAAGGGTGTTGCTCTCCGCGCCAAGGGGCTTGGCGCCAGGGTTGTCATTACAGAGATAGATCCGGTCAAGGCTTGTGAAGCATTGATGGAAGGCTATGAAGTTAAAACCATGGATGAAGCAGCACACTCAGGTGATGTGTTTATTACGGTTACCGGCTGCAGGAATGTCATTACTGAAAAGCATTTCCTCGACATGAAAGACGGGGCAATTTGCTGTAATGCCGGTCATTTTGATGTGGAAATCAATATTCCGCAGCTTAAGTCGATATCTGTATCACAGTCCGAAGTAAGGGATAATATTGACGGATACGTTCTTGCCAATGGCCGTACGATCTGCATTCTGGGCAAGGGAAGACTTGTCAATCTTGCTTCCGGGGATGGACACCCAGTTGAAATTATGGATATGAGTTTTGCCTTGCAGGCCCAGAGCGCTCGCTATATAGCCTTACACGGAGCAGAGCTTGAGAATAAAGTGTACGCGACTCCTATAGAGATTGACGACCGGGTAGCAGCGCTGCTTCTCGAGACCAAGGGATTGTCAATAGATAAATTGAGTCCGCAACAGGAGAAATACGTAAATACCTGGGACATCTGACAAGGAGGCAATCATGTCAAGAACAGTCCTTTTTAAAAATTTTACTGTTGTAACGCCTACTAAGGAAGGAAAATTGTCCGTACTGACGGATGCTTTTGTTGCCGTTAAGGGTGACAGGATCATTTATGTGGGCGAGGATCGTTCCCTGGGTGTCCGCGCACTCATGGAAGCCCAGAGGGAATCCGGCGGTACGCAGATAGGTTTTGATGAGTACAGCGGCAAAAATAAAATTCTTCTTCCGACATTTGCCAATGCCCATACTCATATCCCAATGGTATTGATGCGTAATTCCGCAGATGATATGTGCCTCGAGGATTGGCTTTTTAAGCGTATTTTACCGCGCGAGACTCATTTAAGAAAAGAAGATGTATATTTTGCCAGTCTTTTAGGCATGGCTGAGATGATTAATGGCGGAACGGGAGCTGCAGCCGATATGTATTTTATGTCGGATGAGACTGCCTGCGCAGCGCTGCAGACTGGTTTTCGAATGAACCTTTGCCAGGACGGCAAAACAAATGATGAAAATGGCTGGAACGCAGACCGTGCATCACTGCTTGCTTTTAAGAATTCTTTTCATGGGGCCGGCGGTGGACTTCTTCGTACATCACTCATGATTCATTCCATTTATCTGTATCCTCAGAGCCTCTATCCTGAGCTTGTTGCGGAAGCTGCTGATTTGGATGTATCGGTGCAGGTTCATGTTGCGGAGACTAAAACAGAGGTCACCAACTGCATAGCAAAGTATGGAGTTACGCCTGTCGCTGCACTGGCGAACTTTGGTGTCTTTGACCGCCCCTGCATAGCAGCGCATGGCGTTCACCTTACAGAAGAGGACAGGGATATCCTTGCAGCCGCCCATGTGACAGTAGCGCACAATCCTTCGAGTAATATGAAGCTTGCTTCGGGTTTTGCCGATGTGGAGGCTATGAAGCGTCAGGGGGTGCGTGTAGCGCTTGGTACGGATGGCTGTGCAAGCAACAACAACACGGATATGTATATGGAGATGCGGCTTGCTTCTTTTATGGCAAAGGGACACAGCCATAACCCTGAAAAGCTGACAGCCGAGGAGGCCATTATTATGGCAACCATAAACGGATATGCAGGAATGGGCTTTGCGGACTGCGGTATGATAGCTGAAGGAATGTCTGCTGACCTGCAGATTGTTAACTACGATACACCTTCCATGTGGCCCCTGGGAAATCCTGTTTCGGCTCTTGTATACAGCGCGGGAGCACATGCAGTGGAGTCAGTCATGATCGCGGGGCATTTTGTTAAATATAAGGGTGATCTTACATCCATTGATATTGAGAAAGTCAAAGCAGAGACAGCGTCAAGGGCATTGTACATTACACAATTTGCTTGACAGATCATTTTTAAATTTGTATAGTCTTAATCGTGCCTTTAATGAATGCGCTTAACATTCATATGGGCAACACGCCGATGTGGCTCAGGGGTAGAGCAATTCACTCGTAATGAATAGGTCGTGAGTTCGATTCTCACCATCGGCTCCATGAATAGCCTGCAGCGCCTGCGCTGCAGGCTATTTGCATGTCTGACACATAGTAAGGGATTCGGATCAGGGCACAACGATATCATATTTCAACTGCTATATCTTGGAAACAAGACATTACTGGTGCATAATAGTATGTGTTGGAATTGGTTGGAGGGTAGGTGGGCAAAATTAAAAACAATCGTGACACTGAATACAAATGGCATAAGCTTGACAATACTGCTAATATTTTTCCTGTTATTTCAAGTAAAAATTTTAGCAGCGTATATAGGGTGTCCGTTCGTCTCACTGAGGATATTATTCCTGAAATACTTCAGAATGCACTTGATGTTACGCTTCCTTTTTTTGACGGTTTTCAGGTCAGGCTCAGGCACGGCATATTCTGGTACTACTTTGAAGCGAACAAGAAGCAGCCCCTGATTGCTAAGGAACAGGCTGTTCCATGCGCCTATATTATACCGTCCAGCAACAATCAATTTCTATTTAAAGTGTACTATTTCAAAAAGAGAATCAGCCTTGAGGTTTTCCATGCCATAACCGATGGTACCGGTGCCCTTAATTTCCTTAAGGAACTGACATGCAATTATATACGATTATCCAATCAGGATGAATTTGCCGGGGGATATATCGCCGGACCTTCCGTTGATATGACTTCGAATATAGAAGACAGCTATGTCAAAAACTTCAAGAAACAGAACAAATCCTATTACAGCACCAAAAAGGCCTATCAGATGAAAGGACCCAAACTGCCGTTGTATACGATCGGGGTTATACACGGTTATATGGATCGGCAAAGTCTTCTGGATCTTTGCAGATCCAAAAAGGCAAGCATCACACAATATTTGGCAACAATTGTAATATGGTGTATTTATAAAGAGTATTTGAATGAGCAGCCCCATAAGCACCCCATTCAAGTCTCCATACCTGTGAATCTGCGTCCCTTCTACGACTCGACCACCACTATGAATTTTTTCTCTGTAATAGCGGTTGGATTATGCATTGAAAGAAGTGATTATACCTTTGAGGAAATGCTGGATATTATTAAGTGCCAGTTTAAAGCGCAGCTCACGAAAGAAAATTTTTCCGGCAAAATTGCATTCAATGTTGCCACAGGCAAAAATTTATTTGTTCGCTTTCTGCCTCTCCCGTTGAAAAATCTTTTTGTCAAAATCGGCTATCTGCGCTCTGCAAAAGCAAATTCGATTTCCTTTTCGAATCTGGGACGAATAGAAGTTCCTGTGATGTATAAAAAATACATTGAGAATTTTGAGATTCTTCTCAGTGCTACAAATTCGGAACCGACGAAATGCGGGCTTTGCACATTTGAAGATAAATTTGTGGTTACTTTTACATCACGGCTCAGCGATACATATCTGCAGCGTGCTTTTTTTCGCAGGCTGGCATCAGACGGCCTGGAAATAAAAATTGAAAGTAATGGTGCCTATAATGAAAACATGTAAAAGGTGCAATGTGAAAGTACTGGATAATACGCAAAACTGTCCATTATGCAAGACAGTGCTGACTGATTTTGACGGCATATCTGCTGATAGTATTTATCCGGGCGTCGATGTGAATGTACACAGGTATAACATCATAGCAAGAATCTTTATTTTTCTGTCAATTGTCGGCGGTATTGCAGCTGTTATAACAAATTATGTTACGTATAACGGCATTATGTGGTCCGTATTTACTGTTGCGGCTATTCTTTATGGCTGGGCCGCGATTATTCATTCCATCAAGCACCATATCAATATCGCCTCCAAAATACTTGTGCAGGCAATATTTGTATCAATTCTTGCACTCATAATGGATTATGTCCTGGGCTATAGCGGCTGGGCCGTGAATTATGTAATTCCTAATTTGTTCAGTATTGCCAATATTGCTGTTTTGATTATTATCATAGTCAACCGGATGAACTGGAATATTTATGTTTTATATCAAATATCAATTGCTCTCTTTGGGTTTATCCCGATAGTATTGTTTTTATTCGGGATAATTGATAAACCGCTGATAACTGTCATTGCAACAGTTATCTCATCCATGACACTTTTGGTTGCAATCATTTTCGGTGATAAATCGGTAAAAAGTGAACTGAAGCGCCGATTCCATTTTTGACAGGATAATCGAAAAGCAAGTTAAGCATCCAATCAGTAATGCTGACAAACAGCGCTGTAAAACATGGAGCCTTATCATCTGAGGAATATGTTTTCTGCCGATTCATTAATGCTATAATAAGCGTATCAGTTCGATGCGGCAAAATCTGGATGAATATATATGGAGGCGTATGAATTTCTCCTTTTTCAGTACATACGAGTTGGAAAGTTGTGTGTGTAAAATAAGTTTTTGCAGGCAGAAAAGAATTTGTGTGCTTGCTTTTTTTATTGCGCTCATTTTGATTCCCTCTGTATCAGCCGGCTGTTCATCAAACTCAAATAATTATTTTCCGAAGGTTACCCAACCTGAAATCGAGAATTCATCATCATCTGCCGGTTCTACCCCTACGCCTTCTGTAACGCCGGCTGAGACATCCAACGGAACGAATACACTTAAAGTTGCGGCTCCTATTTCAAATACAACAGCTCAATATCTTGCCAAATTATACACTGCCAAAAAATCAGGGGAATGGAGTACCCAGGATAATGGTTCCACTGTGTCACTTGCACTGCTCGATGCAATAAAGCCGGCTTTCAATGTGGAAATATTGCAGACTCCGTCTACAGGTGCAACGGAAGACACAATTAAACAGTGGAAAGAGAGTGGATTTGTTCCTGATATTCTATATACCGATGCCCTTTCATCACTTACTGCGAACGGTGACATTCTGTCACTGACTGATTATGCGGCGTCCAACCCGCTTTTTCTTCCAACGAGAATATTATCGCCGATGCTTTACTCCTGCAGTATCGCCGATGAATTGTACGGTATTCCTTATTCCGCTTCAGCTCAGATTTTGTATGTGAATATGGATGTGTTGAACTCCGCCGGAGTTGACGCTGTTCCATTTGACCTGGATCTGGGTACATTGAAGACCTTGTCCGAGTCTGTCCGGAACATGACAACCAAAGATACGCCTCTGGAAGAGCAGACTTTTGCGTTCTATAAGGCAAGTGACCTTATTCCTTTTTTACCTTCGTCTTTTTCAAAGGATGCCGGATGGTTTATGTTCAACGGAAAAGCTTTTGATTTTTATGCTGGTTCTTTTACTGACGCTGTCATGTATTTGCGTTCTTATGTAAAATCAGGGTATTCAGTCGAGAGCCTGACTGCCGAAGACCAGCAAAAAGCATTTTCCTCTCTTGACCCACGACTTTCAAATCGTGTAGCTATGTGGGTTGGCACTACGGCTGAGGTTTCCCTGTGGTCTATAAATCACGCTTATACACTTTCGATCGCTCAAATACCTGCTGAGAATTCAGATAAGGAATCACAGCTTGCGCTAACCGTATATCCGCTTTGCATTTCTTCCCAGTCCAAATCCCCTCAGCTCGCCTGTGATTTTGCAGCGTTCATTGCTCTTGATGAGGATGCAATTCTACTTTCAGCACGTTTGGAGAACATGGACGGGCTTTTGCCGGTGGTTTCTTCGAATGCAGTATGGGAAGCGGTGTGCCTGAAGCAGACTTTCGGTGAAGAACTCCTGCTTCTGCAGAATAAAGTTCCGGGCGCATATTATAACCCGGTAACAAATCACAAACCGGAGTATCAGCTAAGCCAGCAGCTGCTAAGTGAGTACCGGACACAGCTGCTTGATGAAACTGCTGACCTGCAGACAATTACCAATTCGCTTTCAAATGCCAAGCTCAAAACATAGTTTTAAAGAGAAGAGGGATAGGATATGGCATCGGAAATATCATTGTCGCCCGTACGGATTCTGGATGCACCGAGGCTCAAATCTGCTGGTCTTTCTGATTTAAAGACGCAGGATATTTCTTCGTTTTTACGGGAGTCGATCTCGGATCCTTCCAAATGCCTTTATCTTGCCTCATTAACATCGGATCCCAGCCAGGAACTTCTTGCCTTTGTCGGTCTGCATTCGATTCAGGCCGTACATCAGAATGCCATTATTTTCTGCCGGTTTTCAAATCCCGGCGGTCAGAACTCCCCTTCTGAAGACATTGTTAAATCCTCCTGTGTTACGATGAAGATTTGTTCATCTAAAAATAGTACAGCCAAAGAGACAAAGAGAAAGGTAATTGATGCTATACTTCGAATTGCATTTTTTACACTGCACCTGCATCGGGTCAGCTGGATTATTCCCGCATCCGATATTGATGCAGGAGAGGTTGCCATGGCTTGCGGGATGCGCCAGGAAGCCGTACTCGAAGAAGCTCTGTTTGATAACGAATCTTTTGTTGATGCAGGTCTTTTTTCTCTTCTTGCCTCTGAATATCCTGATTATGCGGTGGCCTTTGTACCGTATCATCACGGAGTTCTGGCAGTAAGGGGCAGCTCAACTGCAGTTGAAGGTATACGTTTTTATGCGTATGGTGATAAAATAAAAGACAATTATGAAAAACGTGTCGCAATACGTACTGGATTTGCAGATGCATATGGGAAGCTTTTGCCGCAAGGCGCTATGATATACTTACATCCGCCTGTTTCTCTTCCGGATGAAATATCCAAAGCTGTCAGGGAATTAAAGGAGTATTTTGCCAAATCAAGAACAAAATTCTCCGTACGGGTTAATTTTCCGTACGGCAGTGATTTTCAGAGGCATGTATGGCAGGAACTGCAGAAGATTCCATACGGAACAACAGTGAGTTATGAGGATATTGCACTGGCGCTTACCGGGAATGATAAAATTGCTGCCAGAAATCTTTCGCGTGCCGTTGGTTCGGCCTGTGCAGACAATCCTGTTCCTATTTTAATTCCCTGCCATCGGGTAATTGGTAAGGACGGACGGCTCGTTGGCTTTTCAGGAGGAGTGGAAAACAAAGAGTTTTTATTGGAACATGAGATATTCGGCTTTTTTCGGGATGTACAATAGACGCTTTTGCCTATATATTAGATAAGATACGAATTTAAGGAGAAAATATGATAAAAGAATCAAAGTCCCACGAGAAAATTACATTACCGCCTTCTACACTGCTGAATCCGTCACCTGTAATTATGGTGTCATGTGCCGGTATGAACCCGGAACTGCCGGCAGAGCGCCCTAACATACTGACAGTCGCCTGGGTTGGAACAGTCTGTTCTGAGCCGCCGATGGTCTACATTTCAATAAGGGAGAGCAGACACTCCTTTACCCTGATTCGCGATACACAGGAATTTGTAATCAATCTTGTGAGTGAAGATCTTTTAAAAGCCTGTGATTACTGCGGAGTACGTTCCGGAGCGCAGGAAGATAAGTTCGCTGCCATGTCGCTTACTTCAGTTCCGGCAGAAGGACTAAAGTATGCTCCGGCAATACTGGAAGCCCCATTATCCCTTGCCTGCCAGGTTGTTTCTACAACTGAGCTTGGCAGCCATGTAATGTTTGTCGCAAAGATAGTGAGCGTTACAGCGGATATGAACCTTTTTGATAAAGAAGGAAAGCTTTGCCTTGAAGATTCACGGCTTATTTCATATTCCCACGGGGAATACTATTCCCTGGGCAAAATCCTTGGATTCTTCGGACATTCCGTAGCATCCCCGGAAGCCTATGCACGACGCATGAAGGGAAGAATAGTCGAGGATAAAGTGATTTCCGAAAAACCGGAGTCACAAGAGGAAACTCAATCCGATGAATATCCGAAGGAAGAATCACAAAAGGCAGATTATCAGAAATCTGACTACAAGAGGACGGAATTCAAAAAGTCCAAATATTCGAAAACGGGACCGAGAAAACCCGGAGCTTCAAAATCAGATTCCGGTTATTCGAGCTCCGGTCCGAGAAAGCCAAGCTTCCCGAGATCCGGTTCAAGCGATTCCAGGGATTCCGGTTACTCGAGCTCAGGCCCGAGAAAGCCAAGCTTCCCAAGATCCGATTCGCGCGATTCCAGGGATTCCGGTTATTCGAGCTCCGGCCCGAGAAAGCCAAGCTTCCCGAGATCCGATTCAAGCGATTCCAGGGATTCCGGTTATTCGAGCTCCGGCCCGAGAAAGCCAAGCTTCCCAAGATCCGGTTCAAGCGATTCCAGGGATTCCGGTTATTCGAGTTCCGGCCCGAGAAAGCCAAGCTTCCCGAGATCCGGTTCAAGCGATTCCAGGGATTCCGGTTACTCGAGTTCCGGCCCGAGAAAGCCAAGCTTCCCGAGATCCGATTCACGCGATTCCAGGGATTCCGGGTATTCGAGCTCCGGCCCGAGAAAGCCAAGCTTCCCGAGATCCGATTCCAGGGATTCAGGAGACACAGATTCACATGATTCTAGGGACTCCCGTGATTCAAGGGATACTGGTTATTCCAGTTCCGGTCCGAGAAAGCCAAGCTTCCCTAGATCCGATTCAAGGGATTCAAGACCCTCAAGCTCCGGCCCGAGAAAGCCTGGATTCTCAAAACCTGGATTCTCCAAGCCGGGATTCTCCAAGCCGGGATTCTCCAAGCCGGGATTCTCAAAGCCGGGGTCCTCAAAACCAGGGTTTCGTAAATCCGGTCCAGGCGACAGGGAACAGGGCGGAAGAGATCATAGCAGCAAAACCTAAAGCATTACCGGCAACAGTGTAATCAGCTGCTGCTTCGTTTCGATAAATATACTTCTGTGCTTTATACAAAATTAAAGAAAGCCCGGCCGTTGGAAAAATCCATTGGCCGGGCTTTCATATTGGTGCATAGAGTTCTTTACAGAAATTATTTTCTCGAAGCGAGAACCTTTTTCAGATGAGCAAAACGTGGAAGTCCATCTTCTTTCGGCTGCTCTGTCTCGCCGGCGATAAGGGGAAGTGCGTATTTGATGAATTCTTCGCCAACAAAGTTGCCGGCATCGTTAATCCATGAAAGCGGAACCTTTTTCTCGGTATTGGCAACATCATTGAGCGGAATCAGCTTGATCAGGCACTCATACTTGTCACCTTCGGCACGCTCAAAGCCTACCATATAGTCTGTCATGCCTTCAAGGGCCTTTAAAACAGCTGTCTGGCCGGCAAGGAAGGATTCTTCATAGTCGGACCTGGAGGCGCAGTGAGAGGCGCAGCGCTGCATCAGCGAAAGCTCAATGGCACGGACTTTGGAGCCGGTTTCCTTTTTCAGGAATTCGGCAAGAACCGTAGCGGTTCCGCCAAGCTGCTTGTGTCCGAAAGAATCAACCGCAACATCATCTGTAGCAACAAGCTCAGGAATGAATTTGCCTTCTTTAGTCTGGACGCCTTCAGAAACAGCGATGATGACTTTGCCGGTTTTAGCATAGATTGCCTTAACATCCGCAAGTACTTTGTCGAGATCAAAAGCAACTTCGGGAAGATATATGAGATCCGGACCGCAGCCCTTTTTTGAGGCGAGTGCTGTAGCGGCGGTCAGCCAGCCTGCATGACGTCCCATAACCTCAATAACGCAGATCATGCCTGTATCATATACGCGGGCGTCCTGATAGACTTCCATTGTTGTTGTTGCTATGTATTTGGCAGCTGAGGAGAACCCCGGGCAATGATCGGTTCCGAAAAGATCGTTGTCGATCGTTTTCGGTACGCCCATAACGCGGCAGTCATATCCGGCTTTCTGCATGTACTTTGAGATCTTGTTACATGTATCCATTGAATCATTTCCGCCATTATAGAAAAAATAACGGATATTGTACTTCTTGAAAACTTCAAGAATACGTTTATAGTCTGTTTCGTCCACATCTGCATTCGCGAGCTTGTAGCGGCAGGAGCCAAGGCTGGACGAAGGGGTATACTTCAATAGCTCCAGCTCTGCCGGATCTTCCTGTCCCATGTCATAAAATTTTTCGTTGAGAATGCCGACAATACCGTTGGCAGCCCCATAAACTTTTTCAATTACATCGGAATGCTTGAGAGCTTCGATAAATACACCGGCAGCAGAAGCGTTGATGACGGACGTCGGACCACCGGACTGACCAAACATCAGATTTCCCTTTAACATTGTCATAATTTCTTCCTCCTGAAAAAATATCATATTCGGATGCAGAGTATTGGCATGCCTGCGAAAACGGCAGATTCTCGAATAGTCCTGCCTTATCAACCAAAACCTCACAAAATATTACCACTTTTTTTTAATCCTGCACAGGGAATTCCGAAAAAAGGATTCAAAAAATGTAAGGATGAAATAGAAATTGTTTGCTGTATATAGTAAATAAAAGGAATGGTTTTGATTTGTACATAACACGGTGATATAATTCCTGTATAGTTTACATTGATAATGTATCTGCTACTCCACTGCAAACGTATCATGGAGATGACAGGCATGAAGCGGAAATTGATAACACACAAGTCGTCGGATTTATTATGGCAGACAACGGCTTTGCTATTTTTTTGGATTTTCCTGTTTACATTGATTGTCGGATTTCTTGATTATCTGGCTTTATGCTACTATTTGCCTGTTTTTCCTTTTTTAAGTTGGGGATCGATGGAACCGAGGCAGCAAATAATGATTGTATGCATTGTTATCAGCATGCTGGTTTTGTCTTTTTGTTTAACTATGATTATATCGTCAATTTACAAAAAAATAATATATTATCCGCTTAAAACACTTCTTTCAGAAGTAGAACGGGCTTCAAAATATGAAGGTCTTGCAGATCATGCCGAGCTCTATCTTCGCGGCGGCAAAATGAATATTTTCGATCTGTCCAATCCGAGGCAATTGTGGACGGATCGTGTTAAGGACTATATAGATAGTGTAACCAAGGAAAGATATTTTGATGACACGACCGGGTGTTTTAACCGCAAATATTTTTCCCAGGCAATAACTGACGTTCTAAAGACTCAAATGATGTGTTCCATAACGCACAGGAGTGGTTTTCCAAGAACCGCAAGCAATCAGTATTGCATGTATTTAATAGATATTGATCATTTTAAACTTATTAATGATGAGTTCGGGCACCAGTACGGGGATGAAGTTCTCGGCCAGGTAGGTACCACTTTGCGTTCAGTAGTTGGATCAGCCGGTATTGTGATTCGAAGCGGAGGGGAAGAGTTCCTTGTTATTGTCTATATCAATTATCCGATGAATTTTTCCCAGCTGGCAGAAAAACTCAGGGTAGAGTTCAGTGAGACAGTATATGTAATTAATCCGAAAACTCAGGAAATTCGTCCGGTAACCTGCAGCATCGGGTTCGTTCCTTTCCCTGTATTTCAGGATGATTTGACAGCGCTTTCCGTAGAGCAGCATGTAAATCTATCCGATCAGGCTATGTATCTGGCAAAAAGTGAAGGAAGAAACACCTGGCGTGGAATAGAGGCAAATATTACCCCGGGTTCACAATCAGAATTCGATAAGGCAGCGGTTTCGCTGGAATATGGTACGAAGGCCGGCTATTTTAAAGTATGCCGGCCGACTGTGATACCAGCTGATTACATATGACTGTACATGCGGATTTGTGCAAAAAATCAAATACATGTTGACAATTTGTTCGTTCACACATATAATCTTCTTCGTGCCTCCGGCTTTGGCAAGGCGCACATGGTGGAATTAGCTCAGTTGGTTAGAGCGCTAGTTTGTGGCACTAGAGGTCGTGGGTTCGATCCCCATATTCCACCCCATTTTTCCTTTATAGTGGGGGAAAGAATCCCGTAATGTTATCGAGCTACCGGCATCCGATGGGGTGTAGCCAAGTGGTAAGGCACGGGACTTTGACTCCCGCACTCGTAGGTTCAAATCCTGCCACCCCAGCCAAACGTGGTTCACTAGCTCAGTTGGTAGAGCACCTGACTTTTAATCAGGGGGTCCGGAGTTCGACCCTCCGGTGAGCCACCACAGAAAGACCCTGGAGACTGTATGGTCAGGGCACTGAAAAACTTCTTGGATATTTTATCCGGGGAGTTTTTTAGCGTCTGT
>JBAWXZ010000003.1:0-287485 GCA_037143795.1 Eubacteriales bacterium | reverse complement strand
TGTCTTCTGTGTTGTCTTCTGTGTTGTTGTCGGAGCTGCTGTCTGAGCTGCTGTCGGTGCTGCTGTCTGCGCTGCTGTCTGTGATGTTGTCGGCGCTGCTGTCTGTGCTGTTGTCGGTACCGTTGTTTCTGTTGCCGGAACGACTATATTTTCTGTTCCAAATACCAGTGTTCCATCTTCCTTGATAAATATAGATGGATACATATTATAAATTTTTATAAAGCGCTCGGGTATGTACTGCGTTTTCTGCTCTGCTGCCAATGGAGCGGCTGTCTCTCTGGCAATCACGATTTTAGCTTCTGCTGCGACACCAGATGCCAATGTCATTACCGGTTCCTGTACAGGGGCTTGTGCTGCTGTCTGGGGTAAAGTCTCAACGATCTGACGGATTGCATTTTGTCCGTTTGGGGTGCTGGCATAATAGCCGCCTCCGATAACAGATGAAACCAAAACTGCCAGGGATATCGCGGCCGCTTTATTCTGTGAGCATATAGCAAGGAAAACGTGTAATTTCATTTTGGCACCCTCTTTTGAACTTTTGTGTTTCGGTCTTCACATTCCGGACTTATTTGTTTTTCAACGAAATGTTTAACGCCGCTTTTTGTCTGAAATCATTGTGTTTTTCAATGTGTGAAGATCTCTTTTACTTGTGTCTACATAATACCACCCATTTTCTCCACATTCTTGTCACAATTGGTAAATGAACTGTGTCATAAATGTGAAGATTGATGCGTTTTCTCCATTTTTTCGCCTTTTTGGTATAGTGTGTATGTATGGGGGCTTGCGAAGCATACCGTTTTTTCTTTTCCCGGCATTCAAAACCAAGGACATTGTGTCTAAATATGTACTTTTCGACGTTTTTCGCCCAAAGAGGCAACATTTGTTGACGTCAGGACAAAAAATAAAAGAAGCGCCTTTTTCAAGCGCTTCTTTTATGATCAATTGTGTTATATTGGCAAATTGGCAGACAAATAGAAAGCGGCCTATTTCGATGAATTTTTACTCATCCAAAATATACCGCCTATATATTCCTATTCAAACTGTTCAATATGGTATTTCAGGATAGCAGGCTTCCAAGATTCTCCTGAATCTTCTTTGCAACATCCGGCTTATTCATTGTATATATATGAATACCCCTCACTCCGTTTGCCACGAGGTCTATAATCTGTTCTGTTGCATATATTATGCCGGCCTGTTTCATCGACTCCGGATCATGTCCCCATTTATCAAGGATAACCTTGAACCGGGGCGTCAGGGATGCACCGGATAATTGGCAGATCCGTTGAATCTGTTTGGCAGCCGTAACAGGCATCACGCCCGCAACGACCGGCACCTGGATATTCTTGCGATATGCCTGATACAGAAAACTGTAAAGTACGTTATTATCAAAAAACATCTGTGTGACAAGAAAATCAACTCCGCGGTCAACTTTCTCCTTTAAATACAACAGATCCATAGCCTTGTTTTCAGACTCCACATGCCCCTCCGGATAACAGGCCGCGCCGATGCAGAAATTCCCTCTTGCCTTAATGTCTTCGACGAGCTGGAATGCATATTGATAATCATATAAGGGGGAAGCAGCGTCCGTCATTACAGGAGGACGGTCACCGCGCAGTGCCAGAACATTATTAAGACCATTTTTCTCCATCTGATCGAGAAGATATGCCACTTCCTGCCTCGAAGAAGAAACGCAGCTTAAATGCGGCAAAGCAGTTGTTCCAAGCCTGCCTTCAATTTCAGATGCTATCCGGACTGTGTTTTGTGAGGTACCCCCGCCGGCTCCGTACGTAACGGATATATAATCGGGAGCGAGAGCAGACAGCGCCGTCACGGCCTGGGCTACACTTTCATAACCGTCATCTGTTTTTGGCGGAAAAACTTCAAATGAAAGGGTAACCGGCTTACTGTTCAGGCAATCAATGATTTTCATGATAATACGCTCCTGCAATGGATTTATGTGTTTCCCATTGTACCATGAGTCGCACCGAAAAAGCACGGCAGCTAAGTGCTGCGCCTGCGTAATATTTCCGTGTCACAGAAATAACATTTTTTTAATAAATTAGTTACGAATATTTAAAAGTCACGTTCTACAATGATACTAGAAGGTCAAAGATAGACAAAGTCAGATGTTTCTGGCAGCTGGCGCGCACATGAAAATTGGAGGTGTTTACTATGTTTGGACTTGTACCTTTTGACAAAAGAAATCGCGGGCTCAGTTCCGCGGACAGCCGGAGCAACGAAATGGATCTGTTTTTTGACAACTTCCTGCGTGACACATTTCCCCCGGCCTATTTCCGCGACGCCCACCAAATGAAAGTGGATATCCGTGAGACTGAAAATGAATATTTCCTTGATGCAGATTTGCCGGGAATTAAGAAAGAGCAGGTTAATATGGAGGTGAACGAAGACCAACTCATCATTTCCGTCGTCGAAGATGAAAGCAAAGAAACAAACAGCGAAGGTTATATTTGCCGCGAACGCCGTTATGGTACTGTTTCAAGAAGCTTTCATCTGTCCAATATTAATGCGGATCAGATATCAGCGACCCTTGAGAACGGTATTTTGTCCGTAACACTTCCTAAAAAGGAAACGGGTCTCCCGAAGAACCGTAAAATTGATATCCAATAAACAAATCTAAAGGCAGGAATGCCCGGCTGCAAAAAAAACAGCCGGGCATTTTTTTGTCTGCTATATGTTTTTAACTTTGATGTGTGCTGCTGTCAGTTTGCTTCCCTGTGTCATCGGCAAGCAGTTTCCGTGCGAAGCCAAGCAGCACCTCCCGATCGTTGACCAGTTCGCCGTCAATTACCGCGGAAAGGACAGCCTGCAATATATCCCCCATTTTTTCCCCGGGTACAGCGCCGATCGCCAGCAGGTCTTTCCCGTCCAGTGCAAGGTCCTTCATCGAGAAGCAGGCGTTTTCTGCGAGGATTTTCTCTAAAAGCTCCTGTATATGCGCCTGCTCCTCAAGACGGTACAGGCTTTTTTCCGACTGGGCAAGCGTATCCGCACGCTTGAGTGCAAGAAGGTCCCTGAACATAAGCTCGCCGAACTGGTTGAGCCGGCGGCGGATTATTTTTTCGGACGGCTCAAAATTGATATCATGCCAAAGGACAAGTGTCTCTACCTGTTCCCTGGTACGCGTGTCCGACTTCAGCCGCACGAGAACATTGTGCGCAATATCCCTGCTGATTTTCTGATGTCCATAGAAATGACCTATGCCTTCGGCATCCATAACGAAAGTATCCGGTTTACCGCTGTCATGAAACAAGGCTGCCAGGCGGATACTTCTCTGCGGCGGCGAATTCATAACCGTCTTTACTGTATGCTCCCATACATCATAACTGTGATGGGGGTTGTGCTGCTGGAACCCTTTCATCGGCAGAATTTCAGGAATCACAACTCCCAGGATATTTACATAATGGGAAAGTACCCGGTCCGCCCAGTTTCCGCAGATCAGGCCGGATAATTCAGTCCAGATTCGCTCTGCCGATACACGTACCAGTAGTTTTTTATAACGAAAAAGGCTGCGGCGCGTTTTTTCTTCGATGGGAAACCCGAGTACGGCCGAAAAACGAAGTGCACGCAATATGCGCAGTGCGTCCTCCTGCATGCGAAGATCCGGGTCGCCGACACAGCGGATGATTCGATTGGAAAGATCTTCCTGCCCGCCGACAAAATCAATGATCTCCCCATATCTGTCCATCGCAAGGGCGTTGATCGTGAAGTCGCGCCGTTTGACATCTTCTTCGATCAGGCCGCTGAACAGTACGTTATCCGGTCTGCGGGAATCCGAATATGCACCGTCTACCCTGTAGGTAGTGATTTCGACGGGCCTTCCGGAGTGAATTACAGTTACCGTCCCATGGACGACGCCGGTCGATAATGTCTTGAAATTCTGAAAAACCTCCAGCATCTGTGCCGGGGTCGCATTAGATGCCAAATCAAAATCAGCCGGGGTGCTGCCGAGAAGTAAATCCCGCACAGCACCGCCGACCAAATAGGACTCATAACCGCTTTGGGCCAATAACTCCATACACGCATGCACATGCGCGGGAATCCGGGATGAATAATCCTGTTCTTTTTTGTGTACCATGATCACCGTTTCCGGCCATATAGGCCCCGGTTGTTCCGGTTAGTACTTTACTCGTAGCGAAGTGCATCGATTGGCTTGAGCATGGCCGCCTTGTTTGCAGGATATATTCCGAAAATAACACCGATAGCCAGCGAAAACCCAAGTGCCAGAGCAGAAACCGAAACAGACAGGTGTAACTGTAAATCCATGATACCACTTAGAACCTGAAGCAATCCAGCCCCCATGAGCATACCGATCAGACCTCCGGTTATCGAAATGGAAACAGCCTCAATCAGGAACTGAATCAGAATGTCAGAATGCTGTGCTCCGATGGCTTTACGGATTCCGATTTCCCGCGTTCTCTCCGTTACCGAAACCAGCATGATATTCATGATTCCGATACCGCCGACAATAAGTGAAATGCTGGCGATACCGCCCAACAGAAGAGACATGGTACCCATTATGCTGTCAAAAGCACTGAGAATATCTCCCATATTGAAGATGGTATAACCCTTGTCTTCACTATTGTCAGATGACGCCTTGATTTTGGAACCAAGAAAATTCTCAAGTGCCGTTTTTCCCTGATTAACTGTGCTCGAGGAGATAGTGGCCGCGTTGAAGGATCGGATTGATGTCTGATTCATAAGCCGGGAAGCAGTGTTGATGGGGATATATACTGTTGAATCCTGTGAACTCATGGATGTCGTCCCATCCTCTTTGAGTACGCCGATAATTTCAAAGGAACGGCCAAGCATAGTAAAGCTGCTGCCGACAACATCCGTATGTCCAAATAGGTCTTTCGCAATTTTCGCACCGACGACTGCGACATTGAGACGGTTCTGATTGTCGCTTTGCTGAATAAACCGTCCATTGACAACAGTAATGCCGTCAACAGTCTGTGCAGTATCCGTAACCCCTGAAATACTGGCTGAGGATATTTTGCCATCCGATTTGGCTGTATCTTTACCCTGAATAGCCGGTGCAATCAGTCCAAGGCCGTCCTTGTTCTGCAGGTTTGCCAGATCCTCAAGTGTAATATAGGTGGCCTTCGGGCTGGTGATGCTTACCATCAGCTTGTTTCCTCCGAGGCCTTGAAGCTGGGCAGTTACAGAGTCGGTCGCCCCCTGGACAATTCCCACCAGCAGCGTTACGGAAAGGACACCGATAATAATGCCCAGCATCGTCAGAAACGATCTCATTTTGTTGCTGAGTATGGCAGAGAAGGCCATTTTGACAGCTTGTGTAAGCTTCATAACTTCATCGCCTCCCTATGCAATCTTTCTGCTCTTTCCTCTTCGGCCAAAAAAGCTGCCTCATCGTCGTACTTACTGTCCATAACGATGCGCCCGTCAACCAGGCGTACACGGCGTTTGGCCTCTGAAGCGGTATGAATGTCATGTGTAATCAGGAGAACGGTATTCCCCGCTTCATATAGTTCATGCAGTAGTTCCAGAATCTCTTTGCTGGATCGGGAATCCAGGTTGCCGGTAGGCTCATCTGCCAGAATAAGGGAAGGTCTGGTTACAATGGCCCTTGCTATGGCAACCCTCTGCTGCTGGCCTCCGGACAACTGATTGGGCCTGTGGTGCATGCGGGATTCGAGACCCACACGTACGAGTGCCTCGACAGCTCTCTTTTTTCTCTGTGCAAGCCCCATACCCTGATATATCAGCGGAAGTTCGACATTTTCCAAGGCCGTCAGTTTTTGCAGCAGGTTAAACTGCTGGAATACAAAACCGATTTCCCGGTTCCTCAGTGTCGACATCTGCCTGTCGGTATAGGAAGAGATATCCTGGCCGCGCAGCAGATACTGCCCTTCATCGACCGCATCCAAGCAACCGATAATATTCATCAAAGTCGACTTTCCGCTGCCGGATGCACCGATGATTGCCACAAACTCATGTTCTTCTATCGTGAGCGAAAGCTCATCGACGGCATGAACGGTATCCCCGCCCAGAATATAGGTTTTGCTGATTTTTTTGAGCTCAATCATGATGATGTCCCTGCCGTGTTGGAATTCCTGTTGCCAAACATAAAGTTGGTACTGCCAGTAGCCGCAGCAAGGTCTTTTACATACTGCCCTTCCTGGATTCCGGAAAGGACTTCAGCCTGCGTGCTGTTGAAAAGACCGACGGTAATTTTGGTCTGTACGCCTTCCGACCCCGCTGCCGCCTCTTTTGAGCCAGGCGCGGGCATAACCATTACATACTTCTCACCATCTATTGTTTTAATTGCGGATACCGGAATCAGAAGCACACCCTGATGGGAAGCGACAAGTATATCCGCCCTGGCACTCATGCCCGAAAGAATCTTATCAGTCTGGTCCAAAAGAATTGTTACATCATAGGTTGTCATGCCGTTTGTATAGGTTCCGGTACCGGAAATCCGGGTGACTTTGCCGGTAAACGTAGCTCCGGCCAGTGCATCAAGTGCAATATTTGCTGTCTGCCCGACAAGGACATTGGCAATATCAAGTTCGTCGACCGCAACCACAAGCTCGAATGCAGCGGTTGATCCGATGGAAAAAAGTGCGGATCCTTCCGGCACGCTTGTGCCCTGTGTCACCTTCAAATTCTCAATGACGCCATCCTGCGGGGCGCGGACGGTAAGCTGTTCTTTTTTGGCCAGCTTCCCGGACAGCTGGTCGAGCGTATTCTGACGGGATGCCAGAAGCTGCAGGTATGTTGCCGAATATACCGATTTCTCAAGCTTAACCAGCGTATCCCCTGTAGAAACCGCATCGTTGACAGCCACGGAGACTGAAGACACAACGCCTTCCGAACCTGTGACATAATACGGCATATGGACCAGAAGCGTTCCCTCACCGAGTGCCGTACCATCTTTGGCTGTGACTTGAGCAGCAGCGCCAAGCTCATATGAGTCATCTATAAGAAGAACGGATGCCTCCCCGTTGATATACGTCTGTATTGTGCTCTCGACAGATTGATCACCGATAACTACGGTAACCGGATCTCCGGCAGCGACAGCAGATGCCGGCACGAAACGCAGTTCCATTTTATCGTCCGCTGAAATAAGAATCAGACCGTTATTCATCTGCATCGCAGAGGCAGCAGCCTGTCCGGACACTGCATAAACAGCTTTTACACGGCCTGATACAGGGGAAAGTATTTTCGAGCTTTTTGATTTGTCAGCCATAAGAAGCTGTGAATCCTGAGTTGTAAGATTCGCCTGCAGGGAGGCAATTTCATCATCAATTGTGTTGTTTATCAGGGTAAAGAGCACATCGCCCTTTTTTACGGCATCGCCGTTTTGTGCGGAAAGCACGCCGACTTCAGCCATGAGCGGAGCATACACGGTTGTCGATGAGGAAGGTTTCAGAGAGCCGCTCGCCTGAACAACCACAGAAATGTCGCCTTTTTCGGCTAAAACATCTTTAGAAGATGCCAGAAGCGCCTGTGCTGCCCGTGCGGAGGCCTGGTATGCCACGTAAGAAACGCCGCCTATGACGAGGGCCACACAACCGATGACCACCCACTTTACCCACTTCTTTTTTTTCTTATTCTCAGCCATTTTTTCTCCTTTATTTAAGACACTATATATCGTCTGATTATTATGGGTCCGTTTCGAACGGACCGTCCGGATCAACCTGTTTATATTCTACAACCAAGTGGGTAATCTGTGTATGTAATTCGAGTCAAAAACCGGCGCCTGCACCGCGAAAAACAAAGCTCGCGGGCAGGGACCGGCAGTATACTGCATATAGCTCTTTACTTTATGCTTGTGTGACGGGTAATGATCCGTGCGGTCCAGAAGAGAAGTCCGATCATAATGAAGGGAATGAGAATGTAGTAAGCGATTCCGATGATTCCTGAATCGGTTCCCGCACCGGAATTCCCGAACGCATTGAAATTCGAAGAAATCTGTGAAAACATGTTCTGGGTTACCAGCTTAAACCCGAGAAGTTCTTCCCCGGACGAAGTGATTCTGATTCCCAGAGGAACAAACAGAATTGCAACCGTCGCTACAATCTGAAGTGCGATATATTCAGCAAAATATACAAGAATCGGACCTCCGATTCCCAGCGAGTGCAGTTTTGAAAGATTGCCGACTGTGATCGCAAAGTAAGTTTCCGTCAGGAGCAGCACAATCGAGATCAGCATCATGGCGATCACAAAAACCCACATCGCCGCCTCATATTTATCAAGGCCGGTCTGTGTCAGGAAAGCATGGTATATATTGGAGATTTCGGCAAGCTGGTCTTTTGATTTGAAAAAATCCGTCATCATCACACCAACAAAAACTACAGCACCAACCAGATAACTCAGGGCGGTCCAGACAAAGCCGACCAGAAGCTTGCTCCATAGGAGCTGCGAAGGATGGACAGGAAGAGTATGTGTCAGATAGCCTTCCGGCGAATACAAATTCTTGTAGTAGCGCCAGATCACCAGGACAAATGCAATCGCCACCTGGGCAAAGCACATCATGACCATGAGAACCAGTGAGATTTTCGAGATTATACCGATATTAAGTTTCGATGTTACGACGTGCACCAATGCCAGAAAAATCGTGACTAAATATACAAAAGGAATAATACGCGCCGTTGCACGAAATTCATGTTTTACAAGCTTACTGAACATGCAAATACCTCCCTGAATAATTCATCAACACTCTTGCCGTATTTTTCGCGGATAACATCCACCTCTTCGAAGAGTTTGAGTTCGCCGAAGCCGAGGAAAATAACGCTGTCAAATATCTTTTCAACATCCGCAATCAAGTGCGTGGCGAAAATCATGAGAGCATCTTCCGAATACTGTTTCAATGTCACATCCAGAATGGCGCTTCTTGTCGCGGGATCTACACCGCCCATGGGTTCATCCAGCAGATAGATTTTAGCTTTTCTCGCCATTACCAGGATCAGCTGGAGTTTTTCCTGCATTCCCTTCGACATGTTTTTCGTCGGCATCTTCTCTTCCAGGCGAAACTGCCTGAGCATTTCCATCGCTTTGACCCGGTCAAAGTCCGTATAAAAATCAGTAAAGATGTCGAACGCATCCACAGGCCGCATCCATCCGCTTAAGTATGTCTTTTCGGGAAGATAGGACGATATCGCCTTGGTGTGCATGTCGGGACTGTGACCGTCCAAAAGAACTTTCCCCTCATAGTCACTTGTCAGGCCTGCCATAATTTTGAGAAGCGTGGATTTCCCGCAGCCGTTCGGACCCAGAAGGCCTATAATTTTGCCGGCCTCAAGATTCAGGGACAGATCATTCAGGACAGCATTACTGCCGAATTTCTTGTTTAAATTTTGAATTTCAATGATACTCATTTCAAGTGTTCTCCTTCTTCATTGTTTCCTCTACCAGGGCTAACCACTGTTCCCGGCTGTACCCGAGCTGCCTCATTTGTTTGACAAATTCCGCAATTTCCTGGTCAGCCAGTCTTGACCGCGCTTCGAGGATTTTATCTTTCTCACCCGTAATAAACCGCCCGCTTGTTCTCTCCGTATACACCAGGCCGTCTCTTTCAAGCTCAGACAGAGCTCTCTGAACGGTATTCGGATTCACTTTGAACGTAACAGCAAGATCACGAACGCTCATTACGCGGTCTCCCGGATTCCATTCTCCCCCTGCAATCCGTATTGTAAAAAGCTTTACCAGCTGAAGGTAAATCGGCGTAT
This sequence comes from Eubacteriales bacterium, assembly GCA_037143795.1. Classification (GTDB taxonomy): domain Bacteria; phylum Bacillota; class Clostridia; order Saccharofermentanales; family Saccharofermentanaceae; genus Firm-13. The sequence continues at coordinate 277,772 of JBAWXZ010000003.1, read as the reverse complement.
TTGAATCGAAGTAATTTTCCACCGTGTCTCCTTTCTTCCGGATATCATGTGCCAGGCACAAATAGATGATCCGGATCCTGTCAAATATTGTATTACTGTATCGCTGTACTGCGTACTTAATACAGTAATACTGTAAGCGCATGCTGTCAATATGTTTTTTGCAATATTGCAATATTTTTTTCTATTTCCCGGAAAAACAGGTAAACTGAAAAAGAAAAATACTTTTGCCTGCAGATAGGCAGTCATTTGACGGAAAGAATGGTGAAAATATGGACAGACATCCGATGCGCCGCAGCCTGAAGGAAATTACCGACCCTTTAACGATTGCGCAGCTTTTACAAAAGGCTTCCGTATGCCATCTTGGTCTGTCAGACAACGGGCAGCCCTATGTAGTCCCGATGAATTATGCGTATGCCGGTAAAAGTTTCTATCTTCATTGCGCAATGGAGGGCAGAAAGATTGATATCCTCTCTCAAAATAACCGTGTTTGTGTGGAAGTAGTCATAGATTATGCCCTTGAATCCGCCGACTCCCCTTGTAAATGGACAACCCATTTCACCAGTGTCATAGGGTTCGGCCGCGCCTTTATTCTTGAAGACCCAATCGAAAAAGAAGACGCCCTCAACAAATTGATGGAAGGCTTTACCGGCACACCGGAACACATCTTTTCTCCGCAGGCACTGAAGCGCGTATGTCTCATCCGTGTTGATACTGACGATATCCGGGCCAAGGCATCCAACGTTTAAAGACGGCGCTTCATTATGATCCGGTCCCGGAATACTTTGTTGCACCGTGCATCCAGAGTTTATACGCACCGTAGAAGAATAAGACGGCCACAAACGGTAAAAGGTAGGAAAGAACCGACAAATCTTCCGTCCGCAGAAAAAAGAGACTTGGATAATATGAGATAAATCCAATCGGAATCAGGAAAGTAAACACAAACTGGAAACCTGAATTGAAAATCGTCATCGGGTATTTGGCATAATCCTTGAACCGGAATAAAAATATCATGACGATACCCGAATTGATAATCCAAAAACAGGTTGCTGAAGCGGCCGTCATCATTGCAATCATTATCAGCGATGCCGAAAACAGCGCGAGGACTAAAAGCAGGATCATCCGGGCATTTACGGCAATCCCGATGTGTGACCACGCAAAAATCAGCGTGCCAGCCCCGAAAAGCAATTGTCCGATCCCTTTCAGATCAATGACTTCCGAAATAAAATAGAAGAACAGATTCACAGGGCGGAAACAGTATTTCACAAAATCACCGGAAAATATGTAGAAACGCAGCGACCAGTTATTATCGAAAAAGATCTGCGCCGGTGTTAATGCAAGAAGCGAGAAGGCATACAGAAACAGCATCTCATAATAAGTCCATCCGCTGATCGACGGAAACGATTGAAAAATCAGCCAGAACGCTGCAAAACCGGCAATGTTGGTGGCCAGCATACCGAGAATGGATATGAAAAAATCCGCACGGTAATGCATCTTGCCTTTAATATCCTGCGTAATGATCATACGGTAAATCCGCATATAATACAGAAAACCGCGATGCAGTTTTTCTTTTTTAACCGGCATATGCAAAGCCCCCTTTCATCCGCCGTTAACGGTTATGATTTTTGAAGCGTGTCGAAAAAACAGCCGTCCCAAAGTCACCAGCACCACTACCCAGAAAAGCTGTACCCCCAGGGCACGGCCATAATCCGCCCATGTGTATGTATGTGAAATCAGGATTTGCAGCGGCAAATTGTACATCGCCTGAAACGGAAGGAAAGAAGCGACCGTACGGAATGTGCCCGGAAAGAACGCCAGGGGAACCGTCGCCCCGGAGAGAAGAAGAATGATGACTTCCTTCACCATGTTGATGCCCCAGAAGGACTGTGTATAAAGGCATAAAGTGCCGACTATAAAATCTATGCTGAAGTTCAGCAGAAGCGACAGAAAAAGCGCCGGGACAAACACAAGGAGATTCCATCCGAGCGGAATGGTCCAGCCGGTAAACATGCAGACAATAAAGAATGTCGGGAGAAGTGTCAGGAAAAGCTGCACCACAACATTACCGCTGACATAGAAAAACTCGCGCAGGAAAAAATCCATCGGCTTGGTGAAGTAAAGTGAAATTTGTCCCGACTGAATGTCCCTGCCCATTTTCCAGACAAGATAGACATCAAGTGTCGAGAAAATAGCCCCCGCCATTGTAAGATACACCAGCGTCTCACGGAGTGTCAGACCGTTAACTGTAGTCTGAGGGCTCGATGCATAAATCGCACGCCACAAAAAGAACATGACAATCATATACACCAAATTCCCCAGCAGGTTCAGGAAAAGGCTCGACCGGAATGTGAATGTTTCCAGGATACCTGCCCTGGTTAACGAAAAATACCTGCGCATAGGGAGTCTTCGAGTACTAATTTCCATCGGAAGCCTCCCTCGGCTGCCCACCGGTGCCCTCGTAAATCTTGCGGATAACCGACTCTGTCGATATTTCTTCGATCCTCATGTCTCTGATCGACAGGAGCGACTGCATACCGCCGAGCACAGACATCAGTGTAATCTCATCCTCCGGCACCAGAATAGTCAGCCACTCCTCATCCGTTCCGAATACAACGTTCCGGGAGTCAGGACAGGAAACCAAAAGATCTTTATTGTATTTATCAATCCGTTCTGCAGAAAGGGCGCCGCCGTCTGCAGGCAGAATTTTCAGCGTACGGTATGCGCCAAAAAACTGCTTAAGCTGCTGTATGGTATCGTCATATATAAGTTTACCGTGATCGACAATCATAATACGCCGGCAAAGCGCCTCCACGTCACCCATGTCATGCGTTGTCAGCACAACCGTCGTATGTTTTTCACGGTTGAGAAACGTAATCAGGTCCCGGATTTTGGATTTCATGGATACGTCAAGGCCAATGGTCGGCTCATCAAGAAAGACCACACGGGGATCATGCAAAAAAGAAGCGAGAATATCACACAGTGTCCTCTGCCCCAGCGACATCTGACGGACCGGCTTATTATACAGTTCACTCACACCGACAAGCTCATCAAACATCTCCATATTGTTTTTGTAGACGCTATCCGGAATACAATACATTTCCTTGAGGATCCGGAAAGATTCAATAACGGGAAGCGACCACCAGAGCTGTGTCCGCTGTCCAAATACAACACCGATGTTCTGTGCATTGAGTGAGCGGTTTTCGTACGGCACGCGTCCGTTGACAAGAATCCTGCCCCCTGTAGGTTCCAGAATACCCGTCATCATTTTGATTGTAGTGGATTTTCCTGCGCCGTTTGGTCCCAGATAGCCAACCATTTCGCCTTCTTCAATCGTCATCGAAATATGGTCAACCGCAATAATACTTTTATAGTCCCTGGAAAAAAGGTCTGAAAAAGTTCCCCTGAGACCTGCATGCCGGTTCAGCACGCGGAAGATTTTCGAAACATCATCCAGCTCAATAACCGATCCCATGAGGAACCCCCACTCTGACAGCCTGTAACACCAAACAGGTCCGTATACTTACGGGAGATAGAATTCCCCTACGTAGTTTACCTGTCCGTCTTTCACAGTAATTGTTGCAAACCTCTGATATTCCGCCGCATCATCCGCCAGGTTCTGCAGTGTTCCGTCAACACAATAATCCTCTGATGTCAGATCCGGTCCGTCATGCGGGATAACCCGTATACTGCAGTCCTTTTGGACAGGAAGAACGACAATTTCTTTATTGGCATCACTGATATAATAATCATTTGGTATGTATTCGACGCCGTTTTCATCGATCTCGATTAAATCAGCATTTCCGTCTGCTTTCGCCTGGGCTATTGCTTCTGCACCCATGTATATATTCGCCAGCTGTACCGAAATCGTTCCCTGTGATTTCTTATCGGGGGCATTTGTTGATGCTTCCGTGACATATGCAGTATAAGTTCCATCTGCGATGCCCGTCTCCGGTGAAGGTGAGGGTGTCGCCGTATTATCATTCTTCGTTTCCTTCGGCGTCTTTGTAGGCTTTAGAGTCTCTGCGGCAGTCGTCGCTGTTGTCTGTGTTGCCGGCACAGCGGACTCCGATGCGGCAGGCTCTGTTGAAGCAGTTGTTGCCGCTGCTGTTGCTGCTGTTGTAGAATCTGTTGTATCCGTAACTTTTTTGCTGCCCTGGAACAGAAAAAAAGCCGTCACAGCAACCACCACCACAATGCCGACCGACAGTGCGGTAATAATAACATTATCTTTTTTCATATCAAAAAATACCTCCTGCTTATTCATAAAATATATGACTGATGCTGTTATCCGTCAGGATTAACCATTAATAACCGGCTTCAAAATTGAGAAGGATCACTTTAATCCGGCCTTTAGGAAGATTTCGTTTAATTAATGTGTACTCATTGCAGATGCGGTCCGAACTTTTACAGTCCTCACAGCTTCCCGAAACGGTGCAGGGTGTTTTTTTGTTCAGGCGGACACAATTGGACGGTGCTGAAAATTCGCGGCAGCGTTCAATCGCAGCGTCCAGATCGGCAGTCCACTTATTTCTTCCGCATATGACGATGACATTCGCCGGTCCGTAAATCATCGCAGCCACGCGGTTGCCGCGGCCGTCGATATTGTATAACCATCCGTCTGCAGTGACGGCATTGGTGGATGTAAAATAATAGTCAGCCGAAAAAGCGCCGCGGTAAGCCTCGGTTGCTTCTTCAGCAGTCTTACCTTCCGGATAGTTCCGGTCAAAGTAATTAAATCTGCCGCTCTTAAGATAATCAAGGACACCGGTTTCCGAAAGTGTCATGGATCCCCCCGAGGAAACTGAACTTTCCGGCTTCATCATAGAGTCAAGAAGAAAAAGGATCTCTTCTTTTGAATCGACAATAAATGCATCCATCATATTCTGCTGGAGTTTACCGGCAAGCTTCTCAAGTTTCCTTCGCCAGACATATTCTGAATTAACGTCCATTTTGATCCTCCTCAAATATTTATTTCCATTTTCTGCAACAATCAGCGCTTTTGAATCGTCTTACTTTTAGAAGGTCAGTGATTTGTTGAACCCTGGCGTGTCTTCTTTCAACAGTGTACAAGGCTGCCCGAAAAAGCGCAACGCGTCAGGAACCATATGCCCCAACTTTATGTTCATAACAATATCACAAAGATTAAATATAATATGTACTGAAAGGGAGGTCATTATTATGATGAAACATTTTTCCGGAATTATTGCCTGTGTACTTATGACCGCGCTGCTTCTGACCACAGCATCCTGCAAGGTAAAAGACGGCGGAAATACCACTGATGCCACAAACGGTAATGTCATCAAAACGTCTGCCTCATATAAAGCGACACTGACTGCACAGAAAATAGCAGCCTTCCCGGACGCATTTGTCTCCGGTATGAACCAATACGGCTGGACTGTCGCCTCCGGTCTTTACAACGGACAGAATCTGGCCCTTTCGCCGGCAAGCCTTGAACTCGCCATTCTTATGACAAGAACGGGTGCCGCGGGCGCAACCGCAGATGAGATGAAAACAGCACTTTCGATGTCTGCACTCTCCGATGAAGATATTCTCTCCTCCTGCAGGCAGCTCATGTGGCGTGCGAACATTAACGGTATGACTGCTTCCAACTCAATCTGGATGCAGAAAGACTATTCATTCAGCGATGCATTTATCAAATCCTGCACGGACAACTTCATGACCGACGCATTTGCCGTCGACTTCCTGAAGGATGCAGCAGGTGCAACGGACTCGATCAACAATTGGGCCAGCGACAAAACACACGGCAAAATCCCCAAAATGAATCCCGATCCCCTGTCGTCCGACACAAGGCTTGTACTGATTAATGCCCTGTATTTCCTCGGTGACTGGGAGATTCCTTTCACGGCTGAAAACAGTTATGAACAAGTTTTCCATGGCACCAAAGAAGACGCTTCCGTGAAATTCATGCATGATACCCGTAACATGCTCTATGCCGGGACGCCCTCCTATCAGATGATCTCGCTTCCATTCAAGGGCGCTGCTGATTCGACCGACAGTCCATACTCCATGGCATTCATCCTCCCATCCGAAGGACAGGACATCAACGCTGTAATGAAAGATCTTGCCGCCAATGGCTTCGCATCCGCCGCTGCAGGACTTGCAGACAATAAAGTTCAGCTGGCCCTGCCCAAATACGAATTCACCTTTGATGCATCGATGCTCAAGACAATGCAGTCCCTTGGAATGAATCTCGCATTCGATCCTGAAAAAGCACAGTTCGACGGGATGACGGGAGCTGCAAACGACCTCTACATCTCCGATATCCTTCACAAATGTTACATCCGTGTTGACGAAAAAGGCGCCGAAGCGGCAGCTGTCACAGAAGTCATAATGAAAGAGACCGCAATGCCGGTCGAAGAAAACCTGAAGAACTTCACAGCCGACCGTCCGTTCCTCTTCGCCATCTATGACGAGACCGACAATACGGTACTGTTCCTTGGGGTGGTCGGACAGCTGTGAACGGACCTGTTACTTTCGCTCCCATGTCCTCGGGTGAACGGACCTGTTACTTTCGCTCCCATGTCCTCGGCCTTCGGCCTGCGTAAGGTCGCTCAAGTAACAGGTCCGTTCACTGCAAAGCGCCCGCTGGGCGCTAAGGAAATCAATGTCCTCGGCCTGCGGCCTGCGTAAGGTCGCTCGAGTAACAGGTCCGTTCACTGCAAAGCGCCCGCTGGGAGCTATGGAAATCAATGTCCTCGGCCTGCGGCCTGCGTAAGGTCGCTCAAGTAACAGGTCCGTCCACTGCAAAGCGCCCGCTGGGCGCTATGGAACTGGTTTACTCACAGTATGGAGCCTTGTGATGCTAAGAACCTATGTACTGAAAGGGAGGTCATTATTATGATAAAACATTTTTCCAGAATTGTTGCCTTTGTACTTATGACCGCGCTGCTTCTGACCACAGCAGCCTGCACGGTAAAAGACGGCGGAAAAACCACAGAAGTCACAAACGGCGGTGTTATCAAAGCAACCGCTTCCTATAAAGCGACGCTCACTGCGCAGAAAATATCGGCATTCCCTGATGCATTTGTCACCGGAATAAACCACTATGGCTGGACCGCCGCCTCCCTGCTATATAAAGGTGAAAATCTGGCTCTCTCGCCGGCAAGCCTGGAACTTGCCATACTTATGACCCGTACAGGTGCCGGGGGCGCAACCGCAGATGAGATGAAGACAGCACTATCGATGTCCGCTCTTTCCGATGAGGATATCCTTGCTTCGTGCAAGCAACTCATGTGGCGCGCGAACACCAACGGAATGACAGCTTCCAATTCCATCTGGATGCATAAGGACGATTCCTTCAGCGATGCATTTATCAAATCCTGCACAGACAACTTCATGACCGATGCTTTTCTTGTTGATTTCCATAATGATGCCGCCGGCGCAACAGATTCCATCAACAAATGGGCCAGTGACAAAACAAACGGCAAAATTCAAAATATGAATCCTGAGCCTCTGGATATGCAAACAACACTCGTCCTGGTTAACGCCCTCTATTTTCTCGGAGACTGGGAGATTCCTTTTACAGCCGGAGAAAATTATGACCAGGTCTTTCACGGATCCCAAAAAGATGCCACTGTTCCATTTATGCACGACAAACGTGAAATGCTCTATTCCGGGACACCTTCCTATCAGATGATTTCCCTCCCCTTTACAGGTTCCACGGAGAAATCCGACAGTCCTTACTCAATGGCCTTTATCCTTCCCGCCGATGGGAAGGATGTCACTGCAGTAATGAACGGCCTCGCTGCCACCGGTTTTGCCTCTGCCGCCGCGGAACTCGCAGGGACAAAAGTCAAGCTCGCCCTGCCTAAATTCGAATTCACCTTTGATACATCCATGCTGAAGACAATGCAGGCCCTCGGGATGAATCTCGCCTTCGATTCGACACCGGGCAAGGCTGATTTCAAAGGCATGACCGGATCATATAATCAAATCTGCATTTCAGATATTCTCCATAAGTGCTATATCCGCGTCGATGAAAAAGGCGCCGAAGCGGCGGCTGTATCCGAACCCATCATGACCGCGGCGTCGGCATCACTGGATGACGGTGAAAAGATCTTCACAGCCGACCGTCCGTTCCTCTTCGCGATCTATGACGAGACCGACAATACGATACTGTTCCTTGGGGTGGTCGGACAGCTGTGAACGGACCTGTTACTTTCGCTCCCATGTCCTCGGCCTGCGGCCTGCGTAAGGTCGCTCGAGTAACAGGTCCGTTCACTGCAAAGCGCCCGCTGGGCGCTAAGGAAATGTTTCTCACTGCGGCCTGCGTAAGGTCGCTCAAGTAACAGGTCAACTTACTGCAAATCGCCCGTTGGGCGCCAAGGAATAAATCACCGCGCTTCACAGCGGTCAAACGATCATGCAACAAATTCTTTTCACTTTAGATCTAATGACATTTCCACATATAATTTCCAGAAAGTCCCGTTTCAATTTGAGCGGGGCTTTTCCGTTTCATGAATCCTCTCAGATATTGATTTCCTTAGCGCCCGACGGGCGCTTCGCAGCAAACGAGCCAGTAACTTGAGCGACCTTACGCAGGCCGAAGGCCGAGGACAGGGGGAGCGAAAGTAATATGTCCGCTCACCACTCACCCTATTCCAAGAAATTTGCGGAATGCTACCATAACCCCGTCGTCGTTATTGGAAACAGTGACATAGGAAGCGGCTTGTTTGGCGCCCTGTTCAGCATTTCCCATGGCAACAGAAAAACCGGCTACAGAAAGCATTTCTATATCATTATTACCATCGCCGATAGCCATGATGTGTTCGGGCAGAATGCCCAGTCCGCGGCTGAGCTCAAGAAGGGCTGAACCTTTATTGGCTGTTGCGGAATTGATCTCCATGTTCCGCGGGTCGGACGAAGTTGTTACTACGGTGGAAATTTCAGCAAGGGCCTGCTCAATCATGATGCGGTCTTCGCCTATTAACCGGTTCACTGTGATTTTTTCAACATGCCGTTTAGCTTTTTCAAAATATGCCGGCAGGTTCTTAACAAAGCGTATTCTCTCGGCCAGCCAGTAATAATTCTTGTCCCGCCCGCCAAAATAGCCTACAACTTCTGCCATAAACCGCTCATCACAAAACGAAACGCCTTCACTGTATGCCTGAAAAGCGATGTTTTGTTCAAATAGCAAATCAAAGAGTATTTTTGCTGAATCAAGGGAAATGAGATCAGAATAAATTTCCTCATCATTTTCCAGATCCATAATGCTTGCACCATTTGAAATAATAGCAAACCGGATACCCGGAATCGCCAGAATTTCGTCCGGAATCTCTGCCAGTGTCCGTCCAGTAGTCGGAACAACAAGAAACCCCGCTGATATGGCTCTGCTAATGGCATTTCGCGTCACATCCGACAGCCATCCGCCATCTTTCAATGCTGTTCCGTCTAAATCAAGTGCTATGAGTTTGTAGTCCGTCATTACAATTCCATCCTTATATATTTGTTCATCCTTTTGTACAGCTGCCCGCCGGACTTCCACGAACAGCACATCAGCTATTCAGTATTGCGTCAATTTTGTCGTTTTCCTCTTTGGAAAATTCGAGATTCTCTGTCGACTGACAGTTTTCCCTGATCTGGGACAGACGGCTCGCACCAATGATGACGGATGTAGCGCGCTGTAATACCCAAGCCAGCGCCATCTGCGACAGCCCCTGGCCGCGTTCCTGCGCCAGATCGTGCAGTGCTTCTACTTTTGCCATCATTTCAGGAGTAATACACGACTCTGAGCAAAGTCCCTGCCTGGATTTTGCACGCGGTTCTTCCGGGATGCCATGCAGGTATCTGTTTGAGAGAATCCCCTGCGCAAGAGGTGAAAAGGCAATCGATCCGACCCCTTTTTGTTCAAGAACATCATAAACCGGTTCATTCTGACGTCCCAGCATACTGTGTGAAAGCTGATGAATCAGCAGATGGACTCCCATGCCGTTTAGAATATCAGTCATACGGGCTGTCTGTTCCGGGGAATAGTTGGAAATCCCGACATAGAGCGCCTTACCTTGGCGAACCGCCTGGGTGAGCGCTTCCGCTGTCTCTTCCATCGGAGTATCCGGATCCGGACGATGATGGTAGAAAACATCGACGTAATCCAGGTTCATGCTTTTAAGGCTGTGATCCAGGGACGACAGGATATATTTTTTGGAACCCCAGTCGCCGTAAGGGCCCGGCCTCAGATAATAGCCGGCTTTTGTAGAAATCACCAATTCATCGCGATAGGATCTGAGCTCTTCGGAAAGTACTTTTCCGAAGGTTTCCTCAGCCGATCCCGCACACGGGCCATAATTGTTTGCCAGATCAAAATGCGTTATTCCCAGGTCAAATGCACCAAGTATCATTTCACGGCCGTTCGTCAAGGAGCTTACATCGCCAAAATTGCGCCACATCCCGAGCGAAATCGCCGGTAGTTTCAATCCGCTATTGCCGCAGCGTCTGTAGACCATCTTGTTATAGCGGTCAGAATTTGCCAAATAATCCATTACTGATATCCTTTTCAATGATAATTAAATTGCCGACGCATTGGTCAGCCATTCAGAATTTGCTCGATCTTTTCCAATTCTTCTTTGGAAAATGCAGTATTCTCAATCGTTTTACAGTTTTCTGCGATCTGCTGGAGCCGGCTTGCACCGATGATTACAGAAGTCGCGCGCTGCAGTACCCATGCAAGTGCCATCTGGGACAGCGCCTGTCCACGTCCCTGTGCCAGATCGTTCAAGGCCGTTACCTTGCGCATTTTCTCCGGGGTAATGCTTGCCTCAGTCAGGAAAACACTCCTGCCTTTCGCACGGGAATCCTCCGGAATTCCGTTCAGATAACGGTCGGTCAGAAGTCCCTGCGCCAAAGGTGAAAAGGCAATGGATCCAACGCCCTTCTGCTCAAGTACATCATACACCGCCTCATTTTGACGTCCCAGCATGCTGTGGGAAAGCTGATGTATCAAAAGATGCACCCCTTGACTGTCCAGGAGCTCAATCATCCGCGCGGTTTGTTCGGGCGAATAATTGGAAATGCCTATGTACAGCGCTTTGCCCTGCCTTACCAGGTGAGCAAGCGCATCCGCCGTTTCTTCCATTGGAGTCTCTGCATCCGGACGATGGTGATAAAAAATATCTACATAATCAAGCTTCATACGCCTGAGACTCTGATCAAGTGACGACACAAGGCTCTTTTTGGAGCCCCATTCACCATAGGGCCCCGGCCACATATAGTAGCCTGCCTTTGTTGATACTACAATCTCGTCGCGGTAGCCTCTGAGTTCTCCGGAAATCACTTTCCCAAAAGATTCCTCTGCAGATCCTGCAGTGGGACCATAATTATTTGCCAGGTCAAAGTGTGTTATTCCCAGATCAAAAGCTCCGAGCATCATCTCGCGGCAATTGGAAAAAGGGGTTACATCGCCGAAATTGTGCCACATTCCCAGAGAGATTGCAGGCAGTTTCAGTCCGCTTTGACCGCAGCGTCTGTAAATCATTTTGTTATACCGGTCAGAATTCGCCATGTATTCCATATAAACGCTCCTTTTCAAAACTATTTCCGATGAGTTCTTTTCTTACTCTATATAATACGCTATTACGTCCCGTCTTTCTTCTCATCTTTGCCGCGAATTTCCACCCGTCTGATTTTACCGCTGGTTGTCTTCGGAAGCGCATCCACAAATTCAATAATTCTGGGATACTTATACGGGGCCGTTGTGTGCTTTACGTGGTTCTGAAGCTCCCGGACCAAATCATCAGAGGGCGTGTAACCGCGGGCAAGAACAATCGTCGCTTTGACCACCTGGCCGCGGATAGGATCCGGTGATGCGGTAATCGCACATTCAAGCACGGCCCGGTGTGTCTGCAGGGCGCTTTCCACTTCAAAAGGTCCGATTCTGTATCCGGAACATTTGATTACGTCGTCAGACCGTCCGACATACCAGTAGAATCCGTCTTCATCACGCCAGGCCACATCGCCGGTCTCATAAATACCGTCATGCCAGACACGGCCGGTAGCATCTTTATCCCGGTAATATTCGCAGAACAGGCCGACCGGCCGGCTGCTCCCTAGTCCGGTGACGACAACGCGCCCTTCCGTGCCGGGAGGGCAGGATTCATTATTATCATCAATAATATCAAGGTGATACAGGGGCGACGGTTTGCCCATCGACCCCGGCCGAGGTGCATCCCAGGGAAAGCTGGCACACAGGACCGAGCCCTCGGTCTGACCGAATCCTTCGAGGATAGCAAGCCCGGTAACCGCCCTGAAACGATTGAAAACCTCCGCGTTCAAAGGTTCACCGGCCGTCAGCGCCAGCCTCAGCGAAGAAAGGTCATACATCGATAAATCTTCATGAATCATGAACCGGTAGATTGTAGGAGGCGCACAAAACGTAGTCACTTTATAGGCCGAGAGTTTCTCCATTAAGCGGGCCGGATCAAAGCGATCCATATCATATACGAAATTCGCAGCCCCGCAGATCCACTGACCGTAAATCTTGCCCCAGCCGCACTTGGCCCAGCCTGTATCGGCAACACTGATATGAAGGTCATCGGGCCCCAGCTGCTGCCAGTAATGGGCCGTAACAATATGTCCGAGAGGATGATTGAAATCGTGCAGCACCATCTTGGGCATTCCGGTGGTACCCGATGTAAAATACAGAAGCATCGGATCCTGCCCGCCTGCCAATGGCCTTACATCGCGAAAAGCCTTCGCCTCCTCATCGGAAACCGATGCGATAAATTCGTTCAAATCGAGCCATCCCTCATGCGGAACAAAAATCGGTTCCAAAGCTTCAGCCTTCGGGTCGGATCGTACAAATGCCGCTGCACGGACATCGGGGCATTCCGGAAGGGCTTCTGCGGCGGCCTCTGCAATATCTTTTTCCGTAATCGAAATAATAGCACATACGGAAGCGGCCGCACAGCGGTACACAATATCCTTCTTTGTGAGCTGGATGGTGGCTGGAATATATATCGCACCCAGGCGCATCAGGGCAGGGGCATATATCCAGAACTGCCAGCGCCTTTTCAGAAGCAAAAGGACGGCATCGCCTTTTTTGATGCCAAGGCGGGAGAACGCAACTGCGGCCCGTGCACTTTCCAGGGAGATATCTCCAAAGCTAAGACGACGCTCATCACCTTCGTCGTTGCACCAGACCAGCGCGGATTTGTCCGGATCCGTTTTTGCCCAGGCGTCAACGACATCCACAGCAAAATTGAACGACTCCGGTACGTTCACTTTATAATTTTCCAAAAAATCTTCATAAGATGCAAAAGATTCGCGCGGCAAAAAACGGTTCAGCATAACGTCTCCTTTTTCTCATGGGATTCTGTCAGGCTGTCACGTGATATAACTGTCAGAAAACTGGCAGAAGCCTCGTCCAATGCAAGCTGACCGTGAGGAATCGCCGGGTCAAAAAAAATGCTGTCCCCTGCACCCAGATCAACCGACCGGCCCCCGAGAACAACCCTTACGCGTCCGGTCAGGACCAGATTAAACTCCTGCCCTGCGTGTGTGACCAACCCGATGCTGCGATTTTTAGCCGGATCAAGTGTTACAAGGAGCGGTTCGAAAGAACGGTTCTGAAAATCAAACGCGAGACTCTGAAAGCGATATCCCGGGAAGCGTTCAATCTCAGGGCCCTTACCGTCACGCACAACACAATACTGCTGCAGATTCGGTGATTTGCCTGTCATAAGATCCGTCAGATCGACGCCGAAATGTCCCGCGATTTCATATAAAACACTGATAGGCACATCGAGGCTGCCGGATTCAAAGCTCATGTATTCCGCAAGCCCTATCCCCAGATGGTCTGCTGTCTGTTCGGCAGTCTTTCCGACAGATTCACGCAGCTCGCGTATACGGCTTGCAATATCCATACGGCCGGTGCTGTTTTCACCCATATAACCCTCCTGTACCGCTCAAGCGGCGTTCTTAACAATTGTTTCCCGTCTGTACCGTGCCGGCTGCAATATGTTTATTATATGACATATTATCCGAATTATAATATAATTTATTCTTTCCGCAAAATCAGTCGCATCCAAAAGAGCGGTCAAGACGCACGAGAAGACGGCACGTATCTTTGCCTTGGAGAACTGACTGCAGAAGCGTTACTTCCACGTTGCCTTCCCCGTAAATAGCCTCCCAATTATATTGAAGGCTCTGGCGGGAACACTCACAGAATTTCGGTGACCGGACAAGTCCCCGGGTAACCAGGTCGCAGAAGCATTGCGGATATACGACCACAATGGATCCGTCTTCATTTTTTTCGAAATCAATTCCTTTCATGCGGGATTTTATACGCTTCAGAAAATCATCGAAATCAGCCGCTTTTTCATATTCTTCGATGTACATCTTCCTGGGGAAAGAATCGGAACACGCTTTCCCGCATTCACCAAGAAGATCCCTCAGATCTGTCTCATCCATTTTATCAATTCCCGAGTTGAACCCCGCAAACCATATTTTCAAAAAATCATCTTCCATATTTGCATCGCCTCTCATTGGTTTGCCGCAGCGCCTTCATCATCACGCCCACTATTGCTGACAGCTTCCATCAGGCTGTATTCAACTCGATTCCTGCCGAGTTTCTTGCTCCTGTACATCAGTTCATCCGCTTCGTGTATCATTGTCTCAAAGGTAGATGTGCCGTTCATAGTAACGACACCAAAACTGCAGGTTACCGTTACGCCATCTAAAACCGGGCTGTTTTCTATGGAACGGCGGACGGATTCTGATATTTCAACAGTCTTTGCGAGGTCGGAATCCGGCAGAAGCAAAACAAATTCATCACCGCCCCATCTTGCAGTGATATCTGAATTCCGAAGGGAGGCACGGATCCGAAATACAATCTCTGACAGCACTTTATCTCCGGCAAGGTGTCCGTATTTGTCGTTTATCGGCTTCAAATTATCGACATCAACAAAAATCAGTGATAGGGGGATTCCCTGCCTGCGGCAAAAATGAAGCCACCGATCTGCTTCCTCCTCGAGTTTGAACCGTGTCACTGCCTGAGTCAGATGATCCGTAGAACTCTGTCTGTCCAGCTCCTGACGTGCCAGAAATTCCATGTGCTGCGATTTTTGCCTGTTCCATGAAAAAAATGCACATAGCAGGGCGTCAATAGTGATGTACACGGCACCCGCCCGGAAATTCATCGTCCCGGCGGCTGGCATTGTTAATTTTGACAGAAGAAGGAAAGATACTTCTGTTACCCCGACGATGGCAAGCATGTTTTTCCATGTGTTGGGGATCAAAAAAACAGTAATAATTATGGTAATTACACCTAGTGTTTGAATCATAAAATCAGGATTCGGGTACTGTGTGA
Source organism: Eubacteriales bacterium (assembly GCA_037143795.1). Lineage (GTDB taxonomy): Bacteria > Bacillota > Clostridia > Saccharofermentanales > Saccharofermentanaceae > Firm-13. Next base: position 262,453 of record JBAWXZ010000003.1, on the reverse strand, counting down.
AAACATATAGAAAAATAACCACGCATGCAGTCTCAAATAAGGTGATGATCCTGCAGAATATCGAAAATCTTCGTATTTTCTTTATCCGTACCAGAAGGAGCAGAAGGCTGAGTGAATACAGTACGCGAATGAACAAAATGATAATCCTTGTCGTCTGCTCCTGAATAATGTTCCAGTCAGCAAAAAGCATTAAAAAATTAAAGGCCGCCGGCAAAGCTATAATCAGCGGGCCGCTTTGAATAACGCTTTTCAGTCTGTAGTTGGCGTAGTCAGCCTCATTATTATTCCGATGAACGGAAGAACGAGGTATTTCAACATATGACATTTTTCCCTGCCTGTTTGCATAGAATAAAGTATGTATATAATAACAGGTTTTAGCCAGGATTTCACAATGCAAAGAATGTATCCCTTTGACTTTCGTAAAAAAAGGCCGCATACACAACATATACGGCCTTTTGCATGAACTTTTTCAAATACAAAATTCACTCGTCCTGTCTGCCAAGCCCATAAACCAGTGTTTTGACAATACAGGACAATGTATCTACTACTGTTCCAAAAACAACAACTCCCAGAAATACATTCTGTGTGATGAATGCCCATTTGTCCTGTAGTTCCGATAGGCCCGTGATCTGCGCCGCCGCCAGAAACTGGCCGGGAAAATAATCATTCCAGATCGGGAATGATCGAATTATATAAATAATCAGAGCAAGATTTATCGCATTGCAGAAAATCGTAACAATCATCAGCCGAAGCGTGTATCTGCCCTCAATCAGCTTGAAAATTTCTTTGAGTATTGAGGTGCCAAAGCAAATAAGAAACAGCCCCATTATCGATTTGATTACGGCAACATTGAAGATGGATACGTAACCGCTGTGCCCGGAAGCCCAGAACCCGATGTACTGCGGAGCAAAAATGAATATACACATAAAAATTGACAAAAAGATAAGACCGACTATTGGATCGGCGCGTGAAATCCGCGCCTTTTTCTCCGGCACGGGCGGCAATTCAATTTCTCCTTCAAAGAGTTTATCGACACTTACCCCTTTCCATTCAACCGCTGCAAAAATAAGTGTCACTATCGCAAATGACATAAATGCGGCACTGAATATGCCGCCAAGATTTTCCCAGGAAAATGTACCGGTAACTATTGATATTAAATTGGCCAGCAGCATTGCGGCAGGAGCAACCAGGATCACAATCCTGAGTACACTCCAGTAAACCGGAAACAGATCCGGCCCGATCAGGTATCTTTTGGAATCGTTGTATTTTGCTGCCAGAGCACTTGGCTTCCCAAGTTCAGCAAATACGGCTTCAATATCTGCTTTGTCCGGTTCTCTGCCCTGGCATTTTGTTTCCAGCATATCGTCAATCAGGGATCGGATTTCCTTCTCAATATCTTCCTTATTCTTTCCGGAAAGAAATCTCGAGACCTGGTACACATACCGGTTGATTTGTTCTTTGGCATATTGCTGATTATCCATTTTGCTTTTCCTCCGCAAGCAATGCATTCACGCATCCGACCATTTCGGTCCATTGTTTTTTCAGTTCACCGTAGACCTCTGTACCCTTCACATTCCTCATATAATACTTCCTTGGTTTGTTGGATGTTGTTTCCCATTCGCTCATGACAAGGCCCTGTTTCTCCAGTCTTCGAAGCAGAGGGTACAATGTATTTGCCTCTACCTCCACGCCTTTACCGGACAAGTCCTGGACAAGGGAATATCCATACACCGGCTCTGTCAGTTGACTCAGAACACTCAGGACCAGAGTGCCTCGCCTGAGTTCCGGAACCAGATTGGCCAATATCTCCGTGTTGTCATCCATACGCTGCACCTCCTATAATCAGATTATACTGTGTACCGCACACTATTGTCAATATGCCGTTATTTCTTTTTTAGGACTATTAATACTTTAGTATGCAGGAAAGCAAACCGGTTTTTGGTTTTATATACTGCGAACAACTGCATTTTGTCGCCAAAAGTAGTATTGCAGATATAAATTGTAACTTTAGATCAGCCTTGATTTTTTATGAATAATATATTTTATCCTGCTTTTTTGACTATTGACTTTAAATGCGTTCCGCGCAAAAATGAAATCAGACTTTAGATCCGCATAAATTCAAGTAACGATCTCCCCCATTTCAGGAAACAAGGTGACGGGCATGTATATCAAAAGAAGTGTTGAGCAGACAATCAAGAATATAATTGGTAATTTTCCGGTATTGCTGATTATCGGGCCAAGACAAATCGGCAAAACAACTTTGCTGCGAAGTCTGGCTGAAGAAGGACGAAAATATGTCTCGCTTGATGATCCGGGAATACGCGATCTCGCCGTCCGGGAGCCTGCACTGTTTTTACAGAGGTACTCTCCGCCTGTAATTATTGATGAAATCCAATACGCACCGGAGCTTCTGCCGCATATCAAAATGTACGTTGATGCCGACAAGACGAAAGGCAGTTTCTGGCTTACCGGCACGCATATGTTTCCCGTATCCAAAGGTGCCGGTGAAAGCCTTGCCGGACGTGTTGGAATTATCTACTTGTCCGGGCTTTCAAACAGTGAGATTTCAGGTAACCTTTTACCGGAGTTTTCAACGTCTCCCAAACTGCTTATGCAGCGTATCTCGAAAGCGACGTCCATTGATATGATGACATTGTTTGAGCGGATCCACAGGGGCTCCATGCCTGCTTTGTATGAACAGGAAAGTGTCGACTGGGAGAATTACTATTCATCTTATTTACAGACATTTATCAGAAGGGATATTAAAGGGCTCATACAGGTGAATGACGATTTAATGTTCTACCGTTTTCTCTGCATCGCCGCCGCAAGGACCGGCAGCATGGTGAATTACGATCTGCTCGCAAAGGAGACCGAAATATCTGCACCTACAGCAAAGCAGTGGGTATCCCTGTTGGTGTCTACCGGCATCGTTGCGCTGATAGAACCCTACTACAACAGTGCGCTCAAAAGAGTCGTCAAGTCTCCGCGGATGTATTTTCTTGACACGGGACTTGCAGCCTATCTGTCAAAATGGCACGATGCAAAGGCACTCGAAGCAGGCGCCATGTCAACCGCTTTTTTTGAGACCTGGGTTGTCTCGGAAATATACAAAAGCTTCCTGAACGCCGGCAAGACACCTCCCCTGAATTATTACAGGGACAGCAATGCAAAAGAGATCGACCTGATCATAAGCCAGCTGAACGTAATTTACCCGATTGAAATAAGAAAAAGTTCACACCCGGAAGGGGTAGTCAGTGTTTTTGATGTATTGAAGCCGATAACCGACGACCAGAAGGAAGAACCCGGCGCGTTCGCTTCCGATGGATTTGAGCATTACGGCACCCTTATCGGAACCGGGGCTGTTATATGCCTGTGCAATGATTTGCTTCCCATTGACCGCAAAAACTGGCTTGTACCGGCATGGCTGATCTAGCTGAATCCGATTACATCTTTCTGTATTTTTTGAGTGCAAGCACGTTGAGTACAAAGAAAACGAAAATGAACACCAGCAGCATACAAAGATCTTTCCAGACTTCTTCGATACCGAAACCCTTTATTAGAACTTTCTCAAGACCGGCGCACCCGTAATAGATCGGCATAAAATAGGAAAGATTTCCAAGGCCGTATGGCAGCGTATCAATCGTAATCAGTCCGGAAAAGAACATCTGCGGGACTACAACCAGAGGAATGAATTGCATTACCTGGAACTCGTTGTTGGCAAAAATCGAGACGAAAGCACCGATCGAAACCGCAGTAAATGCCAAAAGCACCATAATAAGTATGGCGAGCCAGACCGAACCTTCAAACTCCATCCCGAGGACATATCGGCTGTAAAGTACCATCAGGACACTTTGCACAGCTGATAATATACCGAATCCTGCCGTGTATCCGCCAACAACGGATATACGCCTGATTGGTGTTGCCATGAGTCTTTCAAGGGTTCCTGTCTCTCGTTCCCGGACAAAGGAGATTCCTGAAATAATAAATACAAAGAAGAAGGAAAGAACTCCGAGCAGCACAAATCCCAGACTGTTGAAGGCGGTGCTGTCCAATCTTCCGTAGACATAGGAAAGACTCATCGAAGATGACGGACTGACAGAGGCTGCTGCATTTTTGAGTGCTGCTGTAATGGAAGCTGTCTTTGAACTTCCTGCCTCCAGCATCCGGATATGCATCCCGTCCGAACCAACTGTCACTACGGCGTCCGTTGATTTGTCCTTCAAAAGGGCATCGTGAATCGTATTCGTATCTGTACCGGTGCCGGTATTTCCGTCATCCGGCAGAACGGCCACCTCTACATCCTGTTTTTGGAGTTCCGACATAAGCGCTGCCGGAAAATTCTCCGGGACTGCAATCCGCGGAATATAGGAGCCTTCACCTAAAAGAAGATAAAGCAGGGAAAGTATCAGGATCGGCGCGATGATCATAAGAGCCAGTGTTCTTCTGTCATTACCCATCTGCTTCAGAATACGGATTACCAGACCCTTCATAAAGCTCCACCCCTCTCCTGCGCTGTAAAAAACAGCTCTTCAAGACTGCCGCTTTGGGTCTTTAACAGAAGGTTCTCCGTCGTGTCATTCTCAATGAGACGCCCTTCATAAAGGAGAGCGGCCCGCTCACAGCGCGCTGCTTCATCCATGACATGTGTTGATACGACAATAGTTTTGCCGGATAGCCGCAGATCCTCAAACCGGTCCCAAATGGATTTACGGAGGACCGGGTCAATTCCTACGGTAGGTTCGTCGAGAAGAAGTATTGACGGATTGTGCAGGAGTGTGATCGCCAGCGAAAGCCGTTTTTTCATGCCTCCGGAATACCGGGAAACCAGTTTGGTACTGTCTTTTTCAAGATCAACCCAATGAAGCGCGTCTTCTGTGCTTCGCCGCAGCTCTTTGCCGGACAAACCATAAAGCCGGCCGAAAAACAGCAGGTTATCAAGTCCTGACAAATCTGAATACACCGCGTCATCCTGCGGCATAAACCCGATTTTCTTTATTGTATCCCTGTTGGGAAATTTCCTTCCGTCAATCCGTATTTCGCCGGAATCCGGTCGCAGCCCGCCTGTGACAAGGCGGATCAGTGTCGTTTTTCCGGCCCCGGATGGACCGAGAAGACATAGAATCTCACCTTCCCTTGCCTGCAGGGAAATGTCCTTTAAAACTTCTTTTTTAGTGAAAATCTTACTGACATGGCTGATTTCAATATTCATACTGCATATACACTCGCTTTGCAGAAAATAAGCATTAATAAAGTATAGCGCGATAATTGCATTGTTTCAATTCCTGCAGGCCGGGAAACGCCCTTTAACAGGAACAGTGCAAATCACCCTTCTGCTTACCGCAAGGGATGGCTGCGGGTATGAATAACCGTCAGAAGGCATAAACCGGAAAATTGCTTCCGTTCTTATTATCAACTTACTTTTGAGTAAGGATGATCCGCCATAATGTGCTCTGCCGTATAAGGCTTCTCACTTATTCTTCTTTCCAGGCGCAGGTCTATGCAGGATGACTCATCGCTGCAGTCTTTCATAATAGCTTCGAAAAACCAGATCAAGAAAACACAAATACCTAATACCAGTAAAATCGTCAGTGCTATCATATCTTTGCCTCCACGGGAACATATGTTCTTCCCGTTTCATAATACAATACCCTTAACGGAAATAGAAGCCCTTTTTGGAAAAAATAGAACAAATGTTCAACTATTTTTTCGGATGCTTGAAAAAGGACCTGAAAAAAGGCCATGCGATCATTAAATCTGCATGGCCTTCTTTCGGGAAGCTTTATCACTGCCTGTTATTAAGCAGTTTTAAAATGATAGGAAGTAATCAAATATCCGATGGGGTTGCTTTTTGAGGGCTCAATTTTTAGTATCAGAGTCCGTTCTTTACCCAGGTCAGTAATTTTGAATGCATATTGATTCGTATCCGGATCGCCGTCAATGTAATTTATTGCCGGCAGGTTTGTACCTTCCTGTAACGGCACATAATATTTATGCGCATTGTAAACAACCTCCGTATTCTCGGTCATCAGTTCTGCTGTGGAGTACCGTGCGCCAAACCCTTCGTTGAGAAGCTGGTTTGCTTCTGTTTCATCAAGGCTGATATACTTCGTCGTGCTGCCAAGTGCATCAATGTTTTCTGCACGGTCACTGTAGAATAAGCTTGCCATATTGATCAGATATGAAATGGCCTGATCATTTGAAATCACAGTGTCAGCTGCATAATCTTTTTGTCCGTTTACCAGCAGCATTCCGGCAAGCGGCTTTTCGATCCTGCTCAGCATAACCATGTCTGCTGACTGGCTGGTGTCAGCTGCTTTTGTTTCCTGTGCTGCTGACGCGCCTGTTATCGCTGGCAGGGTAGTTGCCTCTGCAGATGCAGATCCAGTTTTTGCAGTCGTTTCCGGGACTGAAGTATCTGCTGCTGCGGAACTGCAGGCCGAGATCGCGGTTACGGCCAGAACAAGCACCAATGCAAATGCTATTCTAATATTTTTCATAATGCCTCCGTTGTGCATATTTTCTTAAGGCTATCCAACTTGCATTTTCAAATTTCTATTGTATACCAGCCAAATTATAATGCAATTACATACGGAATATATTCGATACAAATTTCAATTCGCGAAAACTGCACAGGGCGGCGACTGTGTTTTTTAATCCGGAATTGTCCATGTACAAGAAATGATTTCATTACGATATGCTATAATTTAGGTGTACGGACGACTGCATGGAAGGCCCGATTTCTTAACTTTCCGACTGTTCAATCCGGGTGTTCGGCAATCGTGTTTACATGACTATCCGCGCAAGGAGGAGTTACCTTGGCTATTCTGACAATTTCCAGGCAAATGGGAAGTCTCGGCGATGAAATTGCAGAGGCGCTGGCTAGAAAACTCAACTGGGAGATTATCAATCGAAGTCAGCTGATTACTCGTTTTTTTGCTAAAACCACGGATACACGCGAGAAACACCAGCTTAATGAAAGTGCGAAATTTTTCCTTGCGCAGTCGCGTGAAGGCGGTACTTATCTGGATGAACTGGAGCGATCCCTTTTTACACTGGCGCAAAACCAATCCGCCATACTGGTCGGATTCGGGTCACAGATTATTTTTGCCGGGTACAGGGATGCCCTGCACATCCGTATTATCGCTCCCGAAAAAGTAAGGATCTCAAGAATCCGCAGGCAATTTCACATATCAGAGTCGGAAGCGATTCAGGTTCTTGACACGGCAGATAAAAAACACAAACGGTTTGTCTCAATGGTCTATGGTACTGACCTTTCGGATGTATCACTCTACGATATGACTATCAATACAGCTACTCTTTCCGTCGACGAAAGCGTAGCCGCCATTCTTGCTTTGCACCAGGAACACGAGGAACGCCTGAAGATAGAAAAAGAGAGCGAGCAGAGTGAATCAATCGATCATCAGTCGGATCTTCCGGTTTTCAAAAATCCGGCGGAATTGGAGTTTGCCCGAATTCTCGATATGTATCATATCGACTGGAAATATGAGCCCAAGACGTTCCCGGTTGAATGGGATGCCGAGGGCAATGTGACGCTCGCCTTCAGTCCTGATTTCTATCTGACCAAATTTGATACGTATCTGGAGCTGACTACAATGAACCAGAAATACGTGACTGAGAAAAACAAAAAAATGAAAAAGGTACGCGAGCTCTATCCCGGCACCAATGTTAAAATCGTATATAAGAAGGATTTCTATTCTCTGATTGAGCGTTTTAAAACGAGCAGTGATTCTTAGGGGGTACACGGATGACTGAATTCAAACAGCGCAGGATTGTTTATACGGCAGAAGACCTGCGGACGAAAGTTACCGGGATGGGCCGGCAGATCAGCACCGATTATGCGGGGAAAGATCTCGTAGTTGTTGGCGTCCTTAAGGGTTCGCTGTATTTCTTTGCCGATCTGACACGTGCCATTGATATCCCGATCGGGGTCGATGTGATCGCAATCGGTACCATCCCCAATACGACAAGCCAGACAGGCATAGTCCGGATAACCAAGGATCTCGATCTGGATATTATCGGAAAGCATGTTCTTTTAATTGAGGATATCATCCGCACAGGACTGACAACGGCATACCTGGTTCAGAGCCTCGAAGCCCGCAAGCCTGCAAGCATCAAAGTCTGCTCCCTTCTTGTGAATCCCGACCAGCAGCTGATCAATGTGCCGATTGCCTATTCAGGGTATGAGATTTCCGATATCTGGCTGATCGGGTACGGCATGGATGTCCATGAACAGGGACGCAGCCTCCCGTATATCGCAGAGTTGGAGCGAAAAAACACCTGATCTTAATCCATTCCCACAACAAAAAAAGCAACCGGTATGGCTGCTTTTTTCTCGGAGCTCTATTCCGAAAAAAGAAATAAAAAGGGCTCCAGCGAACCTTTTAGAAATTTCTATCATTTTCAGTTGCCCTTTGTCTTGCGATTATTTTCAGTCTTGCTTTTGAACCTTTTCCTATCCGGATCTACTCGGTCTGAACTTTCGTTTAGCCTTTCTTCCTTTAGTTACTGATTCATTTTCTTAACTTGCGACTTGTTTTCACTTTCATGATTCGTCAATCGCTTTTCGCATTCCCGCATCACAGATGGGGCGGCACACTTACTTGGGATTGATTTTCTTTGGTATTCCCTGGAGCTTGATTTGATTATAGCATATTCCACGCATCTGTCAAGTCATTTTGCACATATTTATAAAATTTTTTCTTGTGTTTTTGTGCAATATCACCGAACGCGGGACTACTTTGAGTGATCAACGTAGTCCATTACAGGAATACTTTCGGATTCTGCTTTTACTGCATAATCGAAACAAGTACCACAAAAGCAATCAGCGAGAAAAGAACATGCAGCGAAATAGTGTTCAGTATTACCGGCTTCTGCTTCCCGGACGATTCCCCCATATAAATCGGAATCACAAAAGGCGGCGGGAGTAGGAACATCGTGTATACGGCAAGCTGAAAGCTTTTATCCAGATGCAGTGCCTTGTCAATCAGGAAAGTGTTTAGAAGGAAAGCTATGCCCAGAAGAATACACATACGGAGCAGAACAGTAAGAAGCGGTTCACGTATATTATTCACCTGCATATGCAGTTCGTAACCGATAACGATACAGATAAGGGGCTGCGTCATGCTTCCGAGAAGCTTCAGCGTATCGGTAAATGCCCCGGTGACAGGGTAAGCCGATACGGCCGCAAAGAGTCCCGTGCTCCCAACCAGAATTCCCAGAATAATGGAGATGATAATGGGCGACAGGATAAAGCCTTTGACCAGTTTGCTGACCGATGTCTTCTCCCCGCTTTGACTCTGTAGAAAAGCAGCCAGCACAAAAAAGACAAACACGACCTGTCCGACATCTATAATTGCAAATTTGTATGTGTTCTGGGCTCCAAAAAACGAAGTGAACAGCGCATACCCCATCATTCCTGCCTCAAACCCGGCAAAAAGTGCGGGGTAAAATTTATTGTCCGAACTTAAAACCTTCCTGATTCCCATGCCGGCAAAAAGCATCAGCAGGCAGACAGCGAAAACGCACACGAAGATCCACAGATAATTGCTCTGGAATATGGTTCCCGCAAAAGTAAGAAATAGTGTTGAAGGCAGTGCTATGTTTATAACAATCTTCTTCAGATCATCAACTGTGGTTTTTTTAATCAATCCGGTTCGCCGGAGAAAGATCCCCAGAAGAATTAGAAGAATAACAGGAAGGGCTTTGATTATAACAATATAGACCTGCGGCATAACGTCTCCTCCAACTTTGCAGAATGGCCTTCTTGACTTCATTTCCGGCCGTTTTCCCGGATGCTGTCTGTTTATCAGTTCCGCCCTTGTATAGTAGCACGTATAAATATTTTTTAAACAGCATATTGTCCTGGATACTGCTCGAAAATTTATATTTAATATATATATACGATACCGTTAGTAATTTAATATATATATCAAATTTTATATTCAATTGAGTGCATACAATCAGCATACATGATAAGGATACAACAATGATTCAATATGTATATCCTGAAGAAACCGGTCCGGATGAACACAGCTGCAAACATTTTTCAGAGTCACTTCTGATGCATGCAATTATGAACAATTCCCGGGACGCAATATATGTTAAAGACCTGGATTCGAAATTCGTCCTCAACAGCATGGCACATGCACACCAGTTTAATCTTGCCGATCCGAAGGATATGGTGGGCAAGTGCGACCTGGATTATTTTCCGTCCGCTTTTTCGAAGCAGGCTTTTCTCGACGAGCAGGAAATAATCCGGTGCGGAAAGCCCCTGATCGGCCAGATTCAAAAATCCGGGACGGAGCCCGGGCAGTATAACGTGGTATTCCGCTTCCCTATATCCTTTATATGATGAGGACGGCAATATCATCGGTACATGGGGTACATCAACGGAGATCACCAAACTCAAGCAAGTAGAATAAGTGCTTGTCTATGCGAACAATGAGCTCAATAAGATTGCCGGGATTGATGATTTATCCGGCTTACATAACAGGAGACAGTTTTATACCCTGCTTAACAGAGCGAAAAAAAGCATACCGAGAATATTGAGCTTGGCTTTCCGGGTACATTTTCGCTTGTCGCCCTTGATATTGATCACTTTAAGACGGTTAACGACACACTCGGGCATCTCGACGGTGATGAAGCCATACGCCATATTGCCCGGCTGCTGTTGAACAACTGCCGTTCGACGGACACAGTCTTCCGTATTGGCGGGGATGAATATGCGATTCTGCTTCTTGACACCGGCTTGACGGCCACAACGACCTGAACGAATTTGTCCATGACGCAGACTGCCGCCTTTATCATTCCAAACGGCAGGGCAGGAACCATGTAACCTGAACACCTCCCAACAGCCTTAATTACTAAGTATCACGGTATCACGCGACTATTCGGGAGGATACCGTGAATACCGCTTGTTTATTCTTCCGTATTAAGATATGCATGGATTTCAGCGATCGTACTCCGCAGTGCTTCTTTTGCATCTTCTTCCTGCGTCAGATCAATCATTTTCCCAAGATATTCGACCGTGCTGTCCCAATCCCCTGTCATGTCACTGCAGAATGCCGATAATTCCAGGACAGAACGGCTGTCCGGATCTGCTGCAAGGCATTTTTCCAGAAGCATGCGGGCTTTGTCAAAAGCCGCAAGATGATAGAGGCAATAGGCTGTGTAATACAGGACATCAGGGGTCTCTGCGATCTTCCGGGCGGCATTGAACCATGAAAGCGCCTCAAGATATTCTTCCTTCTCAAAGAACCGGAATCCTTTTTGAATGAGATCCTCCCGGGTTTCCAATGCGGCTTCCTGCGGCAGCGCATCGACCATTTCTTCTGTCAGCACAAAATTAACCCGCGGGCCATCATATGATTCAATATATTTCACGACCTCAGGAATCAATTCATTCTGTGCGTATGGTGAATCTGCAAACCAGATATCGCTGCGGCCAAACCCTTTTCCTTTACCGGCTTTCGCGGCTCTTTCTATCTTGAAGGTCCGTTGGCTCTCGGGCAGAAGATAGCAATCCCCGGACCGGGCAGTAAAAAAATAGTCCAATTCGTATTCCGGGTTGGTAAACGACGGCTGGTACTGCTCTTCCCTGTAAAGCAGGGCATTCTTATACCATCCGACGATTCTGGCAGTATTTCTGTCTTTAAAGGCGCACCATACAACAAGAACGCCTTCGGTGGTACAGTCCTGATCAGACACCTTTTCAAAAGTCCCCGCAAGATGGTCCGGAAAAACAATATCCCCTTCGTTCATGACATACCCATAGCACTTGCCGTTGTATTCGCTGAAATTGAATATATCGCTGCCGGCTGCCTGCTCAGAAACATATGCACCACAGTATTTCGGTTTATCGTTATCCGTAATCCCCTGATATTTTTTCATCCATACAATGTTGCAGAATAGAATTTTCATTGTTATACCCCATAGCTTCAATAGCTGAGACCGTAGCCTTTCGCATACTGCAGATCAACGCCTGCTGTTCCGATATCATTGACGTCCTTATACCACGGCATCGCTATTTTGCCTGAAAAACCGGTTTCACCGGTAAGTACGGACGCAATGCCGTCACCCTCTGTTCCTGGCAGATAACACATGACGACCGCATCCCACTTATCCATGTATCCACTGATCACTACCTGTCTTCCGGCTAAGATGAGCGTTACCGTTGGTTTATTCAAAGAGTATACCATGGAGATTGCCTCGCTGTTGCCGGGCAGCGCGGTTGTTCCCGTTAGTGACAGGTCGGCCGTGTCGCCTTCAAATTCCGCATAAGGTATTTCACCGACCGCCAGTATAACAACATCTGCTTCATCTGCGCGATTCAGATCGGTTATAATTTCCAAATTATTCGCGGCGGCATAATCCTCCAGTCCTTCAAGGATAGTCGTACCTTCCGTGATTTTACCGCCGTTCATCTGATCCGTCAGTCCCTGCCAGGTTTTGGTCCAACCACCGCACTGCACGCCGATATCATTAACCGCAGGCCCGGTGACAAAGATCTTCTGCCCTTTTTTGAGCGGCAGGATATTATCCTGGTTTTTAAGAAGCACAAGGGATTTTTCAACAAGCTTTTTGGCGATTTCCCTGTACTGCGCGCTGCCAAGGGTATCAACCCCGGTTTTGAGATTATCCATATAAGGATCCTCAAAAAGCCCCATGTCGAACTTTACGGTCAGTATGCGGCCGACGGCATCGTCAACACGATCCTGCGGGATACTCCCATCATTAACTCCATCGATTATGGCTGAACATGCTTCGGAATATTTATAAGGCTCCATCAGCATATCTACGCCGGCGTTTACCGCAAGTGCCACATTCTGAGCAAAGCTGTCTCCGCTCAATCCTGCGGTTGCTTCCCAATCCGAGACAATGAATCCCTTGAATCCGAACTCTGTTTTAAGTACATCTGTAAGGAAATACTTGTTTTCCGACATCTTCATGCCGTTGAAGGAGCTGAATGAAGCCATGATCACTTTCACCCCGGCATCAACAAGTGCTTTATATGGTGCCAGATGAAGAGCCCTGAATTGTTCCTCAGTAAGCTGTGTGTCCCCGCGGTCGATCAGGTTGTTTCCTTCTCCCGTGCCGAAGACGGTTCCGCCGTCACCTGCGTAGTGTTTGGCTGTAGCTGTAATTCCATGATCAGTCTGTCCCTTCAGATACGCCGCTGCAAGGGAAGATACAATCAGGGGATCACTTGAATAACTCTCATACACTCTCCCCCATCGCGGATCCTGGGCCACTGCGACGCACGGCGAAAAATTCCAGAGCGTGTGGGTCAGCTTCATCTCTTCGGCAACGGCCGCACCCATGTCATACATAAGTGCGGGGTCATTTGCGGCGCCCAAGCCGATATTCTGGGGGAAAATCACTGCTCCATACACGTTGGAATGGCCATGGACAGCATCTATTCCATATAGAAAAGGAATCTGAAGCCGTGTCTGCATTGCTCCGTCCTGGTACATCATCACCATTTCCTGCCATGCATTGATTGAATTGTCACCAGGTACGGCACCGCCGCCCGATAATACGGACCCGAGTCCCAGGTTTGTCATATCCGATGCAGTTACATCACCGATGACACCCTGTACCATCTGACCGGCTTTCTCTTCCAGTGTCATACGGCTGAGCAAATCGGCAGTCCGCTCCTTGGTTGAGAGTGTAAAATCCAAATACGGATAGCCGTTTACCGGCCCCGCAGCAGTGTCCTCAGTTGAAACGGTTTCATTTGTTGAATACGGATTTGTTCCGGTTTCTTCTGTGGCAGTTGATTCTTTGGCTGAGCCGGAATCAATTGTCGAGGGTATACCTTTACCGCTGCACCCTGCCAGAGAAAAGACCATAATCAAAGCAACAAATAAAGAAATGATTCTCTTCATACCCGTTCTCCTCTTTTACCGGCAGAATTCATATAATTTTACCGCTATTGCCAAACGCATTCCCGTATACTAATGTGTAAATGTAGTGAGTTAGGAGTGATGAATATGCAAATATGCCCAAACTGCGGAAATTCATACAGTGAAACCGGGAAGTATTGCCCCTGCTGCGGAAATGCCACCGGCTCCGCCGCTGCTTCAAACACTGCAGATACAACTTATTTGTTTTGCATTAAGGAAGAAAATGAACCCAAAGACGTTTCCAACGGGGATTCCGGGGCGGAATTACCGGTACCGACAGTACCGGATATGTCTGAAGACGCAGCACAGAAGCAGCCAATTTGGGTTACCCAAAGTTTGAATCAGCCTCATAATGGGCCGTTGGACGAATCTTTCCTTGAAGTGCCAATCAGTGAAGATTTAGTATCCCGGGAAAATCCGCCCGAAAATCATTTGAAATCCAGTTCAATGTACAACGACTCCGTCGATACGGATTTTTTTGATGAGGTTGCCGACTCAGCATCAACATTGTATTCCCTGATGTCCCCAAAAACCAAAAGGCTTATGATTTCGATCATTATCGGGACACTATTATCGCTGATCCCCTTTATTTATGTTGCATGTTCGTACAATTCAGGTCCGACTGCCGGCAGCAAAAGTCAGGTCACAACTTCGATTATTCTCCGCAACTGAGTATGTTTTGATACAGGAATTAACTGTATGGCATGAATAATGAACGCGCTGAACCATTTGGAGTCAGGAGAGTCTTCCCTTAAAATCCTGATATCCAAAGCTTCGAATCAGTCTGACATTTCTATCCTGGTCCACAAACGCAATCGAAGGCAGGGCGATGCCATTGAAAGTATTGTTTTTTACCATGGAGTAGATTGCCATATCATTAAAAACCAGCCTGTCCCCGATCTGAAGCGGATAATCAAATGAATAGTCTCCAATGACGTCCCCCGCGAGACACGTCGGTCCGCCCAGACGATAGGTGCATGCCTTTTCGGAAGGCAATCCCGCACCCGTAATTTGCGGCCGGTAAGGCATCTCGAGTACATCCGGCATATGGCAGGCAGCGGACGCATCAAGTACTGCAATATTCATGCCGTTATATAGAAGATCCACCACTTCACTCACAAGATATCCCGTGTTCAGGGCGACCGCTTCTCCCGGTTCGACATAAACCTGCACATGATAAGTGTTTTTAAGCCGGTTCAGCGTGCTTATCAGCAGCTCGACATCATAGTCGGGACGCGTAATGTGATGCCCCCCGCCAATATTGAGCCACTCCATCTGATGAAGGTATTTACCGAATTTTGCTTCGACTGCTTCAAGCGTTGATACAAGTGCATCCGCATTTTGCTCACACAGCGTATGGAAATGCAGTCCGCTGATCCCCGAGAGCTGATCCTCCCTGAATTGATTCAACGGCACACCGAGACGGGATCCTGGAGAACACGGATCATATATGCCATGTTCCTGCGTAGAACATTCCGGATTGATCCGGATACCGCATTTTTTGCCGGCTTCAAGGGCGCGTGTACGGAATTTTTGCCACTGCGAAAAAGAATTGAAACTGATGTGGCCGCATACAGCAAGGATTTCACCGAACTCGCCGTCCTTATAGGCAGGCGAAAAAATATGTGTCTCCCTGCCCATCTCTTCCGATCCGAGCTTTGCCTCAAAAAGTCCGCTTGCCGTTGTCCCGTCAAGGTACTTCCCGATGAGCGGATAGAAATGGAACATCGAGAAGGCTTTCTGCGCAAGAAGAATGCGGCAGCCGGTCCGGCCCGCCACACTCTTAAGAATCTCCAGGTTATGAATCAGCAGCTTTTCGTCCACGACATAATACGGCGTGGAAAGCTGATTCAAATCAAAATCAATGCCGATATTTTTATTAATGCTCATCCAATAATCCTAACATCTGTCATTTAGTTAATCCACAAGGTCAGGCGTAAAGCTTTCCTGCCACGGAAGGCCCCATTTATTAAGCGCCTCCATGAACGGATCCGGATCAAATTCCTCAATGTTGTGTACTCCCGGTCTCTGCCATGTCCCGTTCATCACGAGCATTGCACCGATCATCGCCGGAACACCCGTAGTATAGGAGATGGCCTGGGAGCCGACTTCCCGGTAGCACTCCTGATGATCACAGACATTATATATATAGTATGTCTTCGGTTTGCCATCCTTTATTCCCTGGAAAATACATCCGATGTTGGTTTTGCCTTTGGTACGCGGTCCGAGGGACGCCGGATCCGGAAGGACGGCCTTCAGGAATTGGAGCGGGACAATCATCTGCCCGTTAAAATCAATCGGCTCGATCGATGTCATTCCGACATTCTCCAGGCACCTCAGGTGTGTCAGGTAACTCTGCCCAAAGGTCATAAAAAAGCGGATGCGACGGATGCCGGTGATATTAAGCGCCAATGATTCCAGTTCTTCGTGATGCAGAAGATACATATCCTTCATCCCGATTTCCGGAAAATTATACTCTCTCTTTATCTCCATCGGTTCGGTCTCCACCCAATGGCCGTTCTCCCAATAACTGCCCTTAGCGGTGATCTCGCGGATGTTGATCTCCGGATTGAAATTAGTCGCGAAGGGATACCCGTGGTCGCCTGCATTTGCATCGAGAATATCAATATAGTTGATTTCGTCAAACTGGTGTTTCAGCGCATAGGCGGAAAAAACGCCGGTAACACCGGGATCAAAGCCGCTTCCGAGAAGTGCCGTGATTCCGGCTTTTTCAAAACGTTCCTTGTACGCCCACTGCCAGCTGTATTCGAATTTCGCATCATCGAGGGGTTCATAATTTGCCGTATCGACATAATTTGTCTTAGTCGCCAGGCATGCATCCATAATGGTCAGATCCTGATACGGCAGGGCAAGGTTGATGACTACATCCGGATTAAACTGATTGATCAGTGCTACCAGTTCGTCCACATGATCCGCGTTGACCTGAGCCGTACTGATTTTGGTCCTGCCGCCGTCCAGCCTGGCCTTGATTGCGTCACACTTTGATTTGGTTCTGCTGGCAATGCAGATCTCTTCAAAAACATCGCTGTTCTGACAGCATTTGTGAATGGTTACACCCGCAACACCGCCGCAGCCAATTATTAATGCCTTACCCATATCAACTACCTCCAAAATATCTTTGTTCTTCCGAAGCCGGTAATCCGGCTGTCAGATAACACGAAATAAGTATTTAGCTCCTCTATCGGAATTTTATCCCGAACGGTGCTTTGTAAGTAGCAATATAGCATAAATTCATGATCATTTCTTTACAAAAGTGCCTTCGTCGATTTCCCGGAATGCCTGCATCAGCTCTTCCCGGGTATTCATAACAATCGGTCCGCCCCAGGCAACCGGTTCTTTAAGCGGAGCACCTGAAAAAAAGAGAAACCGCATTCCTTTTCCGGAAGCCCTTGCAAACAGGGCATCCCCTTCATTAAAGAGCACCGCTCTTCTGCTGTAAAGAAGCTTATCCTCAGTCTTTGAGAACCAGCCCTCACCCTCAATAATATAAACAAAAAGTGTGCTGTCCCTGTTGGTTTCTATTTTGATACTCGCTTCACCCTGCATATCGACATCCAAAAATGTCATATCGACATGACTGCCCTGTGCAGCGCCTGCACGCCCTTTGTACTGCCCGGCAATGACCCGGATTGTACAGCCGTCCTCTTCCATTTCCGGAACCATGTCCGCCCTGATATCGTGATACGCGGGGTCCGTCATTTTATCTTTTTTCGGCAGGTTCAGCCAGAGCTGAACCCCCAGCATGCGGTCCGCTGCCTGCGGCATTTCCTGATGCAGGATGCCGCCGCCCGCGGTCATCCACTGACAGCCGCCATCCAGGATACTGCCCTTATTTCCAAGACTGTCGCCGTGTTCAATATCGCCGTGAATAAGGTACGTAACTGTCTCAATCCCGCGATGCGGATGCCAGGGGAACCCTTTAATATAATCAGCAGGATCTGTTGAATCAAAAGCATCCATCATCAAAAACGGATCAAAATCTTCTACATCAGGATGCCCTACCACTCTGACAAGCTTAACACCTGCTCCGTCATACTGCGTTGTTCCTGTAACGATTCTGCGTATTGTCCTTAGCTGCATACTTTTTCCTCACTTTCTTTTTCTTCCTG
This sequence comes from Eubacteriales bacterium, assembly GCA_037143795.1. Lineage (GTDB taxonomy): Bacteria > Bacillota > Clostridia > Saccharofermentanales > Saccharofermentanaceae > Firm-13. The sequence continues at coordinate 244,398 of JBAWXZ010000003.1, read as the reverse complement.
TTCGCGGATAAATCTCTTTTTGGCCGGATCGCGCTCTCTTTTGTGAAAGGCGCTTACCAGAGGAACGTAACCATATTTTTGCAGGAGGCCGTACGGCACCTGCTGAAAACTTTTTTTACTGTGTCTGCCATCGGCAAGGTACCTCGCCCAAAGCTGAAAATATTGATCGATTGTCTTAATTCCATCTGTCCGGTTGATGAGCGGAAAATACCAGCGGCTCCAGGTGAGTTCATCGTCTTCCCTGCCGCTTCCGTAAAATTTATACTGGAATTTGCGGATAAGGGCACGAACAGCACGTTCCGTCGATGCGTCCCTGGAAATTTTCCATCGGTAAAGTTTACGGGAAGAGCGGGAAATTTTGCCTTTCATCTTCTGAATAGTCGCGGCGGACAGATCAATAACCCCTTTGTGATAGGAGAGTCCGAGAAATTCCCATTTGCCGCCGGGCGGGACAATGCGCGTCTTTCCCTCATTGAGTATAAGTCCCCTGTCTGCAAGGCTCCGGCGTGTTTGCCCGTAAACCTCAGATACATTCCCAGGAAGACAGAAAAGAATCAGATCGTCGGAATACCGGCCATATACCGGCACCCACTTCCTCGCTTCCCCGTCAAAATCTGACAGATACAGATTAGCAAGGAGCGGCGCCAGGGGCATCCCGGCCATGACTCCTTTATTAAGATCTTTTTGTATTTCCCCGTTCACAATAACGCACGGATCCAGCAAAATACCGGACAGGGCAGTCAGAACTTCCGGGTATTGTGCCAATCGCTTATTTAGAACAGCGATCATATTTCCAGTAGGGATGCTGTTAAAATAGTTGGTAATATCAAGGCGTATGCAGCTGTATTCCTCTTTGTATTTGCGGACAATAGAACGAAAAGCCCCATGTACGCAGTAGCCCGGACGAAAAGCCAGGCAGCACGGAAGAAGTCCCAGACTGCATCGGGACAGGCAGTAATTAATCACTTTGAGGACAAGCTGATCTTCGGGCGGAAAAATATAGATGGTACGCTTTTTGTCGGTACCCATTTTATTGATCTGGCAGCGTTCCGGAATACCAAGGCGGATTTCGCCGCAAAGGAACTTTTCCGCACGCAGTATGACTTCAGGTGAAGTCATTATGATTCCAATGTCCGCCTGCTGTGCAATTTGTTCGTCGAGGTAAGCCCCCAGTTCCTGACTATCGATCTGCAATAGGAATTTCATGTATTCCCTCCTGCGCTGTCAGGCAGGGACTGTCACCTGTTTGAAGAAAAAGATGACAGCCCCCATTCCTTGCCCTTATCCGAAGAACCTTTTGAAATTGCTGTAAGCAATACCGGGTTGAACCTGAAGTCTCTACCTCCAAAGAATTTTGTGCTGCAGGCTTCCCCCTGTCGGAGGTACTCACGTATCTTCGGAATTTTATTGGAATGTTTTATATTATAGCACAAAGAAGATTGAACAAATTAATGATATTAGTGACCTGCAAAGAAAACACAGCGCTGCGTATATGCTTTTCGAATCCTGATTATTCCTCTTTCGACAGGAAAATCATGATTTTTTCCCACGCCGCCTGGGTCTGGGTGAACTGGCTGTAATGCTTTTTTACATTTGTATGAAACCTTTCCAGTTCTTTGGCAATATCCATGAAGTCATCCCGCCCGAAATAGGCACAGATCCGGGGCAGCGTGGCGTGCAGGTTTTCGCGCATCTGCCGGATTATGTCTTCATACTCATCTCTTTGGGTTATGTAAAGAAGCAGCGGCTTATAACGGATCCATCCAATGCATGCCTTGAAAAAACGTGTGACAACAGCCTCATTGTCAGCTTTGATATACATCAGCTGGATCGGCAGAACCCCGTCCATCAGATGGCTGTATGTTGAAAATCCATCATGGAAGGTATAGCACGGTATACGCATCACTTTGCGTTCACTTAAGCACGTACTCAGGAAAGTATCTTCTCCCCTTGCGCCCGGCGGATTGTAGAACGGGCTTACTCTTGGCGGCTTTGTGAGGTTGATGCCAAGATTGGCCCCCGATATGAACTTTGTGTGGTTCACTTCCTGAACTTCTTCCGCTTCATCTGTAGTGAGGATTTTGACATCAGCGTAGGTGGCGCCTCCGTTTTTCATCAGGGCGGAAATGCTGTCCCAATTAACAATGTCATTGCTGATCGCTTCGATAAAAAGCCGGAAATCCGACTCCGGTAATGTGTCGTTAAAGGAAAGATATGGAATAGGGGAAATATATCCACAGTGGTGCCCGTTCGTGATATCGGCATCCGGGATATGACTCAAGTGATCGGAAATCACTCGCTGTCCGCCCCACACGGCATTAGCACGTGTTTTGGTGACAGCCATCGGATATTCATCATCATCCAGAAAAAGCAGATAATCCAGTTTGTTTTTAACTGCCCCGTAAAGGATGGAATTTCGTTTGCCTGCGTAACCTCCGCCAAAAAGCAATTTCGATTCTTTTTCAGTGATTACATTTTCGCCGATCAGGTAATCGACTTCATTGGCAATTTCCTTGCTGCTGTAAAAGTATGTCTTGTGGATTATATCGCGGACGTCCCTGCTGATATTTGTATAATCTTTGATTTTCGTATTGGTGTATTCCAGGTCATAAGCGACCAGCAAATCCAGTTCAACATTTTCTTTCCCGGGCAGCTCGCTTTCGAGCCAACCATATACATAAGTCTTCAGGACCTTCTGAAAACTTCTCCGGCCTGTTGCAAATCCAATGCCAACCTTAACTGTTTCATCCTCTTGCACTTAGTTTGTCCCCTTCATTGTGATGTCATTAAAACATACATTTTAATTATAGCTTAGTGTGTTGGGTTATGCAAAGTTCTGTTTTCACATGAAAAGAGTCTTGTTTTCATTGTGAATATATCTATTCTGCAATAAAAACTATGATTTTTACTATACTATCTGATGCGATTTGTCATATAATAATGTCAATGATTTTCAAACACGAATGTTTTTCCAAAAGGCTTATCGGCGCATATCTGTGGATACATAGCGGGAGGTATAAATGAGTTCGAATTCTTCCCAATCCAGCAAATCGAATTCGCTGTCCGACATTTTTCCTTCCAATGAGGAAACTGCCGTTCTCTCTGACTCACAGCTGATTCGAACAATCATGAACAATTCCCAGGATACTATATATTTTAAAGATGTAGATTCCAGATTTATCTTAAACAGCAGGGCGCATGCCCTTCAGTTTGGTTTGTCTGATCCCTCCGGTCTGAAAGGCAAAAGTGATCTGGATTATTATCCTGAACCTTTTGTAAGAAAGACGATTCAGGATGAAAAGGAAATCATGCGTACCGGGCAGCCGATCATTGGAATTGTCGAAAAATGGGATCGCGATGACGGCACTTCCGTATGGTTTTCCGCATCGAAATATCCTCTTTACAATGATCTCGGCCAGATCGTGGGAACATGGGGTACCTCCCGTGATATCACCGAACTCAAAGCAACCGAACTGCAGCTCGAGCGCGTCAACGCCAGACTCGAGCAGGCCAACGCAAAACTTCTGGAACTTGCTGTGATTGATGAATTGTCTGCACTTTACAACCGCAGGAATTTTGATGATATTTTACTGAAAACATTCAAGATATATCAACGGCTGCGCGACAAGGGCCTGCCCGCGGATTTTTGCCTGCTTATACTGGATATAGATGACTTCAAGATGATTAATGATACTTACGGGCATCTCGATGGGGATACCGCCATCAAATACATCGCCAACCTTCTGACAGCCCATGCAAGGGCTTCTGATACCGTATTCCGTTACGGCGGGGACGAATATGCGCTTATCATGCCGGACACCAGTCATGCCGGCGGAGTTGAGCTGGCCGAGCGCCTGAGGACAATTGTCGAGCATAATCCTTTGCATCTGGGCGACAACCTGGTCAACATGACCGTCAGCGTAGGTGTTTCCGCATACAGCTCCCATACGGAGCCCAAGCAGATGATTCTTGAAGCAGACAACAATCTTTACGAGTGCAAGCATGAAGGCAAAAACCGCGTCAAATAACTCCGCTTAGTACGGCTGTCCCGATCATAATCATATAAAATTTCCGTTATACCATTTCCGGTTTTCCGAAGTATAATTGAATTGTGAAGGCAAGACACAATTCTGACAACTTTGTCTTGTAAATTGGGATCGGAGATTGCACATGAACAAAAGGAGCCTTGCCAGAATTCTCATCGCTGCCGGCGCTTTCTATATTCTTTATCTCACAGCTACCTTTTTCCAATCTGATTTCTGGGGGAACATTCTGGCTCCAATTGGCGATTTGCTTTCTTTCGGTATTCTGTTCCGAACTTTTTGGAAGGCCAGCAAGGCCGATTTTCGGCGTTATGTCTGGCTTTCTTTCAGCCTGGCTGCCCTGTCTTTTGCCCTTGCCGATATTTTATGGGCTGTTGATGCTATTTTTCTTGCAAGGAATCCGGATAACAACCAAATTGCCATTTTTCTTTATTTTGGAACAAGTATTTTCCTGATAATCGGTCTTTTTATTTTTACGGCAAAAACCATAACTAAATGGAACGCACTTCAGTTATTTGTAGATGCTGTTGCTATTTCCATTTGCTTTCTTTTTTTGATCTGGATTATTTTTCTCGATAAGGATCTGAATAATGTCGGTATGGCCGTCAAAGACGGCTGGATTTCAGGCGTCAGTATAATGATAGATTTCGCAACATTCATCGGAATTGCAGTATGGTATTTATCTTTGCGAACCGGTAAAATCCATTACATACTGAGGATCATTACAGGATTCGTTGTCCTGTATTCCCTTACCGACATCGCTTATTATTATATGTATTTCAAAAATCTGTATATCCCGAATTCCCTTATTGATGCCCTTTATATGGCCGCCCTGCTCGGTATTGCAATCGGCGCCTGCATGGTGCCTGTTACCTATTTCGAAGAAGACACACAGCGTTCAGGCGTCAGCAATATGGGATATTCCCGCAAGGGTTTGTTCTTGTTTTTAGTACCGCTGGCTGTCATTCTGAAGGAGGGGCTGATCCTCTCCGATCTGTTTATGTGCGGTCTGATTATTACTGCCCATAATGCGGTCAGCCACTTCATACAGTCTTCATTTTTGAATGCACAGCTGCTGGATCGCGAAAAATCAATCAATCTCGATCTGGAGAAAAAAATAGTGGAGCGCACCAAAGAACTTATGGAGAAGAATACCCAGCTCGATTTCCTTTCAAATAAAGATACGGTAACAAATCTCAATAACCGCCGCTATTTTCTGCAGGAAATGGAAAAGAGCCTGCTTCGGCTTGAGCCGGATGAAAAAATGGCTCTTGCTTTTCTGGATCTTGACCGGTTTAAAACGATCAACGATTCATATGGACACTATATCGGCGATCAGATTCTGATTGAACTTGCCAAAAGGCTGACTTCTTTCGAAAAACCTGACACTTTGGTTGCCCGTCTTGGCGGAGATGAGTTTGTAATTGCCTTTAACGGAAAATTAACGCTGCGCGATGCACAAGAAATGCTGCAGCAAGTCGTACTTAAATGCTCTGAACCGATACAGGTGGGCGAATATACTTTTGACGTCACGGTAAGTGTCGGCATTTCCATGTATCCGGTAGATGCCGATAGCCTGGACCGGCTCCTGCGCAACGCCGACATGGCGATGTATCAGGCGAAAAAAGAAGGTAATAACAAGATAATTATATTTAACGACATCCTTAATCAAAAAAACCGGGATAAGAATAAAATAGAAATCAATCTGAAAAAAGCGGATTTTGATAAAGAGTTCATGCTCTACTACCAGCCCCAATTTACCATTCCCGGAAAAAAGCTTATCGGAATGGAGGCTCTTCTGCGCTGGAATTGTCCCGGGAAAGGCTTTATAAGTCCGGCAGAATTCATCCCGATAGCAGAAGAAATCAACTCGATAATCCCGATCGGTGATTGGGTTATGACTCATGCCGTCAGTCAGATAGCGCAGTGGAACAGGGAATATAATACCAATCTGAAAATGGCTGTTAATTGACTCCCAAACAATTGGATACGGCCGATTTCTCCAGGCAAATACTTTCCGTCCTCGCTTTCGAAGGAATCCCTGCAGAATGGATTGATATAGAAATCACGGAAGGCGTTGCTCTGGAGGGAAACTACAAGATCAGTAAGATTGCCGAGCAGTTCAAGGGAACCGGTATTACCATCTCAATCGATGATTTCGGAACCGGCTATTCTTCTCTGAGCTATCTAAAGATGTTTCCCTTTCATCGTGTGAAAATCGCACTCCAGCTGATTGATAATATTCTCTTCGACCGATATGATCTGCAGATTGTACGTTCGATTCTGCTTTTGGCTGAGTCAATCGGTGTGGATTGTATTGCGGAAGGTGTTGAGACTGTAGAACAGTTCGATCTTCTGCATGGTCTGGGCTGCAGGCAGATGCAGGGATATTACCTCGGCAGGCCGGTGCCGGCAGCAGAATTCGAAAAAAGCTTTCTGAAGCCGGATTGATCAGTCGTCCAGCTCTACTTTTCCTGATACGATTGAATCAATCGAATAATGGTACGGGATGATAACGGAAGTGACATTCTTGAACCGGCTCAGGCTGCGTTCCAGAAAATAGGTCGTCTGGTTATGAAGTACCTGATCATACCAGTGGGACGAAATATATTTAATCAAAATAACCGTCAGGTTTTCACCATGACTCAACCCTTTTTCGCGTTCAAATACATAGGCCTGCAGCGGTTTGGAGATATCACGGTACGGGTTTTCAATAATTTCCAGCGTATTGGGAATGGCAAGCTCCGCCCACTGGGCGCGGAGTGCTGCGGCGTGTTCCGGATAGCGGCAGATGTGAAGGACTGTTATGTCGTTCGAAATCGTATTTGCATAATTGATTGCCTTGAGGGTCGCCTTGTTGATTGTCTGCAAAAGGACAATGCAGGGTGTTCCCTTTTTATCGGAAGCGCGCTGGTAATACGGCGCAAATTCTTTGAGTTCAAGAGCCTTGCCGACCTGCGCATAGTGATTGTTAACGTAAATCATGATGAAAATGATAATCGGCATCGCAATGGCAAGCATCCATGCTCCGTCCAGAAATTTGAAACTGAAAACGACAATTGTTCCGACCCCGGTGACTATGGCACCAAACAGGTTGATCAGTGACTTATACTGCCATCCCTTGTCCTTTTCGCGGTGCCACTTCCGGAACATGCCGAACTGGGAAAGTGTAAATGAAATAAATACGCCTACAGAATAGAGCGGGATCAGCCTGTGCGGGTTGCTGTCGAAAGCAACCACAAGCAAGGAAGCCGCAATAAATATAAAAATGATCCCGTTGGAGAAGCTTAATTTGGCCCCGCGATGGGAAAACTGGCGCGGTACATAGTTGTCGTGTGCAAGAATGTACATAAGCAGGGGAAGTCCGTTATATGCGGTATTGGCCGCCAGAATCAGGATCAATGCCGTAGCGACCTGAATCAGGTAATACAGTATATTCGTCCCGAATACCGACTGTGCGATCTGGGCCGTCACGGTTGTCCCTTCGATGTGAAGAACCTGCAGCTTGACGGCAAGAAGGCCTGTTCCTCCGAAAATGAATGCAATGACAGCCGCAAGCATGTATAAGACATGCCTGGCATTACGCTGAGCCGGGTTTTTAAATGCCGGAACTGCATTACTGACGGCCTCGATGCCTGTCAGGGCTGAGCAGCCGGATGAAAAAGCTTTCAGCAGCAAAAGAATCATTAGTCCCTGATATTCGGGCTCTTTCAGAATTCCGGCAAGCTGTTCGGCTGAATAGGTTATGGGATGAAGTGAACCGGTCCCGAGACGGACAAATCCGACAATGACCATAACTCCCATGAGAATAATAAAAGCATAAGTCGGAACGCCGAATACACGTGAGGATTCCCGGATCCCGCGCAGATTACCGACGGATATCAGCAGGACAAAAAAGAGCGAAATCACGACCCGGTATTGATGCAAGTCCGGAACAGCCGCTGTAATTGCAAGTGTTGCTGCCGAGATACTGACGGCGACAGTGAGAATATAATCCACAATCAGGGAGGCTGCCGCTATAAGCGCCGGCTTATCGCCTAAATTTTCTTTGGATACGACATAGGCGCCGCCGCCGCTGGGGTAGTGCGAAATAATCTGCGAATAAGAGAATGCCAGAATCATAAGAAGAAGGATAATGGAGATAATCACACCCGGCGCATAATCAAAGGCCGCAAAGCCGATCACCGGTACAAGCACGATCAGGATTTCTTCAACGGCATATGCGACGGAGGAAACCGCATCGCTTGCCATGATCGGAAGTCCCCAGAGCCGGGTAAGCTTCTGATGGCCGAGTTCTGCAGTCTTAAGGGATTTTCCAAGAATAACCGTCTTCATTTTTGGCATTTTGTTTACCCTCATGCTTCCCTGATGTCGATTCCAATGATACGGCAATAGTATAGCTAATTCTATCACCGCATGCATGGTTTTCAATATGCTTTGCATTCTCAGATTGGCCAGTCAAAAGACTGAAAACACTATGGTTTATTGTTATATTATACAAAAAAGCGACAGCCTGTGAGAAGTGACTTTTTTCTATCAGTTTTCTCATATGAAATACTAATATTTCCATGGATATTTCTATTTAGCTTTCAACATTGATTTTCCCTTTTCCGAAAGGGCATTTTCTTACGGCCAGTGAATAAAGATAGGGATACCGTATCTTAAGGGCACGCATGGAATCGATCCATTCGACCAGCAGCAGCTGTGCGGCACGCTGGATATCTATATTCAGGTGTCTGATATCGGCTGCGGGCAGGTCATCGAGGGATTCACGGCTGCGGAGTTCGTCATATACATGATAGACCGCCCACAGCATATCGGTAAAGGAGTCATGCTCCATCAGATTGGCATTTTCGAACAGGCGAAGCAGCTGATCCTTCTTGTTTTCCAGCAGGCTGAGCAGCTCGTACAGATCGTTGCTGCGGACATCAACCACTATCGGATGCCCGCCCAGAAATGCCGTGGCTTCCCTGAAGTCCTTGTCCTGCCAGTGCGCGCTTAACTGAAGCTTTTCAGAAAGCTCGTCCCTGTTGTCCATGTAGCCGCGCAGTCCCAGGATCATTTCCGTTCCGGCTTCTGCAAAGAATTCGTTGACAACAATGCTGACCTTTTCCAGCATAGCCTGCCGGTCACGGCGGTTCAGGACCGTATTTACGCCCAGTGTAACCAATAGGACACTGACAGGCACGAAGGCCAGATCTTCCAGAAAATAGAATCCAGTATCACCGGGCCGCCCAAAGATCCGGAACTGAATCAGATATACAGATAAAGACATACAGATTAGAAGAAGAACAATAAGCGGGGTTCTCATTTTGCGCGTCATTTTATACCCTCCATATTTATTACATAATATACAAAAATTCCCGGTTGTTGAAGGCATTCAACAACCGGGAATCAAAAATCACAGGAAAGGTTCCGCATTTATGGCGCTTATCTCCTGCGGCCGGAGAAAAGATTAACCACCAGAAGCAGCAGCACGGCGCCTCCCAGTGCAACGGCAAAACTACCCAGACTGAACTCCTTAAATGATCCGAAACCCAGATATGTTGAAATCCAGCCGCCGATACCTGCGCCGATAAGGCCGACAACAATGTTGAGAAGAATACCCATGCGGGCGTTGTTCCCTGTGATTAAGCTGGCAACCCAGCCGACAACGGCCCCAAAAAGAATCCACAATAAAATCCACATACAATTACGACCTTTCATTGATTCCCCGCTGTTTTGTTCGGACTGAATAATGTTTACGACCTACAGTTACCGGTTGCGGGACAACAAGTATCTTTCTAAACACCTTCGCCTGAAAGTACATTCTTATTATATCATGTTTGTATTTTGAGTATAAAATAATGCTTTTATTTACAATATCTTTTTAGAAAACACGAATGCAATTTCTCTGCTTCCGCAACAAATTCCTGCTCTCCGGAAGCTCCGCAGGTGCCTGAAACCAAGGCATTCCAAATGGATGCAATATGAATATTCATAAATATGGTATATAATAATGCTTAAGTTTATGCAATAGATCAGGAGGCACTGTAGGTTACAGATGTGATTTCAAATGCAGTACGATATTTACGTTAACAGCCCGTTCTTTCGTTTATGGCGGTTTTTATCATCCGCACACAAAACAGGCTGAAGAACATTCCTGATGGAATACCTGAACAATTGTTTGCAAGGGGGCATTAAATCATGAAGATGAAAAAGAGAATCCGGTTTTTCCTGTTTCCGCTCGTTATACTATTTGTTATTCTGCCGCTGTCCTCGACTGTTATGGCTGCCGAAGCGAAGGTAAATCTCGGATCAACTGAAACGTATGCGGTTTTGGCCGGTTCGACAATCACCAATACCGGCCCGACAGTGATCAGCGGAACGGTCGGCGGCGATATCGGCCTTTTTCCCGGCACTTCAATCACCGGTTTTCCGCCCGGGACTGTCGGAGGAACAACACACCTGACCGACGAAGCTGCAAGCCTGGCCAAGACTGATCTGGTTGCCGCATACAATGATGCCGCCTCACGGACACCCACGATGGATATGTCCGGCCAGGACCTCGGCGGAAAGACACTGACATCAGGTGTATATTTTTTCAGCTCATCAGCTCAACTGACCGGAACCCTGACGCTTGATGCACAGGGAGATCCTGAAGCCGTATTTATTTTCCAGATTGGAAGCGCACTTACCACTGCATCGAACAGCGTAGTAAGTCTCACAAACGGAGCCAGATTCTGCCGTGTGTTCTGGCAGGTAACCAGTTCAGCCACACTCGGTACCAATTCGCAGTTTGCAGGTCATATACTGGCAACGGAATCCATCACAGCTGCTACCGGAGCAACGGTACAGGGACAGCTGATGGCACAGACCGGTGCCGTCACACTGGATTCAAATACTATAACAAATGGAATCTGCGGAGCTGCCGCAGCAACTTCCACGCCGACTCCAACAGCTGCCGCAACAACAGCCACCCCGGTGCCGACCACCGGGACAACCGAACTTACCAAAACCGGGGAAAACGCCCAGAAGCAAATAATGATCGGCGTCCTGCTCCTGGTCATCTCAGGTTCCCTGGTTTTCCTTCTGGTCTCGCGCCGAAAAAACATACAAAGATAAATCAATCTGCCCGTTTGAGCAGCATAGCTGCACCGCCTGGCGTCGATTGGATTTGCATATCAACTGGAAGCCGCACTGTCTGACGGATCATTTCGTGAGACAGTCAATAATCGGAGGATGAAAATGGAACAGGAATATAAGCAGACTGAAACAACCCGGGAAGTTACACCGGCAGAACCGGTACAGAACGCCGTAAGAACCGAAACGTATCAGGAAGTTACCAGGGCGGAACCGGTTAAATCTTTTCCTGTAGTCAAAATTGTATATTTCATACTGGGAGCCCTGGAAATATTTCTTGGTTTGCGTCTTATTCTGAGACTGCTTGGTGCAAGTGCCAATAATATGTTTGTACCTTTTGTTTATAATGTTACCTGGATCTTTATTGCACCTTTTTCCGGAATCTTCAGCACGGCCGTAACAAAAGGCGCAGAAACGCAAGCTGTACTTGAACCGGCCACAATCATTGCCATGCTTATATATGCACTGCTTGCATGGGGAATCGTCAAACTCATTATAATTATCCGCAATAAAAAGCCGGAAGGTTATCGAAACAATTAGCAGAACCGGTTTTCAAGGTACCGGCCGTATCTGATTCATTAATACATTGAAATAAAAAAACGAAAAATGAGGGGCCCTCCCAGGTGTGATACGCATTCTCACCGGGGAGGGTTCTTTTTGACACAGCACCTACTATAGTCAAAATTACTTGAGAACAAATGCATCTCTTCCCTATATTTCCTGCAAATGCCGCTAATTTCTCTGATTTTACTGATTTGTACGTCCTCACGCTTGAAATGTACCCCCTCATGTGATTATAATTTTATATCGCATTCTGTGAGTAACAGACAAATCAAAAGGTCTTGTTTTTATTGATCATGCTTTTGCATGTAGGACAAGTTTTTTGAATCTCTTTATTTTGGATGCCAATTTATAGGGTCTGCCAATGCAAAAAAACGTAGTAGCCATGCATATTCAATTCCTTATATAAATATGCATTACCATTGCCGCTCATATAATAATATGCTGCACGATGGGTTTTATGTTTTTTCTCGCGCGAACATTGGTATGCCCTGGATAGAAGGAGTGAACTACTTTGGGCAACTATATTGTCAAACGAATTTTTTATGCGATTCTTACATTAATGGTAGTGACCACAATTACTTTTTTCTTAATGTATCTGGTTCCGGGAGGACCGTTCTTATCCGAAAAGGCTGTTTCACCGGCTACACTGGCTGCTTTAAAAGAAAAATACGGACTGGATCAGCCTGTCCCTATTCAATTTAAAAATTATGTCGTCCATTTGGTTCAGGGTGATCTGGGCGTTTCTTTAAAACAGCGCGGCCGCACGGTGGATCAGATTATCGGCACTAAATTTCCGGTATCTGCAAAAATCGGAGGAATATCCGTCGCACTCGCTTTAGCAGTCGGAATACCGCTTGGTTCCCTTGCGGCACTTCATCGAGGTAAATGGACTGACAAAGTGATCAGTGTTGTTTCCACGGTAGGTATCGCTATTCCTTCTTTTGTTATTGCGACCCTATTGGTTATGCTGCTGGCTATCCGGCTCAAATTGCTTCCCACATTCGGGCTTACTACGCCGGCAACGTATATTATGCCTGTCCTTTCACTGGCGCTCTATCCGACAGCATACATCTCACGTCTCATGCGTTCGAGTATGCTGGATGTCCTTGGTCAGGATTATATGAGGACGGCGCGCGCAAAAGGATTATCTCCGTTTGTCACTCTTTTCAAGCATGCTTTACGTAATGCGATTCTGCCGGTAGTCACTTATCTTGGACCAATGCTCGCCTATACCCTGACAGGAAGCTTTATAATAGAAAGAATCTTCGTAATTCCAGGACTGGGCAATGAATTCATCAAGTCAATTACCGACCGGGATTATCCTCTGATTATGGGAACCACTATATTCCTGGCATTCCTTCTTGTTTCATTGAATGTTATTGTTGATATTTTCTACAAGCTTATTGATCCCCGGATCAAATATGAATAAATTGGTAGGTGTTATTAAGATATGAATGTTAAAAAAGCAAATCCACTTAGCATGCAGCTGGATGTATCCGATTTCCTGCCGGCCAGCGAAAAGGAAAAACAGAGTCTGGTAATCATGCGCGACAGCGTAGGGTTTTGGAGGGACGGTTTTCACCGCCTCAGAAAAAACAACATTGCGATGATTTCGCTGGTTGTCATTGTGATCGTGTTGATTCTGGCTTTTATCGTACCTTCCTTTTATCCATATGATTATGCCCAGCAGATCCGCGGCAGTGAAAATCTGTTCCCAATGACCTATTCAACGACGGAGCAGGCGAGTTTAGACAGCGGAGTATCTGTGTTCCCCCATTTCCTGGGAACAGACAATCTTGGTCGTGACCTTTCCATTCAGATTATGATGGGCAGCAGGATATCGCTGCTGGTCGGAATCGGTGCGAGCGCGATCATACTGCTGATCGGCTCGCTGTACGGCGCCATTGCGGGATATTTCGGAGGCAGGGCGGATCTTATCATGATGCGAATTGTTGACATGATCTATACCGTACCTGATCTTCTGATCATTATTTTGTTAATCGCAACATTGAGGATTCCGCTTAATAACCTTTCCAACAATAATCCCGCTTTCAAATGGATTGGTGTTGTGGGAGTCGGGCTGATCTGTATCTTCCTGGTATTTGGCATGCTGTACTGGGTAGGAATGGCCAGAATAGTACGTTCACAGGTTCTGACCCTGAAAGAACAGGAGTTTGTAACCGCTGCAAGGGCCCTCGGTGCAAGCAGTTCGAGAATCATCCGCAATCACCTTCTCAAGAACTGTATCGGAATTCTTATCGTAACCACTACCCTGCAGATACCTGCTGCTATTTTCACAGAGAGCTTCCTGAGTTTTATTGGACTTGGTGTTGCCGCGCCTATGCCGAGCCTTGGCTCATTGGCCGCATCTGCACTCGGTGCCATCACCTCCTATCCTCACCGCCTTTTGGCGCCATCCCTTATGATCAGCCTGATCATCCTTTCGCTGAACCTTTTCGGTGACGGACTCAGAGATGCCTTTGATCCGAAGTTAAAAAAATAAGGAGACCTGTCATGAGCGAACTTTTATTGGAAATCAAAAATGAACGTCTTTCCTTTTTCACTCCTGCAGGAGAAGTAAAGGCATTAAATGATGTGTCATTCAGTATGAAACAGGGCGAAGTCCTGGGTATCGTAGGAGAGTCCGGCAGCGGTAAATCCGTTACGGCCTATTCCATTATGGGTATTACCGCGCACCCCGGGCGCCTGATAAGCGGGGAAATACACTTTAACGGTCATCGTATCGACCTGATAAAAGAAAAGGAAATGCGCAAAATCCGCGGCAACGAGGTCAGTATTATATTTCAGGACCCGATGACATCGCTGAACCCGGTTTATACTATCGGCAATCAGATCTGCGAGGTGCTCCTCCTTCATACGCATTGTTCCAAGAAGGACGCCCGGAAAAAGGCCGTTGACCTTCTGACCCTTGTCGGAATCAACGAACCCGAGCGCCGGGTGAAACAGTATCCGCATGAGCTCTCCGGAGGTATGCGGCAGCGTGTTATGATCGCAATTGCCCTTGCATGCGAGCCCAAGCTTCTGATTGCAGACGAGCCGACCACAGCACTTGATGTTACGATTCAGGCACAGATACTTGAATTAATGATGGATTTGAAGAAAAAACTGGGAATGTCCATAATCATGATTACGCATGACCTTGGCATTGTGTCAAGCATGTGCGAGAAAATTGCAGTTATGTATGCCGGCAAAATTGTCGAATACGGTACAATTGATGATATTTTTTACAATCCTTGCCACGAGTATACAAAAGGTCTTTTGAACAGCATTCCGAAACTGACAGAGGTCGAGCACGAGCCGCTTGTTCCGATTGAGGGCACTCCGGTTGACATGCTCAACCCGCCTGCCGGCTGTCCTTTTGCACCGCGCTGTAAGAGCTGTATGCAGATTTGCCTTACCACAATGCCGGATTACACATACTTGTCTGACGACCATTACAGCGCCTGCTGGCTCCTGCAGAAGAACGAATTCGAAATGCAACAGGAGGAAAAGTAAATTGGATAAATTAGTTGAAGTTCAAAATTTAAAACAATATTTCCGCGTCGGCGGAAACCTTTTCCGCAAGCAGTATATTAAAGCAGTTGATGACGTCTCTTTTTACATCGGAAAGGGCGAGACCCTGGGTCTCGTAGGAGAATCAGGATGCGGCAAAACGACCACAGGCCGCGCTCTTCTTCGCCTGTACGAACCCACGGGCGGCAAGATTATATATGACGGAATCGATATAACGCATGCCAAAATGCAGCCGTACCGCAGAAAGATGCAGATTGTTTTCCAGGATCCGTATGCATCGCTCGACCCGCGAATGACCGTCGGTGATATTGTCGGCGAACCGCTGGATATTCATAAGCTCTCTGCCAGCAAACAGGACCGCACGGACAAAATCATAGATATGCTTGAAAGAGTCGGACTCAACAGTGAGCATGCCAACCGTTATCCCCACGAATTCTCCGGCGGGCAGCGTCAGCGTATAGGTATTGCACGTGCACTGGCTGTTGATCCTGAGTTCATTGTATGTGATGAACCCATTTCTGCACTGGATGTCTCCATTCAGGCGCAGGTTATCAACATGTTTGAAAAACTGCAGGACGACATGGGGCTTACCTATCTGTTTATTGCCCATGACCTCTCCGTAGTCAAACATATCAGCGATCGTATCGGTGTCATGTATCTCGGCAGGATGGTGGAATTAGCCAACAGTTATGAATTGACATTCCACAATGTACACCCCTATACACGTTCCCTGATATCAGCCATTCCGATCCCTGATCCGCGTATTAATCGTGCAAGGCACAGAATTATCCTGCAGGGAGATGTGCCAAGTCCTCTGCATCCGCCTTCCGGATGTAATTTCCGCACGCGCTGCCCATACGCTACAGCGATATGTTCCGAGCAGGAGCCTGAATTCAGGGAAGTCGGAGCCAATCACTTCGCTGCCTGCCACAATCTGGACAAAGTACCAAAGGCATAATAACCAATATTTAATATTAAATTAAAAATCAAGAGCCTCTGCCTTGCAACAGAGGCTCTTTTTGCTCTATAATGAATCCATTCAGTTTTCATTCACATTTCGTTATGTTTTCACACACAATCTGTTCCAGTCCGAGAAAGAAAAGAAATGGGAGGAATATTATGAAGAAATTAGCACTGCTACTATCATTTGTCATGTTGACATCGGTTTTTGCCACAGCCTGTGCAGGCACGGCCAAGACGGATACAACAACTGCCCCGACTACCAAAGCCGCCGATACCGCTGCCACAACAGCCGCAGCCGGTACTGATGCGACAACCGCAACCGCTTCCGGTGCCGTTGCACAGGACCTTGTTGTCAACATCGGGCCTGATCCGGACACCATTGATCCGGCACTCAACTCCTCAGTTGACGGCGCAACACTCATCATTCATGGTTTTGAAGGTCTGTACACATTGGATAAAGAAGGCGTACCGGTTCCCGGCCAGGCAGCATCCGTCGCAATAAGCGATGACGGCCTGACATATACCTTTACACTTCGCGACGGCCTTAAATGGAGCGACGGTACGGCTCTGACAGCTAAAGATTTCGTATATTCATGGAATCGTGCCATTGCCCCTGAAACAGCAGCTGATTATTCTTATATGTTTGATGTCATCAAAGGCTTTTCAGACGGTAAGCTTGATGTTACTGCAAAAGACGACAAGACCCTTGTTGTTGTTTTAAATGCTGTGACACCTTATTTCCTTGAACTTACTGCTTTCCCGACATTCTCGCCGGTTCGCGAAGACATTGTTACTGCCAATCCTGAAGGATGGGCGATTGATGTTGCAACATATATCGGCAACGGCCCGTACAAAATGACCGAGTGGGTACCGGGATCCTATATGCTTTACACCAAGAATGAAAATTACTGGGATGTTAAAGCCCTCGGACCTGATACTATAAAGTTTGTCCTCATGGCAGATGATGTGGCTATTCTGAACGCATTTGTCAACGGCGACATTATGTTTGCCGACACCATGCCCAACGATGAAATCCCGGCATGGCAGGATAAGCCTGAATTCCACAAGAACGGACAGCTCGGAACCTATTATGTCAGCTTTAACGTGACCAAGGCTCCCCTTGACAACGTAAAAGTTCGTGAAGCACTGATTCTTGCTGTTGACCGCGACTTTATCGCGACCAATATCGGCAAGTCCGGCCAGATTCCTGCCGGTGCCTATGTACCGGTCGGTTTGACAGATGCAGATCCTGCAAAGCAGTTCCGCGATGTAGGCGGCAACTATTACGATCCTACAGCAGCCGCTAATGCAGCCAATCTTGAGAAGGCGAAAGCACTTCTTGCCGAAGCCGGATATCCGAACGGCGAGGGTCTCCCGAGCATTGAGTATGTATACAACACAGGAACAGGCCACCAGCAGATTGGTGAAGCACTGCAGAACATGTGGGCCAAGATCGGCGTCAAAGTTGATCTCGTTTCTCAGGAATGGGCTACTTTCCTCAACACCCGTAAGAACGGCGATTACCAGATCGCACGTAACGGCTGGCTTGGCGATTACAATGATCCCATTTCCTTCCTTGACATGTGGGTCACCGGCGGCGGCAACAACGATGCACAGTGGAGCAATCCTGATTATGACGCCCTGATCAAAAAGATCAAGTCAAGCTCCGACCAGACTGAGAGAATGGCTCTTATGCACAAGGCAGAAGACCTCATTTTCGCCGACTGGATGCTTTGCCCGATCTACTACTATGTTGATATTTATCTTCAGTCCACAAAACTCGAAGGCACATGGTCCTCTCCTCTTGGTTACAAGTACTTCATGTATGCCAAGATCACAGCTTAAGCTGTTCGATAACTGTTAATGTCTTTGTCAACTGAATATGATTAGAGGAGGCTGCAGCTGAACTTGCATGAGTTCAACTGCAGCCTCCTTTTCTATGTATGGTTTGCCGTGGTTTTAGAAATGAGCGGCAATCCCGGAAGAAACCTGCAGATTTTTGAGAAGATAAAAGCCCTTTGCCTTGACACGCATTCATTCTCCACGTAATGTAGTATATAATTATATTTGTGTCCATTCATCCACCCTCACCACATTCTTATATGTTATGTAAGACAACAAAGGAGTCGAAAATTGATGACGTCATGCAATCACCATCCTACTTTCAAAATCAAAATGCTTTTTGCGCGTACAACCGTATACATATGTAAAAATTGCGGTGCCGAGCTCGAAATGACCGCCCAGACCAAGATGATCAGTAAAATCATCAACGCCCTTACAATCGGAGTTCTTGTATATCTGGCACTGAACGGCAACTTCACCAAAACACAAACCAGCACCAACTCAACGCTTCTGTATTTTGCGGCTATGGCCGGCATCGTTGTGGCATATTTACTTCTGCAGGCCCTGCTGATGACATTTGGAAAATTCGATGAGATTGAGTCGGACCAGACGATTTCGGAAACCTCCGCAACTACAGATGCTTCCGACACCGCCGGCACATCCGATACTGATGATGCGGGATCGGACCGGCAGTCCGGCACAGATTCTGCTGCCCCCGGATCCCAGTATACACAGGAGCAGCTGGAACTGATGGCCCTTTATGAATCCTATGCCAAGCTGGACCGCGAAGAAAACGGGGAGAATCCCGGCAACACAGATATGCCTGCTGAAGAAGTCCCTGTTCCTGTGGAAGATACCTGCGAGCACGTTCCTGCAAAGAACTGGAAGAATTATGTCCCGGGCGTTTATGATTTCAAATGTGATAAATGCGGCAAAGTAATTACTTTCTCAGTGGCCCGCAAAAAGAGGCTGAATCTGATCCTGCTGGCATTTTCCACCATTATCCTTATGGCCAGCTTTTCAACCCAGAGCATACCCTTCTGGGGACTGGGCCTTATGGCGGTGGGTGTTGTAATTCTCTGTTCTTTTGTACAATATTTCTTCGTTAAAAATTCGGTATTCGAAATCAAGAAATAACATAACGGCTTTCATATTGTTTGCCGACAGCAGGAGCCTGATTTCCCAATGGGAAGCCAGGCTCCTGCTGTCGGATCAGGCATCCGGACGATCAGGCCGGAAAAGTTCCTATACTTCTTCCATAAAGCCCGCAGAAGGCACTCCAAGGGCCGAATTCAGCCTTGCCCAGTAATTTACCTGTGCTGCTGTGCTGGCCAGTATGACAATTTCCCTTTCTTTAAAGGTTTCTTTTAGTTCGGCAATGAAAGGCTCCGGGAAAACCAGCGGTGTCTGCGAGATAAGACGTGCATATTCTATGGCCACTTCTTCCCTTCTTGTAAAGGTATGGACATCGGCATAATTGCCGGTTGTTTTGAGGGAAGCATATTCCGTATCGGTGATGCCCGCATTGTGGTATTCGAAAGAATTCATATCCACACAGAACGGACACGCTGCAGAGATGGAAGCCTGGATCCGGACAAGCTTTATGATCCTGTCATTAAGTGTCTTATCGTGATGGACAACAAGGGACTCGAGCATGGCAGATCCATATGCCGCCTTAGGATACCAGGACAGAAGTCTGGCTACCAGAATATCCTTACCGGTAACCTTCCGGGAGATTCTGATCCCGATTCCCAGGAGCCATCCAATCCTCTTTGGAGGTTCAATATAAGCACTCATATTTGTGTTTCGCCGGAGCAGATGTGTTGATAAAACCTCGCCATAAGCGTACCTCCGCATTGATCCTCATGTTTTTCTTTAAATTATTATACACCCGCTTATTCATATCCTCATTCCTTTACCGGCTCATTAACCTATTTGAAACCGCAACAAAAAACCGGCCGCCTTCTTACAAGGGCAGCCGGTTAAAAAGGAGGGGAAATCCCTTCATACGGGAATATGCATACCAGAAATTGCATACTCAATATATGAAGATAATCAAGGGGTTTAGTTTATGTCCGGGTCAACAGCGTAAAGGTAGTCGTCAATATAGTTGCCGATCCGGTCCTGAATCAGGTCCTCCGCGGCCAAAGTAATACGGCCGGTTCGGACTGACTGGTACTGCAGCGGCATATACTGGCTTAAAAGTGTCAGCGGAATCTGTGCTTCATCGATGTTTTTTATCAGTGTGCTGATGGACGCATCAACTTTCGAGTCAGGCAGATAATAACGGGCTCTGTCGGAGTAGCTGAACTTACGGGCAAAATGGAGTTCCCACGCATTGCCGTGATAGTGCTTCTGCCAGTTTTTCGGCTGATCAAGCATGGCCTGTTCAAATACTTCCTGAAAATTCGAGAACTGACAGCTTTTACCGAAATACAGCTCTTTTTCCATCATTTCAAGGGAAAAAAGCGCTTCACGCAGTCCGAATGTCAGAGCGGGTCCGACCTTGAGGATTGCGATACCGTCTTCGACCATAGCCCTTAAGGCTTCTTTGGGCTGATAATCCGTGGAGTGGCCTTCAAACACGCCCTGCGGCCAGTCTTTGAGTGATTCTGTAAGGTCGGCAGCCTTTTTCCTGTCATACACAAAAACATCGCTGTCGCCGAACTCTACACCCGGCTGAACAACAAGTCCGATGACACGCTTCCAGGCTTCGCTGAGGCCGTTTGCCTTATAAGCCTGCTCGAAAGCGGCCAGTGTTTTTTGGCAGTCGGCCGGACGGGTGACATTGATGCCTTCTTCGTGTTCCTGTGCACCTCCGGGAATCGGGACTTCGCTGCCGATGATATAGACCGGCGAAGGAGCATCCGGATGTTTTTCCAGTCGGGCTGCATAAGCCGCTTCGGCAACCACGCATAAGCGGGCGCCGCGACGGGCGATCACGTCATCACTAATCTGTGACGAAGAATCATCGTCCAGAAGCCGCATGGAAGTATCCAGATGAATTTTGGTGAAGCCGGCAGCAACATACTGCCGCACCAGTTCTTCCGCGAAAAGCATCGCTTCCGCTTCCGGCTGCTGTGAACGGGTAAGCGGACCGAGATGGTCGCCTCCCAGTATCACCTTGTCCATCGGAAAATGCATCTGTGCGGCAATCTCCTCGACATATCTGACAAACATCTCAGGAGTCATGCCGGTGTATCCGCCATTCTGGTCGACCTGGTTGGCCGTTGCTTCAATAAGCGCCGGCTGTCCGGCCGATGCGGCGCGCTGCATGACAGCTTTAATGACAAACTTATTTGCAGTACAGGCAGAGTATATTCCCACAGGATGGCCGGACTTCTGCAGTCTGACCATATTCAATAAATAATTGTCCATTCTTTTCCTCCTGATGATATATTAATAATTTGAATTGTCTGCTTACTTGACGACGCCCTTCTTCAAAATAATATTGGCATACAGGGCGGCCTCACTTGTGGTTATAACAGCATATGATTTTACAGCGCGGTCGTAAAAATCAAAACGGGGGATCGATATTTCGCGAAGTCCGTCCTTCTCGTGCTTTTTTCCGATCTCCCTGTATGTGTCCCAGATTTCAGGGAGATACGGGTCGCCGGGTGTAACAGCCATTAAGGTTGCAGGATGATCAACATAGGTATCCAGCGGCATAAACTGCAGAATGGCATCCAGGATTTCCGGAATGCCGTGTCCGTCGAGGCGGACGACACGCGATGGATGACCTAATCTCGGATAGTTTCCGTCTGCGATAACAATTTCATCGCTGTGTCCCATTTCCATCAATATTTTTAAAAGTTCAGGTGTAAGTATGCTTGGAATTCCTTTTAACATTTTCTTTTCCTCCCATTATTTGGTGATTGTTCCGTCGATATCCCACAAGTCTTCCCAGCTTTTCGCATCCGGCCAGAGAAATACCTGTCCTTTTACTAACCGGCATCCGCAGTCAGCACTGCGAATACTCTGCATTTCGGCTTCTGTAAGCGGATCCTCGGTGATGCATCGAAGATTATTTACGTAATTTTTTTCATGGACGGAGAAAGGAATCGGAATCTGTCCGCGCTGTACAGCCCACTTAAGACAGATCAGGGCCGGATGCACGTTATGTGCTCTGGCTGCTTCCACAACGGCAGGCAGTTCGGTATCAACCACATCTGTTGCGGTTTTGTCGCGATCGGGGCGGTTTGGAGATCCGATTGGGCAGTAACCGATCGGCAGGATATTGCGTTCGACACAATAGTCAAATAATTCTACCTGCTGGAAGCTTGGATGAATTTCCATTTCTATTGCGGCCGGCTTGATCCTGCACAGGGGAAGAACTGCTTCCAGTTTGGGAATTGTCATATTGGACATGCCGATATAACGGACAAGTCCCATATCGACAAGGCTCTCCATCTGTCTCCATGTTGCCATGAAGCGGTCAACGGAGAAAGGCTTTGAATCGGGGTTTCTTGCATCACCGGAGGCAAATGGGGCATGAAAGTTCGGGAAAGGCCAGTGTACAAAATACAGGTCTACTGCATCAAGCTGCAGGTCCTTGAGTGTCTTCGCACAGGAAAGCAGAACGTCCCCCCTGCCGTGCATGTTGTTCCATACTTTTGACGTGATGAAAAGTTCTTCGCGCTTAACTACGCCTTCAGCAATAGCGTCTGCAAAAACCTGTCCGATCAGATCTTCGTTTCCGTATACGGCTGCGCAGTCAAACATGCGGTATCCGCAGCGAATTGCTCCTGCAACTGCGTCAGCGATTTGAGTGGCAGTAAAGCGGTCGGAACCGAATGTGCCCATACCAATGCCGGGGATTTTTTCGCCTGTAGAAAGAGTTTTTTTCGGTACTTTGTTAGGATCGATAAAATCTGTCATTTTAACACCTGCTTTCTTAATCGTTAATCAATAGAATCTTACCATGTACCTGGGCTGGATTTTTATATAGCGCAAAAGCCTCATCCGCTTTTGACATTGGGAACTTCCTGAATATAAGTTCCTCATCAAATGCCAGCTGCCCGGTTGCAAAATAATGCGCAGTCAGCTCCCATTCCCTGCCGGGGAACGGCGCGCTGTAACTCATCCAGCTGCCGGTAAGCTTGAATTCCTTGCGGTTCATGTTCTCCCACATGCTGGGAGTAAAAGTCAGGTCTACGTGCGGTGTACCGATGAAGCAGACACCGGCTTTGTTGGCAGCGAGCTCAAATGCCATTCTCATCGTTATCGGGTTGCCGGCTGTCTCAAACACAAAGCCGAAACCCTGGCCGGCGGTGAAGTCCATTGCGGTCTTCATGAAGTTCTCATTTCTGGTATTGATCACTTCGTCGGCACCCATACGCTTAGCCAACGCCAGACGGCCTTCGTCGATATCAAAAACGACAACTTTTTTGGATCCGAATATTTTGGCCCACTGCATTGTGAATATGCCGATTGTGCCGCCGCCCAGGATTGCGACATATTCGCCGCCCCTGTAGTCGTTACACAGCACGCCGTGGAGAGCGACGGTAGAAGGTTCAAACATCGCTGCCTGCTCATAAGGTATTGACGGATCGTATTTCACTGCATTCAATGCGGGAAGTACGACATATTCGGAAAAGCTGCCCTGCTCACGCGATCCGATAAAGCTGTAGAACTTGCAGAGCGAGTAATTTCCGCTCTGACAATCCGGGCATTTCATACACGGGAGAAGCGGCGCTCCCGACACGGTATCGCCGATCTTTAAATCAGTCACACCTTCGCCGACCTCGACAACATCTCCCGCAAATTCGTGCCCGAGGACAACCGGGTAAAAATGCGCTCCGTTATGGAGGACCCTCGGCACATCGCTTCCGCAAATGCCGGTTGCCTTTACTTTTACCTTGACAGTACCCGGCTTGATCTCAGGTGTAGGGAAATCATCGTACCGGATATCTTCATTACCATACAAAACTGCTGCTTTCATTCCAAATCCTCCCTTTTTTCCGGGCTCTGAGCCCGATCTGTCTGTGCTTATAATCTGCTCCATCTGCAAATATTACTGGTGCATGATGCCTTTGAGATTCTCATATAGTAACAGGTATGTGTGATACGACTCCTGGTATTTTTTAAATTTCTCCATATCAGGCAAATGCTCGCGTTTTATCACAACCGTCCGTGCAACGGCATCCTCGAAATTCGCAAAGACGCCGGTCCCGACTCCGGCCAGTATGGCCGCCCCTAGGGTTGTCGCCGTATCCGACGAAGGTACAACGATTTTTTTGCCGGTAATATCGGCTTTCATCTGAGTCCACACCCTGCTGTTGGCAGCGCCTCCCATTGCACAAAGGACCTCGACATCCGCTCCGGCACTGCTCGCCGTATCGAGGTTGTGCTTAAGCGAAAAAGCGACGCCTTCCATACTCGCACGGATAAAATGAGCCCGTGTCTTTGCATAGTCAATCCCGTAATATACACCTTTGGATTGGGTGTCCCAAATCGGGGAGCGCTCCCCTGCCATATAGGGAAGGAAAACCATGCCTTCACTTCCGGCGGGGATCAAATCGGCTTCCCTGTCCATTTCCGCCATGGAACTTACACCGCTTTTAGCCGCAGCTTCACGCTCATATGCGCCGAACTCCTGCTCAAACCATCGGATAACACCTCCGCCGCCTACTGTACCGCCCTGCAGAAGCCACAGGTCCGGTACAACATGGTAACTTAATATCAGCCGGGGGTCAGATCGGTAATCATCAATACAAATACTCATTCCGCCGGCCTGTCCGCCCTGTTCCTGCGTCTCCCCGGGGTGTATTACACCGGCGCCCAATGTTCCGCAGGCTGCATCGAGACCTCCTGCGACGACCGGGGTACCCACGGCAAGTCCTGTCAGTTCCGCCGCTTCCTTTGTCACTTCACCGACTACCTGATGGCAGGGATATATGTCGGGAAGCATATTGATATCGATCCCCAGAAGATCACACGTATCCTTGTCCCAGCAGCCTTTTCTCATGTCAAAGCACTGGTAGGCATACCCCTGCGATACATCCTGCGTTATGGCGCCGGTAAGGCGGTATGCAATAAAGCTGTTGGACTGGAGAATTTTATATGTTTTATCATATACGTCAGGACGATTCTTCTTGTACCACAATATTTTTGGAAGTGTGTAGGCAGGCTCGAGTGGATTTCCGCAAACCCCGAAGATTTTTTCCTCGCCGATTCGATCCCTCAGCTCCCTGCAGATCTCATGCGCACGGGTATCCATCCAGATCGGAGTGTTGCAGAGCACCGTGCCTTTTTTATCTATGGCAATCGCGGACCAGCCCTGCCCGTCAATTCCGATTCCGGCAATATCCAAAGGATCAATTTTGCTTTCAAGGAGCATAGTACGGACAGCACCGCATACAGCCTGCCACCAGTCTTCCGGGTTCTGTTCAGCCCAGCCGGGTTCCGGATAATAGACTTTATAGTCCCCGCTTCCCTGTGCTGCGACATGTCCGTCCGGCGAAAAAAGAGCTACCTTACAGGCTGAAGTTCCGACATCAATTCCCAATAACCATTTCTTCATGCTATTCTCCCCTTAGTTCTGCTTTTGCACTGATTCGCCCAGCTGTAACCGGGTGGAAAGTGTTACGATGCCTGCCTCTTTAGTACCGCTTCCGGAAAGCCGTTCCAGCATTCTGGAAGCAACCTGTTCACCAATCTCTTCAAGCGGCTGTGTAATGATAGTCAGTCTTGGCTTAATAACCTGCGACAGCTGAAGATTGTCAAAACCGATGATTGATAGTTCCTTCGGCAGCTTGATGCCGGCTTCGTTAATCGCAATAATGGCTCCGAGAGTCATTTCGTAGTTCGTTACAAAAACAGCTGTCATGCCGGCGTGTTCCGCCAGCAGACGGTTCATACTTTCATGCCCGCCGTGCACGGAATAATCACTGAATGAAATATAACTGCTGTCGTACTCCAGGCCGCTCTTTTCATAAGCCTGCTGATATCCGGCAAGACGCTGGCGGGATGTGAATACATCACCCGGTCCGACAATGATTCCAATTTTCCGGTGCCCGTTTTCGATGAGGTACCGGGTTGCATCTTCCGCTGCCCTTACATTATCTACAACAACAGCGTCAACTACGTCCTTCAGGTTTGCAATCGAGCGGTCAAAAAGAACCACCGGAAGATCTTTGTCGAGTGCCGGTTTCAGGTGACTTCCGTCTTTGCAGACAGGCATATTTATAATTCCGTCCACATTTTTCCGGACAAGAAACTGTACTGCTTCTTTTTCAAGAGTTTCATTTGTACTGCAGTCGCAGATAATGACGCCGTAACCGCTTTTACGCAGGATATCTTCGATTAGCATGATAATCGTCGCAACAAAAGTACTGTTCAGTTCGGGAATGATGACTCCGATCGTTTTGGATTTGCTTGTTTTAAGGCTCCTGGCAAATTCGTTAACAGTAAACTGAAGGTCGGAAATCGCCTTCTCTATGGCCGCACGGTTCTGTTCCTTTACTTTACCGCCGTTTAAATATCTGGATATTGTAGCCAGTCCGAGACCGGTTTGCCTGGCAATATCCTTCATTGTTGCTGCCATATTTCTCCTGTTCCACCCGGTTGCCGTGTGTTGTATGCACCGGCTTATAGATTTCGGTAACGTTTCCGTTTTCTAGAGGTTATCATTTTCGCAAGCCCGTGTCAACAGCAAACGACAACAATTCACAGATGATTTCAGAGATGATTTTCTGTGTTCATAATTATGCGCCTTGTTTCTATTCTTGCGGCAGACTGATAAAATAGTTGTAATATGCCAGGCAATAATCCTCCGCTTCACGTCCCGCCTTTGGATTATGCCTGCCGGGAGTTAATCATGGAAGAGATCAATGTACCTGTCAAAAAAATGAATCAGGAATTACTCGACGCACTGGCCGATATTACGCCGGAAGAACAGCGGCTGTTATCCGGAAATCCTGTGGATATGGCAAATTACGCAGCTGGAAAAGTCTTCGTTATTGACAGTGCAAAAATGCTCGAAAAAGGTAAACTGATTGCTATTCGTCCTCACACGCGTTTCGCTGATTTTCCGCGGCATATGCATAACTATATTGAAATCATGTATATGTGCAGCGGCAGTACAACGCATATAATCAATGACACCACTACGATCACCCTTCGTGCCGGAGAGCTTCTATTCCTGAATCAGCATGCCAGCCACGCGATCCAAAAAGCAGGAGCCGATGATATTGCAGTGAATTTCATCGTATTGCCGCAGTTTTTTGATGTGGCTTTTTCCATGATCGGATCCGATAACCTGCTGCGCAATTTCCTCATCAGCAGCCTGAGGCAGGACAGCGACGAGATAAGCTATCTGCATTTTAAGGTCGCGGATATTCTGCCTGTGCAGAATCTGATGGAGAATCTTGTGTGGAGCATTGTCAATCACCAGCCCAATAACCGCCTGATCAACCAGACAACCATGGGGCTTCTTTTTACTGTACTGCTAAATCATACCGAAAGGCTTGCCGTACCGGTCACGCAGCGGTACGACAACGCGCTTGTCCTCGGTGCCCTGCGGGAAATCGAGGAAAACTACAAGACAGCCAGTCTTTCCGATCTCGCAGCCGCACGGGGTATCTCCCTTTCATATCTGAGCCGGCTGGTCAAGTCGACAACGGGCAATACATATACCGCCCTTCTTCAGAACAAGAGGCTGTCCAAGGCTGCGCAGCTCCTCCGCGAGACGCGGCTGCCGGTACAGGATATTATTGAGGCGGTAGGTTATGACAATACCAGCTATTTCTACCGCATTTTTAAAGAAAAATTCAGCACAAACCCGAAGGCATACCGCGATAGTTGATTTTGTATGGGCAAAGTCAAATAAGGACGTGATTTTTTTGCAAATCACGTCCTTATTTATATGTTTATCCGATCTATAATCGAAGTATGAATATACCCGTCCTAGGGACAGGGATCTTTCGGTTGCCCTTGCAGCCGCCAAAAATAGTTTTACTGTCATAAAAATCCGAACCATTACAGGAGGCAGCACTATGAGCACACGTTTTGAACAAGCCAAACTACGGTACAAAGGTCTTGGAGTCGATGTTGACGCCGCCCTTTCGGCACTTGCATCCACCCCGATCAGCATTCACTGCTGGCAGGGAGATGATGTAACCGGTTTTGAAAATGTCGGGGCAGCCCTTTCGGGCGGCATCCAGACAACAGGCAATTACCCCGGGAAAGCAAGGAACCCGGCAGAACTGATGGCTGATTTTGACAAAGCGATAAGCCTGATCCCCGGCAAAAAGCGCATCAATCTCCATGCGAGTTATGCGATTTTCGAAGACGGCAAGGTTGACCGCGACAAGCTGGAGCCGAAGCATTTTGCCAAATGGGTGGAATATGCAAAGTCACGCGGAATCGGCATTGATTTTAATCCGACCTATTTCAGCCACCCGATGGCGGCAGACGGACTTACACTCTCCCATCCTGATGAAAATATCCGCACATTCTGGATCAACCACGGCATTGCATGCCGGCGTGTTGCTGCTTCCATTGCCAGGGAGCTCGGAAGCCCGGTACTCCTGAACGTATGGATCCCGGACGGCTATAAAGATGTTCCTGCCGACCGGCTCAGTCCCCGCCTTCGTCTGAAAGACAGCCTGGACAGAATATTTGCAGAAAAGCTGGACGGTGTCATTGACTGCGTCGAGAGCAAAGTTTTCGGTATCGGCGTCGAATCCTACACAGTCGGAAGCAATGAATTCTACATGAGCTATGCCGCCATGCACCCCGGTGTCTACAATCTTCTGGACAACGGCCATTATCATCCGACCGAAGTCGTAAGCGACAAGATTCCGAGCCTCCTCGCCTTTTTCGATAAAGTCCCGCTTCACGTAACGCGTCCGGTCCGCTGGGACTCCGATCATGTCATACGCCTTGATGATGAGACCAAGGAAATCGCCAAGGAGATCGTCAGGAACGACGCCCTCGACAAAGTACTGATCGGTCTTGATTTCTTCGATGCATCGATCAATCGCGTCGCTGCCTGGGTCATTGGTGCCCGCAACATGGAAAAAGCACTGCTCTATGCCCTTCTTGAGCCAAATGAGCACATGAAGGACCTTCAGAACGCCGGCAAATTCACAGAACTGCTTATGTTCCAGGAAGAAATCAAAACCTGCCCCTTCGGCGATATCTGGGAGCACTACTGCGAAAAACAGGGTGTGCCCGTCAACGAAGCCTGGTTTGCCGAAGTCCAGGAATACGAGTCGGAAGTACTATGTAATCGAGTGGTATGCACAGTGAAGGCATAAAGCACTGCGGCACGTAAATCAGCACCCTTCGTTCTCTCCTTCTTACGAAAAAACCGTCCTCTGCAGCATTTGAATGCTGTTTAGGACGGTTTTTTCGTTATCAGGCTTTTATCTTCCTTACGTCATGAATCGCATTCTCATAATAGGCAATCTTCCAGTCAAGTTTATCCAGATAACTCTGGAATTCAGCCATTTTGGCTTCGACTTCTTTGCGCTGTGCGCAAAACATCGCAAGACGCTTCTCGAGAGTCTCATCACCCTCCATGCACCAGCCGACAAATTCCCTGATGTCTTTTATTGACATCCCGGTGTTCTTCAGGCACTGAATCATCGCGAGCCATTCAAAATCACTGTCCTTGAAGCACCGCGTCCCCGATGGAGTGCGTTCAACAAAGGGCAGCAGTCCTTCTTTTTCATAATATCGCAGTGTAAAAGCAGAAAGGCCTGTCTTATCAGCTGCTTTACCAATTGAATATCCCATAGTCAACCTCTTTTACTATTTGCAGATTTCATCGAGTTCGATCTGAAGTTTCTTAAGGTCGTCGCGGATTTGGAGCTTCTGCGGGCAGGCTGCCTCGCACAAACCGCATTCGGTGCAGTTCTTAGCCCTGTATTTGTCTTCCATTGACGCGCCCCAGTCCCAGCGTACCTGCCCTTTGTTCCTGTATATCCCATACGTATTCCAGGTCTTGAAATTATAAGGGATATCAATGCCGAAAGGGCATGGCATGCAGTACCGGCAGCCGGTGCAGCCGTTATTAACACGGGTCACAAGCGTCTGCCTTACCTCTTCAACCGCTGCGGTTTCTTCCTTGCTCAGCGGCACAAAAGGGGAGAATGTCCTGATATTATCCTCCACCTGCTCCATAGCCGACATGCCGCTCAGGATAACTTTGACATTCGAAAGGCCCCCTACCCAGCGAAGCGCCCAGGATGCGGTTGACACTTCCGGGTTGACCTTATGGAAAATCGAAGTAATGTCCTCCGGGAAAGCTGCAAGCGAACTTCCCTTGACAGGTTCCATGACAATCATCGGAATCCCGAGCTTTTCGGCAAGAAGATATCCCTTCATGCCCGCCTGCTCCTCAACATCCATATAGTTCAGCTGGATCTGGCAGAAATCCCATTTGCGGTATTTGATGATCTCTTCAAATACCGGATAGTCATCGTGGAAGGAGAATCCGAAGTTCCGGATACGTCCCTGTGCCTTGAGCTGCTCACAGTATTCTATGACGCCAAGATCCACCATTCTTTTCCAGGATTCCCTGCCGAGCGAATGAAGCAGATAGAAATCCAGGTAATCCTTATCAAGACGGGTCAACTGGCTCTCAAAAAGCCGGTGGGCATCCTCGATTGTTTTCACTTCCCAGCAGGGAAGCTTTGTCGCAAGAAAATAACTGCTGCGTTCATATTTGTTGAGTATCCTTCCGGCAAAAGGTTCACTGTCGCCGTCGTGGTATACATATGCCGTGTCAAAATAATTCACGCCGCCCTTATAAGCTGCATCGAGCATTTTCTCCGACTCAGGCTCATTGATTTTGCCGTTCTCAAGTGTCGGAAAACGCATGCAGCCAAACCCCAGAAGCGAAGTATCAATACCGATGTTATCTATCCTTCTATGTTCCATGACGAAAATCCTCCTGTTGTATTGTTATTGAAACGAATTCATTTTTATAACATTATAAAACCTAGAGTTTGCTCTAAGTCAAGGATCAGGCTGAACAAATCGGTTCAGCCTGTTAATTATCCGGTCCAGTCCCGGTATCCCCAAAGAATTCTACAGGCCAAATCCCGCCCTTGGAATATAGTGCCCCGTATTCACGGTGATGTTTTTATCGCTGTCGACTACCATCCTGCCTCTCAGATAGACGCTGTCTATTCTCCCGGAAACAGGTACTCCCTCAAACGGCGCATAGTCCGCATTCGATATCTGGCAGGCTGCACGGATTGTGCCGGAACCCTCCGGATCATATACTGTGATATCCGCATCACTGCCTGCCGACAGGCAGCCTTTGCCGGGATATAATCCGTACAGTTTCGCAGGGTTCTCGGAAAGCAGACGGCACATCTGCTGCAATGTAATCCGTTTCGTCCTTACACCGATGGAATATAGAAGGACCGCCCGCGTTTCAACCCCCGGCATCCCGCCGGGAATCTTTGTGAAATCGTCTATTCCCAGTTCCTTCTGTCCGGTTGTGAAACTGCAGTGGTCCGTGGATACTGTCTGTATCCGGTTATCGCCAAGCGCACTCCACAGGCAATCCTGGTCATCCTTTTTACGGAGAGGCGGAGCAATAACATATTTTGATCCCTCAAAACCGGGCAGCTCATATACGCTGTCATCCAGAAGGAGATACTGGGGGCATGTTTCCACATACACCTTCTGTCCCCTCTCCCTTGCCTGTTCGATGGCTCGAAAGCCTTCCCGCGAAGTCAGATGGACTATGATGACCGGTGCATCGGCGATCTGCGCAATACGAAGCAGCCGGTTGACAGCCTCGGCTTCCGCAGCGGCCGGCCGGGTAACCGGATGGCTGGAGACACCCATTCGGCCAAGTGATTTCTGCTCCTCAATAAGGGCCTCAATGATACCGCTGTTTTCACAGTGAACCCCTGCAATTCCTCCGGCATTTTTCAGTTCCCTGAGAATCTGGTATATTTCCTTATCACTTACTTTCATTGCATCATATGTCATGTAAAGTTTAAATGAAGTGATTCCCAATTTTATCATTTCACTCAATTCGTCGCTGACCGCTGCATTCCAATCGGAAATAGACATATGAAACCCGTAATCACACGAGGATTTCCCCTGCGCCTTCCGGTTCCAGTTGGCATAGGCTTCCTTCAGGCTTTCCCCATGGTACTGGGTGGCGAAATCAATGATTGTCGTCGTCCCGCCGGCAAGGGCCGCCCTTGTTCCGGATTCAAAATCATCTGCCGTTACCGTTCCCGCGACTTCCAGGTCAAAGTGTGTGTGTGCATCGATAAACCCCGGAAACAATAATTTGCCTGTTACGTCCACTTCCACTGCATCTTCGGCGGATAATCCGGCTCCCGTCTCCAATATCTTATCGCCTTCAATGAGAATGTCCTCTTTCCGGCATTCTTCACCGGAGACAATTGTGCCGCCTCTAAGTAACAGTTTCATAGTAGGTGACCTCCTTACGATCCACTTGCAAACGAATCCCATATCCCCCGGCTAAAACCCGTATCAAAGAAGGTATTCGTATTGTGCAATAACAGCTGCGATAAGATTCTTTATATTATCCGGCACATCGTCGGATTCTTCCTTTGGAATATAATCAAATATCCTGTCTTCCATGCGGATCCGGCAATTTCCGTTTGTCCTGTCATACACGGTAAATCCCTTGTTTTTACTGCTTTCCATTGCTTCATCATCCGCAAACAAGGTAAATTTCTCCAGATACGGTGCGCTGTCATACGGACAGAAAGTCCTGCAGTTGCCGCACTCGTTGCACATGGAATCAACATGGATGATTTGATTCCTGTCCATGCCGGGCACTTTAATGGATATATTGGCCCGGTTGGGGCATACTTCAACACAGTTTTCGCAAATACTGCTGCAGCTCAGGCAGCGGCTGTTTTCGGAAG
The DNA here is from genome assembly GCA_037143795.1 of Eubacteriales bacterium. Taxonomy (GTDB): domain Bacteria; phylum Bacillota; class Clostridia; order Saccharofermentanales; family Saccharofermentanaceae; genus Firm-13. Next base: position 211,457 of record JBAWXZ010000003.1, on the reverse strand, counting down.
ACGTATCCTCTTCCTCTGCCAGCACGCCTTTTCTTTTGTAGACTGCGGCCGGATCTGCCATATCGGCATTATCATAAGCAACCGGTTTCCCCAGTATATCTTCAGCGACTTTCCTCGAATCACGAATGGCTTCAACAACGGATGCCGGACCATACAACCCGTCGCCAACCGCATAAATTCCTTTTATTGAAGTTTCCAGTGTTTCATAGTTGATTGCAAGCCGTCCGCGATTACTGAGTTTCAGCCCGTTGGCGCGGTAAAATGGTTCCGGCACCTGTTCGCCGACTGCCGAAATCACCGTATCAGCATCAATATAGGATATTTCATCCGTTTCCACAACGCCGCGGCGTCCGCTGGCATCCATTTCCCCAAGCTTCATATTCCTGCAGGCCAGAATTCCGTTTTGGAAAATCAAAGGTACAAGGAGCTCCCTGAATTCCACGCCGTCTGCAAGCGCCATGAGAAGTTCTTCTTCGGCTGCAGGCATATACCGGTTTGTCCTGCGGTATACGATGGTAACCTTTTCAACGCCTTTCGTCTTTTTAGCAGCCCTGGCCGTGTCCATCGCGGTATTTCCGCCGCCAATGACAGCTATGTTCTTACCAGCATCGACATTCCCCTTCTGTTTGTTAAATGCTGCCAGGAAGTCAAGGGCGTTCATTGCCTGCCCCTTTTCCAGACGGAGAACACCGGGCAGCGAAGCGCCGAGTGCCAGCACGACATAATCAAAGTCCTTCTTCAGTTCATCGATCGATGTGACCTCGTGACCCGTCACAACCTTGACTCCCATTGCCATAATCAGGCTTATATCGTTATCAATGGCTTCTTCAGGAATACGGAAACCAGGGATGGCATATCGCACGACTCCGCCGAGTTTTTCCTGTTTCTCGAAAATAGTTACTGCCATTCCGCCTTTTGCCAGAAAAAAGGCTGCAGCCATTCCTCCCGGACCGCCGCCGACTACGGCAGCTTTCCTGTCAGATGTTACCGACGGCTTTTTAAGTTCCGGCAGTAATGAAGCATAACCGCCTTTGGCGGCACTTAATTTGGCACTGCGGATACTTACCGGTGATTCATAGAAATTACGTGTGCATTTACTCATGCAGTTGTGGGGACAAATTGTTCCCGTAATGAAAGGCAGCGGATTTTTTTCGAGAATAACCTGGAGCGCTTCTTTCATTTTGCCTTCTTCAACAAGCTTCAGGTATGCCGGTATATCCTGGCCGATAGGGCAGCCAACCTGGCAGGGTGCAATAAAGCAGTCAATAAGCGGGACATTCCTGTCCATCTTTCTGGAACCCAGCGGCTTCAACGCCTTCACATAGTGCCTGTCCGACTTGATTCCCGCAACAATTGCTTCTGCTGCTGCCGTATCCACGCCACTGAATGCCTTAGCCGGCTGTTTTCCGAATACCCCTGCGAGCTGCCCGAGCCTTTGATATCCGCCCGGTTTCAGTATCGTAGTTGCCATAGTAACCGGCCAGATTCCGGCAGCCACTATTTTTTCGATGTTGAAGTAATCGGCGCCTCCCGAATAAGATATCCGGAGATCCCCGTCAAAATCCGCCGACAATTTCGCCGCCACTGCCATGGATAACGGATACAGGGCTTTGCCGGACATGTACATTTCTTTTCCGGGCAGCTCATCCTCCCTTATATCAACGGGGAAAGTGTTGGTTATTTTAACGCCGAATTCCAGATTCTGCTTTGCGGCAGCTTCTTTGAGTCTTTTCAGCATGGGAACGGCATCACTGTACTGAAGATCGTTTTTAAAATGCATGTCATCGAAAGAGAGATACCTGTAGCCTAAGTCATCGAGTGTATTTCTGGCATATTCATACCCCAGTAAAGTGGGATTGCATTTAACAAATGTATTTACCTTCTTTTCGTCAAGAAGGTACCTTGCAATCCTTTCAATCTCCAGGGGAGGGCAGCCATGAAGGGTGGAAAGTGTCACGGAGTTGGAGACTTTCGGAGAAATAGCCGCAAGGTCCGCCTCTTTAAAATTCCTGAACAGCCCGGCATGCCCTTTAAGCCAGGCCATGCTTTCCTTATAGATCCGTGTCTGGCCGGCATCCTTCAATCCTTCAATAAACGTATCTATCTTCGCTGACCGGATTCCGTCCAGATCATAACCGACACTCATATTGAACTGGAATCCGTCCATCGCACCGAGATTGAATTCTTTGGCGATAACATGAATGGCAATCCAGGCTTTCACATATTCATCCATCGCCTGCGGAATATATAACTCTGTGGACCACTCTACATTATAGAGTTCATCGTCTCCCCCGATACATGGCTTGGACACGGGAAGATCGTCCCCGTCGATAATCTGTACTGTTTTCAGTTCAAAAAACCGGCTCCCGGCATAATAGGCAGCGACCAGATTCTGGGCCAGCTGTGTGTGAGGGCCCGCCGCAGGACCGAACGGCATCTCCAGTTTGCCGCCGAAAAATTCCCGGTAATGATTTGCATCTGCCTGATACGGCCGCTGAATCCCAAAGACGGTACCTTTCGTGTGTTTTTCTTCCAGTATCCATTCCATTAATTTGGGAAATGGAATTGTCGTCATTTTATCACTCATGTGCATTTCCTCCGTAAACATTCAGCTGTTGATGCTTTTCCATAGTCTGGAAGCTTCTTCCCGTACATCCGCGCAGACCTTTTCCTCGTCAATACAAGTCAGGACCCGGTCTTTCATTAATACTTTACCGCTGCAGACAGTGGTAACCACAGATCTGCCGGTCATACCGAACAGGATGTGCCCGTTACAGTTGGAAGCATCCATCGGAGTGAGGGGATTGTAATCCATCACAATGACATCGGCGGCCGCACCTGCCTTCAGGACACCGAGCGGCTTCTCAAAATAACGGCCCGCTATTCGGGCATTGCCTTCAAAAAGCATCTGAGGCACTTCAGACCATGCCGCCGTGGCATCGCAAAGGTGATGCTTGTGCAGGATATTCGCCACTTTATATGATTCGATCATATCATGCGTATATCCGTCGGTTCCCAGTCCGGTCAGCACGCCGCGATGAAAGATCTCCATTGTCGGCGGGCAGCCGCAGGCATTACCCATGTTGGATTCCGGATTATGCACTACCATCGTATCCGTCTCTTTCAGGAGATCCATCTCATGGCTGTTGATATAGATACAATGTGCGGCCAGGGTCTTCGGACCCAGGATATTACAGTCCATAAGCCGGTCGATGATTCTTTTGCCGTACTGTTTCAGGCACTGGTGCAGATCCTCAATCCCTTCAGCAACATGGATATGGTATCCGGCTTCCTTCGGCTTATAGGCAGCACAGAGCTCCATAGTCTCATCGGAAATGGTAAAGGATGCATGCATCCCCATCATGCCGGCTATCATATCGCTCTCATCTTTCAGGGCATGCTTTATAAAAGATGCATTCTCGAGAACTGCTTCCTTCGCCTTGGCTTTGCCGTCACGGTCGGATACTTCATAGCAAAGGCAGGTCCTTACACCCATTTCCCTGGCTGCATCTTCAATGACAGCAAGGCTTCCGGTTATTGAGCCGTAACTCGCGTGATGGTCGAATACCGTTGTCACGCCGTTTTTGATACTTTCGAGATACGTTGCCCGGGCGCTCTGCCTTGTCTGTTCCAGAGTCAGGTGCCGGTCAATATTCCACCACATCCCTTCGAGGATATCCAGGAATCCATTGGGGTTGTATCCGTTAATACTGATGCCCCTGGCCATGGCGCTGTAAATATGTTCATGCGTATTGATAAACGCCGGCATAATCACGCCGCCTCGGGCATCGATGAATTCCGCTCCGGGGAAAAGGTCCTTAATCTGACCGGTAGTACCCGTGCACCTGATCACAGAACCATCCAGGGCAACCGCCCCGTCTTCGATAAAAGGTGATAAAGCGTCCCTTGTTATCATTCGTCCGTTCCCGATAATCAGCATAGAATTTCCTCCTTATGATTTCCGGCAGTTATATATGTACACTCTATGTCATCATACTAGCATTTGAAAAAGATGAATGCAATTGAAAGGGGGCAAAAATATTTAGGTTACCTAAAAGTTTTTTTGATTTTTCCTTGCTTTTCGTTTTTTGCCTGTGCTATGATGAATTTGCCAATCGATTTACATGACTCCAGAAAACGATTATTACTGATTAGGGGGCCCTTCATGAAACATTCATTGGATGTTTTAACACAGATAGCTGATGGATTAGCCAGCCAGTTTGGCCAGGATTGTGAAATCGTCATCCATGACCTTTCCAAAGAAATTATCGAGCACTCGATTATTTATATTCAGAACGGCCATGTGACCGGACGGAAAGTGGGCGACGGCCCATCCAAAATTGTTTTGGAGACGATCCACAGGAATCCTGATTCCCAGGAAGACCATATCGGGTATCTGACACGTACAGACGACGGGAAAATCCTGAAATCCAGTACGATGTTCATTCGCGACGAAGACAGCAGCATACGCTATATTTTGTCGATCAATTATGACATAACCGGTTTGCTCGCCGTCGACCGGGCCCTAAAATCCCTGATAGATACAGAGCCCCAGTCGAGCAATGTCCAGCCTGAAAAAATAGTTCACAACGTCAATGACCTGCTGGATATCCTTTTGGAACAGTCTGTTTCACTGGCAGGCAAACCTGTCGCGCTTATGAACAAGGACGAAAAAGTTGCGGCCATACAGTTTTTAAACGACAAGGGCGCTTTTCTTATCACAAAATCCGGGGATAAAGTATCCAAATATTTCGGAATTTCCAAATTCACCCTGTACAGCTATATAGATGTAAATAAGTAATACCAGACGGATTTTTACCGCACGGCCGTGTCACCGGGGACAGGCCTGCATGTCAGACAGGAGAGAAATCAATGAAGGATCCCATTTTATGGGCAGAGAATAATATGACAAAATCGAATGATCCGCATCTTGCGGTCATGGGACTGGACGAGGTGAAAAAAGCCGCGGCCTTTCACAGGAGTTTCCCGCAATACAGCCGGACTCCTTTAGCAAGGCTGGATAAAATGGCCTCCTTCCTTGGAATCGGCGAGCTCTACATCAAGGACGAATCCTATCGTTTCGGACTGAATGCATTCAAGGTGCTCGGCGGCTCCTATGCGATCGGCCGTTACATTGCCCAAAAGACAGGCAGGGACATCTCAGAGCTTCCCTATCAGACGCTCACCTCGGATGAACTTCGCAGCGAATTCGGCCAGGCTACTTTTTTTACTGCGACGGACGGCAACCATGGCCGCGGTGTGGCATGGGCGGCCAACCAGCTGAAACAGCAGTCGGTGGTATTCATGCCCAAAGGAACCTCTCCGGCCAGGCTGCGGAACGTGCAGAAAAAGCATGCTTCAGCAACGATTGAGGATGTCAACTATGACGCGTGCGTAAGAATGGCTGTTGCGGCTGCCGAAAGAACACCGAACGGTGTCGTTATCCAGGATACTGCCTGGGAAGGTTATGAAGAGATCCCTTCATGGATCATGCAGGGTTACGGCACCATGGTAATGGAAGCGGACGAACAGTTGGATGAATACGGCTGCGGACGCCCGACGCATGTATTTATCCAGGCCGGAGTAGGTTCACTGGCCGGTGCTGTTTCTGGTTATTTTGCGAACCGATACCCGGAGAACCCTCCCGTAATTGTTGTAATCGAAGCGAACACCGCAGCCTGCTTATATAAAGGCGCGCTTGCAGGGGACGGGAACTGCAGGATTGTCGGCGGGGATCTGGAGACCATTATGGCCGGGCTTGCCTGCGGCGAACCAAATACGATTGCCTGGGATATCCTGAAGAATCATGTGCGGATTTTTGTTTCATGTCCTGACTGGGTTGCATTGAAAGGCATGAGAATGTCGGCCGCTCCCCTGAAAGGCGATCCCCAGGTTATCTCGGGAGAATCCGGTGCAGTCGGACTTGGACTTCTCGCCGGCATAATGGCAATGGATGAATATAAAGAATTACGGTCTGCCATTGGTCTTGGTCCGGATTCGAAAGTACTGCTTTTTTCCACAGAGGGAGATACAGACCCTGACCGTTTCAAATCCATAGTGTGGGAAGGCAAAAACAGGTAAACAGATATTTCAGGAATGATTCATGCAAAAAGAATAAATGGAGGAGAAAAAATGAATTACGACAAAATCAAAGAGGCTTCACAGAATTACGAGAAGGACATGACCCGGTTCCTGCGCGAATTAGTCCGGATCCCCGGTGAAAGCGCCGGCGAAGAAGGCCACATCAACCGGATTGCACAAGAAATGAAAGCTGTTGGCTTTGATAAGGTCGAGATTGATCCGATGGGCAATATTTTAGGCTATATGGGTACAGGCAAAACACTGATCTGTTACGATGCCCACGTTGATACTGTCGGAATAGGCAGCATCGACAACTGGAAATTTGACCCTTACGAGGGTTTTGAAAGCGACACCGAAATCGGCGGACGCGGTACATCCGACCAGCTCGGCGGCATCGTCTCTTCTGTTTACGGCGCAAAAATCATGAAGGACCTGGGGCTTTTGAATGATAAATACACGGTCCTGGTTGTCGGAACGGTACAGGAAGAAGACTGTGACGGACTCTGCTGGCAGTACATCATCAACGAAGATAAGATCAGGCCGGAATTCGTTGTCATTACGGAACCGACAGACGGAAACATCTACCGCGGACAGCGCGGACGCATGGAGATCCGCGTAGATGTACAGGGCATTTCCTGCCACGGGTCCGCACCGGAACGCGGCAAAAACGCCATTTTCGAAATGGCTGATATTCTGCAGGAAGTCCGTGACCTCAACAACGAATTGCATGTTGACCCATTCCTTGGCAAGGGAACCCTGACAGTATCGGAGATTTTCTTCACCTCCCCCTCACGCTGCGCCGTAGCCGACAGCTGCGCGATCTCAATTGACCGCCGCCTGACCGACGGGGAGACCTTCCAGCTCGCACTCGACCAGATAGCCGCCCTGCCTGCAGTTAAAAAATACGATGCCAAAGTAAGCATGTATTCCTACGACAGGCCAAGTTACAAAGACCTCGTCTACCCGACCGAGTGCTATTTCCCGACATGGGTAATACCGGAGGACCATGCGGCAACAAAAGCGATGGTTGAAGCCTACACGGGCATGTTCGGCACTCCTCTCGTCGACAAATGGACCTTCTCCACCAATGGCGTATCGATCATGGGACGTTACGGGATTCCCTGCATCGGATTCGGTCCGGGCAAAGAAGCACAGGCACATGCACCCAATGAAAGAACCTGGAAAGCGGATCTGGTCAAATGTGCTGCAGTGTATGCGGCGCTCCCTTCCGAATACTGCAGATAATCCTTATAATGAACAGCCTTACATGCATAAGAACCGGCGGCACAGGCAAGACGTGAAAACAGCAAAATACAAAACGGAGTGTGAATTATGAAAACTTTACAAGACTATATCAACAAGCTGAACGCGCTCAATTTCAAGGAAATGTATAACAACGATTTCTTCCTGACATGGGATAAGACAGATGATGAGCTCGAGGCGGTTTGGGTCCTCGCAGATGCGCTGCGTTACCTGCGCGAAAACAACATTTCCACAAAAGTGTTCGAAAGCGGACTTGGTGTATCCATTTTCCGTGACAATTCCACACGCACCCGTTTCTCCTTTGCTTCCGCCTGCAACATGCTCGGCCTTGAGGTCCAGGATCTTGACGAGGGCAAATCGCAGATTGCCCATGGTGAGACCGTACGTGAGACGGCCAATATGGTGTCCTTCATGGCAGACGTCATCGGCATCCGTGACGATATGTATATCGGCAAGGGCCATGCCTACATGGAAGAAGTATCCCAGGCTGTCCAGGACGGAAACCGCGACGGTGTCCTCGAACAGAGACCGACCCTTGTAAACCTGCAGTGCGATATCGACCATCCGACGCAGTGTATGGCAGACATGCTTCATATCATCCATGAATTCGGCGGTGTCGAAAACCTGAAAGGCAAAAAGCTTGCAATGACATGGGCCTACTCCCCTTCCTACGGCAAACCATTATCTGTTCCCCAGGGCGTAATCGGCCTGATGACCCGAATGGGCATGGAAGTTGTACTGGCACATCCGGAAGGCTATGAAGTCATGCCGGAAGTCGAAGAAGTCGCTGACGGGAACGCCCGGAAATCAGGCGGTTCTTTCAGGAGAACGAATAGTATGGCGGATGCATTTGCAGGCGCCGATATTGTGTATCCGAAAAGCTGGGCTCCTTTTGCCGCAATGGAAAAGCGCACAGACCTCTATGGCAATAACGATTTTGATGGTATTAAGGCCCTTGAAAAAGAGCTTCTTGCCCAAAATGCCGGGCACAAGGACTGGGCCTGCACAGAGGAACTGATGAAGACGACCAAAGACGGAAAAGCCCTGTACCTGCATTGCCTGCCGGCCGATATTTCCGGTGTGAGCTGCAAGGACGGAGAGGTCGATGCGTCGGTATTTGACCGTTATCGTATTCCGCTTTACAAACAGGCAAGCTTCAAGCCTTACGTAATCGCCTCCATGATTGTCCTGAGCAAATTCCAGGACCCTGCCTCCCTTATGGACAAACTGGAAAAAACCAACACGCCCAGAGTCATGTAATCACTTAATATATAAATAGAAGCCAACGCAACGCAGTCACCCGGGAGGATAAAAATATGCTGAAATATGTAAGTACGCCCAAAGCCCCTGCTGCCATAGGCCCTTATTCCCAGGCAGTCGTTTTTGACAATATCCTTTATACGTCCGGTCAGATACCGCTCGATCCCGCCACAGGGGAAATTGTCGGATCTACCATCGAGGAACAGGCTGAACAGGTAATGAAGAATATGGAAGCGATTCTGAAAGACCAGAACACATCGTTTTTACATGTAATCAAAACAACATGCTATCTGGCGGACATGAAAGATTTTGCCGCTTTCAACCTGGTTTACGGCAAATATTTCATTGGAAACCCTGCCCGCTCCTGTGTTGCCGTCAAGGAGCTTCCCAAAAAAGTCCTCTGTGAAGTAGAAGCTATCGTCGCCTTCAAGTAACCGGTGATGGAGGAAATTCATATGGACAAGAAGAAACGGATTGTCATCGCTTTAGGCGGCAATGCCCTTGGCAATACACTTCCTGAGCAGATGTCCGCCGTACAGAGCACAGCCAAAGCAATAGTTGATTTGATTGAAGAAGGCTGTGACGTAGTCGTCACACACGGAAACGGACCGCAGGTCGGTATGATAAGCAACGCGATGGCCGCCCTTTCAAGGGAAGAGCCAAGCCAGCCCAATACCCCCCTGTCTGTTTGTGTTGCCATGAGCCAGGCATATATCGGATACGATTTGCAGAACGCGCTTCGCGAGGAACTGTACAACAGGGAGATGCATAATATCCCTGTTACTACCGTAATTACGCAGATACGCGTGGATGAAGATGATCCCGCGTTCCGGAATCCATCCAAACCGATCGGCCACTTCATGAATGCCGAGCACGCAGCTGAGGCTGAAAGTAAATATGGGTATGTCATGAAAGAAGACGCCGGAAGAGGCTACCGCCGTGTCGTCGCCTCCCCGATGCCTGTCGAAATCATCGAAATCGGCGCGATACGTTCGCTTTTTGATTCCGGGCAACTGGTAATTGCATGCGGCGGCGGCGGAATCCCGGTTACGCTCCAGGGCAACCATCTTAAAGGTGCCAGTGCCGTTATCGACAAGGATTTTGCAAGCTGTCTTCTTGCCGAGCAGCTGGATGCGGATTATCTGATCATCCTGACTGCAGTGGAAAAGGTCGCGATTCATTTTGGAAAACCGGATCAGGAGTGGCTGAGTGATATTTCGACAGCGCAGGCAAAGCAGTATATGGAAGAAGGTCAGTTTGCCCCCGGTTCCATGCTGCCCAAGGTTCAGGCGGCCGTCCGGTTTGCATCTTCGAAAGACGGGCGCATTGCTTTGATTACCCTTCTTGAAAAAGCCAGGGACGGTATCAAAGGAAATACAGGAACCAAAATCCATCAGACTAACCAGTAAAAAGAAGGGTGTTGCTATGAGCATAAAACCAAACGTTTTCGCGTTAAAAGGAAACATTCTGTATTGCAGGGATAAGGACACTATCATTTCTGCCGAAAATCATTACCTGCTATGCATCGACGGCAAAGTCGAGGGTGTTTTCCAGACCCTTCCTTCCGCCTATTCGGAAATTCCCGTGGAAGATAAAGGAGACTGTTTAGTCATTCCCGGGCTGGTTGATCTGCACGTCCATGCACCGCAGTATGCTTTCCGTGGTCTTGGAATGGACCGGGAACTTCTTGACTGGCTGCAGACATATGCTTTCCCGGAAGAAGCGAAATACGCCGATCCTGCGTATGCCCAAAAAGCTTATCAGATATTTGCGGACGATCTTCTGGCCGGTGCCACAACACGGGCCTGTGTTTTCGCAACCATACACGTAGATGCAACGATACTTTTAATGGATATACTTGAGCGTACAGGTATCCGGGCCATGGTCGGAAAAGTGAACATGGACCGCAACTGCCCTTCTTTTCTCTGTGAAGAAAGCGCAGAAAAGTCCATGGCGGAAACGAAGCGCTGGCTCGAAAATACTGCGGGAAAATACAGGAACATTGCCCCCATACTGACCCCTCGTTATACTCCCGCCTGTTCCGATTCACTGATGCGCGAGCTCGGCGAGTTATCCGTGCTGGAAAGCCTCCCGGTGCAGTCACATCTGTCGGAAAATGATGCGGAAATTGCCTGGGTACGGGAACTATGCCCTGACACAAATAATTATGCCGAATCGTACGACCGGTTTTCCCTGCTGGGAAATGAGCAGGCAAGCATTATGGCGCACTGTGTCCACCTGAGCCCGGACGAATTGGAATTAATCAGGGAGCGCGGTACTTTTATCGCCCACTGCCCGCAGTCCAACACCAACCTTGCATCCGGAGCTGCCCCCGTCCGCCAGTTTCTCGACATGGATCTTGCCGTCGGCCTTGGTACGGATGTAGCCGGAGGATACTCCCTGTCGATGTTCCGCGTGATGGCAGACGCAGTTGCGGTATCGAACCTTCGCTGGAAACTTATGGATGATGCATACAAACCGCTTACTATCCCTGAAGTATTTTATCTTGCGACAAAAGGCGGCGGCAGATTTTTCGGAAATGTCGGTACATTTGAAAAAGGATATGATTTTGATGCGGTTGTACTCGATGATACAAACCTCCCTTCTCCCTCGGAGCTTACGCCTCTCGAGCGGCTTGAGCGCCTGATTTTTCTCTCTGATGATAGAAACGTCAAAGAAAAATATGTTGCCGGATACCGTGTGAAATAAGCGGAAAGGATTTAACCGCGTATGAAAATCAGCAAGGTTGGCGGGATAATCGCAGCTGCCAGCAAAAAAGATGCCTACCCGATGCTGCAGATCGGCCACATACCGATCGTCAAACGCATCGTGCTGACGTTCCAGCAGGCGGGCATTTTCCCGATCGTCATCGTAACCGGAGCTGCTGAGGATGAGGTCAAATCCCAGCTGTCGGATTACGGCGTAATATTCCTGCAGAATGCCAACAATGAAGCGCCTTCGCTGTTCGAGTCAGTCAAAATCGGCCTTTCCTATCTCCAGGACAAGTGCGGGCGGGTAGCTTTCGCCCCTGTGAATGTCCCGATGTTCACACCGGATACCCTGAAACTATTGATTAATACGGATTCTGAGATTGTCACGCCCTCATACAGGCAGGCAGGCGGGCATCCGGTCCTTATATCTTCTTCCGTAATCCCTGCAATCCTTGCCTACAGCGGGGAAAATGGCTTGCGCGGCGCGGTAGCGTCGATGGAACACAGAAGAAAATGGGTCGAGGTCGAAGATGAGGGCGTTATCAGCAGCGTCTGGAATCCGGAACGCCTCAATGCATACCTTGATTCACACAACCGGGCAATCCTTCATCCGTTTATGCGCATAAGCATCGAGAAGGAAACACTATTTTTCAACGGGCGAGTTAAGCTTCTCCTTCTATTGATCGCAGACACTCATTCCGTCCGCACAGCATGCGGCCAGATGGCACTTTCGTATGCCAAGGCATGGGATATGCTCAATACACTCGAGGCGGAACTCGGTTATCCGATCATTGAAAGGCGCCAGGGCGGCAGTCATGGCGGCAGAACGGAACTCAACGAAAAGGGCTTCCTGCTGTTAAAAGCATTCCAGGAATTCGAGGATAATGTATTCAGGTATTCGCAAAATGAATTCACCAGGATCTTCCGTGATACGAATATCCTCTAAGCCAAACATTACCTGCTCTTTTCCGCATATCCGTGTCTGTTTTTCTAGTTCTTTTGGGAAAGAATTTGCATATCGATGGCCCGGTTCCTATAATGAAATTATCGATTCATTATAATAAGGGAGGCATATGTATGTTTGTCCTACAGGTTAATGGAAAAGAAGCAACAGCTCAGACAGACAAAAAGTTACTCGCGTTTTTACGCGATGACCTTCGAATAACATCAGTCAAGGACGGATGCAGCGAAGGTGCGTGCGGAACCTGCACCGTACTGATCGACGGACTGAAGGTAAAGGCATGTATACCCAAAATAAGTTCTCTTGCAGGCAAGTCTATAATTACCGTGGAGGGACTGACTGACCGTGAAAAGGAAGTCTATGTCCACTGCTTTGCCGAGGCCGGCGCCGTACAGTGCGGATACTGCATCCCTGGCATGGTCATCTCCGCAAAGAGTCTTCTCGACGCCAACTTGAATCCTACCCTTGATGAAGTCAAACAATCGATCAAAGGCAATATATGCCGCTGTACCGGTTATAAAAAAATAGAAGAAGCCATACTCGATGCAGCCAGGCTCTTCCGCGAAAACCTGCCTGTTCCCGCCCGCGAGACCGAGGCAAAAATGAACACGCGCTTTAAGCGTGTCGATGCACAGGAGAAAATTCTCGGAACCGGGGACTTTACAGATGATGTTGTGGTCGAAGGCATGATTTTTGCCAAGGCCGTCAGAAGCAAGTACCCGCGTGCGGTCGTAAATTCCATCAACCTTGATAAAGCACTCGCCCATCCTGACTGTATCCGGATCCTGACCTCCGAAGATGTTCCCAACAATAAGATCGGACATCTTGTTATGGATTGGGACGTTATGATTCCCGTTGGCGGAACGACACGCTACATAGGCGATGCGCTCGCCCTTGTTGCTTCCGCCAGGAAAGAAACACTCGATGATATCGTAAACCTCGTTGAGGTTGACTATACCGAACTGAAGCCTGTGACCAACCCACTTGATGCACTTAAGGCGGATGCCCCTCTCGTACATTCCTCCGGCAACATTATGCGCAAAGAAGTATTAAAAAGGGGTAATGCCGATCTTGCCATCAAAAATTCCAAATATGTAGTAACCCGCAAATACAAGACTCCGTTTACGGACCATGCTTTCATGGAACCCGAATGTGCGATTGCCATGCCCGACGGGGATGACGGTTTATTACTGTACACCGGATCACAGTCTGTTTATGATGAACAGCACGAGATTTCCCATATGCTCGGCATTCCTGTCGAAAAGGTACACTGCCAGTCCAAACTCGTCGGCGGCGGTTTCGGCGGCAAAGAAGACATGAGTGTCCAGCATCATGCAGCCCTTATGGCCTGGTACACCAAAAAGCCGGTCAAGGTCAAGTTCTCCCGGCAGGAGAGCCTGAATTACCATACCAAGCGCCACGCAATGGAAATGGAATTTACCACTGCCTGTGATGAAAACGGCATTCTCACTGCGATGAAAGCGATCCTTATCGCCGACACCGGCGCATACGCGTCCCTCGGCGGTCCTGTCCTGCAGCGCGCCTGCACACATGCGGCCGGGCCGTACAATTATCAGAACATTGACATCCTCGGCATCTCAGTCTATACCAACAACGTTGTCGCCGGGGCATTCCGGGGATTCGGCGTGACGCAGAGCTGTTTTGCCACAGAAAACAACATCAGTCTGCTGGCCGGAATGGCTGGAATCTCACCTTGGGAAATGCGTTACAAAAACGCGATTCGGCCCGGGCAGATCCTGCCGAACGGCCAGATTGCAGGTACCGACTGCGCCATGGCGGAATGTCTCGAATCGGTGCGGGATGTGTACGAAAGCAGTCCTTATGCCGGCATCGCCTGCGCATTCAAGAACAGCGGCACCGGAGTGGGCCTCAAAGACATCGGTAAATGCCTTCTTTCGATCGAAAACGGCATTGTCCATATCCGTACATCAGCATCCTGCATGGGCCAGGGCATAGCAACGATGTGTACGCACATGCTCTGTGAAGAGACAGGACTCGACCCCGCCCTGACGTTTGTCGAAAGACCGGACACAGTACGTACGCCAAACAGCGGCACATCCACAGCTTCCCGCCAGACAGTAATGACAGGGGAAGCCACAAGGCGCGCAGCGGAAAAATTAAACGTCGAGCTGAAAGCGGGCAAAACACTTGCAGACATAGAGGGACAGGAATTCTACGGCGAATTTTCCGCCGTTACGGATCCGATGGGCAGTAATAAGGAATTCCCTGTCAGCCACGTAAGTTACAGTTACGCAGCACAGGTTGTCATCCTTGACGAAAAAGGCAGGCTGCAAAAAGTCGTTGCCGCCTATGATGTCGGAACGCCTGCGAATATCCAGGCAGTCGAAGGCCAGATCGAAGGCGGAGTCGCAATGGGTCTTGGCTTTGCACTCACCGAGGATTTCCCGGTAAAAGACGGATACCCGCTGGCCAGATTCGGCACTTTGGGCCTGATGCGCGCGACGGATGTCCCCGATATTGAAGTCCGGCTCGTAAAGGCGCCCGGAGAACAGATCCCCTATGCCAACGGTGCAAAGGGAGTCGGCGAGCTGTGCCTGATCCCGACAGCACCCGCCTGTGCACACGCCTATTACAGACTGGACGGCAAGTTCAGAAACTCGCTGCCCCTCCAGGACACTTACTATAAAAAGCCTGCAAAATAATTACAGGCAGAGGTGCAAATTGAAAATAAGCGGACTTATTCTGACAGCAGGTCTATCGAGCCGTATGGGCGACTTTAAGCCGCTGATGCCGCTCGAAGGCAAGACGATGATTGAACACAGTATCGACAGCATGCTGGATGCCGGTGTCGCCGATGTTACCGTAGTACTCGGTTACAGGGCGGATGAAGTAGCTTCCCTTATAGAAAGCCGCTACTCCGCCGCACAGGTGAAGCTGGCCTGCAACACAGACTATGACAAAACGGATATGCTGGCTTCCGTTAAAATCGGAATACGGTCTCTTCCTGAATGTGACGCTTTCTATCTGCTGCCGGGCGATATGCCCGCAGTGGATAGAAAAACCTTCTGCGCACTCAGTGCGGTGATGCAGAAAACAAACGCCCTGGTTGTTTTCCCGACAATCGACGGGCACCGCAAACATCCCCCTCTGATTTCCCGTGCGTTCACGGAAAATATCCTTGCCTTTGAAGGCGAAGGCGGACTGCAGGCAATCTGGCGGCTTCATGATAAGGATATGGCATCCGTTCCTGTCGAGGATGCAGGATGCCGGATCGATGCCGATACAATGGAAGATTACAGCAAACTTATTCAATATATGCAGAACAGGAAGAAAGAAAATGATACTGTACCAGGACAGATACACCAAGATGGAGGGAGTACAATATGAGCATCAGCAAGTCGGTTACTAAAAAAGATCATCCCCGCAAAATGAACGGCGAGGCAAAATATGTCAGCGATTACCCTACGGACGGCATGCTGTTCGGCAGGCTTCTCCACTCTGCCAGGGCCAGGGCACGCATTCTGAATGTCAGGATCCCTCCTTTACCGGAAGGGTATCTGATTGTTGATAAGAATGATGTCCCCGGCGAAAACCTCGTCCATATTGTCATGGACGATACTCCTGTGTATGCCGATAAGACTGTAGAGTACATCGGCGATCCGATTCTCATGGTGGTAGGCCCCGACGAGACCGGGGTCAATCGCATTCTGTCGGAAATCCGGGTCGAATATGAGGACCTGCCGCCTGTCTTTGATGTCCGCGATCCTGCGGCAGAAATATTTTTCGATTACCATTACGGAAAAGGTGATGTGGAAAGTGCATTTGCACAGGCAGACAAAGTATATACGGAGCAGTTCAGGACCGGCCGCCAGGAACAGGCGTATCTCGAGCCCCAGGGAATGATTGCCGAATCGCACGACGGCAGGATTACCGTTCACGGTTCCATGCAGTGCCCCTACTATATTTTCGGGGCAGTCGCCAGGGCAATGGGCTTCGAGGCAAGCCGCGTCCAGATCAAACAGGATGCCACCGGAGGCGGTTTTGGCGGCAAGGAAGCATATCCTTCGATACTTGCGTGTCAGGTTGCCGTTGCGGCTTACAAGGCCGGCAAACCCGTCAGGGTCATATTCGACCGCCGCGAAGATATGGAATTCACCAGCAAGCGCCACCCTTCCCTCAGCACATACAAGGTAGCCGTCAAAGATGGCCGTGTCACAGCAATGGATATTGACGTAACGTTTGACGGCGGCGCATATACGACACTGTCTGCAGTCGTCCTGCAGCGCGGCATCATCTGTGCGAGCGGTATCTACAAAGTTGATAATCTTAAGGTACACGGCCGTGCGGTAAAGACCAATACCGTTCCCAGCGGCGCATTCCGCGGATTCGGGGCACCCCAGACTTTCTTTGCCGTTGAGATGATGATGGATCACATCGCAAAGGATCTGAAAATTGATGCACTTGCCTTTAAGCAGGCACATATCGTCAGGCAGGGCGATGCCACATCAACAAGCGGCAAATATCACTTCCCTGTACCGATTCCGGAAATGATAGAAGAGGTCGACCGGGCATGTAATTTCAGGGAAAAGAAAAAGAAGTATCAGACACAGACTGGACGGTACCGCAGGGGAATCGGCATGTCGATGGTTTTTCACGGTGCGGGTTTCACCGGTTCCGGGGAACGCGACCACATAAAAGCAGTTGTCAAACTGCATAAATATCCCGACGGCACCGTCGAGATACTCGCCTCAAACACAGATATCGGCCAGGGCCTGAAGACCACTTTTTCGAAAATCGTCGCACAGGAATTAAATATTCCTATGGAACGGGTCATCATCCATAATCCCGACACCGACAGGGTACCGGATTCCGGACCTACGGTAGCGTCCCGCTCCCTGATGACCGTCGGTGAACTTCTCAGGAGGGCATCCATTGACCTTCTGGCCGGCTGGGTGGACGGCGAAGACCAGATTGTGGAAGAACACTTTAAAGAACCCGATTTCGTCATACCGTTCTATCTGGATAAATTCCAGGGAGACGCTTATCCCACATATGCATGGTCGGTCAGTGCGATCGAAGTCGAAGTCGACACGTTTACAGGACTCAGCAATATCCTCGGTGCCTGGGGTTCGTTTGATGTCGGAACACCGATTGACATGAACATCGTAGTCGGTCAGATGGAGGGCGGATTCCTGCAGGGAATCGGATACGCATCGATTGAGCAGATAGATGCCGACAGTAAAGGACGCATCCGCAACAACAGTTTCAGCGACTATATTATCCCGACGTCAATGGATGTGCCCGAAATGCATGTAATCATGCATGTTGAAAAATATCCCCTTGGACCGTACGGCGCAAAAGGCGCCGGGGAAATACCGCTTGTCGGTGCTCCCGCAGCATATCTTGAAGCTATGGAACAGGCACTCGAAGTTAATCTCAACCACATACCTTTTTCGGCGGAAGATACGATGAAGGTATTACGCGAGGAGGCAAAACAATGAATACAATTACATTTACGCTTAACGGCAAAGCAGAAATCTACGACGGTCCTTCCGGCGCCCGCCTGCTTGATGTACTGCGGGATCAATTCAAATTACAGGGCGTAAAATGCGGCTGCAACGAAGGTGAATGCGGTGCGTGTTCGGTCATTATCGACGGCAAACTCGCTAACTCCTGCATGGTCGCAATGGGCAGCATAAATGGAAGCACCGTGGTTTCCATAGAAGGATACGCCGCTACGGAGCGTTATGCCGTGCTTGACAAAGCATACGCTGATGTCAGCGCTGTACAGTGCGGTTACTGCATACCCGGCATGGTCCTTGCTTCCGAGTGTGTTTTGGCGAGGAACCCACACCCAACTGAAGAAGAAATACGCGACGGAATTTCCGGCAACCTGTGCCGGTGCACCGGATATAATGCAATCGTACATGCAATCATGTCAGCGGCAGAGGAGGGCAATGGATTATGGTAAACGGATACTTTCCCCAATCACTCAGGGAAGCGCTTGAATTCCGCGCGATGCATGACGCCGTCCCTTACGGCGGAGGCACGGATCTGATGATAAATGCGGACCCGGATGCCAACTATCTGTTCCTGGGCAAAGTGCCTGAACTCAAGCAGATCACAGAAGATTCCCAATACATCCGAATCGGTGCTTCCTGCACATTTACGGAGCTGATGGACCATCCGCTTACCCCTGCCATTTTAAAGGAAGCTGTGTCGCAGATCGCAGCACCGGCCATCCGGAACTTCGGCACGGTGGGCGGAAATATCGGCAACGGTTCTGCAAAAGCGGACAGTGCACTGATCTTTTTTGTAACGGACTCCGTAGTGCACCTTGAGAGCCGCAAAGGTGAACGTCTCCTCCCCATCAAAGAATTCTATGTGGGAAGAAAACAACTGGCGCTCGCACCGGATGAATTAATAACGGAGCTCCTGATCCCCAAAACCTCGCTGTGCAGCTACTATTACAAAAAAGTGGGTGCAAGGAAGGCCCAGGCGATTTCACGTGTATGTTTTGCAGGACTGATCGATATAGCTGACGGTAAAATCGTAAAATGCTCCACAGCCTTCGGTGCCGTCAGCGAAGTAGTCCTTCGCCTTGACGATATTGATTCCATGATGGTCGGCAAAACGATTGAGGAGGCCAAAATCCTCAAACCGGCTTATCTGAAAGCCTTTGAGCAGGCAATTGTTCCGATCACCGGACGAATTTCCGCAGAATACAGGAAAGATGTCTGCATGAATCTACTGAAGGACTTCCTCGATACTTCCGGTATCTGACAGTAAAGCTTACCCTATATATTTTCCCGATACCCCGGCGGCAGGCCGCGCAGTGAGCGATGCGCAGTCTGCCGTCTTTGATTTTTCCTTCAGACAAAAAATAATCCGCCGTCTTCATCAGGAAAACGACGGATTATTCTTACAGGTGTAACGCAAGATGTTGCGTATTATCCGAACATCGGACCGTAGGTTTCACAGGCACGGTAATCTGCATTTTCTGGATTGGTTGTTCCAAAAGCAGCCCATGCGTGCGGACGGAAAATGCGGTCTTCTTCAACATTGTGCATCGATACCGGAATACGGAGCATGCTCGCTAAAGTGATAAGCTTGTCACCGATATGTCCATAACTGAAAGAACCATGGTTGGCTCCCCAGTTTGCCATGACACTGTAAACATCCTTGAAAGCACCTTCTCCGGTAGTACGCGGGGCAAACCAAGTGGTCGGCCATGTCGGATTGGTACGATCCTGCAGGATTTTACTGACGTTCTCCGGAAGGGCCGCTGTGTACCCTTCGGCGATCTGCAGAACCGGTCCGAGTCCTTCGATTTTGTTCATACGAACCATAGTGACCGGCATTTCAGTCTGTGTTTCAAAGAAAGAGGAATAGCCGCCTCCGCGGAAATAGCCGTTATCCGCAGGACTCCAGCTTGTAGCATTGAGGCAGGCATCTGCATCAGCAGTCGTAATGTCCCAGAAAGCCTTCATTACAGCTTTGCCGGCATCATCTTTCATAGCGCCGCATCCGTCAAGGGCAGCAGCTCCGGAATTGATCAGGTGAATAACACCGCCGGACGCAAGTCCTTCAGGCTTCCAGCCGGTAACGCGCTCAATCGAAGACGGACTCCAGTATGTGCGGACATCAGCAAAAACAGATGCCGAGTCATTGACGAGGTGCCCCAAAAGCATGGACATCGCGTTCAAGGTATCGTTCTCCGTTGCAAGAACCATTGGCTCACGGATGCCGTTCCAGTCAAAAGAAGAATTCAAAAGAGCTTCCGTATAATCGTGATTCGGGAAATGATCAGTCCACTGACGCTGACCCTGGACACCGCCGGCAATTGCATTACGGCCGGCCGCTTCTTCAGCAAAGCCCATTTCAGCGAGCTTCGGATTGCCGATCATGATGTCGCGGATGATCATGGTCTGCTTGATAACGCGCAGCCATTCTCCATCTTTCTCTTCACGGCTGTGCATGAATGGACTGCCTTCATTGTAATCCTTGCCTTCGATGCAGAACTTTTCACGCCAGGCTTTCGCTTTGGCAAATTCTTCGGGATCAAAGATACCGCGGGCAATACGACGCTCGATTTCGACCTGGTCAAGCCATTCCGTACGAAGGCCGAAATATTCCTGGAACATCTGCGCATCGATATAAGATCCGGCTATTCCCATGCAGGGACCGCCGATATTAACATAGGATTTGCCCTTCATGGTACCGGCTGCAATAGCCGCTTTGGCCCAGAGAAGAATCTTGGCGCTGACATCTTCCGGGATGCTGCTGTCGGTAGAATCCTGGACATCACGTCCATAGATGGCAAAAGCCGGCAGCTTGCGCTGTGCGTGGGCTGCCATAACTGCAGCAAGGTATACAGCGCCGGGACGCTCGGTGCCATTGAATCCCCATACGGCCTTAATGGTCAGCGGATTCATGTCCATGGTCTCCGTGCCGTAACACCAGCAAGGCGTGACGGACAGGGTAGCCGTAACATTCTCACGTGCGAAAAGATCTTCACAGGCAGCAGCTTCCGCTACGCCGCCGATGCAGGTATCAGCAATAACACACTCAATCGGCAAACCATTGGCATGGCGAAGAGTCTTTGTGATGAGGTCGGCTGCCTGGCGGGCCATACCCATGGTACGGTCTTCAAGGGATTCGCGAACACCGAGGCGGCGTCCGTCAATACAGGGGCGGATGCCGATTTTGGGCATGCGTCCGATTAACTTATTCACTGGTTCGTTTTTGACATGTGACATATAGGTACCTCCTTTGGGTTTACAAGAGCTTCCGGTATCCGGCCGTCTGTACTGTGACGCTGCCGCTGTCTAAATAACAGCTGCTTCACTCCAGGCCGAATAGTCATTCTGATTATCATTTTACTACCACGTTACAATATAGACATGGATTTTCTGGTATCATTATGGAAAAACAGGAATGTCTTTTTCTCAAAAACATTCGAATCTATTTACACTTTATCTCTTTATCATAAAACCAACATGCAAAAACGACATGGATAAACTGGAAAAGAGGATGATACCCAATGCGGCAGGAACCAATCAGGCAGGAGAAAAAACACAGAATAGATTCCCACGGAATCGAGCGTAACGAGCGCCTTACAACACATGTTAATCAGCTTTCCCTGAAAATCCTCGATCACGGGTATTTCATCGGCGATCGAGGGTGGAATCAGTTCAAGGTAATGTCCCCTTTTGGCCGGATCTACTACATGATTGATGATCACGGCTGGCTTGAGACAGAACAGGGACGGATTGATTTACAGCCGGGGTTTATGTACCTGATTCCTCCGTATACAGAAGTGAATCTGCGCACAGAGCGGCGGATAGAAAAATTCTATTTTCACTTTTCCCTGCGGTATGCAGGAATGGAAATCCTGGAAGGAATCAACCGGTGCTTTCAGCTGCCCCTGCCCGACCCGCTTCTTCGCCAGATAATTGCCGCCTATCATAGCGCACAGCTGCCGGATCTTCTCGCACTCAAGGGCATCGCCTACAATACGCTGGCCGATTTTATCCGGAATTCCCTGCCCGACTTAAGCAACCGGCTCGTTCTTGCAGATACCTATCAGGAAATCTATGCGTATGTCGACACGCATCTGTCAGCCGGATTATCCTCATCGGATGTCTGCACCGCACTTGGCCGTTCATATGAGACACTTCGCAGGCGCTTCCGCCAGGACAACGGCATCACCCTGAAGCAGTATATCCAAGGCCGCCTGATACAGCAGGCTGCCCTGCAGCTTCTCCTGACCAACCGGACAGTCTCTGAAATTGCCGGTGTCATGGGGTTCCAGGACGAATTCTATTTTTCCCGGGTATTCAAGCAGAAAATGGCCTACAGTCCGCGGGAATACAGAAGAATAAATGCAGTGCTGAGACGCAGTTAGGAAGGAATGATGCTTTTCTCGCTCGGTCAGGTCCTCGGATTGAATCTCATAGCTTTCTCACTCGGTCAGGTCCTCGGATTGCTTTGCAATCCTGCGGAATCTATTCGAAAGCTATGAGATTCAATCTGATTATAATAGCGGAAGTCGATCCTGGAACTATATTCTAGAGGTGTAAAATGAAGAAATCAATTGTTTCCGTTTTATCGATTGTTCTTCTTTTTTTCCTATTTGGCTGCAGCAGTAACCAAAACAGCATCAAGATAGAGGGTACTCCGGATTCGTACTCTCCGCTTTCCTCGGCTGTTCAAGGGATTCAACTATCAGTATCAACCCCCATTGCAGGAGACGATATAGAGTATCGCTGGAAAACAACGGGCGGGACCTTTTTCAACAATAATGATGGTACTGCAGCAGTAGAGTATACGGGAAAAACAGTTCGTTGGAGCTGCTCCCTTGATGTAAAGAGCAAATGTTATGCCGGAGACAGCACAGAGATTAATGTAATTGCCTATAACACGAAAACAGGCAAAGCAGTTGCTAATGGGTCGATAGAAATTACAAAAACAGATGCTGCATACAGTATAAAAATTAATGAGGACCTGTGATATTCCTTAGCGTCCGCAGGACGCCCTGCCGGGAAGGGAGTGTGTGTTTTGAGTAGATTCCGCAGGATTGCAAAGCAATCCGAGGACTGACCGAGCGAAAAATACACACTCTCTTCCCCGACCGAGCGAGGAAGCTAATGGATTAATTCCGAGGACTTGAATCTTCCTAAGCGTCCGCAGGACGCCCTGCCGGGAAGTAATGATGCTTTTCGAGTAGATTCCGCAGGATTGCGAAGCAATCCGAGGACCTGACCGAGCGAGAAAAGCATCATTACTTCCCCTACCGAGCGAGAAAAGCATCATTACTTCCCTAACAGATACCGGTAGTAGTCTTCATCTATTATCAGCGCGGAATATTTGAATTCATCGTTTACAGACTGGATGCATGACTTGATATACTCCGGTGTTATTTCTTCATCCGTCAGCTTAAAGACTTCCTGGCTGTTTGCATCGTACATTATTTTGTCCGTGATAAAGCTTCTGTCCTGGAAACAGACAACCGGGCTTGTTGTTGAGAGAATATCAGTTCCCATATAGAGTCTGGAATCATATGCGAGGCCGAAAAGATTGGATAGTGTCGGCGCAATATCAAGGCTCGAACAGTACTTGTCTACCACGACAGGCTCTTTCATATCGGCCGACCAGAGGATGAAGTCGTTTTTATACATTTCAAAAGTGCTTTCGAGATCGTGCCCTGCCAGTTCGTTGAATTCAGCAGTCGTAAGGCCGTATGGGTAATGATCGGCGCTCAGTGCGATGACGGTATTTCTCAGCTGTCCGCTTGCGTCAAGCTGTGCAATAAGATTTTCAAGGGCTTTATCCAGCTCGATCTGGCATGCAAGATAAGCCTTCACATGATCGGAATATGCAAGGTCCGCTACGAGGTCCCTGTTCTTTTTGGATATGAAGTTCCCTCCGAAATTATACTGGAGGTGACCGCTCACGGTCATGTAATAGATATGAAAAGGCGTTAGGTTCACGTATTCCGGAACCGTCAGCTGCATCATCTCAAGGTCCGATTCGGGCCAGGTTACTTTGACATCCAGTCCGTTTCCGACCCCTTTATAATCATATCCCATCGTCGGATACGACTGATCCCTGTTGTAATATGTATATGTATGGTCATGATATGCTTTGGTTGTATAGCCCAAAGCTGCAAACTGGTTCCCAAAGGCAAACGGCATATAATTATCTGCAATCTTCGTATAACTCCATACGCCTGCCTTCGGAATCAGGCCTGTCGTCGCGACATATTCACCGTCTGATGTACTGACGCCCCAGACAGGGGTATAGAAATTATTGAACACAAATCCTTCCGTCGACATCTTATAGAGAGTCGGTGTAAGTTCGGGATCAATTACATATTTCGAGAATCCTTCGCATGTCAGAAGGATAAGATTCTTTCCTTTAAACATACCTGTATATGCATTCTGAAGAGTAGGCGCCTTCTGCGAAAAGTACTGGTTCATCTGCAGCAGTTTCCCGTCTGCTGCCGCCGGGTCAAAGGAAATATCCATGATATTCGGTGCATATACGACGGGCGTGGGAGTCGGGGAAGGCTTCGTCTCCGATTCGCCTGGCGATGACGGTTCCGTCGCAGCAGCGGACGTCTCCAGAACGATCGCCGTTGTCTCCGATCCGGCTGCCGCGGATACCGGTTCAATAATTTTTATACTGCCGATATCAACAGTCCCGTCCTCATCCGTATGCAGGTTCAGTACGTTATATTTCACGTCGAGCGTCATCATCGTCAGAAGACCGAATTGATTCAGTGCCTTATCCTGCACAAACGAACTAAGAAATAAATAACGGGGACTGAGCGCACCGCCTTTATCGTAAAGAACGGCTCCCGTTGTAACCGCGCAGACTACCAGGAATGCTGCAAGACTGATAAGCGGAAGTTTGATGGAATATGTCAATTTCATCAGGAGGATTCGCTGCAGGAAGAAAAACAGGGCGATCGGAACAAGGAAAAGCAGCACCGGAAAAGCGTTTTCTTTGATTTTTTCCAATAAAACATCGGCAAAGGATAACGCCTTCTTTGCCCCGCCAATGGACTGGACAATATAGATAGTCTGAAAAATCCGGAAATACAGGAACTGTGAAAGGTATATCAGCGTTAATAGAAACACAGCTATTCCCTGGATTACTATATGCACACGTTTGCTTTTGAATGCAAAAGAGACCGCCAATATTAGCACAGCAGTCGAAATTGAGAACCCGATATCATATAAAGTCAGCCGGTATTCCAGAATCCGCGAA
Source organism: Eubacteriales bacterium (assembly GCA_037143795.1). Taxonomy (GTDB): domain Bacteria; phylum Bacillota; class Clostridia; order Saccharofermentanales; family Saccharofermentanaceae; genus Firm-13. The sequence goes on along the minus strand of JBAWXZ010000003.1, from coordinate 186,425 downwards.
AAAAGCAGCTCAAAATAGATTGTGCAGAAAGGCACAAAGAGAATTGCCGCTGTCTTTGCTGCTGTGTCCAGTATTTTCTTGTGTTTTTCGTTCATGAAAAATGACCTTCCTTACTATTATCCTGCATATTCCATAATACAATAATGAAAGTCAGTTTTCAGCCTTGTTTTGCATGCGTTCCCCTATTTTTCTGCCTGACGGCCACAAAAGCATCATGATTCCCGCAATAATCAGACCGCAGTAAAGTAAAGGCAGAAAAACCTGCTTAACCGTTTCGGAATACGGCAGGTTTCGAAGCGGGAGTATCGCCCAGCGCATCGCCGTGAACCATATCCCGTATAAAAGGAATACAGTACCTGCGCGGGGCCTTTTCCTAAAATACAGCCACAGCACAGGTATAAGTCCTATGAGCGCGAGGGACAGCTCAAACAGCTGCGTCGGATAGACGGCGACACTGGTTTTGCCGAGAAGTGCCAGGATTCCCGTGAATTGCCCGCCTCCCTGTCTGGAAGGAAACACGACTCCCAGGAATGAATCCGTTGCTTTTCCGGCGCAGCACCCGTTCAGAAAGCAGCCGACGCGGGCAAGGGCAAAGGCTGCTGCCGACGGTAGTACCAGCGCATCGAGAATTGGCCGGGGACTCACCCGATGGACAGCCGTCCAGACAGCAAAGGCCAGCATCGCTCCGGTTACGCCGCCGTATAGGGACAGCCCTGTAAGCTGCAGGGAGTAAATATGCAGTTGTCCTGTGTATGCAGAAGGGTTGACTGCAGCATTAAAAAGCCGTGCCCCGATCAGGAATGAACAGGCCATAAACAGCAGCATGCGCAGCGAGGCAAAAATTGACAGTCCCTCTCTTTTAAGGAAGGGCAGCGCTGTAACGGCACCGGTTATTGCTCCCGCTGCTGCAAAGAATGTATAGGAGGGGATTTGGAATTCCAAATCCCCGATTGCAAACTGCAGAATCGGATGCATCTCACGGCACCTCGATCGGCTTGGTGCCCGCTATGGAAATATCGAAGTAGAGGTCGCTTTCCGGGATCGACTCTATAGTGGACCGCATGGAACCCTTCAGGGTAACCGTCTGACTGGGGCCGTATCTCGCATCGAGGGCTCCCTTTCCGATTGATCCTTCCACATTGAAATCTAACGTCAGTGTTCCGGCTTTATAGACGAACGGCATCGGTGTTCCAGCCTGTTCCGGCTGGTCCGCCGTTGCAGCAGTATTCATCGTCAGGGTTCCGGTGTCCTCACCTGTTTTTTCTATGACGATAATGGATGGCTGGGCCTGCCCTTCCATTGCTTCAAGAGCCTCGATCATATTGATATCGCAGCCGACACCGGCCAGCGGGTTTTCGGCATCTGCGGTCGCCTGGTCCTGAGCGGCAGCGGCATCCGTCATCTGCTGTCTTAAGGCATCCGAAATAAATACCGTATCGATTGTCACTGTACCGTCTTCATATCTTCCCACCAGTTCGTCGAGTGTCGGGAACGGCTCGAGTTCAACTGTTACTGTATAGGACTGCGCATCGCTTGCCCCTATGACAAGGACAAGATAGCCGCCTCCGGCAGTGCAGTTTTTTTTGAAATCCGTGAGGGTGACTTTGCCGTCTGCCGGTGTCAGTTCAACAACAGTGGAGCCTTTCGTATAGTAGACCGCAAGTGCTGCATCATCACTCACCGAGACCGTCGGATCCACGCCGTCCGCCATCAGTTTGACATTATCTGCGCTCATAGTCAGGGCCACAAGCTGCGCTCCGTATGCCGCGACACTTACATTCGTTGACCCCAGCTCGACGGGTTCACTATTTTCGGCAGCTGCAGTAATCTCATCTTCAAGAGGAGCAATAAGGTCGAGCTTGGTCCCGGCCGGGGCAAACGCTTCCTCACCCTTAACCAGATTACTGTACAGCAGACTGGGATTAAAGCCGCCTGTCGTTCCTTTGACCAGCTGGACATAGAAATCTTCATACCAGTCGGAGGGCTCCCCTGTCGCATCTGTTATTGCCGTCTCCCAATCCGTACCGGATCCTGCCGCTATGTATGCCTGCCGGATAAAGTCGTCCGAGCCCAATGTTTTTGCCAGATATGAAATCAGATACATTCTTCCGTATCCGTTTCGCGCCGTATTTTCCGCAGGGAAAACACCTTCGAACATTCTTGTTTCATATGCCTTTGTTACATCCGGAATAACAGTACTGACCTGATATTCAAAATAGCAGGTAGTCGCATCATCGAACCATGCATTGGTTGTATCCTTCGTAACATAGTTCAGCTGGACGTAATGGAAATACTCATGAATCATCAGTGGCTTTGCCTTGGCTGACTGATATCCGCCCTCGAAAAATTCACTTCTGATGGATATATATCCGTTTGCACCATTGCTGTACCAGTGCGACTCATAATCCGCTTCGTCTTCAAGACCTCGTGTAACATACACGCACATCGGTCCCGCAGTACGCTTGTCAAATGTATATCCTTTATCAACGTAATACTGGCGCACCCACTCAAGGTCCGTCAGAAACGCCTCCCTGTCATTATAATCAATAAAAAATTTGTGCGCCTGTGCGGGAAAATACACAACGAAATTGCCGCCGTTCTTGAAAGTCGTGGAACACCAGATTATTCCTGCACTCACGCTCTCCAAGCTCGGTTTGGCACCTGCTGTCGTACTGGACGCCGTGTATGATACCACACTCGCAGCCGCACCCCTGGTTGCGCCTGTGACGGTTATACCGATTACTTCAGAAGGAACGAACGTTGCTGTTGCGGTCTTGTCCTTCACTTCTGTTTCCAGATATTGGTATCTCGTGCTCTGTGTGCCGTCTTCATATGTTACGACCGTTCCGATTCCCAGCATGGGTACGGCAGTATTATCAAGATCCGAAAGATCTTCCGTAAAAGGAATGCTGATAGTAACAGGCTCAGTATAAGCCGGATCAATACGCAGGTCATAAAGGGTGGAAGCGAGGCCATCCGGAGGTTCTTTATCCCCAAGGTCAGCGATCGTCAGTGCTTCCTTGGCATCCTTCGGAACAGTATTGTCACCATAATCAAGTGTTACACCGTCAAAGGACAGAACAGAGTCTTTTAGCGTTGCTCCTGTTGATTTTTTTGTCGATCCGGCTGCGTCTCCTGTCAAATTCAGCGAACCGTCCTGCAGGCCTTTCAGTACGTAAATCCCGCCGAAAACAAGTCCGGCAACAAGCAGGGCCGACAGGCAGAGCACAACAATAAGAGCCGTCTTTTTCTTCTTTTTAGGCTTAGCCTGCGGGATTACGCCCGCTGTGACAGGTGCGGTGCCGGCTGCAGTGTTGGCTGCCATGACAGGTACGGTTTGAGCAGCCTGCTGAAGTGTAGATTGCTGCTGTGTACCCGGGCGCATTTGCACCGGCGGACTCTGGGCAGGTGTTGCATCTATTTTTGTGTTCACCTTCATCCCGCAGTTAATACAGAAGCGGGCATCGTCCTTTAACTTGTATCCGCAGTTTCTACAGAACATTTTCATTCCCTCCGGCCGGCTAATGCTGCTTTTTATTCAATTCCGATTAATATGTCTGCGCCTTCGATTTTAACGGGATAGGTTTGTGCATCTTTCACTTTGAATTTAGCAAATAGAATCTTTGCATCACGAACATTTTTGCCGGTTTTAACATTAAATGCTGATCCATGTCTTGGACAGACAATCATGTCGGATTCGAGGTTTCCATCATAGAGGGAGCCTCCCAGGTGCGGGCACTTGTTGTTAATTGCATAATACAATCCAGCAATGTTTGTCAGCAAAATTTCCTTTGCTTCCACTGTTATTTTCTGCTTGCTTCCAACTGCTATTTCACTTGTCCGGGCAACTTTTACATATCTCATATTGACCCTCCTTTGAGTGTATTGCATCTATATTGTGAGGGTTCTTGAATATACTGTCCAGTACCTCTTAATAAAATATATTTAAATTTTTTATTTGCATTGTTACAGCGCTTTTATCATCGTGAAAAATTCGATTTTGCCGTATTTTTATATAAATAAAGAACCGGCGTGTCAGGTACGCCGGTTCTTAAAGCGGGGATATTTGCATTGCGGGTCAAATTCAGGGCATTGTAACCTGGATGGCATTACCGGCAACCTTCTGCCAGTCATTCTGATTGTAGATAGCCGTCACACTGAAATAATACGGGACTCCGCTGGTGAATGTTCCAACATCTCCGCCATTGTAACCATCACCGCTATTGATCGTGCAGCTGGTCGCGTTGAGATCTGTAATCCAGGCATAATAGCCGTTTGCATCATATACCGGCGCTGTACATGTAGGGGATGCCACTACCTTATATCCGACAAGATCAGGACTGGTTATTTTTTCCCATGTCACAGTAACACATCCCGTTCCTGCAGTGGCATTAACGTTGGGTGCTACCCAAGTGGACGGATCAAGGGTGGGTGCAGCGGCACCCGGCATTGTAACCTGTATCGCGTTGCCTGCAATCTTCTGCCACTCTGACCCGTAGATTGCCGTTACACTGAAATAATAGGGTGTTCCGCCTGAGAATGTACCAACGTCGCCGCTGTTGTACCCGTCACCGTTATTGATTGTGCAGCTGGTCGCGTTGAGATCTGTAATCCAGGCATAATAGCCGTTTTCACTGTACCTGGGTGTCGAACAGCTTTTGGAAGCAACGACTTTGTATCCGACAAGGTCAGGACTGGTTATTTTGTTCCATGTGACGGTAACGCTGTTCGATCCGGCCGCAGCACTGACGGAAGGGGCTACACGCCCGGACGGTGCCGCCGTAGCAGCTGTTGTCGGCTTTGGAGTCGGTGCAGCTGTTGCCTTAGGGGTAACCGTCGGGGTTGCTGAGGGCGTTGCTGTAGGTGTTACTGTCGGCGTAACCGCAGCAGTTACAGCAGCAGTAGGTGTTGCCGTAGGTGCTGTTGTGGGAGTAACCGCTGCCGCAGCCGTTGGTGTTGCCGTAGGTGCTTCTGTTGTCTCGGAAGCTACTGTCATACTGCTCTTTGTTGTCTGGGGATCATAACCGAATCCGCTCAATACGTTTTTGAACAATTGTCCGTTGGTCGCATAATTAGTTGCAAAAACCACCGATGTTGAGACCAATATCACTGCAGTAATAGTCGCCAGGATAAGTCTTTTTTTCGGCACGGCCTTTTTGGACTCTTTTTTCATCATATTAACCAAACCTGTTTTAAAACTATCACTCAGTTTCATATTCTCACATGCCTCCTTGTATTTTGTTTCAAACATCTTCGAATACCTCCTTCAGATCCTTTCTCATCTTTTCCCGGCCACGCGAAAGCTGTGACCGTACCGTATGATTCGAGCAGCCGAGACACTTTGCAATCTCTTCGGTCGACAAATCATGGTAATAAAAAAGATGAATCACGACCCGGTACTTTTCCGGCAGACGAAAGACCGCTTTAATGAGGTCGTTCGTCTCCTTTATTTCCTGCGGCGCTACAGCGAGATCATCTGCTTCCCCTGATTCCTCAAGGCTTGCCGTATGTCTCCTCCACGCTGATGAAAACAGGCTTTTTCCTTCATTTACTGTTACTTTTATCAGCCATGCTTTCACGTGTTCTTCTGTTTCCAGCCTGTCAATGTTTTTAACCAGCTTCAAAAAAACCTGCTGCACAATATCTTCTGCGTCGTGCGGGTTTTTGACTCTCGTCAAAGCAATTCGATAGACCATATCACCGTAGGTTTCTACCAGATACGTTAAGTATTCGTTTTGATCTTGCAACCTTGCGGTCTCCTCTCGAAAGTGTGAAGGTCCCTTCACTACTAATACTTTGCAGGCGGCGAAAATGATGCAGGTTTTACAGGGAATTTTGAAATTATTTTTTGAGTCGCCAAAAAAGCTGCATGGAGGTTTTAGAAAAGAAATTGCGCAGTCTTTTTGCCGTACAAGCAACGTTTGTCAAAGATAATTGAGAGTGGGAATAGAAACATAATATAGGAAAGTTCATGGACAGGCAAGAGCCAATAATCGGCCCGCACTTAAGAAACCTGCATCCTTTGTGAATGCGGTTCTATTTCATGGCTGCTAAGGAAATCGCGTATATTACAGTTCCCGGCTTATAATTGCTGCGGTGTATGGAAGCGCCTTGTTGCCTCGACTGCTATTTTCCAGCCTTCGTACAGGTAGTCACGCCTGGCGGCATCCATGGAAGGTTCAAATATCCGGTCGACCAGGCAATTCTCGGCGATATGCTTTTTGCAGGTCCAGAATCCCGTCGACAGACCGGCAAGATAGGCCGCCCCGAGCGCGGTAGTCTCACTTATAACCGGACGGACTACCGGAACACCGAGGATATCGCTTTGAAACTGCATCAGCAGGTTGTTGGCGACAGCTCCCCCATCGACTTTCAGGCATTTAAGATGAATTCCGCTGTCATTTGACATTGCTATAATGAGATCCTTAGTCTGGTAGGCGATTGATTCAAGAGTCGCCCTGGTGATTGTCGACCGGTTGGTTCCGTGGGTGATTCCAAAAATAGCACCCTTTGCTTTATCGTCCCAGTACGGCGCCCCGAGCCCGACAAAAGCCGGTACCACATAGACGCCTTCGCAGTCGGGTGCCTGTCCGGCAACCGTCTCACTTTCCGAGGAGGTATGGATCAGTCCGAGTCCGTCCCGCAGCCACTGCACGGCACTTCCGGCGACAAACACACTGCCCTCGAGTGCATACTCGACTTTACCGTCGAGTCCCCAGGCAATGGTCGTCAAAAGTCCCGATTTGGAATGAATCGGGTTCGTTCCGGTGTTCATTAAAAGGAAGCAGCCTGTCCCGTATGTATTTTTGGCAAGGCCGGGTTCAAAACAAGCCTGCCCGAACAGTGCCGCCTGCTGGTCTCCGGCCACTCCTGCAATCGGTATTTCCCGGCCGAAAAAGTTGTGCGGTTCAGTAAACCCGAATTCGCCCGATGACGGGCGGACCTCCGGCAGTATGTTGGCCGGTACGTCGAGAAGAGCCAGAAGCTCTTTGTCCCAGCACAGGTCGTAAATATTATAGATCATAGTACGCGAGGCGTTGGAATAGTCTGTGGCGTGTATTTTGCCGCCGGTCAGCTTCCAGATAAGCCAGGTGTCAACCGTTCCAAAACACAGTTCCCCGTTTCCTGCTTTTTCCCGCGCCCCCTCGACATGATCCAGTATCCATTTGATTTTGCTTCCGGAAAAATACGGATCGATCACAAGTCCCGTCTTATTTTTAACTGTTTTCTCGCAGCCGCGGGCTTTGAGGGCATCGCAAATACCGGCTGTCTGCCGCGACTGCCATACAACAGCATGGTAAATGGGAAGTCCCGTCACTTTATCCCAGACGACAGTCGTTTCACGTTGATTGGTAATCCCGATACCGGCAATCTGTTCCGGCTGCAATCCGGAAGAGGTCATTGCCGCAGCCATGACAGCCAGTACGCTCAGCCAGATTTCATTGGCATCCTGCTCGACCCAGCCCGGCTGGGGAAAATACTGCGTTATTTCTTTCTGGGCACTGGCAGCAATATTTGATTTGCTGTCAAAAATAATCGCCCTGCTGCTTGTTGTTCCCTGATCAACCGACAGAATATATTTTTCCATATGCCCTCACTCCTGTAAGTTTATTTTGTATTTCGCTTATATCATCTCAGACAGTCAATGAATCGGCCCTGCTTTTTCCATAGTCCGGCTGGCGATAATATTCACGCCGAGACCGCAGACATTTTCAATGAGAATACTTCCGATTGGAACCGGTGCATTCACCTGTACCTTGTCGATCTCACGCATGACATCCATCATTTTGTCTTTGGGGATATTTGCTGATGTAATGACAGGAAGTCTCCTGTAGAGCCCGCCTTCAAGACGCACAGTACTGGTCAGGATTCTAGTCGGGGAAGTCAGTTCCTGACGTGCGTAATCCTCGCCCCTTCGGCAGGTATTGCCTGTTACGGAAATCACATGACCGTCCCTGTCGAGTGCTGCGAGCAGATGGCAGCTCATCGGGCACACGATACAGGCCATTTCTTCTGTTGACGCAATTACCTCAGCTGCATTGTTTTTTGATTTGACCTTCGCAGATACAACTTCAACTCCGGATGCGGTTTGGAACTGCGATTCATTCTCCAGATCAGTATGCGGCCTGTTTTGGGATCCCACATCCTTTACACCGGCTCTGACAGTTCCGACTTCGAATCGAAGGCTGTGCAGCACATCCGAGATCTCTTCGCGCTGCAGTATGATTTTCTCCATCTCAGCCGGATCCATATGCGGACGCGGAATGGTCTTATACAGCACGTCATCCTTAAGAATCCGGATGCCGGCTCCCCTGTAGCTGTTTGTTACCCGGAACATGAACTCGACTTTGCCGCTGCAATGATCCGGATGCACAATCTGCGGCAGGACATAACCGATTCCGACACCTGCACCGGTCTCAAACGACCGTCCGCGTTCGAGTTCGCCTTCAACATACGCGGCAGCGGAAATTCCGGCCCTGACACCTTCTTCACTTACAAAGTCCACCAGATCGTGCACGTGCAGCACATTTCCGCACGCGAAAATCCCGGGAACAGATGTCTCCAGGGATTCGCTGACGACGGCGCCCTTTGTCTGCGGATTCAGAAGGATATTCGCATCTTCGCTCAGTTCATTCTCGGGAATCAGACCAACCGAAAGAAGCAGCGTGTCGACGTCGAATTTCTTTTCGGTGCCCGGAACCGGCTGGAGCTTATCATCCACCGCTGCAATCACAACGCCTTCAAGCCTTTCTTTGCCAAGGATATCCGTCACGGTATGGCTAAGGAAAAGCGGAATACCAAAATCCTGCAGGCATTGTTTCTGATTTCTGGGCAGGCCGTTGGAGTACGGCATGAGCTCGGCAACTCCCAGGACCTGCGCTCCCTCGAGCGTCAGGCGACGAGCCATAATCAGACCTATATCACCGCTTCCGAGAATAAAAATCTTCCGTCCTACCATATAGCCTTCCATATTCAGGTAGCGCTGCGCCGTACCGGCAGTCCAGATTCCACTCGGCCGGAAACCCGGCATAAGAATGGCTCCCCGCGTACGCTCGCGGCAGCCCATCGCGAGAATAATCGCCCGTCCCTTAATCCGGACATACCCTTCAGACGGGTTTGCATACTCTACGATCTTATCGCGGTTTACATGCGTAACCATAGTATGTGTTTTGTATTCGATTCCCATCGTGCGTAGGCGCTCCACATACCGCTGCGCATATGATGGGCCTGACAATTCTTCCTTAAAGGCATGCAGGCCGAATCCATTATGAATGCACTGCAGCAAAATACCGCCCAGTTCCACATCACGCTCCAACAGCAAAATATCCCGGCAGCCTGATTCGCCTGCTGCAATGGCTGCTGCAAGCCCGGCGCTTCCGCCTCCGATTACAATAATTCCGTATTCTCTCATAGCGTCGTCTCCTTACGGAATTCTTTTGTCTCACCTACAAGGAGAAGACTCGCCGGGCTGTCATATCTGACATCCGTCTTTGGAATTCCGAGCTCCTGCGCCAGGATTTCAACAACCCTGGGCTCACAGAAGCCGCCCTGACAGCGGCCCATTCCCGGACGCGCGCGCTTTTTTACACCTTTTACCGTCCGCGCACCCACAGGGCGGCGGATTACATCAAGTATCTCCCCCTCAGTTATCTGTTCGCAGCGGCACACAATATTTCCGAATGCAGGGTCTTCTGCGACAAGCTTAGCACGGTCTGCAGCAGACATCAGGCGAAGACTGACCGTCGGCCTGCGCCTGCTATACGAATTTTTCATGTCCAGGGGAAAGGATTTTGCAAGGAATTTCCCGATAACATATTCGGATATTGCCGGTGCCGAGGTCAGACCCGGTGAATCAATACAGGCAACATTGATGAAATGCCTGACATCGTCAGCTTCTTCAATCAGGAAATCCCCGTTATTTCCTTTGGCACGAAGTCCCGCAAACTGCCGGATTACCTTATTCATGGGAATATTCTGCACGGTTTTGGAGATCTTTTCGCGGACGAAGGAAAGCCCCTCGTAGGTGTTATTAATGCCTTCGCAGTCATCAATATCCTGCGCATTGGGTCCCAGAAGCAGATTCCCGTCGATAGTCGGTGTCGCCAGGATACCTTTGCCGGCTTTCGACGGCACCGGATAAATCACACGGCGCACAACAGGGACTTTGAGCTTATCGATTACGAAATATTCTCCGCGCCGGGGTGTAATCGCAAAAGGGATCGGATTCTTATCCGACACCATCGCATAAATCCGATCCGCAAAAACACCGGCACAATTGATGACGCACTTAGCCTCATACATATTGTCATGTGTATATATCGTAAATTCAGGGTCTCCATCGGACTGGCCCGGCCCGCCTGTATTTTTTACAATTCTTAATACGGTCTCTTCAAGGTGAAGCTCCACACCATTTAAAACGGCTTCTTCTGCAAGGGCTATTGTCACTTCCCATGGACAAATAATACCCGTAGTCGGAACCTCCATCGCCCTGGTTACAAGGCTGCTCAGGTTTGGTTCTCTGGCAATCGCCTCTTCACGCGTCAGGAGTTCTGCCGGAATCCCACGGGATATAGCCCGGTCATATCGTTCAAGCAGCGTCTGTTCTTCTTCAGGCGATACAGCCACGACAAGCGCCGATGTCCTGGTATACGCCACGCCCAGCTCCCTGCAAATATCCTCATACATACGATTACCGCGCACATTCATCAATGCTTTCAACGTACCGTCCTTCGGATCGTTCCCGGCATGAATAATCGCACTGTTCGCCATAGTGGCGCCGTTTGCAACGTCAGATTCCTTCTCCAGGAGAAGAACCCTGATCTCACGCATCGACAGGTCGTGAGCCAAAAAGCAGCCGACAATTCCTGCACCGATTATGCAAACATCGTACATACATTTCTCCTAATTCACAGGGCTTGATTTGATGTACTTATTTTATCACTATACAATATAAATTTTCGTAAGTACTCACAGCTATTTCAAATTCTCACGGACTTTTGTCTTATAATTGATTTATCAGCAGGGCACGATTCCCTACGGCAGGAGCATGAACCATACGGCCGATCGATGAAAGAAGTGATTATGTGTGAATGATCAGGAGATTATCAACTTTGCCGGCAAGCTTGACCGGTCGTTTTTTATCGACAACGAAAATAAAGCCTTAGCCGGCATCAACGAACCGCTGCCGATCGGCTTCGGGCAAACGATTTCGCAGCCCAGCCTTGTTGTCGAGATGTCACAGCTGCTGACCCCGGGCAAGGACAGGACCGTCCTGGAAATCGGAACAGGATCCGGGTATCAGACCGCCATTCTCGCCCATTTTTCGAAGCATGTCTACACCGTGGAACGGATTCCCGAGCTTGGGCGAAGTGCCCGCACAAAGCTCGAGGCTTTGGGTTACAGCAATATTTCCTATCGCATCGGGGACGGGAGCGATGGCTGGATTGAGCATGCACCATATGACCGGATAATTGTGACAGCTGCCGCCCAAAGAATGCCGCAGGAGCTTCTGGACCAGCTAAAGGAAAACGGAATCATGATCATTCCTATCGGTCCCCGGGGATTGCAGCAGCTGATGTTCATCAAAAAAAATCCGGATGGTGAAATCCGGACCCAATCAGTCGAATATGTCCGATTTGTCGAAATGAAAGGCAAATACGGCTGGTCGGAAAACTAACAAGTTACATTTTAGTCAGCAGCAGTTTCTTCCGGAGATACTCCATCATTTTTTCCTGCGCGTATTGCGGCATGTCAAAAACATTGCCGTTGTCACCGGTTTCCGCACAATAGTCTTTAATCGCGTGATAATAAAGATGAAAGAACTCCGTTCCGACATTGAATTTGTTGATGCCTTTTGTAAAAGCAATCTTCAGCTGATCAGCCGGAATACCGCTTCCGCCGTGAAGGACTAATGGAACATCAGTCGCCGCGTTGATTTCTTCGAGGCGAACCAGATCAAGCTTAGGTGTTTCTTTGTAGAATCCGTGTGCGCTTCCGATGGCGACCGCGATGGAATCAACATTGGTCTCCCTGCAGAAACGGGCCGCTATGTCCGGCTGTGTATAGGAGTCCAGATCTTCTCCGGTAGAATTTGCTGCAAATCCGATATGGCCAAGCTCAGCTTCCACATCGACACCGAGTTCATGGGCAATATCTGCAATTGTTTTTGTTAATCGTATATTCTCTTCAAGGGGAAGCATTGATCCGTCATACATAACAGATGTAAACCCGCCGCGGATGGCTCCCAGAATGAAATTATAGTCGCTGCTGTGATCGAGATGTATTCCGACAGGCACATTGACGCTCTCGGCCAGTGCTTTGGCCATCCCCGCGAAGGCGCTCGGCTGAGACGCATTATTCAGATATGCATGCTCAGGATACAATGTTACGATTACCGGTTTGTTCTGCTCTTCAGCAACTGTTACAACGGAATAGACCATGTTGTAATCCGTACAGTTGAATGAAATTACGGATGTATTGGCAGCATCTGCCATTTTCAGGATTTTACTTACTCGCTCCAGTGCCATATTGATTCCCTCTCAATTTCTGTCAATCTTATGTCATTTTTATGTCAATTACCTTGTTTTGTCCCAATAACCGCCTGAATCGCTGATCCTACACATCATATGACTCCAGAAAATCCTCTCCCTTTTGAACCTCATGAAGAAACAGTCCGGGATAACCCTGCTGACGCATGACTTCATAAACAACTATACTGACGCAATTCGAAAGATTGAGACTTCTGGCTTTGTCTGTCATCGGTATGCGGAAACAACGGTCAAGATGGTTTTTGAGCCGGTCATATGGGATCCCGGTACTTTCCTTGCCGAAGATCAGATAAATATTATCATTTGTGCATGAAAAATCAAACCCGGTATGGGGCTTTTTCCCATACCGGGTCAGATAGAAGTATTGTCCCGGGTTTTTTGCTTCAAAATCCTCGAAATTCGGGTATACGGAATAATCGACAAACTCGAGATGATTTGTCGTCGAGCGCTTGATACTTTTCTTGTGCAGGTCAAAGCCCAAAGGCTCAATCAAATGCAGTTTTGTATTGGTTGCCACACATGTGCGAATGATGTTTCCCGTATTCTGCGGAATCTCCGGTTCAAACAGGACAACATGAACAGGCATAATGTATCTCCGTTCGTATGATTATCTCGTGCTTTTGTCATAGGGTATGCCTTCGGCCTTCGGTGCACGCGATTTCTTGGATGTGAACACCAATACAACCATAGTCACAATATAAGGCAGCATCTGGTATATGTAATCAGAATTTTTGATTCCGGTGAAGCTTGGAAGGAACGGAAGACTTGCTGAATAAGATCCGATGACCTTAAACAGTGCAAAGAAAAGCGCTGCTCCGAAAATTCTCATCGGCTTCCAGTTACCGAATATCATAACCGCAAGGGCAAAGAATCCGTATCCTGCGACCGTCGACTGAAAGCCCGATCCGGCTGCGACTGTAAACGCCAGGCCGCCGATCCCGCCTAAGCACCCTGAAATGGCGACTCCTGTGTAACGCAGAGCATATACGTTGATTCCGACTGAATCGGCAGCCTGCGGATGCTCGCCGCAGGAACGGAGCCGAAGTCCGAACCGGGTCTTGTATATCACAAAAACCGTTATCGCAAGAAGAAGGAGAACAATCGGCGTTGTAAGGAAAAAATCCTTAAAAAAGAACGTCTCGAAAAATCCCGGTTCCTTGCTTGGTGTAAGCCCGAATACGCTCTGTGAAATACGGACCCATGTAGGAATGATGATTGTTGTCTGTCCCTGACCCTGGATTGCCCATGTCAGAACGATTGCAAAAGCAGGTGCAAACATATTGAGGGCAGTTCCGCCGATGGTCTGATCCGCTTTAAGACTGACGGATGCCAGTGCGAGGAGCAATGAGAAAATCAATCCGGACAGGCCGGCAATCAATACGGCAAAGAACATGGCCAGCAGGGGATTCGCGGCTCCCCATCCAGAAACGGATACGGAATTAAGATATAAACAGCTGAACAGCGCTCCGATAATCATAATACCTTCGAGGGCGATGTTGATCGTTCCGCTTCGTTCACTGAACATACCGCCAAGGGCAACGACTAGAAGCGGTATCGCAAAAATGATTGTTGCACTCATGATATTCGCTAAAATAATCATTTGGTTACCCCCTCACTTTCCGATTTATTTGCTGTTGCTGCGCCCACCTGGGGATTCTGCCGTCCGTCTCCGACGGTTGTCGAACCAGCTGTGGATACTTTGTCCCGTTTTGTATTCTGCCATGTCAGGAGCCTGTTGATCAGGCCTTTGAGCAGCAGGGAGAAAGCGGCGAGGTAGATAATGACGGAAATAATAATATCAATAACTTCTTTGGCAAATTCCGGCTGCATTGCTTCGCCGCCCACTTGTATATAGGAAACAAAAAGTGAACTGAAGATGATGCCGACCGGGTTGGATGTTGCCAGAAGGGCAACCGGGATTCCGTTGAACCCCATGGCAAGGAGTGATTTGACGATCGTGAACTGAGCTGTTCCGCTCAAATAATAGATGCCGCCGCCGAGTCCGGCAAGGGAACCGGAAATCACCATTGAAAGAATGATATTCCTCTTGGCGTTGATGCCGGCATAAATACTTGCGTTACGATTGAATCCGCAGGCTTTAAGCTCGTATCCGAATGTCGTTTTGTTGAGGATAATAAACATAAGGATTGCCACAACCGCGGTAATCAGAATACTGATATTCATGAAGCTGGAACCGAACAGCGTATCCAGTCCCCATTTGGGGATCATGGCAGACTTATTGACGGCGGCCAGGTTAACCGTGCGGTTGGCGGAAACCCTGTCAAGAATTTGGGGAATATTGGACATGGTAAGATTAACTACGAACAGTCCTATCCAGTTGAACATAATGGAAGTAATAACTTCATTAACATTAAAGAGCGCCTTGCAGACGCCGGGAAAAGCTCCCCATATCGCCCCGCCGAGCATCGCCGCCAGAAGAGCCACCCACCATGGGCTTTTAAGGATAATCCCTGCATACAGGGCGAAAAAAGCACCCATCGTATATTGACCCGTTGCCCCAATGTTAAAGAGGCCAGTTTTGAATGCAAAGCCTACCGAAAGACCCGTCAGCATAAGAGGCGCCGCCTGATACAGCACTTTTGCGAATTTCTCCGTTGTACTTGCTCCCGCAAAAAGGATTTTACCAAGACCGTAAAGCGACATGGACGGATTAATAAAGGCAAGCAGGATATACCCGAAAATCAAGCCGATGCATATTGATGCGACGGAAGCTAAAAAGCTTGCTGTTCCAGGTGACTGAATGAATTTTTTAATTTTTGTCATCATGGCTTACTCTTCACTCCCATCTATTGTTTTTTTGTTTTATCAATGGTTCCTGTGACAGCGCGCGGTGTATCCCGTTTGGCACCCGCCATATAAAGTCCTATCTGTTCCACAGTTGTTTCACGGGGGTTGAACTCACCGACAATTTCGCCTTCGTACATGACCAGAATTCTATCGGATACATTCATAACCTCATCGAGTTCGAGTGATACCAGCAGCACGGCTTTACCTGAATCACGCTGTGCGATAAGCTGTGAGTGAATATATTCAATTGCCCCGACATCCAGTCCGCGTGTCGGCTGAATTGCAATCAGAAGTTCGGGATTCTTGTCAATCTCACGGGCAATAATAGCCTTCTGCTGGTTGCCGCCGGACATGCTGCGGACAATTGTATTGGCTCCCTGTCCGCTTCTTACATCATATTGTTTTATGAGCTTATTCGCGTATTCCAGAACTTTTTCATTATTAATGAACCCTGCGTTTTGAAATTCAGGTTCCCAATATCGTTGCAGAACGAGGTTATTGGCAAGTGAATACTCAAGCACAAGGCCGTATTTATGCCTGTCTTCCGGTATATGGCTTATACCGAGCCTGGATCTCTGACGAATGCTGGACTTGGATATATCCGTACCGTTGAGCGTCAGTTTGCCGCTGCTGATTTTCTCAATACCTGTAAGGGCATAGACGAGTTCACTTTGTCCGTTTCCTTCAATACCGGCCAGGCAGAGAATTTCTCCGGCCCGGACATCAAAAGAAATATTCCTGACAGCGTTATTCTTGTGGTGCTTGGATGCTACCGTTACATTTTCGGCCGTAAAGACTACCTTACCGGGCTTACTGTCTGCTTTATCAATCTTGAACTGAATTTCGCGGCCTACCATCATGCGGGAGAGTTCTTCCCTGGTGGTTTCGGCGACATTGACAGTTCCGACATATTTGCCTTTTCGCAATACCGTACAGCGATCGGCAACTTCGATGATTTCATTGAGCTTATGTGTAATAAACAGAATGGATTTACCTTCAGCGGTAAGACCCCTCATAATCTGCATAAGTTCCTTGATTTCCTGCGGGGTAAGTACAGCCGTCGGTTCATCAAATATGAGAATCTCATTGTTTTTGTAAAGCATCTTCAGTATTTCAACGCGCTGCTGCATACCGACTGAAATGTCTTCAACAAGCGCATCCGGTTCCACACTAAGTCCGTATCTTTTGCTGAGCTCAACAATTTTGTCCCTGGCTGCTTTCCTGTTAAGAATACCGGCGGTATTTGGCTCGACGCCCAGAATAATGTTGTCAAGAACAGAGAATACTTCCACCAGCATGAAATGCTGGTGAACCATTCCGATATTCAAAGCGTTGGCGTCGTTGGGATTGTTGATTTTGACCGGCTCACCATTAATTTTAATCGTGCCTTCTTCCGGCTGGTAAAGGCCGAACAGAACACTCATCAAGGTACTCTTGCCCGCGCCGTTTTCGCCGAGAAGAGCATGTACTTCACCCTTTTTGAGTTGGAGGGTGATATCGTCATTGGCCTTGATTCCGGGAAATATTTTGGTGATATTCAGCATTTCAACTACATAATCACTCATGGGTCACTCTCCAATTTGAGAAAAGGGCTGGACGCAATGTCCAGCCCTTTCTCAATTCATGCTTATTTAGCTGTGGTTATTCCTGATAATCAACCGTGACAAGCTTGACGGCAGGCTTTACTGCAGGATCGAATGTGTTGTCAACAACAATGGTCTTGTCTACAAGCTTTGCAAACACGGCCTTGTACTGATCAACTGTAAATTTCTTGAATTTCCAGGAAGCTGTTGCTGTAGGAAGGCCTACGCAGCCTTCAGCAGCACCGAGTGTAGCTGTCTTGCCGGCAAAATCAGCGTTCCATTTTCCGCCGTTGGCATAGATAGATGTAAGTGCAAGGTCAACGGAAGTTGTTAATTCTTTCATAGCGGATGTGATGATCGTGGCGGACTGTGCAGACTGGTCAACGTCAACGCCGATAACTTTACCGCCGGCTGCTTCAGCAGCTGCCGTTGCGCTTAAGTAGATACCGCCGCCGCAGGAGAAGACAACTTCTGTACCGTCTGTATACCAGCCGGACATCTTCGTCTTAATGTCATCGGTAGGTCCGAAACCACCGCAGTACCAGTACTTCATTGTAACGGCTCCGGCTTTGAGGCCAAGTTCTTTAGCCGCAGCTTCTGCGCCCTGAACATATCCGTAACCGTAACGGACAACAGCAGGAACTGCCATTCCGCCAAGGAATCCAAGTTTCGTGTAGCCATCCATGACAGCTGCATAACCGGCAAGGTAACCTGCCTGCTCTTCCTGATAAAGGATGCAATGAACATTGTTTGATGTCTTGTAAGTAGCATAGTCGGCTGTATGAGGCTGGCCGTCGAGAAGCAGGAACTGAACATCCGGGTATTTGTCCTGGACGTTGTAGATTGCTTCTTCAAACAGGTAACCGGGGCAAACTACAATTTTAGCGCCCTTGTCGATTGCTGTTCCGATTGTCTCTTCACGGGCGGCTGTGGAATCTTCACTCGGACGATAGTAGGCGTAAGGAATATTGTTCTTCTCAGCGTAATTCTTGACGCCGTTCCAGGCACCTTCGTTGAATGACTTGTCGTCAATGTTGCCGACATCGGTAATAAGGGCTAATTCGTAGGTTCCGGATGCAGCTGTTGTTGCTGCTGCAGTTGTGGCCGCTGCCGTTGTTGCCGCAGCTGTTGTTGTTGCTGCAGTTGTGACCTTTGCTGTTGTCGTTGCGGCCGTTGTCGTTGTTGCTGTTCCGCCGCATGCTGCAAGAGATAAGGACATAACAAGAACCATTGCCAGGGCTAAAAGTCTTTTCATGCTAATTCCCTCCAAAAACACAAAATATTTTTTCCTGATTGGATTATTTTGAGTGTTTTTATTATAACATAAAAATATCATTCGCTAAAGCATTCGTAGTATTCAACTAATATTTTTCGAAATTGATTCGAAGATCACGATCCGGTTCATTTTAAGACAGGAGATGCAGATATGCGGAACCAGGAAAATTTCAGGGGCGGCAGGCGCAGGCGCAGATATTTTGAGGGTTGGTATTTCAAATGCATAAGCGCCGACAGGAAACGGGCGATAGCGCTCATACCCGGTATGGCCATTGACCCGGAAGGGCAGCGTCATTCGTTTATTCAGGTAATCAACGCTGTCTCCGGCAAAACCTGGTACTATCATTTTCCATATGAAGAATTCCACTCGCCAACCGACCGGTTTCATATCGCGATTGCCGGCAGCACTTTCGACTCAGAAGGATTGTCACTTGACATAGATAATGCCGAGGGAAAGATCAAGGGCCGTCTTACATTCACGGATATACACCGTTTTCCCGCCAGCCGCTATAACCCGGGAATTATGGGTCCCTTCACATTCCTTCCCTTGATGGAGTGCTACCACGCCATTATTCATTTATACCACACGCTGCAGGGGACAATTGAGCTCGACGGCGAGCTCATGGACTTCACAGACGGTGTCGGATATATTGAAAAAGACTACGGCCGGTCTTTTCCACGGACATATCTCTGGCTCCAGGCCAGCCATTTCGGCAGCAGCAACGCATCCTTCGTATTTTCAAGGGCACGGATCCCTCTATTCGGGCGCTCCTTTCCGGGATTTTTCGCATATTTCACGAATTTCAAGGACATATCCGTCCGTTTTGCTACGTATAATCATTCGCACCTCTATAACTGGCTGGCAGATCCGGACAGCAGAACTTGTTCAGGTGAGCTGCGCGGTCCTTCGGGCACGCTGTTTTTCGACGGAAAAATGGCAGGCGGCGGCCGTCTCCGCGCCCCGGTCGACGGTCTGATGGACAGGGAAATAATCGAAAGCATCACGGCACTTGTTTCAATAAAGCTCATCAGCCGGCAGGGCGAACTCCTTTTTGAAGGGACAAGCAGCGAAGCCGGCATGGAAATATGTCAATAGTGTCAAAATCACCTCCGGATTTCGAACACCGGATTACGTTTCTGCTTCTTTATACTTCTTTACCATAACCGATGGACAAATATGATATATTTATTTACACAGAACGTTTTGCTTATAGTGCGGATGTTACTGATATACGATGGTATTTTGTACCGAAGGCAGGTATTTATGTCTGAAAACACAGATCCGGGTGAATCTTTGCCCCGCGGCAAGAACAGCAGGACAATTCTTGAAGATTTAATGTTCAAGACGATCATGAAATACTCGCAGGATTCCATTTATTTCAAGGACCGGGACTGCCGTTTCATTGTAGTCAACAATATCAAAGCAGAAAAACATGGTGTTTCTGATCCGGACCAGATGGTCGGAAAGACGGATTTTGATTATTTTTCTGAAGATATTGCCAGGGAAATCAATGAATCCGAGAAAATAATAATGACCACGGGTCAGCCGGTGATCGGCAAAATCGAAAAACTGACGCGTCTTGACGGACGGACGACCTGGTCTTCTTCGTCAAAACACCCCCTGTATGATAATTCCGGCGAATTGTTGGGTATATGGGGAATCAGCAGGGATATCACGGAATCGGAGCTCTCCAAAGAAGCACTTATAGCGGCGGAAATAAAGCTCGAGACCATTGTTGCGAATATTTCCGATGTTATTACCGTAACGGATATTACGGGAACCATCAAATATATGAGCCTGAATTTAGAAAAGCAGTTCGGATGGACAACCAAAGAGCTGATGGGGATGAACAGCGTTGATTACATACATCCGGATGACCGGGAGAGTATAATTGCAGCATATCTCGATCTTGTTAAAAACCAGATGCCGTTTACGTCCGAATGCAGATACAGGCGCAAAGACGGCAGCTATATCCCCGTCAAAGTCTCCGCTGTGAACATGCTCGATGATCCGGCTGTTAACGGCGTCCTGATTAATTATCACGATATCAGCGAACGCAGGAAGAGGGAGGAGAAAATCTTCTACCTCAGTTATCATGATGTGCTGACGGGACTTTACAACCGTGCGTTTTTTGCCGAGGAATGCATTCGTCTGAATACCAGGCGGATGCTTCCGATTTCAATCATTATGGGTGATGTCAACGGATTAAAGCTAACCAATGATGCATTCGGGCATGATGAGGGCGACAAACTCATCAAAGAAGTCGCCGATATACTGAGATTATGCTGCCGCAATGAAGACGTTATCGCAAGGATCGGCGGGGATGAATTCAGCATATTGCTCCCTCAGACAACGGATGAAGAGGCAAAGGAAATATGCGGGCGCATATATGCAGCCTGCGCAAAATACAAGGACGACATGGTAAGAAAGTCGTACTACCCAAGTATTTCGCTGGGTCATGCCACAAAAACGGAACTGCATGTATCGATTGACAGCCTCCAGAAGGAAGCAGAGGACTTTATGTACCGCAGGAAGCTCCTCGAGCAGAAGAGCATGCACAGTTCCCTGATTTCATCGATCCGCGCGACCATGAATGAGCGAAGCCACGAGACAGAGGAACATTCCGAAAGAATGATCCACCTGTCCGTCGCTGTTGGAAAGATCCTTCAACTGTCTGACGAGCAGCTTTTCGAGCTTGATCTCTTATCGAGGCTGCATGATATCGGCAAAATCAGCATCGAAGAATATATTTTATCCAAGCCGGGTAAACTTACCACGAATGAATGGTCCAAAGTGAAGCTCCACCCCGAAGTCGGATGCAGAATAGCACAGTCTTCGCCGGATCTGATAGGAATCGCTTATTATATACTGTGCCACCATGAAAGATGGGATGGAAACGGTTACCCGCAGAACTTAAGCGGAGAGAACATCCCTCTGCTTTCCCGCATTATTTCCATAGTGGATTCGTATGACGCCATGACGCAGGACCGGCCATACCGCAAAGCTATGTCAAAGAATGAGGCAATCGACGAAATCAGGGCGCAGTCAGGGGTACAGTTTGATCCTGAACTCGCCAGGGTATTTGTAGAGGATGTGCTGGGGATCTCCTGGAAATAATTCTCCCTGCCCAATGGATACTAAAAGAAAAGGGGCGGCTGCATTAATGAACAATTTCTGTTCATATAGCAGCCGCCCCTATTTAATCTTCTAATAAGATACTAATGAATTATCAGACAGGTGTTACAACGGATTCTATAACTTCGGCTGCCGCTTCTTCTTCCGGCTCTTCCTCAACTACTTCCTTAATCGCCTTGACGATAGCATATATTTCGTCATCTGCATCCAGGTTTTTGATATCTGCTGAAATATTCAGATCAGCAGCCGTAACTGTATCTCCGAGTTCTTTCGCGGACACATCTGCAATGATGACATCCGGCATAAGCACTGCCTTACCGCTGACATCGATTTCTGTTTTGATAACCTGCAGCAGCAATTCTCTATGCTCGAGTTCATCACGGCCATGGAATGAAATAGGAATCAGCATTTTGATTTCCTTATCCTTATTGACCAGCTGGATGGCAATATGAATGATTTTTCTATCCAGAGGGCTCTTCTGAACCTCTTTAATGAATCCGAATTTCTTGTCATCACCGATTGTTATCCAAACTTTTGCATTGGATCCATGTTTGGAGATGATTTTATTGAGCTCTGTTCCGACAAACTGTACGGAGGTTGAAGTCAGATCCGACTCATTTAAAACACCCGGAATAAACCCGGCAAGTCTGACCTTTTTAGGTGTATCCGTTCTTAGCATTGTCTTCAAAATAATTTCTTCCATGGTAATCTCCTCTTGGCGCGATGCCATATACCGGTAAAAAGATTAATTCGGATCATCCTCGACTCTGTTTGATAGTATCAAACAGAATATATTGATCCGAATACATTTTACAGCTTATTTAGCTGTATATATTATAGCACTTTTTGCCTGCCCTGTCCGAAAAAAGGTGCACCCGAAGATCCGCCCTGTCCGAAAACCTGATAATCATCCAATTCTACTCTTCCCCGTCTTCTCCGGAATCCGCCTGCCCTGCGGCAACAGCCGGCTCAAAGTCCTGTGCAAGATACTCCACGCCGAAAGAATGCATCTGTTCAAGGATGGGTATGATTTTCCGGCCCAGATCCGTCAGACCGTACTCTACTCTGGGCGGGACGACCGGATACACATGCCGGTAGATGAGATGGTCGTTTTCGAGGCTTCTCAGCTGCTGCGTAATCATTTTCTGTGTAACATTCGGCATTTTCCTGCGGATGTCATTGAACCGGCTCACGCGGCTGCTCAGGAACCACAGGATAAGAATCTTCCATTTTCCGGATAATATTTTCTGTACAAGGCCCATTGGGCAGATATCATACTTCAGGCATTGTTCCCTCATATAGCATGTCTCATGTCTGTTTTCTTCACAAATCATACGTTTCACCTCATCTAGGTATCTATTTAGGTACTATGGTACAAATAAGTGCCTACTATTCATTTTGGAGTGTTAATGCTATAAATATAACATAAGACAAAATAAAACAAAAGATAAAGAGGTACCAAAATATGAGCAAAGTATTATATATAAAAGCAAACCCTAAGGAAGACAAGGATTCCAGAACTTTCCGGATATCCGAGAGTTTTATGGATGAATATAAGAAGCGCCATCCGGATGACGAAATTGTCACACTGGATCTGTATAAGGAGAAAATTGATTTTCTTTCCATGGAATCCGTCAGCATGCATAAACTCGCCCCCGATGATGCCCGCAATCACCCGGTTCTCAAGTATGCCTATCAATTTGCCGATGCAGACAAGTATGTTTTTGCAGAGCCGTTATGGAATCTCGGCATTCCCGCGATGCTCAAGGCATATATTGATTACATCACCGTAACCGGCGTCACTTTTGTATATACGGCGGAAGGTCCCAAGGGCCTTTGCACAAATAAAAAAGCGATCAATATCACATCGCGCGGCGGCGCTTATGCCGAAGGCTACATGGCAACACTTGAGATGGGCGACAAATATCTGCGGACGATCCTGGGCTTTCTGGGCATTTGCAACTTCATAACGATTGCTGCAGAACTTCTTGATGTTATCGGCGTCGATGTCGACAGCATTGTCGATAAATCGATCGACCAGGCCAGGATTGCCGCTGCGACGTTCTGATCGAACATCAGTAATACAATTCATAACGCAAAAAAAGAAACCGGAGAATTAAATTCTTCGGTTTCTTTTATGCTGACAGCAAATTCACGTCAATCCTGTTTTCTTTTCTTCATAACAATAATTCGGATCACTGCAGATGCCAAAGAGGCC
This sequence comes from Eubacteriales bacterium, assembly GCA_037143795.1. Taxonomy (GTDB): domain Bacteria; phylum Bacillota; class Clostridia; order Saccharofermentanales; family Saccharofermentanaceae; genus Firm-13. The sequence continues at coordinate 162,857 of JBAWXZ010000003.1, read as the reverse complement.
AGACTGATACCGAGTCCCAAAGCAAGACCCTCCGGGAAAAATCTCATTTCTATTACATTTTCACCTGGTTCAAGCTCAATTCCGATGAATGCATCCGCAGCACGCAGGACTTCTGCAGGCTTTCCATTGACCGTGGCGTGCCAGCCGGCGTCATATGGAATCGAAACGAACAGGACGCCGTCCGCCGCCGCATTTTCCTGGATCCGCATAGTGACGGAAGATGTCCAATGCACTGCACCCTGGCTTTCCAGAAGCGGTGCCAGCGCATTTTCTATATCCTTCGGGTCCTGCGAGATAACACGAAGATACCAGAAATAAAGATCCTGCCCGGAATAACGCGCCTCTACCGTAACCTGCTGCCCTTCGGGGAAAGAACCCAAAGACAGGACTGATGGCCACTCGGATACATCGGGGTATTTGATCTGCTGTTTCTTACCGCCGGAAAGAATCGTGACTGACAGGTCGGCTGCATCCTGTGTTCTGTCTACCGCTGAATAACTCATATTCAGATACAGGGGAATGCTCTCCCCTTTTCCGGAAAAGCTGACGGTGACTGATGAGCTTTTTGCAGGGTCCTTCGCCGTATAAAGAACATAGTCAGGTGATTTATCCATAATATCGGCATTTGTATATTCCGAAGAGAACGGGACAGCGGAGTATGTGGTGCACTCCTTACCCAGCATGGAGGAAAGAAGCCGGTCCGTCAGTGCGAACGGGTCGTCTGACGAATCCTTCAATGTGAAGGACAGCACATCCCTGTTAACGAGGTAGGCCGTCGACAGAGCCAGCGGGTTATTGATTACTTCCAGCCCCTGAATAACATCCTCCCTGAGTATGTGCCGGACAGGGTACACGGTTGCCGGAATGCTTCCGGTCCCCTGGCCACCCGTTTCCATGATGACAGAAGATACCCCCATCAGGCTGTTCAGCAGCTGTGATCCGCCGTTATCGGATATTTCGAAACCGTTTGAAATATACCGCTGGTACCCGAGCTTATATAAAGTGTCCGAAAGAAGCGTGTTGCCGGCCGACGAATAATAATCAATGCCGCCGAGCCCGAAGAGCAGCGGGTCATTGCCGGAAATCGTGCCCAGAGCAAATACCGTCCTTCCCTGCCGGTCACGAAGCCCATTTTCTTCAATCGCTTTTTCGACGGTATTATAAGAAGCTGTCCAGGTATGATAATCCTCATATGTCGCTTCACTGTTCAGAGTTGTTGTCACGATGCAGGCGTTCATAAAAAGTTCCAGGCAAATCATGAAAAGAAAAAGAGGCATGCTGCGGGGATTTTTGCCGAGGAGATAGTAGGACCCGGCGATCAGCACAAAATTCACAGCCAGCATAATAAGCAGCAGTGCCGTACTCATAGTACCCCAAAGCAGCAAAAAGGATATCAGGCATACCAGCAGAACGGCGGCAATATATGTCCTGAAAAACGTCCTGTGCTTTGTCATTACTTCGTCCGGCAAATTTATCGCTTTAACCGCAATGGTAAGAAGGAGAAAGCTGAATACAAAACTATACCGAAAAGGAAACCAGCCGACAAAGTCCAGGCCGTTCCATACAAAGTTAAGTATTGACACATGAAAACACAAAAAAACAAATACGGGGAAAAGTGCCGTTACAATTTTTTCGCGTTTTTTTATCCCGTCATACAGAAAATAAACCGGAGCAATTATGAGTGTCAGAAGGCCGGCGTATATTTTGGGAAAACTGGATGACACCACATAATCCTGCCGGCCAACAAACAGACCGCCAAGTGTCCGGAACGGATTTACAGTAAACAGCTTCTCCGGTCCGCCTTGCCCGAGAAGGCTCATCTGATTGCGTATAATGAAATAAACAGGAACCAAAACGAATGCCGCCATGCCGATACCCAGAAGGGAATGGCAGGCAACCTTCAGCAAAAAGTCCCTTTTCCTTCCGATAAAGTCTTCCCTTCTCTCCCGAAGAACAACATAGACTAAATAGAGAAGGCAGAAAACACCCGTCAGGATTGAAATATAAAAATTCGAGATAACAAGTACGGCAACAACGAACGAATAATATCCGCAGCGGCCTTTCCTGTAGATAGTCTCAATCCCCATAACCAGAACGGGCAGCCATATCACACCGTCAAGCCACTGAACGTTATCCGAATACGATACAACAAATCCGCACAGGGCATAGGAGGTGGAAAACAAAAGCGCCTTCACCTGTTCCGAACCAAGGGTCCTTCGCGCATATACATAGAATGCTGTCCCGCACAGACCTGCCTTAACCAGCAGAACCGTATACATGCCGTCCAGAATATTCGTTTTTGGAAAAAGCAAAAGCAGCAGGTTTACCGGGCTCGCCAGATAATAAGCCCAGGTTCCGAAGAAATTCATGCCGGGCCCGAAAAAGCGCGAAAATGTCGGGAACTCGAGAGCCCTGACCTGGCGTAAATATTCCGCAAAAAATGAAACATACTGCAGCTTACTGTCAATCAGGAGGACGCTTTTACCGCCGAGCGGATGAATTCCGCACACCAGAAAAGCAAGCGCCAGCACAAATACCGGCAGCGCAAAAGAAAGAATCCCCATCCGGTTTCCGGAAAAAGGTCCCGGCTTTTTCGTGTCCGGATTTCCGAAAGACGGCCCGAGCTTGTTAACAATCCGCAAAACTCCACCTCTGATAACGAGCCGATAACCTAATTATATAAAACCAATGCCATCACACACGCACCCGGATTTTTTCTAATTATAGCATATTATTCAGCTTACTTATGTCGTCGGCACCTGGCGGTTTTCTGCTACAATATACACAGGAGAAAGCCTTTTTAACAGGGAGGAATATTTCATGCCTGATTATGCTGTAATAGTTTACTTCGATCACAAAAGCGAAGTAACAATCCACAAAATCCAAAGTGAGGTCAGCCGCGTTACCGGAAACACCTATCTGTCCGACAACAGAATCCTGCCCCATATTACGCTGTCCCTTTTTTCAAAGGAATCCTATCAGGCAATCCTGGAAGACCTGGCATCCTTTGCGCCGGAACTGCGGGATATAAGCGTATCGCTTTCCAGTATTGGCATTTTCAATTCAACACCGGCCGTTGTCAATCTGCTGCCGGTTGTGTCCGACGAAATAATCCGAATACACGAACGTCTGATGGAAAAACTATCCCGGCACATTTCCGATTTTAATCCTCTATACGAACGGGCCAGCTGGGTACCGCACTGCGCTGTAGCCGTCAACATTGCCCCGGATGAACTGACAGGCGCCGTAGAGACAACCTGTCGTCTGTTTACACCGATGACCTGCACGTTAAGCACCTTGTCACTTGTGGAATGCAATCCTTACAGCAAGGTTGCAGACTGGAAAATCAGCACAACATAAAAGCAGCCCCTTTCGGTGCTGCTCTCAGATGAATCCTGCAAAGGATCCATTTATAGGTCCCATATTACTTTTTGTCTTTTTTGGCATCCTTCTTATCAAGCATGTCATTAATCTTTCCGGCAATGCCTTCTTTGACTTCATTGACATTATTATGGAGATTCGTATTCTTCTTAAAGTCCGCTTTGGAGGATTGGATCTTCCCCTTCAGCTCAAGCTGCTCGTTACCGGTAATTTTGCCTGCGGCCTCTTTAATCTGGCCTGTAATCTTCTCTTTATTATTATCAAAAGTATCTTTTCTGTTATTCAAAATATTACCTCCGGCAGATTATCTGCCTGTTTTGTTTTGTTCCTTAGGTTGATGAACTGTTATGATTTTCTTCTGCCTTTCAGGAGATTTACCACAACCACTATGACGGCAATTACGATAAGAATATGGATAAACCCACCGCCCGTTGATGTAATAAGTCCTAATAGCCACAAAATCAAGAGAATAACTGCGATCGTCCATAACATAAATAAACATCCTTCCAAAGAGCTTGTTTTCCAGGAAAACAATGTTTGCATTTCGTTCTTCGTCCCTCTATTATACCACGCGGGGTAAACAATGATGCTTTTCTCGCTCGGTCAGGTCCTCGGATTGCTTTGCAATCCTGCGGAATCTACTCGGAAAGCATCATTGCTTACCGGTTAGGCGTCCTACGGACGCTAGGGAATCTACTCAAATAGCATCATCGCTTCCTCTCAAAAACCCGACTTTTACTTAACACCCAAAGGACGTCTGGGTAAAAGGTGACACAAATAAAAAAATACCCCTGGCGTCCGCAGGGCGCTCAGGGGGAAATAGTGTGTATGATAGATTCCGCAGGACCGGAGGTCCGAGGACATTCTAATCTTCCTTAGCGTCCGCAGGACGCCTATCAGGTAAGTGCGTGTGTGTTTTGAGTAGATTCCGCAGGACCGAAGGTCCGAGGACTGCTCGAGCGAAAAACACACACGCACTTACTCAATTTTATCTTCCCTTATCACCTTTTCGCTCAGCCGTTTACTTACGATTTCATGAATAAGTACATAGATCACGGAGGCCATTGGAATAAATACCAGCATCCCGACTACTCCGTATAAGCTGCCGCCCACGGTAACTGCCACAAGTACCCATATCGACGGCAGGCCGATGGATCCGCCTACCACCCTCGGGTAAATGATATTACCCTCGATCTGCTGCAGAATGACAAAAAGCAGCAGAAACCAGAGTGCTTTGACCGGATCGACAATCAGTATGAAAAACACACCGAAACAACAGCCGATAAATGCGCCGAACATCGGGATCAGTGCGAGGACGGCGATCAATATACTGATCAGCAATGCGTAGGGAAATTTGAAAATACTCATCGTAAGGAGGAACATGCTCCCAAGAATCAGGGATTCGCGGCCTTGTCCTGATAAAAACCGTGCAAATGTATTGCTCGACAGGGTACAGACATACAGCGTCTTGTCTGCAGCCGTTTCCGGAAGGAAGGCATAGAAAAGCCTTTTGGACTGCACGCCCAGTTTTTCCTTCTGAAGCAGAATATTGACAGCAAAAACAAAGGCTATAATCGAGTTGAAAATAATGCCGACAATGGAAGTTGCTACTCCGATCGTGGAGGCAAGGACGCTGCCTCCGGCCGTTTTCGTGAAATCAAGGATAGTCTGCCCAATCGTATCCCAATTGATGTTGTAGCTTAAGATATAGTTCTTAATGGCCGGATACTTCAGAGTAAGATCCGTAACTGCCTGCTGGGCGCGGACTGAAAACGCCGGATATTTGTCGATAATCATAGAAATTGAGCGGCCAAGCTCCGGAACAACCAGGAATACAATCGCGACAATAACTCCAATAAACAGAATAAGCGTAATCAGCAGGCTGCTGATACGCAGGAGACCCTTCGAAACAGGCTTTTTCGCCTTCTTTCTTCTGGCAAACAAGCCGGCAATTGATTTTTCTATCCAGCGCATCGGAACGTTGAGGATGAATGCGAGGCTGGCGCCTGCGATAAACGGTGTCATGATTTTGGTGAATATTCCAAAATATTCTCTCACCACATCCAGATTTAACAGTCCGAAATACAATAGCAGGGTCACCACAATTATGATCATGATTTTGCGAATGTTGTCCTTATTAAATTCCATCCTTTTAAGCCCCCTGCGTTGTATGTATTTGTAGTGATCATTTTATCACAGCGGAGCATGGAAACATGATAATATGTATTCAATCCGCCTACTTTATGGAGGTGCAAATATGAATTCCGAAGCTTTCCGGGAAATTGACAGTATTTTATTACATGCTTTCGAAGATGGCCGGAGTACTCTCTACGAACATGAAGTGTATGGAATTCTTTCCAGCGTCGGAGTTGATGTTCCCCATTGTATTTACATCAGGGAAATCAACGAGCTGACCGGCGACCTTATCGCCAAATTCTCTTCCCCTTCCCTTATCCTAAAGACAGTATCGAGGGATATGGCTCATAATCAGCGTTACGGCGGTGTGAAGAAAGTCTCGAATCTTGATCCGCTTTTTGTCAAATTCGTCCTGACCAGCATGAAGGAAGAAGTTCTTTCCCATTTCGCCGATGATGAAAAACCGAGGATCGACGGGTTTCTGATCATTGAATTCGTCAAATTCACACAGGCGATCGGCAATGAAATCATGATCGGGTTCAAGGAGGATTCCGCTTTCGGCGCTGTCGTCACTCTGACTAAAGGCGGCGATGATGCAGAGTTTTTTGCCAAATATTATGATGACCCGAATCTTTTCCTGGCACCGATCTCCTATGATGAAGCCAGCAAAATCACGCACACCCTGAAGATCCGTCACAAATACGAGGAGACGGGTCATCCCGATTATGTCGACAAGTTGGCATCCGCGCTTTCTGCAATCAGCTTTCTCGGGCACCACTACTCCTTTATGACTGACAGGGCCCCGCTTTTTCATCTTAAAGTAATGGATATCAATCCATTGGTTTTTTCCGAGGACGGCAGATTCCTGGCAATTGACGGATATGCTGAATTTGATGAATCGAAAAATAACTTGCAGTTCATTACCCGCGCCAATACGGCCAATCTGGATTCATTTTTCAAGCCGCACGGAATCGCGATCCTCGGTGTATCCTCTTCCGAGGAAAAATACTCCCTTGCCAAAATTATTGTCACCCTTTTCACGGATATGGGACGTACCGACTTATACTGCGTGAATCCCAAAGGCGGTACTGCCAAAATCGGTGATTCTACCTATCCGTTATATACGGGCCTTTCCGAAATACCGGAGCCTTATGATCTGGTTGTTTATGCCGCTCCGGCCAAAAACACACTTAAATTCTTAAGCACCGTACCCGAGAACAAAGCTGTAATCCTCATCTCCGGAATCCCGCCCGAGGTCAACTATTCCGAATTTCTGCAGTCAACCGCAAACCGCAGGGAAGGTGTCCGACTGATCGGACCGAACTGCATGGGCGTTTTTATGGCACCGGATGCTGTAAGCCCGGGAGTGAATACGCTCTTCATTGATGAGAGCCGCCTGCAGATTCCATTTTCGGACAGCAGCAACACGGCATTATTCACACAAAGCGGCGCTATGGGTATCACGATCGTCGAACGGGCACAGCATTCACGTATTGTCCGGACGATTGTCAGTTTCGGCAACAAAGCAGACGTGAGCATCCCCGATCTCATGGCGTATTTCGAAAAAGATCCCAATATTGATGTCATGGCGCTATATATCGAAGGAATCAGTCCCGGAGAAGGCAGGCAGTTTTTCCACCTCGCAAGCACAAGCAAAAAGGCCATCATCGTATACAAATCCGGCCGCACCGAAGCGGGCGCGAAGGCCGCCGCTTCCCACACAGCCTCCATGTCCGGAAGCTACGATATTTTTAAGGCAGCCTGTGAACAGTCCAAATGCGTATTGACCGAAGAGCTCGATGATTTCTACAACTATACCAAGGCCTTTGCCATGCTGAGCAATAAGACCGTATCCGGCAAACGGGTAGCGGGAGTGGTAAACGCCGGCCTTGATGCAACAATGGGCGCCGATACGCTGAAATACCTCGAACAGACCACCCTGTCAGCCCGCACGCAGGAAAGGATCAGTGAGCTCAATACCCACGGACTTGTTGATATAAACACATCCTTCCTCGATGTAACACCGATGACCAATGATGTAATGTTCGCCAATTTCGTCGAGGCTCTGATAAATGATGAAAATGTCGATTGTCTCTTTATTGCGGTAGTCCCGCACATTGAAAATCTCAAGACAATGGAAAATGATTATCTCGAACCGGATGCTTTTGTTGTGCTTTTAGCCGAAATAGCCAGAAAAACATCGAAGCCCATCGTCTTTTCAGTCAACTCGGGAAATCATTACCAGCATCTGGTCGCCTATCTTGAGGAGCATGGTGTTCCCGTCTACGCGAATATACCTGCTGCGATTCGAAGCCTGGATACTTTTGTGCAGTATTGGATGGAAAGAAAGAACTGATATATTACCTGTACAGTATTTACCGGGCAGGGTCCGGATTATGAAAATCCAAATGGGCTGTATTATGGAAGATCTTCCATAATACAGCCCATTATCGTCCCTCTGATTGTCTGCTTTGCATATATCCGGAAGTCTCCACTCTCCCTGCGATATCCGCGCTTCCGGCAGTGTCTGCTCCTCCGGTATAGCTATATCTCCATCACATTTCCAGTCGCGGTATATTGGATCTGTTCGCCCATAACACGGTGCAGCATCTGATAGCTCCGAAGTCCGGTACAGTGGCAGGTATAGTACTGAATCCTGTAATTCATCAGGCGGACCCCGAGCCTGTCCACATATTCGCTTGCCGATTTTGCGGTAAGGGGATTCAACATATGCATGCCGGAAATCGCATGGGTAAGCGTGCTTCCGGTAATCTCCTGCCCCTTATTCACAATATTAATAATTCCGTTATGGGCGCAGCCGGCAATCAGGACCTTATTATCACCTTCCGAAATAATCAGGTTCTGTTCATGTAAAAACGGATCACGTACATATCTTCCGTCGATTTTCTCGTAAAGCATTCTATTGGATCTGGATAACATCTCGGTTCCGCTCACACCGGCAAATATTTCAAGCTCATCATCAATCACAAGATCTTCCCCTGTAAAGATGATCCTGTCGTTTGACTCAAGTTTTTTATCGAGCCCGACAGAAAAATTCATGAACATAAACCTGAGCGAATGCGGCCGGAAACCGTTTTCACGGATATATATCCTGGCCTTTTTGTTCTTCTCAAGAAACAATTCGAGTCCGCCGCCGTGATCACTGTGCCCATGGGAAATAACAACCGTATCCACATCGGCAATATTAACACCCATTCTTCCGGCATTTTCCAGAAACAATTCGTTGGGACCCAGATCAAAAAGTATCTTATGCAGTCTGGTTTCTATGTAGAATGACAGCCCGTGCCTGGCTTTATACATCTCTGATACTGACGTATTCTCCACAAGCGTGATTATTTCCACGGTTAGCGCCTCCCCGACATCCAGCTCAGTTAAAGGACTGAAGCATAATAGCAAACGGTAAAATACACCCATAAATCTTTAATCAAAGAGTAACGACTCATTGATTACCATATTATCACGAAGAATAATTTATGATAGCATTTTGACTGTAATAATTCAATATATATACGACAGAAATATGATCACACAAAACGGTTCTCAAGTTCACGATAAGCAGCCAGGATAATGCCCAGCATATAGCTGATAAACGGCCACGGGTTGTTCGTTCCCTCCTGCCAGTTCTGCGTGCTGGAGTGCAGTGATTCACAGTAACCTTTCCTGGTCTTTTCTATCATTGTTTCGAGGCTGATGCACTTGCCCGCCTTGTAATCGTTCTGGTAAAGAATGAGCAGCATTAACAGGCGGCTCATCCGTCCGTTGCCTTCTTTAAAAGGCGAAATACACAGGAAATCCAGAACGAACTGCATACCCAGGATAAGGGAGCTCACATTGTTTTTCGCCATCGCGCGATTGTACGCATTACACAAGTCACGCATCGCCTGCTCTTTATCCCGGGCAGTCACGGGAACAAAATGAACTGTCCTGACGCGGTCCGGGTTCCCATAATGCGGGTCAGCCTGATCCGAATTCATCATTTCCGCATCCGGGAGGTCTTCCTGCCGGATTACTTCATCCTCATGTACCGCACTCTCCGAACATTCCGGGTTCCAGGCCTCTTCGCCATCCGCCTTCACAAGGGATTCGGGTGTTATAAAGCGGCCGCTTTCAGGAGACGGGCAATACCGGTACAGACTCTCGTGCAGCATCATAATGTACCCGGGGGTAATCGTGGCAGTGACATGATTCTTCCGGATCAAATCCAGACAGTATTTGTAGCCGAGAATCTCTTTTTCTGCTCTGTTGACAGGCTTGACCTCCCCGTCCAGCAGAGCGGCCAGACGTTTATCGGATGTGGCAATTCCCTCAAGGCGATTCGACGAACCCGCCCCTCTTTGCCTTGCAAAATGAATCATTTTGTTAAGCGTATCAGGCTTCCGTAAATATAAGTCCTGAAGTTTGCCTTTATACTCCTTAATCAAAGCCAGATACAGCCTGACCTCACCGGGGATGGGAGCCGTCTCAAAAGAATCATAATCAAAAGTTCTCATGTGAGTTCCTCCTAATCTGTTGCTTTTGTGATTCAGGTATATTTTCCATGGCATTATTTATGCGCAGGCACCCGGTCAGGCTATCAAATTTTTGCAAATATATCTTACATTTATTATGCACCGAAGACTGATTTTTTCAAGCGTCGGGCGCGGCAAATCGATCGCCCGTTTACAGCAATCGGCTCAAATGGAGTCACTGCAATTTAATCGGACAAAACCGGACACATTCTCCATCGGTATCCAATACGGCTTTATTATCTCTGCGGGTTTGACAAGTCCAGTGAAGCAAGTCAAAATGACATTATTAGAAATAAAGAATGTTCATTAATGTCCTTCAGTAAATCAAAAAATGGAAAAGGGGTGTTTTATATGGCAAATAGCAGCACGAATCCTACCGTTGATTATTATTTTAATAAGGACCAGAAGTGGCGGGAAGAGATTGGGGAATTGAGAATGATTGTCCTTGACTGCCCGCTGACCGAAGAATTGAAGTGGGGTGTCCCCTGTTACACATTTGAGAAGAACAACATCCTGTTAATACATGTATTTAAAGAATACTGTGCGGTTCTTTTTGTCAAAGGTGCCCTGCTGCATGATACACAGGGTATTCTTGTTCAGCAGACTGAGAATGTACAGGCAGGGCGGCAAATCCGGTTCACCAGCGTTCAGCAAATAATGAAATTGGAACCCATCCTGAAGGAATATATCAATGAGGCCATCGAAGTTGAAAAATCCGGTTTGGAAGTGCCCTTCAAAAAAAATACGGAATTCATAATTCCGGATGAACTCCAAGCTAAATTCGATGAATTCCCTGCTTTTAAAACGGCTTTTCAAGCATTGACTCCGGGATGCCAAAGGGCATACATCCTTTATTTTTCTGCGCCCAAGCAGTCCAAAACACGTGAGTCAAGGGTGGAAAAATCCATGCCGCAAATTCTCGAAGGACTGGGATTAAATGATTAGGATTGGATGATTAGCTTTTCCGACTCTGATATTGAAAAGGCTGCATTTGGTACACTCATATGCAGCCCAATGGCTAACCATGTGTCTCGAAATACTTCTTTACTTTCGCCAGTTTCTTCCCCTGGTTCCCTTTCGGATTTTCCATCGAACCGAATTCGAAGAACTTCACTTTTCGAATGCCTACAAATTGGAATACCGCTCTCTTCATAAGAATTTTATGGACATTTCCGAGCGTCAGCAGTGTGTAATTCGTTGGCCCCTTCATCGTTGAGATGCAGACGACGCTTTTGTCTTTCAGAAGTCCTTCGGGGTATATTTTTCCCGGCACATACTTATAAGCAAAATTGGATGCGAACACCTGGTCAAAGTATCCCAGGAGCATCGCCGGCGGCCTTCCCCAGAAGATCGGATATATAAATACCAGGCGGTCCGCCCGGCGAATTTGTTCCCTGTATTTTTCAAAATCCGGGTTCGTACTCATATCCCGCCGCCTTATTTCCCCGTTGAAAAACAGCACGGGATCAAAATTCTCGGCATATAAGTCGAGGACTTCAACCTCATGCCCGGATGGACTTCCGGCAATCCCGCTTTTGACGGCCTCCAGAAAAGCACCGCTCAGGCTTTCGTGGTTGGGATGGGTATAAATAATTAAAGTCTTCATATTGAATCACCCTTCATCGGAATTTGTGCCGCCAAATCCGCATCACAGAATTCGTGCCGCCGGATTCGCGTCATAAGAATACATGCAAATAGTTGTCATCTGATAACTATATTCCTAATCATACTCGGTTTTGGCTTTAATAAATTATCCTACGAGCTGCTCGAAGTCAAAAAGCTCTTTGAAAAGACCCTCCTTCAAAAAGAGATCGATGAACACGATAAACGGGTCAGCTTCATCACCCGGTCTTCTTGTTTCCGGTGACTTGCTGCCTGCGCTTTTTGTTGATTAATAACGCAAGGATCAGAGCACCGGTGCCAACTGCATTAAGAGGGATAATCGATGACTTTTCCCCCGTCCTTGCAGCGGCGGCTGTAAGCCCGGCAGCCTTTGCAGGTATTGCGGCGGCATCCTTATAGGCAGTGACATAGGTCGAAAAGCTGTCCGTCTCAAAGGTAATCGTATCGGGATCCGTATCAAGGTCAGTCAGTACTATAGCCAGACCGCTATGAATGCGGACGACGGCAAAAACCCGGTCCGTCTTCCTCATCTCAACAGGTATTTCCATCGTAATGCGTAGGGGACTGTTAGTCCTGGTTATCTTTGTTTCGACTCCGTCTACGGTCTTCACAAGCGATATATCGAGGAATTCCGCCGGCGTACTGCTGCCAAGCGCTGCCGCTGCAAGGTCTTTGTCGGTCTGCGGGATATTGCCTTTTGTAATTTTCAGGCAAATGGTAATATGACTTCCCCCGGCAAGTTTTTCATTGTCAGCTTCTGTCAGTACTGTTTTGATTATATCTTTTACTTCTCCCTGCAGGATCGTCCATGGAGCATCTGCAGCGACCTGCGGAGCAAGTACTTCGATATGGGGAAGTACCGTTATTCCGGCAGGTACTGCTGCAGCTGCACCGTTATTGTATGTGATGGTTATAACCGCGGTATGCATTCCAACCGGAAGATTCGCCCGGGGCTGAATTGTCCAGGTTGTAATTGTCTGTCCATAGGGTATTGTCCCCCCATGGCCTGCTAAGGTAAATATATCGGTGTCAGATGACATTTTTGAAATTGAAGCATCTGTGTTCCCGATATTGGATATGGCAAATACCTGTGCCGCCGGCTGTGCGTCACCATAGATTATGTCAGCAAATACAGGTGAGGCTGCATTCAGTGTATATGTGTTGGCAGCGCCGGCCGTTATCGTTGCGGTAAAAGGATCGCCCGCGTTGTAGTTCGTTTTCGCGGCAGCCCGGATTACGTATATTCCGGGAATCATGCGGGAAATCGGAGAACCGGTTCCTGTTTTCCATTCTGTGTCTGCTGCTGATGACAGCTTGTATTCCATCCCGGCTGTTACGCCTGTTATTGTACCGTCATTTCTTCCGGCGACTGATTCGCCTGTACAGGTTATTCCGGTTGGTACGGACTGCTCTGCATTCAAGACGATAAAGTGAACATCTGACGTCATGGTTGTTGAATCATAGGTAAAACTAATATGTTCAGTATATGTTCCGGCCGCCAGACCAGCTTTGGGCTGTACCGTCCATGTGGATATCCGTGTTCCATAGGGCACCGTTGCTCCGCTGCCCGCAATGGTGAAGCTGCTTCCGCTTACCCTGACATCAAGATTTTCCGTATCCGTATTACCTGAGCTTAAGATCCCGATCGCTTTAGCTGCCGGCTGTTCATCTCCATAAATAATTCCCGCGAATACCGGCACAGTAAATGTCAATGTATACGTGTTGGCAATACCACCCGAAATGATAGCCAAAGTAACCGGACTCGCATCATAATTGCTTTTTGCAGCATATCTGATTTGATATGTTCCGGGCGCCAGATCAGAAATTGTTGTACCGGCGGCGGTTGTCCACGCTGTATCTGCAGCCGTATCAGGTTTATACTCCATCCTGGCTGAAACGCCAGTTATCATGCCGTCATTTCTGCCGTTTACCGACTCATCCGTACTGCCAACTCCAACAGGAGCAGACTGGGCGGCATTTCCCACAATCAGTGTGACATCTGCCAAAGCCGTCGCTCCGTTATTGTAGGTAACCGTTATCGTTCCGGTATGCTTTCCGGCCGCCAAATCGGCACCCGGCTGTATTGTCCAGGTGGATATTGCCGTCCCGTAATGAACCGCGGATCCGCTGCCGCCAATGGAAAAGCTGTCTGAACTTACTTTTACATCTGAAATAACGGCATCCGTATTGCCGGTGTCCGTTATCAGAATCGGCTTTGCCGCCGGTATTGGATCATTATAGATAATCCCGGCGAATACCGGCGCAGTTACCTCCAACGTATATGTATTGTCAGCTCCCGCTTCTATGGCAACAGTTACGGACGGACTTGCATTGTATTTGATTTTTGCAGCTTTTCTGACATCATACGATCCGGGGGACAGGTTTGCTATTACCGTACCGGTCACCGTTGTCCAGGCTGTATCCGGAGCCGCTGACGGCTTGTATTCCATCGCTGCCGTTACATTGGTAATAGAGCCGTCATTTCTTCCTTTTACAGATTCATCTATCCAGCCCAGTCCGGCAGGGGCGGTCTGATCCTCCTTGATAACAGAGACTGTATAACTTGTTGTTTTCCCGCCAAAGCTTATTGTCAGCGTCTGGCTTTCGGTCGCCGCCGTGCTGTTGAATCCGGTTATATTGGCAATAGTTACCGGTAGTATATCCGTTGATAAATCCGTGTAGGTTCCTGTAACCACCATTCCCGTGATATCCAGTGTTTCACCGACTATATATACACTTTTTACAGCCGGAACGGAAATTTCAATGCCGCTGAACAAAACATCTTCCACAAGGGCAAACAGCGTCATTCCGGGTGCCGGTACTTCAAAATCGGAGCTCCGGGACACAGAGTGCTGCTGTCTGATTCCGTCCGACTTAAGAAGATAAGTCACAGGGGCGGCCGGAACAGTAAAGGCGACCGATTGGAATGGTGCAGCCGGGGTAAAGCTTGCTGTCAGAGACAAAGTATTTTTGTCGAAAACACGGATATTGGATCCTGCGGTCCGGGAAGATGTGAAGTTGGCAAGAAGTACCTGCGCCGTACCTGCAGGATTCAAAACACCGCCCAAAGCATGAATGGCAGGCTGCCCTGTTCCGACTGCGGCCGCTTTTACCACGGCAGGCGAGTCAATTGTGATCGCTGCGCCGGCCCCTGCAGGCACCGTGTCATAGGCTCCGTTGCTGCCGCCTCCGATACCTGCGCCTTCCGTTGCGCCGCCGGTTACCGTAACATCAGCCAGGCCGGAGATATTAACCGTACCGCCCGCACCTCCGGTACCTCCGCCGATTCCCGCGGCATATTGACCGCCTTTGACGGCAAGTGTACCTCCCGAAATACTGATCAATCCGCCGGCTCCCGAGTAACCTCCGCCAATACCCGCCCCGTTGCTTCCGCCGGCTGCACTGACAATTGTATTGTCTTTGATAGTAATGGTTCCGCCGGATCCCGAATAGCCTCCGCCAATACCCGCCCCATAGTTACCGCCGGTTGCAGTAACAAAAGCAGTATCTGAAATTGTTATTGTACCGGCAGGTGCATAACAGCCGCCAATTCCAGCGCCCTGATAATTCCCTGATGCCGTAACCCGCGCATTTCCGGAGATATTGATCGTCCCGCCCGGCCTGAGGTAGCCTCCGCCGATACCGGCGCTTTCTATCCCTGATGTTGCCGTGACAACGGCATTCCCTGAAATATTGATAATACCGCTGTTTGCCGTGCCGGCTGAAGAGGCATATCCGCCGCCGATTCCGGCAGCATACTGACCGCCCTTTGCGGTGATCGTACCGCCGAGTATATTGATTACACCATATATTTCCGCACGGCTGCCGCCGATACCTGCACCGCCCGGATCAGGCCCGATACCGGGGCCGCCGGTTGCGCTGAGGGACCCGTCTGTCCCATGGATCGTCAGCACCGCGCCTACCGGTACGCGCAGCGCTGCATCGCGCTCACCGCTTGCCAGTATGTTGCGGGATCCGGCAGCCAGGGTAAGATCGACCCGTGATCCGGAAGTCATATCAAATACGCAGTCATATACGCCCATGTAATCCTTTATACTGACATTATTCAGGGTGATATTCACTGCTGCACCATTTACCAGAATCTGATTGTCCAGGGCTGTGCCAATTATTGTAATGTTTTGGGAATTCGGGAATTCTTCCGTCACCTGACCCGCACCATAGGCAACCCTGACGGTGGCAGCCGGATCAGTACCCGGTGAAATAATAATACTTCCTGCGGAAATATCAAAAATATAGTTTGCGGGGTCACTTGCGGCATATACCGGATCTCCGGCCGGGAATGCGACAGTCAGCAGCATTGCAAAAGTCAGCAAAAAACAAGGAAGACGTCTCTTCTTCATAACCGGACCCCCCATATCATATATTGCCTGTGAATAAAGTGTTTTATGAAAATTGTATATCAATTTGAGAATACGGGACAAATGCTCACATAGCAATACTTTCCGTTCCGTTATGCAATTCTGTTTGTCACCAGAGCCATCGAATCAGCAATATGCTACTATGAAGTCATTGCATATCCAAACAGCAAGGAGGACAAAACAAATGGAAGAATACATAAGAGCCACTCCGCTGTTTTCCCTGTGCGGCCTGAACTGCGGCCTGTGCCCGCGTTACCGGACGCAGGGCGAATCAAAATGCCCGGGGTGCGGCGGTACGGATTTTCGCCTCAAGCATCCTGCCTGCGCCGTCATAACATGCAGTAAAAAACACGGTGATGTTGAATATTGTTTTGAGTGCTCATCTTATCCCTGCGAAAGATACAGCGGCACAGGCGACAAAGATTCTTTTATATCCTATCGCAATGTCATCACGGATTTCGCCAAAGCAAAAACAGACGGCATCGAACAATATATTACAGACCTCCGGGAGAAAATCAAAATTCTCGATTTTCTTCTCAACACTTACAATGACGGCAGAAGAAAAGCCTTTTACTGCAATGCGGTGAATATGCTGCCGCTCCCTGACCTTCGCGAAATCATGAAGGAAATACAGGAAAAAATTGCCGGCCGGGACCTGCCGCTCAAAGAGCAAATCGAAGAAATTGTCCGGTTGTTCGAAGCCCGGGCAGCAAGTCAGGACATATTATTAAAGCTGCGAAAATAGCAAACCTTATTGTATCTTTACTTCGCCTTTATCCAGGAATAAGGTAAGTGAAAATACCAGCATCCATATCTGGAGCGACCCGATATTGATTCTTTCAAAAAGTCCGAAGTACGGCAGCTTGTTCGCAAAGAGCATCGCCGTCGTGCCGCCTGCAAAAAACAGGATGATACTCGTGATGATCGAATATATGGCAAAACGCCGGAAGCGGGGAAGCTTTCGCATCCCGAGGCCAATCAGAAGCGGCGAACAAATCGTCAGCGGCACGATCAGACCCGTCACAACCAGATGCATCGTCCCGGCAAATGTCATGGCCGAACCGGGCATATCCTGCGGAAACCATCCATAGGAAAGGGATACAAGCTGCATCGCAAAGAATGTAATCATGCCTGCCCTTGTGACTTTCGGCACGGACCTGCGCAGGTATATGTAAGCGCAGACGGCAAAAGTAATCGAGCACAGTGCATAAGCCAGCGTAATCCGGCTCAGTAGAACCCTGTCAGGTGCACCCGTCGCCGTTAAGTCGCTGATCGGCTGCATGATATGGTTATACCCTTTCCACAGGATTCCGCCGAGGACGACATGAAGCGCATATAAAAGTGCGCCGAAGGCCCCGAGGAGAGTGAGCTTTCCAACTATACTCCGGTTTGGGTTCATCATATCGGAACCTCCATTATCCAGCTCGTTTTCTTCTCCGCTGCTGTCGGATGGAATAACATAAACATATGCAGCGATATTTTCTTTGTAATTATATCTTCTGTAAACGCACAGGACAATTGATATTTTCGATTTCTTATTCGTCTTTCAGCTTGCATTCTTTTCCCATCGTGGTATGATTTGCTGTATCAGTCATACAAATCATACTTTTCGCACTATTCACACATCGTATGCCGCACAACATAGCACTATGCAGGAGGTAAATATATGGCAGGACCCAAAGGAAAATATGCCTGGACAGCCAAAGTCGGCGAAAAAGGGCAGATAGTGATACCACAGGAAGCCCGGAAGATTTTTGATATAAAACCCGGTGATACCCTGCTGCTTCTCGGTGACGACAAAAAGGGGATTGCGATCGTCAAAAATGATGTCATGCAGAAATTCGCCCGATTTATTATGAATCCCACAGAAAGCCCGGAGGATGAGGAATGAGTGCCATTGCCACGATGAATCTGGTTAAAAAGTACAAGAACAAAACTGCCGTCGATTCGCTCAATCTGACTGTCGAAGAAGGAGAGCTTTTTGCCCTGCTCGGCGTAAACGGCGCCGGCAAGACGACCACGATCAAGATGCTGTCAGGCCTAAGCAAGCCGACAAGCGGTGATGCCGTCCTGCTCGGGGACAGCATAATTTCCGGCACGCAGGCCGTCAAGCAGAAAATCAATGTATCTCCGCAGGAAACCGCTGTCGCCCCCAACTTGTCCGTCAGGGAGAACCTTGATCTGATATCCCGGATTTACGGAAGTCACCGTCAGCAGGCATCCGCCAAAACCGACGAAATGCTGTCAACTTTCGGGCTTAAGGAGATAGCGTCAGACAAAGCCAAGACCTTGTCCGGCGGCATGCAGCGCCGGCTCAGCATTGCGATGGCACTCATCTCCAATCCGCAGATCCTTTTCCTGGATGAACCGACACTTGGACTCGATGTCCTTGCGCGGCGCGAACTGTGGGCCGCCATTGAGAAGCTCAAAGGCAAAATGACAATCATCCTCACCACACACTATATGGAAGAAGCCGAGGCACTCTCGGACAGAATCGGCATTATGTCAAACGGCAGAATGACCGCCGTGGGAACAGCCGCGCAACTGATGGGAAAGACAGGAACAGCCAAATTCGAAGATGCCTTTGTCGCCCTGGCTACAGGAACGGAGGCAATCCGATGAGAACTTTAGCTTTTGCTTCACGCAACCTCAAAGAACTGATAAGGGATCCGATGATGGCGATTTTCAGCGTTGGTTTCCCCGTGGTACTCCTTCTGCTGTTCACAGCGATTCAGTCCAGCATACCGGTAAGTCTCTTTGCACTCGACAGCATTACACCCGGACTGGCGGCTTTCGGCCTTTCCTTCATCTCCCTGTTCTCCGGAATGCTTCTCGCCAGGGACAGATCAACATCCTTTCTTATGCGGCTTTTCGCATCCCCGCTCACGGCAGCCGATTATATGATCGGCTACATGATCCCGCTGCTCCCGATAGCAGTCGTTCAAAGTACAATATGCTTCCTTCTCGCCTTTGCCCTCGGACTTCCCGTTACCGCAAATGTCCTTCTTTCCATCCTCGTGCTGATCCCGACCGCCGTTCTCTTTATCGGCATCGGCCTCATGATGGGATCCCTCGTTAACGACAAGGCAGTCGGCGGCATATCCTCGATCATCATAAATGTTTCCGCGTGGCTCAGCGGCACATGGTTTGACATAAAGCTGGTCGGCGGCACATTCAAAAAAATCGCCGACATCCTTCCCTTTGTCCATTCCGTCAATGCCGCCAGGGCAGCCCTTTCCGGAGACTATGCGGCGATCCTTCCAAACCTTGCGTGGGTATCCGCATATGCTGTTGTCGTACTAGTCATTGCAGTTGTCCTGTTCAGAAGGAAAATGAGCAGCGACAAGATCTGACCCGAAAATTTACAATAACAACCGATAAAAATGAGGTAATCCATATGGAAATACATATCAAAAAAATGACCCCCGCGCTGGTCGAAGACTACTTCAAATTTTTTGATGAAATCGCATTCGCCGATCACCCGGAATGGGGCTGCGACTGCTACTGCTGTTTCTATCATGCGGTTTCCGCCGACGAGTGGGAGGCACAGACGGGCGCCCAGAACAAAGCCCGGGCCAGGGAGATGATCCTCGCCGGCAAGCTGACCGGACTACTCGCCTATGCCGACGGCCTTCCGGTCGCCTGGTGCCATTATGAGAAAAAGGACCTGCTCCCCGGCATCAGGACATTTTATCCGGAATTCCTCGATGATGGCATTGGCATCGCCGCAGATATTGACACAGCTACCGGCAAAAGCACCGCCGCCATCGTCTGCTTCACCGTGGCACAGGGATACCGCCAAAAAGGAATCGCCTCCAGGATGCTCGACTTCGCCTGCCGGGAACTCGCCCAAACAGGAACCGCCATAATAGAAGCATACCCGACTAAGGCCTCCGACTCTGACGAGCACAATTATCACGGCCCCCTGTCGATGTATCTGTCGCACGGGTTTACAGTGTATAAGGAATTGGAAGGGAATACGATTGTCAGGAAAGTAGTGCAGGATTTATAGAATCCATGCCGGTCCTTACCGCACGGGCGTGCAACAAGTTTTGTTCGCGGCTTAATGATTTGACGAACTTTCAGCAAATATATTTTGGGTTGTATTTATTTGAAATCAAATTACAATTATTTCCCAGTCAAAGACTTTTGCAACCTGCTGCAATTTTGCTTTCTGATCACCTGTTATGATTAATGCATGGTGTGAGCATAATTCTTCCATGACTCTTTCGCCGTCGTTATATCGGATTAGTGCGCCGTTTCTGCAATCAGAACCGGGATATTGAACATAGTCTTCAATTTCGGCCTGAATTATTGTTAATTTTTTAAAGTCAGGATTGATTTTAGCCAGAACTATTTTGCCGCGCGGCATTTCACAGTCCAGAACGATTGCATTATCATCAACTATCTCCAGTACTTTCGGGCGCATAACCCACTTGCTGCAAAACTGCCGCGGGGCAAGTCCGAAGTATCCGCAATGCACGCCAAGGGCATGGTTGGCAGGTTCCTCTATGTCCGGGAACTTATCAATTTTTTCGTGTGCAAGAGCCGCCATGCCTACCAGAAACGGATAAATATTAGTCATCATAATCGGCTGCCTTAATGACCGGTACAGGATAAAAGTACTCAGCATAGTGAGCGTGTCACCTTCGCACGCCCATATGATGTCATCTTTTTCAAATATCATATTCCACGCAAGACAAGGTGTCGTATCGCAGCTGAATGATTCGTTAAGACAGTTCCCGCCTACGCCTTCGACACCGCCCAGACTTTCTATTACCTCTTTAACTGCGATATATAATTTAACGGCACTGAGAATTGATTTTTCACATACGCCTTCGTGCACAATATTCCATTCTGCGAAAAGTACGCGCGCTTTTTCATCGTCAATCTCTTTTGCACGGCTGCAGACCTCTTTCCAGCTGCGGTATATGAGCTGTATTCCGAATTCCTTCTGCATTTTGTCCGTGCATTCCTGTTCCCACCAGTAGAATCGTTTAAATATATTGGCCTGCATGCCCTCACCGGGACTATCCTGAAACATGAGGAATTTTGCGCCGTTTCTGAGCTGATTTTTTACAGCAAAAGCGCGAATGACTGTTTTCGCAAGTTCGATATTATATGGTGAAAATACATGGATACCCGCATTACGCAAAAATGTAATAATTTCCCAATCCCACATTTCTACAGTTCCAAATCGGCTTGTCAGGACGATCATAGGTATGCCATATGCCTTAAGTTCATCTTTATGACGGAAAGCAGCGCCGATAAGCTGAGGAAAGACGATAGCATCAGCCTCCGGAAGGGCAGATCCCACAGATACCGGTTCAAGAAACTCCGTCTCGTCTCCATAGATTTCTTTCAGGCGTGTCAGCTGTTCTTCGAATTCTCCGTTTTCTCTTTCGTTAGCCTCAGAAAAGATAAGAGGCACCAATCTAGCTTTCATATGTTATCCTTTCCAGTTCTGCATGAGAAAGGCTGCTTATCCCCGCTATGACAGCAAAGCAGCCTCAAAACCCCATGATGAGCGGTTTAGTTTATTTCAGAGATATCTACCCTGCGGTTTTCAGCGGCGGATTTCTGGACGGCATTCAGCACTCTCATTATTTTGGCACCGTCATTAAAATCAGGAGAAGCCTGTCCGCCACTCTCTAATGCTTTACAGAATTCATAAAATGCATGTACAAATGTATGCTCGTAGCCAATAATATGACCCTGCGGCCACCAGTTGCACGCGTACTCATGGCAGGATTCCGTAACGGAAATGGTGCGGAATCCCTGACGATCCTGCGGATCTTCTGCGTTATAGTACTCAAGCTCATTAAGTCTTTCCAGATTGAAGGTTATCGTCCCCTTCGTCCCATTTATTTCAAAAACATTGAAATTTTTTCTTCCCCAGCTGAAGCGGGATGTATCAAAGGACCCCATTGCGCCATTTTCAAAATCAACAAGGAAAAAGGCTGCATCATCAACGGTTACCGGAGCCTTATCCGAAGATGATTCTTTGCTGTCAGCACGGAATGCTGCTTCAACTGAACCGGGAACAGGCCTCTCTTTTACAAATGTCTTTAATGCACCCATAACACTTTTGGGCTCCCCGATCAGGAATCTGGCCAGATCAACAGCATGTGAACCCAGATCGTAAAGCGGGCCGCCGCCGGCTGTCTCTTTTTTCAGATGCCACGTCAGGGGAAATTCCGGATCGATGATCCATTCCTGCAGATAGGCTCCGCGATACTGGAGTATATCCCCGAGGGTACCCTCATCTATCATTTTTTTGGCAAGCATAACCGCCGGAACGCGCCGGTAATTGTGATTCAGCAGCGTGACCACACCGGCTTTTTTGGCAGCTTCAGCCATTTCTATACAATCCTGATAATTCAGTGCACATGGTTTTTCGCAAATCACATGTTTACCGGCTTTCATAGCTTCAATCGCCATTTCTTTATGCTGTGAGGTCGGAGTAAGGATTGCAACGACATCAATGTCAGGCCTCGCAATTGTCGCTCTCCAGTCGTAGGATACTTCTTCATAGCCCCATTTTTCGGCAAATTCTTCTGCAGGATTTTTGCCGCCAACGACAACTTTCAGCACGGGCTCATAATTAATATCAAAAAATTTCGGCAGTTTAATCCATGCGTTACTGTGTGCCCGCCCCATGAAACCATGACCGATAATGGCAATATTCAGTTTTTTCTTTTCCATGATGCATCACCCCAAATCATTTATACTTCGCACCGATTTTTTTAAGATTTTTTACGCTTATAGCTATTGCTTCTTCTTCCATCCCCATCCACTCAGGCATCGGGTGGTCGATCTCAACAGCAAGAAATCCTTTGTATCCGGCAGCGGAAAGCATGCCAGCCAGTTTTTCATTATTAATGACACCAAAACCAACAGGTACACCGCTGAAGAAAAACCAGTCGTTCGCTCTCGCTGTCGGGTGCATCTGAAGGTCTTTAATATGCGTTGAGAATACATAAGGGGCAAGTTTCTCCATTCCTGCAAGCGGATCATCCAAGAGCCGCAGGAAATTACCGGTGTCAAAATTGATTCCAAAATTCGGTGAATCCACCGATTCAATAATTTCGAGCATCTCATCGGCAGTAAAGTCAATATGATTTTCTGCAGCAAGTCTTACGCCGCTGTCCTCGGCTATTTTTACAGCTTCCTTGTACATCGGTACAAGGCGGATAATCTGGTCACGATGATTTTCATGACGCCAGTCAAAAGCTGAACCGGTAATCCTCATTACATCCGTACCGAGCAGACGGGTCTTTGGAATAAGGGCCTTCATTTCTTCAAAAGCTTCGCGGTTCAAGCCTCTCTCAAGTCCGTTGGGATGACCCCATGCAAGCACGGTGTCAAATCCGTATTCTTTGATTTTGGTGCCAAGGCTCTTAAGATAAGAGTCATCGAGGCTAGGCAAAAAACATGTTTCAAGTGAAACACCGTCAACATCGAGTCTTTTAGCAAGATCAAGGAAATCATCTACGGTTTTATTCGCGGGAGGTGCTTCCTGATCCTGGTAGACCTCGCCAAATAGTCTATGATAACAATAACTGTCAATTCCAATTTTCATTAACCCAACCTCCTGTTCAACGAATGTTTCCTCACTTACAGCCAGACGGCGACACATTTGTATCGGCCGTCCGGCTGCGGTGAAAGCAGAATTTTACTGATATGCGAATTCGAGGAAATCCTTTACATTGTCTTTTGTCAAAAGTGTTGATTCCCTGGTGTTGTTCTTCTCAATTTTACCGGTGTTCAGATATTCTCTGATAACTTCAACAGCCTGAGCTCCGATTCTCGGGAAATAGGAAGCTGTCGCCTTATGAATGGTATCATCATTTTTGATATCATCCATACCGGTTATTGTTCCGCCGCCGCCGCTGACAATTAACTTAATGTCAGTACGTCCGGCCTGTTCAATTGCTGTCATAGCACCGGTGGTTGATTCGTCATCCTGTGTGAATACTACGTCAATCTTGTCTTTTGCAGCCAGTAAGTCAGACATGGCCTTAAAGCCGGCTTCGCTGTTGAATTCTCCGTCACCCTCACCGATAATTTCGATGTTGGTATACTTGACAATTGTGTCCATAAATCCCTGGAATCTCTGCAGATCGATAGGAATACCGGCATAGCTTCTCAGATTGACCAATTTGATGTCTTTCTGACCTTCGAAATATTTGCCGATATAATCCGCTCCAAGTACACCGCAGGAGTAATTATCTTCTCCTACAAATGAAGTGTAATTCTCAGATTCAATTCCTCTGTCAATAATGACTGTCGGCGTTCCGGCAGCGAAAATTTCTTCGAGAATAGATGTCTGAAGGGTTCCGTCACCGGGCAGACAGGCGATAAGATCATATCCGCCGTCTTTGAATGTAGTCAGAATATTAGTCTGGTCTGCATCATCAGTGGCATTTTTTACTGTCCATTCGATTTGTGTGTCACCTGCAACAGCTTCCTGAATTGACTTCAGAAGGGCAGCCTGCCAGGCATTGTTCGCAGGCGGCAGGGAAATTGCTACCTTGAAGGTATCTTTTGCGGCTGTTGTTTCTGCAGCTGCTGCTGTTGTAACGATCGCTTCTGTTACAGCTGCGGCAGTTGTTGCTGCGGATTTTTCTGTCGGCTTAGCTGAAGTGCCGCAAGCCACTACGGATAGGCACATCGCCAATGTGAGTACAATAAGAACGAGTTTTTTCATTGATTCTTTCCTCCTTGATTATTTATGCATAACCAGGTTCTCCTGGTTTATACCATTATTTGCGTGTCCGGGCCTGAAAGAGAACGGCAAGCATGATGACTCCGCCCTTTACAGCTCCGGTAAGGTATGTGGAAATATCCATCTGAATCATCATATTGTTTACAAAATAGAGCAGAATGGCTCCGATTACCGTACCGTAAATCGTGCCTCTTCCTCCGGAAAGTGAAGTGCCGCCTACCAGTACCGCTGTTATTGCATCAAATTCATATCCGGAACCCGTTACGGTTGAGGAGACAGCCACCATTCTCGATATTTCAATAATTCCTGCCAGGCCGACACAGACGCTTGACAGTACATATGTCCATATTTTGATCCGATCAACCTTGATGCCTGAATATGCCGCGGCATTTTCATTACATCCGACTGCCCTTACAAATGTTCCATATTTTGTTTTAGTAAGAAGAAAAGTCAGAATGACAGCAAGCACAATAAAAATTACGAATGGGGTAGGAATTTTGAGGAGAGAGCCGTTGCCCATCGACTTGAAGAGGTCATCGCGCTTATCACCGGAGATAGTTGCTCCACCGCCGATATACATGGTAATCGACCGTGCAATAATTCCTACAGCGAGCGTTACGATAAACGGCGGAACCTTGGCCTTCGTAATAATGATCCCGTTGATCAGACCGAATGCTGCGGCAACCAATACTGCTGCGAGCATACACACGACAAGGGGGAATTTACCGCTTCCCTGCATATAGACCAAAACAAGTCCGGCAGTAGCCATAACCGGACCGCTTGAAAGATCGATACCGCCGGATATCACAACAAAAGTCATTCCTAAAGCAATAATGCCGATCGTGGAAGCATTTCTGAATATAGTCATTATATTGCTGAATCGTGAGAATCGACCTCCGGTCAGCACAGCTAAAATTAGAAACATAGCAAGTAAAACAAATACTATGCTGTATTGTGACCACAGGTCCTTTATAATTCTTTTTGCCTTGCTCATTATTTACCTCCAGAAGCAGCTGAATTTGTTGCATATGACATGATTGTTTCTTCGTTTCTGTTTTCACCGGATAATTCTGCTTTTACGGCACCTTCATGCATGACAATTATTCTTTGACAGGTACACAAAACCTCTGTCAAATCAGAAGAAACAATAATGATTGTCTTTCCGCTCATGGAAAGTTCATTAATGATGCTGTAAATCTCTTCTCTGGCTCCAACGTCTATTCCTCTTGTCGGTTCATCAAGGATGAGGATATCCGAATCAACCAGAAGCCATTTTGAAAGCACGACTTTTTGCTGGTTTCCACCCGAAAGATTGCTTAGCAGCTGTGTTTGCGATGCACATTTGACATTCAGCTTCTTTATCATTTTTTCGGTGTTCTTTGCACGGATCTTTGAATAATTAATAAAGCCTTTACTTTTAATCTGGTCAATAAGATTGATATTTTCGGAAATATTCATCCCGACAACTACGCCTGTTCTCTGGCGGTCTTCTGTCGCGAATCCTATTCCATGGTGAATAGCATCCACCGGTGTACGGATTTCAGCAACTTTTCCATTAATATAGATTTCGCCTTCATTTACTTTTCGCAATCCAAAAATATATTCCATAAGTTCTGATCGGCCGGCACCTACAAGTCCGGAAAAACCCACAATTTCGCCGCGGCGGATTTTGATGCTGACATTCTTTAATAATTCATCACTAACATTTTTCAGCTCAATTACAATATCGTCCGGACCATTGAAATTTCCTGCACACGACGTCTTGACTTCACGTCCTACCATATAATTGGCTATGTCCTGCTCCGATACCTCACTGACTTTTTTAGTTACAATAAAAGCACCATCCCTGAGAATAGTTACTCTGCTGCATATTTGCTTAATTTCTTTGAGTCTGTGAGAGATGTATATAATGCCGATTCCTTCCGATGACAGGCGCCGGATCAAATCAAACAGAATATCTGTTTCTTTACTTGTGAGCATGGATGTCGGCTCATCCATTATCAGAACCTTTACATGAAATGATGTTGCTTTTGCAATCTCTACCATTTGCTTCTGCGCAATTTTGAGTACGCTGACCATATCAGTAGGCTTGATGTCGCCCTGACCAAGCATTGCAAGCAGTTTTGATGCATCATCATTCATTTTTTTAAAGTCAATCATACCGGTTTTCTTAAGCGGCTCGCGTGTCAGGAAAATATTCTGAGCCACCGTCAGGTGATCCATAAGATTCAACTCCTGATGGATCATCGATATACCAAGTGTTTGCATATCCATTGCTGTCACGTGTTTGGCAACCTTGTTGCCTTCGATATAGATTTCACCGCCGTCTGACTTGATTACTGCAGCCAAAATCTTCATCAGCGTAGACTTTCCTGCACCGTTTTCTCCGCACAGCGCGAGAACTTCACCGCTGTCAACTTCAAAATCAACATCTGAAAGTACGCGGACACTGGAAAAGCTTTTCGATATTTTAAGCATCTCAACCAGTTTTGCCATTTGTAAAATACCTCTCCATTTGCGTTATAACCCTGAAGTGAAATTATTTTGATATGTACCGCAGCCAGCACAAACTCCCGAAAATGAGTGCAACAAAACAGGCCGGGCATGCAGCACCGTTTCAGCAGTTATTTTTATCTGCTTTTTGGCCGGAAGTATAAGCTGCTGCCGCTAATCGGGCAGCAGCTTACTTATCTTCTTCAAAACACTCCGGACTTAGAAATACTTTCTCTCCGTAAGTTCCGGACATACAAATACTTTGACAAGATTGGGATCTTTGCGAAGCTCCTTGAGTGCATCCTCTAATTCTGCCAGAGGGACAGCCATAGAGAACATCTTCTGCGGCTTAATAATGCCATATTTTAGCAGAGTGATTGCTTCCCCCCAGTTGTTTCCGATTCCGGCACAGCTTCCGCTTACTTTCTTTTCTCCAAGCACAAACTGATATGGTTCCAGCCCGGCCTTTGCATCCTCTGCACAAATTCCAAACGCTTCCAATTTGCCGCCGCGCCGGAGCATTTTGAATGCCTGTTCATAGGTCGCTGTAGAACCCACAGCTTCTATGACATTGTCGACGCCAATACCGTTTGTTATTTTCATAACTTCGGCAACAGCATCAGGTGTCTCCTTTATATTAATTGTAAAATCCGCACCCATCTCCTTTGCTGTAGCAAGCCTCGCTTCGCTGTCTCCGATAACGATAACCGGTGCGCAGCCCCTTGCCTTCGCGAGGGAAGCGTGAAGAATGCCAAGTCCGGAACCAATGACTGCGACAGAAGATGCAATCTGTGCGTCCATTCTTTTTGCTGCATGAATGACTGCAGTCAGCGGCTCTACAAAAGCCGCAGTATATTCATCGAGCTCGTCTGGAAGTACATAACAGTTCTTCCAGGGAACCTTAACATATTCAGCAAATCCTCCGTCTGTATGGATGCCAAGCTGCGTAAATGTTTCGCAAAGAAGCCCGTCACCTCTTCTGCAAAAATAACAGTGTCCGCATGTTATACAAATATCAACGGCTACGCGGTCTCCGACTTTCAGTCCCTGGGAATTTTCACCGACTTTTGCGATCTCGCCCCAGAATTCATGTCCTGTAATCATCGGAAGCTTATCCGCTGCATATTTGCCTGTATATATGCTCCAGTCAGAGCCGCAGATACCGCAGACCTTAATCTTAACCAGAACTTCCTGGTCATTGATTTCAGGAATCGGTACATCCATATACTCCATCTGGAAAGGTGCTTTGACTACTTGTGCTTTCATTGTTTTGGTCATATATCCGGCCTCCTGATTAATTATTCTTTGGATTGTTGAATATCTTGTCTTTTCGTCCCTCATAAGGCGCTTTTATAATGAGGGGTTTCAGATACGCCGCAACTTTTTCAACACCGTCGCCGACACTCATAGTTACATCTTCATGTTCATATGAGAGCACATAATCGTACCCAACCAGTGCGAGTTCCGTGATAATTTTCTTCCACGGCACACTGCCCCATCCGGGAATACGGAAGCGGAAAGCCCGGTCAAGTCTCTGCCAGTCGCCCTGCATCAGGATGCCGCCCCGCTGAATATTATGTTCAACGATCTCTCCGTCTTTGGCATGAACATGAAATATCCGGTCACCGAGCTCATCAATGAAGTTTTCAACGCGCATACCAAGATATATAAGATTGGCCGGATCCAGATTGAATCCCAGGGAAGAGTGTCCTCCAACCAATTCAATAGCCCGTTTTGCTGTGTGGAGATCGTATACCATATTGTTCGGATGCGGCTCAATGGCAAACTTCACCCCATACTCAGCAAATTTATCAAGGATCGGAACAAAAACTTCCGCAAATTCTTCCTCCATCGACGCCCAGCCGTTAGCCGAGGGGAAAGGAAAATACCTTCCCCAGTTTGTTACGCCTGTAAAGCCGTTAACGACAGGGACCCCCAGGGAATTGGCTGTCCGGGCTGTTTTGAGCAGACTGTCAATTCCATATTTCATCTTCTCTTCCTTGGTTCCTTTATATAGAAGATCAGTATCTTCCGTATGGGGCCCAAGGATAAGAAGCGAATCCGCATGGTTGGAAAGGGCGGATATCTCAATATCGTAGCTCTTCAGCATTTTAACCAGGTCGGATGCGTTATTTCCTTTCAGAATTTCATCACAGTCCATCTGGCCGTTGCCGATATATGCAGGAATCTCCATCATCTCGTAACCGTTGGCATTCATTATTCTTGCGATTTCTTCAAGTGACAGATGAGCATAATTGGCAGCAAAGAAACCTAATTTCATTTTATCTCCTCCTAAACATATTTATCAGTGTGATCCCGGGTGGCAGGAATCAGGTATGCTTTGCAACAAGTCTGCCAAACTGCTTCCTGGTATCCTGAAGGACCTCTGTATAGTGTTTGTTGTATGTACAGCATCCAATCTCCCTTTGGCGGATAAGAAGTTCAAGGCAATTGTCGCAAAGAGTGCACCAATGTATCTCACTCTCGCGTCCTTCGCGTAATTTTTGAGGCAAAAACGGATCTGCATAAGATTGGCGTCCTAAGGCAATCATATCTACCTTGCCTTCAGAAATGAATTTGGATCCATAATGGAACATGGAGTTGTTCTCTTTTTCCACAGCCAGGATTCCATTTCTTCCATCCCTGAAGACAGAATAGTTGGATCCGACTATAACAGTCTCGGGCTTCACAGCTTTTTTGAATTCCTTTGCCCATGTAGTGTGCAGGAAAGCAAAATAGGCAGCTTTTTTTTCAGCCTGGGTAATTGATGTTGTGATCGAAGGACTTCCGCCGCTCTGTACAAAAAATTGTGCTCCGCGCTCTTCAAGCCCCTTAATAAGTGCCAAAGGTTCTGTGAGATCAATAATCGGAGAGTCAGCACCTTCTGTTCCAAAACCGCCGGGAAAACCTTCCCAAGCTGAGATCTTGGATCCGATAAGGAATTTCTTATCATTTATTTCTTTTGATACTTTCTCATACAGGTCAAAAGCGAATCTGCTGCGATTATCCCACGAGCCGCCGTATTTCCATTTCCTGTCATTATAAGGTCTGAGAATTTGAGAACCTAAATAACCATGACACAGCTTAAGGTCGACACCGTCAGCACCTACATCATAAGCAATACGGGCAGCCTGTACAAACTGATCCATAATATGATCCAAATCAGCTTCGGACAACAGTTCGCCGCCAAATCCAGGCAAGGGCTTTACAGTAACCCTGCGGGAAAATTCCGGATTGGACAGCTCGCCGGAATGCGTAAGCTGAAAAACAATCAATGTATCAGGATTTATTGCTTTTAAATCCTTGACGAATTTTTTGAGAGCCGGTGCATTTTCAGGAAGGATTGACAGTTGGTTAAGGCGGCTGCGGCTTTCATTTGTAATTGTTATTGCCTCAAGTGTTACCATACCGCTTTCACCTCTGAACAGATTTGCATACCGTTCGAAAGTGAGCGCAGACGGGTTGCCATTTTCATCCGCATCTGTGCATTCCATTGCCTGGACAAAGAATCGGTTCTTGCATTCCCTGTTTCCGACCTTAATCGGCGAGAGCAAAATCTCTTTGTACTTCTCCATTATTCTTTCCTCTTTTCAGTTAGATTATGTGTTAAAGTTTTTGGATCGTTCCAATTAATATTTCGCAAAGCATTACTGTCGATTATTTTTTCGCGACCGAATCCTTCGTACATTATTAACCAAACAATTGCCTTTAATGACTGATCCGTAGGACGCACATGATCAAAATCAATAATAATTGAGTTTGTATGCGATAGAACATTGTGCCAATTGTACTATCTGAATTTTCAAATGAATATTGCCAGGAAACTTTTTCTTATGTTTGAATTGTATATGCTAAATTTGAACGTGTCAAGTGTGAATCAGAAAAATATACAAAACAAAAATACGTGAAGCAAAAGCAGCGCGCACTGCACTTAAAAAAAGCAAAAAGAAGCCGTGGCCCTGTCTCAAGCAGTCACATCCGGCTTCTTATGAAAAGCATCAGCAGGCAGGTCCAAATATCAGTCAGCAGCTTCCAAACCCAGAAGGACAACCAATTGCTGATGAGCCCAGGCAAGCGCATCTTCCGAAGACCATTTTTTCGTTATCGCGCCATAGACCGCCTCGGCAATAATTTTCTCGTAATCCGCTTCTGAAATCGGTTCTTTCGAGTCGGAATTCGGAAGAACTCTTTTGCCGACATTGCCGAATACACGGAAACTGTCCTTGTGCCAGGGATAAAAATTAGCCAGTTCCGTATTTTCGCATATGCTTTTGTAGGGGAGAATTCTTCCTAATGCTGCGTTCGGCATTGCGAGCTCTTCGAGGACCGTCCATTTGAGGAACTCGAATGCCTCTTCTTTACATTTGCTGGCCGTGCTCATGGCAATAGTCCATCCGCCAAGCATCGATATCTCACCGGGAGTGTATCCATGCCCTGTTTTTCCTACAACCGCAGATGTGTTCTGGTCGCGAAGAACTGTGGCATGGTCACTGAACAGCACCATCATAGCCACATTACCCGAGCAGAATTCATTGGCTTCATCGTCCCACCACCAGTCCTGCGATCCGGGGGGTGCATAATCATAACACTCCACATAGTTCTTCAGCGCCTGCAGGCTGCGATGATTATTGATAGTGACTCGTCCCCCTTCGAATGAAGATCCGCCGAAGGCCCACATGCGCGGCAGAAATTCACAGACAGCTCCGGAGTTTCTTTTTCCGCCAAGGGTTGTCCCGTATAAAGTATCTGAATCGGGATTAAATTCCCTGGTAAAGAACCTTGCTACTTTATTAAATTCTATCCATGTTTTGGGCACCTTAAGCTCTTCTTTGTACATATCGTGATACATGCGCTTGTTTTTAACTTTTTCGAAAAGATCTTTCCTGTAATATAGCATCTGTACTGTATAACTATAGGGAAGGGAGTATATACCGCCTTCATACGTGCAGTATTCCCTGAAAATATTTTTCTGGAAAGCATCGACCAGCAATTCTTTTGATTTGATAAATGGCTCAAGATTTTGAATATGCTGACCGATTACAAGTTCTTTTGTCCATGGAACATCAATACAAAATACATCGTATTTGCCTGTTTTGCCTGAATCATATATTGCGTCCAGCAATTCTTTATAATTGATTAAATCGATTGTAAGCTCAATGCCGGTGCGCTTTATAAAATCGTTCGATAATGCTTTAACTGCAGCACCCATCTGCCCTTCCTGAAGAAGAACACGGATGCGGCGGCGATTTTTTTTCGGCTCTGTCGGTAACAAATCAATTTTGGGTTTATCACTGTTATCCCCCAAAACCAGTACTTTTTTAATTTCAGATTTTTCATTTCCTTCGATTTTCTCTATCAGGATGCTAAATGCTTTCTCGCCCATCTTCGCATACGGCAATACGAAGTCCTCTTCATCCTGATTCATGATCCGTGTCCACATAGGTTTACCTATAATAACGAGTTTGGGTTTCTTTTCACCCGGCAGTACGGTAA
This sequence comes from Eubacteriales bacterium, assembly GCA_037143795.1. Classification (GTDB taxonomy): domain Bacteria; phylum Bacillota; class Clostridia; order Saccharofermentanales; family Saccharofermentanaceae; genus Firm-13. The sequence goes on along the minus strand of JBAWXZ010000003.1, from coordinate 130,095 downwards.
GTTCTATCGCTTTACGCGCGCCCTCAGCGAGAACCTCTGATGTAATATATATTATTTCCGGCCGCTCTTCATAATTCAGCAGCTTGATGGTGGCACGCATTGCGCTTTCTTTACTTAGATTGGTAACTTTGATCAATTGATTCCTGATTTCAATATTCGCATCAAAAAGAGCCTTTATGTATGCTTCAAAGCACTGTGTTTCGAAGGTATACTCCTTCGGACCTGTTATTAAGGCAATTCTTTTGATATTATTTTTCAGCTGTTCGTTAATGTGCTTTATCAAACTGTCCTTAACATTCATTCCGACAAAATCGGCACCTTCGACTTCCCTGTACAGGAAAACCATGTTGAAATTATCCTTAGCAAGCTTATCAAAATATTCTTTATTTTCCGGTTGGCAGGTAACAATGATTGCCCCGTCAATGTTATACATCTGTGCATTCCCGAGCGCCTGCTTCTCCCTGTAATTGAGCTCATTCGTGAGGTGCAGGTTGACATTATATCCCTTTAACTCCGCGCTCCTCGATATGCTGTCAAACATATCCCGGTAAGCACCTTCACTGATATCCGGCAGGATAATGTCAATGCTTCTATCGGCATTGTTCATTTTAAGATTGCGCGCAAGTGCATTCGGCTTATATCCAAGCTGCTTAATTGCATCTTCAACCGCTTTGATTTTTTCTATTCTGACGCCCTTTGCACCGCTGAGCACATTGCTGACAGTACCGTGTGAAACGCCTGCAAGCCTTGCCACATCTATCATTGTTGCCATAATATCACCTGATTTTTTCTTCAAAATTTTAACCTAATACTAACATACATTGTGTATCGGCATCAACGTTATTCCAATGAAAGCAATGAATAGACCGGCATATTACGCAGAGAAAAGCTGTAACTGTTTCCGTATTTTATTGACACGTTAAAACTTATCATTTGGAAGAAATTACTAGTTTGAGCCAAACAGTGCTTGATTGACCAGCTTTTGTGACATATAATCATTTTATTAGAACGTGTCAATTTTCAAAATTGTTCGAAGCCTGAGACTTTTTCTTATATTTCACGCTTAAACTATTTTTCGATTTATTGACAAGGAGAAATAATATGACTTCAAATGAAGCTGCAAGACTGATTGATATCAGCGCAGTTCGCACGCACCATTCCCTGTCGGATATTGGTGCTGTTGTCGAAGTTGCGCAAAAATATCGCTTTATCAATGTACATTCCCTGCCGTGCTGGACCAAATCCGTCAGCGCGATGCTTAAAAATGACCCGGATATTTTTGTCGGTGCCCCTGTTGGGTTTCCGTCAGGAGGACACAAAACATCGGTGAAGATTCTCGAGGCAAAGGAGCTGATTGCAGATGGTGTCCAGGAAATGGATATCCTGATGAATATCGGTAAATTCAAGAACAAAGAGTACGAATATGTAAAACAGGACATCCTGGCAGTACTTGCCGTGGCACCCGCAAATGTTCTGACGAAAGTAATCATCGAGATTAACTGTCTTACGGACGAAGAGATGCTGCGCGCATGTGAATTAGTAATCGATTGCAGACCCGACTTTATCAAAACAGGAACAGGCTGGGTTCCCGGCGATGCCAATATCGCACGTATAGCAAAAATCAAAAAGGCCACACATGGATTAATAAAGATTAAGGCTGCCGGCGGAATCCGGACCCGTGAAGAATTTGATCAGCTTCTCGCTTTAGGGGTTGAACGATTCGGGATAAATACGGAATCTGCCCTCGCCATCGTTGAAAGCTTCAATAAATAACCAGAGAAACGAGGTTGCAAATGGACGACAGAATAATTGCCTATGATCTTGGAACCGGCGGAATCAAAGCATCCCTTTACGAAATGAGCGGTATTTCGATATCTGATGTCTTTTTCCCCTACGACACTGACTATTCCAGCGGCTGCATACACGAACAGTCCCCGGATATCTGGTGGCAGGGGATCATCCGTACAACCCGAAAATTACTAGCCGAAACAACGACAGCTGCTGCAAGTGTCGTCGGAATTGCTATTTCAGGTCATTCCTTAGGGGCTGTACCGGTTGACATCAAAGGGGATCTGCTTCGTGAGCTGACACCAATATGGAGCGACACCCGCGCCGAGGCACAGACAGAGTCGTTTTTCAAAACAATCGACTATAATGACTGGTATATGACAACCGGCAATGGTTTCCCTGCCGAGTGCTATTCGGTGTTCAAAATCATGTGGTATCGAGACAATGAGCCGGAAATGTTTGCCAAAGTCCATAAAATTCTCGGTTCGAAGGATTACTGTAATTTGCGTCTGACCGGTAAAATGTATACGGATCAGTCCTATGCATCCGGTTCCGGAATTTTTGATCTGAATAAAAACATCTACAGAAGTGATTTTGCAGATGCTGCAGGACTCGATTTGCAAATTTTCCCGGAGATTCTTAAGTCACATGATGTCGTAGGTAATCTGACATCCGAAGCTGCGGCTGTCCTGGGACTGACTGAGCATACGAAAGTGATCTGCGGCGGAGTGGACAATTCATGTATGGCTCTCGGTGCCCGCGGTTTCAAAAACGGCCGGGCATACACATCTCTTGGCTCATCGAGCTGGATTGCCATAGTTGGTGACAAGCCGATCGTTGATATCGTACATAAGCCATTCGTCTTCTCACATGTAGTGGACGGAATGTACACGTCTGCAACCAGTATTTTTGCGGCCGGAAGCAGCCTGCGCTGGGTGCGTGATAATATGTACACCGACGTTGCCGTAAAAGAAGCATCCGGGGAAATTCCGGACGCTTATGTAGAAATGAATAAAATGGCAGAAAAATCAACAATCGGTGCTAACGGCCTTATCTTTAATCCCAGTCTCGCAGGAGGTGCCATGATCGAAGAATCCAAGCATATTTGCGGGGGCTTTATCGGATTGAATTTGCGCCACAACAGAAATGATCTCGTCCGGGCAACATTGGAGGGAATAACATATAACCTGTATTATGCGATGGAAATCCTGGCGAAATATGCACCGGATATTGATCAGATGCTGCTCGTCGGCGGCGGAAGCAAGAGTGCCTTCTGGCGGCAGATGTTTTCCGATGTCTTCGCGATGGACATGATTAAGACATCCATTGATCAGAACTGTGCATCACTGGGCGCGGCCGCACTTGTTGCGTACGGTTTGGGGTACTGGAATGATTATGCACAGATTGACCTCGTACATCAGCAGGAATCGATTCATCAGCCGGATCCCGGGAATACAGCGCAGTATAGGGATTTCTATAATCTGCATCGTGCAAGCGCTCACTTTTTTGCATTGTCCGGTGAATCTTTACACAAAATGGGGTATTGATACCCAGCGAACAATTGTTGGATAGAAAAACACCCCGCATCACCTGTACAACCTCCTGAAGTGTACCTGTTTTCGGGGTGTTTTTTATATTATTCATCTGATTCTGCATTGCAGGGAATTTATCGAAAAGATTGCTTCAGGCTGACGAATTAACCCGGTGTATACGTCTCCGAGATAAATTCATACAAATTAATTACCTCTCCGCCGGGACCGCAAAGCGATGCGAAATGCATCCCGCCCAGAGGCTCACTCCCCTCAGAGACACCTCCGTCCTTAAATACAACACCTTTTGCGGTAAGATCATCGAATAAATCATACAAGTTCTCAACAGCCAATCCAATGTGTGCAATCTGGCCGTTGTCCGACATTTGGGATGTAAACACGGGCGGCTGTATCAACTCTAAGACAGCACTTCCAAGCTTAACCAGTGCATAGTCGCCAAAACTGCAGTGTTCCCTGTCTATCAGTTCAAATCCCAGCTTACTGCAGTAAAAGTCAATGCTCTCCAAAAGATTCGTTGTGTTAATACAGACGTGATGTATTCCGGTAATTCTTCCCATAATTGCAGACACTCCTTATTCTATAAAGTCGTTAATATCGGTTGGTATAACATACAGATATCAATCAGTGTATTTTGAAATTTTGAAATAATCAATAACATTTTTACCGTGTTCATAGTGAACATTCTCGATTAACTAAGGCTATTATATCATTCCATTATCAGCATAAATAAGAGCATAAGGAGATTTCTAATATGGTAAGTTATGTAATTAGTATTGATGTCGGTACGCAGGGTACAAAAACAGGTTTGCTGCGTGACGACGGAATTTTCATCGCCGAAGCCTTCCTCCCCTCCCGGCTTATCCAGCCAGAAGCTAACGTTGTTGAACAGGTTGCTGATGAAATCGTAGACTCATGTATTCAGACAATCCGCTCAGTTATTGATCAATCCGGTGTCGATTCGAATAATATTGTCAGTCTGGCTATTGATGGGCAGATGGCAGGAATTATCGGAATCAATCAGAGCGGGCATGCAGTCACACCATACGACAGCTGGCTTGACCAGCGCTGCGGAGCATATTGGGAGTTTTTACGAGGTCTCGGAGAGAAGAAAATCATCAGCCTGACCGGTTGTCCCATCACTTATGCACACGGACCAAAGATTCTATGGTGGAAACATGAAAGACCCGAAACTTATGCTAATATCGCCCGTTTTGTCTTGCCTGCCGCCTATGCAGTAATGCGCCTGTGTAATTTGAATGCTGAAGAGGCATTTATAGATTATACCTATCTTCATTTCTCCGGATTCGCAGATACACATAATCGGTCCTGGTCAGAAGACTTGCTCCATGCCGCAGGAATAGACCCAGCCAAAATGCCGAAGATTGTAAAGCCCTTTGATATCATCGGTAGAATTTCAGTTGAAATGGCAGAGGCAACGCATCTGAAAGCGGGAACGCCTGTCGCTGCCGGATGCGGCGATACGGCTGCAAGCATTTTCGGAGCCGGAGTCACAAAGCCCGGCGTACTGGTTGACGTTGCCGGGACTGCCTCAGTCTTTGCCTGCGCTGTCGACAAGTTTGTCCCGGACACAGCAAATAAAACACTATTATTTGCACCTTCCGTTATTGACGGACTCTATACTCCCATGGCTTACATCAACGGCGGTGGTTTGTGCATAAAATGGTATAAAGATCAAATATTATCTGCAGGCTCTGCCATGGTTACGTATAACGAGCTTGAGGAGGAAGCCCGCGCTCTTCCTCCAGGGAGCGAAAACCTTTTATTCGTACCTCATTTTGCCGGAAGGGTATGTCCAAATGACGGGATGGTCCGCGGCAGCTGGCTTGGCCTGACACTCAGGCATACACGAGGCCACTTATATCGTTCCATAATGGAAGGAATCGGATATGAATATCATCTGTATCTTGATATTTTGAAGCAATCGATACCCGAACTAGAGACGAAACAGATACTTGCAGTAGGCGGCGGTGCAAAAAGCACACTGATGCGTCAGATCAAATCCGACATACTTGGAATACCTATGGCAACAATATCCCGAACGGATACAGGTGTTTTAGGCACAGGTATTATTGCAGGCTATGCCGTAGGTTTATTTGATTCACTTGAAAATACAGTGGAGAAATTTGTCCGTCCCATAGCAACGAATCATCCCGATACGAATGCGACGAAGTCATACGAACGTTTTTGTACAGCATATAGTGATAATTTTTCTGCTCTGAAGTCTATCTATCAGACTCTATTACTCTGAAAATCCGTCTTATAAAAATACCCGGACGATCCCGCTGACCGTCCGGGTAAAGATATCCATCAAAATGATACAGTGATTTGTATCTGCTCTGCTGCCCGGACAAAATCATTTACCCTGCCGCAGCAAAAAAGAAGGACACATCCAATCAATGCAGCTGAATATTAATTAATACCATCAGCTCCAGTCCGGAGTAATATAGGGAACCCTGTTCATAAAGATACTTTCAATCTTCTCGACGATGGGTCCGCCGTCTTCGTGGGACGCCTGGAAAGCAGTCTTCCACTCCGGGTCCTCCCCGAAAGAAGCAAAGGCTTCGTCCCTTTGTTTCCGGTCGGCAAACTCACATATGTAATAGATCTTATCGGCGCCGTCTGCGTCCTCGAAAAAGTCACAGACCTTGATGCCATGTCTTTTGAAAAGATTCAGCGTGACAACACTGAACCTCTTATGAATGGCCGGCAGGCGGCCCGGATGCATGTGATAGATTCTAAGTTCGTACAACATATTATGCCTCCATAAAGATAGATATTCCCGGCGCACCGGTGAAGTTTGCTGTTATCATTATATAGCAAAAATACGGATGGTTCCGGGGTCCTTATTAAAGAAAACGGCCCAAAATTTTAATAAGGATCGCACAAACCTGTTCTTATTAAAGAAAACTTTAATAAGAACAGGGCAAGACCCAATAATATCTTTATATTTCTGTTCCACTGCTCAGAATTTCTATGTACTTCGTAAAAATATACCTTTTATTTCGGATAGCGCTCTCATCAATGCATTTTATGATTTCCCGTTCACAGAACATGTCAACCAGATTTTTGGCAGTAGGATACGAAATGTTAAGCTTTGTTTTGACATCGTTAATGGAAATGACCGGAAATTGGAACAGATAATCCAGAAGCAGCAGAGCATTTGCCTTCCCGCTGTTCATTTTTTGTATTTGCAAAATGGCTCTATCCTTCAGACTCATAATTGATTTTGCTGACGTTGTGGCTTCATCAGCTACCTGCGCAACACCCTTAAGAAAAAACTTAATCCAGCTCTCCCAATCGCCTTCTGTGCGAACAGCAGTTAATGCATCATAATAGGCTGTCCTATGCAATTTGAAGTAGTAGCTGATATACAAAAGAGGATATGCCAGAATTTGCTGATCATGAAACCAGAACGCAATCAACAGCCGCCCCATTCTCCCGTTACCATCCAAAAACGGGTGTATTGTCTCAAACTGCGCATGAATCAGCGCAATTCGAATGAGTGCCGGAAGTTCACTTTCATCGTGCATATATTTTTCCAGATCGCCCAGGGCAGTCATCATTTCTGCTGTAGGCGGAGGAACAAAAGAAGCTGTTGCCAGTGTACAGCCGGAGGGACCAATCCAATTCTGAGAAGTCCTGAACTCACCGGGATTCCGGTTGCTCCCCCGAACACCGGCCAGAAGATATGCATGTATTTCCCTCAATAAACGAAGGCTCAAAGGCAGCACTTTGATTCTTTCCATTCCGTAGTTCATTGCTTTTACATAATTAACTACTTCTTCAACATCAAGCCGCTTGTGTGACGGATCCAAATCACTTTTAATTACATCGACAAACGATGCCTGCGTACCTTCAATTTGCGTACTCAACACAGCTTCCTTTTGCACATACATTCCAACAAAGAGTTCCGGATCCGGAAGTATATATGTAATTCCATCAAGTCTTCCCAATTTACGGTCAGCTAAAGAAAGAAGGCCCAACATTTCCGAATCAATTACTACTTGAGGTTCAGGAGGCAGCGGATTAGGAATAAATGCAGAGTAGTTTGATTGTTGGCGAATATATTTTCCTGCGCGTAACGAATCCATAGTACATTCTCCTGTCCCTTTTCGAAAATAAAAGTTTGCGAATACATAAGCAGAAAATTTCATTTCTTATTAAAATTATATGGCAAATATTTTAATAAGGCAGCGGAAATCGCATTCTTATTAATGAAAACACCCCAAATTTTTAATAAGGATTACACAAACCAACTCTTATTAAAAAAAACTTTAATAAGAACATCTCCGGACGGCTTACAGTGCCGGCATGAAATCCCTTCGGAAAGACAGTTCCACTCACAATGAAAAATAACGTATAATTTATATATATGCAAAACAGCATGCAGGAACTTAGGTCCGGTCGCCTGAGGCTTGAATAATCAGGAACTGCTGCGGTGATCGGACTGCCGGGAGGAAATTTATTATGAGTGAATCGCATTTTTATCACATCCCAAAATCAGGAAAGCTGGAACAATGCGGCAGTGTCGCTGAGGTAATGTCGCGGGCGAAAGAGGGCGGCTTCTTTTGGCTGCATTATCTTGAACCCGAAGCCGGGGACCTTGAGCCCCTGATCGAGCTGCTCGGTGTTCATTCCTTGTCTGTCGAGGATGCCCTGGACGTGAACCAGTTACCGAAAATTGATGATTTTCCCGACAGCACATTTATCGTGTTCAACGCATTCTCCTATATAGAAAAAGCCTTAAGCGTTCAGGAGATCGATTTATTCTTAAGCAACCATTTCCTTATCAGCGTAGACCGTATCGGACCGGATGGCAAACCGCTGCTCGACGGCATAGAGGAACTGGTGCAAAGGGAAATGAGCACGGACCGGCTCGGTCCAGCCTTTGTGATGCACACAATCCTTGATGTTATCGTCGACCGCAAGTTCGTCGCCATAGAAGCGCTCGAGGACGAGCTGACGGAAGCCGAAGACGCTGTTTTAGAAAGACCGGCTGCGTTTAATCCCAAATCGCTTCAGCATATTCGCCGGGCACTTGTCACCCTGCGCAAGAGCCTTTTCCACGAGCGTGAAGTCTTCGTGAAGATATGCCGCAAAGACTGCCCGTTTATACCGGAGAAGGCCATTTTTCATTATCGCGATGTGTACGATCACCTCACGCGGTTCTTTGAATTGACCGAGACGCTGCGCGATGTCGCAACGAGCCTTATGGAGATTGATTTGTCCATGCGCAGCAATGAGATGGCCCGTGCCGCCAACCGCACCAACCGCTCGGTCCGCCGCCTGACTTTCATCACGACGATTTTCCTGCCGATTACCCTGCTTTCGAGCATCGGAGGAATGTCCGAGTGGTCCATGATGACCGGACCCGAAAATTGGCGCATTTCTTATCCGCTGTTTATTTTAAGCATGGCCGTCATCGGCGCAGTCTGCTCCGTTTTCCTCAAACGGATCGTCAAGCGGGACGACGAGAAGCGAGATGGCGAAGAAGACGAATAATACGCGATGTACGGCATTGCTGCGAATTCTAAGAATAACAGAAGTTTGATCTGACCGGCTCACGGGGTGGTGTCAGTTTTCAGGCGCGTTTTTTTCAGCCTGTGTATAAGCGAAAAACTTCGTATCCATCATCAAGAGGTGTCCTATTACGACTTTTCCCGCCAGAAAAGAAATCAAATCTGTTATATGGGAGTTTTCCTTATTATATTTTTCCTTTATCACTGCTGATTCCCGGAGAAGGCCCTTATGGCTCTGCAAATGTTCCTCATACCCGGGATATGCCAGGCGCTGCAGAATCTGCTCTTCTTTCTCAAAGTGACTCACGATATGAGCAAGAATCAGATTGATCTGTTCTCCGACAATATCCGCAGAGGTGTCCTGAAAAGTGAACTCGATTAGTTTGTTGGTTAATTCAATCAGAATACGGTGATCTTTATCAATAACATCGTTGCCGGAATTCCATTTTTCCAGCCATTCTATCTTTATCAGGGCGATTGGCAGCTGGTCAGATGCACTCCAGCTGACAACACAATTACGTCCGGAATTTTTCGCATTATATAAAGCTATATCGACACGTTTAAAGCACATATCCTCTGTTTCCGAATAGAAATGTTCTACAATACCAAAGCTCGCCGTCACATGCCCAACCGTATCATAGTGTTTTGCTGCAATTGCATTTCGGATTTTCTCGGCCAGTTTGGCTGCACCATCCTGAGAAGTAGCGATAGCCAGAATGAGGAATTCCTCACCGCCCCATCTGACGGCTTTATCAGTTACCCGAATCATGTCCCTGATAATATTGACAGTACTAATCAGAACCTCGTCGCCTACCGCATGCCCATATTGGTCATTCACTTCTTTGAAATGATCCAGGTCGATAAGAATAAATGAAATCGGCTCACCGGAACGGTCAGCCGCCTGCATATAATCATTAATATTCTGTTCCAGATAATGGCGGTTATAGATCCCGGTCAGGGAATCCGTACGAGCCATGGAGTCCAGGAGATTATTTTGCGCTTTCATCTCTTCCAGCAGTTTGTAACTATCTAGTAACTGGAGTGCGCTGAACCAGAAAATCAGACTGACAATGCTCATTACCAATGTAAAATTCGAAAAAATCTCATTACTAATATGCAAACTCGGGTTGCTATCTTCAATCAGCACTATAACAACCCGTGCTATATATATTACTAAATATCCCACAATGACACTTTGAAAAACATTTCTGATCATACCCGGTATATTTACTAATCGCTGCTTCAGGTAAAAGTAGAATTCAATCATGATCACAGCCAAAAAAATAGTATAAGCTACTGTTCTAATCAAAAACGAGTTATTTACGAACGTGGCATAAGCAAAAATAAAGAACCCGGCAACTATATACAGCGAAAAATGTTTAGGCCAGATCACCGACTCTTTGTAGAACACGCGAATCCCGCACATAAGCAGCAAATAGTTTGCAATCATCAGGATATTTCCTAGAATCAGACTGAACCAAAGGTTAATGGTTCCCTGTCCGCCAATCAGCAATACACCAATGGCCGAGGCCGCAAAGGCACAGGCAAAAATCCGGAAAGACCGCTCTTTACGATATACGGCGATCAGCAAACTCAGCAGAAACAGTGCAGCAGCCACAATAATATAGGACAACCCCAACGTCTTATTATCGATAGCAGCCACCCCCCGGGATCAAATACCGCAATTCCGGATATTAAATATGAATAGGTTAACGATAGCCTATAAGGAAGATCGTGTCCATATAAATGGTGTGAATTAATAATGAGTAAATGAAGCCGCAAGTGTTACAGGAGAAGCCAGCATTTTGTCGGACATTCTGCCAACCAAACTACTGTTTAGCAGGAACAAACTCAACGCTTACCGTCATCCCCATTCCGGAAGCAATTCTCTCTATTGTTTTAAGTGAAGGATTTGCATTTCCATTTTCGATTTTACTAATATCGCTTTGTGCAATCCCTGTCTTTTCCGCCAGCTGTTTTTGTGTAATGTTTGCTGCCTTTCTCGCATCGAGAATTGCGTTGATTAATTGATATTCAGCGGATAAAGCGTCATATTCAATTTTAAATTCCGGATTCTTCAATTGTTCGTTGAGTGTTTCTCTGAAATTCTTACCCATTGCAATTCTCCTTTCGATCTAAATAATCTACATCAAACTTCACAAGGCATTTTTCTATCAGAATATTAGATATATCTCATATTGTCAAGGCAATCTATGTCCAGCATCTTCGCGGAAAAGGGCGAAAAATACTGGACACAGAAAGATCTTTAAAAAAGGCTGCCATTTGAGACCGCCTATTTTTACCTGGATATTATATTGTATTTTGTCGGCAGTGCCGGGTCGGCTTTGAGCATACTCAACATTCTGCGAGCGGTTCCAATCGGCGTGTTGGTGCCGGCTTCCCACGCTTCTACTGTTTTTGTTGAAACACCCATCACAGCGGCAAAGGTAGCTTGCGTCATTTGCAAAGTATTTCGAACGCTTTTGATTTCCTGGGCATTGAAATCAGGGACAGGATTTACAGTGCATTTTTCCTTCCTTGCCTTAACCGTGCCCTTTTCATATCCGACTGCTTCATTTAGGCCGGTTATAATGCTTTTATAAACATCCATATTCGTTCACTCCCATTTTTGGATTTACGTCTTCTTTTTATTTTATCGTGCCTTCAAGAAATTTTATTAGGCTCTTGATAGCCTTTTGTTCCCCTTTGGTAAGGTTGTCTTTTTCGTTCTTGGGGTATGCAGTTATCAAATAAATACATTCGTATGCTGCAAAATCAACATAGCACACTCGCGCGCTGCCGCTTTTCCCTTGATTTTCAAAAGCAACTCTGATTTTTCGTAACCCGCCTGTCCCTCTCATCAAAGCACCTTTGGCAGAATCCCGAGTTAGTTCTTCTTGTAGGGATTGTAAATCCTTATCTGTAAAGCCCATGGCTTTCCACTGCTTATCGAATTCGGGGAGCATTATAAATTCTCTGGTCATTGAATTACCTGCTCTTCATTCTATTTTACCCTATCAAATGGGGTAATGCAACGGGTTCTCTGTTTTTTTCAGGACCTCCAGCATAGTATTCTGTATTCTCCAAAATTCCTTTCAAAAAAAGAAGCCGCCTTGGGGTTTCCAAAACGACTTCAAAAAAACGCCTTCTATCTTCGGCTATTCACCTATTCAGGACAGGTTCAGTAAAAACCATTCCGGGACCTCGATGCCAACCTCCTGAAAGGTCGCGCACGTCACTGGTTAATGTGATTATACTTTCTGTGTCTGATGGCCGCTATATGATATAGGCGCAACAGTTTGATTTTCTTCGTCATATTTCATCATTTCCTTACTGACTATTCGCTCTCACAATCTCCAGGATCGCTTCTCCATATTTTTGGCATTTGACATCCCCGAAGCCGGAGATCTTCTTCAGGTCTGTAAGTGTCGAAGGCATAGCAGAAATGACAGCAAGCATCTGGGCATTGTTGAAAATATTATATGCTTGTATGTTTTCGGCTTTACTCGTGTCAAATCGAAATTGCTTTAGGTTTTTGTAAATTGGGGCGTCCTCTATTTGGGATGTCCGCACAATAGTCTCAGTCTCCTCAGTCAACAATTCATCTTTGGATAGAGTTGTCTCACATATGACAGACTCCGTAACTACTATTGGATTGGCAAATATTGCCGGCTCCTTCTTCTGCTTATCTACTATGTTCTGAATATGCTGTTCTTTTGTTTTCGCGTCTGCAAGCGAGTGTTTTTGAAGAGTCTCATAAAAGGCGTTAATTTGATCGTCCGTCAGAACCGCAGGGCGTTTGCCTATGTCTTTCCTCAGATTATACAAAAGCATGTCTCTCTTCACAACAAATGTATCCGGCGTTGTAACCGAAACCTTTTTCAGTTCGCACCGTTGACTGAACACAATATAAGAACAGAAAATATTACCCGTTTCTCCTAACAATTTTCGCAGCGCCTTGATATGTCCATTGTTCTGTATAACCGGACTCAGGAATTGTATCTTCTTACCGCCTTTAAGCGACACAGTCCAATTTTTACTTTTCTCATCTCCAAAAATCCAGCCGCTGTAATTCTTTGATTCAAAAACATAAAATCCAGCCCGGTTAATCATCAGAAGATCAATTTCGGAGGTCGTCCCGTCTGCCTTGGGAATATATACATTCGTCAGAAGCTTGTTGTTCCCCTTCAGCTGCTCAAGAACCCGGAATGTTAAATACTCTCCATAATTTCCTGTGTCTAAGATCGTTTTCCAAAAATTATTTCCGCTTACGGCTCCATAACGCGAATTTCTGAATTTCGAATACTGGAAAAGTTTTTGAAGTATCAGCAAAACTACAAAGAACAATAGAACACCGAAAAATGGTTTTAAGCCTGGCAAAAATGTTTCGATTTTGAACATATTTTCTACCCTTTCAGCAAATATTGTCTTTAATATTTTATTACTAATAGGTAATATATGTTTCTGCTGACTCTTTCAATACCATGTGATTATTTCGGTTCGACAGAGCAAATGTGTTAATACGTATTTATAAAATAAAATCACATCACATCAAAGATCAAAAAGAATATCCATTGGATTCTCTTTTTGATCTTTGTATACGTATCTAGGTTATTTTATATCTAGGAGGGAGTTTCAATTTTCGTTACCCCTGGACAAACGCTCTAGCCGTTGATCCCGGAGCTGCTCCGCCCTTTGGTACCAATACTACTTTGATTGCTTCCAGGCGATATCCGAACGCTGCTGTTCCTGCTGACTCACCATTTTTGGCCCAATCGAGCCAACCGCAATTTTCTGCATGAACACAGTAATAAACATCATATTTTTCAAGTGCAGTGCCAGTCAGTTTAATTTGAATGGCTTCCAGTCTTTTCGACTGCCCGCTTGTTCCGCTGAGTGAATCGTCTGCAGCCCATGCCATCCAGCCGTAATCTTGTACATGAGTACGATATTCAATCCCACCAGCCATGTTTTCGAGCTTAATCTGGATCGCTTCGAGACGTTTGGACTGTGCGCTTGTTCCTGACATTGCGCCGTTACTGACATATGTCTGCCAGCCTACATCCTGTACGTGTGTTTTGTAACTGACGGAATCGACGATGGGTTTTGCTGCATAGAGGTCAACAAAGGTTCTGGCCACAGGACCAGGGGCTGATCCGCCCTTTAATACCAACTTGATTTCTATTGCTTCCAGACGATATCCGAAGCCGGCTGTTCCGGACGGCTCGCCATTTTTAGCCCAATCCAACCAACCGGTATTTTGGGCATGAACATGATAGTATATGTCATACTTTTCGGCTGCAGCTCCTGTAAGTCGGATTTGAATGGCTTCAAGGCGCTTGGACTGTGCGCTTGTTCCGCTCAGTGTATCGTTTGCAACCCAATCCATCCATCCAATATCCTGCACTTGTGTCTTATATTCGATACCGCCAACAACGTTTTCCAGCTTGATGCGAATCGCTTCCAGTCGCTTCGACTGTGCGCTTGTTCCGGATGTTACTCCGTTACTGACGTAGTCCTGCCAACCGATATCCTGCACGTGTGTTTGATAACTCACAATCGGTGTTGCGACTGGATCCGTTGAAAACCAAGTATATAGAGATTTATATGCTTCGTTATCATAACCTGTCGCCACTCTGTAAAGGGGATATCCAACTGTCTTTTTAACTAACATTCCATACCATATGTCTGATTCGCCACCTGGATACATACCGACATCATATTGGCTTAACCCACTCTTGTCTCCCGAAAAGGAAGCTGTGGAAATTGGACTTATTGCTACTCCGGTGTTTGTAAAAAATGCATTGCCACTCCAAATAACATCCGAAGCTTGCAGCAATTCGTCTGGACCTGCAATATATTTCAAATGATATTTAAAAAGAATCCACTCTTCATCTGCTGCGGGTCTTTGATTGAACATGTTTTCAGTGTTGACTATGGAATTTGCCTCCGCCCCTTTAATAGATTCAACTAACTGTATGTTAATTGTTTTTGGAGTTTCCCAGCTATATTCCTGCAAAGTTAGCGTTCTCGAAAGAAACCCATAATACGGAGTTGCTCTATCCCCGGCAGCGGCTGACACCGTAAAAGGTATCATAAGAATGATGATTGCTAAAATAAGGCTAATGGAAATTCCGAGTTTTTTGGTTTTCATCTCTTCCTCCTCTATTTCAACACAAGTGATTCTTTTCAGATATTGTTCATGTAATACTAATGTACATTGATTGTTACTTATTTACAAGACACACAACTCCTCTATATAGCTTATATTCCGTTTCTTTTATGCAAATATTCCCACTAGAGCTTAGAAAGATGATAATTAAAGATATCGGGATCATTGGGGTTGTCTTCCTGGGCATCTCCGCTTGTCTTAATCGCTCACTTAAAGTAATTTTCCCTTAATCCCATATAACAAATATATTCGCCAACTCAAGTAAATCTATGCTAATCTACCCATAGCAGCATGTCTTATGTTTGCGTTATTTTATTTGATTTTATTTTATTTTGGGAGCAGACATGGCAGATAATATAACTCTATTTCAGGAGACGCACCCGTCCCTTGAGTCCTATTGGCGTTCCGTCATTTTATTCGGGCGTAATGTCGCGTCCTACAAATTCGCCCTCGCGAAGTCACTCCTGGAGATCGCGCCGACCGGCAAGACCGAGATTACGCTGGAAGAGCTCGCCGATCCCTTTTCGCGTCACCTTTGCGAGCACATCACACACTCGCCCCGGCAAGTCACAAGTAATGGCAGCCAATTCCTCGATGCCTGCCGATCCTACAACGACGGGACCTCCACGCATGAGGCTCTCCTACAGGCCACCGTGCAAAACGGATTCAACAACGTCATCGATGCCTTCCATATCGTAAATAACGGCGCCCTTCCCGTCCAGTTCTACACCAAAGATTACAGCGCCCGTTCGCGCAGAATCATCCTCACAGACGAGATATTCAAGCTGCAGGACGCGGCCTTTTTTGCTGACTTTGCAAAAGAGACCGAATCACGCTGGCGTCTCGTCGAGACTGCCTGGGAGCAGAACATATCCGCCGGCCTTCTTGACATACAATACAGCGAATTGGGCGACCTCCTCTATATCGACGCCAAAAGATTCCGCCGCAAGGCTGTCACTTCCGCCCGCGCCGCCCTGAACGGCTACCAGAAAGGAAAATGCTTCTACTGCTTCGATGACATCTCAATCGGCGAGCTTGATCAAGCCGCCAATCCAGCCCAATTCGATGAAGTTGACACAGCTTTTGATGAACCTGAATACGCCAAAATACTCCGCGTCTCAGAAGATCGTACACAATACGGAAGCAATGATCATTCAAAAATAGGACTTGTACGCCTATTTTCCGAAAATGAAAATCCAAGCATCCTGCTGTCTCCCGACAATCGCAATCTAACCTACGTCTACTCACCCGATCCCCTTACCACTTCCACTGACGGCAACTCCCTCTGCGATGTCGATCATTTCTTCCCTTACACCTTGCAAAGGTACATCCCGGAAGTTAATCTAAACGGAGTATGGAATCTGGTCCTCACCTGCAGGCACTGCAACCGCGGTGAAGATGGCAAATCCGCCAGGGTACCCGCCGGCAAATATCTGGAAAGACTGCACGCCAGGAACGAATTCCTGATTAACAGCCATCACCCGCTCCGCGAGACCCTCATGCACCAGACCGGTGCCCAGTCAGCCGATCGAATCGCTTTTCTAAAAAGAATGGATGCACTTGCGATCAACAAACTCATCCATCGCTGGGAAGTTGATCCGGTCGGAGAACCAACATTCTAGGGGCCAATCCGGCATCCCGTGAGCCGGTCAGAAAAGCAATGAAGGAGAGCCTTTCCCATGGATAAAACACTCGAATACTACAACCAGGCAGCGCAGGACTACACGGCAGACACCATCAACGCCGATGTCAGCAAACTATACCCCTTCTTTCTCACACACCTGCCGCCTGACGCCTACATCATGGACCTCGGCTGCGGCCCGGGCCGTGACAGCAAATATTTCCTCGACAAAGGCTACCGCGTCCTATCCGTAGACGGCTCCCAGGAATTCTGCAAACTCGCCACCCAATTAACCGGTCAGCACGTACTCTGCCAGACCTTCGAAAACATCGATTTCACAGAAGAATTCGACGGCATCTGGGCATGCGCATCGATCCTGCACGTCCCAATGAATGACCTTCCAAAAGTCCTCACCAACATATCACGCGCACTTAAAAAGGGTGGGTATTTCTACGCATCCTTTAAGTATGGGGAATATGAGGGAGACAGAAACGGGAGATATTTTACAGATATGACGGAAGAGAGATTCGTGAAGTTGGTTGAGATGGTTGGGGAACTTGAGATTGTTGAGACGATGATGACTGGGGATGTAAGGGTTGGGAGAGAATCTGAGAAGTGGCTGAATGTGGTGGCGAAGAAATCATAATTGATTCAGATCATCGATATGGCAGTTATATTGTTGAATATATCAAAAACAAATTCCAGATACTCGAAAAAAGCATCTCATATTGAAAGCTTCAATGTATAATATTTGAAGAACGGAGAATAACTATGAAAACAATAAATGTCGTTGCAGCAATCATTTTACAGAATGATAAAATACTTGCTACGCAGCGGGGATATGGCGAATTTGAAGGCGGATGGGAATTCCCAGGCGGCAAAATAGAATCTGGAGAAACGCCCGAAAATGCGCTTGTACGAGAAATACGCGAAGAATTGTCAATCGAAATCATTGTTGAAAAATTCGTCACGACAGTGGATTATGATTATCCAAATTTTCATCTAAACATGCAGTGTTTCTTGTGTTCAGTTGTAAAAGGAGATCTCACACTTTTAGAGCATAGCGATTCAAAATGGTTAAGTAAAGAAAATCTCGAAACAGTGAATTGGCTTCCGGCAGACATTGAAGTTGTTCAAACTCTTATTCATGATTTAGCTAAAACAACGTGATTTATTGAGAGGATTATTTTATTTTATGTCAAATGCAAATGAAGAAATTCTTAATTCTGCTATGACGGCTTTTATTGATAGCACTAATAATTCCAGTCTGGCCTTACGTCCTCAATTTATTTCAAATGATTATCAAAAAGGCAAGAAGGTATTAGCTTCTCTTGAAGCAGAACTTAGAAACTGCAAAGAATTTATTATCAGTGTTGCATTCATTACAGAAGGTGGAATCGCTCCGCTCCTACAAATGTTCAAATTCTTGGAAGAACGTGGAATTCCTGGCAAAATACTTACAACAAATTATCTAACTTTTAGTGAACCAAATGCATTAAGAAAATTGAATGATTTGAAGAACATTGAATTGCGAATGTTCTATGTAGAACCCAAATCACCTGGATTTCACACAAAAGGGTATATTTTTCAAAAGGATGAAGAAATATACAAAATTATTATTGGAAGTTCCAACCTAACACTCAGTGCATTAACTCGGAACAAAGAATGGAATGCTGAAATTGTTTCTACCGCTCAAGGAGAAATCACTCAAGAAATACTGTCAGAATTTAATGAGTTATGGAATAAATCTTTGCTCATGAATTCTTGGATTGAAGCATATACTAGAATCTATGAAGAACAAAAAAGAATTGCAAAAGAGTCTCGTATATTATCAATTCAGCAATATATATTAGAGCCAAACAAGATGCAGGTTTCCTTTGTGGAAAACCTTAACAAATTGCGTGAAAGCGGCATTACGAAAGCACTTTTAATTTCGGCCACGGGGACTGGCAAAACCTATGCCTCAGCATTTGCTCTACGCGGCCAGAATCCTCCCAAAGCCCTTTTTCTTGTACATCGTAAACAAATAGCACAGCAAGCAATTAAGAGTTACAAAAATGTTTTTGGCAATACCAAAACATTCGGTTTACTATCTGGTACATCAAAGCAAACTGATGTTGACTATCTATTTGCGACTATGCAAACAATGTCTAAAGACGAAGTGATGTCACTGTTCAAGCCAGATGAATTTTCTATGATTGTAATTGATGAAGCACACCATAGTGCTGCAAATAGCTATCGGCGAATAATGAACTACTTCAAACCAGACTTCTGGCTTGGAATGACTGCTAGTCCAGATCGTACAAACGTTAAGGAAAACGAGTTGAGTATCTATGAAATATTTGATCACAATATTGCTTATGAGATTCGCTTGCAAAAGGCTATGGAAGAAGATCTTCTTTGTCCGTTTCAGTATTTTGGAATCACTGACATAGAGATTGATGGAGAAACCATTACAGACGAAACTAAGTTGCGCAATTTTTCTCTGTTAACTTCAGATTCTCGAGTAGATTATATAATTGATAAGGCCAACTATTTTGGCTTCAGTGGCGATCGTGTTAAAGGGCTTATTTTCTGTAGCCGAATAGACGAGGCTCGTGAACTTTCAAGAAAATTTAATGATAAAGGTTTACGTACAGCTGTCTTAACAGGAAGTGACAATGATGATATTAGAGAAGCCGTTATTGAAAGATTAGCCGGCAATAAAACACACAGATACTTAGATTATATTTTATCTGTTGATATATTTTCAGAAGGACTGGATATTCCAGAAGTAAATCAGGTAATAATGCTTCGACCAACAGAATCTCCAATTGTTTTTATACAGCAGTTAGGCCGTGGACTTCGCAAATCTGAGGGTAAAGAATATGTGATAATTTTGGATTTCATTGGGAATTATACAAATAACTTCATGATTCCAATAGCACTTTCAGGGGACCGAACATATAACAAAGACAATATTCGCAAATATGTAATGGAAGGATCTCGTGTTATACCTGGTAGTTCGAGTATTCATTTTGACGAGATTTCAAGAACCCGGATATTTGCATCTATCGATAAAGTATCAACAACAAAACAAATGTTAAGGGATAAGTACACACTACTAAAAGACAAATTGGGCCATATTCCCAGTATTATCGATTTTTACGATTACAGTGAAATTGATCCCTTACTCTTCATTAGTTATGCTGGTACCTATCATCATTTTCTTAAAATGATAGAACCCGAATACAAAATTTCATTATCCGAACAAGAAGAGAACACAATGGAGTTTATTTCTTCTCTATTAGCAAATGGAAAACGCCCTCAAGAACTATTGGCTCTGAAACACCTTTTGACGCATGATTCCATCAGTTTCAATGTGTTGCTTGAACTTATGTACACGAATTATCAGATTTCTCTTAATGAAAGCACATATGAATCGTCGATACGGCTACTCGAAAAAAAGTTTATTAATACTCAAACTGAAAAGAAAAAATATATGGATGTTGATCTTATTCAAACCATCGGAGGCGGTATATACAAACGTTCTCCAAATTTCTATTCACAAATATGTCATTCTGAGTTCTACCAAACGATAAGCGACTTAATTGATCTTGGATTACGGCGATATATTGATTTGTTTTGTGGTGCGGAAGATAATCTTGTACTTTATCAAAAATATTCACGAAAAGATGTTTGTCGCCTTTTAAACTGGGAACAAGATGACAGCTCTACTATCTATGGCTACAAGATAAAGTATGGAACTTGCCCTATTTTTGTTACCTACGATAAGAAAGATGATATTTCGGAGAGTACCAAATATAACGACAAATTTATTGACCCCAAAAATTTCAGTTGGATGACCAGAAGCTCAGGGAATTGGCGTCAAGAATCAGATGAAATAATGAAATTCAAAAGCACTGGATTGAAGATATACCTATTTGTCAAAAAAAGTGATGGTGAGGGTACTGATTTTTACTATATGGGTAAAATCAAGCCCATCATTGCAGCGGAAGCAATCAATACCAATGGTAAACCTATCATGAACATCAAAATGGAATTGGAACATTCTGTACGGGATGATATTTATGATTATATTTCATGAAAATCAAACAATATGGGTGCTAAATAATCATTTTCAGGTATTAACAATTCCGCGAAAGTTTTTTCAAAATACCGACAACGACTCCATTTATAATGAGCTGATCTGGTTTAATATTAATTGGTTCATATCTGGAATTTTCAGGAATTAGCAGCACACTATCGCCCATTTGCATAAACCGTTTCAATGTGGCAGCGCCATCCAGATAAGCGACTATAATTTGCCCGTTGTCCGCTGCTGACTGCTTATTAACAATAACATAGTCTCCAATATCAATTCCCGCATCCAGCATGCTGTCCCCAATGACTTCTAACATGAATGTATTTGATGGCTGTATCATAAACGAGGTTGGCAGTATAAAATGATCCTTCATTTCCACATTTACATCTCTGGGTATGCCGGCCACTATGTCACCATATACTTGAATATCCGCAGTTTGATCAAATTCTATGGTCATATCTGAATCACGACTTTTTAACGTGATCAGACTAACATCGTCACAATCTCTTTCGTAAATCATTTCACATTGATTCCGTAGACTTTTTAAGGAATATCTCTCAACCGTATCCGGCAGCATTGAATTAGAAAATCTTGGGATATCGTCAAGTGCATCAATGTCGCGGTCAAAGATCTTCAGATTGAATCCATCTGTTACCATACAGTATCTGACAGTATCCAAAGTCTGCATATATGATATTGCTTGTTTTTCAGCATCTTCAATCCCGGCCCTGTATTTTTTTAATTCAATAAGAATGAACGGGACTCTTTTTCCTTGATAGCAAATACAAACAACAATATCCGCATATCCCTTTCTGGAAAAAGACATAATAGGATACTCAATTTCAATCATAGATTCCGGATACTTGTATGAACAAGTAAGTTCATGAAGTATCCATTGTCTGATTACTTCTTCCTGCGCATAAAGATCAATGATCTGGTTCTTTTTAATGTAATCCGACACACTTATCGGATAAATAGGTTTGAGACAGCACTCCCGCCTAAATCGGAGATATGAATTGTTTATTTCCTTAATGAATCTCGACGGTTTCTTATGGCTGCTCAAATAGAGCAAATCATTAGCCCTAGTCATCCCAACGTATAAAAGCTTTCTCTCGTCTGATTCCATAAGCTTATTGTCGTCTTCAGTCATCCCCGAGGCATAAGGAAGAATTCCTTCACTAATAGCAATGATCATGACTACCTTGAATTCCAATCCTTTAACTGAATGAATAGTGCTTACTTTAACAGTTTCACTTTCAAAATCCGGCGTGTCCTTGTTCAATAATGTGCAGGGAATATTTTCTTTTTCCAGATACATCTGTGCCTCTTCAGTAATTCTTTTCCCTCTGGCTATTATACAAATATCGGAAAAGGAATAATCATTATGCAACTCAAAAATATTCATTTTTATATTCTCTAATTCTTCCTTAAGCGTCAAGTAATGGCTGTATATAGGATAACTCCCGTTTCGATCCACCAATGACGGCTTAACGAAATCCATATCTAGCTTGAGATTTTCATCTTTTTCTAATAAAGAATACGCTGCTTCTGATATTTGTGTGGTTGTTCTATAATTTTTGGATAATGTCCGGCTTTTTCCACTCATATCAAACCCTATGGTTGTATAACTTCTACCCTTACCAAGCCAGGAATGCGGATAAATGCTCTGCGCATTATCAACAATAAATGTCATGCTAGAATAATTTTTCTGCTTATAAATTCGTTTAATCATTTCCAATTGTGCCCTAGTCAGATCTTGTCCTTCGTCGATGAGAATATGTGTATACTTTTCAGATTCCTTGATCGGTGCTGTTACAGCTAATTTGTTCATCACTTTAAAATCAGTCAATTTCTCATGTGCCATTAATTCCAAATACACTTCTTTGAGAGCAAAAATAGATGATCTCAAATCCGAGTTCTTCAGGAGTTTTTGTGGCGTTTTATCTGAGATACTACTAGTTCTTCCGACTCTATCCAGCTGTTGATAATCCTCAACTGTTTCTATAAGGCAGGCATCTATCCATTCAATTTCATCAATTAGGAAAGCAACATTTTTTTGATTAACTATCTTATGTGTCTTTTCTCTTTCCGACATAATTTGAATGGCTCTAGACATTAAATTGAATTTATCATTTTGCGATGCAATTCTAGTGTTCCCGTCATTCTTCATTTTCATATATTGGGCGTATACGATACTATCAATTGTTTTGATATCAACCTTAACATTATTTATTAACTCAGAAATTGAAATCTGTTCATTAACATCATCAACCTTATTGTAAATATATTTAATATAATTCAATAACGTCTTGTTAAACGTAAGCATCAGAATTCTGTCATCTTTTTCATGACAATAGTGCTTCATTAAGTATGGAATTCGATGCACAGCTACTGTTGTTTTTCCGCTGCCGGCTACACCTTTGATAAGATTATGTCCAGATGGCTCCATTTGTACCATTTTTTTCTGTTCCAAGTTAAGTTGCATTCTGCCACCTCACTAAAAAGCTCGCACAATTCATACAAATATACTAATCAGGAATGTTGAATAATATGTAAATATTATAATACCATTAATATCATTGCAACTTGTTCTGATTTGTAATTATATAAATGATTTACGTTTCAAATTGAAAAGAAGTCAAAAATATTGAATTGAACGGTGCTACTAACTGATCTCGTAATCAGCTATCACCCCTCTTCGCAGTTAAAAATCACAGCTGCAGTTACGTCTTGCATGAAAGTCCATATTTATCAATGCTATAAATTTGCACTTCTTTATCTTACAAATGCTCATTTAACTTCAGCCCTTCTTTAAATCCATTTGGATATATATATAGTTTTCGTCTTCTGTCAAACACTGGATTTACATCATGAATGATGCAGTGGTGATTTGGACATACGATAAGTTGATTTTGTGAATCGTTATTCAAGCTGCTTACAAAATAGTCGATATGGTGCGCCTCTGTAACGCAAGCCCCATATTCCTCTCCAATTTTGCCTCCGCAAATCTGGCAATGATACTCATATAATAATTTGAGATTGTCTCCGATTTTCCTATTGAGTTTTCGTATTTTAAGGACTCTCGGACTTTCAAAAATACTTGCGCTGTTATCTTTTATATCATAATTGAAATCTGCTTCCATAAAGTATTCTGATCTATTGCTTACAATTTTCTTGAGTTCATAAATGTCATCAGAAACAATTGTTTCCAGCACATAGGAGTCTTCGTATTCAGTCGTGTATATCGCGAGGTATTCCTTAAGATCCTCAGGCAATTTGATCATGCTTCTATCTTTGGGATCTCGACAACTTCTCTTTTCAATAAGGAATTGATAGCTCTTTGCATAAATAATTTTCAACGCATTTGCCAAATCTCCATTTGGAGAATAACGAATTTGAAGCGTGTCCTTTGTCCTATTAAATTTTGATGCAAAATTCAGATTGTTGACCCTTGCCGTATAATTTTTCCCGTCAAGAAATAATTTGATCTCTCTTGATTCACCTCTTGAAAGAAATTTCCCCATATTTCGGCCAAAGATTACTTGGTTTTCAAAAGGTATAGCAATTCCATCAGTCAGTAAAGACCAATCAACTTCCTTCTTGTAAACATAGTTTTCTGTGGTTTCCATACTGGTACCTTTCCATGTTTTTTCTTTATTGGAACACGTTCATGAAGTAAAGTTTGTTATTGATTTATTACTCTTAACCTGTCCTTCAATAATACTATGCCCTTCTTTGCTAATCAGAATTGGTGGTCGTCCATCTCTGACTGGATGATGGAGTTCTGCATCGTCGCCCAGATCTTGACCAGTTACAATACATTTTTTAGTAGCAGCCCTGCAGGTCGCGCGTGCTGTGACTCCGAGCAAATATCTATCTGTTGCTGCCGATTCTGCCGATACCCACTGCTTCAATGAATTTAGTAGTAATGAAAATACCCGGAAGTCATCTGGAAGCAGATCCTTCATGTTCGGAGGCAATGGATTTGCTTTCAGAAAGTCTTTTACGGGTCCATCATCTTCTGACATTTTTAGAGCGGCTTGGTTAAGTGTTTCTCCGATGCTGTCCAATATTTCGGCAAAGGCTTCTCTGGGTATTTTGACATTGAGTGCATCTACGCTACCTGTATTTACGATACCTTCATAGTACGTAATATATTCAGCCATCAAATTCACTTTCTCTGGCTTCGACATACTAATGTTGCTTTTAGGACGCTGGTATGACATGAAAAGACCTCCTTGAAAGATGATTAGACGTGTTTTTTTATAATCTTCCTAATCGGGCTCAAATTGATATAAAGTTGATCCCCAATTTGATCGATTTTCTCTTTGATCAGGGCTTCGACTAATTCTTCCTGTCTTGGTTGGCCGAGTGTTAGTCGATATAAGGAGAGAATTTTGATAAGACGTTCGTACCGCACGCGATCCTGACTCAGGGGATACATGGGTATGATTCTCTCGATTTTAACAGCAGAATTCGCAGTATCGGTCAGACACCAATAAGGTACTAGATCGGAGTGTTCGCCTTTTTCTAACTCGGATGCTTTTTTGAACATGCCCTTCCATGTGTATTCGTCTTTGTATTTAGCGGCAATGTTTTGCCTGACAGCAAGGCACTTGTAACGATTGATGCGGCCTTCACGTTGTTCAAGATCGACTGGATTTGAAGGTGTGTTCCAGTGCATGATTTTGCGGCAGTAGAAATGGAAGTCGAGGCCTTCTTGACCAATGGAAGTGGTCGCAAGGACAAAGGGCCGGAAGGGTGAATTAAATGCTTTACGTATGTTGGCGGTTCGTTGTACGTTCTTGTCACTTGCCACTGAGTTGAAATAACCAACAGCAAAGTGTGTACGGATACGCGGCTTATCGATTCCTTCAATAAAGGATTCAATTGTATCTACTTGAACGGATGAAGTATCTGCAAATCCCTCGGTCATAT
Source organism: Eubacteriales bacterium (assembly GCA_037143795.1). Taxonomy (GTDB): domain Bacteria; phylum Bacillota; class Clostridia; order Saccharofermentanales; family Saccharofermentanaceae; genus Firm-13. The sequence goes on along the minus strand of JBAWXZ010000003.1, from coordinate 104,402 downwards.
CATTAAAAAGTGCAGTTCTATGTTCATCCAGGATATGTGCGTATTCATCGAGCATCGCCTGCATATTGCCGTCGACGCAATACTTAAATACGTTCTCATAGTATGTATCTTCACTTTTTCCATAAAGCAGATCCAGGATAGCTGCACTTTCCGGTTTATTGAATAGGGCAACGAATTTCTCAGCAAGAAGTTTTGCGAAACCTGCATCTATGAGTAGACGCTTTGCGCAGACTCCGGGTGAGCCAATAGCCATAAGGGCCAGTCTTTCTGCAGCATCTTCGGGTATGCTTTGTATGGATATCTTCGTATTTCCATCGAGAATTTCCAACAAGTCGAGCATCACTTTTGCGCCAGCTGATCCACGTTCTTCTATTTCGAATTGGCCAGATATTTCATCGATACGAACTTGAATAGTCTGCTTTATGGCACGTAGGATACTTCCAATATCCTGATCCATATATTTCAGAGGGTTATAAAGATCGGCAAGGAACTTTGATGGATACGTTACAAGCTCTGCCGCTTCTTTTTTTAGTCTGGCTGTACCATAACGATTTTCATCCTTTGCTGTAAAATAACCTTTTCCTCGCTTGATAAATTCCTTGATATAGAGTGCCCCTATCGTCCGTTGTTCTGCTTCATAGGAGAGCATGGCTGCAATCATACGAGGTACCATTTCCCAGGAAGAAAAGACCAGTACCTTCGAGAAATTCTTATTTTTGTCAAACACACTTATTGTGCGATAGTATGGCCTGGATGCAGGGACCCAGAGCAATTTATCAACATCGTTTTTTCTATCCGCAAATACTGTTTCTTTAAGTTTCTCGAGTCTGGCATTATTCGAAGGTATTTCCTTGTACGTCTGTATCATGTCCTTTTTTAGAAGAAGTGTTTGGTGCTTAAGGGATTTAAGCATTTCATACTTTTTAGTTCCATCAAAATAGTCTTCAATTTCTTTTTTGAGTTGATAATTTTCCATGAAGGACAGCAGATACGGGGATGATTTAATATAATCCATTGGAATATTGTGATTCTTTAATTTCTTTTTGCTGACTTCATTTATTTTATCAAGTAATGACTGTGCTTCGCAGAAAGAAAGGATATCCTTTTCCGATATCTGTACCTCCGTTGCCTGGCTATCATCGATTATGCCTGTGCTGAACCTCTCCGTTCTGCATACGCCTTCATACATCGCATTCTCAGCAATTAACTTGTGTGCTACAAGTAATGTTAAGTCCTTCGCATCGAGTTCGCTTAACGATTCCGAATAGTCACGCCATACTTCCTTAAACTCAATTTTCTTTTCATTATCATAAAAGATGAAATCCATAACTTCCATGAATTCTTTATAATGGTCTTCGCCATCAGCCTGGCTGATCTCCTCTAACGTAGAATACGGTTTATAGGGTGTTGCCGATAGCAGGAGAACTTTTCTCGAAGGATCCGATAAAAATTGCCTGGACAACATTCCCTGTTCGTCATCCGAAGGTGTGATCAAATCCTTGAATCGTTGGAATTCATCCATAATCACAAGATCGGGATCCAATTCATCCAAGCTTATTTGTGCAAATATTTTTCTGAGCTTGTTGATGATCATACGGTTGTCACTCTTCTTGTCGGAAGAAGACAAACAATTGGCTCTTATTTCTTCGATGAATGCAGGCGTTAATGCATTTGTAAGTATCTCTTTCATAGCGGTTTTGTAATTGCTACCATTGGTGTTACATAGCTTAACTTTTTCTTTATAATCCTCAACTGTTTCTTTCCAATATTTCTGTGCTTCGTATGCCATCAATAAGGAGAGTTGATTTCTAATATCAGAGAAGCAGGGAAGATTCAATAGGTGCACATACATGAGTGCACGTTCTTCCTTGTTGCCACAACCGGAGGTCATAGTGAATGAAGTTGCTGGAGTCATTGGAATTAGCTGTTCGTATTCATGGTCCAGGCCTTTTGTCTGGTATATCTTCAGGTGTTGCATTGAAAGCCGGCTTTCCGATACATTCAAAGTATCTTTTATCCCGAGTTTCTTTGCATTTTGATTCGCAATGTTAATATTGGAGCAGATATAAATCACCTTAAAATGATCATCATGTTTTTCTTCTTTATGCCACTGGCCTACTTTCTTTATTACCAATTTGGCAATTATTGTCTTTCCCAAACCCACTTCGTCTGCTAAAAGCACCCGGTTCTGCCCCAGTTTTCTGTAAACTTCCAATATTCGTTCGGCAGTTGCCTCCTGAAAATCCATTGATATCATTTACGAAGCCTCCTTGTTGCCAATTCAAAATATTTGTACATGTTCCTGAAATCGTCCCCGATAACTTCCGGATCAATCTTTTTCATTACATCAGCAATAGCCTTAAGTTTATCGGGATCCTGAACCATTACTTTCAGAAGTTTTTCATAAATTCCGGAAACCGGCCTGTCTACTATTTGATCGCCCATACCAGCCATGATGATTCGGACCTCTTCTTCCTGCTCTAATGCAGTCTGAACATAGTTCTCGGAAAGCAACATGGAGAGGTATGACATGAAGTCGGACTTCGTGCTGATAATACCTTTATATATCGCTTCATCCCGGGCAAGCGGAATTTTTGAAGTCTCAATTTTGACAACAATCTTTTTACCTTCTGCCTCCAAAATGTAAAACTGGCTAAGTTCCTTAAGAAGCAATTGCTGAAGTAATGTTATTTTTCCCAAAGGTACTAAAGCATAAGATTTTTGAAGTGGAGCTATTCTTACCAAAATCTTCGAAGCAATGTTTATCGTTCGAAGTTCAATGTCATATCGATCTCCTTCTTCTATTACTCTTGCGCCTCTAATGCCCCAGACAGCCTCCTTAAGTGCATCGTCCAGCGCTTTATCCTTTTCGGCGGGAAGTATTTCCGAGGTAGTCGTAATCTCCTCAAAGGGGCAATTATCTTTTGGAATCAGGTCATTTAAAATTTGATCATAACTTGCCTGCCGTGGTGCATACTTAAGCATAATCAGGAACTCGACATTATTAAAGAACGCATTATGTGAAGCATTTGCAGAGCCTATATAAAGATGGTTTCCAGCAGTCCCGGAAGTAAAATACAACTTGGCATGAATGTCATGTTTCGAAGCAAGTTCATTGTCCACAAGAACTTCCTTTGTAATATAAGATTGGTTAAAAGCTTCCAGTGCACATTTGTTAAGCGACACTTTGCGTGTGATAAGAGTTTTTCGCCCGTTCACTTTTGTGATCTCTTTTACGATATCATCACTCAAAAATGGAGAGACAACAATAACATCACGGTTGCCCTCAAAAAGACCGGTATTGCTTTTATCGTATGCAGGTATCCCTAGTGGTAGAAATGTATATTCTTCAAAGGGACTTTCTATTTCGAACTGCTTTACATTGAGCACGTCTTTGGCGAGACTGAGAATTTTCTCTTTCTTTGCTTTGTTGCTGAATTCTGATGCGAACATGAGCATATCGCTAAGCGGCTGGTTCTTCAATCGTTTCGCTCGCCCTACTACACCCGTCATCTCGAAAGAATAATCCAAGCTACTGTCAAAAGTGAGATTCCGACTCAAAACAATGAGCTTTATATAAGACTTTTCATGACTGTTGTATTTTATGAACCACATCTTTGGATGGAAATTCTGCTTATTGGGAAGTTTGACTTCAAACACACTGTTCTCAAGTAAGGTATAGATGCTTCTTATACTTTGAGGAAGTGAAATACCGCCCGCATTACAAAAAATCGCAATTTTATCGCTGCTTTTGCGAATCGCTTCCAGTACATAATATGGATTATCCCGAAGCGATGTATCCATCTCATCCATCAACCCAAGCGAGATTGGAACCCCAAGAAGCGCCTCGAGATCCAGAGAATATGTAAAGCCGACTGCAAACTCGAGCTTCCAATCCTCTCCTGGATGATCAATATCCGGCTGAAGAAGGTCTCCATAATCCAAACGATTATTGGCCGTGTCAAACATTGACTGTCTCATACGTTCTCCCCCAATCCACGCAAAATGTCATCCATAATCACACTTGCTCGGAAAAAACGGAAATCCAACTTATATTCATGAACTGCTTTGTAATGGAAATCGGCCGGCTTTCTAAGCTTGGATCGGTCTTGCTTCACATTCTTTTCTCTTGCAACCAATAATTCATCGACCGATTCCATGTCTCCCGACTGGATCAATTCAGCAAAATTCTCACAAAATGATTTTGTTTCTTTGGGACAATTAATACGCTGATAGACTGCATCTGCATCAAATTTTTCGAAATCGAAGCCAGTCCTCCAGTCTTCAAATCCCCTCTTCATGTCGGGATCTTCCCCGCCAGAATAAATCACATTATATCGTAAATGGGCACCTTCAATAAAATCAGCAAAACTTCTCGAAAGAAGATAGTCCTGCTTAATTTGCGGAGGAAGAATTTCAGTATCAATTTCAAAAAAACCACTATAATGCTTCTTTTCTTTGAGCATGAAAGCCATCAGGGTATTTTTTGTCTTACTTGCTGTTGTGATTTTACCGTACAGGAATTGCGCCTCATCTCTGGTTAGCTCAATTCCTGTTGCATTCTCAAGATCATAACCCGGTAAAATGGGCGAAAAAATCACTTGATCACCTTGATTTGCAGTCTTATCATCGTATGCCTCGTCACCATCCAACAGTTCAGTTTCTTTTCGCTTTTGCGACTTTTCAAAAGAAATCTGGCATGCTTGGCTTAACGAAAGCCCGCTGTTCCTGACAATCTCAAAAGTGCGAAGGCCGCCCCAGTAGATACTTGTTGGTTTGTTTTTGACCGTCCTTTTTTGCCGCAAAGCCTCTCGTCCGATAATGCCATTTGCTTTTAGTTCGCTATTTTCAATCAATGTCGGAACGAGCTTGTCCTGATAACGATTGACCCAATCCATGACCTCCCTGCCCCTGGTGAATTTCTCCTTTTCCGCTTTCCCAAAAATATATGGAATCAACACGAAATACTTCGCTCTCGTCTGGATTGTAGAAATACCCGGAAACAGAATATCTGCATACGCATCACGTATATAGCCAATCCCAAGTTCATCCAATGCCAAATGCTCGCCAAGCAGTTGTAAAGCAGCCAGAACCTTGTTTCGTTCTTCTCTTGAAAAATCAATCCATCCAAGTTGCATGGGGGTCTCCTTTGATCCATTTTCAAAGCAAACTGCTTTCTTCTGTGCTAAACTTTTTCATTTATTTTTTCAGCCGCAAGTTCCTTATAAACCACTGCCAAATTGTTGAAATGTCTTTTCGTAAAATGTATATTTTTTTTCGTTCCTGAAAGCAAAATCGGTACAACATACATATCCTTTTTAAATTCAGGAACTTCTTGTTCCAGCAAATCGTTATGTATTAATTTACCAGCATAATTAAGTATATTTTTTATATCATTTGGTTGCGGTCCTGCGCCAATTCTGACAAAACAGTTTGGGCACAAGCATAAAACATTCGAATAATGATTTGAGTATGCCTTTCCCTCTTTTGGTTTTATAAATCGATATGTATTGAAGTAGTTTGTTCCCTTTTGTGTTGGTATTTTGACTCCACAAAGTTGGCATTGTCCATCATACTCGGCATTAAGAAAATTCTTTGCTTCTTCACTCTCGGCCGATGACCGATCAACAACCTTTCTCTCAACTACTTTTTCTTGGATATCTTCCATTTTTTCTAAATTATTTTCAGCTTTTCTGCGAATTAACTCTGCCTGACTATTGTCTAGCCCATTACTCCATTCGTTATTTCCAGTTATTTCGCAAGCAGAACTTTGTATCTTTTCTTGAGATACAACTTGTGCAAAGGAATTTAAATAATCCTTTTTCTCAAATTTCTTATTCTCTGCTTCTTTTCTCTTTTTCATAAGTGCTTCCCATTCTGTAAATGCGTCGACACCATACATAGCAACCATTTCAATTGCCTTCTGTTCGATGGAGGACAAATGACTAATTGCCTCAGATCTAACTGAAGTAGCCTGAATATTAAGTTGAGAAATCAACAATTTAGCTTTACTACTTCGAACATCATATCCATCACAAAAACTATCTATTGAAATTTGTGATGGGTGATAACGTTTATTTTCATTTGTATACAACCATTTTGCTTGTTTAGCAATTTGATAGAATTGAGAGTCAATTGTCTCTGATACATATCCGGAGCCCTTAAATGCACGGTCATTAGCACGCTCAATTACACCTGAAAACAGCAGTTTATCAACTATGCTAACTAAATAATTCCAGATAAAAATAGATGAAGACTTTGATACGGATTTTTCAAAACATTCTCGCATACCCTCAATGACACAATCATACGTAAACCCTTTTTGATAATATTTACTGTTTGGGAATTCACTGCAGATCAACTTCGGGAATTTATTACATGCTTGCTCTATAGCTTTATATGCGTCTGAATCGAATTTTTTGTAGTGTTCACTCAAAAAATGAATTGCTGTATTACCTTTAAAATATTCAATCAAATCAGGAGTCCTTGCATATGTTTCTTTCAAGCTTGACCATTGCACTAAATTTTTACCGGTGTCTGTTATTATGATTGGCGCAGATTTTATAGTATTCAATTCTTCAACAGAATTTTGAAGAATTTTCAATGTATTGATTATAAATAAAATATCACTAGTATTCTTTTTAACTGCATCTTTATCCAAAACACACTTTGCGCTTACTAAATAGTTTGGAAGAATAATTTTCAAAGTAATCTCGGTATCTGATGGCTTGTACAGGATACCCATTTGTTTGAATTGTTCTATTGTATATATTTTGGAATAGGACGAATCTAGTATGACAACTTTTGTATTTGTTAGTCTTCGAATTGTGTCAATTCGATCACCATCAACACGATTCAGCAAAGAGTTTTTAACAATAATTCCATATTGTAATGTTGAGGCAATAACAGATGATTCATCCGAAAGTAGTTGTCCATAGAACAGTTTAGTCGTCTTTATTTTATCAAGTAACATAGCGACCTGTGTAGACGTACCTGTTGAAAGCATTTTTGCTATTTTTTTATGATCTGAGTAGTCAATATTTCTGTCGTTAATTGCTTTACAGTTAATATACCGAGGAAGAACATTTTGCATTACTTCATCAAACAAAACGAATTCTTTCAACTCTAGTCCAGTAAATAGTCTTATTGCATCTTTATTGCTTGCAAATACACGTTTAATTGTATTGCTAACATTTTCAAATTCCCCTGGAAGAGACACTTGAGGTGTTGCGTCGATATTGTCCTTGAAGAAGCGCACAAAAGAATTATCGGTTAACTTTGCAATACGAGCATTAAAGAATGGACCTGGCGTTATTTTCTGTACTGAACAGTAATAATTAACATATGGCTTCTTGAAATATGTTGTTATATTATCAGCCAAATAGTTATAGAACTGTATGATCCATTCGTCTGTCTGCTTTTTAATAAATCGGTCCGTTTCAAAATTTTTAGCAAATTTTTCATCTGTATATATTTCGATTTTTAATTGGTCGCGAAAATAATAATAGAGTTCTCGTGTCTGAGCCTTATTTTCGGTTATTTCCGGGTCAACCCAAAACATATTTTTTTGAATTAAATCATTCAATTGCTCATTTGAAACTAAACGCGACAATTTTGCGGTATTGGGGAGAAGTGCTTGTTTCACATTCACATATGGATTTACTGTGGTTTGCGTTGGAATTAAACTTTCTTTGCTTAATGCTGTTTTTACTGCTTCAAATACCGGTAAGGCTATTGCTTCCTTGATTGATCTTCCAATAAAATATTCGCTATTTACAGGCATGACTGACAAAAAATTTCGATCAAGCTTTCCCAAATCACGCATCCTGATCATACTCATTACTGTAAGATCACCGATTTTCTGCATAACAAATTGATTCCATGGATCATCAGGAGGTACATTGTCACGTGCCGGTGTAGTTTTGAATGGACCCTGAATAACAAATCCAAGGTTAGTTATTTTTTCTGTCATAAACATTACCGCCATTTTTGCTGATTTCAAGTACTGAACATTTTCATTTCCCGATGAATCCGTATCAATTTTGTAAGCAATTTCAATGCAATACTCTCGGTTGGACGAATCTGATATAACATTTCTGAAGACCTTCCACTTTTCCGAAGAATTACCTGCATACAAAATGATATTTTCTTCATCTTCATATTTCTGATGTTTGTTTGAATTTGAAATGCAAATTTCTTGCGAACCTATACATTTCGTTTTTTCTTTATGGTACAGCTTTTCATCATATTCAACGCTTACTTTATCCTGTACTTGATTAGATACCTTAATACATTGAATGTTTTTAAGAAATAGCAAAGTTTCCGGTTCAAGTTTATTGATTTTCAAAGATAACATTTCGTAAATCTCTATTTGGGAATATTTTTCGTTTTTAAATGGCAAAATGATTTTTGTTGTATATTCCCCTAGATACTTTTCTACTGAACCATTAAGAGATCCGAGTTGCGGCATAATATAGTTATCTATACGAAAAATATAGTTTCGCGTGACTATTTGTGGCTGGGCTGAAATTGCAAAAACGGATTTGAAGCCAATTCCAAATTTGCCAACAGCATTAACGTTGTCACTTTTTGTGCTTTTAGCAATTGCCGTAATAGAATCAACGTCTCTTAATGTAAATTCTCTTCCATCATGAAAAATTTCTAATTTGTCAAAATACAAACAAAATTTTACATTAGTAGCACCTGCATCTTCTGCATTCTGAAGAATTTCATACACAAAATGTGTTGGCTCTGAATACAGGTTAGCAATAATTTGGAATGTGTTAAACCCATTTTCCAAGTCAGCTTTCAGCCAATTCTTTCGTCTTTCAACAAGCTTTTCAAACTCTTTATCAATCATTCCTCAAAGTCCTCCAATAATACAATTGCTGCCAAGGAAATATTAAATGCTATATTATTTTTTTGACTGATGGTCTTAATTTTTTCTAAGGTACATTCTTCATCATTTGAAATTCGAGTTTGGATTCCCTTTATATATCTTTCATTCGGGTCTTTATCAGATTCCGTAGCTCTTTCTCGATGCTCTGCAATTCCTTCTTCAAGTCTAGCTTTCCTTGAAGAAAGCCCTTGCAATAGAGATGCTTTACGCATTTCTATTTGGTATTCATTTTCTATTTGCATTGTATTGATTCGCTCCATTGTCAACATTTCAATTTGTTGTCTTGCTTTGTCAACGACTTCATCGACAGCCAGATTCAAGCCCCAATTGCCAAATCCATTTTCACTGCTTTCAGTTGATTGTGCTATTAGTAGTCGCGAAAATTGCACATAATCCGTTTGGACGATCTGAAAACTATTAATTTCAACAGGAACTGCATTTAGTGATATATCGTTTCTAAAACCCTCAATTTTTGTTTCAAATATTGGAACTACATATTCACCTTCTGGCAGACCTAAATTTTTCAATGACATTTCGATTTTAAAATTTCTGTATAGATTTTTTCGTTTTTCAATTTCATTTAGAAGAAACTTGCTCCAATGACCGCAAGGTGATAGAAAATGATAATGTGGATTTGACACAGCTGCAGTACCATCAAAGACGACTGATATTTTGGGGCTGTTGTCAATAATCGGACGCAATTCTTTAGCTGCTCCATAATACCCAGCACAATCAGGTTTACGTAAAAATTCTTCAAGTGCATCCGTTAATTCCTTAGATACTGTTAGAATGCCAAACAAATCCGCTTTATCTATCATTTTCAAACTACAGCCAGACCAATATTGCATAACTTTCCTTGTTAACTGGATTGCATCTTGAGGATTTACAAAATCAGAGCGATCTACGTTTGATAGATAGTCCACAATTTGATCATCTTGGACAAGAGATCGATAGTTTTTTTCAAAATTGTCCATTTCAATTTTTGATTTTTCAATGGATAATTCAATATCTCTAGCTCTCGTAGCGTACTGTGAATCTGTAAGATTCCCCGAAATGATATCATTTTGTAGGTCTATTACTTTTTTTCCGATAATTGGTTCAAGATAACCCACATTCATTTCGATAATATTGATACGATTAAAAAGCAAATCATATACTCTCTCATCGACAGTTCCTTCGATATAAAGATTCCCTATAATAATCTTTTTTGCTTTTTGTCCAAATCTATCAATTCTTCCAATTCGCTGTTCTACTCGCATTGGGTTATATGGCATGTCGTAATTAATAATTGACTGACAAAATTGAAAATCCAGACCTTCACTTCCAACTTCGCTTGCAAGGAGAATCTGAATTTTGCCATCTTCAAATTCTTGAATTATTTCACATCTTCCCATCTGTTTTAAATCGCTGTGCATTGGGACATCTCCGGAAAGAATTCCGACGGAATATCCTGCCGCAGACAATTTATCCTGTAGATAGTGAAGTGTCCTTACAAAAAATGAAAAAACAACAATTTGTTTATTGTTCAATGACGCCAGTACTTTTTCAACAAATATTACAAATTGCTCAAATTTCGAATCAGTAGCAGACAGTCTATTTGCCCGTTTTAGTAAATCCTTATAAATATCAATCATTTCAGGTGGCAAAGTGGTATCAGGCTTGTCATCCAGATCATAATCGGAATCTTCCAAATCAATATCTGGAATTGAAGCATTCTGTACACATGACTCAAGATACGTTTTCATTGCAGGGATACAACTGCTCACCATCCTTTTGGGCATATTAGTAACAAACCCAATTGCAGAACTATCACCAGACCTAAATAAATATGCTTCCTTTGTTATTTCAACAACATCATTATAAAATGTCATTTCTTCATCTGATAGTATCACAGGCAGTGTCATTGTTTCGCGAATAATTGGTTCCCCAAATGCTTCCCTTTTAAGTGTCCGTGTAAATGTATTTTCGATTGGACTTAATGAAGCTAAAGCTCTATCAATTCTAGCAATTTCCCTGTTTTGTAATGACTCCCCGGTTTTTGATTTTGCATATAGTAATTGTATATCAGGATGCGATATTATTGATTTTCCAGTGTTACTCGCAGCCATTTTTTCAATCAATTCTGTAATTTCCAAAGGCACCGTAGATTCGCAAGATATTAATAATTTCCTACACTGGTTGATGAGTTTAGTCGGTTCTGTTAAAGCCAGATATGTTGGTTCATCAACAAAAATATCTGGGTTGAGAATTTGAAGTTGATTAAATAAGTCTCTTTCACACAAGTTTAAAGGCGTTGCGGAAAGCATTAACAGCATTTCCGTCTGTCGGCTTAAAACACAACCCACTTTATTAGCTTCGGTTTCTTTGTTTCGCATATGGTGAGCTTCATCAACAACAACAAATCTCCAAAACGGATTAATACGCTGTTCATCAATTTGATGCAGCTGATTAAGATTTTTTTCCATTCGTAATACTTGCAAGCTTACTATTGAATAGAGGTACTCTTCTGGAACATCCCCTTCCGTAATTGAACGCAAGAAGAAGCCAAGACTCCTACTGTCTAGTATCTTAAATCGCAAACTAAACTTTTCTCTCATTTCATTTTGCCATTTAGGTCCCAAAGCATTTGGGCATACAATCAGGACTGGAGTCATCTTTGTTAGTCTTCCCCTTGCAATCATTTCGGTGATTATTATCCCAGCTTCAATTGTTTTGCCAACACCAACCTCATCTGCAATAAACAGTCGCTCCTGTGATGTATGTGATATAAATTTATATAATGGTTTATATTGATAAGGATTAAATATAATTTTGTTATTCATATAACTATATAAATTCGTTTCAACTGGTCGATTAAGTCTATACCACATTTGAAAGAGTCTAAAATCTTCAAGACTACCCATGACACTTGAATTATATTGTTCCATAATGACAGATTCTTCATCAAAAAAATTCTCTAAAAATTTTTCTTGATAAATAACAGTTTTTCCGTCTATTGTCACTTTATATCCATATGCAGCGTTTTGCTTAATTATAGAATTAATTGTACCAACCTTACCTGTACTAACTACTCTAACATTATCTCCAGGCATAAATAAAGATTCCATAATTCATCCTATCTTAATAAATATAAATATATATAAATAGATAATCTCTTTTTACTCTTTTCATTGTCCCATTAATAGCCCAATTAATACCAGCATCGTTTCGTTTGTTTGCAAATTTATCCACCCCTAAACACCCACAACCCCGCCCTAGCCCTCGAAATCGCAGTATAGTTCAAATACTTGGCCGCATCATCCCCACCGGGCTCCGGATCGATTAGGAAGATGATCTTGGCGTCGAGGCCTTTGAAGCTGTAGATGGTGCAGTGGTGGATGCTGGTGTCGACGAGGTTGACGATGGAGGTTTCTGTGATGGGCTGCATGGAGCAGATGGATTCGAAGAGGTTGAGCTTGGCGAGGGGCGAATTGGTGAAGGTGTGTTTTGTCAGTATGGTGATGTCTCCATAGGGAATTCCCTGGTTGTGCAGGGCGAGGATGGTTTTGCGCAGGAGGGCCTTGAGGTCCTGCGGATCTTTGTAGTGGATGATCTCGACTTCGACGCCCTCGGCTTTGAGGATTTTGGATGCATCGATATGTGTCATGGTCTTGTTGTAGTCGGAGATCTGGCGGGTGTTGCGGCAGTTTGTGATGAGTCTGTAGCGATAGGGCTTGAGGCACTCTATGTATTCGAGCCCTTCTTCGAGGTCTACCGGATTGTAGAGGTTCTGGTTCGCGTCGAGGAAGATGCACCAGTTTCCTTTTTCCAGGCCGCCCTGAAGAAGGAGCTCGAAGCACTCGCAGTATGTGAGTCGGATGAGGTCCTGTCCTTCGTCGATGACCAGGAGGTCGTATGGCGCAAGGCTCTTCTCGCCTGAGGATATGGTTTCGATAAACTTACAGGGAAGTGTCTGCTTATAAAAGTGATCGATGTCCGTGTCGGGTTCGGGTGCTTCTTCGACAAAGGACTTGAGGTATTCGTGGAAATTGGACACGGTGATCAGCGCGCCGGTCTGCTTGTCACGGCGGCATTCCGCTGCAATTTTGGCAGCGATGTTTTTGTTATATGTCAGGAAAAGAACCCGCTTCCCTGCAAGCGCCGCCTTCCTGGCCAGCTCGAGCCCGAGGAGTGTTTTGCCGGTGCCGGCGCCCCCTGTGACGAGCATGCGCGGGTTGTCCGAGGCTGCCTCAAAATAGGCCATCTGATCGGCCGTCAGGCGTATGATTTCATTTTCTGTGTCGCTTATCAGATGGGAAAGGTTGACGGTTATGCCGAAGTCCGTGCGGATCAAGGCTGCAAAAGCGCAGCGGTCTTCTTTGGTCATGTGCGTGCCGGCCTGGCTGTTTTGCACGAGGAATTTCTGCGTCCAATAGTCGTAGGCGGAATTGATGAAGGCCGCGAGATCTGTTTTCCGGATGTCATATATCAGGCTTCCGTCAAAATCGATTTCTTTATGCGTATATATCATATCGGGAAAAGCGACCGCGCAGGCGTACTGCACGTGGTAGAGACCGGTGTTGGCGGGCAGCTTTTTGCGAAGATACGTACGAAGGGAATACATGTTATTGGTCGCCTGCTGGAAGGGACTCTCATCCTTAACGGTCGTATAGCCGCTGCCGTTGGTGTATTCCCATCGGCCGTCATGCGTGGAGATCCCGCCGCCTTTCACCTCGAGGCACAGGACGCCGCGCTCGGACAGGATCACGAAGTCAATCTCGCCATAGGCATTATGCTTGTGCTCCGCAAGGCCGACCGAGTGGAAAATAGTGCAGTCCATCGGCAGGACCTTGAGCTCTTCGAAGATCAATTTCTCCGCGCCGCTGGCTGAATCAGGGATATTGGGGGGCAGCATGACGGGCTTGTTCATGACGTAACCCTCTGTTGGGAAGCCTCAATCTGTGACGTGAGCTTCTCTGATTGTCGCCGGTGGATTTTCAGGTGATTCATTCGCTGATTTACTATTTGATTACAACTAAATCAATAAGAATCATATCACTTATTCTATCTCATTTTTCGCATATATCACATGCTTAAAGATAGATGTCAAAATATTGTGATCAGCGACGAGGCAGATTGGTACATTAGCGAGGTGTGATTGGAATTTTTCAATTGCGTATATATCATATTGTAATCAATTGTTCGAAGATGTAATTTTGTCGTACCAATATACAAAGAACTGACTCATTCATATTTTGAAACCCAATTTACCAGCATCAAATCCGATGTATTTCTCCAGAAATGCATTGACAGCAGTTATCACAAGTGATAACATTATCGCAGGTGAACCTGCAGACAGGAGCACATAATGCCATGGTTTGTCGAATATTATGAGAAAGATAATGGCAGGATTCCGGTTTATGATTTCCTTATAAATCTTTCACCAAAGATGAAAGCGAAGGCTCTTCGAGAGATTGATTTGTTGGAGGAATATGGTACAAACCCAAATGAGGTTAATATCGCTTCAATCGAAGGTTTTCGGTATAAAGGAATTTGGGAATTACGCATCCGATTTGCAGGTGATATTTCGCGGATATTCTATTTTACTTTTTCTAAAAATACAATTGTACTACTTAGTGCGTTTGTTAAAAAGACAATGAAAACACCACAGATTGAACTGGATCGCGCGCTGAAATATAAGCGCGATTATGAAAGGAGCCATTTCGATGAGACATGATGACGTTAAGAAAATTCTTCTTGAAGATCCCGCGACTCGGCTCGAATACGATAAGCTCCGCCCCCGATATGAAGCAATCGCGCTGCTGCTGAAGGCACGCAAAGAGCAGAACATCACACAGGAAGAGCTAGCTCAAAGAATTGGTACGCAGAAATCCAACATCAGCCGTTTTGAGAATGGTTCATGCAATCCAAGCCTTGATTTCCTGGCCAAGGTTGCTCATGGCCTCGGTAAAGAACTGCATATCGAGTTGCGATAAGTGAATTCATAAATTATCAATTGCAGACATGGAAAGAAATAATAATTTGTTTTCATAGCTGCACTTCTGGCTTATTTTAAGACATCCATCAAAGCAGCTGTCATTCCCTCCCGTATGACAAAATAAATAGCAACACACACAAGAATAAACAGCGGTATAAACAACAAAATGGCCAGTGCTTTTTTGAATCCGGAATGACTTCTGTTCGCCATTTCTTCTCCTTTGTATCTTAGTTGAAAGAGCCAGCGTCTGCCTCTAAGTATGCAGACGCTGGCTTTCCGTTCGGTCTCGAAATCATATGCTATCCTTACTGTTTTTCTTTACTGTCCTATTATTTTATGACAGCGCCATCCGCATACAGAAGCGGGACTGTTACCGTGTCGCCCATGACTGTTTCATAGGAGGTTACCCCTCCATATATTCCGTATAAGGCGACCTTGTCGTCAACCAGAATCCGCGACTCGCCGTCCGGGAGCAGATATCCGACCATCCAGATGCTGTCATAGTCGGAGTCTTGTGCGACCCGCAGAGTCAGCCATTTACCGCCGTCTGAATCTTCTTCGAGGACCTGGACTATTTTCCCGTCCATTTTGATCAGTTCACCTAGATGTGTGTCAGGATTGCGCGCATATTCCTTGTATTCCGCTGAAATATATGACGCTTCCTTCTCCTCAGGCGATAGTGTGGGCGTGGGGGTCGGGGTCGGCGTTGGTTCAGGCGTAGGTGTAGGCGCTTTTGTGGGAGATGGAGTCGGTGTCGGTGTCGGCGTCGCTGTTGGAGCAGGTGTTGATGTTGCCGCGGCTTCTGTTATGCGAGTCGTCTCTTTTTCATGAGATGATTCAGCACTCCTTACCGTGGAAGAACAGGATGACAAGCTTATAGCTGCAGCCAGAACGAGGATGGAAATGAATAGCCTCTCTTTTTTCACGATCTACCTCCTGTGTTTATACCCTCTTTTTTTATTGGAACGATTCCCGTGTAGGATTTTGTGTCTGTTTTCCAGTATTTCCCATTTTAATCAGATCGACGGGACAGAAAAGGGACTTCAGAAGGTGAAAGCCTGTCGCTGCTGCCTTTTAAGGCTATAAATCCGAAGATCAAACAACTTTTAAAAATCAGTTTGCATTTCATTTTAAAGCATTGTATGGTGAAAAAAGACCGGCCACAATGTTAAGAATGTTGAAAAGAGGATGCATACAATGAACATGAATATTGAAATAATCCCGACATGCTCCATCGCATATATACGGCAAGTGGGTGCGTATGGAGAGGCAAATATGGAGACTATGGAGCAATTGAAGCACTGGGCGAAAGCCAATAATCTGATGAACAGTAAATCGGTGATTTTGGGCATTGCACACGATAATCCGCGTACAACTCCGCCTGGGGATTGTCGTTATGATGCCTGCATTCTCGTTGCTGATCAGCACATTCCGGCAGGCGGCAATGTACAGCAAGGCGAAATCATCGGAGGAAAGTATGCTGTTTTCACAGTGGCACACACAGCCGAAGCTATTCAGAAGGCCTGGGGAGAAATTTTTCCCGCATTAAGCGAAAGCGGCTGCTTTCCTGATACTGCACGACCGGTTTTGGAACGGTATGCAACTGAGCTGGTGGAACAGCATCTTTGCGAAATCTGCGTCCCGATCGGTTAATTATTGACTGTAACGCGAGTTATTTTGGCAGCCGAAGCACAAGGCGTAAAGAAAGAGCTTATCCGGGGCTCCGATTATGAGACGCCCGAATAAGCTCTTATGAATGGACTTTGCCTGTTTTCTTTGCTGCAGCAGGGTATGCATGCGTACTGTTATTTTATATGCGAATACGTGTATGCTTATTCAAATTCCAATAGCGGTGCCACAACCGGCCTGAATTCGCATTTGATGATTGATTCAATTCTGCACTTAGCGGCATAAAGTTTGTATTAAGATAAGTAAGCCGGGAAAAGCAGTGCCTGTGCATCCGAACAAAAAGCCGGCGTCCGCTTCTGCAGACACCGGCTTTGTCAGTTCTATTCAGGGATAATAATATTTTTGCTGTTTTCGCTTAGAAATCCACCCTGACATCCAGATTTTTCCCGATCAGGCCGATATGGGTTCCTGCCGCATGTCCTGCGTCGGGATGGCCGATGAGCCATTTGTTTTTGGCGGTGATCAGCTTGTCTTCGAGGCCGGAGTGGGGCTTTTCAAGCGGATCGTTCGTGCCGGCGGGCAGGACGACGGCCATCAGGAAGCCGCGGGCACTGGTCTCGCAGGGGGCATAATGGAGCGCTGTCGCATAGAGCTCGACAGCGGTTCCTTCGCGGATGAGGAAGGCTTCCATTTTGGATGTGTCATAGGTGAAGTCGTCCGTGATGTCCTGCTGCATTCCGATTATGAGGATGGCATCGCTTGCGGCGATGTTGATTTCGGAGCTTCTGTGGTATTCGACGGCGTTGAGCAGCGTGTTGTGGCCGATGCAGTAGCCAATCTGGATCGGAAGTTCGCCGTAGGATTTCATCTGGAGGTCCTTTTGGACCGGGAGGGTCTCGAGTTCTTTTATGGACGGCTCATAGATGACACCCTCCGGCATCGGGAGCTTTTTGAGTTCTGCTATTACACCGCTGAAATCAATGCCTTCTACTATTTTGCCGTATTTCCCGAATTGTTTATCTTCCACTTTGTATATCATTGCACGTCACGCTCCTGTGGTTTTTTATCTTATTCTAACATCCTTTTCAGAGTGGATGTTAGAAATATTAATCAAAAAATCGTCTGCGAATTTCTGGGAACGATAGATATATAACCCTCGTTTTCAACCGTCTGATTCCTTTTTTAAGCCTTTCTGGAAAAGCATTAATTGGCCGACCTGCTATAAGATTTCTGTTTTCTCTTCGAAGATGAAACCTCTTTCATTGGCTTTATGAAGGAGGTTCGATTTATGTACAGATTTCCTGACATAGAATATCCAAATATTTAGTACTGAACAAATGGCATGTGTATTAATAACAGAGAGGGTATTGATTAATTGCCCAGCTATGTGTTCTGTCTAAATAATCGTCATTTACAAAAAAATATTTACTTGATGGCTTGCCCAAACTTTTTGGACATGGATTATCACTTGTAACATCTACGTGACCATACTTTCCATCAATCTTAATTATGTTCCATGCATGTACATCACTTGAAAATTGGCTCGAGGACAATAGTCTCCCGATGACAATATGGCACTCGATCCCAAGTATTGTCATTAAAACCATATATGTTTCTGCATAAGCCTGGCATACTGCTTTATTATTGAAAATTAGCCCATATGGAGTATATGATACTGCTGGTATGCTATTATTTATCAAATTATCAAAATCATACTCTGATGTATCAATTAAATAGTCATGAATTCGTTTCGCTCTATTGATAGGAGCGTTTGTAGAAGATATTGTATTTTGTGCAATTGAATTTAATTTATCAAACACCTGCATGTCTAGCGAACTTAAGTTTTCACGATAAGGTTTTATTACAGAAAGAAATAATCTATACCCTTGTGAATGAGCAAGATCCAATTCAATTATTGAAATATTGGAACTCGTATCATTTAACTGATCTGACGATACAGTACACTTTACTGACGGTTGAAAGGGAAATTTTCTTCTATCCTCGAAGATACTGATCACTTCGTTAGGGGTAATTTGAAAAGCTGTATATAGACGCATGTGTTCATTGCCATCATAATACATCTCAATCAGTTCAGAAATTAATTCCTCTTTGTCATCAATTAAGAAAGGATTATTTAATTTATTCGATTTTCGTTTTTTGAAAAACATCTTGTTCTGCTCCAACTACTTATCTAATTTGCCAATACTGTTAGTTTCTATTTCACCTACACTTGTATTTATTATACAATATTATTACTATATTCCGTTAATATGATTGCACGTCTCGATTCTATATCTTCAACTTATTTTGACACCTTCATAGAGTGAGTATTACTAAAATACTGGTCAAATATCGCAAGCTGATTCCTGCGGAAGGCAAGAAAATTGTTCGATACGATCGGACAATATTCTTTAGAATCCGTCTCATCATAGTCAATTTACGCGAGATCTTCTACGGCTTCGGCCTTTTTGTAGGGGTATACATAACGCGGTTTTGGAGGCATGGAATTATAGACCTGGTTGATTTCGACGCTGCCGAGCTTTCCGGCGATTGTCTGCCGGAAGCCGTGGAAAGTGCCTTTTACCAGCACGTTTTCGAGATCGAGGTTCATGCCGAGGATGGAGACGTATGTTCCGGGCTTGAGCTTGCTTAAATAATCGTTGTACGGGTTGTTGGAGAAGACGATCGTGCCGGAGTCTGCGGCCTGCGCCTGTATGACCGGGACGATTACAGGGTAGCCGTCTTCGTCGATATAGGAGAGGAATTTGAGTGTGTCGAGCTTGCCGAGGAGCTTTTCGGCCCAGGGCTTCATGATCGGGCTCGCCCGCTTCGTTTTGAACAGGTTTTTGCCTGCCATTGTTTTGACGGCATTGCCGATAATCCTGCCCATCTCGAGGTCTTTCTTTTCCGATATTTCCAGCAGGTCGAAAAAGTGCACGGTATGTATGCCGAAGTACGTGTTGTACCGGTACATCGGCTGCCGGTTGTACATCTCGAATTCCGGACCTTCCTTCAGCTCATGGGTCCAGGTCATCTTGCCCATGTAGAACTGCTTCTGCAGGCTCATGATTAGAAAACCCGCCTTGTTGTGCGTCTTTACGTTCTTCTTACTGAGGCCCTCGGTGAACTGGCCGGCGATCATCTCCACCGGCGTGTTGGCCTGAAGGGTGGAAAGGACGGTGATGTGGCTGTTGCCGTCTTCTCCGATCGTTGCTACCAGGCCGATTTTAAGCGATGTCTCGAGTTCTTTCATAGTCTGTTCATTCATGCGGTTCAACATCTTTTGCCTCTTTTCCGTGCGCTTACAGTCTTGTGGCGCCTGTCCCGATTACTTTTTGAGGATTCATTCCCGCTTCGATCGCGGCGTTTCTTAGAATATCCATCTGCTCTTTTTCGATGAGCAGGGCGTCCCTGTATTTCCATTCACGGTCGAGCCGCCGGTACTTGTCGCTGCAGAGGTTGTTGAATGCGCAGAGTTCCCAGCGGGTGATTTCGTCTTCCATGTTTTCTTTAAGGAACCGGGCGATGCCGTGTATGTTTGCGGTTGAATCGGTGCTGCCGGGAATGACAGGGGTGCGGATCCAGATTGCTTTGGCGGGGTCCCGTCTGCGCTTGCCTTCCCTGATTTTTGCGGCAATGTGCTGAAGGTTTTCCAGTATGAGGCGGTTCGACTGGCCGATGATTTTGCGGTGCTCCGCATCATCGAAGATCTTGATGTCATAGAGGAACAGGTCCGTATCGTCAAATATCCGGTCGATCGCCCGGGGGGTGACATATCCGCAGGTATCGACTGCTGTGTGGATGCCTTCCTGCTTCAACCGATGAAGGAGCGCTGCGGCAAATTCGGCCTGAAGGAGCACTTCCCCGCCCGACAGGGTTATGCCGCCGCTGTTATGGCTGAAGTAGGCTTTGTCTTTGATCAGTTCGCGGAACAGGTCGTCGACGCTCCATTCAATGCCTTTGACCTCAAGCGCCATGCCGGGGCAGGCATCGACGCATGCGAGGTCGAGCGTGCATTTCTCCCGGTTGATCTGCAGGCCTTCGTCTGTCATAAGAAGGGCGCCCTGCCTGCAGACGGCGATGCAGGTCCGGCAGCCGATGCACTTCACCTGGATCCACTCGATTTCTTTGCCGGCCTTCATGCTCTCCGGGTTATGGCACCAGGGGCAGGTCAGAGAGCAGCCTTTGAAGAAGACGGTGGTCCGGATACCCGGCCCGTCTTCCGTCGACATTCTCTGTATATTCAAAATGAGTCCTTTTTTGTCTGTCATCTGCATCTCCCTGGAATTTCTGACGGGCTACATCTGTGACGCTCTAAAATTTCTGATGGGCTTCGCGGGCAATGATTTCATCCTGCAGTTCTTTGCCTATCGATGCAAAATAGGCATTGTAGCCGGTTACGCGGACGAGCAGGTGCCTGTATTCCTGCGGGTGTTTCTGTGCATCCCGGAGCATTTTGACGTCGAGGATATTGACCTGCAGTGCGGTTCCGCCGTTCTGCGTGTAGCCGTACAGGAATGCCTTGAATTTCTCCCGGTGGCCCTCGCTTTTCAGGAGGGATGAGCTGAAGGAGATCGTGTGGCTCGCCCCGTTGGGAAGGGAATTCATATAGCCTTCGAAATCGCTGTCTTTTTCCTGCCTGCCGCCGAGGGCTTTTCCGACGGAATTGGCATTGGAGGTCGGGCCATTCAGGTCCGCTCCGTTGGAAGGGCAGATCGCATTGGACAGGAACTGTCCTTTTTTCCTGCCGTTGGCACTGGCAGCCATAATATAGCCGTCGCCTACCCAGTAGTTCCAGCTCAGCATGCCGGGCCTGAACTGCCGGTTCGTCGACCGGGTCGTGTGACGCCATGTCTCTTCCGTCCAGTGATCCATGACTTTCTTCGCGAGCTCATCCGCCTCATCGTCGTCGCGGCCGTATTTCGGCGCGCGGTTCAGCGCTTTGGCCTGCAGGATCCCATGTCCTTCCCAATTGTCCCTAAGGGCTGCGATGAGTTCCTGCAGCGTGCATTCCTTTTTGTCATATACCAGGTATTTGATCGCGAGCAGCGAGTCGACCGTCGTCGCAAAAGTTACGCCTTCTATAGTGGTCAGGTTGATTTCTGCGCCGCCCTGCGTGACATCGAGCCCTTTTCGGGCGCATCCGTTGACCAGGAGCGACAGGTACGGCGTCGGTGAATAGTCGGCCCTCAGGGATTCGCTCAGCTCATAGACGTCCGCGATTTTCCGGATGATATATTGGGTCTGCAGGAGATAGGCATTGTAGAATTTGTCCCAGGTATCAAGCTCCGCGGGGGTTCCCGTCACGGGCCCGTCCTGTCCGGGCTGCTCGGTTTTGCCGGTCATTTCGCTGGTGTGCGGCAGCAGGTCTCTGCCGTTACCGAGCACGAGTTCGACCGCTTTGAGAAGATTCAGATTGTTGTCAACGGTTCCGGAACGGTCGTTTCCGACCATGGTGTTTTCGAGACAGCCGACGGAGGCATAGTCGTATACATTATCCTTATTGATCAGGTGTTCCAGATGCCCCATCTTCGCTTCCCTGAGCATGCCCGCGATCGACCGCTCGTCGAAATTCAGAAGGAACGGCGCGCCCTGGCTTTCCAGGATCATGTCGACGACTTTGTCGACTAGTTTGTCCGGCGAATGCAGGTGCAGCCGCACATTGGGCTTGGGCTCAAGGATCGGGCTCATATCGTCGATGACCTCGAGGAGCAGATAGGTTACTTCATTGGTCATATCCGCATTGTTTTTGCCGAGGCCCGACAGGTTGAACAGCTGGCCGAACCCGGCGGTAATTCCCTGGTTGGCACCGACCCCGATCTGCGCATCATAGACGGTATTGCAGTGGAACCAGAAGCAGCCGAGGATTTCCTTCATGTATTCGCGGGTCATTCCTTCATCAACGGATTTCTCATAATACGGCAAAAGAATCTGGTCGAGCCTGCCGAAGGATACGCCGGGTCCGGGATAGTTCTCATCCGACATGACGAGCATATGCGTAATCCACAGGGACTGGATCGCTTCATAAAAATTACCGGCACCGTTCCACGGCACCTTATCAAGATTGGCTGCCATGACTTGAAGTTCGCTTTTACGCAAAGCGTCCGGCTCTTTGGCTGCGAGCTTTTCACAGAGCTCCTTATACTTCCAGGCCACCTGACGCGGCATCAGGGCAGCGATCAGCATCGCTTTGAGCTGATTGCCCCGGGGGCCCTTTTTCGCGCGTTCATCGAGCTCGCTGAAATTCTTTTCGAGATCTTCATATACGGCCTTGAATCCGTATTTCAGGATTTTGGCATAGTCGGGAATCAGGTGGCCGCTTGTCGCGCCGCTGTTGCCGTAGCCGTGGTCGTGCAGCCATTTCATCGTCGCCCGCGATCCGTCCGGACCGTAAATTCTTTTGTCGCGCTGCTTTGTCTCTTTGCGGGTCCAGCATCGGGAAGTCATGACATTGAACCGGCCGCCCGCCAGAAGGTCCTCTTTGAGGATCTCCTGCGGAACATAATTGACCATGACGTCGCGCAGGAATTCCGCTCTGCGCTCCGGCAGCGACATGTCCCAGAAATCCGCCGGCAATGCCACGGTCTGTGCATTCTGGTTGTGGGACGAACGGAATATCTGCTGGAAGGTGTATGTCTCCGGGACGATGTAGTAGGTCAGTTCGTCATACTGCACGTCATAATCCGAGCCCGTAGAAAAACTCAAGTACTCATTGTTCCAGTTGCGCTCCAGCCCTTCGAAATAGTAATTCCGTAACCCTTCCACTCGTTTGGACAGGTTTTTGGGCTGCTTCATTGCCGGCGCGGCCGAGGTGATTGATGCCATAAAAATCACACTTTCTTCGTTTCTCTCATGACCATCGCATCGTTTTTGTTTTTACTCAGTCGCCTGCGATTTTTTCACCATATCCTTTATGATGTTTTCGCCATGAGTCAGTAGTTCCTCCATTAATCTTTTCGCTTTTTCGCCGTCCCGTTTTTTGATCGCCTCAAAAATACCGGTATGGTATTTGGACACGACCTGCAGTATATTTTCATTCTGATAAAATTGCTTTGTAAACATGATCGACATCGGTTCGAATGACTTGAGAATCAGCGGATACACCGCATTGGATGAAGCCACGGCAATTGAATGGTGAAAGGAAAAGTCATTGTGCGCAAGCCCGGATGTATTCTGACTTTGCATGACGGATCCGGCCTTAGCCCCGCGCCGTCCCTTTCTGTATTGTGCTTCGTTATCGAGAATTTGCCGGAGTATTTCGATGTCTTCCTCCGTACGGTTCATCGCGGCGAGATAGGCGCACTGGATTTCCACGAGCATTCGTGCCTGAAGGACACTGATAAACAGGCGTTCGTCAATTTTGCTGCGGTCATATTCCATGATGGATTCAAGCACTTTCAGAGTGCCTTCCTTATGATAATCGATGACCTCGGTCCATTTCCTCGGCACAATCTTAATAAATCCCCTCGCCTGCAATTCAACCATGCCGGCATTAATGACGCTCCGGCTGATATGGAAAATATCCGACAGCTCCCTGGCGGTTGGCAGGCGGCTGCCTACAGGCCATTCCCCGGAAAGGATTTTGTCTTCAACCTGCTTAACAAAAGTGTCGGTGAGGCTGGTTTTTCTGCTCATATCAGTTCCTCCGGTGGTATTACCACCAGATTCAGTGTATCAAAATAATATGCCGAAAACAATCCGGTATTTACAATTATTTCAGGGGATCAGCGGTCGAAGCTTTCCCTGTATTCGAGAAGTTTATTCTGCACGACGTTCCAGATCAGGACGATGCCGTTTTCAACTATGAATACTTTGCCGTGTGAATGCGGCGCATCCGTCTTCATCTGGTTGAAGTTGCCGCGGAAATCGCGGACATAGGCTGCCGGGTAATGTGATTCATCCGAGCAGCGTTTCTCGAGAAGGGTCAGAGGTACCTGGCCCAGTTCTTTTTCCACCTGGAAAAATGCCTTGATGATTCTGTGGTTGTTCTGTTCCGGCTTTCCGGCCCATTTGGGAATGCGGTTATTGGCTTTGCCGGTATCCGCATAGGCAGCATCCGCTTTCAAGGGGATGCTCCCGGGCTCGGCTTTGTATGTCTGTGAGACCTGAGCAAAACTCACGGATATGTACTGCTTCATGAATTTTTCGATCACCGCATCGGCATCTTCTTTTTGCAGGGTCAGCGCTAGCTTGAATTTCTCTGCTACATCTTCATTGATGTTAATTGTATATCTGGCATTCATTCTCACTCACCTGCCTTCTGATTGGAATGATACCATTTTCTTATTAGAAGTAAAACACTAATTAGACTAATTAGTGTTTTAGCAGGATCATGTGCTTGTCTTTTGTCTGATTAATATACAATTGTAATATTTTCATTGTCTGTAATAGAGTCCGGGATGGATGTGATCGGATTGCCGGTTATTTGAAGATGAATCAAATTTGGCATTGCTCCGATCTCCGGCGGCAGTGTGGTGAGTTGGTTATTGTCGAGAAAAAGCTTCTGCAAAGACGTAAGATCCCCGATCTCCGCCGGCAGACTTGTAAGCTGGCCGTTAATCACATCCAGATAGACAAGTGACGTCAATCTGCCAATTTCCGGCGGAAGGCTCGTAAGCTTGTTTTTCCATATCTCGACATGCACTAATGATGTAAGATTTCCGATCTCGGGCGGAAGGTTCGCAAGCTGTTCCTCTGCCAGGTAGAGTTCCTGTAAAGATGTGAGGTTTCCGATCTCGGGCGGCAGGCTGGTCAGCTGGTTGTATTGTACACCCAGTTTGACAAGTGACGTCAGGCTGCCAATTTCCGGCGGAAGGCTTGTAAGCTGGCAAAAAACTATAGTGAGAGTCTCTAATGATGTAAGATTTCCGATTTCTGCGGGCAGGCTTGAGAGTGGTGCATTGCTGAAAGCAAGATACGTCAGTGACCGCAGGTGCCCGATGCCGGCAGCGGATTGAATTAAGTATTCACCGGATTCAAAAGTCGTAATCGTATCCAATTCAGCCTGTGTTACTGCATCATTGACGGAAGACTTGCCAAGCTTTGCACAAATTGCGGCAGCAAGTGCCTCATCAGGGAAAATATCTTTGACCGTAATTGTGTCAGCGGTTGTTTCCTTGGTTGAAGACTCGGAAGTTGTTGCCTTTGTCGTTTGACTGGTCGTTTCCTTTGTCGTTTGCTTTGTCGTTTCCTTGGCCGAAGTCTCAGAAGTAATTACCAGCAGCGTTGTTTTCCTGTTAGTCATTTCTGCTGCTGTAGTGACCTCTGAACCCGATTCCTGCGCAGTCATTTGAGTCACCGACTCCGAAATATCACCGGTGTCCTGTGTGGTAGTTTTCCTGCACCCGGATACAATAATTAAAAGCGATCCGACCAGAATATAAGCTATGATTCTAATAATTGATTTCTTCATCTGACTCGTCCTTCTTTCCTTCCCAAAAGAATAACTTCTTTTGAATTATGCAAAAGCAAAGCTTCAGATATTAGATGTTTCATAATCAGAATGTATCACTTAATTGTGTAAAAATCATTAATAATACAAACAAATTCTACCAGCCGGGCATCGTTGTAGGAAAACTTCAGCACGAAAATCGGAAGTCGGTTCCGTCACGTATCGCTGTCACTGTCCGGCCGGATTCTGTTTCTGTCAAATATCCCTTTGCTGTCACGGTTCAATTCCCTGGACCGTATCTGAATCAGCAATTCTTCTGCAGCCGAAAGGAGTGTAATGGAACAGACAATGCCGCCGAGAATAGACATATCGATATAACTGTAAAGAATTGGAACAGTAAAAAGGATCAGGCCGGTCACTTTGTTGGCATACGTGTGGAGCATGGCAATTTTTCTGTATTTACAATACGCAATCACAACGGATGCGGCCCGGACGGATGCTACCACTGCTATATAGATCCAGATCCACTGCGGTATTTTCATGACCGGCAAAAGAACGATCATCAATATACCGACGAACACGGCATCGGCGGCACTGTCGAGAGCCGCGCCGAGTGTGCTCACTGCGTTTGCTTTTCTTGCTATATAGCCATCGATCATATCCGTAAATCCGCATATCAGATAGACAGCCAGAAACAGGCCGCTGAAAGGCCGGATCAGAAGAAAGCAAAAGGATAGTATGATCCGCAGTATGCAGAGTATGTTGGGGATTTTTTTCATTGTATTTCCTCTGGAGGAGCTGACTCCCCGCGTTTTACCGAGCGGACACTATGGGGTACCCCGCACATTACACGGTATAAAGCACCATATGCGCAATCGCAGCTTCGTCGCCGGAGTTATGGTAGGAGTGGCTGACATCGGCTTTGAAACGGATGCTCTCGCCTTTTTGCACGGTGTATTCATCATCGGCGGAACGGATGGTCAGCTGTCCGGCAAGCATGGTGACAAATTCGGCGGTGCCCTTCATGTGCGGTTCGGAATTCCAGTACGCGCCCTTTTCCACTTCCACATAGTAGACGGCGAATTTACGGTTCTCATCATCCGGGAAGATCGAGTAGTTTCTGACCCGGCCGTTATCCTCGAGTATTGGCTCTATATCCGATGTTTTTATGATTTCAAAATCCTGCTTGGGACGCAGCGTAAGGGCATCAAAAGGCACCTTCATTCCATTTGCAATTTTCCACAGGGTGGATATGGTGGGGTTGCCGTCTCCCCGCTCAATCTGCGCGAGCATGCTCTTGCTGACGCCGCTTATTTTGGACAGCTCTTCCATGCTGAGTTTATTCTTTTCGCGAAGGCTTTTTATGTTTACTGCTACGGTCTGATTCATCGTATCCATTATTTTTTCGCCTCCCTATTGACAATATATCGTACAGATTGTATTGTTATATCACACTAATTCGCGATATAGTACCCACTTTGTTGTATTATATCGTTCGAGAAGCGCAAAGTAAAGGGAAGGAGCCGTTATGAAGAAGCTCATTCAATTTGTCTTTATAAGAACCCTTCCTGTCCTGTTTGCTTTTCTGTTTCTCGGTATTGCATTCGGGCTATTGCTGCAGCGCGCAGGCTACAATGTTATATGGGCCTTTCTGATCAGTACCTTTGTCTATGCCGGCTCGATGCAGTTTGTACTGATACCTTTTCTGGGTACGGATATCAGTATTGTTACCGTAATACTGATGACTTTATCAGTCAACTCGAGGCATATTTTCTATGGGCTTTCCTTCATCGAAAAGTTCAAGCGCATGGGCAAGGCCTACCCGTATATGATTTTTGCGCTGACCGACGAGACGTATTCCCTTCTGTGCTCCACCAAAATACCCGACGGTCTCGACGAGAAGAAAGTGTTTTTCGGCATCGCCCTCTTTACCCATATATACTGGATCAGCGGCTCCGTGATCGGTTCTCTTCTCGGCGAACTGATTACGTTTGACACAACCGGAATCGAATTTGCGATGACCGCGCTCTTTGTCGTCATATTCATCGAGCAGTGGCTGACCTCCAAAAACCATATCCCGGCTATGGCAGGCCTTCTTTGCGGCATCGTCTCCCTGCTGATTTTCGGGCCGGGCAGCTTTATCCTGCCCGCGCTGATCGCCTCCATTGTCATTATCCTGGCGGCCAGAAACTTCATCCAGGCAAAGGACGGTGCAGTAATATGAATTTTGCATATGATGCCGGTATTGTACTGACCGTTGCCGTCTGCACCTTTCTGACAAGGCTTTTTCCGTTTGCGCTGTTCGGCCGGAAGCAGAGCCCCCACCCGCTGGTCACTTATATCGGCAAAATCCTGCCCTCGGCGGTCATAGCCGTTCTTGTCATATATTGCCTGAAAAAAGTGCAGTTCACGACGCTTCCCGCCTTTGCGCCGCAGTGCATCGGCATTGCCGTCGTAGCCGCCCTGCATATTTGGAAAAGAAATTTCCTTTTAAGCATCGGTGCCGGAACGTTGTGTTATATGATATTGGTGCAGGTTGTATTCAGATAAGACTGCAGCTTTTCATAAAACAGGTCTTATTTTCAAGGAGGCTTCTTCATGGGTACAACACTGATTAAGAATGCAAAAGCAATTGTTACGGTGGATGATGCGGACCGAATTCTATGGAATTCCAATATCCTGATTGATGGCTGTGAAATCAAGTACATCGGCCCGGACAGCAGGCAGGCGGACAGCATCATCGACGCAGCCGGATGTTTTGTATATCCCGGCCTTATTAATACACACCACCATTTGTACCAGACATTTACGCGCAATCTGCCCCAGGTGCAAAATATGGATCTGTTTCCATGGCTCACAGCACTTTACGAAATATGGCGCGGACTGAATGAGGATTGTATCTACTACAGTTCTTTGACCGGCATGGGTGAACTGCTTAAGTACGGCTGCACCACCTGTATGGATCACCACTATGTATTTCCCAAGGCAGGTTCACAGCATTTCATTGATACGCAGTTTCTCGCGGCAAAAGAACTGGGCATGCGTTTCCATGCGTCGCGAGGAAGTATGTCGAGAGGCAAAAGTGACGGCGGACTGCCTCCGGATGATCTGGTTCAGGACATCGATACGATACTCAAAGACAGCGAGCGGCTCGTTCACCTGTTTCACGACAAGTCGGAATTTTCCATGAATCAGATGGTCCTCGCACCCTGTTCACCATTCAGTGTGACAACCGCTCTGATGAAGGAGTCTGCCGTGCTTGCACGGTCGCTCGGCGTAAGGCTGCATACGCACCTGTGCGAGACGAAGGATGAGGAATCCTATTGCATGGAGGTGTACAGCATGCGGCCGCTGGCATATATGGAATCCTGCGGCTGGACCGGCCGTGATGTCTGGTACGCCCATGGCATCCACTTTAATGACGAGGAACTTCGCAATCTGGCAAAGACCGGGACCGGTGTTGCGCACTGCCCGGTATCCAACATGAAATTATCCTCCGGCGTCTGCAATATTCCTGATATGTTAAAGTATGGCGTACCTGTAGGTCTGGCAGTTGACGGCAGTGCGAGCAACGACTGCTCGAATCTTTTGGCCGAGATACGCGCCGCTTATCTGATGCACCGGCTGCACTTCGGAAGAAGTGCGCCTTCCGGATATGATCTGCTGAAGATTGCGACCCGGGGGAGCGCTTCCATACTTGGAAGAAATGATATTGGCAGTATAACGGTTGGCAGGGCAGCCGACCTTTTCCTGATTGACACGGCGCTTCTGGAACTCACCGGAGCGCTGAGCGACCCCGGGTGCCTGTTTGGCACTGTTGGTTATTCCCGGCCTGCGAAGATGGTAATGGTTAACGGACAGGTTGTGTCGGAAAATGGCATCCTGTTAAAAATTGACGAACCTGTCATCCGGGAAAAGGCTGAAGGTTTGGTCACGGAATTAATCAATAAAGCTACGTGAAGCGTTATTGCCTCACATAGCTTTTTTACATCCGCGACGGGACAGGATAGCGGCACGAGCCGCCCCTCACTTCACAAATGTGATCGTGTATTCATAAGAGTATTCATCCGGATTGATGAATGCCGTGTATGTGTATTTAGTGTTGTACTTTATTTTTTTGCTCACTTCCCGGCTGTTTTCCAGAAGCACGACGGTGACTGCGTCGGCTGAGATATCCGTAATGGTCAGGATACAGCGGGAAGCATCACCGGCTTTATCCGACAGGCCTTCATATACTTTGCCGTCTTTGGCAAGGGTGAATTCCTTTGACTGGTTCTGCTCAGGCAGCGGCTCACCGGCTATGCTGTAACCGGTTTTATGCTCGGATATTTGGAGTTGAATGCTGCCCTGGGTTTCCGCCGGCTGGGTTGCTGACGGCCGGGTTGTCGCCTGCGATTGCGTCGAAGCCTGCGTCGCCTGGCTTTCCGTCACCCGGGTTGTTATTTTGCCGCATGCTGTAAATGACAAAACAGCACCTGCACAGATCATCAATGCAAGAATTTTATGTCCGGTTTTCATGATACGCACTCCCTATTTCTTTATATGCTCTCCCTATTTCTTTTTACGTGCACTGCACGGTGTATAGCCCGCGGGGCAGAGTGTTCCGATCTTCATACCGAGCAACGCGGCCAGTTCGTCAACGGAACTGACGTTCTTTTCCCGTTGGACAGCCAGAAGGATGTTTGCGCAGGCAAGGGCGTCTTCCTGTGCATTGTGGTGCTGAAATTCGAAATGCAGATGAGCCGACACAGTATCGAGCTTGTGGTTCTCGAGGTCCGCCCAGGTCTTCCTGGCGGCTTTGCAGGTGCAGATGTAACGGGTCGTCGGGTATTCTATGCCGTAAACATCAAGGACATGCCGAAGCGCGGACATATCAAATGCCGCATTGTGGGCGGCGATGACCGTTCCGCTGATTCTCGGCAGGATTTCCGCATAGTATAAGCTGTCCCAGGCGGCGGCGTCTTTGACCATATCCGGTGTAATACCGTGTATCCAGATGTTGAACGGATCAAAATAATCATGATTCGCGTGGGGTCGGACGAGCCAGTATTTCTGCTCGATGATCGCGTCATCTTCCACGACGGCAAGGCCGACCGCACAGATGCTGCCGGAAAAGCTGTTGGCTGTCTCAAAATCAAGCGCCGTAAACCGCATTCATATCCTCCAAATCCCGGTCAATCAGGCCGGCAAGTCCTCTGGCAGAGAGTTCATTGAGGTGATATCCGTCGACTGTCACCGCTGTCAGGCGGCATCGGTTGATCCATCCGCCGTAGTATCCGCGCCTCCGGTTACCGCCGCATCCGGTCCCATCTGATTCTCCCTGATATATGTGTCGCTTTGCTCCTGCGTAATCGTACCGTCTGCGATAAGAAGGTCCAGTACCGCCTGCGTTGTCGCTTTGAAGTCCGGGATATATTCCATTGGATTAATACTTGTTGCCCATACAGCAACATCCGTTAATTCTTTGGGAATCCTCGCAACTACCCATTTGTCTGCGGACTTTTCCTTTTCGAGATATATTTTCCCCTCAAAAGAAGTCGTCACTGCATCTTTGTCCGCCAATCTTTTGGCAATTGCATCATATAATCCCAGAAATGTCGTTTTCTGCAATTCTTCAGACGGCACTCCCCACTGGCCGGCGTAAAAATTATCCTTGGAAAGACTTGCCACAAGGGGCGTATCTTCCATTACAAATACGATAGCCGGCAGAAGTGCCGGGTATTTACCTGATACCGGGACCCAGGCCTTGCCCTGGCCTTCATAGACCGGATCTCCCGTAATCTCATATGTCATATTGGCAAAAATCGCAGCCGGGGCAGCACCGGTAAAATCATCCGTTCTGAAATCTGCTGCCGAATAAGCGGAAAGTGCTTCGATCGAATCGGCATCCTGCTCTTTGACAGCTTTCATAAATGAGTCGGCCGTGTCCGCAGCATCTTTTGAATCGGCAGCTCCCAGGGTCTCAGCAGCGGCCGACTCGAGAACGATCTTCTGGACATCCTTCTGTGTGCTTGCCGATGCGCTGCACGAGGATAAAAGAATACATCCCGTGATCAGGGAAGCGAGAACACCTGTCGCTTTACTTTTCATCCAACCCTCCTG
Source organism: Eubacteriales bacterium (assembly GCA_037143795.1). Lineage (GTDB taxonomy): Bacteria > Bacillota > Clostridia > Saccharofermentanales > Saccharofermentanaceae > Firm-13. The sequence goes on along the minus strand of JBAWXZ010000003.1, from coordinate 72,404 downwards.
AAATAATCGATTGTCAAAAGTGTGCCGGTATGCGGTTTATCAGTCTTCTGTCTTTGACGCCGGAACGCCAGCCTGCGGTTCAAGGATCTTTTTAATCCGGATAATCTGAACAAGGAATGCAACGTTCGCTGCAAAAGAGACGATCATCTGGAGCAATATCAATACCGGTAAATAGTAGCATACTAATGTAAGTCCCTCTGCTGCCGCCATTACTATCCAGATTACCTTCAGGTTCTCCGCGCCGAGAACGCGGCCTTGTTTCTGTTCGAGTTCGCGGATTCCGCGATAGATATAATATGTGGCAATCAGATAAAGAACCATCAGAATGACAGTGATGATAACCGACGTCAGTGTGTTGAGAGGGATAACGCCGAACATGTTGGCAATGTACACCGCGGCGCTTATTACAGCGGCCCCCCAGACAAACGGCCGCACTTTACGGTAATTTTCCGATTGCGATACATATGCCTGCATTCCGGCGGCAATCAGTATGAACCCAAGAAAATCGGGAATAATATCAATTGTCACCGGTCCGACCGGCAGGTTGACGTCAAGAAAAATACAAACCAGTCCCCATATTATCAGATTCATTAATGGCCTCCCTGTCAGGACAATTCTTTTCGCTTATTGTAACATATATGTCTGCTTGTTTTGAATGGACAGGGCAGTAGGCAGCGAAAGCATTTTTTGCTAATATACAGATACATATACATATACATATACATATCGACTCACATGCACGTTTTTCCGCGCAGAGGACTCCGGAATGTACCGGAGGACGGGAGGTTCCTGTATGATAAAATCTTCGTGGGCACAGACCTATCCAATCGATCAGAAGCCCGACTGGGAACAGATAGAGAGCTTTGTCTCCAGTCCGTATTGGAGTGAATTCACCGGATGGATAGGGGACAGCTATCATGTGACGCCTGTTATTGAATACAGCAAAGAGCAGCAGGGATGGAATATCAAGTACAAAAAGGGCTCCAAAGCCCTGTGCACGGTCTACCCGGACGAAGGCAGGTTCACCGTGCTGGTGGTTGTTCCCCCCAGGATGGAGCCGCAGGCGGAAAGTCTCCTTCACAGCCTGAATAAAAAAACCCGGGAAATCTTCGGGCGCGCCCAGCCGATGGCTATTGGCCGTTGGCTGATGCTTCCCGTTGAATCCCCGGATTCTTTAGAAGATGTAATGAAACTGATCGTTCTTCGCGTTCCCCCGATTACCTGAACACTTTTTTGTCCTTCGAATGCCTGACTTCTGTTTACGTCCGCCGCAGTTTAATCGCGGTTTTCATCCGTGCCCTTATATTTGCCTTTTTTGCGCTGCATCACGGATTCGGACAAAAGGTATTCGATCTGTCCGTTGATCGAGCGGAAATCGTCTTCGGCCCAGGCTGCGAGGTCTTGCCAGAGGGAGGGTGACAGGCGCAGGAGCAGTTGCTTTTTGCCTGTGTCTTTGTTCTCCGCCATTGTTTCCCACCTCTTTTTCTGTCTTTCTATGCGGCTATTACGCCGCTGTCTTCGCTGATGTCATTTTTAATAAATCGATCCGCATTAATAAATGGATCCGCTGTTGACGATCGGCTGAGCATCCTTGTTGCCGCACAGGACCACGAGAAGATTGCTGACCATGGCGGCTTTGCGCTCTTCATCAAGATGTACGACATCGTGTTCGTTAAGCTTGGCAAGTGCCATCTCGACCATTCCGACGGCGCCTTCGACAATCATCTGGCGTGCATCGATAATCGCACTGGCCTGCTGGCGCTGGAGCATCGCCGCAGCGATTTCCGGGGCATAGGAAAGATGCGTGATTTTGGCTTCCATAATTTCCAGGCCTGCTATTTCGACCTTGCTCTGGATTTCCTGCTGGAGACGCTCGGCTACTTCGAGGCTGCTTGCGCGCAGGGTCTTTTCGTTGTCGTCGCCAAAAACATCATAGGGATAAAGGCGGACAACATTACGAAGGGCTGAGTCAGCCTGTATCGACAGGTATTCCGGATAGTTGTCGACACTGAATACGGCTTTTGCCGTGTTGACGACACGCCAGATAACAACGATTCCGATGATGATCGGGTTGCCCATCGAATCATTGATTTTCTGCTTGTCATTGTTGAGTGTCATCGCCTTGAGCGAGATTTTCTTGTTCATCACAGGATAGCCCCCCGCCTGCGGTGTACCGGATTTACTTTCCGCAGCAATCTGAGCCATCATCATGATTTTATCGGCACTGCTTTTGGCCTGGGGAACGGTTGCTGTCACAAATGGATTGACAAAGAAGAATCCGGCGCCCTTGAGTGTGCCGTAATATTGGCCGAACAGCGTAAGCACCAGGGCTTCGTTCGGCTTGAGCACTTTGAGGCCTGCAAAAAGGAACGGACTGATCAGACACAGATAAACGGAGCTGACAATAATAGCGGTGACACCCAGTGCAATGTTCATTGATTCTGCAGACAAAATGATACCTGCAATCAGTGCACCCGTTGAGGCAAGGCAGAGTAAGAGATTAAGAAGGAGCATTGCCATGCCGCTTCTTCTTCGGGGTTCAATTTCTTCCGTGTGGTCCTGAACTGCTTTGTTATCAGTAAACTGTGTCATATACAGACCTCCTTAAGATCTTTCCAATGCTTTTCTTACGCGAAAACCGTGATATCAATTTGATATCAATTGCATATTACTTCGCGGACTAAGAAATGTCAATATAATTTTAAAAATGCACCAAATCACATTAAAAAAACGCGCCTTCTTACGAAAACGCGCCCTCTAATGTTCCTGTCCGTTCAAAACAACATTAATTTCTTATGTCACAACTTCATACGGCCAGTCGATAATGCCGCCGAAATCATGCTATAATTAATTGTTTTGAAAAACCGATTCCGCCCCCTGACATCAGGATCGACGCATCATAGGAAGGACATAATAATTACACATGGATTATCGCATTATTGCCCTGGATATCGACGGAACACTTACCAACTCGTCCAAGGAAATCTCCGCTCCCACACTTCATGCACTTCTGGATATCCAGGAAAAAGGATATAGAGTCGTCCTCGCATCCGGCCGGCCGACACCCGGTATGAAGCACCTTGCTGAAAAGCTGCATCTCGACTCATACGGAAGCTATATACTTTCTTACAACGGCGGCGAAATTACCGAGTGCCGCACGAACCGGACTATTTTCCGGAAGACGCTGCAGCGTACGATCGTACCGGAGCTATTCACATTTGCCACGGCGAACGGCATCGGCCTTCTGACATATACGGATGACTGCATTATTTCCGGTACCCCAATTGACCGCTTCCTGGAAGAAGAGTCCAAAATCAACGGGCTTCCGGTCAAGTACGTTCCGAATTTCGTGGAATATGTTAATTTTGATATCAATAAATGCCTGCTGACAGGCGAACCGGATCATCTTGCTTCGATGGAAATCCAGCTTAAGGAACTTTACGGCGCGTCCTATAACATCTTTCGTTCCGAGCCCTATTTCCTTGAATTCATGCCGCAGAATATTGATAAGGCATATGGCCTGAACATCCTTCTTACCGATCTCGGACTTACCCGCGAGCAGCTGATCACCTGCGGCGACGGTTACAATGACATAACGATGATCGAATTCGCCGGCCTTGGCATCGCCATGGAAAATGCACAGGAGCGTGTCAAAGCCGTTGCAAATTACATTACCGGATCCAACGACAACAATGGCATTGTTCATGTAATTGATAAATTCATCCGGAAAAAAGTTCCGTCCCTGTCGGCCTCCATATAATTGGAATTTGCATAAATCCGGCAGACAGGCAGCCCATACTGCAAATAAATACAAATCCCGCGAAGTGTATGTTGACAGGCACACTTCGCGGGATTTATTTAAGATTGATTCTATTGCAGGATTTCATATTACTCTTCCAGAATTGCATCCGGAGCATTTTTAACGATGGATTCTATTCCGTTTTTGCAGCTTGCTTTGGTCTTGTATCCTTCACTGGTTCCGATGATTTCACCGTTCCTTGCCTTAAGACGGAACCGGAATTCTTCTGCCTTATCCAGGTATATCTCAAATTTAGGATGTTTCTCTACTGCAAACCCCGCCACAGTCTGGTCTTCGACAGCAGCCAGCGGAGCATTGTTCCTGATGCTTTCAATGCCGGCTTTGCATGATGCATCGGATGCATAGACCTGAGATGACAAAATAACTTCTCCGTTGCCGGATTTCAGATCGAATTTTGTGCCGGTTCCCGTCTGTCTGATTAGAAATTTCCCTGTCATAAAAGAGTCCTCCTCTTCTTGTTAAAATAACTTGAATCCTTTTGCCGCATCGCCGATTCCGCCGGCAGCCAGCTTCGCTTTAACTGTAGTTACTACACTGTCTGCCATGTCATCCGGCAGATCCACGCCAATGATGGATTCGATTGTTTTTACGGGGTTAGTAGAAAAAGATTTGGCAAGATCGGGGTCCTTTTGAATTTTCTCAACAATTTCATCGATTTTTCCTTTTATGTCCATAAAAAACCTCCTTCATTGTTTTTCTTCATTATAAATAGGTCAATATAATGCTGTCTATCTGTTGCATTGCGAATATATCAATTTTTCATTATGTTTTCCCTGTAATTCAATTCGCGGCTGCGCTGTCTTTTCCTCCACCCGGCATTTTTCCCTTTTCAAGGAGTTACCGGCATCAACCTTTCACCGGCGCCGAACTCAGATCAGCCGCCGCTGGGCGGATTCAAAAAGACAAGTTCATCTTTGTCCTGCAGCTCTATCGATAGTCTTTTTCTGCCGTTCACTCTTTTATTATTGACAATCATAATGGACTGTTTCAGCTGCTTTTCCGTGATGCCCGGATAAAGGCTCATCACTTCGGCAATCACCTGCTTTATGCTTCCCTCTTTGACTTCTATTTTGCGGATATTATTATCCACACTCATTAATCCGAAAAATTTAACCGCAATCATATATCCCGCACCTCGATGCCAAGCTTCCGCAGCCTTTTGGGTGTAGGAATTCCGGCAGGGGACCATCCTCTGATCCTGTAGTATTTCTGCAGCATTTTATCAAGCTTCACTTTACTGTCCGGGTCATCCGCTCTTTGAAGCTCCTGCGTAAGCCTTTTGGGAAGGGTATCGGCACTGCCGGTCATCCCCTGGCGCAAATTGATCATTCTTTCCATGTTGTATCCGCGCTCGCCGGATGCAATAAAGCGTCCGATGTTTATTTTGCTGCCGGTTATCATTTTAATCGCATATGGATGCGGCAGTATGCCCTTCAGATTAAAGTTCATTAGCCATGTATTATTATGAAAAAAACCTACAAAGCCTCCTAAATACGGTATTATTTTGTATGTGATCCGGGTAACCGCATGATTCGGATTTTTGATGAGAAACTCCGGCAGCAGTGCATATGTGGTAAACAGGCATGTACCTCCGGCAGACACCGCCTCCATCAGGTCCTGGAAGAAAATGGTGAAAGCCGCTTTGCCCCGCGTTGTTTTTCCACTGACCGAAAGGCCCAGCCCCTCCATTACGACGAGATAGCCGCCATTCAAGTGGCACGCGCCTCTGTTGGATGTCGCATATCCCAATCCCATACCCTGCGCCGCCCGTGGCTCATAGGCCGCGAGTTCCAGCCCTTTGGAATGCATGGCAAAATCGACTCCGCCGTATTTTTCTGAAACCCGCTTAGTTCCCTCGGCCAATTCGCGGCCGATTCCCTCCCGCATGGCGACTTGTTTAACCAGTTCCTCCAGTTGCCCGTGTTCGCCGAAGTTCAGTCCGTTGTCCCATAATTTCTTCTCATTTAATTCCATTGCCAGACCGACGGTGCTCCCGAAAGTAATCGTATCCAGCCCGTATTCATCGCACAGATGATTGAGATTAATGATGCTCTGCAGGTCGTTGTTCAGAAGATTGCTGCCCAGCAGTCCAATCGTCTCCAGCTCAGGCCCTTTGACCATTTTCCCGAATGCTGTTACCACCCTGCCGCATTGGATCGGGCAGGTAACGCAGCCTTTGTTTTTAATGAGGTGTTCATCACGCAAAGTCTCCCCGTTGATTTTTTCAAAATCAGCATAGCTTCCGCTTGAGTAATTTCTGGTAGCCAAAAGATTCTGATAATTCATCATGCTTACAAGCCCTGCCGTGCCCAGTTTCGGCAATTGCCGGCCTGTCAGGATATGTGATGTCAGAAGCCCGATCCACTTCTTGTTATGTGTTTTGAATCCGTCCGCATCATGCATCGACATTTTGACGTTGCCGCCCGCAATGATCCCTTTAAGATTCTTATCACCGAAAACAGCGCCTACTCCGCCGCGCCCGGCTGCGCGCTCTTCACTGATCACCGCGGCATATCTGACTTTGTTCTCGCCCGCGGGCCCGATAACTAATTTGCCCCGCCGCGGTTCGCCCATTTTATCCTGTGCTTCCGCTGTCAGAAGACCCCAGAGATGGTCTGCATTCTTTATCTCTATCGCTGTTTCCGTTATATCAAGATAAATCTTTTGTCTGCTTCGCCCGGTGATAATAACGCCGTCATAGCCTGCTCGTTTCAGATGCAGGCCAAAGCTCCCGCCGCAGTTGGATGAAATCAATAAGCCGGTCAGAGGAGAAATCGTCGAGATATTAAAGCGCGATGAGCAGGGTGCTGTTGAACCGGTGAGCACAGAAGTCGTAATAACAATCATGTTTTCTTCTGAAAAAGCCTCGATTTTTCCTTTGTAGGCATCGAAAATGATTTTGGCAGCCAGTGTTTTCCCGCCCAGATACAGTGTGAGGTCTTTTTCGGAAATCGGGTAATCTTCGATGGTATTCAGACTCAAATTGATTTTGGCAATTTTTCCGTTATACCCATTCATATAAGAATTACTCCTTTATCATCTGATAAATATTGTAAAAGTCCTTCCTCGAGAAAATCCGGGGCACCGGGTATAATGGATTGCTTTCCTTGTATGCTCGGTCAACCATGAGCGGAATATCTTCCTCTTTTATGCCTTTAATCTTCAGCGGAATGTTCATCTTTGAATTAAAATCCTTAACAGCGCTTATGAACAGATTGGACTTTTCTTCCATCGATGCATCAGGACTTCCCAGGCCAACCAAATCCGAAAGTTCAGATAATGGTTTGTGCACCGATTCTCCAAAATAATCAAGGACATAAGGCAATATCACTGCATTGGCCAGTCCGTGCGGTGTTCCGTAAAATCCGCCGAGCGTATGTGCGACTGCATGTACGTAACCTACATAGGCCCGTGTAAAGGAGACGCCTGCATAATAAGATGCCTTCTGCATGTTTTTGCGGGCATTGATGTCGGCTCCATTGGAATAAGCCGTATAGATGTTTTCGAAAATAAGCTTAACAGCATCCCTGCTCAGCTTATGTGTGAAAGCCGTATTGCTACGCCCGATGTACGCTTCAACTGCATGCGTCAGGGCATCCATCCCTGTAGTAGAGGTTATGTGCGGCGGAAGTCCGACCGTAAGCAGCGGGTCCAGAACGGCATAATGCGGAATCAGGGACGTGTCATTAATCGGATATTTTTCATGCGTCTCCCTGTTGGAGATGACGGCAGCCAAAGTCGCTTCACTCCCTGTCCCTGCCGTTGTTGGCACGGCAAACAGCGTCGGAATTCTTTTTCTGATCTTCAAAACGCCTTTCATACTGGCAACACTCTTTTTGGGCCTTGCGACACGGGCGCCCACGCCTTTTGCACAATCCATCGATGAGCCGCCGCCGAAAGCAATGATGCCTTCACATTTATTGGAATAGAATAGTATTAGTGCCTCTTCAATGTTATCAACCGTCGGATTCGGCACCGTCTTATCATATATCGTGTAACGGATGGAAGCATTCTTAAGATCTTCCAGCATTTTATCCATCAGTCCGAGAGAAGAAATCACGGCATCCGTTACAATCAGGACGTTACTGATCTTTTTCTCTTTTATATACTCCGGCAGTCTTCTGATACTGTCTTCCCCTTCAATGAGAATGGGCTCTCTCCATGGAAGAAACCTTGAAACTACTTTGAAAACACCCTGATACACCCGATAGTACAACTTGCGCATCGTTTTCCTCACTTTCAAATAATTTGCCGGCCGGATAACTAAAAAATATATGTTACTACTCCATTATTATACAATTTCGCAATCTTACAACCGGTATTATATTAGGAACACAAAAAAAGCCGGAAACAATTAAGTTCCCGGCTCTGCTGCACCATCCGCGGCATGCTTTAAGTCAATGTGCTGCGTGTGAAAATCAGAATTATCATTTATTGAATTGATTTTTATAAAATCTCGTTAATTTCCAGACGTTCCCCATCCGGACCCCTGAAAAGGATCCATCTGTCGCCTTTTTCAAAAAATGCCGGTGCCGTCGTGATGCTTTCGGTCTCAAACACAATGCCCTTAGCCTTCAGCTGCACCCAGGCGTTCTCAATGTCCGTAACTTTAAATGCAATATGGTCAACCTGTCCGTCGGCCCTTTTACTGTCACCGGGAACTTGAATTAATTCCAGAGTACAGCCTCCTGCCTCAACAAAGGCAATTTTCGTGACATCATCATTTTCTCCCAGGCTATTCTCGTGAATAACGGTAAAATCAAGGTTATCACAATAGAATTTTTTGGATACTTCCAGATCCTTCACAAATATTCCGATATGTCCAAGTCCCAGATTCAAGTTGCTCATACGCATCTCCTGTTTCACTAATATTTTTTAACAGTATCTCAGAAACAGGGATTTGACTGCTGATCCTGCCTGCTTTGAATCTGTTCTGTTTCTATACTGAACTAGAGCCGGAAGCGTGTCAAGATAAGATCATCCCAATTTACGGATCAGGCCTCACCACTGCCAAAGTGTTTCCATAAAGTTCCACCTGGAAATCAAAACGACTTCTATCAGGACAAGAAACACTTGCATAATTCTTTGATTTTTCCTTCATAGCTTTGACCTATTTCCGCTTTTTGCGGTCCGATTCCTTCTTCCTGTTTTCTTCCGCGCGAAACAAGGCAATCCGGGCAATCAACTCGAGCGGCATCGCCTCATTGACCGGTATCTGCACGGACCCTTTGCCCTGCTTGTATCCGGACAGTTCGGACTTGAATTCTTCCACTCCGTTGGGCGTCGGATATATTCCAATATGATTGGGGAATGCTGCAAAATACATCAAAGGTCCCTTATACATGAAGCCCGGCATCCCGTAGCTGATCTTCTCTGAAGCTTCAGGCACGGCTGTTTTGATTGCTGCCCTGATCGCCTGAAGCTTGAGCCGGACGTGTTCCGGGTAAGATTGAATATAAGCATCGACCAATTCGGGGGCAGGCAATTTAGCATCCATAATTATCCTCATCCTCTGGCGGACCGTTTACAACGATAATCCCCAAAACAACACTAATAAATTACGCCCAAATAAGCCAGACCAGCAGATAGCCGGAAAGGACAGCAACAAGTGTGAATGGGACGCTTATTTTCATAAATTTAAGCGGTTTTACTTCATAACCTTCTTTGCGTAAAATTCCAAGGCCCGCAATATTGGCGGATGCTCCGATTGGTGTTAAGTTGCCGCCGAGTGTCGCGCCGACAATTAACCCGAAATAAAGAAGTGTCGGATCAATACCCATCCTGACAGCAATTCCGGTTACAACAGGGAGCATTGTGGCAACATAGGGAATGTTGTCTATAAATGCAGAGAGAATTACAGATGCCCACACAAGCAGCGAGAAGATTGCAAATAGATTGCCTCCGCTTACGGTTACAAAGATTTCGCTGATTTTGGTGACCACACCGGCCTCGGTTATTCCCGCAATGACGATAAAGAGCCCTGCCAGCAGAAGGAGCGTAAAGTAGTCAATTTCCTTAACTGTCTTTATAATTCCTTTCACATTCCTGTTTTTGATCATGTCCCTGACAACTCCGATGACCAGAAGACTCATACAAACCAGCCCATTCGCAATGTCAAGTTTGTTGGGAATGAAAGAAACCATAATAAGAAGAATAATTGTTCCCAGAAGCAGGAAGGAAGGGAAATAGTCCGTTACTACGGCTCGTTCCTGCGTCCCTATTGCTTCTTTTTCCTTGCGGAACAGGACCAGGAGAACTACGGCCGAAAGAACGGCGCCTGCCTGAACGACAAAGAACATACCCGGTTTTCCCTTATATACGAAGAAATCCAGAAAATCCATGTGTGCTTCGCCGCCGAGAAGAATGGAGGTGGTATCTCCCACCAGAGTAGCAGCGCCCTGCAGGTTGGACGATATCGCGATCGCAATAATGCTGTTGACAGGTGAAATCTTAAGCTTTCTGGCAATTGTAATTGCTACGGGTGCAACCATGAGAACGGTTGCTACATTATCGACAAAGGCAGAAATGATTCCGGCAAATAGAGCCAGCGCAACGATAGCCCATTGGACATTCGGCATCTTTTCAATAATCATGTCGGCCAGAAGAGCGGGCATCTTCGACTCAGTAAACAGGGAGACGATACCCATGGTACCTGCGATCATCATGATGACATTCCAGTCCACCGCACCGAAAACATTTTGGATGGGAAGAATGCCGATTATGACAAAAATAGTAGCCGATATAAGTGCAATATACGCACGGTATTTGGGGAATAGAAGAAGCAGAACATATGTAACAGCAAACAAAACGATTGCAATCAACATGTGCTTGTTATCCTTTCGCGATGTCCCTTATTGCGAGCATCTTTTCCCATTATAACATCGTTTTACTAACAGCCGTAAATATAAATCGCACTTGCTTTACACAAGCCACAGGTATTCGAATGGCCCGATAAGGATCCGGTCCTGATCAAAATTAACGGTCTTACCCTGGGGCAGGTCCGTCTTATTACCGCAGATCCCCGCTTCACGGAAAGGATTTGTGTCAATGAACTGACGGTCTTCACTGAAATTGCCGATAAAAACGAAGGTCTGTCCGTCATTGTATTTTGCAAAACTATATACGGCCGGTTCATAGCATTCGACAATCCCGGTGTGTATGCCGGTCCGGAAAATATCGCTGCCGGAACGAATCGCAATCAGCTTCTTCAATTCGGTGAAAACACGGCCTTCATCGGTACCCGTGTCATGACGGCTGGCCGCTCTTTCCCAGTCAAAAAAACCGCGATGCAGCCAGCGGCTGTCGGCGGCCTTGCCGGGATCCTCCTTGTACCTGTAATCGTTGAGGGCCGCCAGCTCATCCCCGCTGTAAAGAAGGGGAATACCGGACGATGCCAGAAGGAGCGCGTGAATAAGCAGGATACGCTTGATGGCCAGCTCGCGCTGGTATTCATCACGGGCGAGTACGGCTGTCTCCAGACCGCACATGCTCGCGAGGGTTCCGCTGTTTCTGGCATCCATCGTCTCCGGGTTAAACTCATACAGCTCTCCCCTGGAGTGGCTGTATTCATTGTCCCCTTTGTAGAAATCAATCAGGAACTGCTTGTGCTTGGCCGGATCCAGGCCCAGTCCGCGCAGTTCAATCTCGTTCATACCCCATCCGATATCATCATGGCAGCGTGCATAGTTCACCCAGCAGGCCGACTGCGGCACCGCAAAGGCGTACTTGTCGCTCCGGGTCATCAGGCGGGCGTCTCGCGTGGCAAGGGAATTCCAGATATTGACCATACGTGCGGCATTATAGAGGATCTGGCATTCCTCCTCATTATCCCTGCCGAAGTACTTGACGATCTGGAACGGTTCCACAATCGCCTCTCCCTTCAGGACCACGCTCGGACAGACGATGTCGGTAATCAGCCGGAACATCCGCAGGAGGGCATGCACTTCAGGCAGGTTGCGGCAGTTGGTGCCGAGCTTTTTCCACATGAAAGGAATCGCGTCGAGGCGTATGGCTTTCACCCCGGTATTGGCCAGGAAGAGAAGTATATCCGTCATTTCCTGAAAAACACGGGGATTGTGATAGTTGAGATCCCATTGAAATTCGTAAAACGAGGTGAACACCCATTTTTTTATCTGCGGATAGTAAGTGAAGTTCCCGGGTGCGACCTTGGGAAAAACTTCCTCCACCGTCTCTTCAAAAGCACGCGGAATATCCTCACTGTCATACATAAAATACATGGCCTGATATTCCGGATCACCGGCCAGTGCCTTTTGCGCCCACATGTGATCCTTAGCCGTGTGATTGACCACATAGTCGAGGCAGACGCTGATACCCTCACTGCGCAGGGTCCCGACCAGTTCCCTGAACTGGTCCATGGTACCGAAACGCGGGTCGATGGACCGGTAGTCGGCGACGGCATACCCGCCGTCATTTTGTCCTTCACGCGCTTTAAGAAGAGGCATGAAATGCAGGTATGTAATGCCCAGGTCCTTCAGGTAGGGTATTTTGCCGGCGACCCCGTCCAAATCTCCGGCGAAAAGATCCGTATACAGCATCATACCAACCAGCTTGTTGGACATATACCATCGCGGATCCGATTCGTCCTCGGCGATTAAGACAGCGGATCGCTCATTATATGCAGTGCGCATGACATGTATTAATTGTTCGAAATATGCATCTGCACCGTCATTTTTTTTATAAAATTTCATATAAATCGTCTTGAGCTTCTCCAAACGGCCCTTAAGACGAGCTTCAAACCCTGTTTTCGTCATAATCACACCTCTTTGGTCTAAAATTCAAGCGATTACTTATCGCTATCAGTGTAACTAAAATAAGCCAATATGTAAACGGTTGACATAAAATAATTTGATCAAAAATAAGATCCGGCGCATCTGATTGCATGCATTCACACTGTATGATATAACTTCTATATATTTGATATTCAATCGGAGGTAACCTGTATGGATTTTTATGATGTCGTCAGTAAAAGAAGGACGATTCGGGATTTTGATGATTGCCCAATTGAAGCTGCGGTTATAAGGCGCATTCTTGCCGCGGGACTCAAGGCTCCGAGTAATGACCATATGCGGAACTGGGAATTTGTCGTAATCACCGACAAGGAAGTCATTGCCAAAATTCTGAGAAAGATCCCCCAAAAGGTATCCGACGCAAGGGTGCAGTTTATCTTCAAGTCATGGAAATTGAATGATGCATGCCAGCAGAAAATGTATTCCGACGCAATCCCGAAACAGTATAAAATGCTGTATCAGTCAGGCTGCCTGATTCTGCCCTTTTTCAAGCAGGATACGCCTCTGCTCGAACCAAAGACACTCAGCTCCCTGAACGGATTTGCTTCGATCTGGTGCTGCATCGAAAATATTTTTCTGGCTGCAACGGCCGAGGGACTGGCATGTTCCCTCCGTATACCGCTGGGCAGCGAGCCTGAATATATAGCGAAAACGCTAAATCACCCCAGTGAATATGTGATGCCCTGCTATCTGGCCCTGGGTTATCCGGAAGACGAAGCCTTCATAAGTGAGCAGAAGGAATACAATATAGATTCAAAAATCCACATGAATCAGTGGTAGGTTAAAATTCCATTGGCTTAGAGAGGCAGATCCTTTTTCTTAAACACTGTGATTCCGGCGGTATAAATCACAACAGATATAACCGCAAGGACAGCCAATCCGGCGGAATATCCCTCCCCTGCAATCAGGGCAGCCTTATCAAATAATGTTATGAGTGAAAAATATTTGAAAAATTTCAAATCCTTACTTAGTCCCGCAAGTAAATTCGCACCGTAGAATACGAGCGGCAAACCTGCTCCGAATAGTAACGAACGGCTTGAACGATTGAAAATACAGGAGGCACAAAAGGAAATCGCGCTTATCGCAAGCTGCAGCAGGTACGATCCGAGTGCCAGGCGGCAGAAAGCCTCAAGGTCAAGCTCTCCCGGCTGCAGTATTTCCGCGGCGCCGCAGCCGATTCCGACAATCAGTCCGTACATCAGCGTCAGCGAGCCGGCCAGATAGAGCATACTTGTTCCGGCTATCTGAATTCTCGAAATCGGCGCTGAAAGATTATACGCCATATTGCCATTGTCAACTTGTCCGGATATCAGCTTATTCCCGGTAATAATAATGTAAATCATCGGAAAAATCAGACAGAACATACCGAAATACTGATTAGCCAAAAGGTTAATCAGTGTTGAGATGTCCCCCAGCGGATTGATTGGCATGTTCGCCGAGTTGCTGCCGAGCTGCGCTAATGTATCGGCATCAAATACCGACAGTACTACGCAGATAAGTGCACAGAGCACGCCTGTGAAGATAAGCCACAATTTGAAATTTGATTTTACCGTCTGTTTGAAATAAGTTTTACTGAACATTGCTGCTGTCCCCCTCGTAATACTGCATAAAAAATTCCTCCAGCGTGTGCTTGGTTTCGCTGATAAACTTCACCTTTCGGGTTGCAAGGGCAGCCAGAAGCGCGTTTATGTCTGCATCTTCAATATCAACAATGATCTGCTTCTGCCCGGGTTTTATTCCGGTAATATTAAAGCCCAGAGAACGCATTGACGCAAAATCCGAATCATTCAAAAACTCGATTTTGAAGGTTTTATTCTCGGCGTGGCGGATGTCCTTCGGTTTTATTACTGCAACCAGCCGGCCGCTCTTAATCATACCTATTCTGTCGGAGGTTTCTTCCACTTCCTCAAACATATGCGAGGACATCAGAATACTTTTCCCCGCAGCTTTTTCACTTGCAATAAGCTGCACAAAGGTGGACTGCATTAGAGGGTCGAGTCCGCTTGTGGGTTCATCGAGAATCAGAATTTCAGGGTCGCTCATAAAAGCGCATACAATCCCGATTTTCTGCTTCATACCCTTGCTCATCCGCTTCAGCTCACCTGTCGGATCAAACTGAAACATATCAATCAGTTCGGTCGCCTTTTTGATATCCTTCATGCCGCGCATTTCGGCGATATACTTGATAAACTGCAATCCTTTCATATCATTCGGGAACGCAATTTCTCCGGGCAGGTAACCCAGATGCCGTTGTATCTGCTTTGCATCCTTCCATGAATCCATACCAAGAATACCCGTGCTGCCCTCCTGCGGTCTTGAAAAACCGAGCAGGTGACGGATTGTCGTTGTCTTTCCAGCACCGTTGGGACCGAGAAAGCCGAACACCTCGCCTTTTTCCACCGCAAAGGATACATCAAAGACACCCTTGTTATGCCCGTAATCCTTTGTCAGATTATTCACTGTTATCACAGCCATATAGTTATTTCCTTTCTCACTTGATTCATCCAACAACGTGTTGTATGATTTATTATATCAAATGGAAAACGGATTCAGCAACCGACAAAGTATACGCGGCTGTCGGATATGGAAAGGAAGATTCGAAGTGAAAAAGCAGCCTGATGTGACAGCACAGACCAGACAAAATCTAACCGGCGCCTTCTGGTCGCTGTATAAGCAAAAGCGCATAGAAAAAATCACGGTGAGGGAAATTACACAGCTGGCAGGATACAACCGCGGCACTTTCTACGAGTATTTTCTCGATGTCTATGATGTGCTTGAGCAGCTGGAGAAATCTATTATGCCGCAGATGCCGGACATGCCGCCAATGAAACTACCCGCAATAGCCGGGGCATCCGGCATGCCATTCCCGGTCGATGCATTCATGAAGCTGTATGAAACTTATAACGAGTATTACACGGTTCTGCTCGGGGATAACGGCGACAGTGCTTTTATGGGGAAAATAAAAATGGCCATGCTGCCGAAACAGAAAGAAGTGATGCTTGCGAGCGGTGCAATTGATGGATTCGAGCTTGATGCAGTGCTTGAAAATATAAATATATCAATGATAGGAATGCTCGCTTATTGGTTCAGGCTTGAGAAAAAACCCCCGGTCGAGGAATTCCTCGCACTGATGTACAAAATAATGCAGGGCGGTATGCTGAGTACTCTGCTGATACATGACGCTATTGTACAAAATCCCCGCTGTTAGGGTAGCCGCGCTCTTCCCAATACCCCTGATAGGAAGGATCGTCCGAAAGTTCAATCTCCGATACCCACCTTGCCCATTTGTAACCCTGTTTGTCCTCCGCTACAAAAATGAACGGATACCCCATCTCATCCGGGAGGGTAAGTCCGTTTGCGCCGTAAGCGAGGATCAGCTGACCGGAAACAATCGTCTCAAGGGGCAGCGACGTCGTATAGCCGTCAACGGAATGAAAAATGACCGTGTTCGCTCCCGACTGAATGCCTGCCTTCGCCATAACATCCTGAAGCAGAACACCTTTCCACAAAATTGTGGCATTCCATCCCTCGACGCAGTACAGAGTAATTTTCCTTTCATACGCATCGAGCTTTAAGACATCATCATATGTCAAATCGACCGGAGTATTGACGAGCCCGTCGATTTTCAGCGTGTACTTACTGATATCAACATGCTGGACACCCTTGATGGAATTATCCCTTGGCCCGATAGCCGGATCAAGGTTGGCACCCTCGTACTCTCTGATTTCACCTTGCCGGAAACGGCTGAGTGTGGCACTCGATACGGCATCCGCAGAGGTCCCGGTCGTGGTTTCTTCGCCTGCAGGCGTCGCAGTGCACCCGATCAAAAAAGAAAGGCCGATTATTGAAGACAACAGAAGCAGCGATTTTTTCATTTTTATCCCCCTGTCATATACCGGCGCAGCAGAAAAAAGCATCCGGATATTAATCCGTCGTGCGGATTCTATATCATATATGTATTATATTCCTTATTTTTTTGGTTTAACAAAAATATCGGTAACAGCAAGCACTACCCCTGCACCTATCAGGCTATATCCGACAATAATATTGTCTCCAAAAATAATTCCGGCAATTATACAGGCAAAACCACTTGCAGCAAGGGGGGTCAGCCGTTTTATATTTTTCCTGTTCAAAAAGAAAATAACAAGGATAGCCGCGAGTATCAGTCCCCCTATGAGAATGAACGGAAATTGCAGCAGTTTCATATAAAACCTCCTTTGTACAATTTCGGCAGGCAAGCCGCTTTTAAGGCCCGCCTGCAGCACCCGGTCAATTATTCCCAGCGGAATGTTTTCACTGATACAATCACTCCCAGAAGCAGAAGTCCGATCAATATGCCCGCGTCCTGCAGATGTGCGCTCCATGCTTCACCGACCCATAAGCCGCGAAGCAGGTTGACAACATATGTGAGCGGCAGAAAAGCCGATACCTTCCGGATCGCTTCAGGCAGAAGTTCCCGCGGAAAGCCGGCTCCCGACAGGAACAGCATCGGGTAAAGAATAACCATACCGACAATCTGTGCAGTCCGGGCCGTCGGCATGAGTCCGGCCAGTATGAAACCCAGGCTGAAGAAGCTCAAACTGGATAACACGAATCCTGCGAACACGCTGAAAATATTACCCTCAAAATTCACATGATAGACGAATTTCCCTGCAGTAACCAGAAGAATCATACCCAAAAAGGTCATAAGAAATACCACGATTACCTGTGCGGAAAGAATGGTAAACGAACTGACGGGGGTGGTGCGAAGGCGTCTCAAAACACCTTTTTCACGGTAGGCTGCGATGGTTATCGTAATGGACATCAAACCGCTGGTTCCAATGATCATAGCCGTGTAAGCGGGTATCGATATATCCACCGTACCGCGCCCGTTAAAATATTCAGAGGGTTCGTTGCCGTAAATACTTCCGAAAAGAAACAGCATCATAAGCGGAAAGATCAGGGTGAAAAAAGCCCCGAGCGGTTCCCGCAGGAATAATTTGCATTCCATCCAGGTCATTTTGTACAGACTTCTCATTTGCGCCCCCTCACTCTCTGATTTGCCGTCCGGTCAACTGGAGAAAAACATCCTCCAATGTAGGCTGCACTGTCTGTAAAGAATGAAAGTGAACATCAGCGCCGGATAACAGTTTGACGACATCGGCAACCAGCTGTGTGTTTTCCGTCGAACTGCCGCGAATGATAACGCGGCTTCCCTCCAACTCTACATGTCCGAAGTGGCCCAGGGCCTCCTCCAGTGCAGGAGGCATACTGCCGTCAAGCGTGAATGATACGCTTTCTTCCCCCGCCAGGCTTTGTATCAATGCACCCGGAGTATCCATAGCTGCGATGTGTCCCTGATCAAGTATTGCCACGCGGTCACACAGCTTTTCCGCTTCTTCCATAAAGTGGGTGGTCAACAGGATTGTCTTGCCCTGCGACCGTACTTCCCGCACCAGATCCCATATGGCATGCCGCGCCTGCGGGTCAAGGCCGGTAGTCAGTTCATCCAGAAAAACGATTCTGGGGTTCGGAAGGATAGCCAGCGCAATGAAAAGCCGCTGCTTCTGGCCTCCGGAAAGCCTGCAGAAACGTGCATCGCGTTTCTCTTCCAACCCCAACTGGCTGATCAGTACTTTCCAATCAGCCGGATCGGAATAAAAAGAGGCAAATAACTCGAGCGCTTCCCACACTTTAATATGCTCCGGAAGATTGGATTGCTGGAGCTGTATTCCTGTCATGGTCCGCAGCTGCCGGCTATCCGTCTGCGGGTTTAATCCCAGGACCCTGACAGTACCGTCATCCGGCTTGCGCAGACCTTCAATGCACTCGATAGTTGTAGTCTTTCCTGCACCGTTCGGTCCGACCATTCCAAAAATCTCACCTTCATGAACGACAAGTGAAATATCCTCAACAGCAATCGTCCGGCCATAGGTTTTGCGCATGTTCGCAACTTCGATCACATCCATATATCTATGCTCCGTCTATAATTATCCGCCCTATATCAGCAACTTCAATTTACTCCCATCCCGCCTAAATGTAAACGAAAATTGATTTCCGGATGCAAAAAAGCGGGTGTGCATTTTGCTGCCACCCGCTCATTCAATCCCGATCCATTCATTATTTTGAAAACATGCCGGGATACATTCGGTTCTTACAAATATACGATCTTCACTTCACCAAAGTGCACTTCACCGATCAGGCTGACGGGGGTATTATCTCCGGATGTTATGGTTATTCCATCTACGTTGCCTGCAAACACATGCATCTGGTTATCAATGACCCATGTTCTTGGTACGTATAGGACCACTCCTGCAAAATTGCAGTCTACATATATTGACAAGCCTTCCGGACTGATCTGGCATTGATCAAAGTAGACCTTGATCGAGGCAAAATTGCCGTCAATTTTTACTTTTTTCAAATTAGTGGAACGGACATATTTGACATGTTCTCCAAAATTGGAGTCAACATCCACGAACTCCCCGTCTTCCGAAGAAGTAACCGTGCCGGTTGACGACCAGTCGCCGTGCCCGCATTTGTCGCCGCTCCCCCATCTGTTGCCGTGCTGATGGCGCTCGGCAAACCTTGCTCTTTTGGCTTTCCAGAAAATACTTGAAAGGCCGATGCCCAGAAGCAGGGCCGCGACAAAAACCAGCCAGATATTCTTATCAGGCAGACCAATACGGTCACGCCAGAGATAGGCAATTACAGATAACGGCAGAAGACCCATTACAAAATTCAACCGGACAAGGCTGACAACACTGATGGCCAGAAGCAGAAGACTTCCGAGCATCGGAACCAACTCAAACTGCGTGCCGATACCAAGAGCATTCAGCAGCAGCAGCACACCGCCTCCCAAAAGGATAATTCCCCAAAAAATACTATGTCTTCTCATACAAATACCTCTCTTCCATTTTAACTTTCAAAATATTACTGTACATCCTTGATACATACACTTCTTTATACGATCCTCGAAACGAAACGAGCCCGACCCGGGTGAGCCCTCGCTGGACCGAAAAAATATGAAGTGTGTTTGCAATGGTGGATCGCGAAATACGGACAAAATAGTGAGGCAGTGTGGCTTCGAGTTCATAGAGCCGCTGTCTGGTCTCGTAGGAGTCCTTTTCCGTGTGCGCAAAGACCCCGTCGCCGTCTGTTTCGAAAAACAGAATTTCCGACAGCGTGAGATAGTATTGTTCCTCTCCTTTGTAGAAAGTCGGCTGTGGGCCGGCGTTTTTGCCCTGACCAAACTGCCGGGCAAGCTCTTCTACTTCCGGAGTGACTTTCCTGCAGTAGATGACCACTTCGACGGGATCATCCTCGCCCACCATTTCAATTCGCACTCGCATTTGTTCACCTCGCAACTCCACTTGCATTTTTATTATAAATCCAAAAAACAAAATGCATAGAGCCATACTGCCAAGTGGGCAAAAATCGGGGGTAAGAGGTCCAGAAAGAAGTGCCGGTGCTCTTCCTGCTCTCTCATTACGCTCGCTGAGAAGTGCCGGTGCTCTTCCTGCTCTCTCATTACGCTCGCTGCGCTCGGCTCCATTTCGAATGTCGCCGGGAAGAGCACCGGCACTTCTTGCAGAGGGAGCTTCGCTCCCAAGGAAAAATAATATTCTGCGGCATCCGCAGGATGCCTTGCAAAGGAGCAGGTGTATTTGTTGAGGCGACTTTCGACATGGAGTCGAGCATAGCGAGCGTAATGGAGAGAGCCGATACAACTACACCTGCGACGCTTCTACGTTCCCGACCCCACGATTCCTTTATAGCGGCGGATATTGTCTTCGTTTAGGAATTCGTATGCTTCGCTGATCTCCTGGAACCTTGCCGTCGCATCCGAAGCCTGATTGACGTCCGGATGGTATTGCTTGGCTTTTTTTCTATACGCCAGCTTGATACGGCTCTCTTCGGTCGTTACGGGGATACCGAGAGTGGCGCAGCTTTTCTCGTATTGTCTCTTGAAATCCATATACGGGTTGCCGGCCGACGAGCCGTTGCTATATCCGGAGCCGGCAGTTCTCTGGCTGTAACCGGTGCCGAATCCCCCTGTGCCCCATTGGCGAAAACGCTCTTCCCACATTTGCTGCTGACGTTCGCGGCGTTCCCATTCACGCCTTGCCTGCACATCCTTCTCAGCTTGATATGTTTGCTTATGGTACTTATACGAGCGCCTGGTGTGATGATCCGGGTCTTGCAGGTACTCCGCCAGGCCGAACAGGAAGCGTTCGCTGATAATCTGGAAGTCTTTAAGCTTATTCAGCAGGATGGCGCCGAGTATCGGGAAGGTGACGATCAGAAGAAAAATCAGCAGAATCAGGGGGTTTCGAAGAAGCCACACGCCGACTGGACCAATCAACAAAAAGACGAGCAGACAGCCGCCCATGCTGAACAGAACCAGGCAACCCTTTAAGAATTCCTTGACCAGCAAGATGCCTGTCTCAAGCAGGTAGACCATCCCTCGTAAAACAAAGCGATGCGCACGTGCGATCGCGTGTATGATTTTTCCTAGAATTTTTTTTATAAACTTCATGCGTTTCTCTTTCTCTACAGGTCGAAATTGTTTTCATTGTACCGCATTTTCGAGATGATAAAAAATATAAATATGCCAATTAATTTTATTCCTATAAGAGTATAACTATCATCATTTATATAGGATAGGGTTTTTAAATCGATACAGGTGGTGGGGTCTCTTTGGGTTTTGTTGGAATTAGTAGAGATGTAATTCCTCTTGCATTTTTTCCGGTAGGATGCCATACCATAAGATGCATTGGAATTACTCTTTTGACAATCCGAATTGCTGGTCTCCGTGGAAGTGATGCTGTTCTTAATGTCTTCCAACTCGCTCTCGGCAGTTGTATTCTGACTTTTCAACTCGGTAATTTTGTCGTTCAAAGTCGTCTTCTTTGTTTTAAGGCTGATAAAAATGGTTTCCAGCGTTGCCTTCGTTCCCGTCATTTCATCGCTGTAAACATCTGTCAAAATTTAAGAGTTAAGGTATACTTCGCTTTGGACGATAGCAGTCATTTGTTCATAAGCCGTTTCATGGTTCGTAATTGGGGAAGTGTGAATGTTCTTTCGGCTCTCTCCATGTCGAATGTCGCCGGGAAGAGCACTGCTCTTCCTGTAGAGTGAGCTTTGCTCCCAAGGAAAATTAAAATTCCGCGGCAACCGCAGGATGCCTTCCCAAGAAGCGGGTGTAGTTGTTGAGGCGACTCTCTACATGCAGCGCAGCGAAATGGAGAGAGAGCCGTATATAAATATTCCGCGGCATCCGCAGGATGCCCTCCCAAGGAGCGGGTGTAGTTGTTGAGGCGACTTTCGACATGGAGCCGAGCACAGCGAGCGGAATGGAGAGAGCCGAAACAACTACACCCGCGACGCGTAGTACTGTACTATTATTACTACCATAGAATAAGCACTAGTGATATAATACAACTCCGTCCATTTCACTTGTGATATGGACCAAAGGGGAAAACAAAATGAAAATATCAAAAGTAAGATTTATTGAACCCGGTGTTCCGCAGTATAAAAAATCGATCAGGAACTTTTATACATATAACAAATATATTCGAACACCGTCTGTCGGTCTTCTTACACTTTCCACTCTGACCAAAGAAGTCGTTGATGATACGTTAATGTACAGCGAGTCCATTTCAACTATACGATGGGATGATGTGCTTGATGCGGATATCGTTTTTATCGGTATTTTTACATTTGCCGCTGTACGCGGATATGAGCTTGCCCGATATGTTAAAAAGAATTCCAAAGCCATTGTCGTTATGGGGGGCCTTCATGCATCAATGAATTATCCGGAAGCAGTAAACTATTGCGACTATGTCCTTCTTGGGGAAGGCGATGAAACAATCATTACCTTCATTCAGGCAATCCGGAATAATACACCGGTCGATTTTCCCGGAGTTGCGTACAAAAAGGGATTGGATGTTATTTTTACCGGGCTGCAGCAGCCGCCTGAAAATATAAATACAATTCCGAACCGGAATTTACTATATCGGTACAGTAAAATGGCCGGATACAATACAATATGGGCTCAGGTACACGCTTCACGGGGCTGCCCTCACAACTGTGATTATTGTGCGGTCGTCCGCCATTTTGGGCGAAAAGTACGAACGAGAACGACTGACAACATCCTGGAAGATATGAAGCAGGCGATTGCTTTTCAGGAGCAGGGCTTCTTCCCGCGGCTGAACCGTATTTTGTGGTTTACAGATGACAATTTTTTTGCCGACAGGCAGTGGGCAATTTCCGTACTGCGTGCGATTATTGACAGTAAAATCAAGTATCACTTCACCGTGCAGGCCAGATTTGAGGTCGGTTTTGACGATGAGATGCTGGATCTTTTGAAAGAAGCCGGATTCCTCGAATTAGCTATGGGGATTGAATTCCTGGAAGACGAAGCTTTTGCTTCGAATCACAAAAAGAGCTCCTATTCCGAAATCAGCAGGTCCGTGGAAAACATTCAGAAGCATGGCTTAAATGTACGAGGGCTATTTATCATGGGCGCCGACAATCATACTAAAGGCGTTGGCGACCGCCTTGCAAACTTTGTGATAGAGCATGATATTCATGGCGTTCTCATCCAGTCCATGTACTTTGTGCCCGGCACGCCGTCCTATGAATCACACAAGGATAAGCTGATACATACGGACTGGTCAAAATACAACGGCAATGTTGTGCATTTCCCTGAGAATATATCCCCATACGATTTACAACTGGAAATTATTCACGCAAGCAGAAAAATATACTCACGAAAAAGACTGTTCAGAACAATCTTTTGTGAAAAAGCCTATATAAAAGTTATGTTCATCGGCGAGTATTTCTGGCAGAAAAGCGTACGCGCCGAACTGTCAAAAGAACTGACATACTTAAAATCATTAGACAGGAAAACTTCTATGTTATCCGGAATTTGTCCGGCAATACCATTTCAAACTGTGGACAGATGAAAAAAGGAAAGCGCTTCCGGTAAAAATCCGAAATCGTCATTACTGTGTAATTGATAGATTTTACATGTTAAAATTGCTTCCGTCTACTCGCGGAACAATTATATGATGGGAATGGTTTCATTAATTTCAGTCACCAAATGCAAACCCGTCAAAGCACTTCTGCGAAGAAATCCCGTCCGGCTCAATGGTCAATCCGTCAACCATCAGAAGGCCCTCCCGACCATCCGAAGTCCGGAAATATGCCTTTGAAACATAGTCAACCTGATAAATGCAGATTTTGGTTCCGGTTTCCAAAATTCCATCGGTATAAATGCCGTCCTTCATAAATTGAACCTGTACCGGTACTTTTGAAATAACGTTCATGTCCGTATCATACAGTCGATTTACCCATGTAAAATTGAATTGATCATCCACTGAGTATTCTTTGGTTGCATCCCCTGACTGAAGGAATTCTCCTTCACCAACTATAAGCGAGCCATCTCCCGGGGCGTCATATAGTAACGCTGTTTTCTGGAATTTCACCGAGATGCCGTCGAACCGAATGATGTAGGCAACATAATCTTCACTGGCAATATCAAAGGAACATACAACCTCCTTAAAAGTATCGGAATTATCTATGTCAATAACATCTATTCCCCCAAAGCAGAAAGCATCTGCAACATAGAGACTTGAAAGCTCTTCTCCGTTAAAATATATGATGTATTTGTCGACATGCTGCGGATCGCTTTCTAATGCAACAGGATCAACCCGTATTGATTCGAGTTTTCCGTCGCCGTCCATATCAAGATTTTCCGTCAATTTATATCCATTATTCGGATTATCGGGCGTGACCGTCTCAGGGTCAAAATGAACAGTCCCGCCAGAGGTTGTATCTGCCGGATCCGATGCTGCCGGATCCGTTTTTGACGGTTCCGGATCCGCCGTTGCAGCAGTTGTAATTTCAGAAATGACAGAAGATATCTTTTGGCTGGATTCCGTATCATTTGCGTTCAATTTTGTCTCAATTTTTGATTGGCAAGCAGTAATAGCGACCAGACCGGCAAAAATTAGCAGGACCGCGCTTCCCATTTTTAAGTATTTCTTCATAAACAAAACTCCTCGTATCCATAATTAGCTGTGTACCTGTTCTCTATTTCTGCCATCTTCAAAATGATTAATATAAACGTACATCATTGCGCAATAAAAGTAAAACAAAATTTATTTGTTTGTATGGTTAGTGGAAATAATTGAAAATAGAGAGATATCCTCATATAATTATTCCTTGGCATCCGCAGGATGCCTCTTCAAGGAGCAGGTGTAGTTGTTGAGGCGACATTCGACATGGAGCCGAGCGCAGCGAGCGTAATGGAGAGAGCCCGAATATAAATATTCCGCGGCATCCGCAGGATGCCTCTCCAAGGAGCAGGGTAGTTGTTGAGGCGACATTCGACATGGAGCCGAGCGCAGCGCAGCGAAATGTCGAGAGAGCCTCATATAAATATTCCTTGGCATCCGCAGGATGCCTCTTCAAGGAGCAGGTGTAGTTGTTGAGGCGACATTCGACATGGAGGCGAGCGCAGCGAGCGTAATGGAGAGAGCCGAAACAATTACACCTGCGTAGCCGAGCGAAATGGAGAGAGCCGATACAACTACACCTGCGATAGAATTGTTACAATCCCCTTTCCCCCGTCTACCCTGACCCGGTCGCCGGTCCTGAGTCTGGCCGTAGCGTTCCTGCAGCCGACAACAGCGGGAATCCCGAATTCGCGTGCAACGATTGCTGCATGGGAGAGCGGTGCGCCGATATTTGTGATAATGGCTGCGGCCCTTGGGAAGATCGGTGTCCAGCCAATATTTGTCATAGCCGTAACAAGTATTTCACCTGTCTTCAGGCTGTTCATTTCCGAAAAATCATTCAGCACCCTGACTATGCCTTCCACGATCCCCGATGCCCCGGCAAAACCGGTCAGCCGGTCTGCCTCATCATTACCATCTTCCGGTTGTCTGCCGTGTACACCGTCAAAATAGTCTATGTTTCTATCTTCGGATTTCATCCATTCATACGGGTCAAACCGGCCGCGGATGACGGACGGAAATGTCGGAAGAAGCTTGTATTTTTCATATGTATGTTTTCGTGCTGCAATATGTACAAGCGCCGAGTTGTCTCCGCGAAGCATATCCATGGCCTCATCAAAATACAGATAGAATACATTGCCGTCTATTCCGTTCACTTTGCCGCACTGCAGCAAAAACTCGCGCAGGATGCATACAAACCGGATTCCTTTGCTTCGGACAATTTCCCTGGACTGCATGGATTTTTGCAGCCAGGCAATTTTTCTGTCCAGCCACCTTGCCTTACGGGGGTATTTCTGCAGAAATACGGTCTTAGCTTCCTCGAACCGCTCCTTCTGCTTTTTTTGAAGGAGGACCGCACTTACACCTGAACTTCTGTAGTTTTCGATAAGATTGTCTATGTACTGTTCATTTTCATAAGGAAACGGTGTGCCTGCTTCGAGCTCTTCGGGGGATCGATGCCCATATTTTTCTATATATTCGGTCTTGCTGATTTCGCCGCTGATAACTTTTTCAAGGAAAAGTGCCGGCTTCATGCTTTCAAGTACGTCTTCCCCGCTGCAGTTGGAGCACAGGGTATTGGCCGTTTCTTCACCGATAAGCGCGATGAATTCCTTGCGGGTATTGAAGATGCCGCCGATACGCAAATTCTTAAACATCGAGATCTCGAGCTTCCTGATAAATGGACCAACATTTCTCTGCCATACTTCCAGCAGGCTGTCATTTGTGCCCGAAGCATGTATTATTTCCATCTCTTCCCTGAAAAGATCTTCACAGCGATCCAGAAATTCCGATGTCTTCATATTTGAAAATTTATTCAGGGCATGCCTGTGGAATAAACCCGCGAGTGCACTGCGGACATATTTTTTATCAAATGGAAATATAGGGATTTCCATATTGTCCGGAATTTGTCCCGCTATATCCCCTGTGATTATTCTGATCAGCTTTTTACTGAATCCAAAAGATTTCAGGCCTGCATACACCACGCTCATATTTGCATAAGGGTGTCCGCAGATATTATCGAGGAAATGCGGAAAACCCATGGTTCTGCTCGTAGATTCCACAAGGCTCCACATCATTGGTGTGATCACATTGGGGAATCCTTCACCGACATTCGTGTTGGCAAAGAGATAGTCTCCGCTCAGGGATGCATTGATTTCGAAGGTGTCATAATCGATTCTTCGAAGTGTCGTGACAGGCCTTGCCTGCAGGACATATACCCTGCCGCCTGCCGCGGCCCACTCAATATCCTGCGGACACTCAAAGAACCGGGCAATTTTACCGGCCAGCCTGAAAAGCCTCCGTGCATAAGGCCGCAGCTCCTCCGGTCCGCTGTATGAATAATAGAGGCTGTCAAAGGTAAATCCCTGTCCGTTCACATCCCCTGAAACAAGCGGTTCGCCTACACCTGTAACATAGTTACCGGTCATTTTGGCGGCACTTCCTGTGATCGGATCGGAGGTAAAAAGAACTCCTGCAAATTGCGGCCGGATAAACTTCTGGACCACAACTGCCATCTGCCCGTCGGCCGGGATGTTCCGGCTGCCGGCATATGTCTGTACCCTTTGCGCATGCATGGAAGCAGCAACCTTCTGTATGGCAGATAAGACATCCGTATTAGAAACAGCAAGAACAGTCTCATATGCACCGGCAAAGGAAGCCTTGCCGCTGTCCTCGTGAAGGGCCGATGACCGGACCGCAAAGGATGTGCGTTTGGTAAAAGCGGCAAGATGCCTGGCAATTTCGGATTTTTCCGAGTCAGATAACTCCCCCCCGCAAAAAGCGCGGCTCAGAACAACAAAGCCCTCCGGAACAGGAAGCTTTTGCTGCTTCATGGCCGCAAGTGCTGTACCCTTGCCTCCGGCAAAAGGATAACTTTCCGGCGTCAATTCATTCAAAGAAACAATATTCTTCATATTGCCGACCCCTTATTCATTTTATATCTTCCCGGATGACAGAAAAACCCCCCGCGTTCATTTTAGATAGAAAAAAACGAATAATTAAGGAATAAAAACGAGTATGTAAATATATCGCAAGTGAGATTATAATACAAATATAATGTTAGATGTTTCTGATGTATTCGGCAGCTCCGGCAGATCTGAATTTGAAATGTGCGCATAATTTGCTTTCAACGATGAGGGAATCAAATGAGTACTTATTATGATCTGACATCGGCACAGAACCTGCTGAGCCTGCAGCAAAGATATAATCTTCACAGGCAATGCAATAATATCTGTACATCCATTTTATTTGATAAAAAGCTTGATTTTGATGTTCTGAAAAAGGCTGTTGAGATTGTTTATAAAAGGAACGATGCCTTACGGGTCCGTATTACCAAAGTTGATAAGAAAGATAAGCAGTATTTTGCCGACAGCGGACTTCAAAAAATCGAGATGCTTGATTTTACGGGAAAGACCCGCGAGGATATGGAAAAGCAATTCTCGAGGATCGCAAAGAAGCGAATTACATATAATGATAAGCCATTGAGCAGGATTTACCTTGTTACCTCTTATGACGGGAAAAACGGTGTATGCTTCATTAACAGTCACATGATCCTGGATTCATGGGGAGTTACAGTATTCTACAGGGATCTCTTCGAGGTGTATGAAGCACTTCTTCAAGGCAAAGATATGCCTAAGCCCATTGCTTCTTATGAGAAACTTCTTCAGAAGGATCTTGATTATGAAAACACCGCCAAATTTCAATCAGACCGCGAATTCTGGATGAATGAGATCCATTCGAGCGAACCCATCTGGACGGACATTAACGGAACCCGCGATTTGGATAAATTCAGACAAAAGAAGAAAAACCCTTCAGCGCGGCATATTAACGGTGAATTAGCCCTGCGTAATAAAAGCAGGAACATGATGATTTGGTTCCCTGAAGAAATCGTTGAAAAAGCCGGACAATACTGCATGGCTAATGGATTTTCAATGCAGCATTTGTTTTTCCTCGCGTACCGCAGCTATTTTTCCAAGGTCAACAACAGGGAAAAGGATATTTACTTTACCGCATCGATTGCAAGAAGGGGCACGCTGGAAGAGAAGAATTCAGGGGGAACCAGGGTTCATGCAATACCTTTCCGGACAATACTGGAAGAAAATACCACGTTCAGGGAAGCTTTGGAGAAACTGAAGGAGCGGCAGTCCATCATCTACAGGCATGCTGATTTTGATTATCTGCCGATTGATATGGAATTAAAAACATATTACAAAGCTGGCCCCCTTGCATCATACGCGTGCGGTATGTTTACATTCCAGCCGGTCAGTACGACGACGGCTGATGAGTCAACCGTTACCACAAACTGGTATGACAACGGTGCCTATCCGGGCAGGATTTACCTCACAGTTATGGACGGCGACGGAACCGGGTCACTCAAGTGCTACTATCAGTACCGGGTAAGCCATGTACACACAGATACTATAAATAAGCTGCATATGTACATGGAGAATTCTATTCTTGCCGGTATAGAAAATGACAGGATAACAATCGGCGAACTTCTGGATATAGATTAATATGTTCAATAATACAATTATTTCTTCCGGCAAAGACAGAAAAAAGAAAAAATCAGTTATTCGCATCCTTCGGGTATTACTAATCATAATAGGTGTTCTTGTGCTGCTGCTTTTTACCGACAATGCCGTATACCGTTTTCGTTACAGCCAAATGGACACCCATTCCGGTTCACTGTCAAAAACGGATATCGGCCGGGCACAAACTGCTTTTGATTACCTCGCCGCCCACGGGGAAGAGATTTATCCGGGCTTCAGCAAGGCCGGCATTGATTTGATTATTTATAATGATTCCTACGAATTCCTGATCTGCAGCAGCTCAGAATCACCGGAATGGACCCTTACTGCAGATAATGCCCTGCCCGGGAAAAGAATATACCGCAGACCTGCACACAACCCCCAGGCATTTGCCGTATATACAGCAGACCGCTGGGTGGGAAGCATGTCCACACTGGACACCCTGAACTCTTTTGTATTTGTTTCCATGTCCGGGGAGACCGGTGTGCTCGGATACTTTATTCCGCCGCAGCTGTTCAGCACGGACAGCGAATATTATACTGGAATGGTCATACATGAAATGACCCACGCATACCAGGCACAGCAAAATGAAGCGCGAATCAGGGCGGACATGTCCATCGGCGATATCAACCGGAAGTATACCGGAGAAGCTGTTTTTGAAGAGCTTCTCCAAAAAGAAGGAAATTATCTTCAGCTGGCCCTCGATGCCGGCCAGCCCGATGAAATCATCAAATATGCACGGCTCTTTCTGGATACCCGCACGGAGCGGCGGACGGCCTTCGGCATGTCTGCAGCCGATATCCATGATGAAGAAGAGTATGAGTGGCTTGAAGGAATGGCACGGTATGCGGAATATATGAGTTCTTCCGGCTCCTCCTGCCTTATGCGCAAAAACCTTGGAAATATCGCGCAAAAAGCCGTCGGGCAGTCGGACGACCGGTATTATGCAATGGGAATGGCGCAGGCAATGCTTCTGGACAAGCTGGACAGCGGCTGGAAAAGCACAGCGTTCTCAGATACATTTACATTTGAAGACACACTGGCTGCGGCAGTGGATTTATAAATCGTCTATACTGATAATTGAATTATATTGACAGGTTTTCCAATGACTTCTAAACTGTAATTGTTGTGGATGGGAGGGATTTGAAATGCCGGCACTGCTTATACTCTACGTCTTTCTTTTCGGTATGACGTACTACATGTATAGTCCGCCCAAATACAGCAAGCCTTTTCCCTGGGTCAAGTTCTCCACTAGTCTCTGCTTTATCCTGATAGCATCTTACAGCGCCTTTTTGAGCCAGTATTATTCCATGTTTTACAAGATGCTTCCTGCCTTTATCCTGGCAGCCCTCGGCGATTTGCTGCTGGGCCTGGCCCACTCCAAAAACGACTCCAACAGCAGGGAGTTCATGATCGGCACCTTCTCATTTTTAGCCGCACATATTGTTTTCTATGTGGCTCTCACGTTCATCTATCCTGTACACTTGATAGATTTTGTCATTCCCGTCGGGGTAATGGGCCTTGTCTATTTCATATCCCTGGGCAAAAATATCAACCTTGGCATGATGAAGATTCCGGGTATCATCTATTCGTTTTTCGTCGGGCTCCTGTTTTCGAAAAGCCTTATGATTGTCATCTATTCAGGCGCCGCCATTTCCCATATTTTCATCCTGACAGGATCCTTTCTGTTCCTCACGTCAGATCTTATCCTTCTGTTTCTGAATTTCCATATCGCACCGCCGAAGTGGCTGGCTTTTGCGAATTTGAGCACCTACTATGCAGGCATTGCGCTTCTCGGATTAAGCCTGTATCCCTTTTGAAAAATCAGACAGCACGAAAAGGATATGATGGGTGAATTGTACCCGCGTTCTGCTATTTTATGAAACGGCAGAGTGGTTTTCATACAAAGGCTCAATTCTCTTCATAACTTCTGAAGCATTATCAATTATTATCCTGATAAAAACAGCAGTGACTTTAGCATCAAACTGAATTCCGGCGCCTTCAAGCAGCTGCTCCCTGGCATGCTTTATGTCCATTTTTTTCCTGTAACTCCGGTCGGAGGTCATTGCATCAAAGGCATCCGCAACGGTAATTATCGATGCAAGAAAGGGAATTTCGTCGCCCCTGAGACCTTCCGGGTAGCCGGAACCGTTCACCCACTCATGATGATACTTGACCAGCGGTACAACATCGTGAAACATGGATGTTGCCGACAATATGCGTGCACCCTTGAGCGGGTGCAGCTTAATGACATCATATTCTTCTTTGGTCAGTTTGTTGGCTTTTTTCAAAATGTTATCCGCTGTTCCGATTTTTCCGATATCATGAAACACCCCCGCGGTCGACAATAATTCCAGCTGATCAGGCGGCAGTCCAAACTCCTGTCCGACTATTTTGGCAAAAAACGCCACTCTGTCAGAGTGACCGCACGTGTATTCGTCCCTGGCATCCACTGTCAGTCTCAGCGCCTGTATCGTATCAACATATGTTTTTTTCAGTTTCAGGTATGTCCTGGTCAGTTCTTCATTTCTCATGTTTACAAGGGAATGAAGAAAGGCGTTATTTAAAGCAGACGCTGCCTGACTGGCGAATATTTCGAGCAGCTTAATTTCACTTTTATAGTTTGTACTCTCAATATAGATAATGCCGATAATCTGGCTGTATTCGCTTACAAGGGGTAAAATGACGCCCGTTTCCATTTTAATGACCTGCTTTGTTGTTCTGGCATGGCCAATTCTCTCGATCAATTCAGAATCAAGCATTGCCATACAATTTTCAATGCTCCTGTGATACTTTCCGATGCCCCGGAAAATACTGTTATGCGTGCTGATGTTATCTTCCATGCTGTCTACAAGTATAAAGGAATTTCTACTGTCAACGAAATTCATGACTTCCGTAAGAATGCCGCCTAATATGCTTCCAATCGGCTGCAGCCGATAAATATTCGGAACGGACTCGAGTATTTTATTCAAACCGTCCTGGAATTTCCTGATCGTGCGTATCTGCTCGATCGATTTGATTGCCGATTCAACCAGCAGTATCAATTGATCAAAATGACAGTCCTTTTCGCAATATCCCTGGATGCCAAGTTCCCTGATTGTTTCAAGTGGAGGAGCCATATCTTTTTGACCGGTCAGGAGCAATATATATATTTCTTCATCAAATTCCCGTATTTTTGCAACAACTTTATCACCGTTAATCGGCTGCATCAGAAAGTCCAGGATAAGCAGGTCGTATTTCTCGTTTCGCATGCTTTCAATGGCCTCCACCGGAGAGGTCATACCGGTAATGTAGTAACCATGTCTCTTCAGGACAATGGACAGTGAATCAATGATACCGACCTCATCGTCAAGAACCATTATTTTGTAGGGTAAAAGAGGTACTGTATTTCTTTTTCTCATAATGTATACCCTCAGTGGTTAATATTATATCCAAACGAAATATACAACTCTATCATTCGGCATTTTTTCATGCATTTTCATGTGCCTGTTTTCACATTGTTGATAATATATTTACATATGACCCGAGAGTTCCCCTTGATTATGCTCATATAATAGTCTATTTTATTTGGCCGTATGCTACATTCTGTTTACAAACATATTTTATTTTATCAATTATTTCCGTTGGCTACGTCCGCAATTCCAACAGAAATTGGCCGCAGCGTCCAGGGATGATCCGCAATATGGACAGTATTGGTTCGGTCTTACCGTACCATATACTTCCTTTAGTACTTTTTCAATAAATATCTCTGCTATCTGCGGATCAAACTGGGTTCCCTTATTGCGTTGGATTTCTGCTATTGCTTCTTCCCTTGTTCTCGTTTGCCGGTAAAGGCTTTGCCCGGTCATTGTATCAAAACTGTCCGCTATGGCAATGATTCTGGCTGATGCAGGAATTTCATCCCTGACAAGTCCTTTTGGATAACCCTTTCCGTCCATCCTTTCGTGATGTGCCCGGATCGCGTTACTTATGTCGATCATCTCCTGTGATGAGCCGACGACCTTGTATCCGATTTCCGGATGCTGCCTCACTTCTTTCCATTCATCATCTGAAAGCGGACTTGTTTTCCCAAGAATTTCTTCACTTACTGCCACTTTTCCTATATCGTGCAGTAATCCCGCAAGAGATGCTTTTCTAACTTCGTCCGGATTGAGTCCGAGTGCCAGCGCCGTTTTACTGCATAGGACACTGACCCGCTTGGCATGCTTCTCTTCATATGGATTATTTGCGTAGAGCGTATGCGAGATAGCATCTATGATGTCTTTTCTTTCCCTTTCGCTTTCCACGGCTTTTGTTTCGTACATGACATTTTCCGCTTTCCGCATGACCTCACTCATATCTTCTGCAGCGGATGTTTTCGTACTGATTCCAAAAGCAATACTGACAGGGATAGAATTGACATGCTTCCCCGCTGTACTGGACAAGATCCTGTCCACAATTTTCTCTGCTTCCGCTTCGCTTGTTTTTGACAGAAAAATCAGGAATTCGTCTCCCCCCCACCGGGCAACCAGATCTTCCGGCCGGCAGCTTGCTTTGATTGATTCAGCTGATTTCAGGATGAGTTCATCACCTTTTTCGTGCCCAAAAGCATCATTGACCAGTTTCAGACGATTGATATCTCCCATGATTATGGATATCGGCAAACTTCTGGCTGTGTCCATACGCTTGATTTCCTCTTCCAGAAATCTCCTGTTGAACAGGCCGGTAGACACATCATGATAACTTAAAAATTCAATTTGCTTCTCATGCTCTATTCTTGCCGTAACATCACGGCCAATCGAGTAAATGCAGCCATCATAGCTGTATGCACGCCATTCAATGCTTCGGTCAGATCCGTCCTTATGACGGATTAGGCAGGTGAAATTATCACCATGACTTAATGCTTCGATCTGTATTCGATTGATTTCATCGCAGGTCATCTTTTCCGTATTCAGAATTTGTGACAGATACATGCCCTCAATCTCTTTTTGGGAATACCCAAGTACTTTTTCCCATGAAGGGCTGACCTTGATGTAACATCCATCCATTTTGGAGATACTGAGCAAATCCGGACTCATATCGAAAAAGCAGTCCAGTCGATTGAACATTTCTTCCTTCTTTTGCCTGTCTGTTACATCCCTGCCGGCATAATAAGCAAATTTGCCTGAACCAAACATGAGATACCACTCAATGTGCCTGAAGGAACCATCTTTGCTGCGGAACCGGTTTGTCGCGGCAACCGCCTGATGCATGTCTTTACCTTTGCCGAAAGCCTCCTGTGTTTTTTGAATATCCTCTTCATGCAAAAACGAATAGAAATTCTTGCCTTCGATCTCTGTTGAACGGTAGCCCAATATTTTTTCAAATCTCTCGTTTATACTATGGAAATTCTCATTAAAATCCGTAACACAACGCATTTCAATGTTTGTTTTCAAAAAGCCTTCGACCTCATTTTTGCGCTTTGAGATATCCCTTGTCAGGCCCAATACTTCAATTTCCCGCATGGAATTATATTGATATCTGGTTGAAACCTCTACCCATATGAGGTCACCGTTTTTGCATGGCTGCTGTATTTCATTGACATAGCTTTGAAATACAGCAGGGTTCATTACAAAGCTGCCCAAAGTGTCCGATAACTGGTCATACATTATTTTACAAAATGCCGGCGGCATCGATTCTTCCATGCTTAGAGCCATTGCCTCATCAGCCGTATACCCGAAAAGCTGCTGCACTGAAGAATTAAAAAAGGTATACCGTTTCTGAGTAAGGTTGTAAATCCAAATGACATCGGCAATATTTTCTGTGATGCTCCTATATTTTTCTTCACTGGAGCGCAATGCCCTCTGTACCTCTAGATGCGCGGCCGTCCCGGACATCACAAGACGCACAGTATTGACACCTGACGATTCCTCAACCGCTGCTGCCTGCATAAGAATGCGGAAATTTGTGCGATCTGTTTTTATCATGCGCAGTTCACAGCTGTGAAAGTCACCTGTTTCCAGCAATTTCATGAAGTGATGTAAGTAGATATCCTGATCCTCATAATAAATGATCTGTATAACGGGCAGATTTACAAACGATTCAGCGGCAGCGCCAAGTAAACCGGCAGCGATGAGATCGACCGCAAGGATAATCCCCTGTTTATTTACAGTAATATATCCTGTAGGAATTAAGTCACCCGGATCAAACGAGACCTCTTGCGTTTGATCTGGTTCCATCGGGATACTGCAGATATCTTCATCTTTGATTTTTATCACGGTTTGATGGACATGCTGAAACGGAGAAAATGACTCGCTTCTTTTTTCGTTCATATCAAACCTCTCGGTATCTGCTTACCGAAATAACTAAAACCGTGGTTTCACGTTGCCGCTATTCAACAGCTCATATTTCGAAGAACTTATAATTATTATTTAATTTTATTCGTTTTCTTTCATATTAACAATTGGTATTTCCGACATTTTTTCCATCATTTTCCCGACCAGGAGCAGCGTCTGTTCCATATCCGAGATTTTAATGACGCAGCTCGGTGAATGGAGATAACGGCAGGGAATGGAGATCGCGGTCGTGCGGACTCCCCCGGTACTGACATGAACGGCACCGGAATCATTGCCGCCGGCAATCATTGATTTTGTCTGGCAGGGAATCCCGTTATCCTTGGCTGCTGCAAACGCAAGGGCGTACAGTTTTTTGTCATAAATGGTTGAGCGGTCCATGAAAGATACGACCGGTCCTTCTCCCAGGCGGCACACCTGTTTTTCGGCTTCCACACCGGCAATATCGGCGGCCGTAGTTGTTTCCACTACAATCGCCATGTCCGGATTGATGCCGAAAGCGGCCGTCTTTGCTCCGCGAAGCCCGATTTCCTCCTGCACGGTAAATGCAAAATGCATGTCGTACCTGAGATCGGAATCGATCAGCTCGAGAAGAATGGCACATCCCGCACGGTCGTCAATCGCTTTGCTCTTGATCATCCCGTCCCCGAATGCAAGGAATTCCGAACAGAATACCGCCCTGTCCCCGGGCATGATATGCGTGCGTGCATCTTCTTCGGACAGCGCCCCGATATCAATGTAAAGGGAATCAATATCAGGAACACCGCCCCTCTCGGAATCAGACTGCAGATGTATGGGCTTCGTTCCGATAACCCCCGGATATCCTGCTGTACCAACATTTACTGCGCGTCCGATAATGACGCGCGCATCAATACCGCCGACCGCGGCAAACCGGAGCATGCCGTCAGTCGTCACACCTGTAATTATGAATCCGACTTCATCCATATGCGCACAGATCATGATTTTGTGTTTCGGACGTTTTATTCCTTTTTTAAAAACCAGGAGGTTCCCGAGATTGTCCCGTGTTACCTTGGCTTTCCCGCCGATTTGACCGGTAATATATTCTGCAACCGGATCTTCCTCGCCGGATACACCGGAAAGCAGGCAAAGTTCCTTAAGTCGATCAAGCATGATTCATACCCTCCCTGGCGAACACGCAAAGTAATTTGGCTACAGCCTCGAGGTCCGAAAGGACAATCGTCTCTATCGGCGTGTGCATATAGCGAAGCGGAATTGAGAGGGTCACCGCCCTGACTCCGCCCCTGGTCACTGCAATAACATCCGCATTCGTACCGGTAAGCTCCGGCATAACTTCAATCTGGAATGGAATTTCTTTTTCCTTTGCGAGCTCGATAAGCCGGTCCGACATCGCCCGGTTCAGCGACGGGGAGATACCGATCATACCGCCTTTACCCATTTTGCCGCATTTGTCTTCCGGTGAATCGGATGTAAGCCCGAAACTTACATCGACCGCTACGGCATAATCCGGTGCAATATCGAAGGCGGCAATATGCGCGCCGCGCTCACCAACTTCTTCCTGTGAGGAAAAAAGTACGGTCAGGTTAAAAGGCAGTTCACCTTCCGTCTGCAGAAGGTCAAGCGCCATAAGTATGGCCGCAACGCCCGAACGGTCATCAAAGGATTTCCCGCTGACGCGCCCGTTCAGAAGCTCCCTGTTCACTGCATAAAAAGTAATGCGGTCTCCAAGCGAAATTAGTTGCTCCAGCCGCTCTTTACTGTAACCGGTATCAATTGCGATATCAGCGACCTCCGGAGCTTTTTTCTTCTCATCATCAGTAAGCAGATGGGGAGGCTTCGAGCAGATAACGCCCGGCACCGGCTGCCTGCCGTGAATGCAGACCTGCTGAGCAAGGAGAAGCCTGCGGTCGAGACCGCCGCAGTTTCCAACTTTTACAAAACCCTTTTCATCAATAAAGGTTACAATCATTCCGATTTCATCAATATGGGCGTCTAAAAGGAGAGTCGGCTTGTCCTTCGAATGTACACCGATTCTCCCGATTACACTTCCAAAAGAGTCGATATACGCATCATCGGTATAGCTGCGGAGGCGGGCAAGGGCAAACTCACCTGCATTTTCTTCCGATCCCGAGACACCGTCCGTATCGGTAAGTCCAAATAACAATTCCTTAATATCCATTGTAATACCTTCTGTTTTCTATGTTTTATATATAGCATACTTCTAAATGCCGATATTCTTCATGTGAATTTCCAATTGCCGCGCTGTCTGCGGAATATTGGAGGCTGCAGGATCCTTACCGGCGTCATTATAATGCATGATCTCGGTAAATAGCTCATAAAAACTGTTTTTGATTTCAAAATTGCTGCTTAAAGGCACTTTTGCCCGGTATTTATCCAACAGCCCGAAATATTGGCCGTTAGCATTGCTGAGCTGGTACAGGTCGAGTTCCGAATCAGCCCAGCAGCAGTTGAACGGGTCGATTACGGCGACACATCCGGTCCGCCCGTGATTTACAAGTATATTCCAGGTGTTGTAATCCCCGTGTATCAGGCGCGCTGCTGCAACAGGCTCTGAAAATATCAAATCAAAGCTGTCATATGCTTTTTTGACTGCCTCGCAGACAGCGGCGCTGAGCTTACCCCTTACCTGCATATCGAGTGCCTTGTGATAAATGGCGCAGGCTTTTCCCCTGTATAAGATCCGCCAATCCTTCTCATACGGCCCGCCGGTAATTTCCCCGAACCCCTCCGGATGAACGACGCTGTGGTACGAAATCAGGTTGTCGATAATTTGGTCCGCGATTCTGTCCCTGTCAGATGGCGGGATATCTGTGAGTCCGCCCGCATTGATCCCGTCAATGTATTCCATCGCCAGCGCATCAACGGGAATCTCATTGTCTGCATCATGAGTAAAATGGATCTGCGGTATTTTAATTGCAGAATATTTGCCGAGAATCACAAGCTGTTCAGCTTCCCGTCCATTCAACCCATGGAAAAGATAGATCTTTATGACTGCTTTTAAGGGCTCCCGGTCCAGTTCTGCGAGAAACACCCTTCCGTAAAAGCCGCCGCCCAGAGGGGCAATCGATACCGGCTCCTGACCATAATGTTTTGCAGCAAGTTGTCGTGCATACCGGATCATCTGTCCGTCAGTCTGCCTATTCACCAGGAAGTACCCCTTATGCTTTTTTAGTATTTCTTCTTCATTTCCGCCCGGTTACACGACTCAAATACCTCGTCCGGGGGCTTCTTATCCGGTTTACTTCCTGTCCGGATTTATTTCTTTGTATATTGACTGCATTTCCACATCAAGTCGGGCAATTGATTCTGCACTCTCCTTCAGCCGCCGGCGCAGTTCTTCGGATATCTTATCCTCCGCCTTATATTTGAGTTCATGTTCAAGGCTGGCCCAGAAATCCATCGCTATGGTTCGAATTTGAATTTCCACAGGCACCTTCTCCGTGGTTTCGGCCAGAAAAACCGGCACCGTTACAATAAGGTGCAAACTGCGGTACCCATTGGGCTTCGGCTGCGCAATATAGTCACGCCTCCGGATCAGCGCAATATCATCCTGCTGTGTCAGCAAATCCGCAATGCGGTTAATATCGTCAATATAGTTACAGATAACCCGGACTCCTGCGACGTCAGTCAAATTCTGCCTGATAGAGGCCGTGCTTATTTCACAGTTTTTCTTCTCCAGTTTTTCGACAATGCTTTTGGGGGATTTCAGTCGATATTCCATATGATGAATAGGGTTGTGGTCGAATTTGACCTGGAATTCTTCGTCAAGGATTTCAAGCTTTGTCTTTATTTCTTTAATAGCCGAATTGTACAGCTGCTGAATCGCAAAAAACTTCCGGATATCCACAAATTCTTCCGAATTTTTAAAACTGTTTTCAGCCGTATATGCTGCATTGGCTTGCCTTATTCTATCAAAGTCCATCTGTATTCCCCTCCCTTTTTTTTCAAATATGCATTCAAGACAGATAAGAAATTATCGAATGCTCAAGACTTCATCTATATTCTTAAGCAGCTTTTCATGTGGTGTGTATGCCGGTTTCCCAACAGGAATAACACTTATCAGCTGCCAGTCAGCGGGAACATCAAGGATACGGCAAATATTTTTCTCCGAGACGATGGGGTCATTCATCCAGCAGGCTCCCAGGCCTTTTGCATGGATCGTCAGCAGAATATTCTGAATAGCTGCTCCAATGGAAAGGATATCCGGCGAACCAAGGGCCGCCATCATTTCCTTGTGTGAGAGACCAAGGTCCTGATAATATTTTTCTGCCCGCGGATCATAATAATCCAGACGTGTTAAAAATACAAAAATCACAAGAGGTGCATTTTTGAAAAAAGTTGTTTGTTTGATCCTTGATTCTATAAAGGCCGGCCCGTAATCCGCGTTCTTATAAAATTCCTTAATGCCGTCTTCCGCTGCGCCAGCAATTTCCTGCATCAGGACCTTGTCCTTAACCGCGATAAATTGCCAGCATTGGCTGTTGCACCCGCTCGGGGCATTCATTCCCGCATCAATAATTTCACGAATCTCTTCATCAGGAATTGTATCAGTAAGAAATTTCCGGATGCTGCGGCGTGATTTTATTGTGTCGTTAAGTTCAGCCATATTATTACCTCCGTAAAAGCAGTACGGGTACCCGCTTTCCTGCCTCCTTATTATACTAGAGTCAGAGTTTCTTTTGCTTGAAAACAAGCAAATCACCAAGTCAGTTGAAGCCGATAATCCATGCATCTTTAATATAATCGCCGATGATTTTCTTCGAAAGGTTAAACCAGCTCGGGCACTGGTCAAGAATAACGGAATCCCCGGTGACAATCCGTTCCATCGTGGTCAGAATAACGTCCGCATTGGGAACAAGCTCGACGCGGACCGGAATATTCCACTTTTGGGCATATTCGAGAATTCTGTTCCTGAGTCTACCGGAGTTGGAAACAGGCTTGTCCAGATAGAAAACAGCCTCAGGCACCCTGAGTTCCGCCAGACACTGCCCTATGAGTTCCAAGGCCGATTCGGTCTCCCCGATCAGCCTGTAGGATCCCCTTACACCTGCAAGATCCCTGTAAACCCCGTCTTTTCCTAGTATGACAAGGCTTCCCGAAAGTGCAGTCTCAAGCAGGATGATCAGGTTGAATCCATCGATGCAAAGGCACCCGTCCTTTGCTGCTTCAAAAGGAAGCTGACTGGCTTTTCGTCTGTCATATTGGGCAGAAGAGGAAGAGGCCCGCTGGAGGGCGGAACGCTGCCTTGACGAAAGCTGGTAATGGCTTCCGACAAAATCGATCGCCGGTCCGATTTTGTATCCCCTGTCAAGAAGCCACTGCACTTCTTCCTGCGCAGTTCCAAGCAGGGATAAGGCTTCTGTGGAAAACCATTCCTGATCATTGGGGTCGAAGCCTCTTTTTGTTGTCTCAGGCGCCAAGAATATCTCTCCCTTCAATTAACATAACGGCAGGGTGTCTACATGTGATAGATTTCTTTGAGCTGCGGATACAGCCGCGCATATTTTTCTTTATTCTTCGCATACAGCACGGAATTTTGAGGCACGTGCCTGGTTACGGCTGTAATGCTGATATTTTTGACGGCATCGGCATAGCCTGTAAAAATCCCCGTTCCGACACCGGCCGCGACAGCCGCGCCAAGGGAGGTCACGGCAGCCGCCGGTACCGACAGGTCTGCGATATCGCGTTCGCAGATATCGGCGATGATTTGTTTCCATAAGGCCGATTTGGCACCGCCGCCGATGATACGGAGAATCGATCCGGTCGCACTGCCGCCGGATACTTCGAGTATGCTCGAAAGTGCAAAAGCTACGCCTTCCAGCGTCGCCCTGAGGAAATGATTGGCAGTATGCGACACATGCATTCCAAAGAATACACCTCTGGCTTCGGAATCAAAGATCGGCGACCGTTCCCCTTCTATGTACGGAAGATAAATCAAACCGTCGCTTCCGGCGGGTACGGTTGCTGCACGTTCGTCGAGTTCAACCGGCGAGCCCACCCCAAAGATCTCCTGTACCCATGATACGGAGCGTCCGGCTGACTGCATCGTTCCAAATACGCCGAAGCTTTCGCCGTCCAGTGAAACAATGTTGAATACGCGGCGCTGCTCATCGCGGAATTGTTTTTCGCTGTTGAAAGCGATCCATGCGGTTGTTCCCAGCGAACAATAAATATCTCCTTTACGGGCAAGTCCTGAGCCGACGTTGGCGCAGGCTCCGTCACCGCCGCCTGCGACGACCGGAATACCTTCCGCAAGGCCCATCTGATGCGCGGCGGCAGCACAGAGACTGCCCACCACATCGTGGCTTTTATGAAGCGGCGGAAATTTATCCGCATCCAGTCCCACTGCTTCAAAAACATCCGTCAGATACGACAACGTATCCAGATTCAGTAAAGAGCCGTGCGATGCATCGGAATAGTCTGCGGAAAATACTCCTCCCGTGAGCTTCATCACCATATAGTCCTTGGACTGCAAAAAAGC
Organism: Eubacteriales bacterium; assembly: GCA_037143795.1. Lineage (GTDB taxonomy): Bacteria > Bacillota > Clostridia > Saccharofermentanales > Saccharofermentanaceae > Firm-13. The sequence continues at coordinate 30,457 of JBAWXZ010000003.1, read as the reverse complement.
GAACGTATTTGCATATATATCAGGATGCCTGTTACGGACCCACATTGCTTTGGCAAGTGAGGCAGCCGGACTTAAGACATTACCGGTCCAGTTGTACAGCTGCTCCACGCCGAACCGGCCGGCAAGCTGCCGGGCTTCTTCGGAAGCACGGCTGTCGGTGTGAATCATAGAGCGCATCAGCGCGTTGCCGTCCCTGTCAACCGGCAGAAGTCCCAGCATATGGCCGCTTACTCCGATAGCCGCAATTTGTGCCGTCACGTCCCCCCGGCGGCCTTTGAGTTCACTTACAGCCTTGACGGCGGATTGCCACCAATCCCCCGCTTCCTGTTCTGCCTGCCCGCCGGCAGGAAAATATGTAGGGTACTCCGCAGAGGAACTGTCCAAAATACGTAGATCGGCGGCAAAAAGGGATGCTTTGACAGCACTCGTGCCTATATCAATTGCCAAAATCAGTTTTTCCATGATCCCACTCCTATCTGTTCCAGAACCGGCCTCCTCTTTTGTCATCCGTATAGATTGTATCATTACACATGCGTTTCGCTGCATTTATTGTCGATTTCCCTGTTTACGTCCGCGGCAGAATCGATCTTTTGCACCTTGCGGTCGTATGTCAGAATACCGTTGACCTCATCCTCGATGTCCGTCAGCTGGGTGTAGACCGAAGCACACAGGCCGGCGGGAATTGCAGGGATGATTTCCTTTTCAAAAAGCTCCCGGTAGCCCTGCGACAGACCGGCCCGGCTGGTGAATTTCTTATACCCGAAATCCTTCCGGGTAATGAAACTGTGATCCGGTTCTTTGTAGGAATAGCCTCCGAATTCGGAAAGGATCACGCATTTCCCGCGATTCCGCGGCATCTTAAAGGGCCTGAAATATATGTGCAGGCTGGCAAAATCCGAATGTCCCTGGTCGTGCCATCCGCTGTAACGGTCGATCGTACGGCTGCCGTCCTGCTGCTTCACCCATTCCGCCACAGCATCGCCGTCAAACTGTCCCCAGGATTCATTGAACGGCACCCACATGCCAAGGGAGGTGACATTGTACAGATGCCGGATCGTCCGCTCTGTATCGACCATATATTCATCCCGCCCGGCCTTTTCCCGGCGCCCGAAAAGCAGGTGCAGCCTGTCATTGCAGGGAATTCCGAGATACGACAATACATTCATCAGCATGAATCTATTTCTGCCGCCGTTGACCATGTCCTGCCAGACAATCATGCCCAGGCGGTCGCAATGATAATACCAGCGCAGCGGTTCGATTTTAATATGTTTCCTTAGCATATTGAATCCCAGATTCTTCATCGCCGTAATGTCGAAGATCATCGCCCCGTCACCGGGAGGGGTCATCAGTCCGTCAGGATAGTACCCCTGGTCCAGAACGCCGTTGTGAAAGCAGGGCCGGTTATTGAGGTACAGCCCCGGTCGGCCGTCTTTGCCCGTGCCGATGGAGAACTTGCGCATACCCACATAACTATTCACCGTATCCTTGCCCATTGTGATTTCCACATCGTACAGCTTCGGATTCTCCGGCGACCACAATGTAAAATCAGGGAACGCCAGGACGGCCGTTTTGCCCTCTATAAGACCCTGCGCCATAACCGCCTGCCCGTCAGTAATTACCACATGGCCCTGTGACAATGTGCTCTCCATTTCCAGTCTGACTTTTTTTGCGTCAATATCGGGCGTGATGCGAAAAGATGCAATGTATTCCTCCGGCACGCTTTCCAGCCAAACCGTCTGCCATATGCCGCTTTGGGGCGTATACCAGATCGTACCGCGGCGGATTCTCTGTTTGCCGCGTGCTATGAAGGATGTATCCGTAGGATCGTCAACTTCCAGCAACAGCAGGTTTTCCTCTTCCAGAAACGGTGTGATATCCATGGAAAAAGCGAAGTATCCGCCTTTATGCTCCCCCGCAATGTGCCCGTTCAGGAAAACCCTGCATCGGTAATCCACCGCATCAAAATGCAGGAGCACCCTACCGCGGTTAAATCCTCCGGGCAGCTTAAATGACCGCCGGTATAAAAGCCTGTCTTCCGGATTGACCGTCCTGCCAACCGTAGAAAGGGGCGCCTCCGGTGAAAAGGGGACCAGTATCCTGCCCCATTCCGGAACGGGGTTCCAGCCCGCTGCGACAGTCCCGTCTCCGGCCGTCACATCTCCGTGGACAATTGCCTTCCTGCCTGCGGCAGCAGTTTCACCGCCTTTGATAATTGCATATTCCCACCAGCCGTTGAGGCACAGGTAGCTGTCCCGGACCATTTGCGGGCGCGGGTATTCACTGAGCGGTACAAAATCCGCTTTGTCCATTTCCTCCAGTATTTTTTCACCAAATTCCGTATATAGTTTACCCTCGATTTTGTCCATTCTTTTTATCCTTCTCCGCCTGCTTTTGTACACGGATCATCGGTATGATGATCAGAACCGCCACGACAGCGGCCGTCAGGAATACTTCCGGTGTAGGAATCCTGGTTACCTCTTTAAATTCATTTATAAAAGTTATGTTGCTGTTCTGGATTACGGCATTGCCGATCGCCGGACCGATTGTCATCGGAATAAGCACGAAAAAGATCATGCGGATCCCCTGGAAATGGCCGACTTTGTCCTTCGGCGTGTTGTCACGGACGGAGGTATTGATGACAATGTTAAGTAGAAGAAAACCGCACATCATAATTGTTCCCGACAGCGCGACAAGGGGAACCGCACGGACAAAAAAGATCAGCACGAGTCCCGCAGTAAAAATAAACACGGCGGCGTAAGAGAATCTTTTACGGCCAAAGCGGTCGACAAGCCTGCCGAGAATAATGCTGATAATGGAACTGACAAGAATAACCGAGCCCAGCACGACACTGTACGTCACTGCATTCATTTTGAGATAATGTTCAAAATAGATAATCAGAAACGGCATGAAAATCTGGGTCGCAATGCCAAAAATACCCATACATACCAGGGTGAGATAAAGGCTGCCGTGCGTTTTCACGACACTCGGACGAAACCCGTAGATAATATCGGAGAGATAACTGCCGCGCTGCACCTGCGGATGCGGTATCTCCCGGATAATAAAAAGTCCTGCGATACCGGCTGCCGATACAAGTCCTCCAAGGGAGACAAAGAACAGCGGGTAGCCGATCGAATCGATCAGTATGCCGGACACGCTGCTGACGATAATCATCGCCAAAAGCGGAAAAGTCGAGAGGACTCCTTCTACCTTGCCTCGATTGGCGGTGTCGACGGATTCCGTTACCCATGCATTGAAGCTGGCGTCATTGGCCGTGGACCCCATATATGTCATGATGCAGTCCAGGATAATTACCAGGGTAACCGCCGTTGCGACAACGCTCGCGGCCGGTGCAAACACGGCTACATTGTCCCTGGAAATCAAGGCAAAAGCTGCCGTCACCAGTCCCCATGCTATATAGCCGACGGAAATAAACAGCCTCCTGTGTCCGACCCTGTCGCTTAAGGCGCCCATAAGAAGCGTCGCTGCGGTCGCTGTAATCGCACTGGCTGCTACCATCATGGTAATATCCGTGGTGGTTCCTCCGATTTCATTAAAAAGAAACAGATTGAAATACATGTTTTCAACAACCCAGGCAATCTGACCAAATAGACCAAACAAGACAACAACGATCCATGTTCTTGCAGACACCTTGTTTTGCATAGATCCAGTCTCCTTTTTTATTTATTTGCTGTAACTATCCTGTTCCGCGGATATCGGGAACTGTGAAATCCTAAGCCTTGTCGTCCCATAGGGAACCATTGTCAGGGTTGTCTCTCCGCCCGTCGGCGGTGCATGGGAGACCGGGAGAAAAGCACTGTGCTTCCGCGTCCGGCAGCCCCCGATAAACCGGCCTTTGATTAACAGTTTAACCGGAGCCTCCTCAAAAGGAAGTGGTGAAACAGGGCTTATAACCACGTCCTCCACAACCAGCTTTCCTCCCTCTGTAAACGGCGTCCTGTTGAATGCATCCTTCGTGGTAAAGCCGCGGTCATGGAACGGTGCCGGACCTTTTATATGGAATTCCCGCGCGGAAAGCCCTAAAGCCATTAACAGGTTCCCGTAGCGGATACTCTTACTCCCGTCTGGATTTGTAACAGTATTAATTCTGGGATTACAGAGGATTTCGATCCGGTCCCCCTCACCGGCGGTCACCTTGACCATCCCCTGTGCCGTGTGTGCTGGCGGTACATCCCGGCCATTGCGGCGAATGGCGAAATCCGTATTTTCTATGCGGCGGAAATGCAGTTCCACCTCGCCTTTCGCCTTAACAACCTCGAACCGGACGGCGTTGTCAAAGGGATAACTGCTGCTTTCCTGTATTTCCAGTGCCTCCCCGTCCCAGACGGTCCTCACCGTGCAGGCGCCATAGACCGGAAACGCAAGCCCCGCATTATGGGCAAGCGCCAGGAAGCCTGCGAACAGCGGAAATCCTGCATGCATATTGGCAGCACAGCAGCCGTAATTAGGTGCGACGCCAAAAGTATTGGCGTAGGAATCCGTGTCGAAAAACTGGCGCGGATTCCTGTCGCACGCCGCCTGATTGGGCTGCTGGACATATTGATGCGCGGTCATGTCCGGTGTAAACATTGCAGGCAAGGCGTTATATCCAATGGATTCCAGAAGCTCGAACGCCCATGGATCACCGGATACCCTGCCTATTTCTTCGAGTGAATACATCATCTCCACTACCGTGCACAATTCAATTCCCTGCGCCGGCGATGTCCCCATCAGGTGTTCGTCACTGCTGAAAAGTCCGGTACAGTTGCCGTGGTACCGGTACAGCGCCTCATAGCCCTTTTTGCTCAATGCTATAAGCTCCGGCCGCCCGGTAAAAGCACCGTACGTCGCCGGATATTTCAGCGCCATGGCCAGATTGACCCCGTGGGTTTTCATCACAAGCGACGCTGTCCGGCCGCGGTTGAATTTCATTATTGATTCCCGGCTTGCCCGCCGTCCTGTTTTCCGGTTCTTTTTGGCATGGTTGTCCAGAAGCTCCGCCAGTTCTTTTCCTATTCTGAAAAGAGGCCGGTTCGTATAGGCAGTCATAGGTTCTGTGTAGGGAAAATGATCGAATAAGTCGAAGAAATCATAGGAATAGGAATGCAGCTTCTCCACCAGTTCCAGGAGGAAAGCCCGGGGCCGGTATGAGTAAACCAGCTCTATCGCCTCCATCGCCTCAAACGCCCGGGCACTGGCCCAAAAATACAGGGGCTGCCGGTCAATCTGCTCATACTGGTAACGGAAATACCGCTCCATAAAATCAAGGATCCGTACATCGTCCGTTGCCTGAAAATAACCGGTAAAAGCTTTGAGTACAATCATCCGCGGCCACCAGTCGTAACTGCCGGACGGACCAAAGCTGCCGTCGTCCTGCTGCCCTGCAAGAATCGCCTCCACCCAGAGATTCACCCGCTCCAGGGCCCGGCTGTCCCCTGTCAGAAAGGCAAGCGGAATCAGCCCCGACAGATAATAAGGCCCGCATTCCCAGGCCTCACCCGTCCCTCCGAGCCAGGCATTATTCAGATCCAGATCGGGAAAAAGCCGGTCCATATGACCGGTAAGTCCGTCCAGCTGTGCCCGAAGCTGATTTTTCAGCACACCATCCGGGACAATTGACGTATAGGGCAGTTTCCGGTAATAGTACATTTGGACTCCCCCGCATTGCAATTATGTAAGTCTTACAACGATTCTGTGCAGGATATTCACGGCGTCTTCCTGATTGGTCGAAGCATCTTTAATGTGGTGATAGACTTCCCTGTGTTTAGACACATCAATCGGATCGTTGCTTTTGAACTCATCGGTCATGCCGTCACGGTAGAGCTGTTCGATTTCATTATGCGTTTCCCTGATCCTGGCAATCTTCATCTCCGCTTTCTGCGGCTCCTTTTCAAGAAATTCTATTGCCTCTGCAAAAAATTCCGCGCCTTTTCTGAGGTTTTCCACCATCCGGGTGATGACATTATTGGCCGGTACATCATAGGCCTCCATTGATAAAAGTGTCGATTGGGCGTATTCGATGACCTTGTCCATACCGACGGAAATCGAATAAATATCGCCGCGGTCAAAAGGCGTCGAGAAAGCCTGAATCAGATTCTTCTCGAGATCCATCCGTATCACATCCGCATCCTTAACAGATTGAATCAATCTTTCCTCTTCCGCCCCCGGCGCGCCCGTCAGCCATTTGTGGAGCGCATCGACCCCGGACAAATTCATCCGGGCCTGATTACTGAGCATTTTGTAGAAATTATACTTTGCGGGAAACAGACGGTCGATAAATTTCTGCTTTGCCATACGCTTCTCCTTATACCGTTTTGAAAATCAGATTAAATACTGCATAGACCGCAGCTGCGACAGCTGCCGATGCCGGGATCGTAATAAACCAGGCTGTGATAATCTCCCTGACAATCTTCCAGTGAACGATCTTGTACTGGTCGGCAGCCCCGACGCCCATGACACTTCCCACTACAACATGGGTGGTGGAAACGGGTGCGCCGACGGCCGTGGCAAAAAGAATCGCCCCGAAGGAGGCAAGCTGTGAATTGACGCTGTGAATGGGATGCACCTCATATATGCCCCTGCCGATTGTCTTCATTATGCTCCAGCCGCCAAGCATGGTGCCGGCAAACATGACAAGTCCGCCCGAAATACGGACCCAAAGCGGTGCCGTCTGAAGCGTCGAGCGGCCGCCTGCCGCCAGTGCCAGGGCTAAAAGGCCGATAATTTTCTGGGTATCATTCGCACCGTGACTATAGGAAAGCAGCCCTGCTATCAGCCACTGGAACCGGTTCAGCCCTTTATTTAATCCGAATTTTGCATTTCGAAAAAGTATTTTTGACACCTTCCCGAGAATGAATGCCAGCACAAATCCAAGCAGCGGCGAAATAATCAGTGCTGCTGCGACCATGGTGATGCCTGTGAGCCTGTGACTGCCGAAAAACAATTCATTCCAGCCCCACAATACACGCGTATAGCCGGAAGAAACCACGACGGCGCCGATGATGCCACCCGCGAGGGCGTGTGTGGAGCTCGACGGCAGTCCAAGCTTCCAGGTCAGCAGATTCCAGAGAACAGCGCCGAGAATCGCGGCTAGAAGGATCGGAAGCAGCGTTGTTTCCGGCGGCAGATCGATCAGTCCGGAAATCGTGTCCGCAACGGCATTGCCGCCAAAGACAGCGCCGGCCATCCCGAAGACAGATGCCAGAAGAATCGCCTGCCTCGGTGAAGCCGCTCCGCTGCATATAAAAGTCGCGACAACCGAACTTGCGTCATGCAGTCCATTGGACAGCGCAAACACAAGGCTTATCGCGATGACCAGTATAAGTAAGACCGTTGTGCTGATCCCCAACATAATACATACCCCTTATTTTTTCCTGGCAATAAAAGTCCCGGATGATTTGGATATATGTATTTTTCCGTCCCTGGTTATTCTATCATCGACAAAACGTGTAAAAGCCTCCCTTTGATCTTCCGGAAGCACTTGTATGCCGGGTGCCAGATCATTACAGGAAAGCACATAACTGACCAGGTCATTTGCGTCCGTAATTTCAAGGGCGTCCGGGTATTCAATCATTTCGACATCATCAAACGCAGTGCGTATCTGCGATGCGCCGTTTTCCAGCGAGAAACGGTCCGTAATATTTCCCAGGGCCATAGCATAATTGTCGTTGCCGGTAAATTCCCTGACCAGAAGCTTCATCTCGTGCATATTCCCGAAGCCGACTGTTGATGCATAGAATTCACCGCCCGGTTCAAGAATATCAAAAATAGTCCGGATCGCTTTTTCACGGTCTTCAATATGATAGAGCATATGATTGGCAATAATGTTGGTATACTTTCTGTTTCCGGCAGAATACTGCGAAAGATCGACAACCTGATAGCTTATGTCAGCCGGTGAAGGCCCGATATAGCTCCTGGCCGAATCAATCATTCCCTGCGAAAAATCCGTCAGCTCTATCTGCCAGTCTTTATTAATCCGGAAAGAATTCACCTTCCACAGAAGGCCGTTTCCGCACCCGAAATCAATAATCCGGGCATGATCAGCAAAATGGTATTGGCTGAACAGCCAGATCGGCCACGGCGTCCTGTTCGTTCCGTATCTGGCGTGAATGAGAATCCTGGCATTATATTTATCTGCTGAATTATATTGTTTATCTTTCAGATTGTTATCTTCCATACAATCCTCCTTTTGCCTTGATATTCCAAAAACCCCAAGTATCAAAAGTTGCTTTTTTAATTATATCATTAAACAATTCCCAAAATTTACAGGTACCTGTGCATTGCGGTTACTATTGAAGAAATGATATTCAATATGCGAAAGAAAAACATGAAGCAGCTTGCTTTGGCCATTCAACTGAACATGACGGATAAGGCTGTCTCAAAATGGGAGCGGGGGATTGCCTGCCCCCGGCGTTGACATAATCCCGAAACGGGCGGGATTATTGCGCTGATAAAAAATTCCCTGTGCGGCGCCATTGTGCTGCACAGGGAATCAACAATAAATCATGTCAGAAAAATTCAGTCCGGTAAAGGGGCGGGGGCAGATGCGGGGTTAGGTTACGTTGTAGTTTATAACGGCGCCGTTGTTGTTTCTACTGGTACCGGTGTCGTTGCCGCCGTCGGCTCAGGAGTAGTTGTCGGCGTTGTCGTTGCAGGAGGCGCAGTCGTTGCCGCAGGCTCCGTCGCAGGAGGTGCAGTCTCAACCGGAGGAACTGCTACAGCAGGCATGACCACTGCACCGGTAGCGGGATCCATCGCGCAGATTGAGCCGTCCGGAGCGAGTACTCCCACGCTGACGATTGCATTGATTGAATTGTATGTGCTCTTAAAGGCCAGCACACGCTTGACTTCGACACCATCTTTGTAATAAACCTTATAGCAGTTAGCCGTGATGTAATCATGGGATCCGCGGACCGATGATTTGGAACCGGCGGCTGCTGCCGGGTTGGGTACGAATTGTGTCGGGCCCGGGCCTGATCTTGATGTGACATCGCCCTCGATCTTGATAATCATCCCGTCCGCAACCGGCCGTCCGTAAATCTCCATGGTGACATGAAGATCCTTATAATATGCATGTATGGCAATCGGATATTCGGTGTTGTTGGTGAACTGGAAATTGGAACCGCCCCATGTTACGGTGGCATCCGTCCCGATATCGACATAATCACTCGGCCAGGAGTGCGGGTGACGCTCATCGACCTGCAGGTCGGCCATCATAACGCTGTGGAAAAGCGTGCCGGTGGTCTGGCAGATGCCTCCGCCAAGCTCCATGCGTGTAGTGCCGCCGTATATTCCCGGCGCTTCCTTGTAACCCTTGGCCGATGTACGCTGGCCGATGAATTTATTAAAGTTGAAGCTCTCTCCGGGCTGGAGTACCAGTCCGTCTTCCGTCTTGCAGACAAGGTCGATATTGACATTGCGGTTCGGCTTATTGGAGGTCTTGGTGGTGGTGGATGATACAAGTCCCAGTAATGAAGCAAGTTCTTCCTTGCTGACCTTCGGCTCAATTGCTGTCGTTCCGACAGTAATAACCTTCTTATAATCTTTGGCATCTATTGCGGCCAGTACATCTTTGGCGGCAGCGTCTACATCAATATCAACGCCGGGTTTGGAGTCGTCAATCACAAAAACCAGCTTCTGTGTATCAAAAGATGTTGCGACGGCATCAACCGGCTGCGTCTCAAGCGGATCAAGAATGCTGTGTACTGCATTTGTGATCTCGTCTTCTGCCGTAGTATAGGCAGTGTCAAAATTCTTAGGCGTTTTCTGCAGGTCCAGAAGAATCTGATACCTGTCTGCGATCGCCTGGGATTCGTCAGCTGCGGTGCTTGTCCTGTTGTAATTATATGCATCATCAATAGCAGCTGAAATATCGGAGGACGTTGCAAACAGCGCCGGGTCCAATGCGTATTCCACACCGTCAACATCAAGTGTAATGGCAATTTTTGATGTATCCGAAGAAGCCTTGTCTTCAAATAAAAGGGCCGCCTCTGCCTTTGTCTTTCCGGAAACGTCTGTACCGTTAATCGAAATCCCGGGATAGATCGTATCGACATCAAGCAGCTTTTTCATTTCTTCGAGGGTCGGTCCGGCAGGCTGCGTAACAGCCGGTACGCTTGTCTGCTCAGTAACAGCGGCTGCAGGGAGAGGTCTTTCAGCTGTTGTATAGTAATAAGCGGCTCCCATTAAGGCAACGACAACGACGGCAATGGCTCCGATTACGATCGCCTTGCGTGTCTTCGGGCCGCTTAATTTCGACATGTTTGTTTTGGGGCTGCCTGTTTCTGCAGTACTTGTTTCTGTGCCGATTGTTTTTGCGTCGTTTGTCTTTGCGTCATCTGTCTTTTTGTCACTTGTTTTTGCCATGTTGAAACAGCCCTCAAAACTTTCATTATATTTTCGATTAGTTAATATTAGCATGGTAATTCAGTTTCCGGAAGTATCACATCCATATCATACCCTATAATGTTGCCGCGCAGTTCAATAATATTGCATTTTTCTTAAGCTTTTATCATGATTTATCCGTGGAAAATCACCGGTCGGATTAATAGAAGGACCGGCAGCCTGGGTGGCTGCCGGTCCTTAAAAGATATCAACATATATGGGTTGATTCAGATCACCTGTTGTTTACAATATTTACCCGGATAATTCCCTCAACGGAAAGCAGTTTCTCAATAATGGAATCAGGGCATTTGCCCGTTATTTCGAACACGGAGTATCCCATTTCTTTCTTGCTGCGGCTTGAGAGGTTTTCAATGTTCAGTCCCGCTCCGGAAATAGCCGAGGATATTTGGGCCAGCATTGTCGGAACATTCCTGTGAATTACGCAGACGCTCTCGTCCCCGCCCTTGGGATTGATGACATCCGGAAAATTGACACTGTTTTTGATGTTCCCGTTCTCAAGGAAATCGATGAGTTCATTGACCGCCATGACGGCGCAGTTATCTTCGCTTTCGGGAGTCGATGCGCCAAGGTGAGGTATCGTAATGACGTTCTTCATCTTCATGACCTCAGCTGACGGGAAATCGGTCAGGTAGCACGCCACTTTGCCGCTTTCGAGTGCTTTTGCCATGTCTTCATTGTTGACGAGGTCGCCGCGGGACAGGTTAATGATCCGCACGCCGTTTTTCATCGATGCAATTGCCTGTGCGTTGATAAAGCCTTTAGTCTCCGGTGTCGAAGGAACATGGAGGGCAATGTAGTCGCAGTTCTCATAGATGGTCTTCGCCTCTTTGGCACGTTTGACACTGTGGCTTAAGAGCCATGCCGCTTCTACAGTGAGATAGGGATCGTTGCCGTAGACGCTCATACCGAGCTCAATTGCCGTATTGGCAACCATGGCGCCGATTGCACCCAACCCGAAAATACCCAGCGTCTTTCCGTATAGTTCCGGACCTGCAAAGGCACTCTTTCCTTTTTCAATCTCTTTAGCAATATCCGCATCCAAAGGCAATCCCTTTGCCCAGTTGACTCCGCCGACAATATTGCGCGAGGTTAAAAGCAGTGATGCAATTGCCAGTTCCTTGACGGCGTTGGCATTCGCCCCGGGTGTATTAAATACGATAATACCCCTCTGGGAACATGCATCGATCGGAATATTATTGACACCGGCACCTGCCCTGGCAATCGCCTTCAGGGATTTGGGGAGTTCCATGTCAAGCATATTTGCCGAACGAACCAGAATGGCGTCCGGATTTTCCACATTGTTTCCGACTTCATATGCACTTTTATCAAAGTTCTTCGTTCCGACAGAGGCAATTTTATTGAGTGTCTTAATTTTGAACATTATTTTCAAACTCCTTCATAAATGTAATCAGCGCGTCTACACCTTCTTCGGGCATTGCATTGTAAATGGAGGCTCTCATGCCGCCCACACTTCTGTGTCCCTTAATATTGACAAACCCTGCTTTGCCTGCCTCCTGGCAGAATTTCTTATCAAGTGCTTCATCTCCGGTAACAAACGTAATATTCATAATGGAGCGTGACCCGATTTGGACCGGTGCCTTATAGAGGCGCGACGAGTCAATAAAATCATAAAGCTTTTTAGCTTTGCGGTAATTGATCTTAGCCATTTCCTCCAGGCCGCCGATATCGTCACGGACCCATTCCAGGACAAGCTTGGCCATATATATCGCGTAGCACGGCGGAGTGTTGTACATACTGTCATTGTCGGCTGCAATTTTGTAATTCAGCATAACAGGGGTAATGTCCCTTGCATTTCCGATCATGTCATCGCGGACGATGACAACGGTTAAGCCGGAAGGCCCCATATTTTTCTGGGCTCCTGCATATACAAGTGCAAAACGCGATATGTCGATCGGTTCGGATAAAATACAGGAGGAAAGATCGGCAACAAGCGGTATGCTTCCGGTATCGGGTATATTCGGAAACCGTGACCCGAAGATCGTGTTGTTATAACAAATGTGAACATAGTCAGCGTCAGGGCGGATATCCGAGACTTTAAACTCAGGTATATAGGAGAAATTCTTATCGGCGCTGGTAGCGAGTACCTTTACGTCACCGTAGCGTTTGGCTTCTTCATAGGCCTTCTTGGAAAACATACCGCTGATGACATAATCTGCCTTGCCTGACTTTGTCATCAGGTTGAGCGGTACTGCAGAGAATTGCGTGGTTGCCCCGCCCTGCATAAAGAGCACTTTATAATTATCAGGTATACTCATGACCGAGCGTAAAAGGGACTGCGCCTCGGCGATAATCTCTTCATAAACAGGAGACCTGTGACTCATCTCCATTACCGACATACCACAGCCGTGGTAATCCGTCATTTCAGCTGCAGCAGTTTCAAGAACTTTGAGTGGCAACATGGACGGTCCTGCTGAAAAATTATAAATTCTGCTCATTTCATCTACTCCCCTGTTTTCTGTTATTTATGTCTTTTTCTCTGATGCACCCGGAAATGATACTTTTTCTTTGATTTAAACAGAATTATATCATAAATGGAAAACCGGATTCACTTAAATCTTCGACTTATACAGGTCAAACAGCTTCATTTTTTTGCCATAGTGCAAAACGGACGCCGTGTAGATCTTTATCGAGATCATTCCTACAACTGCCACGGCTGCAATTAGGGCTGATATCGAGGTCCCAACATCCATGGCGGAAATATCACTGTTGAGTAATTTGAACGGGACGATGAACGGCGAAGAGAAAGGAAGATACATGGTAATTCTCTGGAAAACGACGCTGGTATCGGTAAGGGCGGCAATGTAACCGGCATAGAATGAAATCATTGATATAAACATGACCGGCAGCATGGCGGAATTCAAATCTTCTATCTTATTGACGAGGGCGCCGCATACTGCGTTCATTAAAGCATAGAGCGAATAGCCGAGTATAAAGTATACAAGGATCAGGAGGCCCGACTGAAGGGTGAAGGCAGACAAACTGAGCGGCATTCCCATCAGTGTGAAATCTGCCGGGATCATCAGCTTGTATCCTATGACACCCACCCCGAGGAACATGGAAAACTGCATAAGTCCGAGACTTCCCATCGCGAGGCATTTTCCGATCAGGATATGCGACGGTTTAGCTGACACGATAAGCGTCTCCATGACACGTGTCGTTTTTTCGGTTGCAACCGACATCGATACCCCGTAGCCATAATAGTAAATGGAAAAATACATGATCATCAGAAGCAAAATGCCAAGGCCGTAACCGCTCGCATCCATACTGCCGGCAATCTGCGCCTGGTATGGAATTTCAGATTGGGAAAAAGCGATTGTCTGCCCGTCAATCCCCCTGGCCTCCAGGGTCTTCGAAATGTACAGCGGACTCAGGAGTTCCGAGACGGACTTCGCATCCATGGAAGACATGAACGTCTTTGTCGTAAGCGTAATGAGCGGTGCTCCGCCGGCTTCTGTAATTACGATCATGGATTTTTTGGAATTCTCCTTAATCTCCGCCTTGTACTCTTCGATTTTGGAGGATTCCCCGGGTACAATTTCCGTATCCGTATACTTTGCAGCCAGAGCTGCGGCAGCACAGTCTACAAGCCTGGCATCGTCCACATAATAGCATGTATTCCCTTTTACATCCGATGTGCTTTTCTCTGAAAAAGCACTGATCAATTGCGGCAGACTGCATAACACGAGTACTATAACCAGAATGAGTATAGTTGAAATAATAAATGCCTTCTTCTTAACCGCCTCACGGAAAGTAAATCCAAATACTGTCATTATCTGCTTCATACTTACTCACCCGCCTTTTCAATGAAAATTTCATGAAGGGATGGTTCCCTGATCTCATATTTAATCGGATAAATTCCTGCTCCGACCAGCCGGGAGAGAAACGCAGCCGCCATATCATCACCGGTAATACTGTACTCCACTTCATCCGCGTGCTGCGTAATTACGGACATTCCGCTCTCCTTGGCCAGCGCGGAAATGTCCCGGGCTGTACGGACGGCAAGGTTGGTATGCCCGTATGCGGCTTTGATTTTCCTGAGATTGCCCTGAAGAATTGTTTTCCCGTTATGAAGCATGACGAGCTCCTCGCAGAACTCTTCCACTGTCGGCATCTGGTGGCTGCTCATGACAATATACTTCTTCTCCTCAACCAGTTCGGAAATAAGATTGCTCATCATTTCCGTGTTGACCGGATCGAGTCCGCTGAACGGTTCATCGAGAATAATCAATTCCGGATTATGGATCAGCGCCGCAATCAACTGAATCTTCTGCTGATTTCCTTTGGAGACCTTCTCGGCAATCATATCCTTATATTCGGTGACGCCTAAGCGATCCATCCATCTGGATGTCGAATTCCTCGCATCCGTCTTGTTCATGCCCCTGAGCATTCCAAAATAGACAAGCTGGTCAAACACTTTACTCTTCGTGTAAATTCCGCGTTCTTCCGGCATATATCCAAAACTCATTGTCTCCCGGGAAATCGGGGCGTTATTCCAGGCAGCGGTTCCTTCATCCATGCGGATGATGCCGAGAATCATGCGGATTGTTGTTGTTTTACCGGCGCCGTTCGTTCCGATAAGTCCGAATACGCCCGGTTCATTCATTTCAAAACTAATCCGGTCAACAGCCTTCTTTGTCTCAAAAGTCTTACTTAAATTAATAACTGATAAACCCATTGCTGTTCCTCCATCATTGTTTCTATACATGATATGCTTATATATACTACAGCAATATTAATGCAAAATCATCTTCTATAAGATGTTCGGCGAGATTTTGCGCCTGATCTGGGACCGGTACACCATGTTGACCATCAGGAAAAACAGTGTCAGGCCGGGTCGTTTCAACATGCGCTTATTAAAAAGAGTCCGCCTCAGGATCACCGGGATACTGTACAGCCTGTTATAGATTTCCCAGAACATTTCCGTGGTTTGGGCGGCTGTCATATTGGGAGTGTTAATTACAGATATTGACGGCCTGTACTTCAGGACATCATCATCCGTTATGACGTTTTTTTCTTTCAGTTCCTTGTACAGGTCCGTACCGGGTATTGGTGTAAGGCAATAGAATTTTGGTGCGACAATATTGCTGTGACGAACAAATCCGACGGTTCGGGCAAGTGATTCACGGGTGTCTGTTTCCATCCCGACGATCATTTCACTTGCAATCTCTATTCCCGCATCGGTTACGGTTTTCAAAATCCGGGCATAGTCATCCGGATTGCACCATTCCTTGTTGACGGATTTCAGCGCCTCCGGGCTGATGCTTTCAAGCCCGAAGCTTAATACATAGCAGCCGCTTTCCGCCACAATCCGCAGAAGCTCCGGATTATCCGCAATCTGGATCGCACACTGCGACATCCATTTCATCCTGAGAGGCTTGATCTGAAGGCACAGCTCTTTCATATACGCGGCATCGGCGACAATATTGTCATCAATCAGCAGGAATTTATTGAAGCCAAGCTCCTTGATATATTTGATGTCGCGGATAACCTCGCCGACTGGGCGCTTCAGGTATTTGTTCCGGTACAGGCAATATATGGAACAGAATTTGCAGCTGTTCGGGCAGCCGCGGCCTGCCTGGACCGGCAGGAAATCTCCGATCCGCTTGTTTATGACAAGGTCGTACCGGGGCAGCGGGGTACTCAGGGTCTCCAGCGGCTCCCTGTAAAAAGGTTTAAGCTCACCGTTTTCGATATCCCTGCAAATTTTCGCGATCGCGTTTTCGGCATCCCCGATCATCACGCTGTCACAGTACTTCTTTGCCAGGTCCGGTACAAGGCTGACCATCGGCCCGCCCATAATCACAATTTTCCCGCGTTTTTTAAACTCTGCTGCAATATCCTTCGCACGATTAGCCGCATGCCCCATGCCTCCGATGCCAATGACACCGGCATCCGTATCGTAAGGGATCTCCTCTATTGTTTCTATGCACAGATCAGCGGTCCACCCCTCCGGCAGCATAGCCGCAAGAAGCGGAAAGGCAAGACCTACAAAATACAGCTTGCTCTTTTTGACGGGTATGCCGTCGTCGTCGTAGATAGTCGGCTGAATAAACAGAAATTTTTTGTTCATCGTCTTCTCCTTTTCAGGGCCTGATTATCAGTCTGATATACTGCCATGTGATTTTGGCCGCGCCTCTTCTGACTCGCCTGTATACTGCCGGTCCGTATTGTTCCTTTAAGTATTTGCGCTGCTTTGCACTTGCGCTGGTTTTGAAGTACGTCCGTAAAATATGATAATAATAGGCACGCGGCGACAAATAGAGCGGGCGGAACGCAAGATGCGCCATATCCCAGCGCTCAGACCGTGTGCGCGGCAACGTGATAACACCCGGATAATCGGAATAAAGGGGTGTGCCCGGCATCGGTGTAAGGGGCTGGATGTTCACCATAGGGTGTTCAAAGCTGTTCAGGTGCCGGATAAGGGCCTCGAAATCCGATTTCCGCCAGTCCTCACTTACAATCAGGCCGCTGTAACACTGTATTCCTGCGTGTTCCAGAACCCGGACGGCATTGATATTCTGCTCAACCGAAGTCTTCTTGTTGAGGTCATGCAGGTCATCCGCCTTGAAGGATTCGAGCCCGACAAATAAGGCTTCAAATCCATGGCCGGCAAGCAGCGCGATTATTTCAGGGTTCTCTACAATAAAATCAGCGCGCCCGAAAGCAATATACTTTTTACTTATATGGCGCTCATCGAGTTTTTCGCAGAACTGCCGGATCCTTTTCGTGTTTGCGAGAAAATTATCATCCACGATAAAAACATTTTCTTCCTTTATCGTCATCATCTCATCCATTACTGCGTCGAGGTCCCTGGCAGCATAGTCACATATCTGCGTACAGAAACAAAATTTGCAGGAATACCCGCATCCATAGGAGGTCTTCAGCGTTGCGCAATTGTCGTGGTACATGTAGTTATAGGAACCGCGGTATCGGGCGGTGATTTCCCGGTCGGGGAAAAGCCGTTCCGGATGGGTGGCTTTAGGTTTTTGTTTATCAGGCTGATAGACACCCGGCAGCGCACGGCATTCTGTTTTTGACATGCCGCCGGCAATTTCGCCCAGTGTTTCCACACCGTTTGCCCGAAGGATATAATCGATACTGCTGTCGGCAAAGTCCACAGGCACTACTTCCGCATGCACACCGCCGACTGCGGTGACGGCACGGGGAAGGTATTTTCTTACAATCGCTGCATACTTCTTTACGACCTGCACATGATTTATATACGCGGTAAAGCACACCATATCGTATGCTTCCTGTTTTAGGAAATACGGAAGTCCCTTTTTCTCAAGGATCATATCAATGAGCGTAACCGTATGGCCAAGTGACATAAGATGTGCCGCCGCATACTCAAGCTCGAGCGGCTCACAGATCATAAAGCTCTGTAAATTGATCGAACGCCTGTCGGGGCAGGGCCTCACAAGTAAAATATTCATTTGTTCTCCTTGAAAACCTGAAAAGGTGTCGTCAGCGGCCGGTATTCCAGATACGGGGCAAGACGCCTGCAGATGCTGTTCATCAGCCGGTTGGAATGATGAAGATAAGCATACAGGTAAGTATATGTGCATCCGATTTTCAGCTTGGTGTCGTCTGCCGTTTGTCCGAAATCAATGGTTTTGAAACCATGCTCTATTCCATACCGCACAATTTCCAGAAGCATCCGCATGTAAGTGTCATATGTCTGATTGGCTGCATAGTTGAATCCGGTAAATTCAAAAATCAGTTCATCCCCGTTTTCAATGAGCTGGACAAACCCCTGCGGTCCCTCCCTGTCTTCCATCACAAAAATCCTGAAAAACGGCCCTTCAAAAAACCGCTTTGATAACTTTTCGATTTTCAATGAGGAGTGATTGTAAACCTGCAGGTACAGGCCATACATTTCATCGGTGAAAGCGCTCCCGTCTGATAAAAACCGGAACCGCAGCGATTCCGACATCCGCAGCGCCTTCTTATAACGATGCCGGTAGTTACTGCGCAGATTTTGCATATACTCTTCAAAACTGTTCCATCGGATCCGCAAAAT
Source organism: Eubacteriales bacterium (assembly GCA_037143795.1). Lineage (GTDB taxonomy): Bacteria > Bacillota > Clostridia > Saccharofermentanales > Saccharofermentanaceae > Firm-13. The sequence continues at coordinate 12,015 of JBAWXZ010000003.1, read as the reverse complement.
ACATTTCGGACAGGTCAGGCCTCTGGCAAAATCTTCAGAACCATCCAAATCAGTTTCGCGTAGATTTAGTATAATCTTATATCCTTTTATTGATTTAATATATTCCAGCGCTTCGCCTGCGAGATTCCTGAAAATAAAGCCGGGCCGTGTAACCGACATCGGCAGATACACAAATGTCATTTTTACAAACAACGGATACTTCGTAAACATCGCAAGATTATACCGCCTGCGTATGTAGGTCATGAATACAGTATCAATCTCCCCGCCCTGGCTGCGGATAAGGAAATACCGCTGGCTGCAATGGTCCGTCTGCTCGATAAAGCACAGAAATTTCCGTGTCATGTAGATGTTGTCGCCAACAATAGTATCCCAGTCCTCCGGCAAATCCGAAGCATGCAAATATTTTTCAACCATGGTTCACCCTGTCATAATAGACTGCGTACTTTCTATAGCCGGACTGTACGAAATGCCGGTTCAGACGCGAAGATTTATCATTGCTGTCCCATACAAAGGTGGTTTCATAGAATCGGTATTTGTTTCCAATATACTGTGCCATCCGGTCAAGCAGCATGACGGTTGCCGCTCCCTGATACTCCGGAAGAACACCGATTGCATTGATTTTGACCGTATCAATCCGCTTTTGTCCGGTCAGGAATCGCCAGCCGATACCGGGCAGGCTGTACTGCCTTCCCGCGCCAAGCACCTGATTAAAATCCGGATGCCAGAAAAGAAATCCGACTGCCTCATTGCCGCAATGCGCAAACAGGATATTCTCAGGCTTTAGGAACGCCTTCATATCTTTGGTCAGCTCATAAAAATGTAGTTTGTCCGTCGGAAAATACAGGTTGGTTGTACCAAGGGTCCGGTCACACAGGGATCGGAACAATTCCATTTCTTCCTTGTAATGCTTCAGGTCGATGGGCCGCACGGTGATCCGGGTGTTGGGGACACGCAGCATTTTCATTGATTCCGCACACAGGCCCCTGTAGGTACTGCATTCCTCTTTTCTTTGCATCCCGGCAAAATAATCCGCATAATATGGCTTGTTATAGTTGCTGTCAAAAGAAATCTTGTGAAACCCTTCCGTCAAAATCCCGACGCCGCAGCTGATATGGCCGTTAAGGCCTACAATGATTTCCGGGACGCCGATCCGTCCGGCTTCGGTTTTGACATACTGCAGCAGCATATCCACCGCTGCCTGCTGATCCGGCAATGCTTCAAAAAAAGCTGCCTGCATCAGGTTTAACCGGGAATGATGTATGAGCATGCACTGCGCCGCAATCCCCTTATCGAGAACCATTACCGGCTTTACGGAACACGCCCTCGCAAAGGAAGTGGTCTGATACAGGAAATTTTCCACAACAAATTCGCCCGTACAGACATAGGCCTCATCCCCCCGGTATAACGAATGCCGGAAGGCTAAATATTCCTTTTTCTGCTGTTTGCTGTCTGCTGTCACGACATGCATCTGCGCCCTGCCTTTCATAAACATCTTCTACTGCGCCCGAAGATCGTTTGCAATACCCGTAAGGCCGGCTTTCCGGCGGCAATTCTCATTTACTCACCGCATAATCACAATAGACTATACACAAATACTTTACAAGCAGGGATGCTCATGCCGTAAAGCTTCTGATTTACTGAAAGTTCAGTTATAATACATGCATGTATTTCTGTTTCATTCATTGGATGGAAATTATATAATATAAATAAACTTACAGTAATTTATCCGGAATGCATTGCAATGGAACAGTACGCAGAAGGATAGAAATCAGCCTTTTATAGCAATAGGGAGTGTATTATTTTGAAAACAGGAACTTTCCTGGAAATAGATTTAGATAAAGTCAGGGACAATTCCAGACTAATCGTCGAGAAGTGCAGACCGCTGGGTATAGAAGTACTGGGTGTTACCAAAGGGTTTTCCGCCAAACCGCGTATTGTTAAAGCCATGATACAGGGCGGAATATCGACTTTGGCTGATTCACGGCTAGAAAATATCCTGGCCTTACGAAAAAAAGGATTTACGCAGGACATCACTCTTCTTCGTATACCAAGAATCAGCGCCGTTAAAAAAGTAATTGCCTACACCGACTACAGCGTCAATTCCGAGTATTCAGTAATCAGGCGGCTTTCGGATGCGGCACTCGCAGAGGGCAAAAAGCACAAAATTGTATTGATGGTTGATGTGGGCGACCTCCGGGAAGGTGTTCTTCCCGAGGATGCATTTGTAATGGCCCAGCGGATTTCCATGCTCAAGGGCGTGACCCTTGCAGGCGTCGGAACCAATATGGGCTGCTACGGCGGAATCCTGCCGACTATGAGCAATCTTAATATGCTGATAGATATTGCAGATGAAATCGAAAAAAGATCCGGAATCAAGCTCGAAATTGTCTCCGGAGGGGGCACGTCCTCGCTCCGGCTGATTGAAGAAAATGAAATGCCGAAAGGGATCAATCAGCTTCGTATCGGTGAAGGAATCCTTCTGGGTACGGACACTACCCATGATAATATTATTCCCTGGCTTCATCAGGATGCATTTGTGCTGCGCGCGGAAGTTATAGAAGTAAAAACCAAACCTTCTGTGCCGATCGGCGAACTCGGCCACGATGCATTCGGCAATACACCGGTTTTCGAAGATAACGGGATGCGCAAGCGCGCGATTGTATCCCTCGGCCGGCAGGATGTCAACGTAGAAGGCGTTTTCCCATTAAACACAAAGATGCACGTATTAGGGGCAAGCAGCGACCATCTGATCGTCGATGTCACGGATGCTGATGAGAATATCAAAGTGGGCGGCCAGATCTCCTTCAAACTGAATTATCAGGGCCTTCTATTCCTGAGCAATTCAAAATATGTGAAAAAAGTGTATATAAAAGGAGGATTATGATAAAGGCAGTTACCTCTGATCAGAAGGATATAATAGAACAGATTATAAAGCTGGAGGCCGATGCATTCGGTGTTGGCGGGTTAAGTGAGTGGGATCTTATACCCCTGATCCGTCATGGACGGGTTTTTTGTATGGAAGAAGATGGACGGGTGCTTGGCTGCATCCAATACATGCAGGATTGGGATGATCATACAAAAGCATATGCAGTGGGTATTTCAATAGCCGCAGATCAGCGCGGCAAAGGGTATGGCACGGATCTTTTTAATGCAAGCATGTACAGTCTCGCAGGAGAAGGCATAAAGACCGTCGAGCTGACCGTAGATCCGGCAAACACTGCAGCGATAGAAGTATACGGAAGAAAACTCGGATTTGTTGTAACCGACCACCGCACTGACGAATATGGCAAAGGCATCGACCGCATATCGATGGAAAAGAAGTTTTCAACGGACGGACCATGTAAATAGAATACAGGCATGAAATCCTAATCGATCAGTTCTTTCCTGCGGTTCCTGAATTTTCGCAGAGTAAGTACGACAAGTACAATCAGTAAAACCAATAATATAAATGCCAGGACCGGTACGACAACAGCCATAACAGCCGTTACCACGGATGCTGCGGATTCGACTGTCGAAACGGCGGGATTAGCCGCTCCTCCGCTGACTATGGTTGATACGTTGTGTGTCCCGTTCGAAAGAAGGCTTGTCGCTGTGGCGACACCTCCGCCGACAATGACAGCGAGCGTCCACTGAAGCATCGGATCAATGCCGGTGATAACCGATGCAGTTACAATAACTCCGGCAATAATACTGACCGGTATGCTGATTGTGTTCAGCAGGTTATCGACATAGGGGATAAAATAAGCAGCAATTTCAATAACGGTGGCAATTCCGAAAACAATCACAGCCGGATAGCTTCCGATCCACTCAAACCCCGGAGCTAAAGTAAGATATCCGCTGATGTCCGCAATTCCCATGACAAACAGAGGCACAAATACGCGAAACCCGCAGGTAGCCGACAAACCGATTCCAATCAGTATTTGTAAAAGAAGCTCCATAAAAAATCCCCTTTATGAAAATGGCCAAGTAAATTATACCTTTTCTTTTGCCTCATTCCACCAGTGTCTGTACCGGGTTCCGGATATTATCGGAATGTGAATTAAGGTCTCCACATGCTTTTTTTCATATCAATGCAGCCGTTATCAAGAAATATGACGCCTTCCTGCTCCAGTTTTTTCCGCTGCGCTTCTGCACCGCCAAAAGCGCTGCCGGGAAGCATTTCCCCCTTTTTGCTGACGACCCTGTGACAGGGCAGATGCAGATGTTCCGGCGCAGCATTCATCGCATACCCGACCTGCCTGGCTGCAAGCGGGTTGCCAAGCATGGCTGCAATCTGGCCGTATGCAGCAACTTTGCCTTCCGGTATGAGGGCCGCAAGTTCATATACATCCGTATAAAATTTGTTCATTCCACAGCGATGCTCGGGATGTTTACTGACGGATCAATATCCTTTGTGTAATCAACCGAAGGAAGCCTGAAGCCGAACATCTGATAGAAATCTTCCCAGTAGCCAGCGATGTCACAGTACTGATCGATATTTTCCGTCCTGATTACAGGCCATATTCCGGCGATTCTCTCCTGGACATCCGCACGCATTTCCCAGTCATCCACCCTAAGGCGCCCCTCAAGGTCAAGCACAGGTTTTTCCGTATATAGCTTGTCATGGTACAGACGGTACATCTGTTCGATGCATCCTTCATGAATTCCCATTTCTTTCATCACCTTATAAAGAATCGATATATAGAGCGGTACAATCGGAATCGCCGCGCTTGCCTGTGTGACAAGTGCCTTGTTCACGGAAATATAGGCAGTGACCCCGGAGAACTCCCTGCAGATCTGATCAGCCGTGTCACTCAAATGCTTCTTGGCCATTCCTATTGATCCGTTTAAGTAGATCGGATGTGTCATTGCGGGCCCGAGATAGGAATAAGCAACGGTTAATGTAACCGGCGCCAGAACACCGGCTTTATTCAATTCCTTTATCCAGTCCTTCCAGTCTTCCCCGCCCATGACTTTAATTGTACTGAGGATTTCCTCATCAGTGGCCTGCGGAATAGTGACTTGCGTCAATATGTTGTTTTTGAGGTCGATCGAAGTGTTTGTATATTCCCCGTCAGTCGTTTTCAGTACGGAATTGTATGTGGTACCATCAGCCATATTCCTTCTGGGAGACGCGAGGCTGTATACAATAAGGTCCACCTGCCCGAGATCCTCTTTAATCATCGCAATTGTCCGCTGTTTGATTTCGGCGGAAAAGGCATCTCCGTTAATTGATTTGGCATACAGGCCTTCTTCGTGTGCACGCTGCTCAAAAGCGGCCGTGTTGTACCATCCTGCCGATGCCGTACGTCTGCCGTCAGACGGTTTATCAAAAATAACACCAATTGTTGCGGCTCCGCCTGCAAATGCAGTCGTGATTCTTGAAGCGAGGCCATATCCCGTCGATGCACCTATCACAAGGACTTTTTTGGCACCGTCGATTTTGGGACGTGCTTTGATGTAATCAACCTGACTGTTTACATTCTCGGAACAACCGACGGCATGCGCCGATGTGCAGATAAATCCGCGGACTTTCGGTTCGACGATCATTGTTAGTACCTCCCCTTTATGCTTGCTGTAAGGTATCATGCCTGAAACACCCTTTGATGTGATCATTAATCAGTCCTGTTGCCTGCAGGTGTGCATACACAATGGTCGGCCCCATGAATTTGAAGCCCCTTGCCTTTAAATCCGCACTTACCCTGTCCGCAAATTCGGAAGTGGCAGGCACTTCTGATATGGCGTCCCAGTTATTCACAACCGGCTTATTGCCTGTGAAATTCCAGATATACCGGTCAAAACTTCCGAACTCTTTCTGAATTTCAAGAAAATGCACGGCATTATTAATTGACGCCCTGATTTTTAATTTATTCCGCACTATCCCTTTGTTATTCAAAAGCTCTTCGTACTTCTTATCATCATACTTGGAAATTCTGGCTGCGTCAAAACCGTCATAGGCCAGCCGGTAGTTCTCCCTTTTCCTGAGAATGGTAAGCCAGCTGAGTCCGGCCTGTGCCGATTCGAGCAGAAGGAATTCAAAATGTTTCTTATCATCGTGAACCGGAACGCCCCATTCCTCATCGTGATATTTCACATACAACTCGTCAGTGCCGCACCAGGAACATCTTTCCATTATCGGGACCACCCTTTTCATTTCTGTTATGACAGCTTCTCTTTTTGTTTCTTGATAAATTTTTTGATGTCCTTTTCACATTTTCCGCATTTCGAGCCTGCGCCGGTCTTATCCCTGATGTCCTTGTAGGATGTTGCGCCTTTTTCCATAGCTTTAATGATATCTTTCTTTTTGACATTTTTACATTTGCAGATTACTTTTTCCGGGTTCATTTTGCATCCTTCTTTCTTTTTTTTCAATATTGAATATGCTTGCTGAAGTACATTTTCTGTTGTACACTCTCTTAAATATCCTGTTTACCACACTTCACCCAATACCTTTTCAACGAATACCCTTGCAATTTCGGGATCATACTGTGTGCCGGCACATCTCCTTATTTCCTCGACCGCATGGTTTTTCCCTAAAACCGGCCTGTAAGTCCGCTCGGCTGTCATTGCATCATAAGAATCTGCTAGGGCGATAATTCTTGCGGGAAACGAGATCTCTTCGCCTTTGAGTCCCTTGGGATAACCTTTTCCATCCCATCTTTCATGATGATCCAGTACAAACAGGGCAATACCGGAAAATTCAACGGCTGAGCATAATATCCTGTAGCCGATTTCGGAGTGTTTTTTGATTTCCGTCCACTCCTGATCACTAAGCTTTTGCGTGCTGTTCAGGATATTTTCATCAATTCCTATTTTGCCTATGTCATGCAAAAGTCCCGCTATTCTGATTTGATTGATATCATCCTTGTCCAGATTCAATTTGTCAGCTATGGCCTCACAGATTTCACTTACTCTTTTCGAATGAAGCATTTCCCTGTTGTTTTTCTCATATAATGTATTCATAATCAGGTCGATCATCGTACTTCGCATACTCGAGCTGTCAAAAAGTTTGTGCCGGTACATATGGTCTTCCGCGATTTTGATGATCCCCTGAATGTTCTGATCGATTGCCGTTTTTGTCTCATACCCGAAAGATATCGATAACTGAAGCGATTCAACCATTTCCGCCGCGGCCAGCTCCTTTATGCGGCTAATAACCTTTTCCGTCTCCATCGCATCGGTTCGCGGAAGGATGATCACAAATTCATCCCCTCCAATCCTGGAAATAATATCGCCTGCCCTGCATCCGTTTGTTAATACGGCAGCAATTCTAATGAGAAGCTGATCGCCGATAGTTTGTCCAAATGAATCGTTGACAAGTTTGATACCATTAACATCCCCCATAATGATGCTCAGCGGCAGGTTCTTTTCATTATCGATTGTTTTTAACTCTTCTTCATAGAACCTCCGGTTGTTAAGTCCGGTAAGATAGTCGTGATAACTTTGATAAAGAAGGTTTCTTTCAGCTTCAATTCTTTCCGTAATATCCTGACCCTGTGCAATGGATGAAAAATGCGTTTTGTCATCCTGATTGTATATGGTTGCCAGATTCCATAAAACCGTGCGGACCGAACCATTTTTATGAATAATTTCAACCTCCAGGGCATCCTCTTTATTTACCTGATCTGTATTTTTAAAGAGTTCCATGGATGTATCTGCCTGATTTGCCGGGAAAAGCAAATCAAGCCTTTTCCCGAGAACCTCTTCAGCAGTTCTCCCGATCAATTCTTCGAGAGCACTATTGATCCGTGTGATTTCGAAATTCTCATCCCAGACAATAATCAGTGCATTGGTATGATTAATCAGACTCTCCAGATATTTTTTGGATTCCTCCAGTGCAATTTCTATTTCTTTGCTTTCGGTAATATCCTGAATCGTCCCCAGAACTTTGTAATCTTTTCCTGTACTGTCAAGCTGCAGCACCGCATTGGAATATATAAATCTCTCTTCTCCTGTATTAGCTTTTCTGATTTTGAATTCGATGTTATATCTGTCATTCCGGGCAATTAAGCCGATAAGCTTGTCGTCAAGTAATTTCCGGTATTGCGGCAGCACACATTTCTGTACCTCGGCTAAAGGTAAAAATGACGAAGAATATTCAATGCCATAAATGTTAAACGCTTCTTCGGAAGCCCAGATGGATTTTGTGGTACTGCTTAATTCCCAGTTGCCAACGTGCGCTATTTTCTGAGCCGCAACCAATCTGCTTTCACTTTCCCGCAAGGCAATCTCTCGCTTCTCAAGTTCAGTAATATCGCGTGCGATCCCAAACAGTCCTATTACAGCATGATTCTCATCCAATATTGGTCCCTTGGTACTTGAAAATACAACGTGCTCACCCAAGGCGTTGGTCACATATTCCACATTTGTACTCGTTTTTTTGGATTTCATTATTTCACGATCCGTAGTCATAACGGTCATGGCTTCATCCATCGGAAAAAGGTTGGTATCGTCCTTTCCAAGAACTTCCTGAGCCGTTTTGCCAACGGTTTTTTCAGCAGAAGCGTTAAATAGTAAATACCGGCCGAATGTGTCCTTTATATATATGGCATCTGTTGTATTATCCAAAAGTGACTGCACCAAATTGTGATTATATGTCAGTTCTTTTGCCAGCTGTTCTTTTTGAGTAACATCCTGTATAGCACCGATACATCGAATATTCTTTCCGGCGGCATCAAATATTGGAGTAAAGCGCATATTTAAAGTACGAACTTCTCCATCTTTTCTACTGATACGAAAATTAAATTCCGCTTCATTCTTGTTAAGCATAGCTTTCTCAATGCATTGAAGTTCATAGTCCCTGTCTTCCGGATGAATATATTGATGGACCTTATCCGGCGTGTCCAGATCCTGTGCATTTTCGACTCCGTATATGCGCAGCCCCTCTTTTGTCCATGTAATTCGATTACTATACATATCATGCTCAAAACTGCCTATATGGGCCAGCCTCTGGGCTTCGAGAAGAGATTCTTCCCTCTTTTTATGAGTGTCATTTTCTTTGTTCAGTACATCCAGCAAAGCCCGGGGATTTGTATACATTCTTTTAACATTAAGCATTGTCCGGATCTGCGCGGTCAATTCGCTGTCATCAACCGGTTTGGACAAAAAGCCATCGGCGCCGCTTTCCAGGGCAAGAATCCTGAGATCTTTATCTTCTGCTGCGGTGATAAATACCACCGGAATATCGCGGGTTCGTATCTCTGTTTTCAGCTTCCGGCACACACAAGCCGTGTCTATCCCCTGCATGCCGATATCAGCAAAAATAACACCAATCTCCTCTTCTGATGTAATCCGAAAGCATTGCTGCCATGTCAAAGCCGTTCGTACAGCAAAATCAGGAAAGGACTTCTGAATCTGCGCCGTCATTGAGATAAGTCTGTCCTGGTTATCGTCAACAATTAAAATTATACCGTTAAAATTTCCCACTATGCACCTATATCTTCCTTAGCAAATTGATGCCCTATGATAGCCTTTGCAGAAAAAGTGCAAAATAACGTTATGACGTTGTCATAGTATTTTTCTATTTTAACATTATTCATATAAAAATAGCGACAGCTGTGATTGCATTTCCGTATCCGGGTGAAGGCTATTTTGACCTTCGCTGTTTCGAAAAGCTTTGAATATCATTTACATTGCCCTAACTTCGAAATTACAGCATTTTACCCCGGACTAATCCTGACCTAATTTCCGGCTGTTATTCTGAGGTTACAAACATGAGGAGGAACAAGAGATGACGAAGAAAATTAAAATGATTATTGCAACAATACTTACATCAGCAATGCTATTAGGTGTTACCGCATGCGGAGCAACGGCCGCTGCAACATCTGCAGCCACCACAACTGCAGCCGCAGCCGCAACGACAACCACAGCAGCCGCAGCCACAGCAAAGGCGACAGAAGCAACTGCCCTTAAAGGTTCCCTTACACTTACCGGCTCCACTTCCATGGCTGATGTTACAACAGCCCTGGCCGAAGCATTCATGGCAGCCAATAAGGATGTAACTGTATCAGTCGGCGGCAATGGCTCCGGCGAAGGCCCTACAGCAGTAACTGACGGAACAGCACAGATCGGCTTACTCTCCAGGGATTTGAAGGATACCGAAAACCCCACGACTTTTGACAAGTACATCATCGGATATGACGGAATTGCCGTTATTGTTAACTCCGCTTCAGGAGTAACTGCTCTCACAACCGATCAGATTACTAAGATTTTCAAAGGTGAAATCACGAACTGGAAAGATGTCGGCGGTGTTGACTCCAAAATCCAGTGTATCGGACGCGAGGCCGCATCCGGAACAAGAAGTGCTTTCGAGGAACTCATGAAGATCAAAGATGCTGCCGTATATGCGGAAGAGCAGAACTCCACAGGCAACGTAAAGCAGGCCGTGTCCGCAAACCCCAATGCAATCGGATATGTATCGCTTTCCGCAGTGGACACAACCATTGTAGCTGTTAAGCTTGACGGTGTTGTTCCTTCAGAAGAAACTGTCAAATCCGGCGAATATACTCTGCAGCGCCCCTTCGTGATGATTACAAAGGCCGGTACTACGGATGCACTTGCCAAAGCATTCCTGGATTATGTGTTCAGCGATGCCGGTATGAAAATCGTGTTGGATGACGGAGTCGTTCCGAATCCCGGCAAATAATCAAAACTGATTTCGGAATAAGCAGTAAGCAAAAGAACCATCCGGAGAGATTCCTCCGGGTGGTTTCTTTGATTTTCGGGCAGGTATTTCAAATATCTTTTTCTTTCAGATCATTGAAGTATTACATTACATCCGTTCAACTTCGGTCAGATATGCATCCGCGTGCAGGGAAAAATCCGTAAAACAAGTCTTGTCGGAATCACATGTTAAGGTGGCTTCGTACAGGGATATACCGCCGTTTTCGTTGCCTACCAGCATCATTTCCTTTTCCCCTGCCGTGTAATCCAATGGCACAGACATATTGACTGTGAAATCAAAGTACGCCGCACAGGAGCGATGAATCCCCGACCCCCACGAATAGGTATAGAGCAGCTCGGGAACACCATCTCCGGTATAATCATAAAGAAGCATATCGACGACGCCATATCCTCCAAAACTTATGCCCAATTCATAAATGCCGCCGTTGTAAACCAGAATGGAAAGGCAGGATGTGCTGCATTTAAATATCTGACAATCCATCCCGTCGGCGACATCGGGCGGGGTAATATTGTAAACCGTATCATATGAGAATTCGTATCCGTAATTGATACTGTCCATATCCTGCTTTTTGTCATCAATCAGTTCAAACAGTGCATCGACGCCCTCTTTGCTTCCGGTGATGTGCTTGTTCATCTGTGCTGTATCCGGCGGATATAATGCGCTTCGCACCAGCATATCTATGCTCTGTACGAGAATCTCAGTCCCGTCGGCCGTGTTGTCATTGTAGTCTGCCAGCCAGATACGACCAGGGTATTTCGATGATGTGTAGATTTTGTAATATGCCGGATCACCGTTTTCCTTCAGGATTCTGTACTGGGCATCTATCAGATAGGCTTTCGCAAAATTCTTACCGTCCCGATTCATAATATCGTTATCGCCGGGCATACCGAAAGCTTCATACTTCGGCTTTTCCACGGTAAAGGTAAAGTCCTTTCCGCGGATTTCGAACAGGTCCTCCGTAACGGTATATGTATTTCCTGATCTCTGCTCATTTGCATAATTGATTGTTGAGGAGGACAGCATGGACAATACGGAAACTTCCTTAAATGCATAATTCCCGTAGAAATCGGATAGCTTCATCACATCAGCAGTTTCGGAAGTCTGCGTCATATCGGAAGATCCGGAAGACTGCTCCGCATCAGCAGGTTTTGATGTTTGTACCTCTGTTCCCGGTCCTGCGGAGCTCGCCGTATGTTCTGTGTCTGCCTTACAGCCGGAACACAAAACCAGCAATGCTGAGGATAAAAGCAAGGCAATCAATCGTCTCACAAGCGTTCTCCTGTTATTGGATCAGATCCATTACGTCCGATATTGTCATATCGTTGTCACCGGCGATCTTTGCAACATCGTCA
>JBAWXZ010000002.1:0-300448 GCA_037143795.1 Eubacteriales bacterium | reverse complement strand
TTGGTGTTGGTGTTGGTGTTGGTGTTGGTGTTGGTGTTGGTGTTGGTGTTGGTGTAGGTGTAGGCGTTGGTGTTGCCGCAGGTGTCGGTGTAGCCGTAGGTGAACCTGTGGATGTCGGTGTAGGTGTCACTGTTATAATAGCTCCCCCAACCTCCCCCAAAGCATCAACCTCTGCTTTTGCAGCATCATACTTGTTTTTATGAACTTCAGCGGCGCCAGAGGCTGTATTTGCTTTTGTTATATACTGCGGCAGACCCATAACAAGAACCGCAGACAAAATGAGAATAATGCCGAGGGTCACTACCATTTCTATAAGAGTAAAACCGTTTTTGTTTTTCATGTGTTCACCCCTGCACTTGAAAGGCAGAATATAACTAACCTATTTTCATACATTTACATTATATCATCTTAATTTCTGAATTTATATGAATTCGTCTCTTTGTTTCACAATTATTTCACATTTCCTGAATTGCAGATCTAAATTTCACCCGGATTTTGCAGCAGAATGAAATAACCAAAATCTTGAAATATCCTCGTAAACGCGTTCAACGGTGATTTTTTGCTATGTAAATAACAGGATTATAGAGAAATACCCGGACATTTCAATCTAATTCTTATGTCGAATATGTAAACTTGTTATATTTAATAGATATAATAGTGAATGTATGATTAACTCAAGGAACTTGACGGAGCAAGGTTGAAATTACGAGGAGATTTGCATGGGTAAGTATGCTGTAGCTTTGGCAGGTGGCGGATCAAAAGGCATATATCAGATTGGCGCCTGGAAGGCTTTGGACGAGTTGGGTATCGAATTCGAAGCGGTGACCGGCACTTCTATAGGAGCCATTAACGGCGCGTTTATGGTTCAGCGTGAATTGCAGAAAGCATATGACATGTGGAACAATCTGCGGATGGACCAGTGTGTCCGTTTGCCTGAAAATGTCGAGCTTGTTTCTGATAACCTGATGGATCCCCAGCATGCGGGAATCATTCTCAAAGAGATGATTACACACGGCGGAATTGATCAGTCTCCCCTTTTCGATCTGCTCTCACAGTATATCGACCTCCCCCTCGTCTATTCATCGCCCATTGATTTTGGTCTCTGCACATTTTCCCTTCGAAACCGGACGAGCCTCAAGATCTGGCGGTCGGATATTCCGCAGGATCTCTTTTTTTCATATATTATGGCAAGTTCCGCCCTTCCCGGACTTCGCCCCGTAAAGCTCGATGATCACCTCTATATCGACGGAGGTATTGGCGACATCCTCCCATTTGACATGCTCCGAAGAAGGGGACTGCGAAATATCATTGCAATCGATCTGCGTCCTGTTAAAAACCGCGCAATAACAACTGACCGTCTTCGAATAACGCATATATGCAACAGTCTGGATCTCGGAGGCACATTGGATCTGACCCCCTCCGTTCTTTCCAGGAATTTCGAACTGGGATAACTTGATACCCGAAAGACTTTCGGGTATCTTGACGGTATCCACTATTACTTTCCTGTTCAGGATTACCAGAATCTGCTCGGACATTTTGAAAATGGCGTTCTACCCGGCCTTGAGCAGGCTGCGATTCTATATGAGATGCCGCGGGACCGCGTATACACTGCGGAGGAATTTCTGATGGCTTTATCTTTGTGCAAGGAAAAAGCGAGCGCACAGTACGCAGTCGAGCGCAAAAAAATTGATGCTGACGGTATATTGGCAGCGGTCAGGAATGGCTCGCTGAATCGACTGAAGAACATGCCTTCCGATGTCCGTCTGGCACTCTTAATGGAACTGATGGCCGACGTCAGAAAGAATGGCAGTAAATGGTCCATACCGCTGCGTTTCTTCAGGGACGTAGATCAGGCGGCAGATGCTCTTCTTCATCTGGGGTCATAAGGGCGGGATCTGCCATATCCGCAGATGCCATTATTACTGGCTTCCCCTGGTTTCCGTACATCAGGTATTCATCATATCTGTCGGTCACGAGCCTTGCTGTTCCCGGATCAGTAAGGCGAACCGAAACAGATGCATATACCTTGCCATCGGGTGTTTTTTTCATGCGCATGCGGCCGAGCACCATGTGATGCTCTTCACAGCACCAGAGTGAAAAGCCGGATTTCTTGAGGCGGAACCATCCGACATTACACGCAAGCGGTATTTGGCAGGCGGGACAAAGCTCCTGATCTTTTGAATAATCATCAAAACACTGTTCCCATGTTGCAAACAGGCCTGTTCTTTTGCTGATCTCCGCATGAAGATCCGGGTTTTGGAGATATGCCATCAGACGCAGCGTTTTCATCTCATGCAGCAGGAGGTCCTGCGCGGATTTTTCCCTGACGGCAGTATCCGGGGCATGCAAATCATCCGGAATACCGGCAGTATCCGGAACTTTTGAATAGCCGGAAGACTGCACGGAGCTGGAAGACCGGATGCTGTCCAGCTGACGAAACAATTCCATAAGGATCAGTCCCGTATATTCTGCATCCCGGTGAGCGGAATGAAAATCATCTTTTTTGGGTATGTGCAAAAAGTCGACTGCATATTCTACGCTTCTCTGATGTGTCATCCCCTCCGCAACCCTTGCAAACAGGGGCTGTACATCCAGAAAGAGCGTATTCAGATCGACCTTCCAGTTATGATAGCGCAGATTGGCTTTGAGAATGGACAAATCGGAATTGCCCCATCCGCAGAGAATGAAATCCTTACCGCACCATTGCCGGAAAGCGTCATATGCATCGGAAAAAGAAAGTCCGAATCGAAGATCCGAAGAAATCTTATTAGTTACCCGCGAGACATTTTTGTTCATAACTGTATAGCAAACCGGCCGGATCATTACATGAAACGGCTTGGAGAGCTCATATCCGTCTTGTGTCAGGCTGAGTTTGACTGCACCGATTTCAATTATCTCCCCGGGAAGATCCTTAGGGTCTACATTTGTCTTAATCCAGGGAATCGGCTGATTCCACTCCAGGTCAATCACAATATAGGAAGTAGCGGGATGATCAATGCTGGTAAAGGGATATCTACTCCGTTCGATCACTATTACTCCTCTTTCTCTTCTGTTCGAGCTGATTCTTTCCTGCCCTTGCGTCGACTAAGTATCAAGGAAAAGGGATTCGCTATGCTGAGAAGAATAAAATCCGCTATTAATACCAAGGATATCAGAAGTCCCGGTATAAATCCCGGCGGCTGGTAAGAAAAGTTGATTTCATGGAATCCTTTTGTTACCGGCACAGATAAAAGGGCCCCGTATGCCGCCTGCGTTTTCACTGCTGCACCGTCAATTTTGACTGACCACCCTGCATCATACGGAATCGAAGTGAAAAGAGATCCGTCTTCTGCAAAATCGACCGATCCGGCTATGCGGGTTGTATCAAAGGAAGTGACAGTCATGGGCTGTGATGACAGAGTCTTTGTTGCTGCATCCAGCGCTGCGCTGTCAATCGAATAACAGTATATCGGGAATGTTTCGGACTCCGCAGCAGGGATGACCAATTGGATCGTCATCGTCTCCTCGCCGGAGACAGGCGATTTGCCGCAGTCAATAATCTGTCCGGGAAGCGGTGTCAGAACCGTAACGGTATTAGCCCCGGTGCTTCTGTTCATGCGGGAAACACGAACTGTAAGTTCCTGCCTGGTTCCCGGATACAGCAGCACCTCTTTTTCACCTGAGACAATATCCGAGTTCAACGATATGCTGGATGTCTGCCCGGATACCTGAATCAGATAATTGTCCGCATCCTGCGTCTGTACAATGTTGCTTGACGATATGAGTGTGAGTGTTGATTTCCCGTATACAGGCGGGACACCCATACGTTCGAACAGTGCGTTGGTCTGTTCGAACGGGGAAAGACCGAAATTGAGTTCGGTAAGAATACCTGCGGAAGGCACGAAGAATCCGAGGGGCAGCACACTATCGTCACTGGTAATATTATAGCCGGAATACATTACATTCGTCTTTGCCGGGTCACCTGCAGAAGCGCCCAGGACGGCAGCGGTCAACGCAGACGTACCTGCCGCTGTGATTTTCTGGAGGACCGGCTGCCCTCCGGTGAACTGCACGGTATTCCGGATTCCCAGCAGCCGTGCCGACACTTCGGTAAGACCCTCGGCATTTACTTCATATTTCTGATTGTTCGCAAATCCCAGGCTGGCCATGAACTGAACATACTTTTCGGAAGTCGTTGATGCAAAAATCGAGGTCGTCTTCACATGATACAGGGCGCCGTCGTTGCCTGTGAGGGCAGGCAGGAGAATTGTCCGTGAAAACTGTCCGCCGTCCGCCGCTGCGAGATCTTTGGCAATCTCTTCCTGAAATTGACCGTAGGCCGGAGCGTAGGATAGATGTTCCGTCTTTTCAAGATTAGCCACAGCGAATTCGGAGGCAAAAAACAATTCAAGAATAATCGCATACAGAAACGCTTTCTGCGCCCATTTCCTTCCCTTTTCGGAAGTAAAAAAGCCCGACAGAATCACCATGTACGCAATAACAAATGCAGCGGATCCATAGATCAGCCAGTAATTCTTCTGGGTTTCGGCTGACTGGGAGCGGTCCAGAAGAAACAGATAGATGAGGACGGCTGCCCCTGCATAGCATACCTTACTTCTTGAAAGGCCATCCATATGCTGTATAACCTGATTTGCCATATAAAGAAGCAGAAAGCACATAAGAAATGCCTGCCTGTATGGAATCTGGTTCGTGTAATGCATGCCGTGCCAGAAAAAATTGAGGACCTGACTGTCCATGGAGATATAAAGGAGAAATGCCAGCCCCAGATTGACCGCACGAAGGGAAAAGGAAATTGTCCGGCACATCGCATACAGAAGAATCAGCAGTAGAATCGCAACACTGCAGTACACGTTTGGAAGGCCTTCACGAATAACCGGGTCCGCGTGCAGAAGAAACCGTGACAGAAAGTCAAAGAAAGTAAAGGACAGGTCCGGCGTCAGGGATAGTGAGTCCGCCGCTGCCGCTGTTGTTCTGAGTGCGATAACAGTTGGAAGAAGCAGAACGGCTGTCATCCCTGCGGAAAGGATTGAATAACCCGTAAAACGCAGCACAGCCGGTAAAGGACGAATGGCAAAGACGCTTTTTTGACGGGCCTCCATATATAGAACCGGTGCAAAAAGCAAAAGGAAAAAGCATGCAAAAAAACCGAAGTAAAAATTGGAAAAGATAAGGAGAAAAAGTGCGGCTACATATAAGCGCGGCTTTTCACCTGTAAAAATCTTCCATAAACCAAGGACAACGAGCGGCAGAAGCATCACGGCATCCATCCACATCAGAGCCCAGAAATACGCAAGTACGTATCCGCTCAAGGCATAAGCCGTGGATAATGCAAGCGTTGCTGCTCCTTCACGTCCATCCTTCCTATATATCAGAAGAGAGAAAAACAACCCGGAAAGTCCTGTCCTTATAAGTATCAGCAGCGTAATTCCATCAGATAAATAGGCCTGCGGGAAAAGCAGCAGGATAATGTTCAGCGGACTTGCACCGTTGTAACTTAAGATCGGCCAGAAGTTGGTTCCCGATCCCATATTCCATGTATAGAACAGACTGTCCCCTGATAATATTTTACTGCGGATTTCCGCCAGGATCGGGGCGTACTGATGAAAAAGGTCGCATGTAAGCAGGGAAGTCTCACCGAGCGGATGTACTTTCCATGAAGCAAACGCAACAATCAGCAGAAAAACAGGCAGCAGAAATGCTGCCCACTGATACTCATGCGGGATTCCTTTAATTTCCGTGCGAAGAAGCTTTTTGTATGAATCCTTCATAAGTTCTTTTCCCCGGGCAGAGATTCCCCGGTCGTGTGACTCGCAGAATCATCCTGAATCCGCAAATCCATATGACTTTCGATAGTGGGCTGATTATATTCGTCTGCCGCGGATGTCCCGTCCGGAAGATTCCCTTCTGCCGCCGCGACTGTTCCGTCCGGCAGATTTGCTTCCTGTGCAAGTATCTCCCTGCCCTTCCTGATTCTCCGGTTTATTTCCAGCGAAAATGGAATCAGGGAAAACAGAATCAGCAGAACGAGCGATGCCAATGAAATTTTGGACCCCGGGCCTATACCTTCGGGGGAATAGGACATAGAAATCTCATGTGTTCCGGAAGTCAGGTTAAGGCCCATCAGTGCATCCCCGATGCTGGAAATGGCGGCATTCTCACCGTCCACTTTTGCCGTCCAGCCCTTATCGAATGGAACCGTTAAAAGAAGTACGCCGTCTGAAACAGCATTAACAGTCCCGTTGAGATGTGTTGTGTCGTAGGATGTAACCGTAAGCCCGGACTGTCCGAGAGTGGCAAGCATATTCCGGTATGCTTCATCGTTGATGCTGTAACACAGGATGGTCACCTGTCCGGAGCTTGCACTGTCCCAGGAAAGCTGGACATTCTGTTCCATCGCCGGATCATAAGTACCCAGATCAATGAGCTGGCCTGTCCTTGTCTCCTGCTGCTTTGAACTTGCTTCAGAGGTATCCGGATTCGTTCCCGATACCGTGACAGACGGTGCTTCCGTAGATTGAACATACAGATATAACTGTGATCCTGTTACACGCGCGTTCGGTTTGATGTTGATGACTGTCTTCGCTTTATCCGCGGTGATTGTGTATGCATAACCGTTCTCGGCATTGCCGCTCGAAAGCGAAGCATTGATAAGTTCCTTGTCAAGAAGAACCTCGGGACTGTAAACAGCCTCCGCACCAAGCGACTCCACAAAGCTGTTGCTTGTCGCAAACGGGTTGTTCCTGTTCATGGTCGCGAAGCTGAGTACATCCGGCGACACCATATATCCGACCGGCAGTGCATCCGCGTTCTCCGTTACAGTCAGATCCCCCGTATCCGGGACAGCGGTAAAACCGGTCGGTACGGGCGAATCCCCGTTCACATCTATAAGATAATTGATTCCAAAAAGGGAAGCGGTGACTTTTGTGAGGCCGAAATTCCTGACTCCGTTAATCCCGTTATTATGGAATCCTAGGCTCTTCATGAAAACAACAAAGCTTTCATCCGCCGTTGAGGAAAAAACAGACATCCCCTTCACATGATAGAGAGCCGTCTCATTGCTGATAAAAGCAGGATACATCTCGGCGCGGATAAAAGGTCCGGCATCCCCGGCCTTCTCCTTCGCTTCAATGAAGCTTGTCACCTCGTTGCTTTTTTTGCCGTAGAAGTCCCATCCGGTAAAGCTCTCGTTCATTGAAACCATACCGACTGTCACCTGTGTCGCTATAATAAGTTCAACCAGGATAACACCTGCAAGAAGCCGTTTTTGGGTGCGGATACTCTTTTGCTGCAGAATAATAATGCGGAACACGATGCCGTATGCAATTACAAATCCGGCTGTCAGGCCGATTGCAAGCATCCATTCCTTCTTATCACCGCCGAATTTCTCATATAGCACCAGATACCCGAGAACTGCTGCGACCGAGATTGTTATTTCATTGACTGTAAAGGTCTTCAGGTTCCTTAGTACCTTATACGCCATGATAACCAGGATAAAGGACATGAGAAATGCCTCACGGTAAGGAATCTGGTTGGGAAAATGAAAGCCGTGCCAGATAAAATTCAAGATCTTGCTGGCAAAACTGAAATACAAAAACAGCATAAGCAAACCATACCCGATCTTTTCACGCAGGCGAATCCTTGAACACAGGAAATACATGGGTATAAACAGCAGTATGAGGACACCGCAGTATACATTAGCCATACCGTCACGTATGTTCGGCTTGCTTGTTAAAAAGAACCGGCCCAGAAAGTCAAAGATGTTCTGGGTCAGGGCATAGTCCCTGGGAAAACTGTCGCCTGTCGCTGAAGACTGCTTGAGTGCCAGCCATGTCGGATATACAAGTATAGCTGACATACCGCCGGCAAGAACTGAATATACTGCAAAGCGCCAGATGGAGGACCAGGCGTTTCTAAGGGAAGCACGTCTGAAAACCGACATATAGCAGACCGGTGCATACAGGATCATGAAAAAGCATACGAAATAGGCAGCGTAGTAATTGGACCAGACACATAGAAAAAGGCTGACACAGTAAAGGAGCGGTTTTTTGTCACGCATCAGATAGCGAAGGCCAAGTACAATAAGCGGAAGAAGCATGACAGCATCAAACCACATAATGTTCCAGAAATAAGCTAGAATCCATCCGCAGAGTGCGTAGAAACCTGCAAAGCAGCTGAGAAACAGGTCTTCGCGCCGTCCGTCGATGTCCCGCAGCATAAGTGCGAAAAAGAGGCCGGTCAGGCCGGCCCTGATGCAGACCACTAATGCTATGCCGTCTGACAGGAACTTCTGGGGAAACAGCAGCAAAATGAAATTCAGCGGACTTGCCGCGTAGTTGGCAAAAATCGCCCAGAAATTTGTACCCAGCCCGATATTCCAGGAATACCACAGGCTTTGACCGTGAAGGATTTTATCTCTGAGCTCGGCAACAAACGGTGCATATTGATGATATAAGTCAACGGTAAGTATCATATGTGAACCGAACGGATGCACTCCCTGCACAATAAATGCTGAAGTCATGATCAGGTAGGGTATCAAAAAAGAAAGGGACAGATAGAATGCTGTCCTCTTTTGTGCTGGTTGGATTTGGGACCATTTTTGTGATGTCATATTTGACCCTCGCCGGCGGAATTCTAATAATTGGTGCTTTTCTGCGCCTGTTAGGTATTTTATCATATTCTTTGATATGTGCGTTAGGTTAAAATCAGGCAATTATTTATTGCCCGGAACCACCCGCATGTTCCGGCAAATCGCCTTTTTTTCTAGGCACAGGTACGTTTCCGGCTTGTTTTCAACCGGGAACCCTAAGTTGTCCCGAAAAATGTAATAAGAAAGAAACACAATATCTTGTATCATCCCCTTGATTTCACCACAACATAGGGGTTAAATATAGATACCTCCAGCGGACGGGGTGTTCGCGCGGAGTAAGGAGGAATGCAAATGATAGCAAGAGTATTAAAAAGAGACGGTCGACAGGTTCCCTTTAATATTGATAAGATTTCAATCGCAATCCATAAGGCTTTTGAAGTAACAGGAGAGGCAAACGGCAATATCGACGAACTTTCCCTTGATCTTGCCGTCCGCTCAGGAGAATATCTGGAATTGCAGGGCATTGCGATTCCCAAAATCGAAGAAATCCAGGATATGGTGGAACATGTCCTCATGGAGGAGGGCTGTCCGGAAACAGCCAAGGCATATATTCTATATCGTGCCGAGCGCTCACGTGTCCGCGAGAAGAACACGCGCCTTATGAAAACTCTTGATGACATTGTGAATTCCGAATCCAAGAACAGTGACCTGAAGCGTGAAAACGCAAATATAGACGGTGATACGGCTATGGGCTCCATGCTCCGTTTTGGTTCGGAGAGCGCCAAGGCGTATTACAAATCTTATATGCTTAAGCCGGAACACGCCAAGCTGCATGAAGCAGGCGATATTCATATCCATGACCTTGATTTCTATTCGCTGACAATGACCTGCTGCCAGATTGACCTGCTCCAGCTTTTTGAAGGCGGATTCAATACAGGACACGGTCATTTGAGAAAGCCTAAAGATATAAGAAGTTATTCCGCCCTGGCCTGTATTGCCATTCAGTCCAACCAGAACGACATGCACGGCGGCCAATCCCTTCCGAACTTTGACAATGTCATGGCAGAGGGCGTGCGCTGTACATACAGTAAAGAATATCAGTTAGCATTAGCTGAAGCGCTTGAGCTTCTCGCCGGCGTCCCTTCCGAAGTCGGCGAGCCTAAAATCAAAGCAATTATTGCAAAGCTGGAGAAAAACACCGACATAAAGCCCGAGCTTGCCGAATCACCTGCCTTTGACGCAGATGTCGTGTCTGAACTCAAAGAGCTTTTTCCGGAGCTTTCATCCCTTTCCGACAGTGAATCGGACCACATTATCGCTTACACAAGAAAGCACGCCAAAATCCAGACCAACCGCGCTACTTTCCAGGCAATGGAGGCACTCGTCCACAACTTCAACACCCTTCACAGCCGTGCGGGCGCCCAGGTGCCCTTCTCTTCCATTAA
Organism: Eubacteriales bacterium; assembly: GCA_037143795.1. Taxonomy (GTDB): domain Bacteria; phylum Bacillota; class Clostridia; order Saccharofermentanales; family Saccharofermentanaceae; genus Firm-13. Next base: position 290,416 of record JBAWXZ010000002.1, on the reverse strand, counting down.
CTACGGAACAGATACATCCCCTGAAGCCCGTATGGTAATCCGCAATCTTCTGATCGCGACGGAGCAGGGCCTTGGCAATGGTGAGACCCCCATCTTCCCCATTCAGATTTTCCGCTGCCGGAAAGGCGTCAATTTTGAACCGGGTGACCCGAACTATGATCTTTTTGAATTGGCCTGCGAATGCTCTGCAAAGAGGCTTTTTCCCAATTTTTCATTCCAGGACGCCCCTTTCAACATGCAGTATTACAAAGAAGGTCATCCTGAGACAGAGATTGCCTACATGGGATGCCGTACCCGCGTAATCGGAAATGTTTACGATCCTTCACGCGAAGTTGTATTCGGAAGGGGCAACCTGTCCTTTTCATCCATCAACCTCCCCAGGCTCGGCATTCTTTCAAACGGCAGCATTGATAAATTTTATGAGATGCTCGACGAAAGAATGGCAACGGTGGCAGATCAGCTGTATGAGCGCATGCTGGTTCAGGCAAGAAAACATGTATTCAACTTCCCTTTCCTTATGGGCGAACATTGCTGGATTGACTCCGAGAAACTGGGACCGAGGGAAGCTATCGACGAAGTAATCAAGCATGGTTCCCTTTCGATCGGGTTCATCGGCCTGGCGGAAACGCTCATCGGACTGACAGGCAAACACCACGGGGAAAGCGAAGAATCGCAGAAGCTCGGCATCGAAATCATTACGCACATGCGTGCATTCTGTGACCAAAAGGCAGAGGAGACAAAGCTCAACTATACCCTTCTTGCAACCCCTGCTGAAGGTCTTTCCGGCCGCTTTGTCCGTCTTGACCGCAATCGTTTCGGCAAACTGCCCGGTATTACGGACAAGGAATATTACACCAACAGCTTTCATATTCCGGTATATTTCAACACATCCATATATGACAAAATCCGTCTCGAAGCACCTTATCACGCGCTGACAAATGCCGGTCATATTTCCTATGTGGAAATGGACGGGGATACAGCTTCCAATTTGGAAGCCTTCAAAAAAGTCATCCGCTTCATGGGCGAGCAGGGTATCGGATACGGTTCCATCAACCATCCGATCGACAGGGATCCGGTTTGCGGATACAACGGTATTATCGGGGATCATTGCCCGTGCTGCGGAAGAAGCGAATACGAAGGTGAAGAAGGCCTCGGATTCGAACGCATCCGCCGCATCACCGGATATCTGGTCGGTACAATTGACCGGTTCAATGATGCCAAACGTGCTGAAGTTCGTGACCGTGTCAAGCACGGCGAATTCAAAAGATAAACGGGTTCTTCCCTGCTCCGTTATGCATCAGTAATTAAACGGTAATCGCAATCTGTGCCACGGCCAAGCGATTACCGTTTTTATTATGCCTGTTTTGTGCTAAAATTTAAGTCTATGGCAGAAATAACAAAATTCAAAGAGAGCGCGGAACAAATACAAAATGGAACTTAAGATTAAAATAATCATTAATCCATCCTCAGGCCGCCAAACGATCAGCCAGACTGTAAATGATATCGTCGGATATCTCGTCGAAGCCAAGGCTCTGTATCGCGCTGATTTCTGCTATACCAGAGCCAAGGACGATGCACAGAACTATGCTGCTGAAATGAAGCCGGGTGAATATGATCTTGTCATGGCTGTCGGCGGAGACGGTACAGTCAATGAAGTTGTAAACGGGCTGATGCAAAGCGGCACGAATACACCCCTGGCTATTCTTCCCGCCGGTACCGTCAATGATTTTGCGACGTCCCTTGATATTCCTGCCGACCCGTATTCCTACTCGCGTATGCTTATAGAATTCAACAAAATGCAGATAGACGTCGGTAAGGCAGGCAGCAGGTATTTTCTCAACGTTGCCGCAGGCGGACTATTGACAGATATAGCCTACAAAGTTCCCTCTGAAAGCAAGACATCCCTTGGCAGAATGGCTTATTGGCTGGAAGGTGCCAAAGATATTCCTGCCAATATTCTCAAGGGTCTGCAGCTGACAATTGAGTCGAAGGAAGATTTATTTGATGATGAAGCGCTGCTCTTTGTAGTTGCCAACTCCATGAATGTGGGCGGCATCAGGAAGCTAATGCCTTATGCAGAACTCAACGACGGTCTTTTGGATGTTCTTATCGTGTCAAAGCTTGAAATCGGCGGTCTTTTGCCGTTGCTGGGGAAGTTTTTGATCGGCGATCACCTGAGCAATGATAACGTTACATATTTTCAGACGGATCGACTTTCTTTGTCCACTAAAGGTACGGATGAGATACGGCTTGATCTCGACGGAGAAGAAGGCGACTTGCTTCCAATCGTAGTCGAGTGTATTCCCCGTGCGCTCACCCTTATTATTCCCTCCGACGATGATTATCTATCAGAGTCTTGAGAGAAGCAAGTTAAGAAAGGTATTAAATGAAAAAGAAACATAATTTTTCGGATCAGGATTCAGATATTCGTATACCGCCGCTTCCGCAGCCGGAATCGAGCCAGACTGAGACTTCGCTTTCCCGTCAGGATCACAAGCCGCAGCAGGAAGAACAGAAGGACCAGTTCGAGATGCAGACCAATGAGGACAATCAGGCTGTCGAGGATTATCCGGCTGATGACCTCCCGGTAGATCTTGATCTGAGCACTCATTCGCACAGTCACGAAATGATGGTTTCCAGCAATGATCCCTCTGAGGATGACTATCTCGATACCGGGTCCTATTCCGCCGGCACACATAAAAAATCCCGCACCAGTACGGTCTATGAGCCCAGGCAGAAAAAGAAGCATTGGCTTAAGCCGATGTATGTGATTATTTCCCTCGTGATTCTGGCCATAATTGTCCTGGTAGGTTCGCTCTATTACGGAGTAAATCTGAAAGAGCAGTATGCAAGCCCGATGACGCTTAAGAATGAGCCGATTTCCAATGCTGAATTCAGCTTCATGTATCATTATGTATTAATCGAAAACGGTATCAATATTTTCGATTCGAACACAGCCGCCATGCTGTCCAGCCCCGGCGAAGATAACTTTGCTTCTTACCGTGAATATTTCCTTGATATGGCTGCACGCGAGATCCAGGTGACAAAGCTCCTTTATGATGATGCAACCAGTAAGGGTTATCAGATAACCGAACCCCAAAAGCAAAGGGCCCAGGCATATATTGACTGGCTATCCGGAAAAGCGAACGACATCGGAGTTAGTCTGGATACCTATATAAAGGGCTATTTCGGTTCATACGTTACCAAAGATCAGATTCTTGAAATTCTGACCAAAAAATACTTCACTGAGGATTATGCCAACGGCGCCAAACTCGAAGAACTCAAAGCAACGCCGGGACAGGCCGAAGAGGCCTATGCAGCAAGCCCGAACCAGTATGACCAGGTATCATACCGTGTTCTGCGCATCATCTTTGAGCAGACGGACGCCAGCTTTAAAGCTACCGCCCATCTTCACGCACAGGAAATCATCGACGGAATCGGACATGATGAAACTAAATTTGAGACTGTTGCCGCAGGCTTCTTCACAGGAGAGGCTAAAGACAAAATCCTTGTGCCTGATTCCACACTGATTTCCAATGTACGGTATACAAATGTTGATAACCCTGATTGGCGCGCATGGCTTTTTGATCCTGCAAGGCTGCCCGGGGACTGCACTATTTTTGACGACACCAACGGTTTTCCGATTCTGATTTGTTTCTCTTCCCGTATCCGCCAGCTGGAGCCATTGCGGGATATCCGTTTCCTTTATATCAACCGCGAAGATACAGCCACGGGACAGGCGGGAATTCCAGATACGGAGATCCTCCCTTTTGCACAGACGATTCTTGATTCTGTCACAGATGAATCTTCCATGCAGTCGCTTGAAACCACCTATGCCGACGAAATTGCCGCTGATAAGATAAAGGCCGCCCATAAAACCGACACATACAGGGGTGTGCTTGCCAGCAACCTTGATAACTGGATTTTTGATCCGGCACGGGTCGCCGGGGACAAAACAATGATTGAAACAGACACACAAATCATTATCGCGTACTATGTCGGAGCCTCGCCGAACCCGGAGTGGTTTGACCGGGTCAACAGCTATATTCGAATGGATAATTATCAGGCTTTCCTTCTTGAACGTCAGACGGATTACCCGTATTCGTTCAATGATGACGGCCTCCAGTACATAAAAGACGTCCCGTAATGGAAATACCTTAAGGATGCACTCCTGCGGCGGCATTTCATTGATAAAGTGCCATAGAAAGGCAGATTCATACATGATTGATTTATACCTGACCCGGCATGGCCAGACTGTCTGGAATGTTGAAGTGCGTATGCAGGGGCGACTGAATTCCCCGCTGACAGAGGATGGTATCCGGGGTGCATTAAATCTTCGCGATAAAATCCGGGAAATCCCCTTCTCGAAGTGTTATACAAGCCCAATGCCGCGAGCACTTCATACAGCGCTCCTGTTAATCGGAGAACGATCCGTTCCCCTTGTAATTGAGAACTCCCTTGCTGAAATGGATCTTGGAAGCTGGGAAGGAATGTCTGCTGCCGACGCAAAGATCAATTATCCGGAAGTCTTTTACCGGTTTCGTAACAGGCCGGACCTGTACATACCGCCGGCAGAGGGTGAATCCTTTGTTGAAGTCGTCGCACGTGCACAAGCTTTCCTGAAAGATCTCGAGTCACTTCCGGATAATACCGGTCCGATCCTTGGCGTGACACACTGCATATTACTGCAGGCGATTATCATGCTCTGCGACGGGCGCGAACTATCCACTTTGCGTACGGGCCAGGAAGTCGACCAGACATCACTGTTTCACCTTCAATGGGATCACGGCACATGGAAGGTTCTGGTCAGGAATCAGCAGGAATAACCCGGCTTCCTCCGGTCTTCATTCCCTTCCCCGTTTATGCACCGTATCATGTAATATTTTTTCAAAAATGCAAACAGCAGCAGGCGGAAGATTTTTCTTCCATCTGCTGCTGTTTTACTATTTGGTATTTATTAATTTGTACGGCCTGACGGCAATGCAGTCTGCGGGCCTGATCTTCAGTCCGGTCTTAGAATCCGGCAGCTAAAGCAAAAAACAAACCGCTGATAACAGAACCGAACATAATTAAGGCAAGTATGATTGCCATTACTCTGATAAAACCGGACTTATTGGAAGAACTCATTTGGCGGAACCCTCCTGTAATGTAAGTGCTATATCCAGTGTACCACCATTTCTAACAACTGTGATAGTGATTGTGTCACCGACTTTATGGGAATTTTTGATCTCAATTACCTGTTCTGTTGTTGTGATATCCGTTCCATCAATTTTGGTTATAATGTCACCGACCTGCAGCCCGGCTTTTTCAGCGGCACTGTTTGCATCAATCTGGCGGATATATGCGCCTAACGGCCAGCCATACTGATCAGCTGTTGCCTGATCGACTGTTACTACGCCAATCCCGAGTACGGGACGTCCCGTTACAAACCCGTTATTGATCAGATCTTCAATTACTGTCTTTACATCATTAATCGGAATAGCAAATCCAATGCCCTCGCCTTCAGAAACTTTTGCATTGGTTACTCCAACAACTTCTCCATAGGAGTTCACAAGCGGCCCGCCTGAGTTGCCGGCATTGATCGCCGCATCTGTCTGAAGCAGATTATATTTGGTATTACTGATACTTACTTCACGATCCAGTGCGCTGATAACGCCTACTGTAACCGATCCGGCCAGCTCCCCAAACGGATTACCGATCGCAACAGCCAGTTCACCGACCTGAAGTGAATCCGAATCCCCGAGAGTCACAAAGGGAAGATTCGTCCGGTCAATTTTGAGAACAGCAATATCGGTGGTGGCATCTGTCCCAACAATGACAGCATCAATCGGAGTTTTCTCGCCGGGTACAATTACCTTGGCGGTGGTTGCCCCTTCAATAACATGGTTATTGGTAACAATGTAACCGTCAGCCGATACGATAAAGCCAGACCCGGAAGCTTCGGCTAACTGCTGTGTTCCATTGATACTTCCATAGGATACTTCTGCAAGAATAGAGACTGTAGCAGGTCCGACCTTGCTGGCAATTTCTGTAGTGGTCAATGCTTTTTTACTGCCCGAATCAGGAAGCGTTGCAGCATCGGCAATACTGAAAATTTTGCCGGATGAGTCCGTGGCGGCATTATTCCCTGCAACGGTTGTGGCCGTGGTATCTTTATCGATTGCTGCTGTTGTCTGTGTTGTCACTACTGATTTATCCGACGGACGAACATACCGGAAAAAGACAAACATAAGACTGGCTGATCCAATGATAAGGGCAGCTATTAGGGTGGCCCCAATAATCGTAAGTACAATGGAGCTGGTTTTCCAGGCACCCTTTTTGTTGTGTAATATTCCGAAAAGGCCGGATTTGACCTTTGCGTTGACCGGTTCCATTAACTGAACCGGTGGTTGAATGCCGTTTGTAAATGTATCCATATGTCAGCTACTCCTCTCATTATCGAGCATGTTTTGTGATTGACTGTTTCCTATTGTGTGACGGGCCTGAATCTGTCTATCTTTGTTTTACCACGAGTCAAGGTCATATTTTGGGCAGGATTGCGGTAAATCCGGGTAAGAATTGTATAATTTACAATTCTGTTTTGATTCCTGAATCCCCTGAGCTGTTTTGGGGTTCATGGTAAGACGGGCGGTTCAGAATTTTTCTTTTGCGCCATGTAGTCAGGGAAGCCATAACAGCACTTGCGGCAGCAAAAAGGATCGTTATCACGATCAGTACCATGAGTCCCGGCGACTTCTTCTCCCCGATGGAATATAAAAATGCCAGAAAGGCGCCCAAAACCATACAGGCGGTACAGATAACAAGGTACTTCATGCGCTGTTTGTCAAAGATCCTGCTCACTCTTATATACACTCTTTTATCGTATGAAAAAACAAGCTGCCTGGCCTGCTCTTCATAGTCACGTGCGACGTGCGGCAGATTCTCTGCATATGCAGCATCAATTGCCCGCATCGCACAGTCCCTGACAGAAAAATACTGTCCGTGAACCACATGTATCGGGTCATCCGACAACCGGGAAGCTTCTGCCTTCCGGGGCATCGTACCGACCAGGCTCATAAAGGCGGCCCACCACGTGCTGTGGTCGAGCTGGCGAATCTGAGGAGAAGGAGTCTTTCCAAAAGAATAATCGGAACGTTCTTCAACCGGTTGATTACTCAAAAGACAAATCACCCACCCTTCCCATTGATACTGTTTTGTCACCTACATATTCAAAAACAGCCTGACCGGCCGTCATATCCATACAGATATGCATCAGTGCATCCTTCTGTCCGACCTGACAGCACACCGGCAAAACCGGATCCATACCAAACTCGGGTTCTTCGACGATATATCCTGCTTTCTGCAAAGCAAATCGAAGGCGTTCAAGATGAGAATAGCTTATCATAACATGATACAGTTCACAAATGCGGCATACCGTCGGTTCCGCCTCTGTGAGCGCCAGAAAAGCTGCTCTCCCGTATGCCCTCACGAGACCCCCGGTTCCCAGGAGAACGCCGCCGAAGTATCGGGTCACAACAAGTATCGCATCGTCAATATTGTTCTTTCGAAGAACATCCAGAACAGGGAGGCCTGCAGTCCCGGACGGCTCACCGTCGTCGCTGTAACGCTGAAGGATTTCACTTCCGCCGGTTCGCCAGGCAAATACATGATGTCTTGCATCCGGGTACTTTTTCTTCACGTCCGATAGAAAATTCTCCGCTTCCTTCGCTGAAGAAACAGGTGCAGCATCAGCAATAAAAATAGATTTTTTCTCTTCAATCGAAACATGGGCAGCCTTCGAAAGCGTGTACCATTCTTCTCTAAGCAATCAAACTAACTCCTTGTATCTCTGATATGCCAGCATCAGAAGTGATTTATCCTGACTATATGTTACCTTCTCAAGCGCCTCTTTAATCGGAACAAAGCATCCGTCCGTAAAGTGTTCGGAAGCACTTGGCATAACGTGCGTGTCCAAAGCTTTCATTACATACCAGATGATTTTGTTGCAGACCGGTTTTTGCCGGGAAACGGAATAGAACTCATAATTGGTTCGTCCTGCAGGTGATAAAATAGCCGCGTGAATGCCGGCTTCCGCGTAAACCCGTCCGATGGCAACGTCTTCAGGCTTTTCCACGGATCGTATTACACCTTTAGGAAAACACCATTCGCATTTTTCGTTGCACATCAGGAGAACTGAGTCCTCGAAAAACACAATGCCCCCGGAACAATTTCGTACCAGCATATTCAGCCGCCTTTCCTTTGTCATTACATTTGGATAATGTTGTATTATTATTGTAGCACGCAGCATAAGTGTGAACAATGTTATCGCACAATATACTGCGCAAAAGGCAAACGCTTGTTCTTCATTTCTTTTTCAGCTATAATTATAAAAACTTTGCAGACTGCAAAAGCCGCCTGTCCTAAGGCGGTTTCATCCTCTGGGGGGACTTGATATGAGACATTCGGACAATTATCCGAACCCGCCTTCGCTGCACAACAGACATGCCAGAATGAGAAAGCGCAAGATCATACTTTTCCTGCGTCTTTTTATTCTGGTTATGATTTTCATTATCATTGGATTGTCCATATTTTTAATCGGAAGAGCCTTCTCCTCAGGCACAGACACAACAAAGACAACCACCGCCGTAACTGCAGCTTCATCAGGAGCTGTCTCGACCCTTACCTCTACTGCAGCAACTGCCGCATCCTCCGCCGCCCCCCCCTCGCCGACAGCTGCTGTACCTACCGTAACCGAGATCCTGCAGCAGGCCGCCGTTGTAGACAGCTTCTTCGGGCCTCTGCCTGTTGCGGAAAGCGTTGTACCGGTCGTCCATAATGAGATTCATGCCATTTATCTTGGTGCAGCCGCAAATCTTGATAAAAGCATCGCACTTGCCAAAAATTCCGAAATCAATGCATTTGTAATAGATTTAAAAGAGTCCAACGGTGTCATGTTCAACAGCACCAATCCGCTGGCCATTGAGCTTGGCGTCGTGAAAAGTTATTACAATCTTGCCGATGTTATAAAAAAATGCCATGACAACAACATAAAGGTCATCGGAAGAATCGTATGTTTCAAAGATCCTGAATTCGCGAAGCAAAAACCTGATTACGTTATCAAAGACGCTTCAGGCAATATCCTGTATTTCAAAAATGAAGGCAAGAACCCCTTCGCCAATCCCTATGATACACGGACCTGGGACTATATCATCGACCTGGCGCTTGAAGCAGTAACGGCCGGGATTGATGAAATCCAATTTGATTACATACGCTTCCCGACTGGCGGGACAACCACCGGTGAAAAACCTTATTTCGGCGATCCGGCGACTACGCCTACCAAGGTAGAGGTGATAAACCGATTCCTGCAGACAGCAAGAATCCGCATTTCTGATGAGTACGGCATACCTTTCAGTGCCGACGTATTCGGAATCATCCTTTCGAGCGCAAGCGACGGTGCAAGCCTTGGTCAGGACTGGACAACAGTAGGACTTACCGGGGTTGACAGCCTGTGCCCGATGCTTTATCCGTCCCATTACGCACTCAACACAATTCTTAACGGCAAGAACTTTGATAAGCCGGACTACTATCCATATGATGTCCTGTTAAACGCCCTTACAATGGGCAAAAAAGATGCCTCCGCTCCCGGCTTCGCAACCGTGCGTCCTTATCTGCAGGCATTCACTGCCAGTTATATCGGTGCGGGCAATTACATTACATACGGCTATGAACAGATCAATGCACAGATCAAAGCTGTGCATGATGCAGGCTATACGGAATGGGTATTATGGAATCCTTCGGCCAAATATCCGGACGGGGCATATGACGGAGTAAGCTGAACGGAAGAATCATATCTGTTTCGCTCCCATGTCCTCGGGCTTCGCCCTGCGTAAGGTCGCTCGACAGATATGATTCTTCCATAAATAAGCACCCTGCGGGTGCAAGGAAATATTGTTCCACTGGTGAGCTGACCTATTACTCTCGCTCCCATGTCCTCGGCTTACGCCTGCGTAAGGTCGCTCTAGTAACAGGTCAGCTCACTGCAAAGCGCCCGTTGGATGCAAGGAAAATATATTTAAAGGCTGGTAATTGGTATAATTAATTTCAAAGAAATAACAAAAGATAATTTTTGGGACTGCATTGAACTTTCTGTTTCGGATGACCAGATTGATTTTGTGACTTCCAAAGCTGTTTCCATAGCGCAATCCAAAATTCAGCCGGAATGTATACCGCTTGCAGTGTACGACAATGATTCAATGCTAGGATTTATAATGTACTGTATTGATGAAGATGATGGGGAATACTGGATTTATCGTATGATGATCGACCAAAATTCGCAGTCAAAAGGATATGGCAAAGCAGCTCTTCGGTTACTTCTGGAAATTATAGGAAAAGACAAAACACACAATAAATTTTTCCTTGGAGTACATAAAGAAAGTACCAGCGCTGTTAAATTGTACCAGGGCACAGGTTTCGTTTTTAACGGGCAGGTATTTGGCAGCGAACATATTATGAGGTTGGATTACTAGAATAAAAATATCCGGTCTTGCTTGTCTATCGAGATCTGTCAATTTCCCGAATACTCCATGTACACAAACTCATCTTCGCCGATTGCGGTATCTTTTCTATATTTGTCTTTCTCTTCAAAGCCGGCTTTCTGGTAACTGCAGATTGCCCGTATGTTAAAGCTCCTGACTTCCAGTGCGATTACCCGGCCGGGCAGCCTTTCCCGGGCTTCCTCAATCAATATTTTCATTACATCGGATCCGCTTCCTTTTCCGCACCAGGAGGGTTTGAGTCCGACACCAAGTAATGCTTTCCCTTTGCTTTCAGACACTCTTCCGAAAGCGATCAGCTCATCACCGGCCAGTATTGCAATAAATTCGGCTTCCCTCTTCTCTTTTATCGCAAAATCCCAGTCATTTTCGACAAGCTTGTCCCAGTCGAAAAAATTGTACACGGAATAAGCACCTTCATACTTCCATCCGCAAATTTCTCTGGCATAGTCTTCCGATAATACTTTTCGAATATATTCTGCCATTTTTGCCACCTCATTTTAGTGTCTTACTATAAAAAGAGGACATGCGTGTCATACGTAAAACCGTATACATCGCATGCCCTCTATATTAATTACATAGTTGCTTTTATTGGATTCTCTCCTGCCCGCCCATAAACTTTCTGAGGACTTCGGGGATCAGGATGCTTCCGTCTTCCTGCTGATACTGCTCGGCAATCGCCGGCATGATGCGGCTTGTTGCGAGTCCCGACGCGTTGAGTGTATGGACAAAAGATATTGTCTTCCCGTCGCTTCTTCTGAACCGCATGTTGCCTCTTCTGGCCTGGTAGTCTCCTGCATTGGATGCAGAACTGACTTCCTTATAGTCGTTCATGGAAGGAATCCAGACTTCAATATCATATGTCTTCATCATGGAAGCAGAGCAGTCTTCCGCAGCGAGCTTGGATACCCTGTGGTGGAGTCCAAGTCCCTCGACAAGGGCTGCTGCCTTGCCGACAAGTTCTTCGAGGGCTTCGTTGGAATCTTCCGGACGCGTATATTGGAACATCTCAATCTTATTGAACTGATGTCCGCGAATCATGCCGCGCTCTTCAGCACGGTACGAGCCGGCTTCCTTGCGGTAGCATGGTGTATAGGCAAAATATTTGAAAGGAAGTTCAGACTCTGAGAGAATTTCATCCCTGTGAAGATTGACAAGCGCTGTCTCCGCTGTGGGAAGCATGAAGTGCGTAAAGCCTTCTTCGGCTTCCGTATTGCGGATATGATAAACCTCGTCCTTGAATTTGGGAAACTGTCCTGCGGTGTATCCGCAGGTGTTCAGAAGCATATGCGGAGGCAGGATCATTTCGTAACCATCTGCAAGATGCTGTTCCATGAAATAATTCAAAAGCGCCCATTCAAGGCGTGAGCCGTCTTTACGATAGATCCAGTAGCCGGATCCGGACAGCTTGGCACCGCGGCCGTAGTCGATCATTCCGAGCTTTTCCATTATATCGACATGATGCTGCGGGGCAAACGAGAATGTTGGCTTTTCGCCGAAAACGGATACAACGGCATTGTTTTCTTTGCCGCCTGGAATGACATCATCTGCCGGAACATTGGGAAGTGCATCGAGAAATGTCTTCTGCACCTCATCAATCGCAGCAAGCTGTTCATCAAGCATGCGGGTTTCTTCGGATACGGCTTTCATCTCCACAAAAATAGCGGAGACATCTTTCCCTTCCTTCTTCAGCCGGGGAATAAGCGCTGACTGCTGATTCTTTTTGGCCTTCAGCCCCTCAACCTGTACAATCAGGTCGCGCCTGCGCTGGTCGTTGGAAAGAAATTCCGAAAAATCAACCTGGCAGCCCTTCTTTGCAAGCTTTGCCTGCATGGCGGCCGGGTCATTACGTATGAGATTGATATCCAGCATATTTTATGCCCCCTCGTTAATGAATAGAAATATTAATTCCAAACATTATACATTATTTTGGCAGTCAGGACAAAAGGATTAGTTCAATAGCTTTCTCACTCGGTCATGTCCTCGGATCGCTTCGCAATCCTGCGGAATCTATTCGAAAGCTATTGAACCAATCCCCATCCTATAATTGTCAGACATGATATACCAACAAAAAGACAAACGCTTACTTTTCTCTTATCTCCAGGAGAGCGCCTATCGGGCCGCTATCCTGGACTTGATATTCCTTAGCGCCCACCGGGCATCCCTTCCACCGTGTGCACCTCCTTTCAATATGGTATCGTCACGACCCTGGAAAAGGTTCATGTAAATTCGAAAATAATATCTGTTTCCGGTATTCATTCAAATAATACCTTTTATCTTTTTATATAAAAAGCTCGCAAGCCCTCCGGGCTAAAGGCAAACGAAAATCATTTTGCAGTTTTCATATATATTCTGCTTCAAATTGCTTATAATAATTGCAGTTTCATTATGGGGAGGCGGTCAATTTTGTCATTTAATCATCCTTTTTCCGGTGGAGTACATCCAAAGGGCAATAAAAACACACATGATTTTCCTTCGATTCGTCTGGACGATTTTTCATCCGTTGAAATTCTTCTTCAGCAGCATGTCGGCCCGCCCTGTGTCTGTGTTGTTAAAAAAGGCGATCATGTAGATGTCGGGCAGCTGCTCGGCCGGGCCGATCATCCTATGTCTGTTCCCGTTCACGCAAGCGTGTCCGGTGAGGTCACGGATGTAAGTTTTGTCATATCAGCAACCGGTGCGCCGATTGAGGCTGTCACGATTGCTTCAGACAGGAAATTCACAGTGGATCCTTCCTGCGTTCCGCCCAGTATTGCTTCCAGGGAGGATTTTATTAATATGGTCAGGTGTGCCGGCCTTGTTGGACTTGGAGGCGCAACTTTCCCTGTCCACATCAAGCTGAGCCCGCCGAAAGGCAGTGAACCGGATGTTCTTCTGGTAAATGCCGCCGAGTGCGAGCCTTACATTACTTCAGACTATCGTCAGATCTGCGAGCATCCCGATGAAATTATTGACGGAATTATCGCTGTGTTGAAGTGGATTGCCATTCCGCGTGCCGTGATCGGTGTTGAGAATAACAAACCTCTTGCAGCAGGAATACTTGAACATGAAATCACGAAGCGCAGGCTGGATACCAAAACAGACCCGAATATAACTGTAAAATCTTTAAAGACAATCTATCCGCAGGGCGCGGAAAAGATGCTGATTTATGCGCTGACAGGCCGCAAGGTCCCGCCCGGAAAACTGCCGCACGATGTAAAGACGCTGGTAATGAATGTCAGCACCCTTCGTTTTATCGGCAAATACATGAAAAACGGTATTCCTCTTGTACGCAAGCGCATTACACTTGACGGCAGCGCGCTGAATACTCCGGGTAATGTCAATGTGCCGGTCGGCGCGCGCATTCCGGATGTCATTGCTGCCTCCGGCGGAACAAAGGAAGAACCTTCCAAAATCATTATGGGCGGTGCCATGATGGGGTTCGCACTCGATCGGATCGACTGCGGCATCATCAAGGCAAATAATGCGATCCTGGTATTCGGGAGCAAGGAAGCGAAAGTTCCGCCTGAATCCCCCTGCATCCACTGCGGACGCTGTGTCGATGTCTGCCCGATGAACCTGATGCCGACAGGGATTGACCAGGCGACGCGAAGGCAGGATACGGACAGCCTTGAGCAGTTCTACGTCCTTGACTGCATTGAGTGCGGCTGCTGTACTTACAGCTGTCCCGCCAAAAGATATCTTACCCAGAGCATCCGCAACGGCAAAACACTGGTCCGCGCTGAGCGTACCAGTGTTATTCAGGAACAAAAACTTCGCGAGGCAGAAACAATGCACCGCGAAGAGAAGGAGGAGCGCGCTTAATCAGACGCTTTCTTATCTGCGTTTGAGCAGATAAGCCAACGTGCGCGTAATTTGCATGAGTTTACAAGTATCAAGTTCTCCCCATATCAGGGACAATGTCACAACAAAGTCGATCATGCGGGATGTAATTATCGCAACCGTGCCCGCCATCGCAGCTTCGGGAATTCTTTTCGGCCTGTGTGCAGTCCTTCTTATTCTTGTATCAGTATTTTCCTGTGTGGTTTTCGAATATTTTTCAAGGCGTATCATGAAGAGGGACAATACAATCTCCGATCTGACAGCTGTCGTAACCGGTATCCTTCTTGCATTTAACCTTCCTCCGACGCTTCCGATCTATATGGTGGTAATCGGGGCATTTTTTGCAATTGTCGTTGTCAAGCAGATGTTCGGCGGGCTTGGCAACAATTTCGTTAATCCGGCACTGACAGCGCGTATTATTCTTGCCATCGCATTTCCCAACGCAATGACCAACTGGTCTGTTGCCCGCGGTGCTTTCCGTTTTATGGATTCGCTTAATGGTGTTGACCTTGTATCCTCGGCAACGCCGCTGGCTATTCTGAAGACACAGGGTATCGAAGGAGCCGCATCACTGCCTACGTATCTTTCTCTTTTTCTTGGTGATAAGGCGGGCTGTATCGGGGAAGTCTCCATTCTGGCCCTGCTGATTGGTGTTGTCTATATGGTCAGCCGCAAAGTCATTACTCTCTGGATTCCCCTTACCTATATAGGTACGGTGATGCTTCTGACCGGCCTCGCCGGAAAAGACCCTGTATACGAGCTTCTGGCCGGAGGTCTTTTCCTCGGCGCTTTCTTTATGGCAACGGATTATGTTACATCTCCGGTCACACGGAAAGGACGCATTATTTTCGGGATCGGATGCGGTCTTATCACGGCTGTGATTCGCCTGTTTGGCAATATGGCGGAGGGTGTCTCATTTTCCATTCTTCTGATGAATATACTGACTCCGCATCTTGATAAATTTACTGCGCCCAAACCATTCGGGGAGGTGAAGAAACATGGGAAAGCTTAAGATGTTTCAGCCGGCCCTCCTTCTCACCGTTCTCTGCCTGATCGTTACCCTTATGCTTGCTGCGACTTACGAAATAACGAAGGACCCTATTGCCAGGCAGCAGCAGGAAGCCGCACTCATGCAGAAGCAGGAGATCTTTCCTGAAGGGAAAGAGTTCTCCAATATCGTACTGAGTGAAGCACAGATTGAAGCCATGGCTGCCAAAGATATAGCTGCAGCAGAAATAAGCGCAGCCAGGGATGCCGGCGGTAACGTGATCGGATATGTTTTTGTCACAAGCAGCCGGGGTTATGCCGGTAATGTTGTTGCAACAACAGGCATCGACACCCAGGGTAAAGTCATTATGGTCCGTGCCACAGCGGCGGACGATACGCCCGGCTTAGGAAAACGAGTGGAGGAAAAAGGTTTTCAGGCCCAGTTTTCCAATCTTGATACCAAAGTGCTGACCAGCGTATCCGCCGGTTCCGGCACGCATAAAATCGACAGTATTTCCGGAGCTACTATTTCTTCAAGGGCGGCCTCTTCGGCCGTCAATAAGGCAATGGGCGCGTATTCCTATCTTCTGGAAGAAGGAGTGATCTCATGAAAGAAAATGCAATGGATAAGACATACAAAGACCCCGAAGAGCGGCTCGATGAACAGAAGAAAAAAGATTCCCCCATGCAGATTCTGCTGGACGGTGTGCTTTTTGAAAACCCTGTCTTCCGCCTGGTACTGGGCACCTGCCCGCTTCTTGCTATAACCACTTCTGCCAAAAACGCCGTGAGCATGGGGCTTGCCGTGATTTTTGTCCAGATGGGTTCCGAAGTCATCATTTCGATGCTGCGGAAAGCCATTCCCGATAAAGTCCGTATTCCGGCTTTTATTACCATTATTGCCGGCTTTGTTACGATCGTCCAGCTTCTTGTCTCGGCTTACCTGCCGGCCTTAAATGTCTCCCTCGGTATTTATATCCCGCTTATCGTCGTAAACTGCATTGTTCTTGCGAGAGCAGAGGCATTTGCAAGCAAAAAGCCGGTCTTTGCATCACTGGTTGACGGGTTCGGAATGGGAGTCGGATTTTTTGTCGCACTGTTCTTAATGGGCTCAATAAGGGAAGTCCTCGGCAACGGGACTTTCTTCGGGCTTCAGCTTCCTTTTTTCGGCACAGTAATTGAGCCGATGATGTTCTTCATCCTTCCGCCGGGCGGCTTCTTCGTCTTTGGAATCTGCATCTGTTTTTCACAGATATTCGTTAAATGGATGGACAAGAAGAGAGGCAAACCCGTTTCTCCCCCGCCGGAAGCCGGACATTGCGAGGCCTGCGGTACATGCACGTCATGCAGCGGAAGTGAGGGAACAAAAGTATGAAGGAAATGATGATCATTTTGTTCTCCGCGATCCTTGTTGATAATTTTGTCCTTTCAAAGTTTTTGGGAATCTGCTCCTTCCTTGGTGTCTCCAAAAACCTCAAAACGGCCATGGGCATGAGCGGCGCTGTCATCCTGGTTATGGTCGCCTCGACGGCACTGACCTGGCCGATTCAGACACTCCTTCTGGAGCCCTTTCATTTGGGTTACCTCCAGACACTCGTGTTTATCCTGGTCATTGCCGCACTGGTTCAGATGATCGAGATGGTCATGAAAAAAACAATGCCTCCGCTCTATAATGCGCTGGGTATTTTTCTGCCGCTGATCACTACCAACTGTGCGGTCCTTGGTGTTGCGATCCTGAATATTACCAAGTCCTATTCCTTCACGGATTCCCTGATAAATGCCCTGGGCGGCGGGTTGGGATATACTTTGTCGCTCTTCCTCTTTTCAGGCGTACGCAGCAAAGTGGACAAGGCCGATGTTCCTGAGATATTGAAAGGCCTTCCCATCACACTGATAGCTGCATCTTTGGTTGCCGTCTCTTTCTTCGGATTCAAAGGATTGGTTGAAAATCTTTTCAGTTGATCTGCAGAAAGCGATCAGCGTATCCCTCCTTAACAGACACGGAGAAGGAATAATATCATTAGAGGAGTGAACAGACATGTTTTTACAAACGTATCAACTAATGCCGCAGGCAATACAGAATATTATGGTACCCGCAGTGATCGTGCTTTGTTTAGCAGCACTTTTAGGTATCCTGATTGTTATTGTTTCCCATTTTTTCCAGATGCCTGTCAACGAGAAAAAGGAAGCCCTTGTGGCGGCCCTCCCCGGCGCGAACTGCGGCGGATGCGGATTCGCCGGATGCGACGGCTATGCACAGTTCCTGGCGGACGGTTCAACCGATACCAGCCTGTGTGCGGTCGGCGGTGCTGCCTGTTCAGCGGAACTGGCATCGATTCTCGGAGTAACCGCAACCTTTGCGGAACCAAGCGTCGCACGCCTGCTCTGTCAGGGCACAGGGGACCATACAAAGCGCCGCTACGAGTATTCAGGCACACTCACCTGCAATGCGGCGCACGGCCTCCTTGGCGGTCCGGGAGCCTGTACATACGGGTGCCTTGGTTTCGGCGACTGTATCACCGTATGCGCTTTTCATGCACTCTCCATTAAAAACGGCATCATCCAGGTAGACAGCAACGCGTGCACAGCCTGCGGCCAATGCGTCAGGATGTGCCCGAAAGACCTGATGCAGCTTTTTCCGAGGTCTGCCGAGGTTGCTGTGCTGTGCAAAAACACATGGCCCGGTGCCCAGACAAGGAAAAATTGTGACATCGGCTGTATCGGCTGCCAGAAATGTGTAAAGACCTGTCCGGTCGGCGCGATCTCCATGACAGGTGCCCTTGCCGTTATTGACCAGACACTCTGTACACGATGCGGAGCCTGTGTTAAAGTATGTCCGACACATTCCATCGCCTATCTTGAACAGCCGCTCGAAAATGATTCCGTGAAATGAATTTCCGAGATGGTTTTATGAAGACTTTGAGATGAATACTTGATTTTTAATCTTGCGCAGAAAAGTGAAATGTGGTATGATTTCACCTGCGCGTTATTTAGACACACAGGAGGTGTTTTTCATGGCAAAATGCGAGATCTGTCAAAAGGATACATTTTTTGGCAGAAAGATAAGCATAACCCGTTCACAGGTTTCCCGTCGTGCACTTACGACACAGCAGCCCAATGTCCGTAATGTCAAGGTTGTTGTTAACGGCACACCGAAAACTATGCACGTCTGCACCCGGTGCTTACGCTCCGGAGAAGTGACCAGAGCTTAATTTTTTGCAAGAAATGAATTCGCCTGCTGTAATCATAAATTATGATTACAGCAGGCTTTTTCTGTTTTGTATAAAGGTACCCGCAACCATGTATTATCGTGCATGGCAGCGGGTACCTTTTTGAAAGCCCGTAAATACCTGTTCCCTGTCTGTCAGCTGAAGATTCTACGTACGGCGATAATACGGGACTCCAGCGCCTGCTTATCTTCCAGTGTTACCAGACGGAGCGTTGTCCTGTTGGTCGACGTCATAATCAGCGATCCGTTGTCCGTGCAGATTCCCATTTCATACGGGGCAGCGGATGCCGCATCGTTCGGATCCCTGAAAAAAACCAGATCCCCGGGGGAAATGCTTGTGACGTCGAGCAGCCCGGTAACCTTATCATATGCGAGATCAACGCGTTCTCCCACTGTAATCTGCTGCTCCATTGTACGGGGAAGCTTCACACCGTTAACTCCGGCAGAAATATAGGCGAGGCCTTCAACGGAAAGCCCGCGCATGGTAAGCCCATGGTCGATCTGCGTTACATTCACAAAACTAAGGACGGAACTGACAAAATACCGGACTCCGACCTTCTCGGCAGGATCCAGGACACCCAGCTCAATGACTCCGCTGCTGTTGATCCAGCCCTTCTCACCGTCAGGTAGGGAAACCTGGTAAACACCTTCACTTTTGGCATCTGCAAAAAGCACTGTATTCATCATCACTTCTATCAGAAGCGTTCCGTTGTTCGCGTGTGACATCACATTTTTGGACACATCAGAAACAATCAGTTTATATGCATGCAGATTTGGCTCTACCGAATCCCGGTTAGCTGTTACGTCGGTACTCTTGATATATCCCTGCATGCCGTCCTGTGTCTGAATATGAATGAAATCCGCCGTGCTCCCCGAATCAAGCAGCGTAACCGGCTCGTTATAAAGCACCTGTGTAATCCGGTTGGATTTTATATCCGGCTCAGCCAGCAGATTGGAGACATAAACTTTTACGACCCTGGATGAATCCGTATAAATCATAATCGGAGCCGTGACTTCCTGTGGAGCTGCATCCGAGCCGCTGAAATATCTTGACACAACGCCCGGCAGGAGCCAGAACAGAAGCACGACCAGAAAAACAAGCACAAGGACAGGCAGCACAAAACGCGGTATTCTGCGGCGGCCATGCTGCCGTACGTATGCGTCCTTTTCCGACAGATCCCATATCTGCCGTACATTCTGCGTCTCACCGAAATCTTTGCCCGGATCCTGAAAAGGCCTGGAGGGCTTTTTGCGGAATGCCGGAAAATGAATATCTTTTTTACTGTTTTTATCCCATGGAAATTTCATCGGAACTCCCCTTGTCCATATTATTTTCAAACTGCATGACACAGACAGCTACCGCCTGATCCCCGTCATGCGACATACTTATTTCGGCCTGAAAACCGCCATTGTGCAGAAAAAACTCTTCCGCCCTGCCATGCAGCCTCAGTTCGGGTTTTCCGCCTTTATTAATAATGACCTCAATATCGCAAAAGCTGATCCCTTCATGTCCGATACCAGTGCCAAGTGCCTTGGAAACGGCCTCCTTTGCTGCAAACCGGGCAGCCAGTGAAGGAACACACCCAACTCCCTTCGCTTCGCAGGCCCAGCGTTCACCGGCCGTATAGACGCGCTCCAGAAAGCGGCTGCCCTTCCGGTCAACCACATCCCGGATCCTTGAAATCCTGATTGTATCAATACCACACGAAATTCTCAAAAAGACTCCTTCTCCCTGATCAAAGGCTGCGGTAACGCGAACTGGTGCGAATGTCATCACCCTCAAAATGAATCGCGTTGAAATCACCCATAAGACGGGAATAAAGACGGTTATCATATGTTTTCTGCAGATCGGGAAGGGACAGATTGGTCGTAATCACGGTAGGAAGTCCCTGCTGCCGTCTTGTTCCGAGTATTTGCAGGAGATCAGCCATGGTATTGGGCCCCTTGGCCTCGATTCCCAATTCATCGATAACCAGCAGACCGCCGTTCAGTACCAGATCCCTTTTGGCTTTGATCTCAGTAAGACGGGCCTCATCAGGCGAAAATGACAGCATCATCGTCCGGTATGCGTTAAATATCTCCAGAAGGTCCGAAATACGGATAAAAAGCACGGAAACGGCACGATTTACAACTTCTTTGGCAATGCATACCGCCATGAACGTCTTGCCTGTCCCGGCATTGCCCCAGAAAAACAGATTACGTTTCTGACCGGGGAATCCCCGCACATACGATTCACTGGCAGCGCGAATGGACCGGATCTGAGCCGGATTCGAAAAAAACGCTTCTGAAAACTGCGAAAAAGAGACACCCTGATATAGATCGAGGCCGGATGCTTCCATGAGAGCAGGAACCATCAGTTCCTGAAAACACGAACAGGGCTGGCCATTTATGGAACCCGTGTCACCGCACAATTTACAGAAAGGGATTATTTTATCATAATCGGATGCAATTCCCATATCTGAAAGGTACCTGAGCTTCTTAGCTTCCAGATCGGCAAGGCCCGACCGGTCGACCGGCTGTCCGCGGCGCTCTGCAAGCTCCAGCAGAAGTTCCGCCTTGCACACCTTGATTTCCTTATCCATTTCTTCAAGGTCCGGGTAACGCCTGTAATAGGCAGCGATCCGGGCGTCCCTGGCAAGTTCACTGCGCCCGCGCCGGTCCGAGAGGATATTCATGGCGACAATCTGCTTGGTATCCATATCTCTTCCCCTTTACGGTCTGTTTACTTCTTCCTGCTGCAGCCTGACAAGCAAATCGTCAGGATTCACTTCCAGTGTTTTTAAGAACTCATCATCATACTGCACTCCGGTAAAATTCTGTTTCACAGAATTGTCCCCCGGCAGTTTCTGGACTTTATCACGCTGGTAAGCCATTTTATTCTTCCTGGCCTGTTCCTGTTCGTAAACCTGTGCCTCAGCCAGCGTTTTAATTCCGGAAGCATACCAGGACTTAAGATATGCATCTGCTTTGGATGTGGACGGCTCCGTATAGTTCCATACTGTTTTCATGGCAAACTCAATCATCTCAAAGGGATAGCCGAGTCTTTCAATCCAGACACGGATATAGTCCTCGTCATATTGTACCATTTTGCGGTGCAGTCGCCTCCCCAGCTTACGCATGGTCTGTGCAACATCTTCCTCGTGCGCCATATATTCGCTGAGCTGATCAAGGGTAGCAATACCTTTGCTCTGCCAGACAAGAGCCAGCGCTTTCATTTGGGTAACCGTGCCGAGCTGCCTGCGGTCATTACACACCTGGAAAAGCTTATAAACCACCTGCGGTTCAAATTTGAAATCATCCATTAAAATATCAAGCTCACGATACCATTTATATGCCATCGATCCGTGAAAAAAAGTCTTTTCAATTGATTTGGCAAGATTATCCCGCCGCTCATCTTCCGGTGATATTGCCGCCGCCACCGGAAGCAGATTCTTGTCTGTGTGGAGACGGATATAGCCGTCGATCTCAATCCCCTTCAAATCAACTAAAAGGAGGCTGCCCTTATCGCTCCATTCAATGACACCGGACAGGGCTAGCTCAGCAAGTGCACCCTTCACTTCATCAACAGGTACGGAAAAGCGCGCGGCCAGATCTTTCTCTGTAACGCTCTTCTGATTCTTGAAGGCCATGAGTAAGTACAGGTAACTGGAAAGAGCACAGGATGAAAGACCCGTCATATATTCCGAGATAAAAAGATCCGGAATAGTAGTATCAGAAAGAAGGAGATTCTTTTTTTCTTCCAGATGCATGCAGGCAAATCCCCCTTAGAAAACTAAAAAATCGACCTTTATTATAGCACAAAAGAAAGATAACTGTCTCACTCCCCGGTCCTCGGGCTAAAGCCCTGCGGAAGGTCGCTCAACAGTTATCTTTCTTTTGGAAAGGCGCCCTGCGGGCGCTAAGGAATATTATTATCACGGCGCGAAGCGCCTCTTGAAGTATGTAATGCCGTTCGTGAGCGCGCTTTTGCTGGCGCTAAGTATTGAAGAGTGATCTGTGAACTATTTGCAGGCGTCATGTCCCTTAGATACGATCAACACAAGATTCTTTGGAACAAATAATTTCCAACGGTTGTTAAATATAGATTCCGCTTCACTTGTTGTATATGGCCTTTCTTCTTGTAATTTTGCAGCAATGAATAAGTTGTCCCGCTATTTCCGGTCAACTGTTCAACATCATTTTTTGTAAAGCATCCAAGCTGTTCATAAATATTTCATACAACACCCTCATTAAAGATTTTATTTTCGGCTTGTAACTGGCAATATATCAATAGTTACAGGCCAAATTTAAAATTCAAAAAGACCCAAAAAACAAAGTCCACCTCTGCCGCCTGACTGGAAATTCTAAAAAACAGTTTCTTAAACTCCATTCTTTTCCATCAGAAAGTCAATGATATTCCGTATGTTTTCTCCCTTCAAAGATTCCGTGACCTGATAGTACCGCTTATCGTCCGGCTTTTCTGCAATAAAATCAATTTCTCTTTCGCCAACCTTACCGATGGAAACGCGAAAGCCCCTCCTGCACAATTCAAAGTACACCACATTTTCAAGGATGTGACCGCGGTCGACTTCCCGATATCCTAAGAGCATATTTCGCATTCCGGCTACCAAGTTGGCTTCATGCGTCAGAAAAGTCCCGTTACGATTTGGAGATGTAATGCCACTCGGAGGCACGCGTCAGCGGCTGCTAACGAATTTAGTTTCCGCGGCGCGAAAAAATCCCCGGACAAAACAATTAAGTTTCATCCGGGGATCCGTTCAATTATTTAAACCACTAACAAGTATAGTATCCGCGGCGCGAAGCGCCCATCAAGTAAGTGATGCCGTTTGTGAGCGCGCCTAAGCAGGCGTATTAGCCTGCGTCCAGCGCGAATAAATGGCATCACTAACCGGCGTCCAGCGCGAATAAATTACATCGCTTACTCTACTGTGGCTGCCATGCGCTTGTATGATTCATAGCGCACCAGTGCATCCTGATGATTTTTCTCAAAGACAGCATCAACGACATCAGCCGGATACTTCTTGTAAAGGGAATTGTAACGGACTTCGCTCTTCAGGAATCCGATGAAATCGCCGCTCGGTGCTTTGGAATCGAGTACGAAGGCATTTTTCCCCTGGGCAGTGAGTTCAGGATTGTAGCGATACAGGTGCCAATAGCCGCAGGTTACAGCATCCTTCTCATGAATCTGCGTGGAACCCATGCCGGTCTTGATGCCATGGTTGATGCAAGGTGAATAGCAGATAACAAGGGACGGGCCATGGTAGGCTTCTGCTTCTGAGAATGCCTTGATGGTCTGTGCCTGGGAGGCGCCCATTGCGACCTGTGCAACATATACATATCCATAGCTCATCGCCATCATGCCGAGGTCTTTCTTCTTCAGTGCCTTACCGCCGGCAGCAAACTGTGCGATTGCGCCTGTCGGTGTGGACTTGGAAGCCTGGCCGCCGGTATTGGAGTAAACTTCGGTGTCGAGAACCAGAACATTGACATCTTCGCCGGATGCAAGGACATGATCCAATCCGCCGTATCCGATATCATATGCCCAGCCGTCTCCGCCGATAATCCAGGTGGAGCGCTTCTCAAAGTAATCCTTGTTGCCGAGTACGGTAGAGATCAGGGCCTTGACTTCAGCACTGCCGCCCTTATGGGCTTCGAGGGCTGCCGTGAGATTTTTGGAAATCTCACGGGTCTTCTCACCGGAGTCCTTGTTCTCGACCCATGCTTCAATTGCAGTCTTGACAGCAGCATCATCCACGATTGGTGCAAGCTCTGTAAGCTCTGCCTCTACGCGGTTTCTGAGCTGTTTGGCACCGAGGTGCATGCCAAGGCCATGCTCTGCGTTATCTTCAAAGAGGGAGTTCGCCCATGCAGGTCCATACCCGTCTTTATTGAAGGTGTAAGGCATGGAAGGTGCAGATCCGCCCCAGATGGAAGAACATCCTGTGGCATTGGAGATCTGCATTCTGTCGCCGAAAAGCTGTGTCAGAAGCTTGGGATATGCTGTCTCTCCGCAGCCGGCACATGCACCGGAAAATTCGAAGAGGGGCTTCTCAAACTGGCTGCCTTTGACGGTCTTCTTGTCGGCAGGGTTTGTCTTGACAGGAAGGGCGGCGGCAAATTCCCAGTTGGCTGCCTCTGCCATATTTTCCTTGAGGGGCTTCATTGTGAGAGCCTTTTCCTTGGCAGGACATACAGCGGCGCATGTTGCGCAGCCTGTGCAGTCGAGAGCGGAAACCTGAATGCGGTATGCATAGTTCTCATAGCCCTTCATACCTGTCTTTGTGGTAAACGGAGCCTTGGCAGCTTCTGCTTCCGTAAGAAGGAAAGGACGGATTGCTGCATGAGGACAGACAAGTGAGCACTGGTTGCACTGTATACACTTGGCGGAATCCCAGATCGGGATATCAACGGCAATACCGCGCTTCTCATAAGCTGATGTGCCCTGAGGGAATGTGCCGTCTTCCCTGCCTGTGAAAGCAGATACAGGAAGCTTATCGCCTTCCTGGGCATTCATTACTTCAACAACATCGCGGATGAAGGCAGGAACGTCTTTTTTGACCACAGCAACATCTTTGGCATCAGCCCATGCAGCAGGTACTTTGACTTCAACAACAGCGCCTACGCCGGCATCGATAGCGGCATAGTTCATGTTGACGATATCATCGCCCTTTTTGCCATAGGACTTGAAAGCGGCCTTCTTCATGAAGGTAACAGCATCATCAACAGGAATGATGTTGGCGAGCTTGAAGAATGCAGCCTGGCAGATTGTATTAATACGTCCGCCGAGTCCGATTTCAACAGCCTTCTCAACAGCATCAATCGTGTAGAACTTGATTTTGTTCCTGGCGATAAAGCGCTTCATCGAAGCAGGAAGCATTGTATCAATCTCTTCTGCAGACCAGCCGGTATTCAGAAGGAATGTGCCGCCCGGCTTTAAGACGGAGAGCATGTCATATTTGTCTACATATGACTGGTTGTGGCAGGCTACGAAGTCAGCCTTGTTAACCAGGTATGTCGAGCGGATCGGTGTTTTGCCGAAACGAAGGTCGGAAATGGTAACGCCGCCCGATTTCTTGGAGTCATAGGAGAAATATGCCTGGGCATACATATCCGTGTGATCACCTATGATCTTAATGGAGTTCTTGTTGGCGCCGACAGTACCGTCAGCACCGAGGCCCCAGAAGCGTGCAGCAAAAGTATCCTTGGAGGCAACATCGATAGACTCGTCGAGATCCAGGGACAGATTCGTAACATCATCAACGATTCCGATTGTGAACTGACGCTTGGCATTCTTCTTATTCAGTTCCTTATAGACAGCGAGGATCTGATCAGGGGTTGTGTCCTTGGAACCTAAGCCGTAACGGCCGCCGATAATGCGGGGTGAGTTTGCAACGCCGGCATATGCTGCACAGACGTCGAGGAACAGGGGTTCGCCATGGGAGCCGGGTTCCTTTGTACGATCGAGAACGGCAATGGACTTGACTGTTGAAGGAAGTGCCGCAAGGAATCTGTCAATGGAGAATGGACGATAGAGACGGACTTTAAGGAGACCGACTTTTTCGCCTTTGGCATTAAGATAATCAACTGTCTCATCAATTGTCTCGTCAACAGAACCCATGGAGATTATGACACGGTCAGCATCAGGAGCACCGTAATAGTTGAAAAGCTTGTAGTCCGTACCGCGGATCTCATTGATCTTGCCCATGTAGTATTCAACAATCTCAGGAAGGGCCAGATAGAACGGGTTGGATGCTTCACGGGCCTGGAAATAGATATCCGGGTTCTGGGCAGTTCCGCGCAAAGTCGGGTGATTCGGAGAAAGGGATCTCTGGCGGAAACCGGCAAGTGCCTCCTGGTCAACAAGATCACTGAAGTCAGCATAGTCAATGACTTCAACTTTCTGGATCTCATGGGAAGTACGGAAGCCATCAAAGAAATGCAGGAACGGCACGCGGCTCTTGATCGTTGAAAGATGCGCAATAGCAGCGAGGTCAGCGACTTCCTGCACGCTGTTGGAGCAAAGCATGGCAAAACCCGTCTGGCGGCAGGCCATAACGTCGGCATGATCGCCGAAAATATTGAGTGCGTGTGCGGCAAGTGCCCTGGCAGTTACATGGAATACACAGGGAAGAAGCTCGCCGGAAATCTTGTACATATTGGGAATCATAAGGAGAAGTCCCTGGGAAGCTGTATATGTGGTTGTAAGGGCTCCCGTAGCAAGCGAGCCATGAACTACACCTGCGGCTCCTCCTTCAGACTGCATCTCAACAACATTTACTGTCTGTCCAAAGATGTTCTTTCGTCCCTGCTGCGCCCATATATCGGTATAATCAGCCATCGGGGATGATGGAGTTATCGGGAAAATACCAGCAACTTCTGTAAATGCATAAGAAGAATATGCAGCAGCGGTATTTCCGTCCATGGTCATTTTTTTAAGTTCTCTTGCCATATTAGTCTCTCCTTTTATTGAAAATCACTTGTCAAAATCACTCTGTTTTCTCCTCCGGGACTGGAGGAACCTCATTTATTATAGCATACGGAATATGCATAAAAGATGTCCAAATTCGATTTTTTCATATCCTAAATCATTTTGAAAATGAGCGCAAAAAAAACACGGGCAGTTACGCAAACGTAACCACCCGTGTTCTCTTTTTTGCGGATTATTTGTAAAGTTCTACCAGCTTCAACAGATGATCATAACGATCTGCAGCAGCTTTCTCGGACTCAATGAAGAGTTTTTCCGCGCGTTCAGGGAAAGAGCGGGTCAGGCTTGTATATCTCGTCTCATTTTTCAGGAAAGCCTGATAGGTTCCGTCACCCGGCTTGGATGTCAGTGTGAAGGGGTTCTTACCTTCTGCCTTGAGTGAAGGGTTGAAGGAGAACAGATTCCAGTAACCGGACTTAACAGCAGACTTCATCTCATCCTGGCAGTGGTTCATGCCGCCCTTGACTCCATGGAGTTCGCAGGGTGCATAGGCAATGATAAGGGAAGGTCCGTTGTAAGCTTCTGCCTCAGCCATGACTTTAACAGCCTGGGCCGGGTTGGCGCCTAGAGCGATCTGAGCTACATATACGTATCCGTAGCTCATTGCGATTTCAGCAAGGTTCTTCTTGCCGATTTCCTTACCGGATGCTGCAAACTGGCAGACTTCACCGATGTTGGAAGCCTTGGAAGCCTGTCCGCCGGTATTGGAATACATTTCCGTATCAAATACCATGATATTTACATTCTCACCGGAAGCGATGACATGGTCAAGTCCGCCGAATCCGATATCGTACGCCCATCCGTCTCCGCCAAGGATCCATACGGATTTCTTTCCGAGATACTGCTTCTTCTCAAGGACTGTTTTGGAAAGTGCATCGCCAGTCTTTGCAGATTTTTCAAGCTCGATAACCAGTGCGTCTGCAGCTGCGGTGTTTTCTTTTGTGCTTTCCTTTGTTTCCATGAATTTGGCTATAGCCGATTTCATTTCAGCCGTTGCTGTTTCGGAAGCGGCAAGCTTCTCCAGCTTTTCGATGGCCTGGTCACGAAGCGTCTTCTGTCCGAGGTACATACCGAAGCCATGCTCAGCATTGTCTTCGAACAGGGAGTTGGCCCATGCAGGTCCCATGCTGGAATCTTTATTGACTGTATAAGGACAGGTTGCAGCAGGTCCGCCCCAGATGGATGAACATCCTGTAGCATTGGAGATATACATGTGCTCACCGAAGAGCTGAGTAAGGATACGGGCATAAGATGTCTCGGCACATCCTGCGCAGCTTCCTGAGAACTCAAGAAGAGGCTGGTTGAACTGGGATCCCTTTACTGTCGTATCAGCCTGCATTCCGGGCTTCTTGCTTACATTGGCAACCAGGTAATCGAATACCGGCTGCTGATCAAGCTGTGATTCCTGAGGCACCATGGTGATAGCCTTTGCAGGACATACGGTGATACATTCTCCGCATCCCATACAGTCAAGGGGCGTAACGCTCATTGCAAACTTATAGGCACCGGCCTTAGGCTTAATATCGGCGCACTTGAGATTGGCAGGGGCAGCTTTTACTTCCGCCTCGGTAAGCATGAAAGGACGGATTGTGGCATGGGAGCATACAAACGAGCATGTATTACACTGAATGCACTTCTGTGAATCCCACTCCGGAACCATTACGGCTGTACCGCGCTTCTCATAAGCAGCAGCTCCCAGTTCGAACTGTCCATCCGCATTATCCTTGAATGCAGATACAGGAAGGCTGTCGCCATCCATTAATCCGATAGGATTCATAAGTTCCTTAACCATCTTAATTGTTTCCGGACGGCCGGAAAGTTCTGCTTCAGGAGCATCTGCTTCAGGGTTGGACCAGGAAGCAGGAACTTCTACTTTATGAAGAGCGTTCACACCGGCATCAATTGCCTTGTAGTTCATCTCAACAATGGCATCACCCTTGCTGCCGTAGGATTTCTTGGCGGCAGACTTCATGAAGCTGATGGCATCGTCTATCGGCATAACTTTTGCTAATTTGAAGAATGCCGACTGCAGGATGGTGTTGGTACGTTTGCCCATGCCAATTTCTTCTGCTTTATCAATGGCATTGATTGTATACAGGTGAATCTTGTTGTCTGCAATGTATTTCTTTGCAGCAGCGTTCAATTTGGTCGTTAATTCTTCGTCTGACCACTGGCAGTTAATCATGAAGATTCCGCCGGGCTTAACATCCTGAACCATCTTAAATCCTTTAAGGACATACGACGGGTTATGACATGCTACAAAGTCAGCCTGATTGATGTAATAAGGGCTCCTTATCGGCTTGTTGCCGAAACGAAGATGGGAGATTGTGATACCGCCAGTCTTCTTGGAGTCATACTGGAAATATGCCTGGATATATTTATCCGTGTGGTCACCAATGATCTTTGTCGAGTTCTTATTGGCACCTACTGTACCGTCACCGCCAAGACCCCAGAATTTGCATTCCACCGTACCTGCGGCAGATGTAATGGGAGCCGGCTTAACTTCCGGCAGGCTCAGGTTGGTAACGTCATCAACAATACCGATTGTGAAACGCGATTTGGGAGCATCCTTCTTAAGTTCCGTAAATACGGCAAATACGGATGAAGGCGGTGTATCCTTGGATCCAAGGCCATAACGTCCGCCTGCAAGGATGACATCATTAAGCGCTGCTTCACGAAGTGTTACGGCGATATCAAGGTAAAGGGGCTCGCCTAAAGCACCGGGTTCTTTTGTACGGTCAAGAACAGCAATTTTTTTAACTGTCTTCGGAAGAACTTTAAGAAGTCCGGCAGATACCCATGGACGATACAGGCGGACTTTGATAAGTCCGACTTTCTCCCCGGCAGCTGTCAGGTAATCAACAACTTCCTCTGCTACGTCACAGATGGAACCCATTGCGATAATGACGCGCTCAGCATCAGGAGCACCGTAATAATTGAACAGATCATAATCCGTGCCCAGTTTTTCATTGACCTTGGCCATATATTTTTTGACAACAGCAGGCAGTTCATCATAAACCGTATTGCAGGCTTCACGATGCTGGAAGAAAACGTCGCCGTTTTCATGGGATCCGCGCATTGCAGGGTGTTCCGGGTTGAGTGCATGCTTACGGAAAGCTTCGACAGCATCCATATTGCACATTTCTTTTAAATCTTCATAATCCCATGTCTGAATTTTTTGAATTTCATGGGATGTACGGAATCCATCAAAAAAGTTAATGAACGGAACTTTACCTTCGAGTGCTGCAAGATGTGCAACAGGGCTTAAGTCCATTACTTCCTGTGTGTTTGTCTCGGCCAGCATGGCGAACCCTGTCTGACGGCAGGCATATACGTCACTGTGGTCACCAAAGATATTCAGTGAATGGGAAGCTACCGTACGGGCCGTTACATCAAATACGCAGGGAAGCTGTTCACCGGCGATTTTGTACATGTTCGGGATCATCAGAAGAAGGCCCTGTGAAGCGGTAAATGTTGTAGTAAGTGCTCCAGCTGCAAGCGAACCGTGAACGGTTCCTGCGGCACCGGCTTCAGACTGCATTTCTACAACCTTAACCTGGTTGCCGAAAATGTTTTCACGTCCCTGTGCGGACCACTGGTCAACATAATCGGCCATAGGGCTTGATGGTGTGATCGGGTAGATACCGGCAACTTCCGTGTAAGCATATGCTACATGTGCTGCTGCTGTATTTCCGTCCATTGATTGTTTGGATCTTGGCATTCTCATTTCCTCCTTATTGATTAGCGGTATTACCGTTAATGGTGATCGTTATCCGTTCATGTACCGTCCAAATCTCTCCAATATTGAAGAAAAACAGCCGCGACCCGTCACACACGTGAAGAGCCGCGTATATTATATCATATGAAGGGACGTGTGTTCCTAAATTCGAAAGGTAAAGCAGCAGGAAATCATTAAAAAAGAAGGATTTTCACTTTTCTATCAATGGGGAGGGTGATTCTGATGTTCTTCCTATGGTATGATGAAAAACACAGAAATGTATCTGTAAAAGGAGTGAAAAAACATGAGTATTTCTTATAAGGGTCCCGTCGTTCTGATCATCATGGACGGAATCGGCCTCAAAGACACAAACATCGGCAACGCAGTCAACATGGCTTATAAGCCGGTCCTTGACAATTGTTTCAAAAGCTACCCTGTCCAGAAGCTAAAGGCACACGGCACGGCTGTCGGTCTTCCCTCAGATGATGACATGGGCAACTCCGAAGTCGGTCACAATGCAATCGGAGCCGGCCAGATCTATAGCCAGGGCGCCAAACTCGTCAATGAATCCATAGCAACAGGTGCGCTATATGAAAGTCTTATCTGGAAAGAACTTATATCAGCCGCAAAAGCCGGAGGAACACTTCATTTTATCGGTCTTCTGTCCGACGGAAATGTCCATTCGCATATTGACCACCTGATGAGAATGCTCGAGCAGGCAAAGCTTGAGGGCGTTGCCAGGGCACGCGTTCATATCCTTCTCGACGGCCGTGATGTCGGTGAGACAAGCGCACTCAAATATGTTGACCAGCTTGAAACCAAGCTCGCTGAATTGAACGATGCTGCTGCGGATTACCGTATCGGATCCGGCGGCGGACGAATGAAGATCACAATGGACCGATACGGTGCCAACTGGAAAATGGTCGAAAAGGGATGGAATACCCATGTCCTTGGACAGGGACGCGGATTTGCATCCGCCAGGGAAGCAATTGAAACCTATCGCAAGGATATCCCCGGCGTGATTGACCAGGATCTTCCTGCTTTTGTCATCACCGAGAACGACAAAGCGATCGGAACAATTGAAGACGGCGACAGTGTCCTTCTCTTTAATTTCCGGGGAGACCGTGCGCAGGAGATAACGGCAGCTTTCGAAGAGGGTGATACTTTCACACATTTCGACCGCGTCCGTGTTCCCAGGGTCATATATGCAGGTATGCTGGAGTATGACGGCGATCTTCATATCCCGAAGAAGTATCTGGTATCACCTCCGCTCATCCGCAATACGCTGGGCGAACTGCTCGCCGATAAAGGCATAGCACAGCTGGCCATTTCGGAGACACAGAAGTTCGGTCATGTGACCTATTTCTTTAACGGCAACCGCGCCTCCAAATTCAACGACGATCTGGAAGAATATATTGAAGTCCTTTCCGATGTCATTCCTTTTGAACAGCGCCCCTGGATGAAGTCAGCCGAGATTACGGATGTTCTTGTAGCGAAGATAAAGGAAAACAAGTTCCCTTTCATGCGCGTGAACTTCCCGAACGGTGATATGGTGGGTCATACAGGTATCCTGGAATCAACAATCATCGGCGTCGAGTCGGTTGATATTGCCCTCAAGCGCCTCCTCGCTGCAATCGACAGTGCCGGCGGCATGGCAATCATCACAGCGGATCACGGTAATGCAGAAGAAATGTATGAGCTTTCCAAGGCAGGCGAACCGCAGAGGGATGAGACCGGCCGTATCAGAGCCAAGACAAGTCACACTCTCAACCATGTTCCCTGTATTTTTTATGACAACACCCCGAACAAGGATTCCTATGAAGTCGTTGACAGCAACGATTACGGCCTTTCCAATCTTGCTTCCACACTTGCCAAGCTGCTTGGTGTTGTTCCGCTCGACTGCTGGAACAAGGCTATGATTATCAAAAAGTAAATTGTCCGCCTTTTAACTTGAATTTTCTGCTCCGGGGACCGTCTTTGCTGCAGTAAAAACTGCACTAAAGACGGTCCTTTTTCGCGCCGTCCCGGCGCCCGGGATACAAAAAAAATCCCCTGTGCGGCGTAACCACTGCACAGGGGATCAATCATTCAAATGTGTTGGAATGGATCAGATTACAGGGACCGTTGCTGCCGGTGTTACTGCAGGATCCGGGGTAACAACAGGGGGAACCGGTGTAGGCAGTGTTACGAGACCTGTAAGCGGATCCATCGGGCAGATCGAACCGTCCGGGGCAAGAACGCCAATGCTGAGCTTCTCTGTTATTGCATTATATGTACTTTTGGAGGCAAGTTCACGCTTCACTTCAACGCCGTCTTTATAGTAGACCTTATAGCATTCTGCTGTGATCCTGTTATGGGGCGCCCTGAGCTGTGTCGGCTTTGTTCCGACAGGAGTGAGCGGATCTGCAACATATTCAACAGGTCCGGGAGGTGTCTCTGATGTAACGACGCCGATAACTTTAATGGTCATCCCATCTGCGACCGGGCGGCCGTAAAGCGATACAGTTACTCTGAGATCATTATAGTATGCATGAATAGCAACAGGGTACTCCGAGTTATTGGTGAACTGGAAATTGACACCGTCCCATGTAACGGTCGCATCCGTGCCCTTATCAACATAAGCACTCGGCCAGGAATGCGGATGACGCTCGTCAACCTTGAGGTCGGCCATCAGTACGCTGTGATACATAGTGCCGCTGACCTGGCAGATTCCGCCGCCAAGTTCCTGCCGCGTCGTGCCCTCATAGATTCCGACAGCCTCTTTGAATCCTTTTTCGGCCGTACGCTGGCCAACAACGTCATTGTAATTGAACGACTCGCCGGGTTGGAGGACAAAGCCGTCTATAATCTTACAGACGAGGTCAATATTCACATTTCGGTTGGGGATATTGGATGTTACTGTGGTTGTAGTAGATACAAGCCCCAAATTGTCAGCAAGCAACTGTTTGGTGACCGTCGGCTCGACAACTGTCGTAGCAACAGGAATAGTTTTAACATATTCTTTGGCATCGATTGCTGCCTTGACATCCTTTATGGCAGTGTCAATATCCACATCAAGACCCGGAGAGGAATCCGAAATCACAAAAGCCAACTCCGTTTTATCAAAGGAAGTAGCAGCTGCATCAACCGCTTTTATCACAAGCGGATCCAATACGACGTGCACGGCGGCGTCAACCGCTGCCGTATCCGCTGTATATTCCGTAACATAATTCTTAGTTGTT
This sequence comes from Eubacteriales bacterium, assembly GCA_037143795.1. Lineage (GTDB taxonomy): Bacteria > Bacillota > Clostridia > Saccharofermentanales > Saccharofermentanaceae > Firm-13. The sequence goes on along the minus strand of JBAWXZ010000002.1, from coordinate 256,422 downwards.
TTTGAAAGCTGCACGAGGTTCGTATATCTTTCAACGAGGGCTTCCGACTCAACGGTCTTCGTGCTTGTCCTGTTATAGTTAAACGCCTCGTCAATAACAGCCGGCAGGTTGGAAGCAATTTTGATTACTGCCGGGTCCAGAGGGTAGTCGACACCGTCGACACTCAGAACAATATTAACTTCCGGAGCATCCAGGGAAGGGTCACCGGCAAATACTGCTGCAGCCTCGGCCTTGGTTTTGCCTGACATATCAACCCCGTTGATTGTAATTCCGGGATAGATAGTCTGCACATCCAGCTCCGTTTTCAATTCTGCAATTGTCATCTTCTGCTTTTGCCCGCTGGCATCAATCACAGGGTATGTCTTCTCCATGGTAGCGAAAAAATAGGTTGCTGCACCGGCCGCTGCGAGTACAAGTAGAACCGCGGCTGTAATGACAACCGCCTTGCGTGTGTTGGTTTTTTTGTAGCTTGATTTTTTCATAGTAGAGTTAACCCTCAGAACTTTCAGTCTATTTTCGTCATTAACGTATATTCTTGCAGCGACGCCGCCAAAAAACGTTGGAAAGGTTCACGTATAAAGTTACTATACCGAAACCGTACTTGCAATACAAACTGTAACATTTCCAACAATTTTATGCAGTAATGTATCAAGTCATTTAACAAAAAATTAACGCAATCCCTTGCGGATAATTTGCGAAAAACATGTAATTGTATCCGCATAGTCGTATAATGAGATTTGTGTTATCCAAGCCGATGCAGAAATGCATTTTATGATCAATCGAGGAAATCTGATACAAATGGTAACAAAACTCCACCGACATATGGGGGCAATGATCCGCAAGAACGTAATTGCCTTCTTACCGAAAGAACAATCCATACGCATTTCACCTTTTTGGTACGAACTCGGAAATATGCTTCCGGATATGTGCTGGCTGCCTGTTACGCATCCGCATTTTGAAGTTCGTTCCGTATCATATATACGCAAGAAGCTCGACTTGTCGCTGAACAAGCACCGCAGGCACGAGCTGGATCAATTCATAATATCCCCTGTCTTCTCCCTTCGCCTTGGCATCGTCAGCCATTATCTGTGCGACTTTTTCTGTGTGGCGCATCAGGGTTCCGGTATTAACGGGGCCAGGCGTCATTTGGATTATGAACATGCTATGCGGGATTATTTCTACGAACACAAAGCAGAAATCGAATCCCTGTGCCGCTTTACTCCGGTTTCAAGTGACAAACAGGGCTCCCCTGCTACGTCGGATTCCCTTCTGGAGTTATTTGAGAACTGGCATGAGCAGTATTCCATCAGCCAATCCTCATTCCTCCGGGACTTCAATGCTTTTCAAATATCCGCAGTCGAAGAGACCGCAGCTTTCCTTACCGATATTCAGACGGCGATTGAGTGCTGCACATATCTTTTCTGTGCATTTGCCGAGCCGGTACCCGAGCCCGTTGCCGTTGCATGCAGTATTGACTAGCAGCAGCACCATGACAGTAAAGGATAAATTCACTAATGAAGTATCTATGCGTTTTTGATCTGGATGATACTCTTTTATCTCCGGACACCAGTATTTCGCCCGAAAATAGAAAAGCCCTCCAAAATCTTCGTGATCTGGACGTCGGCATCACCATAGCAACCGGACGCAGCCCATTTATGGCAGGAAAATACATCGACATGCTCTCCCTGACGCTTCCTGTTATCTGCTGTAACGGCGGAATGCTCATAAAACCAGGTGTTTCAGAAACTATATGGGAAAACCCCATTCATCCGCAGGCACTCCATACACTATTAAAGTATCTTCTCGATCAGCGGGCCGATTTTCTTTTTTACACAGGAAAGACGGTATACTATGCGCACGAAAGCGTGCGGATTAATGTATTCCGTGAATATAACAAAACTGTTCCGACAGAAACACGGGCACCGCTTTATGAATTTACATATGCCGACCTCGATACCATTCCTGTTGGCGTTAACAAGGTCCTCCTGGCCTGGCCGACCCCGGAGCAGTGCGCTTATGTAAAAAGCATACCCGGACTTGAGGCTGTTTTTTCAGGGCCTACGGCATTTGATATCATGCAGGAAGGCTCATCAAAAGGTAACGGCGTACTTGCGTTGAGCAAATATACAGGTATCCCTGTAGAAAATATAGCCGTATTCGGTGACAGCGAGAATGATATCAGCATGTTCACCTGCGGCGCCCTGGGAATTGCAATGGGCCACGGTCATAAGAAAGCCAAAGCAAAAGCCCGTTACGTCACCGGAACGAATATGGAATCCGGCGTAGCACAGGGGATTTATAAGTATGTGCTTCCCTATTTCGGGTTAGGTTCCTGAGGAATATAACCGGCAGCAATCAGATTGCTGTTATTCACTCCGCCCGGTCTTCTTCCTGATCCGATGTCTCATAAGGCGCTAACTCAATGCCGTCGATGTGTGTTTTCTTTTTGCGGAAAGAAAAGTACTTACTCAGGAAAAAATTAATCGGTGTCGTAATCAGGACATTCAAAAATGGTACATAAGCCTTGGAAACAGAAAAAACCTCGACCCAAAACCACACAAGAAATATAGATAAAAAAAATGTAAATCCATAGCTGGCAAAAAAGCGGAAAACCGCTCCCTTCGATGCCTTTTTGGCCTCCTTTCGGAAAACCCAGACACGGTTCAGCACATAGGCATTCAGAACACTTATCACAAAGGCAAGTATATTGGCAATCTGATAATCATAACGGAACGAAAATGATACCAGGGAATTCGAAGAATGCAGTCCGGCCGGAAAACACCCGAAAATCCATAACACAAGATAGTACACAATAAGGGCAATCAGAAAATTCGTTCCGCCCACGATGCAGAATTTAAAAAACTGATGAAACTTCTTATATAGTTTCGTATCATACATTCTTTGCATCCATTTTTTCATGATTTACGCATTTACCTTTCGACCGGGATATTTTCATGCCCGGTAAATTGCCGGCAAGATCACTTTTTCCGGACAAAATCCGAGATCACCTCAACCATTCGATCGAGGCGCGGCTTGTCCATACCCGGATATACGCCGATCCAGAATGTCCGGTTCATCACTAGATCCGTATTCTTAAGCTCCCCGACGACACGATACCCTTCACCCGAGGCGCGATATGGATCGAAGCAGGGGTGATATATCAGATTGCCGGCAAAAAGCATGCGGGTCTGGATGTTTTTACCTTCGAGTTCGCGGACAATCTCTTCCCTGCCAAATCCTGCATCCCCACGAATTGTCAGAAGAAATCCAAACCAGCTCGGCTGTGAATATTCCGCAGCCTCCGGCAGGATGAACACATTGGCAAGGGGCGCCAGCTGATCACGGAGATACTGCCAGTTCGTCCTGCGCATCCCAACAAACGAGGGAAGCTTTCTGAGCTGCTCGACACCGATCGCAGCCTGCATTTCTGTCGCCTTCATGTTATATCCCAGATGGGAATACACATATTTGTGATCGTATCCGGAAGGAAGCTGCCCGTATTGTCCGTCAAAACGGTGCCGGCAGGTATCATCCTTACCGGAAGCACAGTAACAGTCACGGCCCCAGTCCCGGAAAGATTCCACGAGGCGGCGCAGCTGTGCATTATTGGTGTATACGGCTCCGCCCTCACCCATCGTCATGTGGTGCGGCGGATAAAAGCTCGACGTACCCAGGTCGCCGATTGTACCGGTGAGCCTGGGGCCCTCCGGCATCTCATAGATGCTGCCGAGCGCATCACAGTTGTCCTCGATCAGCCAGAGGCTGTGCTTTTCACAGAAGGCTGTCACAGCCCGCAGATCGAAAGGGTTGCCGAGTGTATGAGCTGCCATAACAGCCTTTGTCCGGGGCGACAGGGCAGCCTCAAGCTGTGTCACATCGAGGTTATAGGTCGGAAGCGTCACATCAATGAATACCGGAACTGCCCCGTACTGCATAATCGGCGCAATCGTTGTCGGAAATCCGCAGGCGACCGTGATGACTTCATCGCCCGGCTTGATCCTTCGCTCCCCGAGTGCAGGGGAAGTAAGCGCCATAAAGGCAAGAAGATTGGCCGACGATCCGGAATTCGCAAGCGAGCAGAAAGACAGCCCGAGATATTCGGCGAATCCGGATTCGAACTGCGCGCAGTACTTCCCGGAAGTCAGCCAGAAATCCAGCGAGGAATCCACAAGGGAGACAATTTCCTTCTCATCAAAACATCGTCCGCCGTATGAGATGCGGTCGCCCGGCTCATAGGGCTTCTTCTCTGCGAACTGCTCTTTATAATATTCGCGGGTCAGATCGAGAATCTGTTCGCGAAGTATCTTTGCTTTATCAAGTGCCATGGAGTCCTCACTTCTTCTCTTCGTCAAAATTAATTCTCTCACTCTCAATTACGAGCGGGCGGTTGGTGACTTTCGTGAGAATCTGTGCAATGTATTCGCCGAGCAGTCCAATAAAAAACAGCTGAACCGACGAAAACAAGAATACACCTATAACAAGGGGCGCAATTCCCATCGGCATGTTGTACCAGTAAACCAGTTTAAGAATCAAATATACCAATGCACCAATAAATGCAATAACTGAAAATACAAAACCGGCGATCGTTGCCAGGCGAAGGGGAATTTTGGAATTGGCTGTGATGCCGAGCATCGCCATATCAAACAGAGAATAGAAATTATTATGTGTTCTTCCACGTTCGCGCTTCGGTTGATTGAATTCAATGATCGCCCGTTTGAAACCAATTTCACAGATCAGGCCACGAAAGTATGGATACGGATCCTCCATAAGGCGTAGGGCGGCAATCACCTGTTTGTCATAGAGACCAAATCCAGTAAAATTATCAATAGAGTCGACTTCCGACATTTTTTTAACCATGTTGTAATAAAGCCTTCGTATACCGAACATCATGCGGTTCTCTTTACTTGATGTCTTAACTGCACACACAACTTTGAACCCTTCCTCCCATTTCTTAACGAAGGTCGGGATGAGCGCGGGTGGCTCCTGAAAATCGGCTGCCATACTGACAGTGCAGTCTCCGGATGTCTGCAGCAAACCATAAACCGGAGACCGGACGTGACCGAAATTCCTGGCATTTTCAATCACTTTGACATGTCTGTCATTTTTACAGATCTCACGGAGCAAAGAGAGTGTTGAATCCTCAGAACAGTTATCAATGAAAATATGTTCGTAATCATAACCGGAAAGCTCTTCATCCATGATTTTCCGGACTGCTGCCACCAGCTGAACAACGTTTTCCTCTTCGTTATAGCAGGCCGTCATAATGCTGATTTTTTTCATTAAGTTTTCTCCTCGTATCAATGTATGTTGCAAAATCGCACTCGGAAAATCTTTATTTATCAAAAAGAAGCATGTTTCTATCAATCATTTCAATATGTGAAGCGTACCAATTGTACAATAATCGAATGGAATTCTCTATTGGGGTAAACTCGAAGTCCGGAAAAAGATCCATGAACCTTTGATTATTTCCACTGTATTCCAAGGCTTGCCCCGGTTCTCCAACCAGAATCGGAAGATCCATTTTGCCGGATACGCTTCGAACCAGTTCCGCAAGTCCAAGCAGACTCATCGTCTCATCAGGTGTCACGTTATAATCATTATACTTCAATCGGTCCACCGGCACGTCAAGAAAACGCTCAATTGCACGTACACCGTCATCAATATATGTGTAATCAAATTGCCGGTCCTGACGAATGGTGATTGGCAAATCAAAAAGGGTTTTACAGATTGCATTGGAAATAAAGCGAATTGCGTAATCCTCATATTTTCCAAAAATTCCAAAAAAGCGCACATTAATAAATCCTGGCATACCTTGAATAATTCTTGTACTGATATATTTGGAGAAACCGGTATCGTCGGCAGGGATAAAGTCACCAAGGCTCTCTTCCCTCATATGCGGACGGTAATTCTGCATATCATACTCTGATCCTGATCCAAGAAAAAGGAACCGCGGAATTTCGTAATGGCGGGCTGACTCCAGAAGATTCGAAAACATATGCAGGTTTTTACTCAATATCTGTGTCGGATCGGCAGAATTTCGGTGTCCGGGTCTGGCTGCAGCATGTATTACCGCATCAATTCTATTATTGTTGAACCAACTTCGAACGGATGCCGAATCACACAAATCCAATTCACTGTGTGACGGAGCCAGTATTTCGCGATTCCGCTGCAGCATCCCGATTATATTTTGACCAATAAACCCGGATCCGCCCGTTAATAAAATCCTCATACTTTACTCTCCCTGTTCACAAACAGCAGCACAATTGTATCATTTTTTTCATTGCTAGTATAGTGTATAATAGCCTCAGAAAAGGAAGGGAGGCGCAGGCAATTCCATTTGAGAACGCATCATTTGTCTGCAAATAAGTTATGAAAGTAGTCATACTGGCAGGAGGGTATGGTACCCGTATCAGTGAAGAATCACACCTTAAGCCAAAACCGATGATTGATATCGGTGAGTACCCTATCCTTTGGCATATTATGAAAATATACTCTCACTTCGGATTTAATGAATTTATTATTTGTCTGGGATATAAAGGTCACATGATCAAAGAATATTTTGCCGATTACTATATGCTGATGTCAGACGTAACATTTGATTTCAGGGACGGAAACCAAAATATCATTCACAAAAGCATCGCCGAACCCTGGAGTGTCACACTGGTCAATACCGGCCTGGATACAATGACCGGCGGCCGAATCAAGCGCATCCAGTCTTATGTTGGAAACGAGACTTTTCTGCTTACATATGGAGATGGCGTATCCGATGTAAATATTCCTGCTGTCGTCGAACAGCATCGTAAGTCAGGGGCTGTCTGCACGCTGACAGGAGTTCAGCTGGACGGTCGGTTCGGTTCACTTTCGCTTACCGAGGACGATCACGTTACCGGGTTTGCCGAAAAGCCCAAAGGCGACGGAACCTGGGTCAACGGAGGCTTTATGGTGATCGAACCGGAAATTTTCAATTACCTTGACGGTGATTCGTCCATTCTGGAGCGGGAACCGCTGGAGATTCTTGCACATGAAGGGAAGCTTGGCTGTCACCGGCACGATGGGTTTTGGAGACCCATGGATACCCTGCGCGACAAGCAGGCCCTGGATCAGCTTTGGTCAGAAGGCAATGCCCCATGGAAGATCTGGTAAATAAGAGGAGAAGTACATGTCACACGCAGTAGTTGATCCTTCTTTTTGGAACGGCAAACGTGTTTTACTAACAGGGCACACAGGTTTCAAGGGTTCCTGGATGTCAATCTGGCTCAAAGAAATGGGTACAAAGCTGACAGGGTTTGCTTTAACCCCGCCCACCAGTCCTTCTCTTTTTGAAGACGCCCATGTAGCTGAAGGGATGATGTCCGTTATCGGCGACATTCGCGATCCGGTTGCCGTCAGAAAAGTATTTGCCGATACGCATCCTGAAATCGTCATCCATATGGCTGCCCAGCCTCTTGTTCGCGAATCCTATAAATTTCCGGCCGAGACCTACGCCATCAATGTTATGGGTACGGTAAATGTACTGGAGGCCGTCAGGCATACACCGGGTGTTCGTTCAGTTGTCATTGTCACAACAGACAAATGCTATGAAAACAGGGAATGGATATGGGGTTATCGGGAGAACGAGCCAATGGGCGGATATGATCCATACTCCAGCAGCAAAGGTTGTGCTGAACTTGTCACATCCTCATACCGCCACAGTTATTTCAACCCTTCCCAATATGGTATGCATAATGTCGCACTGGCATCTGCAAGAGCCGGTAATGTCATAGGCGGAGGCGACTGGGCTGACGACCGTTTGATTCCGGATATCATGCGTGCAGTGATGGCCGGAAACCCTGTCAATATCCGTTCGCCCTATGCTACTCGTCCCTGGCAGCATGTTCTCGAACCAGTCGGTGCTTACCTGCTATTGGCACAGAAGCTCTTCTCCGATGGCCCGGCGTATTCGGAGGGCTGGAATATTGGTCCGCGCATCGATGAAGCCCGTGATGTCGAGTATATTGTACGCACCATCTGCAAGGAATGGGGTGAGGGTGCTTCATTCTTTATTGATGCTAATCCGCAGCCTCATGAGGCCGGATATCTGAAACTGGATATTTCAAAGATAGAGAATCGCCTCGACTGGCATCCCGTGTGGCATCTGCCCGATACAATCGAAAAGACTGTCTTCTGGTACAAGGCTTATGCGCGCGGTCAGGATGCCCGCGAACTATGCCTGTCTCAGCTCAGACAATACATCATAGACAGCAGGGAATAACATCTAACTGCTTCAACACATATCGGATTGCTTCTTCAATTTCCGATTCATGAATATCATGATATACCTGAATATTCATGTTGTTTGAAAGCAGCACAGCCGTAAGCGATTCACTGATCTGCTTTTTATCTTTTTTAATGGCATTAATTATGGATTCAAGCTTGAAATACTCTGGTTCAATATGCAGAGTAAGAATTTTGCGGCATATTTTTTCTATTCTGGCTGCCATGTCAGCATCCATATATCCCCGGGTCACTGATATCCTGTTTGCAATCAGCATGCCGATCGCAACAGCCGAACCATGCGGAATATTGTAATCACTGACGCTCTCAATGGCATGGCCGAATGTATGTGCAAAGTTCAGATTAATTCTCTCCCCTTTGTCAAATTCGTCCTTTTCAATATATGGTTTTTTGAAATGCAGAGAAAGTTCAACAAAGCGGTTAAGCGTATCCGAATCCCGAGCCAATAACAGATCCATGTTACGTTCAATCATGTCAACACCTGCTTCACCTGACATCACATTGAACTTCACAACCTCGCCTAATCCGCTCATAAAATCCAGATCGGTAAGGGTATCAAAGAATTTCGAACAAATATACAGTTCGTCCGGCGGGTAAAAAGTTCCCAGCAGATTCTTGAACTGCTTATAATTCAAGGATGTTTTCGAACCTATGCAGCTGTCGCAGCAAGCTAGAAGTGTAGTCGGAATAAAAATCCAACTGATCCCCCTGTAGAGTATATTCGCTGCAAATCCGGTAATGTCCTGGACGATACCTCCTCCGATCGAAATCAATAGAGCGTTTCTTTTTGCAGACATCAAAGTGAATTTCTCGCATATCTGCAATACCGTCTCCATTGTCTTATATTCTTCGGAGGCATCCAAAATGAACAGAAGCGATTCGTCTATATCCTGAAAAAGTATTGTTCTATATAAATTGAACACATTCCTGTCTACTACGAACAACGAATTCTTCTTTGTCTTTAATTCGGCAAAAAATGAAAAATCAGGTTCGATTTCAGCGATATAATCTTTAATGTGGGACTTAATATTCATTGTATGGTAAATCCTCCATCAATGGCTATTTTTTGACCCGTTATAAACGTGTTGTTTTCAGAGGCCAGATAGTATACGAAGTTCGCAATTTCTTCTGGCTGTGCCATTCTTCTCAGAGGCAGCGTACTGCTGATTATTTCGATTTCCTCTTCCGTGTTATTCTTCCTGGTAAGTTCTGTAAGTACGTAACCGGGACATACTGTGTTAACAAGAATATTATAAGGTCCAAGCTCCAGTGCCAATGTGTTTGTCACTCCATGCAGGGCATTTTTGGTAGCAGAGTATACAAGACGTCCTTCCCTCGATACTACCGCCCAAATGGATCCGATGTTAACTATTTTTCCATACTTGTTTTCCTTCATTGGTCCAACCAAACCTCGAAGCAGGCGGATCGGCGAAAGCAGATTAATCTGCATCATCCTGTCCAGCTGATCGTCAGTAATACTTTCCAGCAGACTAATCTCGTTGATACCTGCATTATTGATAATTACATCGAATCCTTCTTCCCGGTGTGCTTCAATAAAGGCATCGACGGATTCAACGGAATTCAAATCAAGCTCATGATGACCGGGCGCAAAGGTACGATACCCTTCCGCTTTGAATTTCTGTACGATGGCTTTTCCAATGCCCCGGCTTCCGCCGGTAACCAGTACTGTCTTCATCATAACTACCCTCATCTCACATCAAAATGCCCTTTTGAGCTGCAGCCAGACGGCCTTCAAGCATAGTAAGCCGGTCCCGGTCTTCGAAAGCCATACGGTCATAGAAATCGCACTTGTTCTTCAGATACAGCATCTCAAACTCCATAGCCTTTGTCAGACCTTTGCGGAGGTCCTTATTGATGGCTTCTTTTGAAAAGACGACCTTACGGGTCTCAAATCGATCGATTACATCACTCATTCTCTCAACAAATGGAAGGGCATCCATTGAGATTCCTCCGCCCATACCTGCCTTGAAGCCTTTTGCTTTAGACCGCTCACAAATCTCACGAGTTATTTTATATACGAAATCCCCGTTGATTTCTGACCGGCTCAGACCATATGATCCGGACAAGTCGACTCGACCGACAACAACATAATTGAGTATGCCTCCGTGTGCATCAAGAATCCCGTCAAGGTTCTCAACACACGTCTTTGTTTCTGCATTAATAATGAAATTGATATCCTTCTGCTCGTCTTTCTTATATACCTTATTAGCAGCACCGACAAATTTGGACATCGCAAAAGGTGTCTCAATCATGGGTGCCATAATTCCTGTTGCGCCAAGAAGACGGCACTGGTCCAAATCGCGGACAGCTTCACATCCGCCAATTTTGATAAACAGATCCATGTCCGCACGGAATACGATTTCGTTAAGCTTAACAAGTTCATCCATGCGGGATCCCTCAGCTTCAAATTCGGCTTTGATGGCATCCACCCCATGATTATCACGAAGATCCCGAAGCAGTTCGAGCATTCTTTTCTCAGTAGTATTCATCGTAACATCCTCCTGTTTTCCGGCATCATGTGCATTTGCCCAGCATAAGAAAAAACATTTTGATTGAAAAGTCTAGCAGCCTGATTCCTGTAAAAGACGCCGTGCGTCTTCATATTCATCTCTGTCAAGGAAAGGTGCCATATCATCAAGCGGCGGTGAATACATTGTACCATCTTCCAGCCGCCTGGAAGCCAGTTTGGGTGCAAAGGGCTGTTCACTGTCTACCATTACCTCAATCAGCGCAGGACCCGTCAGCGGCAAAGCTGTGCCCAGCACATCCTCCATTGTATCCAATGAGTCAACGCAGAAGTAAGGAAGACCAAATGCCGGAGCAAGCTTGGAAAACGGTGCGAATCCAATACCGCTCTGACTGTTGACTCCATGAAGCGGCTGCCCGAAAAAGCCGGATTGCGTCTGTCGAATAGAATGATACCCGTCATTATTCAGGACTATTATTATTATGGGCAGGCGGTGATACACTACAGTCTGCAGCTCCTGCAGGTTCATTTGAATACTGCCGTCGCCTTCGATGCATATCACTCTCTTACCGCCCCGGGCTATCGCTGCACCGATTGCTGCAGGCAATCCGTAACCCATGGATGCACAGCCTGAATTCGTATACAGTCGCTGTCCCTTTTGCAGGTATGCAGACTGAAAAGTACAGACGCATGCGGAGCCATTTCCTGTAACAATCACTTCATCAGGGTACAGCTTATTAAACAGGGATTCCATAAAACAATATGGGTTAACCGGCGACTTTTTATCGAAATAGCATGCAGAGATGACCGGATATTTTTCTTTAATCAGCCGGCATGCATCAATCCATTTTTGTTTCGGTTCCAAAGTCTGATTATTCAGCTCCTGAGTCAATAGATCTATCAGTTCCGCTACATCGCCTAAAACAGGCATGTCCAGAAAAAGTGTTGGTTTAAAAAGTTCCAGTGGATCAATATCAACAGATATCTTATATGCATCTTTTGCAAACTGTTTCCAGTTATAGCTAATCTGTCTGACATTGAGCCGGCTTCCCAGTACCAGAAGAACATCGCAGTTCTGCAGGATAAAATTGCCGGGACGGTCCCCAAGGGTGCTTGGACGGCCCATATAAAGAGGATGTTCGTTCCAAATCGTGTCATGAGCATTCCAGGCAGTAACAACAGGAATATTGAGCTTATCAATAAGATCAATAAACGCGTCATGGCAGTGTGCCAGACGAATCGCCGAACCAGCCAATATCAGCGGTCGCTTTGCGGTTTTCAGGCGCTCCAGTACATCACGGGCTATTTCCGGTGAAATCGACCCGGGAATCTCTCCCGCATCTTCTGCAGGATCATATTTGATCAGATCATCCGTCTCAATAATTGCCGCCTGAATATTGAGCGGTACATCTATCCAGCATGGCCCCTGCCGGCCATGCATCGCAAGAAAAATAGCTTTTTCCATATGATATTCAATCATCAGAGGATCCAGGACCATACACGCATATTTAGTCATAGGCGCGACAGAGCGGGTAATCTCATATTCCTGATCTCCCAATTGGCGCATCGGTTTGCCGGTAGAATGCACCGTCGTATCATACCGTACCTGCCCGGAAATCACGAGCATCGGAATCGAGTCAAGCCAGCCTCCAAGAACACCCGTAATCGCATTTGTTCCTCCGGGTCCGGAAGTAACACAGACCGCCGCAATTTGGCCGGTAAGGCGTGCATAACTTTCTGCTGCCATAGCACAGGCCTGTTCATGGTGGTTATATACAACGGAAAGCGATTCGTGGCGGCCAAAAGCATCATTAAGGAACATGGCTCCGCCGCCGGTGACACTAAACAACTGATGGATGGAATGTAGCGCCAGAAGGTTCGCAATATGGTCCGCTACCCGAATCTGCATAGAAACGCCTCCTGTGTACATATATTTGGCAGTTTCATTTTCCCACTGCATCCCTGCTGATCTTGTCCAACTCTTCCCTGGTCCTTACAAGATCATTATCGAGAATTGCATTCATCTGCGTGACCCGATAGATCATGTTCTTGAGTTTGGAATACGTGACCGTCAGTGCGAATGAGATGATCAGGTTAAGAATGATGCCGAGAAAAAATACAAGATTGACAGGGAGTCCCACACCGATGGATTCCGCCATCCATGTAAGGATACCCGGAAAGATCGCGAGCAAAAGGATGATGACTCCGCTAACAATCCAGACAAGTGCATATTTGAATTCAATCTGTTCCCGGCGCAGCTTGGAAACCACATAGAAGAGAAAGCCCAGGATAATAAGTGCAACAAATATTTGTGTAAATAAACTCATACTGCCAGTCCCCCAATTACTTCTTGTGCCGCTTTAACCGTGATACCAGAATCGAGAGCGTTACTTTCATCATATAGTATATCGGCCTGAAAAACCGGATGGAACTCACACCAATCTGTCTTTCACGCATGACAACGGGAATCTCCCTTATCCGGAAATTGTGGCGGTATAGATCCGCGATTGTCTCCGGTTCGGGATAGTCCTTGGGATAATAAGAAGCAAATACATGCATGACTGCCTGATCGCAGGCCCGAAACCCGGAAGTCGCATCGGTAATGTCGAGCCCCGTACTCCTCTTCAGGATTGCGTCGAGCCAGAGGATGCCAGCACGCCGGAGACCGGATGACTGGAAGCCCACACGCTCGATGAACCGGGAGCCGATCGTAAAGTCCGCCTGCCCGTCAATAATCGGCTGTATAAGAACATCGAGGTACGCCGGGTCATGCTGCCCGTCGCCGTCGATCTGCACGGCAATATCATAGTTGTGGCGGATGGCATACAGATACCCCGCCTGTACGGCGCCGCCGATACCCAGATTATTACTCAGATGAAGCGCATTCAGCTTGTTGTCACTGCACACTTTGGCTGTATGATCCTTCGATCCGTCATTGACAATAATATAGTCATAACCCGGAGCCTTCTGCCGGATTTCCGCAACGAGCTCAACCAGATTATCAGCCTCATTGTATGCAGGAATAATCAACAGTTTTTTCATATTATTCATTCTCTCTAGCGCATAAATTTGAATAAATTATAACACAGATTTATAGCATTCATATTGAAAAAACATAGCTGCAGGCAGAAAGCCGCCCGCAGCTATGTAAAATAAATAATTATCGTCAACCGTTATTTAAGAGTGAATTCCCAATTCCGGCAATCCTCGTCCTGCAGCTTGAAGTCACTTGATGGCAGCATAGTCTTCATTGTCTGCAGGATGATCTTCATATCGGACAGGAAACTGTAATTCTTAATGTACATCATGTCAAAGCTCAGTTTGTCCTCCGGATCCGAATTGTACTTGCCGTAAATCTGTGCAAGGCCCGTGAGGCCCGCTTTTACCTTCAGGCGCTGGTGGTAGCCGGGGATATTATCCTCGAATTCCCCGACCGTAGTCGGACGGTCCGAGCGGGGTCCTACGACGGACAAGTCGCCCTTCAGGATATTCAGGAATTGAGGCAGCTCATCGAGATGGGTATTTCGTAGTGTCTTGCCGATCTTGGTAACCCGCGGGTCATCGAGGCTCGATTGATAAGCACCGTACTTCTCTTCTGCAGCATCCACCATCGTCCTGAATTTATATACCCTGTAGATCTTGCCGAACTTCGTGATACGCTCCTGCGAATATAGCGCCGGCCCGTGTGAATCCATGCGAACCATCAGTGCAATGAAAAGCTGCAGCGGTGCCGTAAAGATCAGTGCGAGCAATGAAAACAGCACGTCGAAAATCCGCTTCAGCAGGCGCTGCTGAAAAGTAAGCCCCAGGCTGTCAATCATGAATGTCGGCATATCCTGGAACTGAATGATCCTGAATTTGGTATAGATCAGATCGGTAAACTGCGGTACAACATAAATCGTCTTGTCCAGGTTGGCGCAGTGCAGGAACAGCTTGGACCGGTCCGCTTCACTGATAATCGATGAGACCATCACTTCCGTACAATAATCAATCAGCTTAAAAACACGCGGCAGATCATCCGCCAGCGTATATCCCAGATACTTGATATGAAGCGCCCTCTGCTCGGTACGGACCTTCATATACAGCCGGTCCGCGTCTTCGGGCGTCGCGGCAATAATCAGAAGCTTCCCCCTCGAATAGATAGCCTTGCTGATTTTGAGGCATAGGATCGACCAAAGACTCGTCAGAACCAGCATCAGCACCGCGCCCAGGGCCATCGCCCATCTCGAAAACATAAACCACTGAAAAGAATACGCGATAGCCGCCGAAGTGACCGTGACCAGAAAGACAAACTGAACCGCCGAAGCGATGACATCCGTCTGGTTCTTACGGAAAAAGTGCGTCATGCCGAAATAGTCGATATAAAGCAGCGCTGCCAAAGTCAGAAAAGGCGCCGAGTGAAGATAATCCGACCAGTTCAGCTTGAACGTGGGAAGATTCGGATTATACAGAATATAAAGGGAAACAATGAAAGACACGTTGACCAGTGCAAGTTCAACGATAATATAGAGCAGTTTGAAAAGGTGTGCATTAGGAGAATGACGTCGATTCAGCATCGACTTCTGTTCCTGGCTGAGCTGCCTCATTTTCATAAAGTATCCTTCCGAGCATATATATACAACAATACAGTTTTTCTAAAATTCTATTCAGACTAAACATGATTGTATCAGACTTCCGGCCAATTTAACAGATTCAAGACACGGTGAATCTGCGGCAGTTGTGGAAGGCGGGGTTGCAAAACCTCATCGACCTGGTATGACGCGAAAATCGAGTCGGTTTTTGCTCTGCCGGGAAAAACGAAGAGACATAGCAAACGGCCTCATCCTTGGTATGTGGGATGGGGCCGTATGTGTAGATTATATGCTTCACAGAATATAATCTAATCTTTATTTTTACTTACTGTCGTTCTTCTCCAATAATTTCTGAAAAGGACAAATAAGATACTCAAACAAAAACCTAGTGCTCCAGCAATGACAATGTTTTTCTTTTTATTGGGACTGATGGGACCGCCCGGTACAGATGCTTGTGATGAGACAGTAATAATCGTCTTACCAATATCAGATTTGTTATACATGGTTGCTTCTCTGTTTCTTGTCTGATAAGCATTATAAGATAGTTGAGCTACAGTCATGTCATCATCGATCGCAGTATATTTATATTCTTCTGTCAGCATGTTTTGCGTTGCTGTCAAAGAAGTTTCCATTTCAGGAATTCTCGTTTCCAGCGTCAATTTTTTGGCTTGATTACTGACTAGTCTGGTCTGAAGCGTACTGATATTAAGGATTAAGAGCGAATTGGAAAGACCATCCGGTGATATATTCACTTTATTATTTCCAATATCTTCAGGATCTGTGTTTAAATCTATACTGAGATTATAGTCCTGGGAAGGAATTATACCGGCCGACTGAGAAGCATTTTCCAGGACTTGTAAGGCTGCGGTATCGACTGAAATCTGTGTAATGGTATCCTCATAATCACACTTGTAGTCAGCAATCTGTTCTACCTGCGCCTCAATTTCTGCCTTGAGCGCATCAGCACTTGTGTTCGCCGATCGATATTCATTAAGTGCATTCTTTTTTTCAACAAGATTCTTTTCTTCGTTCAAAAGCTGCGCTGAGATGGAGTCTGCAGCATCCTGGATCTGTGCTTTCATATTTGCAGATACGGCGTCAGCGAATGACTGACTTAATGTATTGGCAATCAATGCAGCTTTTTCCGGATCCCCATACGTTACGGTAATTGAGACGAGTGCGGTGTTTGCGACATCTGTAACGGTAACCGCATTGCTCAGGCTGGCAGCGCGGATATAATTACCCGCTGCATCTTTCAGATCCAATTTCTTAATTGTATCCTCCAGGACCTGGGATGACTTAACCTGCAGTATATAGTCTGCCTTTGCCATTTTGGGTATCTTAGCCAGATAATCAACAATACTGATTGTAGTATCTATGAGAGACACCTTAATGTCCGGGGGAGTCACAGTAATTGAAGTACTTGCCTGATATTGTGCCGGAATGAAGAAAAAGCTTGCAATGGCGCTGATAAGTACAGCGATAACAGTTACTATCGCAATAATAACCTTTCCTTTCCATAACGTCTCAATTAATTCTCTAATATTTATTTCATCCTGAATGACTTCATTGGGCTGATTCATTTTACGCCTCCACATTACAAATAATTATGACTTCCTCACAATAATTACAATTGTATAGTATTCAAGTTAATTTTAATATATATCATTTCATCAATAACGTTATCTTTCAATGCCGTAGGTTTTGATACTGTCAAACCAAGCTAAGTAGGATAATCAGATTACGTCTTTTTATAATCGAACCGATATATATTGTAAGAATCGGTAGAAGCAACAAACTTATATCCGCTAATTTCTAAATTTTCAGAAAGTACCGTAGTTTTCTTAATAACTATATAATTACATTCAAATCCTCTCATATAGCTACTTATTAATTCAACATTTAACACGCTATCCTGCATTAGCGAATGGAACGCTCGTCCAGTTTCACTTAACGCTCCAGTGTTATCATATCCATCTCTTCCATATGGCATTTGAATATTGGCATCATACTGTCTCACTGAAACTTCAAGATCAGCAGGCACAACTACACGAATTTTCGTATTACTGTCATTTTCAATAATATTACATACTTCTATCGTCTGTACAGGTAATTTATACCAGTTGAATGATGTGCTGTAATTCGCTGGAGTAAAGATAAATTTTCCTCCTAAAATCATTATTATTATTATAAATAATGTAACAACTACCTTTCCGTAATTTCGAGAAATTCTTTGGACAATCATGGTTGCTGCATAAGCAATGATAATGGTAAGAAGTAATATCCAAAACATTCTCCAATAAACCTGATTTTCGATAAATTTCATAATAACATAAGCTATCAATGGATTAAAAATAACGGCCAGCACTAATAGAGGGTAATAGAAAAGAAGATCCCTAATTATCTTTTTCTTTTCTGTGGCATAGATATATATCAATGATGATATATATAGAAGCATATACGAGCCAACACCAAAATATTGTGTATACGAAGCAATTATTTGCTTTAACGTGCTTTTCATCAATTCAAGCATTTCCAAACCTCATAAATTCGTTATCTTAAGATGCTTATAATTCCACATGCAATGAACGGTGTGCAGCAGGTAATTGAGTATACAAATGTACGTATCATTTTATTTCGAACAGCAAACACAAGTCCAAATAATGCAATCATAATCGGTGCTAGTACGATACCAAACGAAGATACCAGGCACGCTGTTAAAGCGGAGGCAAACAACATCATCCATTCCCCACAGTTATTATCTCTATTCATGGCTCGCAATGAAAAATAAGCTATAGCAGGCAGTATAATATTTGCTAATACTGCCTTTCCTTGCCATATACGAAAGAGGAGAAATGTTGAGTTGGTATATATTGAAGTATTTCCAAAAATATTGAGAACACAAACAAATAGAAGAAACAACAGTACTGCATTAGTTTGATTCGAAAAAATCCTTTTGCCAAGAACAGTCAAAATGACATAAGAGAAAGGGATCAAAACAGCTGGAAAAATTGTATGAGAAATAATTGTTGGATGAATCAAAACTAATTTTGAAAGAGCTGCAATAAATATTGGAAAGGGCGACAATACATATCTTGCTGGATATGCATCCAAAAGAAGACCCGTATATGGGTCATACTGAAAAATCGTATCAGTCGCTACAGCTGTTGTTGCACTAGCAACATAAAATGCGTCGTCAGCATCCTCATGCTGATACGATGCCAATACAAAAGCCTGAGCCAAAACCAATAAAATGATTAAGACACAAAACCATGGCAACAATTTGATATTATGCAGGTTATATCGAAAAATATCCCTTAATCGTTTTCTATTTACGAATAACGCCAATGCGCAAAGAATTAGCACCAAAGTACTCCAACAAATTACTAGAGTATGAAGAGGCAACTTTAAAAATAGGAAGGGCATCATTAAAATATAAAATATTGCTAGCATTGAAATAACTCCACAGACAATTGCAAGCAATAAATCAGTCTCTTTTTCCTTAAACAACTGATTTACAATCAATGTTCCAAGCAAAGCAGGCACAATCAACATCCAAAATACAAGTAATATACATTCCAATAGGTACATGAGTATTATCCTTTCTTCAGCCACTAATCGCAATTATATCTATCAATTGTTACATGCTGTAAATTCTGGAAATTTTTAAACCACTCTATAATTAGTATCTGTCGATGCTCATACAAAGTTACTTAACTCTACCACTTCTTGAAAACATTGATTTTCAGCATAGTCTAGTAATTCTATTTATATAGTATAATATCGCATATTCTATCAACATCCTCGATTAGCAGGTCAGAATAGAGTGGTAATGTGAGAACCCTATTTCCTATGTAATTTGCAACAGGCGTCTTTTCAACTTCAAATCTTCCCTTATAGCATTCAAAACTGTTTGTTAGCGGGTAAAAATACTTGCGTGCATTTATAGATTCTACTTTAAGATTTTCGACTATCTCATCACGATTCAACTTATACCCATCAAAAATTACCGGGAAATATGAATAGTTACTTTTAACATCTTTTTGAGGTTTAGCAATTGAAATTCCATTAACATTACTCAACCTTTGAATATATCTCTGAGCAACTAACTTTCTCTTTTCTATTTCACTATCAATGTGGCGAAGGTTGCAAATACCCATTGCTGCCTGAAACTCATTCATTTTCGCATTCCCACCGACATATTCAACAGTTTCGGGGCCGGTTATGCCAAAATTCTTTAAATCATTTAGTATTCTTCGCAGGTCTGGATTCGAAAATGTAACCGCGCCACCCTCGATTGTATTAAATACTTTGGTAGCATGAAAGCTAAACATAGAAGCATTACCAAAATTTCCCACACCAATACCATCAACGGAAACACCAAAGGCATGAGCTGCGTCATAAATAACTTTTAAGTTATGCTTTTTGGCAATTCTATCAATTTCATTTACATTGCATATATTACCAAAAACATGTACTGGGATTATGGCAGATGTTCTATCAGTTATTAAGCTCTCAATCTTATCCGTATCAATAGTATAATTTTCAGGATTCACATCACAAAAGACTGGTTCTAAGCCATTTCTTACTATTGCGTGGGTTGTAGATGCAAACGTAAACGGTGTTGTAATTACCTCTCCTGTAAGACTTAGAGCTGCTATTATGCACTCCAACGCAAGATGTCCGTTAGTAAACAGTGTAACATTAGGAGTCTTTAGATATTTAGTTAATTCAGATTCTAATTGTTGATGCTTAACACCCATATTTGTAAGCCAGTGGCTATCCCAAATGTCTCTTATTTCTTCAATGTACTCTTCAAACTCCGGCATAGAGGAACGGGTTACTTGAATTGGATCTTTCATATTAAAATATATTCTCCTTTAAAAATTGACTTTCTAAATTCAACAAATTTTTACTTCTATCCTTGATTTTTTTTGAAGGGATTCCGGCATTAATACTCCATGGTTGCGAACTGCTATTAACAAGTGTCATTGCTCCAAATGCTGATCCCTCTCTTAATATAACACCAGGCAGAATAACACAGCTGGCTCCAATTATCACATGTCTTTCAATAACTACCTTGTCCTGTTGTATGTTTTTATATTTATCTGGCACCATAGGATTTGTCATAGTATGCCCAGAATAGTCATCACTTACAGAATATATTGATACTTTTGATGAAATATTTGCAAAATCTTGAATGTAAATACCACTTTCATCACCATATAAAGCTGTATACGCTGCAATATGAACAAAGTTCCCAATAATAATTTTCCCACTCAATATACAAAAATCATCAATCCGAACATTATTACCAATAGAAATTTTTTCTGCTCCATAAATACTTGCTTTGCAGCTTATCAATACATTTTCTCCAACATTTGCTAAACCCAGATTTTTTAATTCTATAGAACTATAAAAGCTATTCAACTTTATACCTCCAAATGATTATTCAAAAAATTGTTTTCCATAACATATTAAAAAACATTATATAATTCATGTTGTCCCTTTACAATTATGCAATGATTTTCAACAATAGTAGAAAAATTATGTTTAGTATTTGAACAAAAATCCGAACACAAGACGTGTGTAACTTAAAAATGAATTAGTGGGATATGTTAGTAGTTCCGTTAAATTCATAGTCTATGTTGTTTTCTTGATTTTGTTGCGCAAATAATCCAAAAACTCTTTTGATACATCATCATTGAGCAAGCATAACATTGCAAAGTATATAAAAACTCCAACAAATATGCCGAATATAATATTTGGTATGTACCCATATTTAAATAACTTAAACAATATAATAACTAGTGTCATAACCAATGAAGCAAAAACATATTTGGCTAGTGATTGGGTAAAATACTTTATTTTAAACTCGTGAGTCTTATTTTTAATATACCAAACTCCATAAATTGTTCCACATATTTCCGCTATAACCAGACTAATGCTTGCTCCAATGAAACCGAATTTAGGGATTAATAATACATTTCCTATCATACTGGAAATTGCCATAAAGGCCTGTGCTTTTAAGCCTATCTTTTCAATTCCTAAAGGCAAAAACAACTGATCATATTGCCATGTTCCTAATGACACTGTAAACACGAGTACTGACAATATTATAAGAGATATAGAAGCATCTGCAAACTCCTTTCCTCCAAACATCCACATTATATCTTTTGATAAAACCATCAGACCAAAGACTGATGGAACAGAAAATATGTAGATATAATTAATAGATTTTTTTAGCAGACTTTTATATTTTGCTAAATCATTTTTATATAAGTATGTCAGTTTCGGTAACAGAACAGTAGATATCGACAATGTTACTGTTATCGCAATATAATAGATTTGTTTAGCTCTACTATAAAATGCAACATCTTTATTGGTCGAAAAAAAGCCCAGAAATACTTGGTCGAATATAGTATACATACTGACAACAATTGCCGAAAAGAAAAATATTTTTAATTTACCTATATGCTTTTTTAAATTAATATTTTTAAATGAAATCATAACGAATTTTCTACTATATACAAAATTGATTAAATTCGCAAATCCAAAGGCAAAGACACTTATTAAAGCATATATGGTGTAATCATTTCTTAGCCTAACAAAAGTGAAAATGCAAACTAAACATATCAGTTTGATTAATAAACTTCTAAAAGTTATCATTCTAAAATCTTCAAGTCCCATAAAAAGCCAATCAATGCAAAACAAATTCATAAAAATCGAAATCCCCGAAATAAGAAATAATACAATTTCAGCATTCGTTTTAGGTGTCGATAATATTATAATAATATATACAATTAGCGTGCAAAATGTTGCAATAAAATTAATCAGAAATATTTCAGAAAAAGTTTTATCTAATTGTTCTTTGTTATCTCTGACCTTAGCTATTTCTCTGACGCCATATGTTGACGTTCCAAACGTTGCAAAAATCAAGAACCAACTCGAAAAAGATAATGAAAAGTTATACTTCCCAAGGTTATCTGCGCCCAATACTCGAGAAATATATGGTGCAGTTATTAATGGAAAAAGAATGTTTATAATATTCAACGAGAAATTGTAAATGAAATTCTTTTTAAGCGATATAGTTGTTCTCATCAAACCACCTTTATTCAATTGTACTTTAAAATTTTGTTTTCGAAACAAGTTTTGTAAATATGTTATTCACTAACTTGATAGGCAATAAAAAATAAAACAAAACTCTAGTTTTTAGCGGTATTAATTTAAATGTATTATGAAAATGGTGAAACTCTCCGTGTCTTATTGATGAAAAAAATATTGCAGCTGATCTTTCAATATATTCTCGAGAAAAATTATACTTGAAATCGAAGTGTTTATTAATTGCGTTTATCAATTGTATATGATCATTGTATTGTTGAAAACTGTTCCTAATTGAATTATAGTTGCTTTCTCCTTTTGTGCTTCTACTCCGATATGCGGACATCGCTTCATTTAAAACCTTTATTCTGCCTTTATCAAGTAGAATCATACATAAAGTCAAGTCACCAACATATTTGTGCGCCTTATAATATATTGAGTAATCAGCTTTGGTATCCTTAAAGAAATTTCTGAAGACCGTAGCAACAGCCGAAAAATAGATTCCCTTTAAAAATAATTCAACGGTAGCGTCTTTACCAACAATTTTGGGTGATGATGGTTGAGTAGAAATATATTTGCCACTTATATCCCTAGCCTCAATCAAATGACTTACACCTAAATATTCATTATTATTCTCAAGAAAATCAACTTGTTTTTGTAGTTTTTTTCTATCAAGCCAGTAATCATCGCCCTCGAGAACAGCTATATATTTTCCTTTGGATTTCATAAATAGATCATATATGTTCTTAGTTCCACCGACATTTTCATCTTGAAACAACAGTGTAATTCTCTCCGGGTATTTTTCTTTATATCCAAGTAAGATTTCTCTAGATCTGTCAGTTGATTTGTCATCACCAACGATAATTTCATATGAAAAGTCGACATCCTGCATCAATATACTTTCGATAGCCTGTATCACATATTTTTCGTGATTATAGACAACTAAGGCAACACTAACAGTAATTTCATTATCTTGCAATTTCGTCCCTCCAATATATTCAAATTCACGGTAATTTTTACTTTATCATGTTTAGTGAGTATTTTGATTACCATCAGTGATAATGCTTCAGACAATAAGATTTAGGGTTCCGACATTTCAAAAACTATATTAATCAATCAAACTCAAATAGAGCAGACAGATCATTCTTTAATGTGGATAAATCATGTTTTTGAACCGTCTGCAAATAGTTATTATTTACCAATTTCTGCAAATCGATTTGTCCGTGTAAAATCATGTTAATTTTATCCGCTAAATCATGACTGTCCTTATTCCTAAAAGTTAATGCGGTTACTTTATTCTCAGCAAACTCTTTTGTTTGTTCAAAATCAGTAATTACAATTGGTATTCTAGAAATACCTGCTTCATAGATTGGACGAGCTTGATGAGCTTTTGTGGAAGGAAACACCACTAAATCACAGGCTTTGTAATATAGTTCAGGGTTTTCTGTTCTTTTTCTAAAAATTACCTTATCACACAATTCGTATTTAAAGTAAGGATTCAATGTTTTGTTATAAATACCTTTTGCTAGTAAATACTTTAGTTTTTCTTTCATTTTCTTAGTTTGTTTGAATGATGGCCTTTGAACATGCTCCGTTTCACCAATAAATATCAAAACAGCATTCTCATCGTCCAAATATTTCATGCTTTCCATGATAATATCAGAACCTTTTAGGGCAGTCATTCCACCTAAATATAGTATGTATTTTTTTCTGTCTTCAAGACCTAATAGTTGCTTTGCCTGTTGTTTAGTGTAATTGTTGAATGACGAAATATTCACTCTATCATACACTACCGTCTTAATTGCTTTCGTATTACCTGTTTCATTCAAATCATTCCAGGAGACAAATGCAACCTTGTCAAACCATTCTGATAATCCTCTTTTAATGATTTTGGATCTAAATCCAAACAATCCTCTTTGGTAAGTTTCTCTATGGAAGCATATTGCGCGTTTGTTCATTTTTTTTGCTACTTTTCCAATCCAAAATAGCGTCATGGAATTTACTGCAACGATATCAGGGTTAACATCTTTAATGTATTCCTGAATATATTTTTTATCTTTAATTATCTCAAGTAAATTTTTAATTGAATTTAATGATAGGGCATTTGATATTCCCCCGTTACAATGGTTAAATACTTTGGGAGATGTTTTTGAACTAATAACTTCACATTCATACCGCTGCAGCAGTTTGGTCATTTCATCAGGATAATCCGGACACAAAACTACAAGTTTGTATTTTGTTTTGTCTATTGAATCAACAATATGTAATAAACTTACTCCTGCCCCACCAAGAGAACCGCAGTGATGGATTAGCAATAT
This sequence comes from Eubacteriales bacterium, assembly GCA_037143795.1. Classification (GTDB taxonomy): domain Bacteria; phylum Bacillota; class Clostridia; order Saccharofermentanales; family Saccharofermentanaceae; genus Firm-13. Next base: position 231,670 of record JBAWXZ010000002.1, on the reverse strand, counting down.
CTTCTTCAATATTTCCGATCTCCTTATAAATATGTAACCAACACGGAATATTTCAATTAGCTAATTATGTCAAGCTTTATACTCAGTTTGTTACAACACAACAAAAAGCAAATATACTATGGAATGTATTCTCTGTGTATTTTACCATATTACTATACTACTACCCATACCTGATTGACTCCAGTCTTGTTTATTAGTCTTCAACATCTCATAATTACTGATTCCGTTTCATTTTAACCAATTAGACTAAAGTGTGCTGTCTATTTAGGGCGGAGGAAGACACAGAGCCTTTTCTTTAACGATTGCCCTATTTTCAAATTCATACCAAATGAATGATCCAATAAGTAATATCCATGCAGACGGTGACTGTAATCCCCATTTGAATACTGAATTAATCATAGTGTTGAATAAAAATCCCAAAATCACAAGTGTAGGTAGTGACGGTCGTTTTTCATACAGCAGCACAGCTTTTCTAACAAAAAAGCCATATAAACAAGGAAATACAATTACGCCCAACACTCCAAAGTCAAAATAATGTATCATTACATTGGTATATGCGAAATTAAAAAAATATCCGCTTCCAATTTCAATTTGATTTGACTGTAATAAATCACCTATAATTCCGGTCGCAGAATTATAAGTAATACCTAAAATTTGGAATAATAGATTGATAATCTCATCAAGCCCAGCAAAGGTTCCTCTTCCAAATAGCAGTCCAATTTTAGAAGGATAATTTGCTATTCCAAATTCCAATGCCCTAAATGGACCTGTAAAGTAGATAATACATTCCATGAAAAACTCATTTAGTCCAATTTCCATAGATCCCAAATTAAATTGGTTAAGCCCAAACCTTTTTGCTGTTAACCATGCTGAATATCCAATAATCACTATAGATATAAGAATAAGCATTATTATATTTCTCTTTTTGTGCCTAGTATTTACGGCGCCTTTATTAATTCTATTTTCCATCATGTTCTTATTTTTCGAATCACACATACGAATAAAAAAAGCCAACACCATTGCTATCAAAACATCAATTATTGGAGCCCTACCTGAGCCAATGCCTGCATAGAAAATTACACTTAAAACAATTATCCAAAAAATCATATTTTTAAATTTCCCGTAAATAATCAAATATGCCAAAATAATTGTTGCAGCATATATATAGGGTTCAATAAAATAATTGAAAAACAGAAGCTCTTTTGCACTTGAAAATACATGACCAACAACAAATCGTTCCATTCGATTATTAGTACTAATACCAGACTGTACAACGCTTCTGTATTTCAGATAATAATAAAGTATTATTGAAAATGATATCAATGCGACGTATAAAAATCTTGAATGTGTAGACAGATTGAAAGTGCGACTTATTCGGTTATCAACGATATGTTTTTCCCGCATTCCACAGAATAGGTAACCCACACAGAACATCATAACGCTTAGAATTAACAAGAAATACACATAACTCGATACTGGAAACAAATCGTAAAAATTGAAAGTTGATATTCCTAGCCATAATGTCCACCATGATAAATATAACGTTATTATTGCTCGTTGCAATTTATCCGTTATTATTATTCTTGATATTATTATCATCGTCAGCATAATTATCAAAATGGTAAATAATAGCATCTAGGGAACCTCCGACTTGCATCTCATTTACAATCAGTTTTCAACTGGCTTTATAAAACTTCAACAATCAAAAAAGTCTAAGTATTTTACTTGCTTGTATTACATTGTTTTTTTCTTTAATTACAAATTCTTTTGCTCGCAGACCGTTTTCGTGCAGTTTTGCAGGATCCATCGATAAAACATTCCGTAAAGCCTTTGCCAAACCCTCAACAGATTCATCCTCTATCAGAAAAACATATGGGTAATACTCTTCAGGCATGCCTAATAATTTTGTTGATAGCACAGATGTCCCAGACGCCATATATTCCATGTTCTTTGAAGGAAAAGAATATTTTGTATATTCTTCACTTGTTGGCCGAGGATTAATCAATAAAGTAGCTTTGATTTCCTCACTTACAATATAATCGTTTGGCATAACTCCAAAATATCTAATTGATGTATGTTTTCTGCATATTTCCTTCAATTCATCTTCAAAATCTCCGTTTCCATATAAGTGGAGTTCTGCATTTTCAACATTTGCTAACAAAAATGCGTCAACAAGTATGCCAATTCCATATATTTTTTGAAGTCCTCCAGCATAAATGCAAATCTTCTTATCATGTTTGCCATTAAATTCGTTTTCGAAATCTCTCATATTAATGTCAACTTGTCCCTCAATAACCAAATATGGTTTACCTTTCTTGTTAACTAGTCCATTCATATTCTCAGTAAGAAAAACATAGGAATCAAATGAGCTAATTAATTGAGTGCTAATTTTGACTGATAAACTATTTTTATTTTTTGATAATAATGAGGGTATATCAGTAACAATTCCAATATTTCTTATTTTTAATATCTTAGCAGCACATAACGCGCCAGCACATGCTGAAATATTTAGCACGTCACCAATCACGCAATAATTTCTATTCCTGAAACATTTAATAAATACATACCAAAAGCTGTTGATTAGAGAAATTATATTTTTCAATACTGGTATGTTTAAAATTGGCAAATAATAATATTTGATTTCATTATTGACTTCCTGTTCCCGCTTTAAATAAATCCTTTTACAATTCATTCTTGTAATTGGTAATACTGTAACTACCTGAACATCAATATTGTTCTCAATTAGCCCTTCAACAATTAATCGATGATATTTTTGTACTTGTTGCCCAGGCATTTTATCACTGTCTTTAAAAAGATCAGCAAACTTTTCTTTCGAACACAGACACGAAGCATATATTATTTTCATCAAAAACTCCAATAGCAATAATAGATTATTTGCATACTTAAGAAATCCTACTTCAATTCATTTTCATAATTATTAAAAATTTCAATATGGCGGCTTGCCATTTTTTCAATGGTGTACTCCCTAATTATATCAAGGCTTTTTTTTCCCATACTTGCACGCAAAACGTCATCTGATAATATTGCAGTCATTTTTTCTGCTAATTGCTTTGCATCTTCAACGGGCACTATAAACCCATTCTCATTATCTTTAACTAGTTCAAGTCCGGCTAAGCACTTTTCAGTAGTTACAACCGGCAATCCATAAGCCATGGCTTCATTGATAACCAATCCCCAAATATCTTCTCTTGTTGGTAAGACGAACAAATCTGCAGCTTTATAATATTTTTTCAAATCTTCTTTCGTCTTGAAGCTAATAAAATGCACATTTGTCAGATTGAATTTATCAACTAACTCAATATATTCATTTGTAGGATTATCTCCGCCAATAATATATACTCCATAATTTTTATCAATTTCAACAATTCCATTTAACAGAATATCATAACCTTTTCTATAAATGTATTGTCCTACTGAAAGAATTACTTTTTCTTCCTTAATTCCGATTTCACGTCTTAGTATTTGTTTTTCTTCACAATTTAGAACATCACTCAATACATCTGCTTTCTTTAAAGATGTGAAAGGATACCTCCGTATTTTTTCTTTTTTTGCACCATAATAAGCAAAAAAATCATCTGTTTGTTTACTTGGACTTATATATCCATAAGCATTTGATACTAGAAATGTTTTATACCATTTTTTTAATCTTTTTTCGATCTTTATTATTCCGCCGTCAACTTCTAAATAGTACGGTATTTTTATCAGTTTTAAATATATAAGTGCCAGCATTTCAGTAAAATAAGCATAACTTGTCAAAACAATAACATCTTGTGTTTTTCTTTTTATTTGTTTCAAGACTTTCCAGTCAATTTTTCGTTCTTCTATATCACCTTTTTTCAAAAATACTGCTTCAAAATTTATGATATCAGCCGAATACCAGTTGCTGTTTATTTGCGGTGCAGTTTCCGCTTCAAAGATTACTTTTACATCTTGGGTTTTTCCTAACTCATTGAAAAAATCCATTCTGTATCTTGAAGGAATATTTGTTATAAAAAGTATTTTCACTAACTACACTCCTTTAACCATGTCGATGTAAATATCACATAATTTCTTAGCTGCATAAATAATATCATAGCCGGCATCAAAAAAATCCTTTGTATAAATCGTTCTGTCTGTTGACCGAATATTGACTAGAGCATTAACCCAGTCATTAATATTATTTGTACTCAGAAATTCAATTTTATCTGTTACCACGACCTCCTTTGGAAGAGTATCAGACAAACAGCATCTAAGTCCATTTACCTGTGCTTCAACAGCTGCAATTCCAAGACCTTCAAATAATGATGGAAGTACAAACACATCAAATACACACAATATTTCATTAATATTAGAACACTGTCCTAGTAAAAGCACACTATTTGATAATCCTAGTTCTTCAATTTTTGCTTCAATTTTTTTTCTCAAATGTCCATCGCCAACTAAGACTAATTTAGCGTTTGGTATTAGCTTAATAACATGTTTAAACACGTCCAATAGGAAAATATGATTCTTCTGATAATCAAATCTTCCAATATTTCCAATAATATAATTATTCTCTAGGCTCAACTCTTTTTTCATTCTATTGCTTATGTCTTTGTCATATTTGTAAGTTTCCACTTCGATTGCATTTTTAATTACTCTTACATCTCCTGCATTAAAAGCCTTTTCTCCAAACAACCATTTTCCTGCCAATTCTGAGCAAGCAAATAAATGAGTCGAATATTCATTTATTCGTTTTCTTGCGATTTCATTTAACAAATATTTAATCTTATTATTTGTCAGGTGGTCAGTATTGTGAGAGTGAGCTATTCTGATAGGTATTCCACATTTCCGGGCTTCCTTTAATACAACAGCGCCCATGGCATCCATGTGTGAATGTACTATCTTATATTGCCCTGATCTAAATATCTTTCTGAGTGCCCTAATATTTCCAAAATAATTCTTACTCTTTACTGGAACATTATATAATAATCCACCTAATTCCTGTATCTCATCATCGAAAACACCCTTTTCAAATCCATGTACGACAAAATCTATCTGAACTTTCGATCTATCAATATGTCGATAGTAGTTCATCATATAGGCAGAAACACCGCCCCTATCCATAATTCCGCCATTTATGTATAAAACTCTGATTGGATCCATACGCAAACCCACTTTCAAAAGCAATTAACAAATATTCATATATATATCCAAATATTTCTTGTATTTATCGTTTTTATTAAACGATAGTGATTTTCTTAGGCATGCTTTTTGCTCAATGTTAAGTGTATGCAGTCTTTCAACTGCGTGAAATAAATCAGGCAAATTTCCTTTTTGAACAACCATACCAGTGTCTTCATCCACACTCTCAACGCTACCGCCTGTATTAAACGTAATAACCGGCGTTCCGCACGCCAATGCTTCTAAATTTGTTGTTGGATAGTTATCTTCTAGTGTTGGATTTACAAACACATCAGCTGCTGAGTATATTTCTGAAAGTTGATCGGGATTACTTGTTCTATGAATTCCAATGATATTTTTCGGTAAATTCTTTAACTGCTTATCACTTAGTCCAACTAAAACTATTCGACTATTGTTATCTATGAGTTTTGACAACTCGAGAAAATATTTCATTCCTTTTCTTTCAGTCCAAACGCTTGCAACCCCTAAAATAATAAATTCATTATTCAAGTTATATTCATAACGAAACAATGTTTTTTCTTTTGGCTTAAAGATACTTAAGTCAATTCCATTATTAATAACTATAAGATTATATTCTTTCAGATATGATTCTTTCACCAGCTCACCAAGCCAAATTGAGGGTGTTATGATAGTCATGTTTTTCAAGCCTGTAAATAATTCCTTTTTTCTTCTATAATTTTTCAGAGAATTATCAGCAAATATACTACGAGGATATTCCGTTTTTTGGGGGCAACAGTAACACTCTTCTTTCCACTTATTACATCCGATATAATCAAAGTGAGTGCAGTGACCTGTGAATGTCCAGCAATCATGCAGAGTCCAAACTATTGGTTTATTAGCTTCTTTAAGATATTCAAACAACAACTTAATGTCAATATAATATCCATGAATATTATGCAAGTGAATAACATCAGGATTATATTTTTTAGCAACCTTAATAAAGTCTTTTGTTGCTTTACTCGATGCAAAACCATGCAAATCAAATAATCTCGTTTTGGCGACATGCATATAATTATCAAAAACAGTTCCTATTCTAATTGAATCTATCTCTGATGGGGCAGTCCCTCTACCATATGCAATTAGACACTGATGTCCTTGTTCAACTAAACTTTTGTAAAGATCTGTAACTATTCTTCCTGTACTTCCATAACCACAAACAGAATTGATCAGTAAGACTTTCATAACTATTTGCTCCATACAATTCTGTTGATATAATCCGTATACGAAAGTATAATTCTTAGGACTTTATCCGATACATTGGGCATGTTATAGTCTGCCACTTGCCGGAGTACATCTTTTCCCTGTGTTTCCAAAACTTCAAGACCTTGGAGGATCCGTTCTTTTTTTAATCCAACCATCATGACAGAAGCTTCTTCCATCGCTTCAGGCCGTTCATGCGCCTGTCTGATATTGAGTGCATGTAATCCAAGAAGCGACGATTCTTCACTGATTGTACCACTATCACTGAGGATTGCCTTTGCATTGATTTGCAGCTTAATATAATCATTAAATCCGAGAGGCTTCATCAGTGATATTAACGGATTGAACTCGATCTCTTTTAACTCTATCATTTTTCTAGTACGGGGATGTGTACTTACAATAATCGGCATTTTGTATTTATCTGCAATAAGGTTCATGCTGTCAACGAGGTCCAGAAAATTCTCTTCTGAGCTTATATTTTCTTCTCTGTGTGCTGAGACAACAAAATACTGACCGCACTTCAGTTCGAGCTTTTCAATTATATCCGACTTTTCAATGTCCGCTCTTCTTGAGTTAATCACTTCACACATAGGGCTACCGGTCTTAATTATTCTGTCGGCAGGCAAGCCTTCCCTGAGCAGATATTCCCTTGCAATATCGCTATAGGTCATATTAATATCTGAAATATGATCAACCATTCTCCGATTGGTCTCTTCCGGTACTCGCTGGTCAAAGCAGCGGTTTCCAGCTTCCATATGGAAAATAGGTATATGTCTTCTTTTGGCCGCTATCGCAGTAAGGCAGCTGTTCGTATCGCCTAGAACGAGAAAAGCGTCCGGTTGTACTTCTTCCATAATCGGATCAATTTTCACTAGAATATTTCCTATCGTTTCTACTGCAGTACCAGTGGCAGCATTCAAAAAATAGTCCGGCTTTCTTAGCTTAAAATCTTTGAAAAAAACTTCATTGAGTTCATAATCATAGTTTTGCCCGGTATGTACAAGGATATGTTCAATCGCATTTGACTCTTCCAATTTGTTTATCACTGCTGACAGGCGGATGATCTCCGGTCTGGTTCCCACAACTGTCATGACTTTCAATTTTTTCATAATTTTTACACCTCCAGAAAATATGTATCAGGCTTGTCCGGATTGAAACATTCATTAACCCACATAATAGTAACCATATCTGTTTCACCAAGATTCTCAATGTTATGGGTATAACCCGTGGGTATATCAACGACTTCCAATTTGTCACCATTGACATTGTATTCGATGATATCCTCAGTTCCAACCATACGGAATCGAATGACCCCTTCGCCGCTCACAACAAGAAACTTCTCGTTTTTACTATGGTGCCAGTGATTTCCTTTGGTAATTCCCGGTTTTGATATGTTAATTGACACTTGTCCGCGATCCGGTGTCTTGATGAACTCCGTGAAAGAGCCCCGGTTATCCAAATTCATCTTCAGAGGATAACTGAACTGATCTTTCGGAAGGTAACTTAAATATGTGCTGTACAGCTTACTTATAATCCCTGAGGACATATCAGGAATAGATCTCTCTTCACGGCTTTTTTTGAATGAATAGATCAAATCAGCGATCTCTCCAAGCTGAATGGTATGTGTAACGGGAACTTCACAGAAAGCACCAGTATAATGTTCGTTGTTATGCAGTGCATTTATTAGTTCTTCAACCAGATCGTCAATATATACCAATTTCATAACTACACTCGGGTCATTGACGGAAATCGGCATGTCATTGGCGATGTTGTAACAAAATGTTGCTACGGCACTGTTATAGTTTGGCCGGCACCATTTCCCAAATACATTTGGGAAACGGTAGACCAATGCTTTTGCTCCTGTTTCCCTGGCATACTCGAACATCAGATCTTCACCGGCCTTTTTGCTCTTTCCATATGGATTATCAAGTGCGGCCTGAGCGGATGACGAAATCATTATCGGGCATCTGTTTTTATATTTTTTCAACAAATCAAGAAGTGTCGAGGAAAACCCGAAATTACCAGTCATAAATTCTGACTGATCCTGGGGGCGGTTTACACCGGCAAGATGAAACACAAAATCCGCTTCCTGGCAGTATTCATCAAGGAGTGACGGATCTGTATCAAGGTCAAATGCAAAAATATCCGAATGTTTTTGATTCTTCAATTCGGCAATGAGATTTTTACCAATGAACCCATTGGCGCCGGTTACCAGTATTTTCATATAAACACCTTCTATATCCTTTCCCTTAACCAATTAACATTTCTTTTAACAATTCTTGCTGGATTCCCTACCAATACGACGCCTACATCAAAAAACGCTTTTGTGACAACAGACCCAGTTCCAATAATTGAATTATCTGCAATGTGTACACCTTTGATTATGATAGTCCTATTTCCAAACCAAACATGATTTCCAATTATAATGTCTTTAGATGCATTAATTCTATTTCCATTATTATCCGTGATAGAATGACTATCTCCTGTTCGAAAGACAACATCTGCAGAAAACATGCAATCATCACCAACCACAATTTTTCTACCCTCAATACATGCAAAATGTGTTTTCCCAAATATTGTTGTTTTATTGCCTATATTGATTTCGTTATAATCATCTTCAATATGAAATTCAGCATCTTTCAAGTAAACATTATCGCCAATAATAATTCTATTGTTATTACCATAAATATTAATTGTACAATTCTTCAATTGACAAATATTGCCAATTTGAATGCTGTTATTTGATCCAATAATTTTAGCTTTTGTTTTGTAAAGAAAACTTTTGTTGCATTCAACCCTATTCATTTTCCCTTTTTTTCTAGTCTTGTTAAACCCAATAAAATTATACGCTTTAGAAGATGCTACCAAAAAAGAAGGATATCTATTCAACAACCTCTTTCCAACTGAAAACAGAGACATTAGCTTTATCCTCCTACATTCGGCTTACCGATGCGATTCTGCATTGCTTTTCATCTTAGCACCTGCCAAATTATAAAAAATATCGTATTAAGTGTTCTTGTCTCAAATTACAGCTGCCCAAGTTCTTTACGTATATAGTCAAGTTCTAATAATTTTACCTTAATTTGTTCGACATTCAAAATTTCAGTATTATGGGAATTATAGTCCTCTTCTACTGAAAGCTTCTCATCACCTTCAACAAAATACTTATCGTAATTCAAGTCTCTTTTGTCTGCAGGAACCCTGAAAAAACCTCCCATGTCAACTGCATGCATATATTCTTCTTTTGTAAGAAGTGTTTCATATAATTTTTCTCCATGGCGAGTTCCAATTATTTTTATCTCGTTTTCAGCGTGAAATAATTCTTTTACTGCTTGCGCCAGGTCTCTAATTGTGCTTGATGGCGATTTTTGAACCATAATATCGCCTGCCTGAGCATTTTGGAAAGCAAATATAACCAGTTCTACAGCTTCATCCAAGCTCATTAAGAAACGTGTCATATTGGGGTCTGTAACTGTCAACGGTTCACCGTTTTTAATCTGATCCACAAAAAGCGGTATGACAGAACCCCTTGATGCCATGACATTTCCGTAGCGGGTGCCACAAATGAGTGTATGATTAGGGTCGACCGTCTTGGACTTAGCAACAAAAATTTTCTCCATCATAGCTTTGGATATACCCATTGCGTTGATTGGATAAGCTGCTTTATCAGTCGACAGGCAGATTACTTTTTTGACATGGTTTTCGATTGCCGCTGTAAGGACATTATCTGTGCCCAGCACATTGGTCTTAACTGCTTCCAACGGAAAAAACTCACAGGATGGCACTTGTTTAAGCGCTGCTGCGTGGAATATATAGTCAACCCCATACATCGCATTTTTTACACTGGCCAAATCGCGAACATCTCCTATATAGAACTTAAGTTTGTCATTTTTATATAATTTTCGCATATCATCCTGTTTTTTCTCATCACGAGAAAAAATGCGAATCTCTTTAATATCCGTTTCCAAAAATTTCTTCATAACTGCGTTTCCGAAACTACCCGTTCCGCCTGTGATTAATAAAGTTTTGTTTTTAAACATGATTATTTCCCTCCGTATATTCGTTTTCATTAAAATATTCATCCATTATATTTAACAAGTTCTTTTTGCCAAAGTGTAATTTATAATAATTCTGTGCATTTAATGCTAGCTGATGCATTTCTTCAGATGTTTTTGATGTAATATACAATATCCGCTCAGCCAACTCATCTGCATCACCAGCAGGACTATAAACACCCGCATTAGCATTTCTGATGATTTCCTTTGTTTCCCCATTAGCGGATGCAATAATAGGGATACCGCATGCTAAGTATGACTGCAGTTTAGCAGGAATCGTCATAGAGAACAACGGACTGTCTGTCAGTGTAATCAAAGCCGCATCACTGGCAGCCAATAACTCCGGAATGCGTGTAGCTGGTTGCTTGTCGATAAAATTAAAAATGTCTTCTACCCCACTTTCTTTTACAAGCTTAGTAAAGGTATCTTTAAATCGGCCGTCACCAACAATATTAAACCGCACTTTTTTGTTTCTCTCTTTAAGTAATAGAGCAGTTTTAGGCAAAATGTCCAGTCCTTGAGCGGTACCAATATTCCCAGTAAAAATGATATTAAACACTCCGTCATTAGGAATTTCCTCAACATTCGTTTTACCCACCAACATGTAAAAATCTTCAGCATACTGAGGCCAGAATTTTATTTTCTCCTTTAGAACACCTCGCTTCTCAATTGCAGTCACAAAGCTGTTGGATGTTGTAAAAATCCGGCTGCAGCGGGCGTAAATATAATCGACCATCTTCCCGACAGATCCTAGAATGTATTTATTTTTGATCCCGGTAACGATTTCAATATTTTCTGGCCATAAGTCCTGTACATACAGAAAACAGGGGACTTTTAGGCGTTTTGCATACCAAACACCGGGTAACGCCTGGGTCATGGGCGACACTTCAAATATAAAAACATGATCCGCCTTCAGGCGTGTAAATAATTTCCAAAAAAACCCGGATATCACAAATGATAAATAATTCATTACCATCATTACAGAGGTTTTTCCTCTAGGAATTATGGGTAAGCGAACTATCTCGATTCCATTATATGATTCTTTTCTTTTACTGAATAATCCATATCCCTTATAATATTTCCCCTGCGGATAGTTTGGAATCCCTGTAATAACTGTTACCCTATAGCCTCTTTTGACCCATTCAGAACAAATGTCATTAATTCTAAATTGCTCAGGGTAGAAATATTGAGAAATAACTAAAATGTGTTTCTTCATTTTAAATACTCCATTCAATTTATCTCCGTGGCAATGATAGATTCTGCCAAATTTCTTACTCTATAGTTTTCATGATATGCCGACATACTCTTCTCATAAACCAAGTTGCCGAAAGCCTTATTTACAAAGTTGACTTTTCTGCTCAACAGTTTTAAGGCAGGATTAAAAATTCTGACAAGATGAATGTTTTTACCGTGCGCAGCAGCTATGAGCTTAACCATCTCAGATGTCCTGACGTACTCGGTATTCTGCGGATAGAATACACCGTGCTCCTCATTTGCAACCATTAGCCTGATAAATTCACACAAGTTATCGATGTGAAGCATGCTTCTTTGATTATCAACATCCGGAAAAACCGGCAATTTCCGGGCCATTTTCGCCATTTTCGGATAATTTCCCCTAGATCCTTTGCCGTATATCATGGGGGGGCGCAGTACAACGACGTCAAAAGCAGCATCCTGCAGCACAAGTATTCCCGCCTCGGCCTGAAGTTTGCTGTCCCCATAAAAGTTAGCCGGCTGAGGAACAGTGTTCTTATCTATAACACGTTTTCTGTTAATACTGCTGCTGTCGCCATAGACTATGATACTGCTCATAAATATGAACTGTTTAACACCTTCCGACTTAGCCTTTTGAGCTGTTTCTATTGTGAGATCCCTGTTCACTTTATAATACAATGCTTCCAACTTCGGATCTGAGGAGACATGTGCAATCCCGGCAACGTGAAATATAACATCGTAAACAGCAAATGATTTCTGCTTCCAGGAACCATCTATCATATCCATTGTATCCACTGAATATTCATTAGCCCATTGAGAGCACCATTTTTCAAAAGAAGCGCCGATAAAGCTGTTTGCGCCTGTTATCAATATTTTCTTCATCGAGAAATTGTCTCCCTATATGCGTCTTCCTGTTGATTGTTTTTCGAATCAGCAATTTGTTTTTGCTCCAAAGTTCCCGTACCGCCCTCAACAACCCCATCATTTCTAAGAACACTTCTGACCGTTCCCCAAAAACACCTGGCGTCAAATGCAAAACCCATTCGCTGAACATATTCACCATCAAGTTTTGCTTTCGCTTCAATTGATAGTTCATCACGTCCATTGATTTGCGCCCATCCAGTCAGTCCGGGGATTATATTATTTGCACCGTATTTATCACGTTCTGCAATCAAGTCATACTGATTCCAGAGTGCCGGCCGGGGACCAATAATACTCAGCTGCCCTACAAAGATATTCCAAATTTGCGGAAGTTCATCCAGGCTTGTTTTCCGAAGAAACTTCCCCATTTTCGTAATATATTGTTCTGGATTTTTAAGAAGATGTGTTGGCGTATCTTTGGGTGTATCTATTCGCATGGTACGAAATTTGAGTATTTCAAAATAGGTCTTATTTATTCCTACCCGTTTCTGTCTAAACAATATTGGTCCTCTGGAGTCAATTTTAATAGCAGCGGCGATACAGATGAATAGCGGTGACAAAACAATCATTCCAACAAATGACAGGATGATATCTATCATTCTCTTGATTGCTTTGTATCGCATTCCCGCTCCCCTGTGTTTGATTATTGTTTGTCGCGAATCTAGGATCACGTTTTCCTATATTCACAGAACTCATACAGCGCAATAATGTTACCACAATTATTTTCTGATGCCAACTCGCATGCAGTACCAACAATATTAACTCTCATTTGGTTATCGTTAGTGAAATTTACAGATTCTCAATTATAGTATGATCTCATTACTTATAGGAGCAATCAGCTTGTCGCATTGTATTTCTACTTCCTTCGTATCCTCATACAAACCCGGGGTGTAGGTCTCTAATAGTGCCTGGAGGCATTTTCTGACATCATTATTTGCCTCCATTTGTACGTTAAGCCACTCGAGGTTCTTTTTGGTTTCTTCCGGGGAAGGATGACGCGACCGGCCTACAAATATACCTTCAAGATCAGAATGATCCGGCTTTTCTTCATCGAGAAAAAGTTCTTCGTATAGCTTCTCTCCGGGGCGAAGACCTGTATATTCTATCTTAATATCGTCATCGGGCCGATAGCCAGATAAGCGTATCAATGCCCGTGCAACGTCGTCGATCCGGACCGGCTCCCCCATATCAAGAATAAAGATCTCACCGTTTTCTGCAAGGCACCCTGCCTGCAGTACGAGTCTGGCAGCCTCAGGAATTGTCATGAAATACCGGGTTATATCCTTATGTGTGACGGTAACCGGCCCGCCCTGGGCTATTTGCCTCTGAAACAGTGGAATCACACTGCCGTTGGATCCAAGGACGTTACCGAAACGGACGGCAACAAATTTTGTCTTGCTGATAGCATTCATATACTGGATCACATGTTCAGCCAGTCTCTTGGTCGCGCCCATAACACTCGACGGGTTGACAGCTTTGTCAGTCGATATCAGCACAAACCGTTGGACCCCGAATTTATCAGCCGTCTGCGCAACATTATAGGTGCCGAACACATTATTTTTGACAGCCTCTGCAGGACTTACTTCCATCAACGGTACATGTTTATGTGCTGCAGCGTGGAACACTACTTTAGGCCTGTATTTATCGAACACATCTTCGAGGCGTTTGATGTCACGTACCGAACCGATCTCAACAGTGATCGGTAAGTCCGGAAAATTGCGTTGAAGCTCAATTAGAAGTTCATATGCATTATTCTCATAGATGTCAAAAACGACCAGTTGGGATGGGGAAAAGACTGCAAGCTGGCGGCATAATTCAGAGCCAATGGATCCGCCGCCGCCCGTCACAAGAACACAGGTTCCAGTCAGATACTCCCTGATTCCTTTTACATCTATCTGTACTTCCGGCCTTGGAAGGAGGTCAGTCATCTCAATATCCCGTAGGATGCCGCCCTTTCCGCTGCTCATTATTTCCTTAAGGCTCGGCACCGTCTTGACAGAGCAATTTGTCTCCATACATATCTGAAGAACTGCCCGTCTTTCCTCGTCACTCGCGTCTGATACACAGAAAATTATGACATCAATTTTCAGTTCCTTGGCAAGCCGGGGAATATCATACCTGTCACCGGCAATCTTAATGCCGCGAATCCATGAATTGATCTTTGATTTATCATCGTCAACAAAGACAACCGGAAGAATTCCAATGCCGCTGGACTCAAGAAGCTGCCTTAGGACGAGCATCCCCATCTCACCGGCGCCGAAGATCATTGCTCTTTGGGATTCTTCTGTTGAGAATCTCCGGTTGATTCTACGCAGGATACGGTAACTGAGCCGCGAATACTCGGAAAGAATCATCACAAGGACTCCTGCAGCAATGTAAATGGACAGTGGCAGCTTACGATCAACTACATATACAAGAACAAAGGCGGCAGCAGTAGCAAAAAGCGTTGCAAACGGGATTCGTATCATCTCTTCTATACTAGCTGTCTCCCACAAGCTGCGATATAGCGTAAAAAAATAAAACATTAATATATAGATTGCCGCAATCGGGATAATTGTCAGCAGGAAAGGACTCATATATTCAGGTGGAATAGAGCCGCCGAACCGAAGAAGCAGCGAGCAGTAATACGATACAATGACAATCAGAAAATCAATAAAAACTTGAACCAGTACCTTTATTGGTTTACTGATGGATGATGCTTTTTGAAATATCATTTTATTCTTATTGCCCTTCATTGGTCTGATTATTTGATTTTCAATGTATTCATTATCGGAAACAATGTTACTCTATTTCGCGTTTCTTTACAATAGAAAGCATTCACGAGATATGATAATCATATGCTATTAATTGTTATTTAATATTTCAAATTCTGCAAAAATATGCAGTTAATTATTACTCTGCTTTATTCCGATACCGTCTGACTGCCTGCAGTCTCGTAAGAATGGCACCTGCCAGATGAATTCTCCAAAGAATAACCTGACCCCGGCCTGCCGGTCTGTCACCCGACTGGTTGTCCGCGTGGCGGCGATAGGAGATAAGTACCTCCGGCAGGAATTGTACTTCGCCTGCGAGGTCCGCCAGTATGCCGATCCACATATCATGCATGGGGATTGCGCGGGGAAATGGCAAAGCGGCTTGAAGGAGGCTTCTGCGAAATGCCATACTGCAGCCCTGCCAGGTGTTTTTGCGGAAGTTTTTCCAGACACCGGGACCGCACTTTCGAAGGGCAAAGAAGGATGGCGCTGTCAACTTATTATCCATATCGATGAGTTCCGCATCGGCCTGTACCGCGAGCAGTTTCGGATTGACTGCAAAGAGTGTAGTGATCCGTTCCATTTTGTTGGGCTTCCAGATGTCGTCCTGATCACTTAAGAAGATGATGTCTCCCCTGCACTGCTGCAGGGCGTTCTGGAAATTCGGGAGGACTCCCCGGGGGGCCGGCAGGGATAGCAGGCGAATACGGCTGTCCTTTTGGGCCTCCGTCTGCAGGTATTCCATCGTCCCGTCGGTTGATCCGTTATCGGAGATGACGATCTCATCATCCGGTGACAGTTGTATGAGTATGCTGCTGAGCTGCTGCCTGATATACGGCATCCCCTGATAGGCTGCCATCGCTATCGATCTCATTTGAAATGGTACCCCCATTTCCTGAAATACTGGCGGAGCGACTTAAGATGTATCCGGGTCATGGCCGGATCACGATAGGACGCGCGCTCCCAGGCATGGCAGACGACGGCCTGCGGGACATAGACGGTCTTTGCTGTCTGGTTGACGCGCCTTGTAAGGTCCGCGTCCTCCGCATAGAGGAAGAACCGCTCATCGAATCCGCCGAGCTTTTTGAATAATTCCGTGCGGATCATCATAAAGCACCCCGAGGCAAACTCGACCTCGAATGAGGACGAGTAGTCCATGTCTTTCATCACGTGGTAGTCCTGCCTTTTGGCGCCCATTTTGGCCGGGATGAAGCGCAGGAAGAGATCGAGGACGGTCAGGTTTCTGCGGCACAGGTACTGTAATTCGCCCTGCTCGTCTACGATCTTCGGAACGGCCATGCCGGTATCCGGGTGGTTATCGAGATATTGCACCAGTGTTATCAGCGAACTGCTGTCCTGCAGGTATACATCCGGGTTCATGATCACATGGTATCTTGAATCCAGTTCGTTGATGATAAGATTGTTTGCCGCCCCGAACCCGATGTTGCCCCTGTCGGATTGGATAAATGTGATGCGGTCGAGAAAAGGTGCGACTTCCTCCCTGGTGTGGTCGGAGGATGCATTATCTATTACATATACGCGCAGCTGCAGCGATGGCGGGGCATAGTCGAAAAGCGCCTGCAAGGCTCTTGCCAGCGTTTTTTCGTTTTTGTATGTTACTATGCCGATTGTCAGATCTGTCATGTATTTTTCCCTTCATCACTGTTTCGCTCACGTTTGCCGGAATCGTTTGTTTTGCATAATCGCATGCCCGGGCGGAATCAATTATTTCCCCGATACCCTGAACGGTATGTACTCGAGGTCAAAATGCGGGTTGTAGTATGGGTCCCCGGCATCGAGCCGTGCGCCCCACTTTTTACGGAATATCTGGATTTCCTTCTTGAAGCGCGCCTGTTTTTCCGGCGTGTCCTCGAGTCCGCGGGACTTGGATTCGTGGTGGATGAGTTCGGCCGCCGGGGCAAGGATGTTGTTGTATCCGGCTTCCCGTACCTTCATGCACAGGTCAATGTCGTTGAATGCGATGGCGAGTGTCTCGTCGAATCCGTTGATCTGCTGGAATATCGACTTCCGGAGCATCATGCATGCGGCTGTGACGGCTGATACATTCTGTGCGGCGGCGGCGCGGCCCATATAGCCTGTCGAATCGCCTTCGAAGCGGCAGAAAGAGTGGGCGGCGATTCCCTGGAATCCAAGGACAACGCCTGCATGCTGGATCGTCCCGTCCGGGTAGTAGAGCTTGGCGCCGACACAGCCGACATCTTCACGCTGTGCAAACTGGAGCATCCGTTCCATCCAGTCCGGGGTGATTACTTCCGTGTCATTATTGAGGAACAATAACACGCTGCCTTTGGTATCCGCTGCTGCGAAGTTGTTGATCGCAGAGAAGTTGAAGGGTCCGCCCCATTTGATAACCCGCACGCGGGGCTGTGTGTTTTCGATCCTTTTGTAATAGGCAAAGGTCTCATCCTTTTTGCTGTTGTTCTCCACGACAAGGATCTCGTAATTTTTGTATGTTGACCGGGTTGTGATGGAATCTATGCAGCGGGAGAGGTCGTCCGTATGGTCGCAGCTCGGGATCACGATGGAGATGAGCGGATCGGAGGTCAAGTCATAATTGACCTGATACACGCCCTTTTGCATATCAAAAGTTACCTGCCCCTTAAGACCGGTTCTCTGGAGGTGTGCCTGGATTGCCTTGACTCCGGCGTCCTGCGTATAGGACTTGTTCCCTGGCTTCTGGGCTGTGGACTCCGAGTGGCTTCTCCAGTGATAGAGGATCCGGGGAATGTGGACGATTCCCACGGCTTTTTCGGTCGCACGCAGAATCAGGTCGTGGTCCTGTGCTCCGTCATATTCGGGAAGGAAGCCGCCGACAGCCTTCATCAGTGAACTCTTCAGTACGAACAGGTGCGTGATATAGTTGATCGACCGCAGATAATCCGGGCTCCAGTCCGGTTTGAAATGGGGACAGAACCGCTCGCTGCCGTCAAATGTGATTTTGTCTTCATCCGAATACAGGACATCCGGCTGATTATTCTCATTTATTGCTTTTACCGTTTCGAAAAGCGCCCAGGGCGGGAGCAGGTCGTCGTGGTCAAGAAGCGCGAGGTATTCGCCGTCCGCAAGGGCAAGCGCCGCATTGGAATTACCGGCGATACCGAGGTTGGCGGGCAGGAGGTCGATCCTGATACGTGAATCCAAGGCGGAATACTCGCTTAGTACTTCCTGCACATGGGGTAATGTCGAGCAGCCGTCCGCCAGGCACAGTTCCCAGTTCTCATATGTCTGATTCCGGACGGATTCAATCATATCGACGAGCATCCCGCGGTCTGTGTTGTACACGGGGACAATCACGCTGATAACAGGCTTATGGGTAAACGCCAATATCTCCTGTCGCTGGAGATCCGGCTGTTCTTCTTCGCTTTCAACTGAATCGATGTACTCCTGATAGGTCGCCTGGTCATCGAGAATGATCTTATTGCCTTCCCCGAAAGAGCTCAGCGCATGCGCGAAGGAGCGGGATGCTTCTGATTTTTTGCCGGTCAGAACAAGCCTGATCATATGGAAAAGGACCGCTTTCCTGCCTGTCCCCTGCTGGTTTGCAATAAGGGACAGTCCCATCCGCACTGCTGCAAAGCTGTAAAGCCGTACATAGGACAATTCGCCGACAGCGAATGTATTTTGCATCTCACCCGGGTCGAACCGCAGCATTACGGCATCTTTTTTAAGCTGAATAACTCTCTCGTGCAGGGCGAAGCTCTTCCCGATCATGCCGATATTGGTCGCCGTATTTTCGTTGATTCCGTCGCCGTAATCGGGAAACATGCGAAGAATGCAGTCTTTTTTGGCAGATGCAGCCCAACGGATCAGATAAAGGCCTTTTTTGAATTTTTTGAAAGACAATATCTGCGGATCCTCATTTTGAGCGAGCCAGAGGCCGTTCGCATCCTGCTCCAGACCGCTCGCGAGCTGATATGGAAGATCCTCCGGGTGGGACAGGGGGCGAAGGAATATCAAAAAGGGTTTCAAAACAAATCGGGCTGCCCTCTTTACCGGATTTTTGGATTTTCTGCTGCGCAGCTCGAACTTTGTGATCTTGTAATTCAATCGATCGGAAATCATCCGGTTCATAATAATGGACTGCCCCAGAGCCGCTTCCTTTTCCCTGGCTTCCGCAAGCTTGGCTATTTCAGACTCCATATAGCGGAATACCCGGTTGGGCAGATCAAGGTAAGGGATTCTCTCGATGTCCGCCTGTATGATGATCCGCGATACCGGCATGCATTCCTCAAGGTCAAAAAACACCATCGGGTCATCACCGGTAAAGCACCACTTGCCTTCGATAAGCTGCGCATTCGTCCGGAATTCGGATATCACCTGAAGGTTTCCGTCGCAGTCCTCGACAGCAGCCTGCATGTTTTTGAGCATTACCACGCCGGTTTCCGTCGGGTCCCACCGCAGATTGCGGATCAATGCGGGCTCCCTGAACGCATACTCGATATTCCAGTGCTGTGAAATCGGCTGCGTATACTGCATGCTCTTTTGTGCCGTGAACTGTCCGTCCTGCGAATAGAACAGCGTTGATACCTCTTTGATCGGACTTCCGGCGCAGAGCCCGGCAAGGGCAGGCGCATCACAGTAATATTTCCTCTGGTTCTCAAAATATTTCTCACCGTGAATCCTGTCGGAGAAATTCTTCTCCATCTGTTCAAACACCGGATCCACATCATGGACACCGAGCGCCTCGAAAAGCATCTCCTGGCTCAGGCCCGAAAAATTGCTGGCATAACTGTTATAAAATATCCGTGCAGCCCGGTATGCGATGAAGTCAACCGGAACCGGGGCATTTATTATCCACTCATAGTCTATGCTGTACAATTCATCCTCTGCGGTCACTATGACGTTTTCCATGAGCAGGTCGAAATGCCCGATCTCCATGCATGTGCATGTGCGGGGAAATGGACCGAAAGTCTCTGTGAACAGGGGGTTGTCCGATGGGTTTGCCTCGACCTGAGGAAAACGGTTCAGGATATCCCTGTACTGGCCGCAGATCCTGGAAAGCGCCTCGAAACGGTTGTTTTCAAGCTCGCCTTTGAGAATCTCATCAAGGCTTCTTCCGCTGACAAAGTCGGCTTCAAAGACGCCGCCGGTATACGTAAAGGGCGGAATCTTAAGTATGTCCGCATATTTTTGGAGAAGAAGAGCATTCCGGTATATTCCTTCAACATGCTTTCTTCCTTCTTCGCTCAGGGGTTCCTTGCGGACCTTACGGCAGCCATCTGTGTCGATGATTGACGTTTTGATCTGGTACGGCGTATCCCTTTGTGTGGAATATCTTACAAAAATGGGCTGCATATTATATTTCTCCTTCGACCGTCGGATCCTTTGATGCAATAATCAAAAATGAGTTTGCAAACTGCGGCAGCATTTTGAACTTCTGCAGCGTGCTGAAAACCGTCTTCTGATCGAATGTCTTTACTTTATAGGCACCGTAATTTGCTTCTTCGGTAAGGCTTTCGCCGAAAAATTCCGGATGGTCCGCCGATACGACGCGGGTCGGGAATTTGTAATCCGGAAATGGCAGGTAGAACTGGTATTTCTCTATTCCGGCGGACCCGAGAAGCTGCTGCATCTCATCGTAGTCAAACGTCTGGATTCCTTCATTTTTGCGGTAATGGTTGAGTCCGACGAACGGTTCTGCATAATGGTCCTCGTCGGCGCCTGCGAAATACTTGAGGCCCATGCGGTTTTCGATGGCAATAACAAGCATTCCTCCCTCTTTTACCAGCGAAAAGGTCTTCCTCAGGAAGTCTGCATATGGATTCTCCCCTTCAGAAAAACGCCCGCCGTATTCGAGGACGCCGATCAGGGTTACGACGTCATAGTCCTGTGTGAGGGGGACATCGTTGAGGTTCGCGACGATGATTTCAAGGTTGCCCTGGAGCTTGTTGCGCTCTGCGTTGATGCGGCTTCGCATCATCGAAAGGTCCACACAGGTTACTTTCCGGGATTTGCGGCAAAGCTCGCCGGTGATCGCGCCGAGGCCGCCGCCGATTTCGAGCGTATTTGCATCGCGGGGGAATTCAATCCACTGGACAATGTTTTTCCTGAGGGAAGAAAAATGATAAAGCACCGGCCACTGGTTGGATTCCAAAAGCAGATCCTCCGGAGTCCTGCCATTTGTCAGCTGCTGAAGGATCCACCATTCGATGTCCCCGTCAGAATACAAATCCGAGCCGCTGTACCACGAATCATTAATAACTGGCTGCATTTTTCTTCCTTTCTGCAATTGGTTATCCGTTCCTGCGGAGGGTAACATTGGATTCCGGGTCAAAATACCCGACGGTATTCTTCTCATTGATGGTCTGTACGAGGGCAAGGTCGTACAGTCTGTGATATACGATAAACTCGCCGTCTTCATAGCCGGTGCAGCCGAGGTTGAGGATATATCCGTCTCCCGGCAGCGGCAGGCGCTGTGTGAATGTCACTTCGAGGGTGTCCCCCGGCATAAGGTGCCCCGTGTCCGCGTGGCAGAACATCGTATTGGTCCCGGTAATTTCCGTGCCGTGGACGTCCTTGAAGGTGAAGGCTATGATCGGATCGGATTTCTCCATGTTCGCCCTGATCCGCACGAAGATCTGAAACGGCTTCTCCGAATCGACGATATTGGATGAATGCCCGAAAGCATCAATGATTCCATAGTCCACAATCTCGATTTCATGGTTGCCGTATTCCTGGAACCCCGGATTGATATCCATTTTTTCTTTCATCTCGGTGTCTTCATCATCCTCGGGGGATTCCTGGCTGTAGTGGCCGGCAAGCTTTGTGAGGTCCGCCTTTTCACCTTTCGGCGCTGCAAGGATCTGTTTGAAAAGATCAACCATCGGGGCTGAGTCCCCTTCGGATATTTTTTCGCCGTCATTTAAAACAATGCAGCGGTCGCAGTACTGGATGATTGTGCTCAGGGAATGGCTGACAAAAAGAATCGTCTTCCCGGCCGTCCTGAATTCCTGTATCTTCTTGAAACATTTTGCCTGGAAAAGCACGTCTCCGACGGAGAGCGCCTCATCGACGATGAGGATTTCCGGGTCGACGTTAATGGCGACGGAAAAGGCAAGCCGCATGAACATGCCGCTTGAGTAGGATTTGACCGGCTGATTGATGAATTCGCCGATATCGGCAAAATCCAGGATCTTCTGCATGCGGTCGTTCATCTGCGCCCGCGAATAACCCATGATCGTACCGTTGAGATATACATTTTCCAGGCCGGTATATTCCGGATTGAATCCGGCACCGAGCTCAAGAAGCGCTGAAATCTTGCCGGTGATCTCCACCGAACCGCTGGTGGGCGAAAGAACGCCGGTTATAATCTTCAGAAGCGTTGATTTGCCCGCTCCGTTTTTGCCGATAATGCCTACGGTCTCTCCCGGATACACTGAAAAGGATACGTTGTTCAGCGCATAGAAATCACGGTGCAGGTTCTTTCTGGTAAGCTTCAGCGTCTCCAGAAGGCGATCCTGGGGTGAGTTGTACAGGTGGTATACCTTAGACAAATCCGTTACAACAATACTTGGTTTCATTGCTTCTCCTTATAGTAAATCCGGATTACAGTACATCCGAAAAATGCGGCCGCAGTTTATGAAAGATCGTCGCGCCAAGGACAAAAGTCAGTGCGGAAAAACACAGGAAATAGGTCGTCCAGAATGGCTTTTCCCAGAACCATACCGATCCTGTGAATGCGTCACGGTATCCGTCAACAATATAGAATATGGGATTGAGTTTGAAAACCTTCAGGAGTGATATGTTCAGGGGACCGACCTGGAAGAATTTATCAGCGATCTTCGACTTATCCCACATGATCGGAGTGAGCCAGACAAAGAGCTGCAGGAATACGTTGATCAGCTGCGCAATATCCTTAAAGAACACGCCGAGAGCGGCGCATAGCCAGTTCAGCCCGAATATCAGAAAGATAATGCAGGGCAGATAAAAAAGCACCTGAAGTGTGTACAGTGTCGGCGTTATTCTGAAACAAAGTGTTGTCGCAAAAAGAATCCCTATAAACACAATATGTACTATAAGGGACGAAAGGGTTTTGACGACAGGGAGTATCGATGTGCGGAAAACCACCTTCTTAACCAGGTAGCTGTATTCGACCAGACTGTTGGTCCCGTTCGTGACGGCATCGGCAAAAAAGTTCCACGGGACAAGTCCGCAGACCAGCCACGGGGCAAAGGCTATGCCGGTCGGTGTCGGCCCTGCTTTGAGCCCTACGGTAAATACAAATATAATAACAAGCATCTGGACCAGCGGCTGAATAAAGGCCCACGTAATACCCAGTGCCGATGACGCATATTTGACTTTAAAGTCATTTTTGACCATCGATACAATCATTATTCTTGACTGCAGGATGGACTTCAGAAAATCAAAGAAAATGTTGATTTTTGCAAACATTGTTACTCCTTAAGCCTTGCCGTGAATTGTTTTCGAGCTTTTCAGCGCGCTGCCAAAGTCCGTTGTCCTGAACCGTATGTTGAGCCGGGTCATCCTGTAAATAAGATACATATGGGCAATCACCATGCTGAGCGAGCAGTCCCGGCAGAAATACAGATAGTCCCCGGCAAAAATCCCGAACCGGATCAGCGCGGCCTGCTTCTGTGCGGCCCTGTCAAAAAAGTTCTGGCGAAACTCGGCCGGATAGAGCTCTATGGAATCTCCCTGCCGGATTCTTCTCAGGATGAAGTCATGATCAATGCAGTCTAGAAACATTTTATCATCGAAAAGCGGTTTTGCCCTGTTTTCAGGATCAAGTCGTATAACAAGACCTGAATTTATTGCGGACATCATGCGTGTAAAGGCCTCAGGACGCTTTTTGAGCCTAAAAAACAGGCTGCTCCATCGTCTGCTTGGAGACAACAGGGCCGCCTGATCAAAAACATACGGAACAAATACGGAAGCGGACGGATGCATTGCAATTGACTGCTGCAGTACGGAGATAACATCCTGCGGAATGACTGTATCATCATCGAGAATCATCAGATAGTCAATCCGGCTTCCTATCCTGCCTGCAGCTGCATTGTATGCTGCCGCAAGTCCTTTGTTGCCGCCCATGGAACAGTATTCACATCCCAGTCGAAGACATTCTTTGCTGTTGCCCGACTGCATGTCCGGGTCCGTACTGTTATCAACCAGAATGACCCGGGCCGCCCTGTCTGCCATAATTTTGCTGAAGGATACGGATTCCAGGCAATTTTTATTATAAATAACCACGACAACCCCGATGGAAGGGGTTCCCGGAATACCGGCCTGATCAGGATTACTGCTGTTGGGATCAGTGCAGCTGTGCGACATATCTTTTCAGTGCATCCTGCCAGGTGGGCAGACGGTTGAAGCCCGCGTCATCGAGGCTCTTCTTGGAGAGACGGGAGTTCTTCGGACGAACGGCCTTGGACGGGTACTGTTCGCTCGTTACCGGAAGTACTTTGGCCGAAAGTCCGGCTTCCTTCATGATCGCCGAGGCAAAATCATACCAGGAACAGAATCCTTCGTTGGTTGCATGGTAAATCCCGTAGCGGCTGGTAACAATCATATCGCAAAGCAGTACTGCAAGGTCCGCCGAGAAGGTCGGCGAGCCGAACTGGTCCGCAACGACGTTCAGTTCATCACGCTCTTTGCCGAGACGGATCATGGTCTTTACAAAATTGTTGCCGTTGATGCCGAAGACCCAAGCCGTCCTTACGATAAAGTATTCGGACAGGTATTCACGCACTTTGTCCTCACCGAGGGACTTGGTCCTGCCGTAATGCCCCTGGGGGTCTTTGGGTGCGTCCGTCTCAAAAGGCTGATCGCCCTTGCCGTCAAACACATAATCCGTACTGATATAAACCATTTTTGCCTGAATCTCCCTGCAGATCCTTGCAATGTTCTCCGTGCCCGTGACATTGACCGCAAAGCACAATTCCTTGTCGTCTTCGGACCTGTCCACTGCGGTAAAAGCAGCACAGTGAATGACGGCTGTCGGCGCATAATCACGTATATATGTGCTGACTGCTTCCTGGTTTGTCAGATCAAAATCTGCAATATCAACGCCTTTACAGGTAATGCCCCTTGCAGTAAGAACTTCAATCACATCATGTCCCAATTGGCCGTTAACACCGGTAACAAGTATTTTCATATTAGTACTCCTATATTTATCTGTTGTCGTACATACGGGCAAAGTAATTCTGGTAATCTCCGCTCAATATGTTTTCCCACCATTTTCTGTTATCAAGATACCACTCGACCGTCTTTTTGATGCCGTCATCGAAATACGTTTCCGGTGTCCAGCCAAGCTCACTTGTGATCTTGGTCGGGTCAATCGCATATCTTCTGTCATGACCCGGACGATCGGTAACATAAGCGATGAGGGACTCCGGTTTGCCAAGCTGCCTGAGGATAGTTTTGACTACATCTATATTGGTTCTCTCGTTATGCCCGCCGACATTGTATACTTCGCCGACACGGCCGCCGCGCATAATCAGGTCGATCGCCGAGCAGTGATCCTCGACATAAAGCCAGTCGCGGATATTCTCGCCCTTCCCGTAAACCGGAAGGGGCTGGTCTGCAAGTGCCCTTGATATCATCAGCGGAATGAGCTTCTCGGGGAAATGATACGGCCCGTAATTATTGGAGCAGCGTGAAATCGTAACAGGCAGTCCGAAAGTCCTGAAATAGGCAAGAACCAGAAGATCCGCGGATGCTTTGGACGCTGAATACGGGGAAGACGTATGGATCGGAGTCTCCTCGGTAAAGAACAGGTCGGTACGGTCAAGGGGCAGGTCGCCGTATACTTCGTCGGTTGAGACCTGATGATAACGGCCTACTTTAAAGGCACGGCTTGCATCAAGAAGAACCTGCGTGCCCATGATATTTGTTTTGAGGAACAATTCGGGGTTCTCAATCGAACGGTCCACATGGGACTCTGCCGCGAAATTGACGACAATATCGAATTTCTCTTCTTCAAAAAGCTTAAAAACAGCTTCACGGTCCGAGATATCCGCCTTAACGAAGCGGAAGTTATCATGCTTCAGTGCTTCCTCAAGTGTCTCGAGGTTACCCGCATAGGTAAGTGCGTCCAGGCAGACAATCCTGTCTTCCGGATGCTTCTTAAGCTCGTAATATACAAAATTTGCTCCGATAAATCCGGCTCCGCCTGTTACAAGAATATTCATTGTAGCCTCCATGCATTTTCTATGTTGTGTGCACACCTTAGAAAAGCGTGCCCTGGTCCCCTGGGTCAGCCATTGTATACGAAATTGAAGTCTGCGTCCCTGAGCATCGGTGAAGTCTTGTCCTTGTCGGAAAGAACGGGAGCTATATCGCCCCAGTCCACGCCGATGTCGGGATCATTGTAACGGATACCGCGGTCGCATTCTTTGGAATAGTAGGCGTCGACCTTGTACTGCACTTCCACATCGTCCGTCAGTGTCAGGAACGCATGCGCAAAGCCCTGCGGAATGTAAAGCTGACGGAAATTCTCCGCCGTCAATTCGACGCTGACCCACTGTCCGTAATGCGGAGAACCTTTGCGGATATCGACGGCAACGTCGAGTATACTGCCTCTGGTGCACCGGACAAGCTTAGTCTGCGCCATCGGATTATTCTGAAAATGAAGCCCGCGAAGGGTTCCCTTCTGAGCTGAAAAGGACTGATTATCCTGTACAAAAATGGTGTTGATACCCATTTCACTGAATTTGGCAGCAGAATATGTCTCTGCAAACCATCCGCGATGGTCGCCGAGGACCTGCGGTTCAATGATAAATACATCGGGTAATTTGGTCTCGATTTTCTGCATTCTTTAGCTCCTAACCTGATAATAATCCAACAGATGATACACCAAATGCCTGATTATTGCAATTCGCGGATGACATTCCCGGCTACCTTGCGAAGGTGGCTTCCGTAGGGGGATTTGCCGTATTTTGCTGCTGATTCGAGAAGTTTTTCCTTGGTGATCCAGCCCTTGCGGAAAGAGATCTCCTCGGGGGCGGATATCTTGATGCCCTGTCGCTTTTCAAGCATGCAGATAAAGTCCGCCGCTTCGAGAAGGCTGTCCATCGTCCCTGTATCGAGCCATGCATATCCGCGGCCCATCAGCTTGACATCAAGCGTTCCCTTCTCGAGGTAGATGCGGTTCAGGTCGGTGATTTCAAGCTCGCCCCTTGCGCTCGGCTTCAGGTTGCGCGCTACTTCGATAACGCTGTTGTCATAAAAATAGAGGCCTGTGATTGCATAATTGGATTTGGGTTCCTTCGGCTTCTCTTCTACGGACAGCACCTTGCCGGCTGCGTCAAATTCGACGACGCCAAACCGCTCAGGGTCATCCACATAGTAACCGAAAACCGTCGCACGGCCCTTGTTCGCTGCCGCATCCATAAGAAGCTTTGAGAATCCGTTGCCGTAGAAAATATTATCGCCGAGTACCATCGCAACGTCATCGCTTCCGATAAAATCCGCACCGATGATAAAAGCCTGGGCGAGTCCGTCAGGCGAAGGCTGGACGGCATATTGAAGACTGATGCCGAATTGGTTGCCGTCACCTAAGAGTGACTCAAACCGGGGGGTATCTTCCGGTGTGGAAATTATAAGAATGTCCTTGATTCCCGCCAGCATGAGTGTCGACAGGGGGTAATAAATCATTGGTTTGTCATAAACCGGCAGTAACTGCTTACTTGTGACCATAGTTAACGGATAAAGTCTGGTGCCGGCACCTCCGGCAAGAATAATACCCTTCATGAAAAGTCCTCCCGCTGCAATACAATAAAATCCTGTTTAAATACTATACTATGTAGGAAAGTCATACCCGCACATTATAGCAGAAATTCCGCCGTTTGTTACTTCACAGCCGCCCGGCGCCGCTATTGATTCATTGCTTAATATCTCGATTTTTCAATCAGGCTATTAGCTATAAACCGCCGAATAGATATAGTAACCGGAATCGGCGTACTCTTCCTCAAAATCAACAGAAGCATTATCCGCAAGCGGATTTCTGCTGAAAACATATTTGACTTTGATCTTATCCATGTCCTTATAGGAGAGGCTCAAGGTAATCATATCCGCTGAATCCAGTGTGACCGTTGTCGGATCTGCCGTCAGTTTAATGATCATGTGGGCATAGCGATTATATGAATTGTTGAACTTGCCCTGCGGATCCAGTATTTTCCAGAGCGCGTAATTCGGAATATTGTTCACCGAGTTGATTGTCGGTGCACCGCAGGCTACCAGGTAGCCTGAATCCACAATATTATCGAGGGTAATCCATTTGGCGCCCGGATCCTTTTTGACCAGGGTCTCAATCTCACCGGCAATCGGTTTGGAGTAAATGACATCGAGTCCCTTAACGATCGGATTCACCAGGAGCCCGGAAATAATGGTTACACATATAATTCCGATCAGCAGTGCATTCTGCACCTTCGGGCGGATATCCGTCAAAAGAAGGAAGCACACGACGGCGAATACATTGGCAATAATGAACAGTTCCTTGAGCGACAAATACGAGGGATAGGCCGAGTAGCAGAAATACACGGCGGCTTCCATCGACACAACCGCGGCAATCCAGCCATAGACAGGCTTCATTTTTTTGATGCCGTCAAACCGCGACAGTGCAACTACCAGAAGATAAATCTGCATGAATCCCACAATATCAATCAGGCGGCTCGGCATGGAGTAGGTCAGAAGCAGAACTTTCGCCAGTATCGGAGGCAGTTCGACGACACAGTACACTGTCAGAAGAAGCGACACGCCCAGCAGTATCATACTCAGGAGGTCCCTGCCCTTTTTCTTAATCAGCATGTATATTATCAGAATCGTCGGAATCGGGTAAAAGCTCAGGAATCCGGCCGGTTCGCAGGGGTTGCCGATATCCTTGACCGGGTAAAGAAGGCTCTGCAGGTAGTAGAACAGCTTATTAACCGAGAATCCGCCGTATGACACACGGTTGCCGGGATATACGGTGCTCAGTATGGAGTTCATATAAGCAAGAGTATCCATAAAATACGAAATTACAATCGATCCGAGGAAAGCCAAAGTTAGCACAAGAAGTGTCCAATCCAGCTTGTCGAATTTCTTTATTATTTTGCGGTCTGTGTACAGCATCCAGACAAGTATTCCCAGATACAGGTATCCTGCCGGAACCTGCCACGCAGGATAGAGTGCTGTAATGAAGTACGCCCCGAAAATCGCTGTCCCGATACCGCTTATCGCCCGGGTCCATTTGTTTTTGGCGTGGATAAAGTAATAAACCAGGACCAGGGCCGCCTGTCCTGTCATAATCCATGATACAAACGACCACCAGAGGAAATAACTCGAAAAAGCGATGAGCACCCCGCCCAACAGGGCTATCAGTCGTTTTTGCTTTGACATAATCAGGCATAGCTCAAAAGATACCAGCAAGGTTATCACCAGGAAAGCAGACCAGCTCATCGAGAGCCCATAGGCTGCGCCGAACAGGAAATACCCCCAGTCAAGGGGCCGTGCCAGTGCGGAATAACTGAGATACAGTCCGCTCGTTGACAGGTTCGTCGTCTTCTCTGCCCGCAGTATGGTGTTGTATTCCCCGTAATTGGTAAACTGCGCCGACAGCTTCATCGGCGTACCGACAAGCCACTCGTCGCTTCGAATCGCCCGGGTCGCACCGAAAATCGGTTCGACATATTCCGAGCCCTGATTGGGCTGAATAATGCTGTCGTACATGGTTATTGAGGAAAAACTGTACTGGTTGATCACCATAAAAAATATCAGTGCCAGGGCAAGCCATAACCGGCGCCGGAATATCCAGTCGTACATTTTTGAAACATCAAAAATGACGTGCAGCATCAGGAATACAAAGAATATCGACAGGAGCATCAGCCTGTTGGCAAGAAGGCCGTATGCACTGTACGTGGGATCAACGGTCGTCGTCGTAAAGACGATGTCGCCCGGCTGGCTCTTCCCGTTCACTGTTAGTACGCCGCCTTTAAACTCGTCGGTACCCGATGACCAGATAGTTAACGAATTGCCTGCCGGCGCATCGGGGGATGTGATTGTAATAAGGTACTGTGCATCATCATCGACAAGCTCAGCGCCGTTGAATGCGAAATTGTAATAGCTGTTGTCCTTAAAATCCCCGGCGCTTATTATCTTGTCAAAAACGCGGATGTTGTTGGAAGTATCATCTATGACAACATGGTAATGACTGGTTATCGTGCGGCCGTAGTTCGCAAAAAGTATCGACACACCGTCAATGTCCTTGCCGGCCTGGAAAGTCTGCGTGAGCGTGACGTCTTTGGTTAGTTCGCCGACAGGGGCATCATTGGTAATCCCCATACTTTCTGCGGTATATCTTGGATTAATAGTCGTATCATATGCAATAAACCCTACAACAATCCATGCTGCCAGAAGAAAAACCAGGACTGCGATTCTCCATGGTGTTTTCCAGAAAGGAGTCAGTGCTTCCCGGAGACCCAGGATAATCTTGCCAATCCATTTTTTCATATTAAACTCCTCTTTTAGTCAGAACAGGACAGCTTAAGCTATTTCAGGGCCTGCAGCAGGACCCACTGGAAAATATCGGCGACCGTAAGAATCTGCAGCACCCATACCGAGAATATCATGAGCTGCGTCATGCTTCTCTTGAGGACGATTCTGTCGTTTCTGAAAAACAGCAGGGCAAGCGGCAGGACCGGAAGGAAATACCGCCCCTGAACACCCAGGACGGAGTTTTCCGTCATCGGTGTAAAAGATAAAAGCATCGCTGCACACACAAGGGCAAACACCGATCCCAGAATCCCCAGAATCAGGATCTTATGCTTATGGGTCAGGAATACTTTCTCCTGGTCAATTTTGATCGTAGACAGAATTAAGAGTCCGAAGAATCCGTACATGTAAATGCTCGGTACGTCCAGAACAAGCCATCCCAGGAATTTGCCCAGCATGCTTTCCAGGTAATACGAGCTGTTGTTGAGAAGTGTAAGTCGGATGATCATGAACAGTTTTCCCGGATGGGACAAAAGGAATGACGCAGTGTATCCGGGCACGGTTCCGTATGAAAGGACGTTTGTATCGATTTTCACATAATTGGTCATGATATTCAGCAAATTAAAAAACAGGAAGGATAGTGCGGCGGATCCCAGTATGGCTGTGATGCACTTTGCTTTCCTGTGTTTTACCGAGTACATCTTAAGCGGCTTGAACCGCTCATTGGGTATCAGGAACACCAGAAGGCACAGGCATACATACACAGCTTTGGCCGGCGCCAGTAAAGCGCCGAGAATGCAGAGGATGAAAATATCCGTCCGCCGAAGTTCCGTGTCGTCGAACGCCGCATGCAGGCAGTAGCTGATAAAAAGGAACGCCAGCCCGTACACAACCGCATCATATGAGTAGGACGACACCTGCTGCATCGTCATAGGAAGCATGCCCGCAACAAACAGAATCATCTTGCCGAATGGAATTTTGCGTATGGCAAAGAATCCCGCGAAGGCGAAGAACAGAAGGTTGCAGATACGGCCCGCGTAGAACACTGCACCGGAGCTTAAGTTAAGGAGCCGTGCGACTGTAATGCCAAAAGTCGCCGGGAAATAAACATACGGGGTTGTTTTAACAAGCTGTGCCTTGGAGGACACAAGCACGTTGTCCTCGACTTTGTCCAGTAAATGCCGGTTAATGTATTTATATTCCTTAAGCATCGGACTGATCGTAAATTGCTTCAGGAATTCTACGTCGGACGGGCGGTTGAGGATGTAATCCCCTTTGGGGGCCCCTTCCTCCGGGGTTGGATCACCCTTCATCAGCACCAGATTGGAGTAGCGGTAAGTCGTATCGTAATGGGCCGGTTCATCCGGAATGCTCAGCGGTGTCATTAGAAATATATATAGGGTTCCAATGCTCAGTACGCATACGACAAACATATGCTGCGGCTTGAGCTTATTTAAAAGGAGAAGATACGTCAGGATCAGGAAAGCGACAAGAACGAAAGCCACAACGCCCCAATACACGGGGACAAGGAACAGGTTGTCGGAATCAAAGACCTTAAAGTGCAGGTCGCCGCCATTTTTCTGGCCGTTTACCGACAGGCTTCCGTTGTTGTAAGTATTGACGCTGGACGATTTTATGACTAACACATCACTTTTTGCAAGCTGCCCGGCGGTCGTTATGGTGATTTTGTACTGGTTGCCTTTTGCCTCATATATAGGCGTATCCAGGAAAAATGACTCCAGGGAATCAGCCCCCAGGTCGCTGATCTTCATGTCGTGCCGATAGACTTCGGTGCCGGTTTTCATGTCAGTGAGGGAAACCTGCACCGTGCCCTGCACGGACGCATCTTCGGCGGAAAAGTCGAGCTGAAAGCCGAGTACGTCACCTCTGGCTGTAAATGTCTGGGTAACTTCAGAACCGGACACCATGCTTATGTCCTGTATATTGGTAGAAAAAAACGTATCCGTATCAGCATTGAGCACTTTGGAGGCAGGTATTACCATAGAAAAACTTATGATATATGCATATATAACAAGAGCCGCAAAAACAAGCAGTAAAATAATATTTCTAGTCCTGTTTTTCCGAAAATCGGCGATAAACGCGGCAAATTTGTCTTTCATCGAATAAGTGTCCCCCCATGATTAATAAGTCATTTTACTTTATGACTCTTCATGCAGTCTTTAATTTCTGAAATCAACTGATTTCTGATTATATCACTTCGATAGTTCGAATAGTAGTATGTATACCCGGCCTCGCCCATTTGACGGAGCGTATCCTTCGGAAACCCGGTAAATTCACGTATAACCTGTGCTAGTTTTGTGCTGTCGCCGGCAGGGCTCGTCTTCCCGCATCCGCTCTCCTCTATTATCTGTGCGCCTTCACCGGACATCGACGCAAGGATCGGTTTGCCTGCTGCCATATAGGATTGAACCTTTGCGGGAATCATGATCGAAAACAGCGGGTCTCCGGCAAGGGACGCATAGAGCGCGTCCGCCAGTTCATGATACTGCATCATCATCTCAGAGGGTTTGTACCCTTCAAACACAAAATAGTCCTGCACCCCGAGCTTTTCAATATGCTGCACAAGGGCGGCCTTCGACATGCCGTCCCCAACCAGGATGAACCGGCAGCAGGGCTCGCTTTCCGTTTGCTTAAGGATGGATGCTGCATCTGCGAGCGAGGAGAGATCCTGCGCCGGCCCGATGTTCCCCGCGAATACAAAATTGAATTTCCCGTCAAACCGTTCATGCAGTTCCCTGCTGTATTCTTTTTTCTCATAAAAAGCTTCGCAGGCCTGCGCAATGAAGGTGATTTTTTCCGGCGGAATCGCCAGGTCGGCGGTGAGCTTATCCTTCATGCCCCGTGAAGGCGTCAAAAGCCTGTCGACGCGCTTGTAATGCCACTTTGACACCCATGCAAAATGCTTCCGCAGAAGTTTTGACTTGATCCGGATAACCGAAAACAGACTGTCGGGCCAGTAATCCAAAATGTACATCATCGATGGGATTTTCCTGCATTTTGCTATGATTATTCCCGGAAGCGACATGAATACCGGGGTAAGGCTGTACATAAACACAAGGTCATAGTGTTTCCCCAGAAGAAACGGAATGTGGAACATCGACGCAAAGGGGAAAAAGTAATAGTTCATTATGATGGAAAGGCTGCCGAGTTTTTTGGTCTGCGGGATCTCCCCTACGCGAATGACACGGGCTTCACCGAAATTTTCATGTCTTGGTCCGAAATAGCTGTATCCCTTGAAAAAAACACCTTTGGGATAGTTGGGGATCCCGCAAAGTACATCAACCTCAAATCCGGCGTCAGTCATATCTTTGCATATATCATTTATTCTAAATGACTCTGGCCAAAAATGCTGGCATACAATTAGAATCCTCATATGAATCTCACACATTCCCTATCTTCAGAATCTGAATCTCACTCATTTTTTATCCTCAGAACAACAAAGCATGGGCCTATTATAATATAGTTCCATGCTTTGTCACCAGTCTGTCAATATTAACAGCGTACTGCCGATGCTATGCCTGGGCAAAAGGCCGCGCGGTCGATCCCGGCGCAGCTCCGCCTTTGGGTACCAGTACGATCTGGATCGCCTCCAGGCGGTACGAGTATCCTGCTGTCCCCGATGACTCCCCGTTCTTCGCCCAATCCATCCAGCCGGTATTCTGTGCATGCACACGGTAATACACATCGTACTGCACGGCAGCCGTGCCCGTCAGTCGGATCTGAATCGCTTCCAGTCTTTTGGACTGACCGCTTGTTCCGCTTAAAGTCCCGTCTGCGACCCAGCCCATCCAGCCGATATCCTGTATGTGCGTCCTGTATTCGATGCTGCCGCTGATATTATTGAGCTTGATATGCATCGCTTCCAGCCTTTTGGACTGTCCGCTTGTTCCGGATACGGCTCCGTTGCTGACCCAGTCCTGCCAGCCAATGTCCTGGATATGGCTCTGATAGGTTATGTTTTTAGCAGCTTCCGAAAGAGTATCCGAAGCGACCGTGATTGTCCTTGTTATCGTCTGCACAGAGCCGTCGTAACTTACGGCCGCCACACGGATTTCATGTGTTCCGGAAGAGAGCTGACCGGCAGGTATCGTATAGGAAAAACCGCTGTGAAGGGCATTTTTGTATTTTCCGGAAGCGTTGGTAATGGTATTTATATCGCTTCTCTCGGAAAGACTGCTGACGGAACCTACCAGGTATATATTGTCGACATAAACGTCCACCCGTGAAATACCGGCATGGCTTACCGCCCAGCCTTTAACCGCGATGTCGCCGCTCACAGCTGCGTTTGCGGGGGTGTCAAGGCACATCTGCGGATCCGGGCCGATACGGATCGTCGTGGTTGTCCAGTTGACTGAGCCGTTTCTGCTGATCACAGCAATCCGCAGTGTATGCTGCCCGACAGTAAAGAATCCCGCGTCGACCGTGTATGAGTAACCGCTGTGAAGACCGTCATTGTACCTCCCGCCCGGGTTCATGACCGCCTGTACGTCCGATCTCTCATAGAGATTGTCCGTAGAGCCAACCCAGCGGAAATCATCGGCATAAATATCAACCCTGGAAATACCGGAATGGCTAAGCGCCCAGCCGGATATTACTGTGTCTCCGCCATATGTGTCCTTTGTATTCGGCGTATCCAGGAAAGACAGGAACATCGGGGTACTAAGGAGAATCGTGTCGGTTGCCGTACTTATATCCAGGGAACCCCCGGAAGAATTCGGTATGGAAGACAGTGTGCCCGTACTTGTGTATTGCCACATGTCCCACCTCTCCCAGCACCACAGCTCCGGCGGCATCCATGTGGAGGAAATGCCGGACATAGGCGCCGGTACATTATAATGCGCTATCCAGAGCCTGTAGGCGGTCCAGTTAAAGGACGGATCAAAATTCTCTTTAATAAAGTACGGGTAGCTGTATATCATCAGGTCAAATCCACTCAAGGCCTTAAACTCATCGGCAAATGCTTTTACGGAAGCTGCCAGTTCAGCCTTGCTCAGATTGTCGGGATTCTCTTCAACATCAAGTGCGGGCACACAGCTGTAAGCATAGGTTTTTACGAAGCTGTAATATGCCTGCGCCTGCGACCTTGCGTCCGACTGATCGGCTTTTGGAATATAGTAATAATAGAATCCGTACGGGAGATTAACGGCCTGCGCGGAATTCGCATAACGGACTGCCTGCATATCTATGTACGGGACACCGTCCTTGCAGCCGTATGCCCTGATATAGACAGCATCGACCTGCGTCTTCAGCAAAGCAAAGTCAATGTTATCCTTATCGTTTGTAACGGAATCGTTCCACTGGGAAATATCAACTACTGTGAGCCCGGCTTTTCCTGCTGACGGCATCGTTGCTTCAGCGGCGATGCTCGAAAAGGAGACAGCCGCACATACCAGAACAGCAGTCAGAATAAGCAGTGTGTGTGTTAACTTCCCTCTCATGCGATCCCTCACTTGAAAAGCTTGTTACCCTTGGATAAACGGCCTCGCTGTCGGGCCTGGCGCCGTCCCGCCCTTGGATACCAGTACAATCTGAATTGCCTCCAGCCGGTATGAGAACGCAGCCGTTCCTGATGACTCCCCGTTTTTAGCCCAGTCCATCCAGCCTGTGTTCTGTGCATGCACACGATAATATACGTCGTATTGTTCTGCCGCCGCGCCTGTCAGGCGTATTTGAATCGCTTCCAGACGCTTGGACTGTCCGCTTGTTCCGCTTGATGCCCCGTCGGCCACCCAGTCCATCCAACCAATATCCTGTACATGGGTTTTGTATTCGATTCCGCCATCCAGGCTGCTGAGCTTGATGCGGATCGCTTCCAGACGCCTGGATTGAGCGCTTGTCCCGGATACGGCACCATTGCTTACATAGTCCTGCCAGCCGACATCCTGTACATGGCTCTGATAACTTATAGTCATGGCGTTTTCCGAAAGGGAACTGGGACTGACCGTAATTGTACGGTATAGTGACTGCGTGGAGCCGTCATTACTTACCGCTGCCACGCGAATTACATGTTTACCCGCTGAAAGAAGACCCTCAGTAACCGTATATGAGAAACCGCTGTGAAGCGCGTCCCTGTATTGCCCTGCCGTATTAACTATTGTATTGACGTCGCTGCGTTCCGATAACTGGCTGACAGAACCCAGAAGGGAAATATCATCCGCATAAATATCGACTCGTGCAATACCGGAACTGCTCACCGCCCATCCGTCAATCACCATTTCGCCGGATACGGCGGTATTATCAGCGGGAGTATCCAGACATATCTGTGCATTCATTCCAACCGTGATTGTTCTCGATATCGACTGTGTGGTGCCGTCGGCACTCACAGCCGAAGCACGAATCACGTGCGTCCCGGCCGTCAGGCGGCTTCCGGCAATCGTATAGGAGAAGCCGCTGTTGATTGCATCCTTGTATTTTGACGCATTTTCGGTAATGGCGTAGACATCGCTCCGCTCAGTAAAACTATTGGTAGTTCCCAGAAGCACATTGTCATCCTCGTATATGTCCACACGTAAAATGCCCGCATGACTGATCGCCCATCCCTGCACCGTAATATCCCCGTACTTTGTACCGTCTGCCGATGGGGAATCCATACACATTTTCGACACCGGACCGACAATAAAGGTAGCTGTTGACCAGCTGGCCGAACCGTCGCCATGAATAGCGGCAAATTTCAGCGTATGCCATCCGGTCGTATAATAGCCGGCATCCAGTTTATAAGTGAAGCAGTTGTTATTTGTCGGTGCGGACCCAATCCAGGCATTTGTCTCTGAATAAATATCGACCCTTGATGCCTCGTAATTCATCGGGATGCTTCCGCTGATATTTATATCACCGCCGGTATTGTCAAGTGTATAGGATCCTTTTGTATCAATCATATAATTCAGGTATCTCTGTGTTTTCGCACAAAATTCGCTCCAGCGGTTGGTATCACGAATCGTGATCGGACAGTTTTTACCATATGCACTGAAATCATGGTGCTGGAAAAGGGCTCCGCCAACCAGGTACACGCTGTGACGGTATAAAATATCAGCTGCCATCCATTCGGCGTTTGCCATGGCCTGATCGAAGTTGCCGTTGCTGTTATCACAGATCTCTATCGATATAGTACTAGCATTTCCGACTCCGTTTGCCGTGTCCCCTGCATGCCAGGATTTCTCAGACTCCGGTATGCACTGGTAGGCTGTCGTGCTGTCGACAACATAATGCCAGCTGACATCGTTGTTCTGCCCCGCACCCTGTAAGTAGAGGGCATGCATCCTTGCACCTGCGCCGGATGACCAGTTGGATGTCTCATGGATCGTAACTCCGGTAAAACTTCTGAGCTGCTGCATCTCGCGGCAGGCTGTATTGGCCGGGGCCAGCATTTCATTCACCGTAAATCCGGGGACAACCTCAAGGCTTTGTCCGGATGCACCGGCCGTATAGTAGGCTGATATATTTGCCGCAGTAATCGATGTACATAAAAGGGCCGTCGTTATGAAAACAGCAAGGATACGGCTGCGTAACTTTGCGGTATTTTTCATTGAGAGTTGAATGTGCATACATCCGCCTTTCGATAAACCCGGGAACATCTGTCAATAATATTTGTCCCTGCCAATATACCACAAATATTTTTCCGTTCTGTAAAGAAATGATGTCATTCGTACACATGATTCCTACCGGTGTGTTACATCTTCGCTGACCTTGCCTTTTTCATGGCAATAATAGAGTCTGTAATGAATTGGACTCCTTAATTATGATTTTTTTACCGGCTATTTCTATGCTCGCATATCCGTCCTTTGCAACGACGTTTGTTGTCCCGAGACTGTCCATCCAGCCCCGTACTTCGATTGTTCCCCAGGGACCGGAATTGTATGGCGAACCTGCAGGCTGGTTGTTCCACAGCCATGCCGGACACGACCACATGCAGACCTTCGGGGCAATGGCCTGATACACCGCCTGCGTAACACCATATGATCCGTGATGGGCTGCCTGGACAATATCCGAAGCAAGCTTGCCTCCGGCTGTCTGAAGAAGTTTATTCGAAATATCCTCCCCGCCTAAGTCACCAAGGAAAATTGCTGATTTTTCCCTGGTGGTAACTTTATATACAACAGATTGATTGTTAATATAGTTGCCCGTAATTTCAGGGTTCGATGCCATTAATACCTCTACCTGAATCCCGTCGAAAGTAAAAATATCACCGGTGTTGACCGAAGTGAAAATATCCTGGTGCTTCGAGATGAAATTATTAAAAGTCAGTACGTTGTCTGCCGCATAATCCTTATATTCAACTGCCTTTTCATAACTGACAAGGCTGCCGTAAATATTTTTTACATGAACATCGGGATATTGATTCATAATATTCATCATTGCTGTAACATGGTCTTGATGCGGATGCGTGACAAGCCAGGCATCAACAGTCCCCCCAAGGGCACGGATAAGTGCCAGGAGATCCGGAGTCACATCCGTACTTCCTCCGTCAATCACAACTACTTTGCCCGCTGCCGTCTTTATGACATATCCCATGGATTGTTCAGCGTCGTGGTTTGGAAGCTGATAGATTTTGCACTCAGACTGTACAAAAGGCTGCGTGGTCGGACCCGGTGCCGCTGTACCTTTCGGGACAAGTACGATCTCGATCGCTTCCAGACGGTAGCTGTAAGCCGCTGTCCCTGCCGATTCACCGTTTTTGGCCCAGTCGAGCCAGCCAAAATTCTGTGCATGTACGCGGTAATAGACATCATACTGGTCCGCTGCGGATCCCGTCAGGCGGATTTGGATCGCTTCCAGTCTCTTCGACTGTCCGCTCGTGCCGCTTAAAGCACCGTCGGCAGCCCAGTCCATCCATCCGATGTCCTGCACCTGCGTCCTGTACTCGATACCGCCCGTCATGTTTTCCAGCTTGATATGAATCGCTTCCAGTCGTCGGGCCTGGCCGGTTGTTCCTGATAAAGCTCCGTTACTGACATAACTTTGCCAGCCGACATCCTGAACATGGGTCTGGTAACTGACTGTAGGAGTCACTGCATACAGGTCGACAAATGAACGGTTAACGGCACCCGGCGCCGCAAAACCTTTGGATATCAGAACAATCTGAATGGCTTCCAGGCGGTACCCATATCCGGCGGTGCCTGCCGACGCCCCATTTTTCGCCCAGTCGAGCCATCCGTAATTTTCGGCATGGACATGGTAATAGACATCGTACGCATCAGCTGCGGCTCCTGTCAGGCGGATTTGGATAGCTTCAAGTCTTTTGGATTGTCCGCTTGTACCGCTTGTTGCCCCGTCCGATACCCATCCCATCCAACCGATATCCTGTACATGCGTCCGGTATTCGATGCTTCCGCTGACATTTTCCAGCTTGATCTGAATCGCTTCCAGCCGTTTGGATTGTCCGCTCGTCCCGGAGACTGCGCCGTTATTCACCCATCCCTGCCAGCCTATATCCTGTACATGGCTCTGGTAGGTAACTGTTTCGGCAGCGGCATTGATCTGATCCGTTCCCAGAACGACTACTCCCAGTAATATAACCAGGCTAAGTGCAGCCGAAATAATACGATGATACCATTTTCTTTTCATTTAATATGCTCCAAACTATATGTAATTAATTAGTTGTTTAAACGGTTTTATTTATACCTGTACGATTATTGTTATATCACAAAAATATTAACATTTGACTTTCATTGTATAACAGTATCAAAATATTCAGGTCATTTCATGATAAATAAAAAGCAGGTTGTCTTAACCGGACAACCTGCTTTTTGGCGAACCTCTCAGCCCTGTATAAACGGCCGGGCTGTGGAGCCCGGTGCAGCTGATCCCTTGGGCACCAGTACCACCTTGATCGCTTCGAGGCGGTATGAGAATCCGGCGGTACCTGCCGGCTCCCCGTTTTTGGCCCAATCCAGCCAGCCTGTGTTCTGTGCATGTACACAGTAATATATGTCGTACCTGTCTGCGGCGGCGCCCGTCAGGCGGATTTGAATTGCTTCGAGCCGTTTCGACTGTCCGCTCGTTCCGCTTAATGCGTCATCGACAGCCCAGTCCATCCAGCCAATATCCTGTACATGCGTCCTGTATTCTATTCCGCCCGCCATGTTTTCCAGCTTCATATGAATAGCTTCCAGACGCTTCGACTGTGCGATTGTTCCGGATAAGGCTCCGTTACTGACATAGGCCTGCCAGCCGATATCCTGCACATGGGTCTGGTAACTGACTGTGTCAACAATTGCCTTTGGCGCATACAGGTCAACAAACGGTTTTGCCGTCGCCCCCGGTGCAGCGCTGCCCTTGGCTACCAGCTTGACTTCGATAGCCTCCAGTCGATACCCGAATCCGGCTGTTCCGGAAGAATCACCGTTTTTAGCCCAATCGAGCCATCCGTTATTCTGCGCATACACACGGTAATATACGTCGTTCCGGTCTGCAATTGCGCCTGTCAGGCGGATTTGAATCGCTTCCAGCCGTTTGGACTGTCCGCTCGTTCCGCTTAAAGCCCCATTGGCTACCCATCCCATCCAGCCTATATCCTGCACATGCGTGCGGTATTCGATGCCGCCATTTTGGCCGATGAGCTGGATATGCATGGCTTCCAGACGTTTGGACTGATCGACGGTTCCGGAGATGGTCCCGTCACTCGCCCATACCTGCCAGCCAACATCCTGGACGTGGCTCTGATAGGTGACCTCACCGACCGTAAAAATATGGGATGTCCATTTCACAGTGCCGTCCCTGTTGATTACAGCAATTTTTAATGTATGCTGCCCGTCCGCAAAAAAGCCTGCCGGCACTATATAGGAGAAACCGCTGTGCAGTCCGTCGTTATAGCGTCCGTTGCTGTTCATCGCCTGCTGGACATCAGGTCGTTCCAGCATATTCGATGTAGAGCCAACCCAGACGTTGTCATCCACATAGAAGTCCACCCTGTCTACCCCGGCATGGCTTAAGGCCCAGCCGCTTATTGTTATTTCCCCGCCGTTTATATAGGTTTTCGAAGGAGAATCGACATTGGTAACAGCCGTCGGTGTACTCATCAGAATATTATCTGTCGCCGTACTCATATCCAGCCAACCGCCGGATGAATTCGGAATCGAGGACAGCGAACCCGTAGAGGTGTACTGCCACATATCCCAACGGGACCAGCACCACATGCTTTCCGGCATCCACGAACTTGATATGCCTGACATGGGAGCAGGCACATTATAATGCGCGATCCACAATTTATAACTGCTCCATGGATATGACGTATCAAAATCACTTTTCATGAAGCCCGGATAGGTATAGATCATCACATCGGTGCCGCTTAAAGCCTTGAATTCATCTGCAAAAACCTTTATTGATGCTGCGAGTTCCGCTTTGGTCAGACCGGCTGAATTGTCTTCAACATCGAGTACAGGAACGCAGCTGTATGCAAAACTCCTGATGAAATTGTAATAGGATTGTGCCTGGGCCCTGGCATCCGCCGGATCCGCCTTTTTGGGAATATAGTAATAATAGAACCCGTAATTCAAGTTGACCCGCTGTGCGGAATTAGCATAATTGACAGCCTGTTTGTCTATGGTAAGAATATTGCCTGTATGGCCGAAGGAACGGATATAGACGGCGTCAACCTGCGTTTTCAGCGAAGTAAAATTAATATTATCCGTACCGCTTGTAACAGAATCGTTCCACTCGGAAATATCAACTACTTTGAGATAAGCCGTACCCGCTGACGGCATAAAGCTCGCGGCATCAACAGCAGTGTGAGAAAATGCAAAATAAGCTGATGCGGAAATTATTGCAATCACTGATACAAGTAGAATCATAAGATTTTTTTTGGTACGCATTTCGATCCTCGTTCATATATTAGTAGATGTATATAATTTATGCCTGTACAAATGGCCTTGCAGTGGAACCCGGTGCAGCGCCGCCTTTAAGAACCAGTACAATCCTGATTGCTTCCAGACGGTATGAGAATCCGGCCGTGCCTGCCGACTCGCCGTTTTCAGCCCAATCCAGCCAGCCGTTATTCTGGGCATGGACGCAGTAATACACGTCATACATATCCTTAGCGGCCCCTGTCAGACGGATCTGTATTGCTTCAAGCCGCTTCGACTGCCCGCTTGTTCCGCTTAAGCCGTCATCGGCCGCCCAGTCCATCCATCCGATATCCTGTACATGCGTCCGGTACTCAATACCGCCCGCTATGTTCTGCAGCTTGATCTGAATTGCTTCAAGCCGCTTGGACTGTGCACTTGTACCGGATATTGTTCCGTTACTTACATATCCCTGCCAGCCGATATCCTGCACATGCGTCTGGTAGCTTACCAACGGCTGTGCATAAAAATCCTTATATGGCTGGGTTGTGGAACCCGGTGCCTGACTGCCCTTTGGGACTAATCGGATATCGATCGATTCCAGGCGGTACCCGTAACCTGCCGTACCGGCTGATTCACCGTTTTTAGCCCAGTCCATCCATCCTGTATCCTGTGCATGGACCCTGTAATATACATCGTACTGCGCTGCAGCAGCCCCTGTCAGACGGATTTGAATCGCTTCCAGTCTTTTCGACTGTCCGCTCGTTCCGCTCACATTGCCGTCAGCCACCCAGTCCATCCAGCCAATATCCTGGACCTGTGTCTTATATTCGATTCCGCCGGCCATACCGTCAAGCATGATACGGATAGCCTCCAGTCGCCTTGACTGTCCGCTGGTACCGGAATCGGCTCCGTTACTTACCCAGTCCTGCCATCCGCTGTCCTGAACATGACTCTGATAGGTCACGGTTCCGGAAGAAACCGGTATAGCATGCGCAGGCGAGTTCAGCAGAATACTTGACGTACCCTGGCTCATATCCAGATGACCGCCGCTCGAAAGGGGGATTGATGACAAAGCGTCGGTTGAAGTGTACTGCCACATGTTCCAGCTTGACCAGCACCATGAGCTTTGCGGCATCCATGACGAAATACCTGACATGGGCGCAGATACATCATAATGCGCGATCCACAGCATATATTGACTCCAGTTAAAGGAAGTGTCGAAACTGGTCGACATAAAATTCGGATTCGTATAAATCATCATGTCAAATCCGCTCAGCGATTTGAATTCATCCGTAAAAGCTTTAACCGCAACTGCCAGCTGTGCTTTGGACAGCCCGGCCGTATTGTCCTCAACATCGAGGACGGGCACGCAGCTGTATGAATAGCT
The DNA here is from genome assembly GCA_037143795.1 of Eubacteriales bacterium. GTDB lineage: Bacteria > Bacillota > Clostridia > Saccharofermentanales > Saccharofermentanaceae > Firm-13. The sequence continues at coordinate 187,707 of JBAWXZ010000002.1, read as the reverse complement.
TTTCACAAAATTATAGAATATCCTGGCCTGCGCCCGGGCATCCCCGGTGTTGGCCGTAGGGATAAAGTAGAAATAGAAACCATATTTCAGGTTGACATTCTGCGCTGAAGATGCAAAATTCGCCGCCTGTTTATCAACAGTAATTTTCGTACTGGTATGACTGAAAGAACGTATATAGACAGCATCCACCTGCGTTTTCAGCACTGGAAAATTAATGTTATCAGCATTCGTATTATATGAATCATTCCACTCAGAAAGATCCGTCACTTTCAAATCGGCGGTACCGGCTGGCGGCATTGAGCCGGCTGCTGTTGCAAGGACCACGGGATGAAAGAAAGTCACATAGCTGAACAGGGAAAGAACAGCAATCAAAGATACAACAAGAACCATAATTGTTTTTTTTGCTCGCATTTCACACCTCATTTTCTTTGCGGTAATATCGAAAAAGGTTAATTGGAGTGTATTATACCACACAAATCTGAACAGACTAAATTTCACGGATTATGCGTGATGTATTATGATATATATATAATTTGAATTTTTCCAGTTATGAAGTGTGGTCTATTTGCAAGCGTCATGTCCCTTAGATACGATCGACATAAGATTCTTTGGAACAAATAATTTCCAACGGCTGTTAAATACAGATGGTTCATCTTCGATTCCGCGATAAAAATAACGGACGCTTTTCCCTGCCATTTTTTCGCAGACATCATAGAATGAATCCGATATTTGAAAAGCAATCTGAAAATGGGCCAGTAAATAGCCGGCCTTCTGGAATAGAAACTGTTTGTCATATTTTTTTAAATAATAAAGAAGCTTCTTCTCGTCAAGTGATGGAACAAGGCCAAGACAGCGAAGCAGCTCCTCCAGTCCTGCGGCCCGATCAAAATCATTTAGACTATCAACTAAAGTCCGTTCAAGATCTGTTACCCGAACTCCGTCACGGCCTTGAACGACACCGGAATCGATGCGTGGCGCTATATACCGATAGGATATGTCATCATAAGTAAAAGGGGCGAATTTGGCTTTGGAAGCGACATATACCTCGCGAAACACTTGATTTCCGTACCCGTAATACTCGAAGGCAGAATGATGTGTGATATAAGAATCCGGTTTGATATAGGAAGCAATTTGAAAATGTGTCGCTGCCGGCTGCTTCGTTTCTATACTGATCGCCGCATAAAGATTCCGCTTCACTTGTTCTATATAGCCATTCTTCTTGTAATTTTGCAGCAATGAATAAGTTGTCCCGCTATTTCCGGTCAACTGTTCAACATCATTTTTTGTAAAGCATCCAAGCTGTACAAGCTGCTCATAATATTTCATACAACACCCTCATTATAGATTTTAATTTCGGCACATAACTAGTGTTTTCCAATAGTAATTGGACCAATTTAAAGTAATATTTTATTTTCAGCTTGGAACTGGCAATATATCAATAGTTACAGGCCAAATTTAAAATTTAAAAAGACCCGAAAAGACAGAGCTGATAATCTGCACCGCGCCTTTCTTTTTCAGACGTATAAACACAGGCGAATCTTCATCATCCCTGCACAAACGGCCGTACAATGGAGCCCGGTGCCGCTCCGCCCTTGGGGATCAGCACTATCTCAATCGCTTCAAGCCGGTACGAATAACCTGCGGTGCCTGCCGGCTCGCCGTTTTTCGCCCAATCCAGCCAACCGAAGTTCTGTGCATGCACGCAGTAATAGACGTCGTACACTTCCGCAGCGGCACCCGTCAATTGAATCTGAATTGCTTCGAGGCGCTTGGACTGTCCGCTTGTTCCGCTTAAAGCATCGTCAGCCACCCAGTCCAACCAGCCAATATCCTGTACATGCGTCCGGTATTCGATGCCGCCTGCCATATTTTCCAACTTGATACGGATTGCTTCGAGTCTCAAGGACTGCCCGCTTGTTCCGGATACTGCACCATTGCTGACATAATCCTGCCAGCCGATATCCTGCACATGCGTCTGGTAACTGACTGTATCAACAATGGGCTTGGGAGCGTAGAGATCTACAAAAGGACGTGTTACCGCTCCCGGTGCTGCTCCGCCCTTCGTTACCAAGAGAATTTTGATCGCTTCCAGTCGATACCCGTACCCTGCGGTTCCGGCCGGCTCGCCATTTTTCGCCCAGTCAAGCCATCCGTTATTCTGGGCATGCACACAGTAATACACATCGTACAAATCCGCAGCTGTTCCCGTCAGGCGGATCTGGATCGCTTCCAGCCGCTTCGACTGGCCGCTTGTTCCGCTTATGGCCCCGTCCGCCACCCAATCCTGCCAGCCGATATCCTGCACGTGTGTCTTGTATTCGATACCGCCTGCCACATTTATCAGCATGATATTGATTGCTTCGAGGCGTTTCGATTGTCCGGTTGTACCGGATACTTCTCCGTTGCGGACATAGTCCTGCCAGCCTATATCCTGTACATGCGTCCGATAGGTTACAATCGGTCTGGTAACTATGCGTTCAAGCAGACTTGCTGCATTTACAAGACCGGATCCGTAATACACATCATATCCGGCCGAACCCAGGTCCGTGCTTGTTTCGGCTAATACCTGCGCAAACTCCAGGGGGGAAATTTCCGGATCACAGCTGACAGCCAGTGCTGCGATACCCGCAACGCAGGGGGATGAAAAAGATGTCCCGCTGTGAGATCCATAATAACTTGATGCATCGGTTCTGTTGGTTGTGTAAATGTATTCACCGGGTGCCATTACGTCCAGCATATTATTATAATTTGAAAAATATGACCGGGCAGAACTTTCCCCTGTTGACCCTACGCTGATAACACCGTCACAGGAGGCCGGATACGAATATGCACCGGTACCGTCATTCCCTGCTGCTGCAACAATAATACAGCCTTTGCCGTATGCATAAGTAATTGCATTTTGAACAGTACTGGTGTAATTTCCGCCAAGACTTATGTTAATAACCTTACAGGGGATATCTGCTGCAGCATATAGTGCTGATGCTATATCGGAGGATAATATTCCTCCGGAATCATCCTCGACACAGTAGGGAATGATTGCCGCATCAGGCGCGATTCCTGCAATTCCCTCATAATTATTCATCGTGGCAGCAATGACTCCGGTCACGTTTGTGCCATGACCCGTAACATCAAATTCCACCGTACCGCCGCGTATCACATCAAGGCCGTTACGAATATCGGAGTTCATCAGATCCGGCTGGTATCTATCAATTCCCGAGTCAATAACAGCAACATAAGTACTGTCTGTTCCCGTTGTATAATCCCAGGCTGCCGTTACGTTAAGAGCAGACAAATACCATTGTGATGACAAGTATGTATCATTTGGTGTTGCGAACAGTTCGGAATTTGTTGTATTTTCTTCAAGGGACAGTGAACCTGCAGCATTCTCTCCATCATTCAATACAAAATCTATCTCTATATATACACAATATTCGTCCAATTTTGCTTTTATTGTATTGAGATCATCCTGTGATTGAATCGAGAATACCCGGTTGCTGCTTGAGCCAATTACTTCAAAAGAATAGTCTTTAATCAGGTTGTAAATCTGTTGATATGAACAGTCCTGTTTAAATTCCATGATAAAACGATTGAGCCCGGGGCCTGGCGAAAGTGCTGTTGCCTGTTCCTGTAATATTGCTGCACCCGGCGCTGCATCGCCTGCGTTTCCTATTGCGGTTTTGAGGGATTCCGAGTATAGGCTGTCCATTGCTGCAAAAGGGTTCACCTCAGTGTCATTCTGATTTTCAGACACAATATTGGAATCGGCCATTATTGTGATGCCGCTTCCCGCAAACACTCCCATTACTATTAGCAGGCATAAAATGACAGACAATGCTCGATTCAATTTCATCCTGATTTTCATTGCATATCCCCCGAACTCCAATTAATAATAACAGCGTTGTAAGACTGCCTGGAAAAGACACATAAACGGAAATCATTCGGCCCGGTTATCGTACCGGTACAATCAGGTCAATCTCAGCGGGATCAAGAATTACCGTTACATCTTTTGTCCACGCATTCATACCGAAATTCACATCTGTTGCACCAACCAGATGAAGCAGGATTTGTGAAGGAATAAATTGCAGGTCGGGGAACTTACTCTGTACAGCTGCACTGTCGGCATATTCTGCTGTTCCGTTATCCGAAATCCCCAAATCCTTCAAATAAGCGGCGGCAGTATATGTCCCGTCAGTAAGGGTTACTGTGGACTCATCAATATTCAGGTAGAAGGGGGCAGATTTTGCCTGTGCATATGTCACAGAACCGCTGTCTGCTGCAAATGTATATCCAAAAATTACACTCCCCTCTGAAACAGCAACATCCGCACTGGTAACCGGACTCACTGCTGCAGGCACTAACCGTATCTGTACAGCTTCCAGCCGATGACTTCTTGCTTCGGTTCCAGCCGTCTGGCCATTGCTGACCCAATCCATCCAGCCGATATCCTGCACATGGGCGCGATATTCTACTGTGTATCCCGCCATATTTTCCAGGGATATCCGAATCGCTTCCATCCGCAGGCTTCTTGCCGTAGTTCCTGCGGCCGCACCATTCATGACGGTATCCATCCAACCGATATTCTGTACATGAACCGAATATTTGATACTGGCGTCAGCCGGTACATTGAGCAAGCTGATTTTGATGGCTTCTGCCCGAAGGGACAGACCCGTAGTACCTGAGGTCTGTCCGTCAATAACAGACGGCATCCAGCCGGTGTCCTGCACATGTGTCTGGTAGGTGACGCCAGGCTGCAGCATTCTCATCGCAAATGCCGATGACGGGAGACATAAAAGCACCAGAAAGGCCGCCAGGACGATACTTGTCATTTTTCTTACTGTCATTTTCATCGATTTTTCCTCCTACTCGTTTTGTTAACCCTGCACAAATGGCCTTGTTGTCGGACCCGGCGCCGCACCGCCCTTGAGAACCAGCACCACCTTAATCGCCTCAAGGCGGTAGGAGAATCCCGCTGTTCCCGCCGACTCGCCGTTTTTGGCCCAGTCAAGCCAGCCGGTGTTCTGTGCATGCACACAGTAATACACGTCATAAAGGCTTGCTGCGGCGCCTGTCAGACGGATTTGAATTGCTTCCAGTCGCTTGGACTGTCCGCTTGTCCCGCTTAATGCCCCGTCGGCAACCCAGTCCATCCAGCCGATATCCTGTACATGGGTCTTATATTCAATGCCTCCGGCTATGTTTCCCAGCATAATACGAATCGCTTCCAGGCGCTTTGACTGCCCGCTTGTCCCGGATACAGCGCCGTTGGCGACGTAATCCTGCCATCCGATATCCTGCACATGGGTCTGATAACGGACTCCGGTCGGAGAGTAAAGATCTACATATGGACGGCTCTCAGATCCCGGTGCTGCTGCGCCTTTGGGTACCAGTTCGATTTGAATCGCCTCAAGTCTGTATGAATAGCCTGCAGTTCCGGCAGACGCGCCATTTTTGGCCCAGTCCAGCCAGCCGAATTCCTGGGCATGGACACGATAATATACGTCATACAATTCTGCAGCCTGACCTGTCAGGCGGATTTGAATCGCTTCCAGTCGCTTTGACTGTCCGCTTGTCCCGCTTAATGCCCCGTCGGCAACCCAGTCCATCCAGCCGATATCCTGCACATGCGTCTTGTATTCGATACTGCCGGATAAGTTCACCAGATTGATGCAGATTGCCTCCAGGCGTTTTGACTGGCCGCTTGTTCCCGAGACGGCTCCGTCGCTGACGCAGTCCTGCCAGCCGACATCCTGCACATGGGTACGGTATGTTATTCCAACGGCAAAGGGTACGGCCGCATAACCATTCCACGGGTCTGTATATCCGTAACAAGTACTCAAATAATCCACTTTAAAGCCCACTGCGCAATTTGTAAAAACGTCCGTACCGATTGCAGGCGCATTCCCGAAGAAAAATGCGTCGGTCAAATTGGCACAGCCGTAAAACACATTTTGTCCGATGCTGGTCACGCTGCCGGGAATGGATACACTTGTCAGTGCGGAACAAGCATAAAACGCCAGATCATCCATACTGGTCACACTGTTTGGGATCACTATACCCGTCAATCCGGTGCACTCGCCGAATGCCAGATTCCCGATACCGGTCACACCGCCGGGAATGGAATAACTGCCCGTTTTGCCTGCGGGGCATTGAATAAGGGAAGTTTTCGCGTAGTTGAACAGAACTCCTTCCTGACTTGCATATGCCGTATTGTTCGCATCCACAAGAATTTGGGTTAATCCATAACAGGCCGCAAATGCATTGGAGCCAATACTTACCAGGCCGGCAGGGATTGAAATGCCTGCTAATCTCCAATCACAGTAGAACGCACGCTCGCCGATTCCGGTTACACTGCCTGGTATCGTCACACCTGTCAGTCCGGAACAATAAGCCAATCCCCAATCACCTATACTGATTACGCTTCCGGGAATTGTCACACCCGTCAGTTTTGAACAGTTCTCGAACGCCAGGTCCCCAATACTGGTTACACCGTCAGGAATGGTGTAAATGCCTGTCTTTCCGCCCGGACATTGAATAAGGGATGTCTTTGCTTTGTTGAACAGTACACCGTCCTGACTTAAATATGTCAAATTATTAGTATCAACAAGAATTTGAGTCAATGCAGTACATCCCGCAAACGCGCCGGTACCAATACTATTCACGCCGGCACCTATCCAAATGCTTGTCAGTACCGGGCAATCAGCAAATGCATTTGTCCCGATAGTGGTCACACTGTCGGAAATTGTCACGCCTGTCAATCCGCTGCAGTAATAGAATGCACGATTGTCAATAATGGTAACAGGCCTTCCGCCCAGTGTCGCAGGTATCGTCAGGATTCCTCCGAAACCGGCCGGAGCAGTAAACCCGGTTATTGTTGCAGTTCCCAGAGGGGTGATTGTGTAGACAAGACCCGTGGAAGGATCCGTGGCCGCAGCAACACGGTCTGTTCCGACTGCAATAATTCCCAATACCATGACCAGACTAAGCAGGAATGAAAAGAATCGACCGGTACGTGAAGTCTTCATATCAGCGCCCTCCATTAACCCTCAGCCGTGACAACACCTTCATTCATTTTTATAGTCATTTATAATTATCAGATACATTCTTTATATCACAAAACAACCTGTGAGAATCGCAGGCAATAAGAAATATTTGATAATTTTCTTTCCTTTCAAAAGCCGTAATAATGAACATGATGTCCGGTCGCCCGACGACTCCAAAATGGTTATCCGCCATATCACCCGGCGATGCGCCGGGCATTCAGATATATCCGAATTTATCGGACACAAAAAAGCCTGTAATGCAGGCGCCCTTGAAAGGATGCGCCTGCATTACAGGTTGTTGTCTAAGCTGTCTATTTATTTATTAGTTATAAAGCCGATACAGATGATACCGGCTGGTCAGCCCTGAACAAATGTCCGTGCCGTCGGACCAGGCGCCGCTGCGCCCTTCATTACCAGTACTATTTTGATTGCTTCCAGGCGATAGCTGAATCCGGCAGTTCCTGCTGATTCACCATTTTTGGCCCAGTCAAGCCAGCCTGTATTCTGTGCATGTACACAGTAATATACGTCATACTTTTCTGCTGCAGCTCCCGTAAGACGAATCTTAATCGCTTCGAGTCTTTTCGACTCCCCGCTCGTTCCGCTTAAAGCATCATCTGCAACAAAGTTCATCCAGCCCACGTCCTGCACATGTGTGCTGTATTCGATGCCGCCGGCCATGTTTTCCAGTTTGATTCGAATTGCTTCCAGTCTTTTGGACTCTCCGCTTGTACCGGACATCTCTGCATTGCATACATAAGCCTGCCAGCCGATATCCTGTACATGCGTCTGGTAACTGACTGTATCAACTATTGGTTTGGGGGCGTAGAGGTCCACAAATGTACGTGCCACAGGACCCGGCGCTGCTTCTCCTTTGGGCACAAGTACTACCCTGATAGCCTCAAGGCGATAACCGTATCCTGCTGTTCCGGAAGACTCTCCGTTTTTAGCCCAGTCAAGCCATCCGTAATTCTGTGCATGGACACAGTAGTATACGTCATACATTTCTTCCGCAGGTCCGTTCAGGCGGATTTGAATCGCTTCGAGTCTTTTGGATTGTCCGCTTGTTCCGCTCAAATCTCCATCAGATACCCAATCCATCCAACCCAGGTCCTGCACATGCGTCCTGTATTCGATGCTTCCGTCAGCTCCCAGATTGATACGAATCGCTTCCAGCCGCTTGGACTGTGCGCTGGTACCAGACACGCTGCCGTTGTATGACCAGTCCTGCCAGCCGATATCCTGGACATGACTCTGGTAAGTGACTCCCTGTATATTTACAGTAACCGAATAGTAACCGGTCGAATCCCCTATATCACTGACACGAACATAATATGTCTGCCCGGCTACAAGGGCGGCTTCAATATAAAAATTAAGTGTTTCCATGCTGTCATCATTCGAAACTATCAGTTCGCCTGCTGCATTATATAAAGTGCCCACCGTATCAAGCGAACCGCCTGAATATATGCAATATACCGCGCTTGACGCCGGTGTAAATTTGAAGTAATCCTGATCCCCTGCTATTTCAATATCACCCGGCAGCGCTTCATAAGTAACATTGTTTCCTAATAGGTATGCAGCGGCTATACTGCTGCCGTAATCATCCCCGTTTCCGCTTCCGGTCCAATGAGCATAGACATCTATATTTGTACTGACAATATATGGAAAGCTTATCTGTGTTCCGCCTGTAACAGCTGTATACCAGCCGTCAAAGACATAACCCGGACGTGTCGGTGCGGCTGGTGCGTTAATCGTCTGATTGTATGCCGCTGTCATGTATGTGATACGATTTCCGTTCTGTGCATCCATGCTTATAAAGCGTGTTGTTGTATCCGGCGTTATGGAGACCGAAGATGCACCGGCAATACTGATCGTAAAATTCCCGGTGCTGCTATTACTATATGCGCTGACCAATAAAAAGTACGTCGTATGTCCCGTCAAATTTTCTGTCATCAAAAACTGTCTGCTGCCGGCTGAATCATCGTCAGTATCAATAAAAGTACCGTTCGAACGATATAAAGAACCTACCGCATCAAAACCTGCCGTGCTTGTTATGGTATACGCACCATCAGGCCCGGAAATGCTGATGGCGTAAAGTCGATAATCTCCCCTTTGCACAAGGCTGCCGCTTATTGTGCTTGTTACTGCGGCCGTGGCTGCAACACTGTCCCCGCCGACAGCAAATACCCCCAATACCATGATCAGACCCAGAACGACAGACAAAATCCGATTGTTTCGAGTAATCTTCACTTCTTCATCCTCCATAGAAATACAATTATTGTATATATTGTTCATAACTATATCAACTATATATGATAGTTATTCAAGATTCAAGTATACATACTATTATTTTATCCTTCGTTGCCAAATCCGGTTCACTTGCTCATAATAGTCTAATATGGTAATATTCTCGTGATATTTGGAGCTCAATTGCCCTGATGAAATCAGGTTATTTATTCTTCAAAGGGTCTTAGAAGGATTTATCAGCGGACTATTTTGCATTGAGGAAAAGTAATGAACCAAAATACAGCAGTCGGAATCATTACATATAATCCAGGGGAAAGTGTTCTGCAGAGAGTGCGGGAGACGGCTTGCGGCGGTTATAGGATTTATATATTTGACAATTCCCCGGAGAATGCCCTGATCAGGGATTATGCACACAGCGAAGACGCAGGTGCATCACAGATTACATATATTACCTGCGGCAAAAATGTCGGGTTGGGCTATGGCCTTGCCGCGGTATGTGCACAGGCTTATTATGATTCATTCCCGACTTTGCTCTTTTTTGATCAGGACACGGTATACAGCAGCATGACGCTGGATTATATATCGGGTTTTTATACCAAAAACATCGGCCTCGCCGACAAATACAGTTCCATCGTATTCAATTCAAAAACTATTGATTCTCCTGCTCCTGACGGTCCTGATGTTAAGGATGTCCGCCTTGCGATAAACAGCGGAAGCCTCTACTATCTTGCTAACCTGAAGAAGATGAACTGGCACAGCACCAAGTATTTCGTCGACTGTGTCGATTACGAATTCTGCCTCTCTTCGAGCAACCATCATCTCAAAATCGGCGAACATTCGCTGACGCCAGGCTTCGATCATTGTTCGGAACAGGGTGATACACGCTATAAAGTATTCGGGGTCGTACTCCCTATGCGTGCATATTCCTGCCCGCGCATCTGGGATTCCTATTCGGCGTCTGTAAAACTGATCTTTAAAGCCATAGGAACAGGCAACTTAACCTATGCTGTCGAGTTCAGCAAATCCATTCACAAATATCTGTTTGTTCAATTCTATGTAAGAATCGCAAAGCTTTTTCACTTGAAAGGTTGTTGAAAACATGAAGACTCTTAATATCCTCTACCAGAGCAATGACTACTATTCCGTTGTCACGGGCGTGTCGATGACCTCGCTTTGCGAGAATAATAAGGATATTGATGAGATCAATTTCTACATCCTGAATGATGCAATTTCAGACAGGAATTTAGCCAAAATGCAGCAGGTCTGCGATACCTATAGCAGGAATCTGATCCTGGTTGATACGCAGGTGATTTTGCAAAGGCTTCTCGACCTGAAGGTTGCTCCTTTCAAGAACACGTACACGACATATTTCAAGCTGATGGCACTGAAGGAACTTGACGTGCCCAACGGACGGATTTTCCAGCTCGACGGCGATACCGTAATAAACGGATCCCTTATGGAATTGATTGACATGGACCTTACCGGCTATATACTCGCCGCCACCTACGACTGCACAATGAATAAGTACAAGTCGCTGATTGATATCCCGGAAACGGACAAATACTACAACGGCGGAGTGCTTCTGGTCAATCAGGATATGTGGAAGTCCGAGCACTGCGAGGAACGGATTATTGATCATCTCAAAAACGTCCGGAACGGTTATTACACCGTCGACCAGGATATTTTGAACGTGCTTTTCCGTGATAAATTCAAATATCTGGATCTCAAGTACAATTTCAACAGCGGATTCTATATATACGGAATCAAGGAATCGCTCAAGATGTACGGACTTAAGGAACCTTATTACAATACCGTCGAAGAGATTCAAAAAGCCTACGACAATCCGGTGATTTACCACTGCATGGGAGCAATGACCGGACGCCCGTGGGAAAAGGACAGCATCCATCCCCAGAATGCTATTTTCGACCGTTACCTTGCACTCTCACCCTGGAGGGATTTCGAAAAGGCTTCCGTATCGCGAAAAAGAATCTTCAGGATTCAGAGAAAGCTCTACCAGATACTCCCCCGCCGCATGTATATCCCTCTCCATATGGCTGCCCAGAACAGGTATCTTTCGAACATGAACAAGACAGTTCAGGGCTGACGATTCAGGGCTGGCAGTACGTTCCGGTTTGTCGGAAACGGGACACCCGCGAATCGAATTATAGAAATATCGCGGAGTAAGCAAAAGGCAGGCAGTTTATTGGAGAATGTAGATAACAAAACCATCGCGCGTAATTTCATGTGGTACAGTGCCGGGTCCACGATATACATGGCCGGCATGTGGGTCATCACTTATCTGGTTATGATCATATCCGGTGCAACGGATACCGGCCTGCTTGCACTTGCCATGACCTCGACTAATGTTTTTTATACCATATCCGTATGGGGTATGAGGGCATACCAGGTATCCGACCTGCAGGGGAAATTTTCAGACAATACCTATATTATGTCCAGGCTTCTGACTTGCACTGTCTCCCTTCTGGCCTGTTTGGTATTCGTTTTTATTAAAGGCTTTACGGTTGAAGAGCGCCTCTGCATCCTCCTTTATATGGTCTTCAAGCTTTCTGAGGCTTTAGTCGATGTATATAACGGTATCGTACAAAAGCACTGGAGAATGGACATTATCGGAAAGTCTTATATCGCCCGGGCTATTTTGACGGTGGCAGCCTTTTGCCTGGTACTCAAATTCACTGGCAGCCTTTTACTGGCAATCATTGCCATGATGATTTGTTCCTATGCCGTCATCTTCTCTTATGACATCATACAGACCGTTAAAATTGCGCGTGTGAAGATCAAATTTGATTTTCACGGATTGGACAAGCTCCTAATTGCCTGTGCACCGCTTATTGTCTGCGCCTTTTTGTATTCCTTTAATGTTATGGTTCCCCGGCTTTTCCTGAAGGATGCATACGGGACAGATGTATTCGGGTATTACTCGGCAATCGCCGCGCCGGTATTAATCATACAGCTGCTGGCCAGCTTTATTTACGCACCGCTGATACCGCTGTTCTCCAAAAGCCACACGGAAAAGAATGCCAAGGCCTTTGCCGGGCTTCTCTCCAAGACGATTCTTATCATCCTCGCACTGTCTGTCATTGCGGTTATCGGCTGTTACTTCTTTGGAGACTGGGGACTTTCCATCCTGTACGGTTCCAAGCCAAAGGTCCTTGATTACTCCTATCTTCTTGTTCCGACTGTAATTACTGTAATATGCACAGCCTTTATCTGGCTTCTGAATAATGTAATTACCGCCATCCGGCAGATCAAGTTCCTGTTTTTCAGTGCGATTGTCGGCTCCGTTATATGTATCGCGATTTCAAAGATCTGTATTGATGTCTATGGAGTAAATGGTATTAATATTTCCATGATTATCGTCCAGCTGATACAGATTATTCTGCTGCTAGGGTACCTGATCCGGTATATCTATGCGGGGCGCGCGGATACAATCAACAACTGACATATGAAATAAATTGTTAAAGCCCCGCGAGTTTTGTCTTTTGACTTCACTCTCGGGGCTTTTGTCTTTTTGCCTGTTTGATCATACAGGGATCATTGGGTGTTGCATATCACATGGAATTTTACGGAGTCACTACCACTGCAGCCAATGCCGGTGCTGAATATCCGTACGGTGTAAACATTATGTCCGCCGGCGCAATTGTATAATTCATTGTATTTGCACCGACAGTACCCGTTAGTGTAATTATAGCCGTTAAACCGCCATTTGGAAAAGCAACACTGGAGATAGTACCTAAATCGCTTACATTAGTTCCGCCCAGTATCCAGTTGGCTGTATCAGCACCGTAAAGTGAGTCAAACATTCCTGTGGTAAGGTCATAGATTATTGTATTTGTTCCTGTCACGGCCGTTGCACCGCCTGCGGCCTGTGGATTAAGCACTGTAATAAATACCGGTGAAGGAGCTGCAAAACCGGGAGCAAAAGCCGTTTGTGACGGTGCGGCAGTGTAATCTGTCACGCCCTGCCATATAACACCGTCAATAGTCAGCGTCGCTTTTGTGTCGCCATTTGACAAGGCAATATTTGTGATCGTTCCTAATTCGGCAGCTAGCGCTCCTCCCAGCGTCCAGTTAGCAGCATCAACAGCAGTTGCTGCATTAAATGTGCCGGTTATCAGGGTATATGTAATTGTAGTTGCCCCTGCTGTAGCTTTTGCTGTGCCTGCTGCCAGTGTATCTGTAATAATATTTACTGTTGACGGTGCAAGCGGAGAAGTATAACCCATCCAGAAGAATATCGCCTGTGTTGGTATAACTGTGTAAATTTGTGTATTCGCACCAACAGTCCCGGATATTGTAATCGTTGCTGTCCTGTCGTTATTGGATAAAGCTAAGTTCGTGATCGTCCCTAAATCGTTTACATCCGCACCGCCAAGAATCCAGTTGCCGGCTGCTATCCCTTCGACAGGATCAAAGATGCCTGTTGTCAGCGCATAAGTAATTGTACTTGTTCCCGTTGTTGCAGTTGCTGTGCCAACTGCAATCGGGTTGTCATATACCATTATGATTGCTGCTGACGGTGCTGCAAATCCTGCTGTAAATGCTGTCTGTGAAGGTGCGACGGAATAATCATATACAAATTGATATGTAAGACCGGTAAGGGTAAGTATTGCCGTTTTATCAGCGTTGGATATGACAACGGATGCAACCGCGCCCAGATCAGCGGAATACGTGCCGCCCAAGGTCCAGTTGGCCGGATCCATGCCGGTTACCGGGTCAAATGTCCCTGTTGTAAGGTTATAGGTAACTGTATTATATCCTGCTACCGCGATGGCACTGCCCACGGCAAGAGTATCTGCTATAACATCAACAGCAGACTCTGCCGGTGCTGCAAATCCTGCTGCAAATGCAGCTTGTGCCGGTGCAACTGTATATATTTTTGTATTGTCTCCAACTATTCCCGTTATCATAATCGTTGCTGTCCTGTCACTGTTTGAGAGGGCAATGCCGGTAATGCTTCCTAGATCTCCAAGGTCGGTACCACCGAGTGTCCAATTTGCCGGATCAGTACTCGTCACCGGATCGAACACGCCCGTTGTCAGCGAATAAGTAATTGCACTTGCGCCCGTTGTTGCTGTTGCCGTGCTCACAGCCTGAATAATAACGGATACTATAACGGTTACCGGTGCAGGGGCTGCAAATCCTGATAATAAAGCAGCCTGTGCAGGTGCGGCCGAATAATCGAATCCCGAGTTTACTATTCCGGATATTGTGAGGGTGGCAGTTGTGTCGCCATTTGATAAGGCAACGTTAGTAATCGTTCCCAGATCAGCCGCATCTAATCCCCCAAGTATCCAGTTACCGGCTGAGGCACCTGTCGTCGGGTCAAATGTTCCTGTAGTTAAAGTGTAGGTAATTGTGCTTGTACCTGATGCTGCTGAAGCTTCTCCGACTGCAAGAATGTTTGACAGGCTAAACATGGCCGCGTTAAAAGCTGCCTGTACATCGGCGGTACTGTACATGTTTGCAGCTAAGAGCCACTGGTTCACTGTCGCCGTATCTGCTGTTGACAGCAGATTATAGGCAGTAAGGTCTATTCCCAAAATCCCACTGTTAAGCGTAAGCAGCGTACCAATATAACTCTCTGTAGCAGTACTGTTCAGCGCTGCTGCCACAACTCCTGCCTGATCCGCAATGGGTCTGGCAGCAAACACAGCATTAGTTATTAAGGTTTGCTCCGCATAAGGTAAGGCGGCAAATTCGTTGGCTGCCGTACTTGTTGCCAACCCTAAAAATACAATATTGTTGGCAAATACCTGTTTGCCATAATTAATGTACTGGGTATTTACCAACCCGATAACAAAGGCCATCTGAATATCCTTATTCGATGTATAAACCGGTGTAAGCATAGCCGTATGAATTACTGCCTTGGCTGCCGCACCTATGAAGTTGTTATAAGCATTATAATCTGCTGCTTTGAATAGTGTGGAGTAAGTGTCTATTACGTTTCCCATCGTTGCCGCATCCGGTGCTGAATTGAATGCGTCCAGCATGGGCAGGGCTTCCAGGGATTTTTGCTGTGCTACAAGCGAATCAAAGAATTCTTTTATATGTGCAGATGTTGTAAATGGCTCTGCAACCATTCCTGTAATAATGGGATTCTTATTTACAAGGGTATCATAGTCAGTAAGATTCAATCCCAATATGGAAGCGTATGTTCTAAGTTCCCGATCCATATAATTATAAACTTGTATGTCTATAGAATGAACTGCCTCTGCCATCACAGCAGAATCAAATGCTGCTTTAACATCTGCCGCGGATGCAAATGTGACAAGTATCAGGGCATCCGTTATATGAGCTCTGAAGGAAAGTGCGTTCGTCGAAGAAGCGATGTAAGTGCTGTATGCTGTTGCATCGAAACCGAGTATGCCTGCATATCTTCTTAACGCTGCCTCCATTTTTGCTCTTACTGTTATTTCATTGATAATTTGAGTGCCGACTACTATATCAAAGGCTGTACGAACTGCTGCAGCGCTGGGAAATGCTTTGCCAGCCAAGGCAGTGTACACGTTATCTTTGCCAGCCGGCGATAATAAACCGTAATCACCCATGGTAGCCGAGGAAAGGCCAAGTGTGGTCGAATATGTTGTGATGACTGCACCCATGGTTCCTGTGGCTGCTGTGTTGACTGCTAAAAGAGCCTCTACTTCTTTTAGTATGGCTTTTGCAGACGCAATAGCTGCTGCTCTGTTTGATATTCTGACCTGAAAAGCCGATCTTGCAGTGCCATCTCCAACAGCTGCTGCCGCTGTATCTGCTGCCGCTTTGAGTCCTTCTGCTGCAGTAATTTCCGGAAGTGTAGTTATCGGGGCATTCTCATACGCAGCTACTGCTGTTTCAGCTGCCGCCTGCAAAGCAGCCTGATGTGCAGCTTCCTCAAGAACCGTCCTGGCAGATGCAATAGCCGCTGCCCTGTTTGATATTCTGACTTCAAAAGTCGTTCTTACAGTAGCATCACCAACGGCTGCCGCCGCCGTATCCGCTTCTGCTTTGAGCCCTTCTGCTGCAGTAATTTCCGAAAGCGTTGTTATCGGGGCATTCTCATAGGCAGCTACGGCTGTTTCAGCTGCCGCCTGCAGTCCAGCCTGACGCGCAGCTTCCTCAAGAGCCGCCCTGGCAGACGCAATAACTGCGGCTCTGTCAGCAATTCTAACTTCGAGTGCTGCTCTTTCTGTCGCATTGCCAACGGCCGCAGCCGCAGTATCCGCAGCTGCTTTGAGGCCTTCTGCCGCTGATACTTCCGTAAGAGTCGTTAGGGGGGCATTCTCATAGGCAGCTACTGCAATTTCGCCGGCCGAATAAAGTGTGTTATCAACTATTCTGATCCGTATTGCTTCAATTTTCAATCCTCTGCCTGTTGTACCGGCTATCTCACCGTCTGCTGCCCATGGCTGCCAGCCAACATTGGACACGTGTGTCTGATACTGTACTGAATAGCCCGGCATATTCACCAGCGTTATTTTAATTGCTTCCATTTGCAGGCTTTGAGCAACTGTTCCGGCAATCTGCCCGTCGCTTACAATATTCTGCCAGCCTATCGTCGATACGTGCGCGGAATATTGGATGCCGGCACCTGCCGGTGCATTAACCAGATTGATTCTCAGGGCTTCCATTCGCAGACTCAGGCCCTCAGTACCAGCCATCTGACCATCAAAAACAGGGGTCTGCCAGCCTATATCCTGGACCTGGCTTTGATACTGAACGTCCACACCGGAATTATCAGAAATCTTTACCAGTTCTATTCTTATCGCTTCAATTTTTAAACTTCTGCCGGTTGTACCTGCCAGCTGACCATCCGTAACCCATGATTGCCATCCTATCTGTGCCACATGCACCTGATACTGTACCGAGTATCCGGGCATGTTTACCAGTGTGATTTTTATCGCTTCCATTTGCTGGCTCTGAGCGATTGTTCCTGTAATTTGTCCATTACTCACCGGGCTCTGCCAGCCAACATTGGAAACATGTGACTGGTATGTGATTCCGGCGCCTGCCGGTGCATTCGTTAAATTGATCTTCAAGGCTTCCATCCGCAAATCCATGCCCGTTGTTCCTGCGACCTGGCCATCGGAAACAGACGTCTGCCATCCGGTATTTTGGACATGACTCTGATATGCAACACCAACTGCACTTGAAGCAGCAGAAACACTACCCGTAATGAGACTGTTGAATACCAGAATAATTGCCAGGACAATACCCACAACTCGCTTCATCTCAAATCCTCCTTACTTTTCATTGATATCTAATGTTTATTTTTTATTATTTATTATAAACTTGCATAATTAATTGCAGTATAGCACGATGTACACCCGCAAACCGGATTTAGTAAAATTAAATTACAATTAATTAGCTGCAGAAATCATTTGACAAAATCAGCGTAAACAAATATCACAAATAGTTGATGTGAAGCAGTTCTCGGTAAATGCCTCTACGACCAAAATCAGCCAAAAAAAGCTCATACGAGTGACCTCGTATGAGCTAATCGGCATGTATGGCAATTATTTTCCGGATCCTTATTTTACATATTTAAGTGTGATATTGGAGCCGTCTTTGACAACTTCATAGATCGAATTAGCCCAAATGCTTTTTTCATCAGCAAACAGGCTCTTATACCGGTTTGTAAAAGTATCATCCACACAATAAATCACAACATAATCATAATCAGCCAGCTGCTGTTCCCACTGGTCAGCAGTAAGGTCGGCCGTCCAGACATCTTTGTCTGAAGATTTATCCCCGAGACTCCAGAATGCTCCCTGCTCTGCATACTGCTGAATAAATTCATATTTCAGGATCCAATATTCAAATCCATCCGTATGCTCTGCAATAATCCAGATCTTATCCCCGGGTGCAATACCGCTGTTTTTCACTTTCTGTACGAGGCCGCTGAATTTGTCCCTCATCCTGGCAGCATCGGTTCGTGTACGGCCTGTTGTAATATTTGTAATGTTATTCATCGGGATAAATATGGCAAGAAACACCAGAAGCACAAGCTTCATGACAGCCATCCGGTTCGGTTTTTCCTGCCTGTGACTGTACGTGCAAAATAGCAGGATCATTACGGCGCAGGCGAACATCCCCTGCAGATACGTGCTTATATACCGTTGAAATGACGATAGAATGGTCGCTTCATATTCAGAAAACCGGAAGAGGTATGTTATCAGGAGGCCTGCTGTAAAAAGCACCAGGCCGGAAATCGTGATCAAATTGGCATATCCGGCAAAGCGCAGGTCTTTTCTATTGAAATAATAGAGAAAATACAAAAGCAAGCCAAGAAACGCGGCCCAAAAATAGAATGTACCCGTGAAAAATCCGGGGGTCAGGCTTCCCGAAGAGAGTGTATTGATAAAATTGTCATACACCGACATGCGGTAATTATCCGTGTTTCGTCCAAGAATCGCCTTCAGCATATCCCAGTCGATCGATCCGGAGAATATGCGCGTTGTATGGGTCAGCGTCATATTGAGATTCCACAGGGCACTTGTAACAACGGGAACGGCCAGCAGCAGGATGAAGCGCAGTCTATAGATTAATTTCCTGACGTTCAGGGGGGAATGTACCTTGGTGTTTTCCCCCGGTGCAGAATCATCCGTCACGTCCATGTAAATCGACTTGGCTATCAGCACAATACATGCGATGACAGCCAGAAACTGACCGGATTCCTTAAGGATCGCCAGCACAGAAAGGCCCATGCAAATACGTACCAGGGAGAATACATTTCCCTTTTCATACAGATACGCTTCCGCCAGGCAGTAACCGAAGAACAGCGCAAGGATCGGGTCGACCAATACGGATGTGTAAAAACTGCCAAAGAACAGCATCGGTGTCAGAATTACAAGGAGAACCGTACTTATTATTGTTTTGACATTCCCCCACTTTATGTTTTTCATAAATGGAAGAAAGAGCGTAACGGCAAGTATCGCATAGCCGCGGAACAAGTTTGCTTCGTCCCACTTCCCCCTTATGGACATGAGAAAATACTGATAGAGCGACAGCGCTGGCGGGTATGAACGGAAAGTAAGTTCAATATCCGTGTAGGTGGAAAGCTGATTGGACATAAAGGTTGCTTTTACGACGCGCCCCCAATGTGAAAACTCATCCCATCCCGTCAGCACCATGCCGCGGTCATAATA
The DNA here is from genome assembly GCA_037143795.1 of Eubacteriales bacterium. GTDB lineage: Bacteria > Bacillota > Clostridia > Saccharofermentanales > Saccharofermentanaceae > Firm-13. The sequence continues at coordinate 168,272 of JBAWXZ010000002.1, read as the reverse complement.
CCAGATGACAAAAGACAGCAGCATAAAAATAAAAAATGCGGGAGTAAAAAGATTTGCCGCCGCATCATTTGTCTTCTTTTGAATCTCTGCCAGAACAATTCCGCCTGCCGACAGCACTACGCAGCCACCTGCAGCAACCCAGAAACCTGCTTTAAGTTGATCGGCCAGACCAAAAAGAAACAGGATCAGGATAATGGAAAATGTAATAACCGGCATGGATTCCTCGAATTTTTTGCCGAATTGCACAGAGAAAAAAACAGTGGCCAGACCCATCAACGCAAATGCAATTATCCATGTCATATGCTGTTAACGGCCTTTCTCCGTGAAGGTCTGAAAACCCATCTCTTTTGAATCTGATAACTTGCGAAAAACAGGATCCCGTCAATAACCGCCTTGACCAGCACCTCGTCAATCCGCGAAAAATGATGAAAGAAATAGACAAGCCCTGCAGACGCAGACATTTGAACGGCACACAGAAGGTAGTACTTTATCACTGTGTTGGTAACACGGCTTTTCGACCGGAAAACGACATTCCTATTTACTGCATAATTAAATATCGAGGAGCATGCCCGGGCGGCAATGGTAGCCGCAAAAATCGCTGCTGCATCGGAATTTTTCAGTATAAGCTTAACGACCAGCGTGAAAATCGCCAAATCCAGAAGGGCCGACAGAATTCCGGATAATGAATAGAAAAAAAACGACCTCAGTATGATTGCATAAATCCGCATGGAGTCGATAAAGGGCCTGAAATGTGAACCGCTGTTATCTTTATCATGATAAATGGTCTCAATCTTCATTTCCTCAACTTCTATTCCCCGGTGCACACAGTATAGAAGAACATTCATTTCGTATTCATACCGCTCGCCTGCAACTTTATTTACCAGACTGTTCAGAAGTTCATCAGGAAAGCCACGAAGACCCGTCTGTGTATCGGAAAAATAGTGGCCGTGGAATATCTGTATGATCCGGCTTGTGACTTTGTTGCCGAATTTACTTTTGAAGGGAATATGTTCGCCGGAGAAGTCCCTGGAACCAAGAATTACTTTCCCTGCCGATGCATTCATCGCGTCGTTAATCCGCAGGACATCATTCACTGCGTGCTGTCCGTCAGCGTCAACCGTAATTACGCCTTTGGAATTATGCATGTTTGCCATGCAGTATTTCATGGCGGTCTTAAGGGACCGTCCCTTACCGCGGTTTTTATCATGGCGAAGAACAATACATTCCGGCTTTTTTTCCAGTTCAAGAAATATTTCGCTGCATTTCGGTTGGGATCCATCGTTGACAATAATTATATGTTGAAATCCATGATCGATCAGACTCTGTACGTACCCGACCAGTGTCCGGTCAGGATCAAGTGAAGGAATAATAATGGTTGATTCAGGCAAATCCATGTGTCCGTCCTCATATATTGATAATTTTTCAATTTCGATGTTAATTTTACCACATATTACATCGAATAGCATCTCAATGAGTTGCCACCGCAAAAAGGCACCCTCCGGTTTTGCGGGGGTGCCTGTGTTGCTTTTGTGATTCCGGTAATGTGCAGCGGTATAGTCTTTACAGTCTGGCTTCCACCCATGCAGACATCATTTTTTTGATGTCCGCAAGACGCGCCAGGGATGACTCCTTCTGAGCGCCGTAAATGCCAAAGTAGATCTTCAGCTTCGGTTCGGTTCCTGATGGACGGACGCATGCCCAGTCGAGTCCTTTTTCGCCGTCAAGTTCATACAGAAGCACATCGGATTCGGGAAGGTCTATTGCAGATACGGATACCTTGCCCCCGGCAAAATCAAAGCGCTTGCTCGTCTGGTAATCACAGACGGCTTTAACTTCTATTCCGGCAAGAAGGCCGGATACATCGGATGCTGTTTTTACGGCCTGCAGTTCATCGCGCAGTGTACGCATGGCACCGCCGATCCGCTCGACGCCTTCTTTGCCTTCAAGGGTAAAGGATACGGCGTCTTCAAAACCATATCCGAAGCGCCGGTACAGGTCTTCGATGCGGTCCGCCAGTGTTTCTCCCTTATCCTGGGACTGAGCAGCCATTCCGGCGATCAGCATCGCGGATACCACGGCATCCTTATCGCGCACATTTACGCCGGCGAGATACCCGTAGCTCTCCTCGAATCCGAACTGGAAGTGCTTATCGCCCTCTTCATCATCGATGCGTATTCTCTCGCCGATGAACTTGAATCCTGTAAGGACCTCCTGCAGTTCGACGCCGTAATAACGGCATATGGGACCTGCCAATTTGCTTGATACGATGGTTGTTACTGCAAATGAATTCTCCGGCAGCGTGCCCAGGGTTTTTTTGGAGGAAAGGATATAGTCCAGGAGCATGATGCCGATCTGATTTCCTGTAAGCGGCTTATAGATCTCCTGTCCGTTTTCCATGGTGCGTACCGTAACGCCTATACGGTCGCTGTCCGGATCGGTACCGATGACCAGATTGGCACCGACTTTTCTGGCAAGGTCAACGCCCATCTGCAGGGCTCTCGGATCTTCCGGGTTAGGGGAAATAACCGTCGGGAAGCTTCCGTCCGGCTGTTCCTGCTCGGGAACAACATGAATATTGGTAAATCCTACGCGGGAGAGGATTCTGCGAACCGGCTTATTGCCGGAGCCGTGAAGCGGTGTGTATACGATGGACATGTCCTTATGGCGGTCAATCGCCGCCCTGTCAATTACAAGGCCTTCCAGCATGTCGGTGTATGCTTTGTCAACTTCTTCGCCGAACAGTGTCAGCAGCCCGCTGGCGAGGGCCTGATCCATCGTGTCGGCTATCGCTGTACGGACATCCTTGTAATCCTCCATCCGGGTAAGGATCTCATCGGCAGCTTCAAGCGTAACCTGTCCGCCGTCTTCCCCATATACTTTGTATCCGTTATATTTTGACGGATTGTGGCTTGCTGTTATCATAACCCCGGAAAATGCTTTGAAATACCGTACGGAATAAGATAACAGCGGGACCGGTCTGAGTTCGTCCGAAAGATGCACGCGAATGCCGGCGCGGGTAAGCACACGGGCAGCCATCTGTGCGAATTCCGGCGAAAAGTGACGGGAGTCGAAGGAAATAACAACACCGCGGGCCATCGCCTCAGCGCCTTCATTCTTAATATACTGCGCAAGTCCGGCCGTCGCTTTGGCAACCGTGTATATATTCATGCGGTTGGTGCCTGCACCGATAATTCCGCGGAGTCCGCCGGTTCCAAAAGCAAGTTCCCGGTAGAACCGTTCTTCGATTTCCTGCCTGTCATCACGGATGCTTTCCAGTTCTTCCCTTGTCAGCTCATCAAAATATGTGTCGGTACTCCAGATTTCGTAAAGCTTCTCATAATTCTCCATTTGTCATCCTCCTGCAGCATCTTTTTTTCGCCCTTTTGTATCCACTTACTCTTTTCAAATCACTTAATAAAATCCCAAATCACTCAGTAAGATCCCGAATCGCTCCTTGTCATCTCAAACCTACATATATCCCAGCATACCGCGGACGCTGACCTCTCCGGACGTACAGTTAAGTGTCGTGCCGTCCGTCCGCCTGACAACAAGATCCCCCCCGTCGGTAATATCAATTGCGGTGCCTTCCTCCTGTGTGCCGGATTCGATCCGGACTATACGGCCAAGCGTCGCACAGTGGGTGTGGTATTCGGGGATGAACCCGGCCGGGTCTTTAATATATGCCGGGTACCGTACCGCCACCTCACGGAGGACGGCGGTCAGAAGCGCTGTTTTGTCTGTCTGTGCGCCTTCCATCAGAAGTGAAGTCGCAACAGCTTCAATTTCCGCGGGAAAAGACTTTTGCGCCACATTGATTCCGCATCCGACAACCGCATAGGAAATAAGATTATCTTCCATGCTCGTCTCTGATAATATACCACAAATTTTTTTGCCGTTCTGTAAAGAAATGATATCATTCGGCCACTTGATTCCTACCGGAACGTTACAGGTTTGCTGAATCGCCTCCATTATGCACAGGCCGAAAAGAAGTGTCAGGGACGAAGCAGAACGGGGCTCCACCTGGGGCCTCAGCAAAAAGGAGAACCAAAGTCCTTCGTCCGTATCGGAAATCCAGGTTCTGCCGCGGCGTCCGCGCCCGGCTGTCTGTTTAAGCGCTGCGAAAACGCCGACTTCCTTCCCTCCGCCGGCACCTGCCTCGCGGGCACCGGCCTCGCGGGCCCATAGATTCGTCGAAGGTGTCGTATCCGTCACATGGACATCAAAAATCCCGTCTAGCTTTGCTACCGCCAGGGCGTCCCTTACCTGTTTTTCAAATTCCCTGTCCTTTGAAGCGATTCGATAGCCGCGATTTGTTGTCGCCTCAATCGGGTATCCCTCAGACCGGAGAATGGAAATTTTCTTCCAGACTGCGGCACGTGAGAATCCAAACCTTTCGGCAAGTTCTTCCCCCTTAACATATTGCTCCCCGCTTTCCTTAAGCACAGAAAGCAGTTCCTCCCGCCATGGACTCATACTGATCCGCTCCTTTTTCTATAAGTAAAGATTACAGCTCCTGCAAAAACAATAATCGCAGCACCTGATGCGGCAGCGCCCGCCCACATGCCCGGCGCTGTGTAGGAAAGAGTAATTGTGTGTGTACCTGCAGAAAGCGGCACACTGATCAAGGCATCCTGATAGGGAGTAACAGCGGTCTTTACGCCGTCCACGAGAAGAACCCATCCTTTTTCATATGGAATCGTGGTCAGCAGAAGCTGGTCCTCCGGCACAGAAACCTGTGCGGATACATATCCGTCCTTTACCTCTGTTATCTTCACATTCTGTCCCTGAACCGCAGAGGAAAGCTCCTTTTCAAAGAGTGCGGTATTGCAATAGTAAAATTGTGCGTCAATGATCGAGAAGTAATCCACATCGGCACGGATCGAAACGGAAACCGTATCGCCCGGGTCAAATGATCCAAGGGATATAATCTGGGAGAACGCAGATGAGGAAAGTTCCTGATAAAACGAACCGTTCACATAGACATCCGCCTGATCATTTCTTTCTACAGCCGGGAATGACACAAAGAGCGGATCCCGGCTTGTAATCTTTACATCATAGGTCAGGGACAATACGTCCTTCGGGCTTATCCGAAGATACGTCGTGCCGTATTGTGTCGCTTTGCCTACAGGCTCATTGCCGAGAAGATCAGAATCAGTCTGTGTCCCGGATTTATCCGATAAGGTATCCACTGCGGTTGATGTCGTTAATCCGGTTGATTCACCTGGTCCAACGGCAGGTTTCGGTTCCTCTTCCTTGATTATTGCATTGTAAATAACCGGAGAAGCCGCCTGCGTCTCATAATATACCGGTTCAGCAAACGCCGACGCACCAAAAAGCGAGACCAGCAATTCATCCTGCAGTACGAACAGATTCTTATTTGCAGGATCACTTTCCATTGCAAAAATATCAAAGGCAGCGGCATCCTTATTCACCGTAAACAGAAGCGGCAGCGCCTGGCTGTTTTTTTGCAAAAATAACTTTCCGCCGGCACTTGCGCCCAGCTTCCGGTATCCGCCGATATTTTCTTTTTCGGAGAGAATATACCGGATTCCCAGAAAAGAGTCCGTCACAACCGATGAATACATATGCGAGGATGTAAAATAATTGTAATTCGTGTTATAGCCAAGCTGCTTCAAAAACCGGTTGAGCTCTTTATTGGATGAAGAAGTGAAAGTAGAAATGGAAGGATATCCCAGATACAGACCTGCATTCATCGGGTGCAGGCCATCAAGGATCTCTCCATCCGTCTCCATCCGGTAAAACGGCACAGGAACCTTCTTCGCAGCTGCATCCGCAGTCGTTTGAACCGATGCCTGCGCATCCGCCCTGGCAATGGCCACCAGACTCTGCGCCTGATCAAACGCACTGATAAACGGTTCCCTTTTGGTTGCGCCTCCAAACACGTTCCTCACATAGAGCGGATTCACACAGGCCATTTCCACGCAAATGAGTATCACCAGAAGGGCCGGCACAAGTCTTTTCAGATTGGCTATGTTTTTCGGAAACACAACACCGGACATTGCATAGAGACAAAGCAGTTCCAGTCCGCCCACAAAAAAATTGATATAGAACCGGTCTCCTGCATTCGCCAGGTCGCCGAAGCTCTGAACAATAAGCAGCAGCGACAGGATTATGATTCCCGCGATGGCAAATTTCCCCGGCTTGAGGCTCTGCAGGTGTATAAACGAGGCATACGCAATAACAAGAAGTACGAATACGAAAAGGAACGAATAACGAAACATAAACCAGTTCGGCGAATCAAAAAGCTGCCACGCGAGGTCAAGCAAGGACAGGTTGAAACTGAAAACAAAAACCAGCAGCGCACCTCCTGCCAGGCTTTTCTGACGTCTTGAAAAATACGGGTTCAGGAAGAAGAGGACACACAGGAAAAGAACGGCAAGTCCGCAGTAAACCAGCGGCTTATTGTTCGAAAGAGTATCAAATGATCCCGCAAAAAACTGGTTAAAAAAATCCACAAATTTAAAGTTTGTATCGACTGTTATATTTTTGGCTGACTGATCCGGATTCCCGAGAATATCAAGTCCGCCGGGAATAAGAACTGCGGCGGACATGCCGGCCGCGAGCACGGCACTCCCGACAAACAATAAAACTGACTTCCCCGTCCTTTTTGTTGATGCTCCTTCTGCCGGCACAGACGGATTAAGCAGATCTGTATTTTCAATCGGCTTTGTTTCAAAGAGCCGCGCGAGAAGATAAAAAAACGAGAAGATTCCAACCATGTATGCAATATAAAATCCGGACACAAATAATACAAATAAGGTGAGCGCAACCCGCCACCAGTATCTGTTGCTGTCAAGGAACTGCTCAATAAAAAACAATAGAAGCGGCAGAAGGAAGAACCCGTCCAGCCACATAATATTGATCATATAGACCATCGCGTACGAGCAGAATGCATACATGATACCGAAAACAATCGCAAAACCGGACCGGGAATGAAAACGTCTGCGCAGAAACAGAGTCATGAATGCGGAGGCAAGGGATAGCTTAATGGTGATCAGGACCAGGACTGCTTCGGAAATCATGCGGGTTGGAAATAGGAATGTCACAAAATTGATTGGACTTGCCAGGTAATAGGCGAAAAAGCCAAATGTATTCTTGCCCATTCCGATAAGAAAAGAGTAGGTCTGAACCCCCCCGGTCAGGAACTGGTTCTTGTAAGCTGCCAGATTGGGCGCATACTGCGCTGCGAGGTCGGATACAATTACAGAATATGTGCCAAACGGATAAAAACCCAGAACAGCAAACAGTACCGTTAAAAGAAGTGCAGTGCACACAAAAGCCATAAATACCGCAGGACTCCTTTTATCGCGAATGGTTTCAGGATCTGCTTCCCTTTGTTTGGACTGCAAGGATTTTCGCTCAATCACCGATTGTACCCTCCTCTGTTCCCTGACATGATTTTATAATATTGACAGGCAAATGTCGCGCTGCATTTTCCGGTACTACCGCCGCGCTAAATATTCATAGAAAAAACTGTCCTTAACGGGTCCCATGAAGTTACTCAAATCCGTTCCGCTCTTATCGAGCGTCTTAACCGAATCGGTCCATGTGATTCCATATTGGCTCTGTTTAAGAATAGACTTCCCTGCCGGTACCAGCACTGGATTTCCCGAATCCTGAAGTGCGGTTCCTACAGAAATCATAGCGGATCTTGTAACTTCATAGGCGGGCAGTGTAAAAACAACGGACCGGGAAATCTCCTGAATCGGTACCACAGAGCCGATTACCAGAAGAATGATAAAAATTACCCGGATGATCTTCCTCTCGCCTGAAGAGAGCGTATGTCTGCCGTCCACTACCGGTTTCACAGACGCCGGTCCTGTCCCGTCCTGCAGTTCATCCATTTCCCCGGGTTTTTGTTCCTGCTTATCTTCCTGTTTTTGTTCCTGTTTTTGTTCCTGTCTGCCTAAAAGGGTCTGCTGAATAAGAATCTGCACCATAAAAAGTGCAGGAATGGATACACGCATACAGAAATCCTGGCTTGATCCAACTTTGAAAAACGGAATCAGCAGAAGGCTTATAAGGGAGATCCAGTAAAGAGGTTTTCTGTGGTGATCCACATAAAGAAAAAGCAGATACATCCCGCCTTCGAAAAAAACAAACACACAATAGTTGAAAGAAAAATTATTTGTCCCCGTCTTCCCTGCCGACATGTTGTTGGAAAGATACAGATAGATGATCAGAAGAACACTGATCCCTCCAAATACATTTTCAAAGGAAAGGGCCCTTCTGACTCCGTTCCAAAACCACAACAAAAACACGAAAACAGGATTTTTACGTTCCGTATCTTCGGTCGGTATTGTAAGCGGATATCCCTGATATGCTTTCCAAAGGACTATCGGCAGCATTCCCAGAAAGGGGAAAGGTCCATGAAGGAGAAGCATCGCATACAGGAAAAACAGGGAACGTGTATTTTTCAAATTCAGAATCAAAAGAATGGCAAGCCATATCGTGATCGTTTGATTGAAAACCCAAAATAGCAGCGTTGTGTTTGATGAGTACTGAAACCCCGACCACCATTCAATATGGTCGATAGGACCGGGATATTTTCCGCTGATAATTACATATCCCAGAATATCCAGACCTGAAAAGAAAATCAGGATCACAACCGACCACACACTCGTATTACGCAGCGTCCTGAATAAATAATAGACTATCAGAACTATACCCAGAAGCGACCAGAAATACAAAAATGCGTTCCCCGCATACCAGCCGAAAAGCTTGCCGAATAGCGCCCCCGGAAGCCAGAATGCAATGTAGTATGTAAGTACAGCCAAATTCGATGTGCCGGCGATACTTGAATTGGCGGGAATATTCTGCGGATTATAGTTATAGATGACCGGCCACGATTTCTCAATCAGGTCACGGAAAATCGCATTGCGGTACTGGTAATCGGCATTCTGGAAGGAGAAGCCGCCCTGGCCGGAAAAAAGCACCCATACGGCCAGAAGGATAATCGATACGATCACGACGAGCCGCTTTTCCCTGGTCAAGTGCCATGAAATAGGCGCCGGGTGATTTTTCATCAATAGAAACAGGCTTACCAGGAAAATAATACAGGCAGGAATTGCAACGGCCGGACGCAGCCAGCCTGCAAGGAAAATGAATATGGGAAGCGCAATATAGACGACACTTATTTCATATATGACCCGGTCAAGTTTGTGACCCATCCATAAAATCCTCCATTTTCCGTATGCACTTATTATAGAGCAATTAACCCTGAGAATAAAGGTTGCCGTCCGGCATGAACATGCAATTCTTTCATGCAGAAAGCCGGCGCAGATCGGTTTATGAAGGTTCGCGCGCCAAATAACCGCAGAATATATTGCCTTCGGTTGTCGCTATATAATTCAGTGTTGTTATTTCATTGGTCATAATTATATCAACATTTTGGAGCGACTTTTTTTCATCTGCCCAAAGCTGACCGTTGCTGCTTTGGCCAACGAGGGAATTCCCCCAGGAAACAAGGATCTTCACATTGGAATTTTTCATTGTCTCACCGAGCGCAGACATAGCATTATGTGTTGGAGCATATTCCGGAAATGTATTCCAAAGAGATCTTGCAATTTCCTGAACAGGGACAACGGCACCTATACAAAGCATTACCGACAATAAAAACGAAATGATCCTTTGGTCCTGTCCGGAGACTGCAAAAAAATGTCCTGAACCGATATTTCGCGAAGCAGTTTCCCTTTGTGCATGTTCAGGTTGTGCTAAGGCAGTATTTTCATCCTTGCCCTCTATGCTCATTTTCCCGGCAAGCACTTTCTGAATCAAGAACTGAGTCATGAAAAGGGCCGGTATGGAAACCCTCATGCAAAAATCCTGATAGATCCCAACTTGAAAAAGCGGAATCAGAATGAGGCTGATCAGGCATATCCAGTAGACCGGATATTTCCTGAAATAGGCAAACAGAAGCAGTAGATACAGTCCGGCTTCCAGGGCAAAAAAAGAGAAATAGGCAGGCACGATCGAATTGACCCCCATATATCGTCCGGAAGACACATTGTTCGAAAAATATATGCCGGTAATAACCAGAACGCTTATTCCTCCGGCAATGTTTTCAAAGGTAAGTGCACGCCTTATTCCGCCCCAAATCCATCCGCCTGTTTGTTTCAGCAAAGCGGAAAATGAGAGTTTCTGCGTTTTTATACTAAGCGGATATCCCGTATATGCCTTCCACAGCACAAACGGCAGCATTCCCATGAACGGAAAAGGCCCGTATAACAAAAGCAGCGCATACATAAAAAACAGCGACCTGGAATTTTTCATGTTCATAAGCAGCATAATAGCAAGCCACGGGATCAGCGCCTGGTTAAAGACCCAAAACAGAAGAGTAGTATTGGAAGAGTACTGATATCCGGCCCACCACTCGATATGGCTGACCAGTGACGGCACAGCACCTTTGTTGATCAGTAAATATCCAACAATATCCAATCCCGAAAAAAAGATAAAAATCAGCACCGACCGGATAGAGACCCGGCGCAGTGTCCTGAAAATATAATAGACAATCAGAAGCACACCGGAAAGTGCCCAGAAATAGAGAACAGCATTTGCTGCATACCATCCGAAAACTTTGCCGGCAAGGGCTGCGGGAAGCCAGAAAGCAATATAATACGAGAGCACACCCTGTTCGGGAAGGGCAATGAGTCCTTGCATCGCACCTCTTACGTCAGGCGAAAAATTATAAATTACCGGCCAGGATCTATCAATCAAATCCCGGAAGATTGCATTCCTGTCATGATAGTCAATATTCTGGAAGGAAAACCCGCCGATTCCGGAAAAGAAAACCCACAATGCGAGTATGATAACCGACACCGCCACCACACACCACTGCGCTCTGGTTATATGCCATTTTATCGGCTCGGGCTGATTTTTGATCATCAGAAAAAGACTGACAAGAAAAATAATGCAAACAGGAACCGCTACTATAAGCCTCAGCCAACTGGCAAGAAAAATAAATATGGGGAGTGCAATATAAATGACGCTTATCCGGTACATGACTCTGTCAAGCCTCTGGCCCATCGTGCTATCCCTCCGCTATATCGGGTCGCGCGAAAAACCTCGTCGTTCAGGTCGAGGATGAATAGCGCAAAAATTAGTCAAGTATCTGCTGCTGTTCGATGTATTTGCGAATCACCTCAAGAGACGCTCCAACGCAACTGCCTCAGAAATAACCTGGCGACCAAAGCGCGTGTCCCCACAATTTTTTCGAGATGACCGGTGCATATCTTTCGAACAAGACGGATGGAAACGCCCTTGAGATTGTTAACTAAAACAGAAACAGATACTTTTGGCGGATAGTTAACGAGTATGTGAACAAGGTCATGCTCCCCATCGATTTCGATTAACCCGGCGCCAAAATCTGTGCAAACACGATCATAGACCCCATACAGGTCTTCAAGAATCTCTCTGGCAAACACGTTCCTTCGGTATTTTGTTACAAAGACCAAAGGAACGTGTGAAAGAAAAACACGAGTGTCTTGCGTGTCTGATATCATTGTTTGTGTCCATAGGCTCAAGTATAATTAGAGTATGAAGATATTGCAAGCGTACAAATTCGAACTTATGCCAAATGGAGAGCAGCGCAGGAATATGCGCCGCTTCGCTGGAGCGTGCCGATATGTGTATAACCGCGCTCTTGACTTGCAGCAGGAAAGCCAAAGGGTAGAAGGCGGATATATTCGGTATGAAGAAATTGCTAAGTGGATGCCGCTCTGGAAACGGGATACGGACACAGCATGGCTCAAAGAGCCTCCTTCACAGGCACTCCAGCAGACACTGATGGATTTAAACAAAAGCTTTCAAAAATTTTTCAAGAAGCAATCCGGGTATCCCAAATTCAAAAAAAAGGGGCAGCACGACAGCTTTCGCTTTCCCGATGCAAAGCAGCTGAAATTGGAGGAAAGCAACAAGCGTGTCTTTCTTCCAAAACTGGGTTGGATACGCTACCGGAAGAGCCGCGATATAGAGGGCATTGTCAGAAATGCTACGGTCAGCCTTCGCGGCGGAAAATGGTATATATCCATACAAACACAAAGAGAAGTAGATGAACCGGTGCATCCCTCTCAATCCATCGTAGGCATAGACGTAGGCATTTCCAAGTTTGCAGCACTTTCCACCGGCGAAGTGATTGTACCGGTACATAGTCTTCGACATATGGAACAAAAACTTGCTAAACTCCAGCGGCAGCTCGCCAAAAAGAAAAAAGGCAGCCGTAATGCAAGTAAGATCAAGCACAAAATCCAAAAATGCCATATACGGATCGCCAACGTTCGAAACGACCACCTGCACAAAACAACAACAATGCTCAGCAAAAACCACGCCGTCCTTGTTGTTGAAGACTTGCAAGTGAAAGAAATGAGCCAATCCGCTAAAGGCACGATCGAAAATCCAGGGAGAAATGCCAAGGCAAAAACCAAACTGAATAAGTCCATTCTCGATCAGGGCTGGGGTGAATTTGTACGACAGGTCACATACAAGGAGCAGTGGATGGGCGGCCGTGTCATTAAGATTGCTCCGCAGTACACCAGCCAGCGCTGCAGCTGCTGCGGACATACTGCCAAAGAAAACAGGACCACGCAAGCCAGATTCTGCTGCACAGAATGCGGTCACACCGAGAATGCCGACGTGAATGCGGCTAAGAACATAGAAGCGGCAGGGCGTGCCGTGTTAGCCCGTGGAGAGATGACAAAAGTTATCTCAATGAAGCAGGATCCCTCCGAAGCGATTCAGGCACTTGCCTGAACACAGTAGGAATCCCCTTCCTTCAGGGAGGGGAGGACGTCAAAGAGCAATTACCCATATTAGGAAAGATTGCCGCCTGTCAGCTTTATATCAGGTCATCAGAAAAAGTCCGAGGTGTAGTATACTATCCTTACCAGTTTAAATCTGCGAAGCATAAGGGGTGGATTGTATGCTCATCAGCCTTATTATTCCCTGTTATAACGAAGAACAGTCTTTGCCGATTATGAAAAAGGCCCTTGAAGCGGTCCGGATCGAGCGCCCTGAATTCGAATATGAGTATATATTTATTGATGACGGATCAAAAGATGCGACACTATCAATACTGGAAACGTATGCAAAAGAGGATCCAGCCAGCCATTATCTTTCTTTCTCCCGGAATTTCGGGAAGGAAGCTGCGATGTACGCAGGCCTGAATGAGGCTAAAGGCGAGTGGGTCGGTCTTCTGGATGCTGATTTACAGGATCCGCCTTCCCTCCTTCCGCAGATGTTCAATTTGCTTATTGATGATGACACTGATATGGTCGCAACTCGCAGGGTCTCCCGCATCGGCGAGCCCAAAATCCGCAGTTTTTTTGCCCGTCGGTTCTACTCGATCATCAACCACATGTCCGATGTCGAAATAGTCGACGGAGCCCGTGATTTCCGGCTCATGAAAAGGGAGGTCGTCAATGCGATCCTCCTTTTATCCGAACGGCAGAGATTCTCCAAGGGTATCTTCAGCTGGGTCGGTTTTCACACAAAATGGATAGAATTCGAAAATGTGGAGCGCGCTGCCGGAGAAACCAAATGGTCCTTCTGGAAGCTTTTCCGGTATGCTATCGACGGAATCGTCTCTTTTACAACGGTTCCGCTTCGCCTGGCAACCTACACCGGATTTTTAGTCTCCGCTGCGGCTTTCCTATATATGTTCTACTACGTAATCCGCACGATTATAGCAGGTGTTATCGGAACACCCGCCCCCGGTTACCCTTCGCTTTTGTCCATCATGCTATTCCTTGGCGGCGTCATGCTTCTTGCACTGGGAATCCTCGGAGAATACATGGCCCGTACGTATATGGAAGTGAAACAGAGACCGATCTATATTGTCAGAAGAAAAAAGTAAGCATTCCTCTCTTATCATAATTATTCGCCCACAAATCAAAGCCCTTATTATCAAGCATATTGAACCTCCTGATTTGTGGTTGGCATGTTCAGATTATAAGCAAAACAAATCCGCATAACTTTTTGGCAGGCGGTCGATCCCTTTAAACTCATCTACAGAAACGGATTTTATCGTCTCTTTTATTTCAGGATCAACACTGGAAATACACATCTGCTGTATTCCGCCGATGCTTTTGCAATTATCTTCAATTAAGATTGTCGGCTTAAGTTCCTCGACAACATCCTTGTACTGCTGTTTTTGGCTGCGATAATAGACCCGGGTCCCGGGAAATCCATAATGCGTCAGTAAGTCGGCCATCTCGCGGACATTTTTTTTGCGGCGCGATGTGCAGTACACAATATCCGCGCCCTGTTCCTTCCATCCCGAAATCATTTCGACACAATTCCCGATCGGAACGTAAGATTTAAGATCGTATTGGCCCAAAACTGCTTTGGGCTTCAGTATCGTTCCCTCAGCAAAAATCATAATAGTATTCTGACAGCTTAGCTGTTCCGATAATTCTATATAGGACATTATTTTCACTCCTTTTTGTTTCATGTATATGCGGGCAGGAGACATTAGCGTCCCCTGACCTTTTAGAAGATTTGCTTTTTCAGTGTACCACAAGTAAAGAAAGATACCTTCTATCATGACCGAACTCCTGAAAGAAGGTACATTTCCTCCCGCTTCCCTGCCGGTCTTGTGCCTGCAGGGATTCTTCTGAGAAAACATACCTTCCCGATACTTGTTCGTTGATCGGTCATCAATGCGATGTCCGCGAAGATTCACATCTTCGTGCGATACCTAAGTCGAACTCAATATAGATTTACATCTCGACCGTCATTTTTTTGATTTTCTGATCTTCTATGGGACGGTCCTGACGACCTGTTTTGGCGGAAGCAATCTGATCAACCACATCCAGGCCCTCGGTGACCTGCCCGAATGCTGCGTACTGGCCGTCGAGGTGGCCGGAGTCCTTATGCATGATGAAGAATTGGCTGCCTGCTGAATCCGGGGACTGCGAGCGGGCCATCGAAAGGACGCCGCGGGAATGCTTAAGGGAATTCGGCACACCGTTCCCGGAGAACTCGCCTTTGATCTGATAACCGGGACCGCCCATTCCTGTTCCGTCCGGGCAGCCGCCCTGGATCATAAAGCCCGGAATGACTCTGTGGAATATCAGTCCGTCATAGAAACCCTTCTGGATCAGATCGGTAAAGTTCTTAACGCTGATCGGAGCAATGTCTTCATAAAGTTCGGCACGAATGATGCCGCCCTTTTCCATTTCAATTGTTACTATTGGATGTGCCATAGTTATTTTTGCAGCCTGTTTCTTCAGGAACTTTTCTCAAAGCCCGGCTGCTTCCTCCTTTTTTATCATTTAGTCTTTCCATTATACAACTTTAAGGTACATTCATCCATTTTCATGCTGATGCAGGATTTCGTTGCGGACGTTCCAGAGATTTACAGACAAATCAACATAGTAGGTCTGCGGGTTTTCAAAGCGTTTGACGGATTCCCAAAGGGATTCCACCTCCTTTGAGCAGTAATCCCGCATCTCCTCAATAGAAGGTTGTTTGTAGACGCATTTGCCCCCGATAAAAACGGGGCTGAGAAGCTTGCGCACGGTAAAGTTTGCAAGAATTTTCCTCTTCCAGGTCTGTATCGGGTCAAAGATTTCGTATGGCTGTGTTTCGTTGATTATTTCGCCGACGATTGTAATTACATCTGCAATCGCCTTGCCGGTTGTCCTGTCATAAAACCGGAGGATTTCCTTATTGCAGGGTGTGGTCACTTTGCCGAAATTCTCGGAAATTTTCATCTTGGGAATAATCGTACCGTTTTTCTCAATTGCAGAAAGCTTGTACACTCCGCCGAAAACAGGTTCTGCACGAGATGTGATCAGCCGTTCACCGACTCCGAAGGAATCGATGCAGGCACCCTGAAGAATCAGATCGCGTATCAGATATTCATCCAGCGCGTTGCTGACGGTAATCCGGCAGTCGGTCAGTCCGGCCTCGTCAAGTACCCGGCGGGCTTCCTGAGTCAGATAGGTAAGATCCCCGCTGTCAATGCGAATACCGCGCAGGCGTTCTCCCATGGGCGCAAGTACTTCCTGAGCCACTCGAATCGCGTTGGGAATCCCTGATTTAAGGACATTGTATGTATCAACCAGGAGTAAAGTTTTTTGGGGATAGGAAAGTGCGTATGCCTTGAAGGCTTCATATTCACTTTCGAAAAGCTGCACCCAGCTGTGAGCCATTGTTCCCGACAGCGGAATACCGAAGTGCTGGCCGCAAATCGTGCAGGAGGTACTCGAAACGCCCGCTATATAAGCGGCCCGGGCACCGAGAACAGAGGCGTCATAACCCTGCGCACGCCTTGCCCCGAATTCCATAACCGGTCGGCCTTTGGCTGCTCTTACTATACGTGCTGTTTTGGTTGCGATGAGGCTCTGATGATTAATCGTTACAAGAAGCATCGTTTCTATCATCTGCGCCTGCATTACCGGGCCCCTGACCTTGACCAGCGGTTCTCCGGGAAATATCGGTGTTCCTTCCGGAATGGCCCACACATCACAGGTGAATTTGAAATTAGTCAGAAAATCAAGAAAGCCTTCTTCAAAAGCATATGAATCCCGCAGGAAGGCGATATCGTCCTGTGTGAAGTGAAGATCCTTAAGATAATCTACCATCTGCTCAACACCGGCCATAATGGCATATCCGCCCTGTTCGGGCACCTGACGGAAAAATAGATCAAAATATGCGATTTGCTCCGAAAGACCCTGGTCAAGGTACCCCTTTCCCATCGTTAGTTCATAAAAATCCGTAAGCATGCTCATATTCGTACGACTGTTCCAATTCATACCTGATATCATTCTTTTCTCCCCCTTTTCGGGCGTTTATATTCCATTAAATTATGCGTTTTTCGGATTGTTATGTAAATGAATCACAGCATATATTTTTGCTAAAAAGGGTCGGGATGATAAAATACTTTTTCGAGAGTAAGTCCTTTGGCCGGCATTGTCTTGCCCGACAGCCTGCGATCCTGACCGATAAGAATCGTTCCGATCTCTGCTGGATCAAGCTTCCCCTGGCCGGCATAGACGATCGTGCCTGCCAGAATCCGGACCATATTATAAAGAAACGACTTGCCACGCACAATGATTTCAATCATCGGACTGTTTTCATGCGTAACAACCAGAATACTCTCCATATAGCGGACGGGGTTCACGGGACGTCCTCCCTGCGCACAGAAAGCGGAGAAATCATGTTCACCTTCAAGCTGCTCTGCAGCCTCCCGCATCGCTTCGATATTCAGGTGTCCCGGCACATGAGCGACATAACGCCTGTCGATTGATGTCCGAATGGATGCGTTCCAGATCCGGTACACATATTCCTTGCCCAGTGCATGGAAACGGGCATGGAATGCATCGGTAACGAGAGCTGCGGCCCGTACAGTGACATCTTCAGGCAGGAGGGAATTCATAGCAAGCGGAAGCTTGTCAGGCGGAATCAGAAAAGGGACATTGGCATGTGACACGTGCCCTCTTGCATGGACTCCGGAATCTGTCCTGCTGCATCCGTAAATCAAAACAGGACACCCATATAATGCAGCAAGTACTTCTTCAAGTACCTGCTGCACTGAGCGTCCATTATTTTGCCGTTGAAAACCTACAAAATCGGTTCCGTCATATTCGGTCAGAATTGCCATGCGAAAAGAAGCATTCTCATCAGGTATCAAAAGCGGCCTGCCTTCCTGTTTCCATATCAACCGGCAACATGATCATCCAGGCATGCCTTGCCCATCATAGCAGCACCAACAATACCAGCGTCATTGCCCATTTTAGCGAGACGAATTTCCGTCTTGTGTACACCGGGCCCAAAATACGGTTTATTCATCGTCTTCTCGCGGAGCGGAATCAGAAGCGGATCACCTTCATTGCAAACACCGCCGCCTATGACGAGGATTTCAGGCATATAAGCGTTAATTACATTAGCAAGTCCATCGGAAAGATAATCTATATATGTCTCCACAACCTGTGCAGCTACGATATCGCCCATCCTCATTGCGTCAAAAGCAATTTTGGCATTGACCTTCCCATCCTTGAGCGCAACCAGTTCATTTATTTTGGAGGATGGATTAGCTGCCGCGGCCTCTTTGGTCATACGGATAAGAGCCGAAGCCGATCCGTAGACTTCAAAACAACCTTTTCGGCCGCAGGTACAGGGCAAACCGCCTGCTACGAGGGTCGTGTGCCCGAATTCTGCTCCAGCCTGATTGAAGCCGGAAAAAATTCGGTTATTAATTATCACACCGCTTCCGATGCCTGTTCCAAGCGTAATCGTAACGGAGTCTGCCGCACCTTTGGCAGCACCGGCAACACTCTCCGCCATGGCAGCGCAGTTGGCGTCATTGTTAATGTACACAGGCAGATTAATGATTCCGCGTATGAGTTTTCGCATCGGTGTCATATTAAAAGGAAGATTATTCGAGTACACAAGATATCCGGTCTTATTGTCCGGTGTTCCTGGAGATCCGATTCCAATCGCATCCACATCCGTCCGGGAAAGTCCTGCCTCTGCAATGACTTCTAAAGCGAGTCTTCCCATATCGGATACAATATCCTCCATTGGCCTGTCCGCATTTGTCTTGATGCTTTTTTTGTTCAGAATCACACCTTCCGATGTTACAACTCCTGCCTTGATGTTCGTTCCGCCAAGGTCGATTCCTACATAATACTGCATACATTATTCCTCTCTATACGAGCTATTCTTAGATTTGTTCAGCTGTCATACAATATGCCGTTGAACGAGCTGCATACAAATATATTTATATAAATTTTATCTTATTTTCACATAGAAATCTATAAGTATTAACACGAAAGCGAGACAGGATAGGGATATAAGCCAGAAAACATCTTTCCCGCGCATATGCAGCACATGAAGCTTGGTCCTGCCCTCTCCGCCGCGATAACATCTGGCATCCATAGCGATCGCAAGTTCTTCAGCACGTTTGAACGCACTGACAAAAAGCGGTACAAGAACCGACACATATCCTTTTGCACGAGCAAAAACATTGCCGGTATCATATTCCGCACCCCTTGATGCCTGTGCTTTCATGATTTTATCCGTTTCCTCTACAAGCGTAGGGACAAACCGCAGCGCAATCGACATCATCATCGCCATTTCATGCACCGGCACGCGGATTTTCTTAAGGGGTCCGAAAAGACTTTCAAGTGAATCTGCCATCAGTAACGGTGTTGTTGTCAGAGTCAGAAGGATACTTGTGCTTACAATCAGAAGGAACAGCCGCAAAGCCATCAATCCTGCCTTGAGTATGCCGTCGTCCGTAATCTTGAATATGCCCCATTCAAAGAGGGAATTCCCTGTCCTTATGGTCAATATATTAAGTACAAGTACAAAAAGCAGAAGAAAAACGATTGGTCTCACGGAATCAAGAATGGTACTTATCGGTATGGCCGACAGCAGGCAGAGAAAAGCTACAACTATGAAAGTAGCCAGTATCCCAACTACTGATGACATCATAAAAACTACAACCATATACAGGAAACAAAGAATGATTTTAACACGCGGATCAAGACGGTGAAGGATAGAATCCCCCTGGTAATAGCGCCCGATCGAAATATCCTTCATCATAGTCTGCCACCCGTGGCCGCAGCCCTGATCAATTCATCTGCCGCTTCCCCCACACGGAAGAAACATGGATTAATGTCCGGATATTCGTTCTTCAGCTCTGTAAGGCACAGAACGGTCTCCGGTGCAACAATTCCGAGTTCACGGATTGTACCCATATCCGAGAAAAGCTCCCGGGGAGTCATCAGCGCGCAGACCTTGCCGTGTTTTAAGACTAGAATACGATCTGCATATCGTGCTGCTTCGTCCATATTATGAGACACAAGAATAATTGTTTTGCCCTGCTTCTTAAGCTTTTCCGCATAACTTAATATTTCTCTTCTACCGGTCGGATCCAATCCGGCAGCCGGTTCATCCAGCACAAGAATATCCGGATCCATAGCAACGACACCGGCAAAGGCAACCCGCCGTTTCTGACCGCCGGATAATTCGAAAGGCGACCTTTTCAAAAAAGTCTCGTCAAGTCCCACGAGTACAATGGACTCATTTACACGAAGTTTGATCTCATCTGCCGACAGGCCCATTTTGGATGGTCCAAAAGCAATATCCTTTTCGACCGTCTCCTCAAATAACTGATATTCCGGATATTGAAAAAGAAGGCCGACAGTACGCCTGATCTGACGGACATCTGCGTTCTTCCTTGTATTTAAAGGCACTGCACCCTCTTTCGGAAAGATTACAATTTCTCCCTCCCTGGGACGAAGCAGACCGTTTAAGTGCGAAATTAAAGTGGTTTTACCTGAACCGCTGTGGCCTATAACGGCGAATATTTCTCCCTCGTTTACCGAAAATGACACATCTGTCAATGAAGGCTCACCCTTTTTGTCATATGTATGATTCAAGTGGGAAACTTCCATGACAACTCTGCTCTCCAAAGAAGGGGCGACAGGGCAAGCAGCAGGAATGACTGCCGGAAATTCTCCGTTTGCCACAAGCCTGAGCATTCTCCGTATACCTTCCAGTGCTGATGCATGTGAGAATAATATCTGCCTCTCCATCGGGATACCCAGGCGAGCAGCAACTTCATAGGCCAATTCTGCAAAAACAGGAACATCCAGTCCAAGCCCCCTGACCTTCTGTACCTGGCTGAATATTTCACCGGGGGTGCCGGACATGGCAAGCTTTCCATGATCAAGTACATACACATAATCCGCAAGGCAGGCTTCCGACATATCATGCGTTATATGAAGAACGGTCATTTTTTTCTCTTTAACCAATCGATCCACAACAGCAAGGAATTCGTCCCTGCTGACAGGATCGAGCATAGATGTGGATTCATCCAGCAAAAGAATCTGCGGCTGCATCGCCAGAATGCCGGCTATGGCGAGCTTCTGTTTCTGTCCGCCCGAAAGCTGGGAAGGCTGTCTTTTGGCCAGGTCCGAAAGTCCTACATACTTAAGTGCTTCATCAACACGTATTCTGATTTCAGCAGAAGGAATCCCAAGGTTCTCCGGTCCGAAAGCCACATCTTCTTCAACTGTTGTTCCCACTATCTGATTGTCGGGATTCTGAAAAACCATTCCGCAGGAACGGCGTATATACCAGAAGGACAAGTCATCCCCGGTACTTCTTCCCAAAACAAAAACGGCACCCGACTGCGGCATTTCAAGCACATTGATGAGCTTGGCCATCGTCGATTTGCCGGATCCGTTTCTTCCCAGAAGCGCAGCATGTGTCCCTCTTTTAATAATCAGTGACACTCCGGAAAGAGCCGCAACTGAACCTGTCTCCGGATGCATATAAGAGAACGAGACTTTTTCAAGAAGAACATCCGGAAGAATCTTTTCAGTTATATGCAATTCAATATCTTTGTCATCCATCCTGCTACTCCAAAAGAAAAGGGCGCGGTACGCATGAGCACACCGTCACCCTTCATAAACTTCTTTACCCAGCAATTGCTGAAGTGAAACTATTATACCAACTCGAGCTGAGCCATTTCAGAAGCATCGCCTCTTCTTGCTCCAAGCTTGATGATACGGGTATAACCACCGTTTCTACCAACATACTTAGGTGCAATCTGTTCAAACAGCTGATTTACGGGATTAACGGTGTTCTCATCAGCATCATGACTCTTTCTGAGCCAGTAAGCCATTGTTTTTCTTGCCGCTAAACGGGAAGGGCTGTCAACCTGAACCATTTTCTTTTTGATTTCACGATCTACAACGTCATACTTGACACCGTTTTTGGATGTCTTGGAGACGAGGACCTTTTTGCCTTTGGAATCAAGCTTCGCAGTAGAAACAGTAACTTCTTTTGAGGAAAAGTTCTCTCTCTCTTTTATAGCCTGCGTGATCAGCTTCTCAGTGATCTTGCTGACTTCCTTTGCACGGGCGACCGTTGTTACGATCTTTCCGTTCAGGACAAAAGCAGTCGTTAGATTTCTTAAAATGGCTATGCGCTGATCAGAAGCACGGCCAAGTTTTCTGTGTGATGCCATGGATGTAACCTCCTATATGTTACTGAAAAATGCCCCAAGGCAAATGTGTTATTCCTCGCTTGACGCTAGAGAAAGTCCCATATCCTCGAGTTTTAAAATGACTTCTTCAAGGGATTTCTTGCCAAGATTTCTGACCTTCATCATCTCATCCTCAGAACGCGCCACTAGATCACCTATGGAATTAATTCCGGCTCTCTTCAGGCAGTTATATGTTCTTACGGAAAAATCAAGATCTTCAATGGCAACGTCCAGCTTGGAATTCTTATGTCCGCTGTCTTCAGCATCCCTGAAGCTCGGCCCGGCATTCTTGTCGGTCAAAGCTATAAAGAGGCCTAAGTGTTCACAAAGAATAGCTGCTGCCGCAGAAAGCGCCTCATTTACATCAAGAGTAGCATCCGTCCACAGTTCGAGCGACAGGCTGTCAAAGTCAGTACGCTCTCCGACACGGGTATTCTCAACAGTGTAATTTGCTTTCTTAACCGGGGTAAAGATCGAGTCGACGGCGATCACACCAATCGGCTGATTGACCAGCTTGTTACGTTCAGCGGTTGAATAACCGCGGCCTTTGTTAATAGTAAGTTCCATAAACAGGCGGCCGGCACCATTCAAAGTGGCAACCACATGATCAGGGTTCATGATCTCAACTTCTTCGTCATGTACAATGTCGCCTGCTGTGACAACACCGGAACGGCCTTCGTCAGTGCTGATGTAAACGGTCTTAGGACCATCAACATGAAGCTTTGCACGAATGCCTTTGACATTAAGAATCATCTCGGTCATGTCTTCGACAACACCAGTGATTGTTGAGAACTCATGATACACACCTTCTACACGAATAGCGGTAACTGCAGCTCCGGTAAGAGAAGAAAGCAGAACGCGACGCAAAGAATTGCCAAGCGTTGTACCATATCCCCGCTCCAGCGGCCCAATCACAAACTTGCCGTAGGAACTATCTTCATTCAATTCCACACACTCAATGACTGGCTTCTTTATTTCAATCATCTTTCTCCTCCTTGCGCAGCTAAATACATATGGTCAAATTCCGAAAACCCATTACTTAGAGTACAACTCAACAATGAGGGTCTCCTTGACCTGAATATCTACGTCTTCACGTGTCGGCAGCTGTACAAGAGTTCCTGTAAGTGTCTCTGCATTGAAGGAAAGCCACGCCGGAATTGGGCGTACATTCGTAAGATCGGTAAACTTAGGGGACTTGCGGGATGACTCGCGAACCACGACAACATCTCCAGCTTTCATGGTAATTGAAGGAATATCCATCTTCTTGCCATTAACTGTGAAGTGACCATGAGTAACAAGCTGACGTGCTTCTGCACGGGAAGCCGCAAAACCCATTCTATAAACGACATTGTCCATACGCAGTTCGAGAAGCGCAAGAAGGTTTTCACCTGTCTTACCTTTGATATTCTCTGCACGCTCAAAAGTTGAGTGGAACTGTTTCTCGAGTAGGCCATAGAAGCGCTTTGTCTTCTGTTTTTCTCTCAGCTGAACACCATATTCTGAAACTTTTTTTCTGCCCTGTCCATGTTGTCCGGGAGCAAAACTCCTTCTGACAAGTGAACATTTTTGTGTATAACATCTCTGACCCTTAAGAAAAAGCTTATCGCCCTCTCTACGGCACAGGCGGCAGGATGCATCTGTATATCTAGCCATTCTCTATACCTCCTCCGTAATCAGACTCTTCTTCTCTTAGGCGGTCTGCAACCGTTATGTGGAACTGGAGTAACGTCTTTAATCATTGTGACATCTAATCCAGTGGACTGCAGAGCACGGATTGCGGATTCACGACCAGCGCCAGGTCCTTTTACAAAAACCTCTACTGTGCGCATGCCATGGTCCACAGCCTTTTTGGCTGCATCTTCCGCAGCCATCTGAGCAGCAAAAGGAGTTCCTTTACGGGAGCCCTTCATGCCCATTTCACCAGCAGACGCCCATGAAACAGCATTTCCAAGAGGATCGGTAATCGTAACGATTGTATTGTTGAACGTAGAATGAATATGCGCATGTCCGCGGTCAATATTCTTACGTTCTCTTTTTTTCGGCCGTATAGCCGTCTTTTTAATTGCCTTCGCCATGGATATTCCTCCTTACTTCTTTTTGCCAGCCATCGTACGCTTCGGACCCTTACGAGTACGAGCATTCGTTTTTGTGCGCTGACCGCGAACAGGAAGCCCCATTCTGTGACGGCGGCCGCGATAGCAGCCGATTTCTGTCAAACGCTTGATATTGAGAGAAATCTCTCTTCTCAAATCACCTTCAACGTTAAAATTGTTCTCGATCTTCTCACGAATCTTCGCGATCTCCTCTTCAGAGAGATCTTTCATTCTTGTATCCGGACTAATCGAGGAGTCTTTAAGGATACGTGTAGCACTTGTTCTGCCAATTCCAAAAATATAAGTGAGAGCTATCTCAACTCTTTTTTCATTGGGCAGATCCACACCGGCAATACGCGCCATCTGATGCACCTCCGTAAATAATCAAATTCTTTTTTGTTCTATCTATAGAACACGCTGCGTGAGGTCTCCTTTGCGGTTAACAAAAGACAGCCGCCCTCACATGATCGCGTGGAATAGCCTTTTCTTCTTACACCGGCGAACCGGACAGAAATACTGTCCGGAGGCGGTGTACATTAGCCCTGTCTCTGTTTGTGTTTAGGATCAGAGCAAATAATCATGACACGTCCTTTACGACGAATCACTTTACATTTTTCGCACATGACCTTGACAGATGGTCTAACTTTCATAATGCCTACCTCCTGCTGTTCAGTTCCTGCTTCATGCAGAAATACTTACGCCCTAAAAGCGCATGCTATAATATAATACCAAAAACCGACTTTAAATCAAGGGTTTTTTTGCATTTATATGGAATTGTTTGCATTTATTTATTTTGCGCGCCAGGTTATGCGCCCTCTGGACAGATCATATGGCGATAATTCCAATGTTACGCGGTCACCGGGCAGGATTTTAATATAATTCTGTCGAAGCTTGCCGGAAATATGCGCAAGAACTTCATGACCGTTTTCGAGTTTAACCTTGAACATTGCATTCGGAAGCGCGTCATCCACGATTCCCTCTACTTCAATGACATCTTCTTTAGGCATGTTTGTCTCCTTTTTTCATTTTGTCACAGGTCCACTGTGACCATCCATAAATCTTCTGATCCCTTTTCTTAGCTCACTGCTCTGCTGCGGAACGGGTAGTTCCTTCAGGGAAGCCAGCCAGTCCGGGGCCTGCTCAATCTGTCCAAGCGGGCAGACATGCTTTCGTCTCTTTCTTTTGGGGGCTTCGAGCGTACGCCTGTCTCCGTCACAAAGAGAGAGAAAGCTTTCGTGCTCTGATGCCACCACATATATACGTCCTTTATCGTGTCCGCATTTTGACAGGACCACGGTACCGGCAATAATACCCTTATCTTTCATTCCATCAAAAAAAGAATGTCCGGCCTCCTGAATCACATATCCACCTTTGTTGTTATAATCGGCCCATCCTGCGTTATGGCAATTGTATTCTCATAATGCGATGACTGCCTGCCGTCTGCTGTAACGATTGTCCACTGGTCATCCAATACTTCAATATCTTTTTTGCCCAGGTTGATCATTGGTTCAACAGCTATGACAAGTCCGGGAGTAATTCGCAGTCCATGACCTTTTTTACCATAATTCGGGACATCAGGATCTTCATGCAGGTGCCGTCCGATTCCATGTCCGGTCAGTTCCCTGACCACTCCATATCCAAATGACTCGGCATGCTGCGCGATTGCACTGGAAATATCACCGATCCGGTTGCCGATCTGAGCTTTTTCAAAACCGATCCAGAAGCATTCCTCTGTAACTTTAACCAGCTGGGCCACGTCGGCAGATAATGTTCCGACGGGATATGTTCTTGCGGCATCCCCATGGAATCCATCGAGTTCTGCACCCACATCAACACTGACGATATCGCCTTCTTTGAGGATGCGGCTGTGACTTGGAATTCCATGAACCACTTCCTGATTAATCGATACACAGATAGACCCGGGGAAAGGAGGCGTACCATAACCAAGGAAAGATGGAATTGCACCCTCACCCCGAATGACCTGTTCGGCCACCTTATCGAGTTCAAATGTAGATACGCCCGGCCTGATCAAGTCGGAAAGCGCATCAAAAACCAGCGCAACGACTCTTCCTGCCTTCTGCATCTTTACAATTTCTGTTGGTGTCTTAAGTTGAACCATCATTTCTCCTTTGATATGTGCATGCCTTTTAATATATTGAGTCAAACCTGATCACTTAACTTACAGTCAATTGATCTCACGTAAAGCAAGACCCTTTATTATTTCTTCGAAAGCCATCATGTAATTGACTTCATTGTTAGCTGTGAGAATCAGATTCTGAGCTTTGTAATAATCTATCAACGGCTGCGTTTTTTCATGATATGTCTTCAGTCGGCTTAAAACCGTCTCCGGCTTATCATCTTCCCGCTGTATCACTTCACCGCCGCAGGCATCGCAGATGCCGTCGACCTTTGCAGGTTTAAATGGAATGTTATAGCTTGCCCCGCAGGCGATGCACACACGGCGCCCGGAAACACGTTTTTTGATCTCATCGTCTGAGATTTCAATACTGATGGCCGCAGTCAGCGCCACACCTTTTTTAGCAAGTATCCTGTCAAGTTCCTGTGCCTGAACAATAGTACGGGGAAAACCGTCAAGCATAAAACCGGCCTCACAGTCGGGTTGAGCCAGGCGATCCTCGATCATAGCAATCGTAATCGAATCGGGAACCAGTGCTCCCTGATCAATGTATGATTTAGCTTCCAGCCCCAGTGGCGTCTGCTCTTTCATGTTGGCTCGGAAAATATCTCCCGTCGAAATATGCAGAATACCATAATTCTTAGTCAGCTCGGCAGCTATTGTGCCTTTTCCGGAGCCAGGAGCCCCCAATAAAATCAAACGCATTGTCGATTTCCTCCCGTTTTATGTAATTTGTCCAAAGAAGAGCCGTCGTCCCTATTCGCTTAAGAGTAACACAAACGTATGGAACCTTCTTCTTCTTTTACGCTCATACAGCCCCGCACAGAGAATATATTACTCTGTGCGAGGCTATCATTTGCATAAATCTATTTACATTGTGGTCCCCAAAAGCCCACGCTTATGAAATCGCGGACGGAATACCTCATCGATGCAGTCTGCATCAGTCAAGGAATCCTTTATAATGGTGAGTGACCATCTGAGACTCGATTTGCTTGACCAGATCATTAGCAACACCTGTAAGAATCAGAACCGAAGTACCTGCAAACCAGACATTCTCAATTCCTGTCAGTGTTCCGATCAATGTCGGAACCAGAACAACAGAAGAGAGGAACAGAGCATCGACCCAGTTCATACGGCTGGCCGTACGCGCTATAAAGTCGGATGTCGGACGGCCTGGACGTACACCGGGGATAAAACCGCCGTTCTTCTGGAGATTGTTGGAAATCTCAATCGGGTTAAACTGGATCATCGAATAGAAGAAAGTAAATCCGATAATCAGAAGCAGATAGGTCGCATAGTAGATCGGACTCTTTCCAAAGTTTCTGAACCACTCAACGATAATATTCGTACTGTTCGAAAAGAACATCGTAACGATTGTCGAAGGAAGTGAAAGCATTGACATTGCAAAGATTACCGGCATAACGCCTGACTGGTTAACTTTAAGCGGAATATATGTGTTCTGTCCGCCGTATGTTTTTCTTCCGACAACACGCTTGGAGTATTGAACCGGAATTCTTCTCTCCGCGTTTTGCACGAATAAAACAAACAGTATGATGGCAACTGCCATTGAGGCAACTGCAATAAACAGAATGATACCAAGGAATCCGCCGAGGATTATTGAATCAAAACGGCCTGATACATCCAAAGCATAGTTATAAAGCTGCATTGTCATGGACGGAAGACGGGTAACGATGCCTGCAAAGATAATCAGTGAGATACCGTTGCCGATACCCTTGTCATTGATCTGTTCGCCAAGCCACATGATAAACGCCGTACCTGCTGTAAATGACACAATAATGAGTATGGAGTTCAGCCACAGAGGCAGGTAGTGCGACATCGCACTGCGGGTAGCATACCAGAAGGCAGTTGCCTGAATGAATGCCAGTCCAACGGTTACAAAACGGACAATCTTCTGAATTTTCTTTCTTCCGGGCTCGCCCTCTTTTTGCATTCTTTCGAGTGCAGGAATGGCGACTGTCAAGAGCTGAATAATAATTGATGAGTTTACATACGGTGTGATACCCATGGCAAAAATCGAAGCAGCGTACAAACTACCGCCCGTGATAATGTTCATGAGGCTCCCGATTTGTCCTAGTTGCTGCACAAGACCTGTAAACACTTCGCGGTTGATGCCCGGTGAGGGCAAAAGGCTTCCTAATTCATAGATAGCCAGGATTCCAAATGTAAAAAGAAGTTTCTTTCTAAGATCCGGAACGCGAAATGCATTGATCAAGGTATCAAACACACCCTTCATGATCATACCTCCAGGGCCGAGCCGCCAGCCTTCTCAATTTTTTCTTTTGCGGAAGCTGAGAATTTTTTCGCCTTAACAACGAGTTTCTTTGTCAGCTCACCCATACCCAATACCTTGATACCATCATTTACTTTGGCAACAGAGAGGATACCGGTATCTGCAAGCAGGGCGGAATCAACTGTCGTACCGTCAGCAAAGATCTCAAGATCCTGGACATTGATTTCAATATAATGAGACGCAAATCTTGTATTATTGAAACCGCGTTTGGGAAGACGTCTGTATAGAGGCATTTGTCCGCCTTCAAATCCTAGCCGTACTCCACCGCCGGAACGCGAATTCTGTCCTTTATGTCCGCGACCGGCTGTCTTACCATTGCCGCTGCCAACGCCGCGGCCTTTGCGGAATGCCTTTGCATTACCGCTGGAAGTCAATTCATTGAGCTTCATGTTAATTCCTACCTCCGTTAGACTTCTTCGCAAGTAACCAGATGTGCAACCTTACGAACCATGCCACGAATGGCCAGCGTATCTGTTTTAGTAGTAGACTGGCCGATCTTATGCAGACCGAGAGCCTTAACAGTTAAGCAGTGGTTCTTATTGGCACTATTGGTGCTCTTCACCAGAGTAATTTTTAATTCTGCCATGGAAGACACACCTCCTATTATAAAATTTCATCAACCGACTTGCCGCGAAGACGAGCAACCTCTTCAAGAGATTTCAAGCTTTTAAGGCCTTCCAAAGTCGCGTTGACCATGTTGTTCGGATTGTTGGTTCCAAGTGATTTTGTACGGATATCACGGATACCGGCCATTTCGCAGACTGCACGTACAGGACCGCCGGCAATAACTCCGGTACCTTCCTTAGCAGGCTTCATTACGATTTTACCGGCACCGAAAACACCAAGTGTCTCGTGAGGAATTGTTGAGCCGTGAATGGGGACAAAAATAAGGTTTTTCTTTGCATCCTCAATTCCTTTGCGTATAGCATCAGGAATTTCAGCAGCTTTTCCAATACCTTTTCCGACATGACCATTCTCATCACCTACGATGACAAGAGCAGCAAAGCGGAAATTACGTCCGCCCTTTACGGTCTTGGAAACACGACCGATATGGATGACTTTTTCTTTCAGTTCTACTGTATTCGGATCAATACGCATCTTCTGTTTCCCTCCTGCTTAGAAAGTAAGGCCAGCTTCGCGTGCTGCCTCAGCCAAGGCCGCAACACGGCCATGGAAAATGTATCCGCCTCTGTCGAAAACAACCTCAGTGATACCCTTGTCTACAGCACGCTTAGCAATAAGCTTGCCAACTGCAGCTGCACCGCTGACATTGCCGCCGAAAGGCAGATCTGTCTTGATGTCTTTCTCAAGAGTTGTCGCACTAACCAGCGTTGATCCTGTCGAATCATCAATGATCTGAGCATAAATATTCGTATTGCTTCTAAAAACGCACAAACGTGGGCGAGCAGGGGTTCCGGTGATCTTTTTGCGCACGCGTACATGTTTTCTCAAGCGAATTTCGTTTCTGTCAGGTTTATTAATCATGCTTTTTCACCCCTTCTCTTATTTCTTGGATCCGGTCTTGCCTTCTTTGATTCTCAGGATCTCAGTAGAGTACTTAATACCCTTGCCCTTATATGCATCAGGAAGTCTATAGGAACGGATCTTGGCAGCTGTCTCACCGACGAGCTGTTTATCTGCACCTTTTACGATGATTTTGTTCGGAGCCGGTACCTCAAGGGTAATCCCTTCAGGCTCGACCATCTCGACCGGGTGGGAGTAACCAAGGCTGAGAACGATCTTTTTGCCGTCCTTAATGCACTTGTAACCTACACCGTTGATTTCAAGAGTCTTCGCAAACCCGGTTGAAACCCCGACCACCATATTGTTAATAAGTGACCGTGTCAAACCATGAAGCGCTTTATGCATCTTTGCTTCGGAAGGTCTCTCAACAGTAATTACTGCGCCATCGATAACAACCTTCATGTCGGGATGCACGATCTGAGTCAGTGTGCCGCCCTTGCCTTTAACAGTGACGACGTGGCCGTCCTGTTCTACTTCGACCCCTGTCGGGATCGTAATCGGCATTCTGCCAATTCTAGACATATCTTTCTACCTCCTGCTCTTAAGATTACGGGGAAACTGCCGAACCCGGCAGAATCTCCATTTCAGAGTTTTTGTTTCTTACCAGACGTAAGCCAGTACTTCTCCGCCTACGCTTGATGCGCGGGCTTTCTTATCTGTCATAATTCCCTTGGATGTGGAGATGATGGCAATGCCAAGACCGCCGAGTACCTTCGGGAGATTTTCTGAATCCGCGTAAACGCGAAGTCCAGGTTTTGAAATACGCTTGATACCCGTGATAACGCTCTTGCGGGCAGCAAACTTCAGGGTGACTTTAATCATTCCCTGCTTGTCATCTTCGATACACTCGAAACGAGTAATGTATCCTTCTTCCAATAAAATCTGGGCGATAGCCTTCTTCAAATTGGAAGCCGGGATCAGAACAGTCGAATGACCGGCTGTGCCTGCATTACGGATTCTTGTTAGCATATCTGCGATTGCATCTGTAATCTGCATACGTGTTCCTCCTTGCTATGCTATCGGTTACCAGCTGGCCTTGCGGACGCCGGGAATCTGTCCCTTATGTGCCAATTCACGGAAGCAGAGACGGCATACGCCGTACTTGCGGATATAGGCATGAGGTCTTCCACAGAGTTTGCAGCGATTGTGCTGCTGTGTGGTAAACTTCGCCGGCCTCTGGGCTTTTAGAATCATTGACTTTTTTGCCATGTCACTTTACCCTCCTGCTCACTTGCGAAACGGCATGCCAAAAAGCTTGAGAAGTTCTCTTGCCTCTTCATCCGTCTGAGCTGTTGTTACTATAATGATGTCCATTCCGCGAATTTTGTCTACCTTGTCGTAGTCAATTTCGGGGAACATCAGCTGTTCTTTGATACCCATGGCATAGTTGCCGTGACCATCAAAAGAGTTCGCGCTTACACCGCGGAAATCGCGGACACGAGGAAGGGAGATGCTGATCAGTTTGTCGAGGAAATCGTACATTTTCTCGCCGCGAAGTGTAACCTTGCAGCCGATCTTCATACCTTCCCTGAGTTTAAAAGCAGCAACTGACTTGGTAGCTATCGTAGCTACCGGTCTCTGTCCGGATATGGCTCCCATGTCGCGCATTGCATTCTCGAGGGCTTTGGGGTTGTCCTTGACTTCTCCTACACCCATGTTGAGAACGATCTTCTCGAGACGTGGAATCTGCATCACAGACTTGTAACTGAAGGTCTCCTGCAAAGCAGGTGCAACTTCAGATGTGTACTTATCTTTTAATCTGGACATCCTTTACCCCTCCTTGCTTGCTTTCTTAACCGTATCAATCACAGCGCCGCATTTTTTGCAGACACGTGATTTAGAGCCATCTTCCGAAACTTTATTAGCCACACGGGATGGCTTGTTGCATTTCGGACATACGAGCATAACATTGGAAGCATCGATGGAACCCTCACGTTGAATGAGAGCGGCCGGTTTATACTGGCCCTGTCCCTTTTGATGCTTCGTGATCATGTTAAGCCCGGCTACGAAAACGCGTCCGTTATCCGGAACCGCTTTCACAATCTTGCCTTTTTTACCTGCGTCCTTGCCCGAGAGCACGACTACGGTATCATCTTTTTTTATGTGAATTTTGCTTGCCATTTGTCGTCCTCCTTACAAAACTTCAGGTGCCAGAGAAAGGATCTTCATATAGTCCTTGTCTCTCAGCTCTCTGGCGATTGGCCCAAAGATACGTGTGCCGCGCGGGTTCTTGTCATCTTTGATGAGAACACAAGCATTTTCATCGAACTTGATATAAGAACCATCCGGTCTCCGGACACCTTTTCTGGTGCGGACAACCACGGCCTTTACAACTTCACCCTTCTTAACCGTGCCACCAGGGGCAGCGGATTTGACAGAGCATACGATGACATCGCCGATATTTGCATATTTACGCCATGAACCGCCGAGTACTTTAATGCACAAAAGTTCTTTTGCGCCAGTGTTGTCAGCAGATTTCAATCTGGATTCAACTTGAATCATGCTAGATTTCCTCCTTTACGTGAAAACCATAACGGCTACGTATTATTTCGCCTTTTCAATAATCTCTATCAGTCTCCAGCGCTTGTCGCGTGAAAGCGGACGGGTTTCCATTACTTTGACTTTATCGCCGATACCACATACATTCTCTTCATCATGAGCCTTAAGCTTGTAAGTTCTCTTAATGATTTTCTTGTAAAGCGGATGCTTGACGTGTTCTGTTACAGCTACAACAATAGTTTTATCCATTTTGTCGCTTGTTACAGTACCGACGCGAGTTTTTCTGAGGTTACGATCATCACTCATTCACTAGTCCCCCTTTACTTTCTGCTCTTGAGCTCTTGCTCGCGAATAATCGTATTGACGCGGGCGATATCCCTTTTGACAGCACCAAGGCGCTGAGGGTTTTCGAGCTGGTTGGTAGCATGCTGGAAACGAAGCTTAAAAAGCTCTTCCTTCAGGGCAACGAGTTCTTTTTCAAGCTCTGTTCCCGATTTTGCGCGGATTTCATCAGCCTTCATTTACGTCACCCTCCTGTTCCTTAGCAATAAACTTCGTTTTGCAAGGGAGTTTATGTCCTGCAAGGCGCATGGCCTCTCTTGCAACTTCTTCTGTAACGCCTGCGATCTCAAAGAGAACGCGTCCCGGTTTTACAACAGCAACCCAGTGATCAGGAGATCCTTTACCGGAACCCATTCGGGTCTCAGCAGGCTTTGATGTAACCGGCTTGTCGGGAAAAATCTTAATCCAGACCTGTCCGCCTCTTTTGACATAACGGTTGATAGCTATACGGGAGGCCTCAATCTGATTGGATGTTATCCAGCAAGGCTCTGTAGTAACGATACCAAAATCACCGTATGCAACAAAATTGCCTCTGGTACATTTGCCGGTCATACGACCGCGGTGCTGTTTTCTGTACTTAACTCTTTTTGGAAGAAGCATTATTCTTCGCCCCCTTCCTCAACTTTGACGATGGCTTTCTTCACGGGGAGAATCTCACCGCGGCAAACCCATACTTTGACGCCGATACGACCATATGTCGTAGCTGCCTCAGCAAAGCCGTAATCAATATCCGCACGCAGTGTCTGCAACGGAATCGTTCCTTCATGATAATGCTCAACACGTGCGATTTCAGCACCGCCGAGACGGCCGGAAACCTGAGTCTTGATGCCCTTAGCGCCCGCTTTCATGGTACGCATCATGGCCTGCTTCATTGCACGACGAAAAGAAATTCTCTTCTCCAGCTGAGCTGCAATACTCTCGGCTACAAGCTGTGCAGACAAGTCCGGTGTACGGATCTCACGAATATCAACGAAGAAACTCTTACCAAATTCCTTCTGGAGCTTTTTCTTAAGATCTTCAATACCAGCACCCTGACGCCCGATAATAATTCCAGGCTTTCCTGTGTTGATAATGACCATTGTCTTATCGTCACCCTTGCGCTCTATTTCAATATTGGAAACGCCTGCACTGAAGCATTCCTTTTTGACGAACACGCGGATCTTTTTGTCTTCAACCAGATAATCGCTGAAAGTCTTCTTATCGGCATACCAACGAGTATCCCATCCTTTGATGACTCCAACCCGCAAACCATGGGGATTAACCTTCTGGCCCATCTGAAATCCTCCTTACACTCTTTCCTTAAGAACAACCGTAATATGGCTGGTTCTCTTGTTGATTCTTGCAGCGGATCCTCTGGCCTTCGGCATAAAACGCTTCAGAACCGGTCCCTGATTAGCATAGGCATCTGCAACATACAAAGCGTCGCGGCTCAGGCTGTTGTTATTAACAGCATTTGCCTCTGCCGACTTGAGCGCTTTTGTCAAAACCGGCGAAGCGGCCTTGGGTGTATACAGTAGAATGGCATATGCTTCTTCGAGGCTTTTCCCCTTAATGAGGTTGATAACAATGCTCATTTTACGAGGTGTAACACGAACATACTTAGCAATTGCCTTACCCTGATCCTTACCAACTCCAAGAACTTTACGTTCTTTTTTTGTAAGAAGCTGTGGTTTTGCATTTTTCTTAGCAGGTGCTGCCAGTTCCGCAAGAATTTCCTCACGGTGTTCCAGCATATAGTCCTTGCTCATGACTTTCTTTTCCACTTTTTGTTCCTCCCTTCAAGAGCTATCGCAATGTATCAGCGACTGCCAGTTGATTTCTCGCCGGCATGGCCTCTGAACGTCCTTGTGGGAGCGAACTCGCCGAGCTTATGGCCGACCATTTCTTCAGTGATATAAACCGGTACATGTTTCCTGCCATCGTATACAGCAATTGTATGGCCCACCATCTCCGGGAAAATTGTAGAAGATCTGGACCAAGTCTTAAAGACCTTCTTATCATTGACCGCGTTCATGGCGACAACCCGCTTCATCAGCGCTTCCTGAACAAAATAGCCTTTTTTTGTTGATCTACTCATATCTAAACGAGCCTCCCTTCATTACTTTCTTCTCTTGACAATGTACTTACTGGACGGTTTCTTCTTGTTTCTAGTCTTCTTGCCAAGTGTCGGAACACCCCAGGGAGTAACGGGACCCGGACGTCCGATAGGAGATTTACCTTCACCACCACCATGAGGGTGATCGCAAGGGTTCATAACCACACCGCGGACAGTCGGACGAACACCCATATGACGTTTGCGTCCTGCTTTTCCGATTGAAATATTCTCGTGCTCTCCGTTGCCTACGGTTCCGATTGTTGCACGGCAGCGAACTGCTACCATACGAACTTCTCCGGAAGGAAGACGAAGCTGTGCATAATCGCCTTCTTTTGCCATAAGCTGTGCTCCGGCTCCCGCTGTACGAACCATCTGTGAGCCTTTACCAGGCTTAAGTTCTACATTGTGGAGAATCGTGCCAACCGGAATGTTCTCTATAGGAAGGGCATTTCCGGCAACGATATCTGCTGTTGGTCCGCTTACTACCTTTGATCCGACGATAACACCCTGCGGTGCAAGAATGTAAGCTTTGGTTCCATCCGTATACTGCAGAAGCGCAATATAGGCTGTACGGTTCGGATCGTATTCCAATGCGATTACTGTCGCAGGAATTTCGTCCTTCTGTCTCTTCCAGTCGATCACACGAATCTTACGACGATTACCACCGCCGATATGGCGAACTGTGATACGGCCATATGAATTACGTCCACCTGACTTTTTGCCCGTGGCAAGAAGACTCTTCTCCGGTTTCTTGTCACTCAGGACGGAAAAATCGGCGACTGTCATCTGACGTCTGGCAGGAGAGGTTGGATTAAAAGTCTTTACTGGCATCTCTCTTCACTCCTTCATCAATCAGGCCGTATTACTGGCCGAACCCGAATTCTTCGATGGATGTCTTATACTTGGCAGGGACTTTGGCAGTTTTGCCGCCCTTGCCGAGGTAAGTGCCATCCTTGGCTACTGTTGCTATTGTTACGACTGCTTTTTTCCATGAAGGCGTAAACCCGATAGACTGACGCTGTCTTTTTTCTTTGCCGTCATAGTTGATTGTATTGACGGAAAGGACCTTCACATCGAAAAGCTTCTCAACTGCCGTGCGGATTTCCGGCTTGGTAGCCCTCACGTCAACCTTGAAGGAATACTTTCCGAGAGCGCCTTCAATGGAACTCTTTTCAGTAACGACCGGCTTTAGGATAATATCCTGCGGTGCCTTAGTCATACATACACCTCCATAACCTTCTCAGCCGCATCTTTAGTAATCACAAAGCGATCATACTTCAGAATGTCAAACACGTTGATCGTGTTGACAAATGCGGTCTTCACTGTGGGAATATTTCTAGCTGACTTCTCAACATTGACATTCTTTTCAGAGAGAACAAAAAGTGCCGGGCTCTCTATCTTGAGTGCTGCGAGAACTTTGACCATCTTACTGGTCTTTATCTCGTCAAAGTTGAGTGTGTCCAGAACGATGAGGCTCTGTGCAGCAAGTTTGCTTGAAAGGGCAGACTTCATTGCGAGTCTTCTTACTTTCTTGGGAATTGTATAGCTGAAGTCTCTCGGCTTAGGCCCAAAAATGATTCCTCCGCCGACATACTGTGCCGAACGGGTAGAACCGTGACGTGCGCGGCCTGTGCCCTTCTGGCGATACGGACGCTTGCCGCCGCCTCTGACTTCGCTTCTTGTTTTTGTGGATTGGGTGCCCTGGCGACGGTTTGCCAGCTGATTTCTGATCACGGCCTGAATCGCAAACTCATTCGGCTCGATACCAAAGATATCGTCGGAAAGCTCGATCTGACCTGTAACGGCTCCATCCAGATTATAGACATCTACTTTTGCCATTTTCTTCGCTCCTCCTTACGCCGGATTATCTTGCCTTCACGGACGGCTGTATTGATAATAAGCCGCGTCTCGGGCCTGGGACTGCACCTCTCACAACGAGGATGCCTCTCTCACCGTCCACAAGGACGACATTCAAATTCTGTACAGTGCAGTTCACAGCACCCATATGACCCGGAAGCTTCTTGCCCTTGCGGACACGTGCAGGGGTCGTATTTGCGCCCATTGAACCAACACGTCTGTGATACATGGAACCGTGACCGCCGGGGCCACCCTTCTGACCATGACGCTTGATGTTACCGGCAAAGCCTTTTCCTTTGGAAACGCCGCTGACATCAACACGGTCGCCTACAGAGAACATTTCAGCGACATTAATTTCCTGGCCCAGAGAGAACTCTGCATCCGTGTGGAATTCGCGGATGATGCGCTTTACAGGTGCGCCGGCTTTGCTGAACTGACCTTTGTCGGGCTTATTCACAAGCTTCTCGCGAATGTCGCCTACGGCAACCTTCACAGCCTTGTACCCGTCTGTCTCTTCCGTCTTGTTCTGAAGTACGACCATTGGGCCGCACTCGATGACGGTCGCCGGGATTGCAAGTCCGTTCTCATCGAACAGCTGTGTCATTCCGGCCTTCTTGCCAAGCATGAATTTACTCATCTTTCCTTTACCTCCTATGGTTATTGGTTCGCGGTGCTACCCGTGAACATGACCCCGGACATGCGGCAGATCTTGACGTATCTGCCTATCCGGAAACAGCTCGTGTCAGACCTTGAGCTCTATGCTCACTCCGGCCGGCATGTCGAGCTTCATCAATGCATCAACCGTTTTCTGGTTGGGTGCAAAAATGTCGATTAAGCGCTTATGCGTACGAATCTCAAACTGCTCACGTGAATCCTTGTACTTATGGGGAGAACGCAGGATCGTTGTGATTTCCTTCTCTGTAGGGAGAGGAATGGGACCTGAAAAGCTTGCGCCTGTTCTGGTCACTGTCTCGACGATACGTGCTGCGCTCTGATCAAGAAGTTCATGATCGAAAGCTTTGAGCTTGATTCTTACTTTCTGTTTAACTGCCATAATATCTTCCTCCAAACATGCTGTTTTCTTCAACCGTGCCGGGCGTTTCTTCTGTACCCATCAGAAAACCCAGGAAACCAGTTACCACAAAAAACTCTGCGGCACTTTGGACCTGGGCATGTGTCCAGTTACAGAAACACACGCTGCCAACTTAATTGAAGTCGCCCGGATCTTGGTCCGGACTGCTCTGTCAAAGTTACCCGCATTGTCTGTACAGCTTGCAAGACTGCGGCAATCTCTGACATCTTCGCTTCTGCGCTAGAAATTCTTTGCGCACGGAGAAGTATATCTCAATTCTGCAGGTAATGCAAGCGAATTTTCCGGATTTCTTTTTCGTATTTCCAAGAGTGTCATCATATATTGCTTTTATCCTGCAAATGGCATATCTGCAGGGGTTTTCAGTCTCTTTTTTCACTCAGCACGGATAATTCCAGGAGGGATTCCCGGTCAAACGAGTATATCTTATCACAAAAATGACACTCCAGGCTGATCCCCTTTGGATCTTCACTCAGTTCGTCGAGCTGCACTTTTCCGAGGGTCAGCAGATTGCGCTCCATCCTGTCCCGGCTGCATGTGCATTTATACCGCACCCGGGTTGCCGTCAGATAGTCAATCTCAGGGTCTCCCAGAAACATATCCAGAATTTGCTCCGGATTCATTCCTTCATTCATAAGGAAGGTCACATCGGGAAATCCTCCCTCCGCGCGTTTTTCCATACGTTCAATCAGATCTTCACCGGCTCCGGGCATAAGCTGCAAAAGAAAGCCGCCTGCCTGGGTGACTCCGTCTTTATCCAGAAGAACGCCCAGGGACATTATGGAAGGAGTTTGCTCGGATGCGGCAAGATAATACGTAAAGTCTTCCGCTATTTCGCCGGATACCAGCTGAACCGATCCTAC
This sequence comes from Eubacteriales bacterium, assembly GCA_037143795.1. Taxonomy (GTDB): domain Bacteria; phylum Bacillota; class Clostridia; order Saccharofermentanales; family Saccharofermentanaceae; genus Firm-13. Next base: position 129,440 of record JBAWXZ010000002.1, on the reverse strand, counting down.
GTAAGGCTCTTTGAGGCCGAGATCGCGGATCACTGTAAGAATACCTTTTCCCACTGCCGCACCGACATTGAGTTTGCCCGGATAATGAAAAACGTTCTCTACTACAGGTTCATTGCAGTATCCGCGGATATTCCCCATCGCATCACAGACAGCTGTCATTCCCTGGATTGGTCCGTCGCAGCGGATTATGGTGGTCTGCGTGTCCTGTTCACTCTTCAGATTGTCGGCCAGAAGGAGTGATCCCGAGAGGAATCTCCCCAGGGCAGCCGTAGCAACCGGGGATGTCTTATGTATGGCAAGGGCTTCGCGGCACAGCGAAGTGCTTCTGATTGCAAGAGCACGTACCTGTCCGCCGTAAGCAGTGGCGCGCACAATATAGTCCGCTGCCGGGTCTTCGGGGGCTCCGTCTGTTTTATAAAATGAATATTTGTTTTCCGTCATATCTGTCTCCTGGGTGGGACTCCTTTATGTTTCAAGAACGCTTTGCTTCGTCCCGGCCGACCGCCGGGCGGACAGCTATGTAAAATTCCCTGGTCTCCCGGTCCGCCGGTTCCTCGCAGGATAACTCGCCGTATTTGGCAAGCAGGCTCATTCCTGCATTTTCCAGAGCCTCACAGATTTCCGCTTCCGTATATACACGTTCCTTAATCTGTCCGTCAAATCGATGGTATGCTTCCGTATCCGTTTTTCGGAAAAGTGTCAGATCCGATGTGCTGATACGGGTTCGGGCTGAAAAGTGATTCTCCCACAACAGGGCGTATTCCTCTTCTACCGTATAGAAAAAATGGTTGCCAAGCGTTTTCTGCAGGTGGGCCGGTGTAGCAACATCAAAAATAAACAGCCCGCCCGGATTCAAATAATTTTTAAATTGTGAGAGCATCTTCTGAAGTGCGGCCTTCCCGGTCAGATGATTCACTGTATCCAAAAGGCAAAGAAAGACGTCAACGGTACCGAAAAGTTCAAACTGCGTAATGTCCTGGCTAAGAAACAGGATGTCCGCATCAGCTGCCGCAGATTTTTCCCTTGCCTTTTCAAGCATTTGCATGGATTCGTCGATGCCTATGACGTCATAACCCAGCCGGTTCATTTCTATAGACACACTGGCTGTACCGCAGCCCAAATCGCAAAGCAGAAGGCGTCCGTCTTTACCGTCGCCATTTTGAGGGCCATACATCCGTATCATTTTGTCCAGATAGTCAGCCCATTTTACCGGATCAATCTCGCTTTGAAAATGGTCGTATATTTCCGCAAGGTCATCATAGGGGGAATCCGACATATTTACAGCCTCCGTCAGGTTATATAAGGTGCAGGATCAACCCATGCACCATTTGCCCGGACCTGAAAGTGAAGATGCGGCCCGGTTGAGGCGCCCGTGCTGCCGCAGGCGGCAATTTTCTGCCCGGCTGTGACAGTGTCCCCGACAGATACATAAAGATCCCTGCAGTGTGCATAAAGGGTTGAGACTCCGCCGCCATGGTCGATGACGATATAATTCCCGAAATTGGATCCGCCCGTGTTTTGTCCGGCAACAGGAGCAGAGGCAATAATTACCGTACCGTCGGCTGCCGCAACAATTGGATTGCCGTAGGAACCCCCGAGATCCAGTCCGTAATGCATTTTATTCACATGATAGATGGGATGCATACGCATCCCGAATCCGGAATAGATTGTATAATCGCCGGGATATGGCCATGTCATTGTGCCCTGGGGAGGTGCCTGCGTCGAGGAAGATGCAGTTTTGCCTTTTGCTGCTGCAGCAGCCGCGGCTGCTGCCTGCTTTGCCGCAAGTTTCTTCTGAAGGGCAGCAATCTCTGCATCCAGTTCATTGGTCGCTGCTTCAAGCGCGTCTTCCTTTTGCTGCCAGTCGGAAAGTGCCGCCTGTTTTTCTTCAAGGGCGGCCGATGTAGATCCTATCTTTGCTTCAAGTTCATCGAGCTCAGCCTGCTTTGCATCCGCAACAGCCTGCATATCTTCGGATTCCTGCTTTGCATAAGCACTTTTCAGTTCTGCGTCATCCATGGCGGCTTTTAGCTCGTCAACTATTTGCTGATCCGAATCACCTATGAGGGAAATCAATTCAAGGTTTGTAAAAAAACCTGCAAGGCTATCGGATTCCAGCAGAATCTCAAGTGTTGATTTATTCTGATACTCAAACATGACACTCATACGTTTGGAATATTCCAATCTTTTTGCATCAAGGGTCGCCTGGGAAGAAAGGTAAAGATCGAGAGCCGTCTGTTTGGCCAGAAGGGCTGCTTCGAGGTCTGCCGTTATCTGCTTGTACTGAACTTTCTGTTCTTCGCTTAAACCGTTCAGATAGGCAAGGTCAGCGGATAGTTGATCCGTCTGGCCGGAAAGTGCCTCTACCTTTGCCTGAGCTTCATCTATCTGCGTTTGTGCCTCTTCCTTCTTTTTCTTGGCATCGGTTATGCTTTCGGATGTGGATTCCGCATATACATATGAAGAGGGAGAAACAGGCCAGAATGATCCGACTACTGCCGTCAGGAGTACAAAACTCAGAACAATGGCGAATTTCCGGGCAAAACGCATACGGCGCGCGGGCTGGATATGGCCTGCTGACAAATTAATCTTCTGCACAAAAAGACTCCTTTCTATACCTGTATATATTTGCGGACTGACACTCCGCTTCCAAATGCTCCGATCAGTATGCCGCAAAACGCACATACCAGAAGAATTCCGTTGGAAAGGGAACTTATAGGAAGAAGGGCGTAGAAACTTCCCGGTTCAATTTTAGACATGAGAATTTTGAAAATGCGGCTATACGCAAGAGATGTAATCCCCCATGCGCACACGGCACTGACCAATCCGACAATGGCTCCCTCTATAATATACGGCAGTCGTATGTAGGCATTCGTAGCACCGATGTATTTCATTATCGTTATCTCCGTTGCCCGCGAATAGACGGAGATACGCACCATATTTGAAATAATGAACAGGGAAATCAGAAACAGTGCGCAAAAGGCCACTGCCGTTCCGATGTTGACCCATTTTGTGGCCTGCGTCAGAAAAACCATTACCTGTCTTTCCTGCATGACTTTATTGACACCTGGAAAAGCCTCTAGGTGCATGACGACTTCGTCCGCAAACGACGGATCGACCAGCTGGATATGAAACGTGTACGGCAGGTATGTATTGTAGTCAAAATTATCCAGTATGGAGGAACTGTCGCCGAGATTGGCCTTGAATTCATTATAGTTTTCTTCAGGAGCCGCCAACTTATAATAAAGAACCTGTTGTGTATCGCCGGCAAGATAATTCGTCACGGCAGCCCTATCGGCTTCTGTTGCGTCCAGTTTCATGTACAGCTCGATCGGCGGCTGCTGTCCGACATTTTTCATAATATATCTTGCATCTGTGGAAAAAATAACAAAAACGGACATAAGCAGAAGCATCAGAAGGATTGTCGTAATGGATGCTATAGTGACAAGAGGATGACGCAGGATACCTTGGAATCCCTCACGAATGGAATTTGTAAATGCTCTTATGCTCATATCTCTTCACTCTGTTCCTTCGGCGGATCTGTCACACACGTATAGCCGCTGTCTATTTCGTCACGTACAATGCTTCCGTCTGCAATCTCAATTACACGCTTCTTCATACGGTCGACAAGGTTACTGTCATGTGTGCAGATCACAACGGTAGTGCCGTTACGATTAATCTCTTCCAGAAGCGCCATGATTGCCTCGCTTGTCAGCGGATCAAGATTTCCTGTCGGTTCATCGGCCAGAATCAGCTTCGGATCATTAACCATGGCGCGTGCAATCGCAACACGCTGCTGCTCACCGCCGGACAGTTCCTGAGGGAATGCCGATGCTTTATTGCGGAGACCGACAACACTGAGGACAATGTCTACAGTCTGGACAAGTTTCTTCCTGGGCATGCCGACAATCTCGCCTGCAAAGGCGATGTTTTCAAATATATTTTTGCTTTCAATCAGGCGAAAATCCTGAAAAATCATGCCCACGTGCCTGCGAAGAACAGGAACAAGGGGGCGGGGCATTCTGGAGACCGGAAAATGGTCAATATAAACCGAACCCTGCGTCGGTCTTTCCTCGCATGTCATCAACTTTATAATGGTGGATTTCCCGGAACCGCTCTTTCCGATGATAAATACAAACTCCCCATCCTCGACCTTGAAACTGACCCCGCGAAGAGCATCCGTTCCTGTTTTGTAGGTCTTGTATACATTGTCAAAGCGAATCAACAGTCTTCCCCCTAATCGTCATTTACCACTTGGTGGTAGACGTACGTCCGTTCTTCTCTTGCTTTTCCAGATAGGTGCGCACCATGGCCGCCAGTTTAAAGAGGACGGCATCATCAAAGCTGCGCAGATCCAGTCCGGTAATCTTCTGAACTTTATCAAGACGGTAAACAAGTGTATTGCGATGCACAAAAAGGCGGCGCGACGTCTCGCTTCCGTTCAGGTTATTCTCGAAAAATTTGGAAATCGTAAGAAGTGTCTCCGAGTCCAGTGCTTCATAAGCACCCTTGGGAAAAACTTCATCAAGGAACATATTGCAAAGCGTCGGCGGGAGCTGATAAATCAGACGTCCCAGGCCAAGTTTGTCATAACGCATCACATACTGGTCATTTTCAAAAATACTGCCGACCCGCAGAGCCATTGTCGCTTCACGATATGACTTTGCCGCGTCTTTCATTGTCTCCGCAGTCATGCCGATACCAATATATACACGTGACATGGATTCAGTGTTCAGATTATCCAGGATCATCTTGCTTGTCTCTTCTACAGAAGTCTCATAGTCTTCATCGAGCTCTGCCAAAAGAACGATCGTTTCTTCATCCATTGCAAGGACATAATGCGTCTTCCTGTCCGGAAAGAGATTGTGAAGAATCTCAACGCACGAAGGCGCTTCGCTTTGTGCTACGCGGATCAGAAAAACAATGCGCCGCAGGGCATAGGGAACTTTAAACTCCCTTGCCTTGAGCGGAATATCACCCGGCAGTTCATTCTCCAGAAGAATGTTCTTAATAAAAGTCTCTCTCTCTGCGTCCGTGTTGCGTTCCCGCAATGCGGCCCTTATCCAGTGTGAGATTAAATCAAGATATGTTCGTGATGTTGAATCCGTACCGCTGATAAACCCGATATACTGCGTCTGTTCCCCTACCTGAATTTTGATGTATGTCTTTCCTGAGGTGCTCGCTGTCAGTTCGTCCGACAACAGAACCGCCCGTACGGAAGAATCTTCAATTCCTTCCCATGAGGCATCGGTACAGGCAATAACCAGACCGGTGGTATCCATGACGCCAACTGTACGATCCAGAATCTGGGAAACTTCCCGTATACATTTTTTAATCTCTTCCATAATTTTCACCTACGCACATTCCCGCATTTTTGCGAAAAGAATTGAGCCGTGTCCGGAGTGTAATTTTATTACATATTCATTTTATCTTATACGTTTCACATTCATGTTGCAATACGTTAACAATTGAACGCTGAATATTTATCTTGTTTCTATCGGGCAAAAGGCAGCAATTCGCTTATCAGCATGCTGCGCTGCGGAAATGCATCAACGGGAAAAAAAGCCGGTTCCTCTTTTTCAAAAGAAACCGGCTCTGTTTTGGAATTATGGTTTGGGAGACTGCATTCAGGAAACGATGCTCTGCTCTGTCTCTTTATCGAAGAGATGAACACGGTTGGCATCAATAGCCAGCGATACAACTTCTCCAACACGCGACTTGGATGTGGTGGGGTCAACTCTTGCGGTAAGCGGCAGAGCGCCATTAACCGTAACATACAGGTATGTCTCAGCGCCAAGGAGCTCAACAACGTCGACATCGGCCGTGAAAGTTGTCTCGGGGTGCTGGCTGACATATGTCGCTTCATCTGTGATGGCTTCAGGACGTACGCCGAAGAACACTTCTTTGCCGTCATGATCGCGCATTTCAGGAGTGGAATAACGCGAAGGAAGCTTGATCGTTGTATTTTCGAAGGAGATGAAAACATCATTGTTGTCAACACGGACCATAGCATTGATGAAGTTCATGGGAGGCATTCCGATAAATCCTGCAACAAATGTATTTACAGGCTTCTCGTACAGTTCCGTAGGGGAATCAACCTGCTGGATGAAACCGTCCTTCATAACAACGATACGGGTACCCATCGTCATGGCCTCTGTCTGATCATGCGTAACATATACGATTGTTGTCTGCAGTCTCTGATGAAGCTTGGTAATCTCAACACGCATCTGAACACGGAGCTTGGCATCAAGGTTGGAAAGGGGCTCATCCATAAGGAAAACCTTAGGGTCACGAACGATTGCACGGCCGAGGGCAACACGCTGTCTCTGTCCGCCGGAGAGTGCCTTGGGCTTACGCTCGAGAAGGTGCTCGATTTCAAGAATCTTGGCAGCTTCACTGACGCGGCGTTTGATGTCATCTTTAGCCAGTTTTCTGAGCTTCAGGCCGAAAGCCATGTTGTCAAAAACCGTCATATGGGGATACAGGGCATAGTTCTGGAAAACCATGGCAATGTCTCTGTCCTTAGGAAGGACGTCGTTGATCAGGCGGTCACCGATATAGATCTCGCCTTCGGAAATGTCTTCGAGGCCGGCTATCATCCTGAGAGTTGTTGACTTTCCGCAACCGGAAGGACCTACAAGAATAATAAATTCCTTGTCTGCAATTTCGAGATTGAAGTCACTGACAGCAACTACGCCACCTTCATATTTCTTATAGATGTGCTGAAGAGAAAGACTTGCCATTTCTGATACCTCCGAATTATGAGCCGCATGATTTCCGCGGTTCCCTTTTTTCATAACCCAACTATAGCATTCAGAAGTAAATTAAACTATTGCAAAAATAGCCAAAACTTTCACGATCTTTTTGGACATACGTTCATCCCTTTGTCGCAAAAAGTCCATAAAATCACCCTGTACATTGTATAAAATGTATAAAAATCCTCAAAATTAATGCTTTTTCTTGCAAAACGTGATTTTATGCATTATTCTGTATAAATATTAATTGCTTTGAAAAGTGAAAAATGTCTATTCTCATTGGATATATTGTAAAATCTTTATATAATGGATAGAAGAGGTGAAAGCTGTGAAAAAGACAAAGGTTGGAATTATTGGTGCAACGGGTTATGTGGGTGTTGAACTGATCCGCATTCTTTCCATGCATCCCAATGTCATACTGACGCATTTGGTTTCCCAAAGTTTTGTCGGGAAGTCTTTTTCGGATGTTTACCCCTCTTTCCGCGGAATTTGTGACCTGCCTCTGACAGGGGAAGGACCGGAAGCCGTGGCAGCCGGCTGTGATCTGGTTATTACGGCACTGCCTCACGGTATTTCTTCAAAAGTAGTACCTGTTCTTCTCTCTGAAGGAGTCAAGGTAATTGACCACAGCGGTGACTTCAGGTACCGCAGGCAAGCCGTCTATGAAGCGTCTTACGGGCTTATCCATCCGTGCCCCGAGCTCCTGCCGCAGGCAGTGTATGGAATTCCCGAGCTCTACAGGGATAAACTGGCTACGGCTTCCCTTGTTGCCAATCCCGGCTGTTATCCCACCTGTTCCATTCTCGGGCTTGCCCCTCTGCTTGCAAAAAAGATCATTAATACCGGGGGAATCATCGTCGATGCCGTCTCCGGCATTTCAGGAGCGGGCAGGAAAGCGGAACTTGCTTATTCATATTGTGAGTCTTCCGATAATTTCAAGGCCTACAGTGTTTCCATGCACCGGCATACAACAGAAATTGAACAGGAATATTCTATACTGGCCGGTGTCGATGTCTGTATTACCTTTACTCCGCATCTGGCACCGATGAAACGCGGAATGTATGCGACGATTTATGCGGATCTGCTGCCGGAAACCAGGGATATGACAGCTTCAGAAATCCGCGGCCTGTATGAGACCTATTATTCCGACGATTCTTTCGTACGGATCCTTCCGCTGGATGTTGCCCCGGAAACAAGATATGTCGCCTATTCCAATTACATTGATATTTCAATTTTTACTGATCCCAGGACTGGTAAAGTAAAAATTCTGAGTGCCCAGGACAATCTCGGAAAGGGTGCCGCAGCACAGGCTGTGCAGGCATTAAATGCGATGCAGGGATATCCGGAAGGTCTCGGACTTTCCAACCTGTGCGGTTGCCTGTGATTTCTTTTTCAGGTAAGGGGGCAGCACATTAACGGTTTTCTCAATTCATAAAGGCAGAGATACTCCAGGCTGAACAGCAGACTTTAAAATCCGGAGGAATATATGACACACAAAAACACAGCCCCATATCTGGGAAAAGAGATGCAGGAATTCATCAACAAAGCTGAGATACTCATCGAGGCCCTCCCCTATATACAGAGTCTTTCCGGCAAGACGGTCGTCATTAAGTACGGCGGAAATGCAATGATTAATGAAGAACTCAAATCGTCTGTTATGGATGATATAACATTGTTGAAATTTGTCGGAATCAATCCGGTTCTTGTCCACGGAGGCGGGCCTGACATCAGCCAGATGCTATCCAAAATGGATATCCCCTCCGAATTCAGGGATGGGCTGCGGGTTACCGATGCACAGACCATGAATATCGCACAGATGGTGCTCGTCGGTAAAACCAATAAGGAGATCGTCGCAACACTTGGGCAGAAGGGTGCCAAAGCGATTGGCATCTGCGGAATTGACGGCCACCTGATCGAATGCGAGAAATTAACGGAGGGGCCGGACGGCGAACCTCTGGATGTCGGCTTTGTAGGCAAGATTACCAAGATCAACACAAAAGTGCTGGCCATGCTTGCTAATGACGAGTACATTCCCGTCGTCGCCCCGATCGGCATAGGTCCTGACGGCCAAAGTTATAACATTAATGCTGACACCGTTGCCGCAGAAATTGCAGCCGCCCTTAAAGCGGAGAAATTGATGACACTGACTGATGTTGCCGGAGTTAAAGGAATTCTTCCCGACGGCACTGAAAAAGTGTTCCCTGTACTTACAGAGGCGGAAATCACCGCACTCATAGAATCCGGAATCATTTCCGGCGGCATGATTCCCAAAGTGCTTGGCTGTCTTGATACCATTCACAGGGGCGTCGGCAGAGCCCACATTATTGACGGCCGCATCCCCCACAGCCTTCTTCTGGAGATTTTCACAGGTAAAGGTATCGGCACCATGATCACACAGGATCGACGACCCTACTTCGAAGGCGAGAAAATTTGAAAAATCCTGCATTGGTTTAATTTATACTGAATTGCAAAATAAATTCACCTTTGAAAATCAGCCTGATTTATGGAGGAAATACATATGGAAAAGCAGCTTGAATGGACCAAACATCTCGATGACACGTATTATGTCAATATTTTCGGGGACCGGATCCCCGTAGCCTTCACTCATGGAAAAGGCGTATATCTCTTCTCAACCGAGGGTAAGCGGTATATGGATATGCTCGGAGGAATCGCAGTGAACAGTCTGGGGCACGCCAATCCCCGGCTGGTAAAAGCGATTGCCGGGCAAGCCAAAAAATTAATACACTGTTCCTCTTTGTACTACATTCCCAGCCAGGCGGAACTGGCAAGGAAATTGGTCGAACGGACATTTGCCGACCGTGCTTTTTTCTGCAACAGCGGTTCTGAAGCCAATGAAGCCGCAATAAAACTGGCGCGCGCTTACTACTACAGGAAGGATGCACCGAGGAAGAAATTCATCACGGCCCTGCAGTCTTTTCACGGCAGAACACTCGCCAGTGTGACCGCAACCGGACAGCCGAAGTACAACCTGCCTTTTGGTCCCCTGCCCGAAGGATTTTCCTATGTTCCCTACAATGATATCGAAGCGATGCGGGCAGCCGTTGATTCTGATACCTGCGCGGTCATGCTTGAGCTTATCCAGGGTGAAAGCGGTGTCATCCCGGCTGATCCTGCATATATCAAGGCAGTCCGTGAAATTTGCACAGCCGCCGGCGTACTTCTGATACTGGATGAAGTACAGACAGGTACCGGACGTACCGGAACGTTTTTTGCATATGAACAATTCGGAATTATTCCGGATATACTGACAACCGCAAAGGGTCTGGCGGGCGGTGTCCCGATCGGGGCCATGCTCATTACCGAGGATGCGGCCACCGCGTTTGTCCAGGGCGACCACGGGACAACTTTCGGCGGCAATCCGCTGGCGATGACAGCGGCCCTTGCCGTACTTGACGAGATTGACCGCAGGGATCTGCTGAAACATACGCAGGTCGTCGGAGCTTTTATCAGGAAAAAACTCGCACAGGTACAAAAGAAGCAGGGCGTCATTTCAGATATTCGGGGCATGGGACTTCTTATCGGTATAGAGCTATCCGGCCCGATCGCCGTCGAAGTCAAGAAGAAATGCTTTGAAAAAGGTTTTCTTATCGGTTCCATCGGGGCAAATGTACTGAGGATTGCCCCCCCGCTCATAATTTCCAAAAGGGAAGCCGCCGCATTCGTCAGCGCATTATCAGAAATACTTGGCAGTTATACCGCCTGAAACAGCAGATATTGCACAGTTGATGCGCATGCAAAACAGAAAGGGATGAAGCATATGAAAAATTTTATAGATTTTCACGAAGACATATCAATTTCCGAATTGGACGAACTCCTGGCGCTGGCGGAAGATCTCAAGAAAAAAACAAAAGCCGGCATTCCCCATCCGATTCTTTCCGGAAAATCCCTTGGAATGATTTTTACCAAATCTTCCACACGCACCCGTGTGGCTTTTGAAGTCGGCATGTACCAGCTCGGCGGGCAGGCCCTTTTTCTAAGTGCAAATGACATCCAGATCGGCCGCGGAGAAACAATCCACGATACGGCGCAGGTCCTTTCCAGGATGCTTGACGGTATTATGATCCGGACATTTTCCCACAGCGATGTTGTCGACCTTGCCAAATACGGCACCATTCCCGTGATCAACGGACTGACTGACGACCAGCATCCTACCCAGGCACTCGCCGATCTTCTGACGATTAAGGAACACAAGGGCCGTCTCAAGGGTCTGAAGCTCTGTTATGTTGGCGACGGCAACAACGTTGCAAATTCGCTTCTGCAGGCTTGTGCAAAAGCAGGCATGCATATATCCGTTGCGTCACCGGCCTCCCACACGTGCCCTGCCTTTTATGTCAGCCAGGCGCAGAAAGATGCCGCCGTCACAGGCTCCCGGATCGTTATGACTACGGATCCCGTTGCTGCAGCCAAAGATGCGGATGTAATTTATACGGATACATGGACGAGCATGGGCCAGGAATCCGAAAAAGCCGCGCGCGTTGCTGTCTTCAAGGATTACCAGGTCAACACGGAATTAATGTCCCATGCTGCAGGGGATGCAATATTCCTGCACTGCCTCCCTGCCTACCGCGGGTATGAGGTCACGGAAGAAATCATTGATTCACCCTGCTCCGTCGTTTTTGACGAAGCTGAGAACCGTCTGCATGCCCACAAAGCAATTCTGGTTCATTGTCTGGGGTAAAATCATGAACAACTCCGAAAAGATTACTGTACACCGTGCCAGACTGGACGACGCTGATCAAATCCACAGGGTAGTCTCTGAATCCATGCAGATATACTGTAAAAATTCCGGGATTGCCCGGGATAAGCTGGATGCAAGCTTCGAAACAGTCGAGGATATACGATCAGCTATTTCTTTGGTTCCGTTTTTTGTCGCTGTCAAGCCTGACGGAACCATCGTCGGTTCTGTCAGGCTTCTGCACAAAAGGATTTCCGAATTTAAGGTGCCTGAACTTGCCGGGATTCTTTCTATGGGCCAGGAAGAATATGTATCGTATTTTTCCAGGTTTGCCGTGAAAGAGGATCTGCAGGGGCTGGGAATCGGGAACCTTTTATACCAGGCATCGCATGCTGCGGCAATCGAGTCGCACAGCGCTTTCATGCTTCTTCACACTGCCCTTTCAAACCGGATTATGGTCTCCTTCTATGAAAAACGCGGATTCACACTCTTATTCGAAGACCTCTCCCGCGGTTATCCGAGGGGATTGTTCAGTAAAAAAATCTAATAGCACACTGATAAAACCTAACAACGCCTGCCTGAAAAGCAGGCGTTGTTTTCGTATTTTTACGACTTCTACGCCTACTCTGTAACATGAGACTTTATATCAAAGACCTATTGTCCTTATATGCAAAAACGGGTCAGTTTTGTCTTGCTACATATGCCTCAGGGTCATATTTTGATATTGGCTCTTTATTTTTATTTCATTTTAGTTGAGGTTTTTATGAGCATAATACGCCAATGCAGGAAAAAGCTGGGACTCAGTCAAAAGGCATTAGCCGAATTTTGTCATGTTGATCAGACCTCCGTATCAAAATGGGAGCTTGGCAAGAGCTTCCCGGATGTAGCGGTCGCCATTCAATTATCCTCCTATTTCGGCGTCCCGCTTGATGCAATCTATGAGAATCCGATTTCATTCGGACCCGTAAGCTTCCCTGTGCGTAAGCACCTCCGGCTGGAAAATGCCGCAAAGGATCCGGAACAGGCTGATGATTATCTTGAAATCTGTGCAAAAAACCTGCATGCGTTCTTTTCGGGTGAGGAACTCCTTTCCGATAAGGCAATCCGCGAAAAACCCGCAGAACACTTTTTCGCGCTGGGAATAACAGGAAACGCAATGGCAGCACGCTTCTGCGATGGTGATATCGTTCTTGTCAAAAAGCAGCCCCTTGTCCGTAACGGCCAGATTGCCGTGGTCTGTGTAGATTCCGAAGAAGCCAGGCTTTTCCAGATCAAATGGCATAAAAAAGGTATTGTCCTTCAATCCCTGAATCCAGCCTTCGAACCTGTATTTTTAACAAAAAGTGAATGTGATTCGGGAAACATGCTGATTCTGGGCCTGGTTGTTGAACTCCGGGGCAAAACCATCTGATTTCGTTTATTTGATGCGCAAATAAAAACTCCTGTCATTCCACACCTTTAACAGTGAAATGACAGGAGTTGTTTTCATGAAGGAAGAAAAGACCTCAGCGGGCAGCGATTGCCTCTTTGGCAGCCTTTACAATATCAATCGGCATGAGGTTGTAAAGCTCAAGAAGAGCCGCCGGCTTACCGGATTGTCCGAATACATCCTTGAGGCCTATGCGTCTCTGGATGCAGGGTGCACTCTCTGTGAGTACTTCTGCAACCGCTCCGCCGAGTCCGCCTATAATGCTGTGTTCTTCTGCAGTAACAATAGCACCTGTCTCTTTGGAAGCCTTTACAATCGCATCAGCATCAATCGGCTTAATCGTGTGCATATCGAGAACACGGGCGGATATACCCTCCGCTGCCAGCATATCAGCTGCTGTCATGCATTGCTGCACCATCATTCCGGTGCCGATCAGTGTAACATCCGTGCCCTGGCGGATTGTGTTGGCTTTGCCGAGCTTGAAATCAATCTCGTCGCCATAAGCTCCGTAGACATCTTCAACAGCAAGCCTTCCCAGGCGGATATAAAACGGGCCGGGTGTGTCCATTGCTATACGGATGGCTGCCCTCGTGGAAGCACCGTCGCAGGGCGACATGACATGCATGTTAGGAAGCGCACGCATGATAGCAAGATCCTCAACACACTGGTGGGAAGCGCCGTCTTCTCCGACGGTAATCCCTGCGTGTGTTGCGCAGACCTTTACGCCAAGATTCGTGTAGCAGGCAGAATTACGGATCTGCTCGAGTGCCCTCTCTGCAGCAAAAATCGCGAAAGTCGATGCAAACGGGATCTTCCCGCAGGTAGCCATACCGGCTGCGACGGTCATCATATTGCCTTCGGCGATTCCCATGTTGAAGTGGCGCTCCGGGAATACTTTCTTAAATGTTACGGTATATGTCGATTTGGATAAGTCCGCATCCAGTACGACCATTCTTTCATCTGTGCCAAACTCTGCCAGTGCGCGGCCATAAGCCTCTCTGGTTGCCATTTTGCCCATCATTACACCTCCAGAGCAGCGATCGCTGCGTCAAATTCTGTCAAGGCAAGCTCATATTGTTCCTTATTCGGGGCCGAGCCATGCCAACCGGCCTGGTCCATCATAAACGAGACGCCCATACCCTTATGTGTTTTTGCTACGATCATGGTCGGCTGTCCCTTAATTGTTTCGGCTTCGCTTACAGCTGCTTCAATCTGATTAAGGTCATGTCCGTCGATTTCAATAACATGCCATCCAAAAGCCTTTAGCTTGGCCGGAATCGATCCAAGGCTCATAACTGTGTCTGTTGCTCCGTCAATCTGAAGACCGTTGTTGTCAATAAAGGCTGTGAGATTATCAAGCTTATAATGAGCGGCAGCCATAAAGGCTTCCCAGCATTCACCCTCATCGAGTTCGCCGTCCCCCATTATTGAGTAGACACGATAAGTTTTCTTATCAAGCTTGCCCATCATGGCCATACCAACAGATGCGGCAATACCCTGACCGAGTGAACCGGTAGACATATCAACACCGGGAATATGCGTCATGCATGGATGACCCTGAAGCATAGCCCCGCAGCGGCGAAGCCCGGAAATTTCGCAGCAGTCAATAAAGCCGCGAAGGGAAAGTGCCGAATAAAGTGCCGGTGCGCAGTGTCCTTTTGATAATACAAAACGATCGCGGTCGGGATCATCCGGATTGGAAGGATCTACCTTCATTTTTTCTCCGTACAGATATGCAAGCATATCCGTGCAGGAAAGCGAGCCGCCCGGGTGACCGGATTGTGCCTCATAGATTCCTTCGAGGATCATCTGACGCATGTGTGCGGCATAGAGTCTGAGTCTTTTTTCTGTGTCTTTGTCCATGTGTTTCCCCTTTCAAGTTCCTTTGCAAATCGCCTACCATATGCAGCTGTGCATGTGCACTATGTTACCGCTGTGCAGGTAAACACGGGGTACGCGCTTACCTACAAGGCAGGTAATTTCATAATTAATTGTATCCAGGAGATCAGAAATCTCATCAACAGAAAGTGAATATTTCTGTGTTCCGACCGTCTGGGTTCCAAAAAGAACCACTTCATCAGCAATTTCAGGGCGGTTTTCAAAATCCGTGACATCAATCATACACATATCCATGCATATATTTCCGACAACACGTGCCCTTTTACCCTGAAGCAGCACGTCAGCCCGATTGGAAAGCCTTCGCGAGTAGCCATCGGCGTACCCGATGGGAATCGTTGCAATAACGCTGTCTTTGGGTGTGATGAAATGTCTGCCGTAACTGATCGATGACCCGGCGGGCAAATCCTTGATATGAACGATGCTTGACTTAAGGGTCATAGCCGGCTTCAGGGTAATCGGCTGGTAAGCATGCGGGCAGCCCTGCGGCCACATCCCATAAATAATCAGCCCTGCCCGTACCATATCAAGATGCATATGGGGAAAGCGCAGGATTCCCGCGCTGTTGCATACATGTTTGACAGGAATCATAAGGCCGTGTTTTTCAAGGGTATCGGCCATTTCGATAAAACGGCCAAACTGAAGCTCGGAATATGTATTGTCCGGCTCATCCAATGTGGCAAAATGCGTAAATAAACCCTCTATGGCAATACCCGGCAATTGGGAAATACGAAGAATCTCTTCTACGGAATCAGTCCCTGTCAGATAGCCGATGCGGCCCATCCCTGTATCTACCTTGATATGGATACGAACTTCTTTTTTAATTTTTTGGGCATGATCGGAAAGGGCCGCGGCGAATTCCTCCGAATACACGGTCTGTGTCACATCATACCTGAAAATTTCGGGTATACGTCTGGGGTCAGTATGGCTAAGTGTCAGGATAGGTGCGGTAATGCCGTGTTCCCTGAGTTCTATTGCCTCATCAAGCATGGAAACAGCAAGTCGGCCCGCACCATTTTCAAGAAGGATCTTCGCGACCTGAATCGCTCCATGCCCGTATGCATCAGCCTTAACAACGGCCATTACTTCTGCTCCGGGAGACGTAATACGTCTGATCTCCCTCATATTATTTGCCAAAACATCCAAATCAATCTCCGCCCAGGAGCGATTCGGGAAAACCTGCATCATTATATATCCCCTTGTCTATTGTTCATGCTCCCACCGTACATAGCGGAATGCATCTGTGAAAAATGCAAACAGGTCTGTCGGCTGCATATATCTTCTGCCTAGTGCCTTAGCCGCATACTCTCCGGCAAGACCGTGTAAGTATACTCCAGCCACAGCTGCATATCCAGGCGGCAGGCCCTGTGCCATAAAGCTTCCGATCAACCCGGACAGGACATCTCCGGAACCGCCTTTGGCCAGACCGTCATTTCCTGTAGAATTAATATAACACTCTCCGGCCTGCGTGCAAACCACTGTTTTATGACCTTTTAAGACTAAAACGACTTTCCAGGCATCTGCAAACGCCTTTGCCCCTCCCTCACGGTCTTCTTTCTGCCAGCCCGGTACGAGTCCGGCAAACTCTCCGGGGTGCGGTGTAAAAACGGCGGGAGTGAGTCCCCGTGATATCCGCTGAGCAAAAACCGGGGCAAAAATATCCGGCTCCCGGGCAATCACCGCCAGCGCACCTGCATCAACTACCAGGGTTTTCGCGTTCTCAGCCATGTAAAGGATTCCATCCCTGACGGATGCTCCGGATACGTTCAGGCCGGGTCCGATCACCACGGAGGACATCCGGGGAAGAAGGGCAGACAGTTTTTCCCTCGCTTCGGGAAAACTATCCGGAACCGGATGCGATATCGCCTGCGGCAATGAAAGGAACATGGGCGTCATAAGCTCCCTTTCGATCCAAAGATGCACTATGCCGACTCCGCTTCTGCAAGCTGCATTGGCGCACATATAAGCGGCTCCGGCCATCCCGGGTGATCCTGCCCAGACTAAAAGGCTGCCGAAGGTACCTTTGTTCCCGTCTTCGGGCCGCGGCAGCGCGATCTTCGCGACAAAATCCCTGTCAATCGACGCTGCAGAGTCCGGCATTACCTCCGCCTTATCCTGTTTTACGAAATCACCAAATGTAAAAAGAGGCACGCTTTTCATCTTCTTTCTAAAATAAACTCTTTAATCAACAAGGCGCCGATCCATCCTGTCGGAAATCGACGCCTTGTTACTATCACTTCATTATCGAAAACTAAAGATCCCCTGAATCAGGCAATCAGAGAAGGTACAGCTCCAGTATATTTACCAGATCCTGATAGCTTCTTGACCCTACGAGAGTCTCTTTAAGTTCGCCGTCCTTGAAAATCCCGACAGTCGGAATGCTCATGACGTGAAACTTCTCAGCAAGCCTCGGCTCCTCGTCGACATTTACCTTGCCAACAAAAATCCTGCCCTCAAAGTCCTCCGCAACCCTGTCAATAACACTTGCAAAAGATCTGCAGGGTCCGCACCACGCTGCCCAGAAGTCAATAACTACAGGCATCCCGGCCTCGGAAACAATAGATTGAAATGAGTCTGTCTTAACTGCAGTAACCATATAGGGACCCCCTCTCTGTTTCAAAACACAACATATATTGTTTCTTATAATTTTATCTATTTATACCGCAATTGTACCACAGCAGGACTTTGATTTGAACAATAATAACCGGCTATTATTTTTGATCGGACGCCGGCAGGAGTGTGGACAAATCAAACGGCGTCTCCTGATAGACATAATAGTTCAGCCAGTTTGTGAAAAGCAGTGTAGCCGAAGAACGCCATGTAACGAGAGGATCCTTTGAAGAATCATCCCCGGGAAAATAATTTTTCGGAATCTCAATGGGAAGTCCCTTTTCAAGATCGCGAAAATATTCATCACGAAGCGTATTGGCATCATACTCCGAATGACCGGTTACAAATATCTTCCTGCCTGTCAGGTCCGATACGGCATAAACGCCGGACTCAACAGACTCCGACAAAAGTCGAAGGCTTTTATGTGCCAGGATATCCTCACGCCGTATCTCCGTGTGCCGGGAGTGGGGAATTTGAAAAATATCATCAAATCCACGGAAAAGCTTGACTGGTTTGGTGTACGTCATGCTATGCGGAAAAATGCCGAAAACTTTTTCGGGTACATCATATTTGGGAATTCCATAATGGTAATGGAGGCCGGCCTGGGCCCCCCAGCAAATATGCAGGGTTGAATATACATGCGTATTGCTCCACTCCATAATAGCTGCAAGCTCGGGCCAGTAAGCGACTTCTTCAAAATCCATCTGTTCAACGGGCGCTCCCGTAATAATCATTCCATCATAATAACGGCCGCAGACATCGTCAAATGTCTCATAGAACTTAGTCAGGTGATCTTCCGCCGTATTCTTAGGCTGATAGGAAGCTGTATAAAGAAGATCGATATCCACCTGCAGCGGCGAATTCGAAAGTCCACGCAGAAGCTGTGTCTCCGTAGTTATTTTATTGGGCATCAGATTTAAAATGAGAATCCGCAGCGGCCGGATATCCTGACGGAAAGCACGATCCTCCGGCATAACGAAGATGTTCTCCTTCTCAAGAATTTCGGTTGCAGGTAAATTGTTCTGAATACGAATTGGCATACATCTTCGCCCCTTTCTATAAAATAAAAGCGTTTCCATGCTGCCTGTGCAGCGCGAAAACAAATCAGTATCTTATGAGTATCCTTTTTAGGAGAAAATAAGTCAAGGGGGGGATCTGTATTACTCGGGCTCCCATGTCCTCGGCTAACGCCTGCGTAAGGTCGCCCGAGTAATACAGATCCCCCCTGATTGGGCACCCTGCGGGTGCCAAGGAATATATTTTGCACTCCCATGTCCTCGGCTTCGCCTGCGTAAGGCAAGCCCGAGTAATACAGATCCTGCTGGAACTGGCACCCTATAAAAATTCGTTCAGTATGGAGTATGCCGGTACGATACGAGGATCCGCGGATGGTACCCGGGACAGGTCCTGTACGAGCTTGTACGCAGTGATAAGAGCTGCGGGCAGATCCGCGTACGGTTTTGCGGGGGATGCATGCGCGAGAAAAACGGATGGCGCCAGAGAATTTTGTTCATACTGGGCAAGTGCGCTTTTGATGTCTGCAAGAGCCATCGGCGCGACCACCATGCTTTCATAGGATAAGAGTGAATTTACATAAAAATCCGCGCTGGCCAGATATTCCGGAAAATAGTTCTGTTCAGACGCTGCAATCATCGGCCAGTAGTCGAGGGTCGCCAGTGCATGGGCCCCGCGATGACGCACGTCACGGATGATTCTGCGAAGCAGCCGGACTTCCTGGCTCTCAATCAGCCGTCTGTCCGCTACCACCTCGCCCCAAGGCATTATAAAGATTCCCAGCCACAGTTCCCGCGGAATAAGTCCTGCAATCTCCGGGGACAGACCGTGGAGTCCCTCAACAAGCAGAAGTCCGTCACTGCCAAGCTGAACCTGTGGGAATTCAACCGCTTCCGCCCTTATCCGCTTATGAAAGTCAAAGACAGGCATCGATGTTACCTGTCCCGCCAGAAGATTCTTGATATTTTCACAGGCAAGCTGCGTGTCAATCGTTGTCAGGCTTTCATAGTCGGGGCGTCCGGCTTTATCAAACTGTAAATTTTCAATGCTGTAATAGTCATCAAGCGACATGCGCATTGCTGTCTTCCCCTCGGAAAGAAGACAAGTAATAAGCCGGTCGGCAAAAGTTGTTTTACCTGAGGAAGTGGGTCCCGATACAAAAATAGTGCGTATCCGGGGATTACTCACTATATGCTGCGCTATCTGGTGAGTCCGTTCCAGAAAGGCGTCCTCCGCCTCGCGCACATATTTAGGCAGTCTTACAGCCCCGAGATGTTCCTCCAGATCCTCAATGGACAGAGTTAACCTGTTCTCAAGTATTGCCATGTAATCCCCACCTAACGATCCATCAAATTACCGATAATGAATTTGGAAATAAGTTTGTCATAACCGTATTGCACCATTTTAACAATCAAAAACACGGTTCCGGGAATCATGACTGCCAGTAGAAGCATCACAGCAAACAGGAAAACAACATAGACTCCGCCCGTGATCACACCAAGCACCGTTGAAAAAGTCCCGGCTGATTGGGCAAACATCTTTGTAGAGGTTTCCAGTGTTTTGTTGAGGAAGTTTACAACACTGAGCTGCAGATCTGAAGCAGAAACAGTCAGGAACGGCATAACCCAGGTTGTAAAAAGAATCGTCATCACGAAATATTTCAAAGCCTCTGCTGCGAGGATGGGTATTTTGACCCACAGTGGGTACCGGTAGTACCGGAAACTTAAAAATGGCGAGATAAGAAAAAGCACAAGAAAAAGGGCAAGCTTCAGGATACGCTGCTCTCCAAGAATTCCGGACAGCTGGCCTGTGAAATAACTCAGCATCACACAACCGCAGACAAACATGCCGTAAAGGACAAAAAGACTTACATGCCTTCGGTTCTCATAGTCTGTATCGCTCCAAAGCGAACCCAGAAAAAGACCCTCCATATAATCCATGTTCCTGTCCTCCTATTTTCTTTAACAAATTTTATTGTAACAGAAAAATGAGTGACTGGAAACATAACCGGAGGGAAGTAACCGCCGAAAAGGCAATGTTGATGATTATCGCAAACGATAAGGAATTTTGGTAATGGATTCAATGAGGTCACGAAAAAGACGCCATTCTGAAGGATACTGGGCGCTTCCGAGAATCCGGACGGGAGCCCTTTGTGAAAACGAAATGACAACGGCCCAGTCCTCAGGATGACATGCTGTGATGTCATCCTGAGAGACCAGACCGGTATAATGTGTTTTCCATTGAAGGAGGCGGGTAGCCGGGATCAGCGATTGAAAATGTTTGATTTTGTCCGGGGAAATGGAACGAAGAAAATTATTATTCCACTGCAGGCTGTCTCTCCAGGTGACCATTTTCCTGTCAAGGTCAATCCGGACGCGAATGCACCCGCGGCGATATCCGGAAAGTTCAGCCTCAATACATACAATATCATTATAATTCATCATTGGAATTTCACTTTCCTGACCGTTTCCCTCTCTTGCGCGAAGCGCAAGTCCTGCGTTGTCGTGTATGATGCTCATTTTATGCTTACCCCGTAAATTGAACTTCCCCGCGTTCCTATTACAATCATCCCATTGATTACTATGGGTGAAGACTCGATATTCTGAGCATTTTTGTTTTCGCCTGCGAGCCCTTTATTCTTGATTAGCTGCAGGTATGTAATCCGTGCACCGGTCAATCCGTTGACCAGATGAATCTGACCTACGCTGTCGCATATTACTATATACGCATTGCCGTCGGCGTCATAAACGTCAACAGGTGAGCTCCAAGAATACTGGTTCATCGAATAATCCCAGACCTTGTCGCCTGTATTTTTGTTATAGGCAACAAGATGGTTGCCGCTGTAGATGCCATTCGTCATACAGTAGGAGAAAATAACAAGATCTGATATGGATTTCTTACCGACGATCGGCGTACCGAGCATCCCTCCGTTGACATCGTCGCCCTTGTCCGCACCGTTGTGCGTAAAGCAGGAATAGGATGTCTGCCAGATCTCTTCTCCCGTCATTGCATCGATCTTATAAGTGTAGGACGCTCCCTGATAATCAAGTACATCTTTCTTCTGCCAGTCAACTTCCGTACCCATATACAAATAGACGCGTCCGTCTTCTTCCTCGATGACAGGGGTAACATCCGAATCATCATCAAGCTGGCGCACCCACACAATCTGCAGGGTATTCAGATCAATACAGAGAAGATTGCCGCTGTTATCACTGCAGTACCCATAATGATCGTATATGGACATGGAACTCTCAATTCCGATCTCACTTCCGGTTATTCCATCAATAAGATAGCGGAACACCACGCTCTCCGGATTAATTGATACGGTCCCGGCCGCCTTGTCAAATGCCGTGTTCAGCTTCACAGTGTAGATCATACCGTTCTCGTTCGGATAAATCAGCGTGTCTGAAGCAGCATTTATTATGGGAGATGAATCACAGGCGCCCCATGTCGTGCGATAGGCCCGTGAATCCATGCCGTCCTGAAAAAACATCAGGGATGAGTCGATAAGGCTGTATATGCGGTAACCGATCTTTCCTTCAGCGGCCGTTCCGGCCACACCATTACTGTCGCCCTGCCCTACATACAGGATGGGATATCCGCGGGGATCCAAAGCGGGAGTTCCCTTGATGGTCGCCCCGACGTTGATAGGGTCACGGGTTGGTTTGCCGTCTTCAAGATCAAAGAAATATACTTTCCCGTCCATCGCGGCAATGATGATTTCGGTAAGCCCCTGTTTGGCCTTCTTATCCGGATACATATTCATCTTCTGCTGCAAATCAAAATCCCATTGGATTGCCAGAGGCTGGCCTGTCCAGCCTGTACCCATCCACGAAAATGCCCATGACGAAGATGATAGAGTCCCGATACTGTTATACTCCCAGACCTGTGCAAGAGTGGTCGGGTTGGCCGCAACCGTTCCCCAGGAAGCACAGTTGCGGAAATTATTGCCGCGGAAAGTTAATATGCCGGGAACAGACTGATAATTAAGGGGATCGCCGAAAGCAATTGCGTTGGCCCGTAAATAGGGGGCAATCTCCGTATCGCCTGACAAAACTGATTGCGTAAGACCTCTCTCCGAAGGGGAAAGGCCTTTGGCCGGCTGTCCCATCGGAACATTGACCAAAGCAGCGGCAGGGTAGAGAACACTATTCTGATTAGGTGCAATGGATTCGACTGGTGCCGGGGACGGTGTGGAAATGATTATTGATGCATTTGTGACCGCACCGTTGGCATCGGTCACAGCAGTTGATGCAGAAGATGTATCTGATAAATCATCCCGCGGGACTAACGAATATAAAAGGACGCCAAAAACGGTAAGAAGCAAAACCAGTGTCAGTGCAATCAAGGCTACAAATCCGTTGTTCTGTTTGCGCTTTTTAGGGCGTTGATACTGGTTGTCATATTTGACATACATAGAATTACTCATTTAAACATCCTTCCGAATACATAGCAATATAGTTTTGAATTTTAGCACAAATCCTATGGATTTACTACATTCTTACACCAGACCTGCCTCTTTTGCGATTTCCTCAAGTTTGCGCAGCCTGTGGTTCATTCCTGACTTGCCGATAGGCGGCGACATCAGCAGTCCAAGATCCTTGATGGACATCCCCGGATTATCAACACGGACACGTGCCGCCTCCATAAGCTCCTGCGGGATCTGCGTGCTTTCGGAACTGTCGAGAAGGTCCCTCATAAGTGTGCTCTGACGCACACATGCGTCCGCTTGCCGCCGGGCATTTGCCGTATCGCAATTCACGACACGATTTACCGCATTTCTGAGTTCTTTGTCCACCCGTATGCTTTCGAAACGCAGAAGACTGCTGTGCGCCCCGATCAGGGCAAGAAAATCACCTATTGCCTGGCCCTCTTTAAAATAGATCACAGGATGCCCGTTTCTGTAAATAATTGAGGGTTCAATATTTTCGGCATGCAGAAGCAGTGTCAGATAGTTGGCGGCGCGCGAATTTCTGACCGGAATTTCAATCTGGTACGCCTTAAGGGGTTCGCTCATAATGCCCGAAGCAAGAAATGCTCCCCGCAGGGCCGCCCGCCGCGGCTGCATGGACGATGTTATCTGATCCTGCTTTTCTTCCTTTTCATAGAGGCGAAGCTGTTCATTGAAAGTCATCTGATCAGATGGAAGCGGATAAACATACCAAAGCGGGCGTGATGCCTTTTCGGATTTTTCGGCAAGAGCATCCATTCCGATCGCACGAAGCTGGCCTGCAAGCCTTTCTGCGTATGCAAAAGATGACGTCGCAAAAAAAAGAGGCAGTTCCGATTTATCCGCTCCCGGACGCCCCGCACACAGAAAAGCAGTGACTAGTTCCGCCTGCATTTCTTCTTTTGTGCGGTCTGTCACTTTGAGCAGATCGGCTTTAATGGATTTTGAAAAAGAGTATTCCGTCATGAGTATTCCTCAGTTAACCTGCGTTGTCGGCGGTGCTATATATCTGGAATCCTTATCAATATCCCTGTGACGGACGACCGCCTTGTAGCCAAGATCCGTTAGACGCGCGGCAAAGCATTCCGCAATATATACGGAACGGTGACGCCCGCCGGTGCAGCCGATGCCAACCGCCAGCCGCGCTTTGCCCTCCCTGATATAGAAAGGCAGCGTGTATGACAGAATATCCACCTGCCGGTTGATGAATTCTTCTGTTTCCGGAAAACTGATAAGAAAGTCTTTTATACCGTCATCTTTTCCGGAAAGCATCTTGAGTTCAGGCTCATAAAAGGGGTTCGGAAGGAAACGCACGTCATACATATTGTCGCAGTCGACCGGTATGCCATATTTAAATCCAAAAGACTGCACAAGGACCGACATCCGCTTGTTTCCAACATCTTCACCGATAATACGGTATATTTCGTCCCTCAGGGCCGGAATCGCGAGCATGGATGTATCAATTATATGGGTAGCTCTGGCACGGATGCCCAGAAGCATGGTCCGTTCCTGGATAATTGACTCTGATAAGCCGATCCCGTCGGATAAAGGATGGCGCCGTCTGGTCTGGCGGTACCTGTTGATAAGGATCTGATCCGATGCCTCAAGGAATATAATCCGGTACGGGCAGCCGAGCGCATCTATTTCCTGTATTGCAGGACCGAATCCCCGCAGTAATTCATTGCTTCGAATATCAATCACGAAGGCAAGCTTGGAAATGCCGAACCCCTCCCCGCCCTGTCCTTTTAAAAAAGTGCGGACGAGTTCGGGCAGAAGCATCGGCGGAAGGTTGTCAATGCAAAAATATCCCATGTCTTCCAGAAAATTTGCCGCCTGGCTTTTACCCGCGCCTGACATACCAGTCAGAATTATTATATCCATTGTACTTTGCCCCCTCCGCTAATACCCTCGTCCGACAAACCTGATTTCAGGTTCCAATATGACTCCCGTGTCCCTGTACACTTTTTCTTTGATTAATTCCGCTAAATCATATATATCCTTAGCTGTTGCCTGACCTGCATTTACAATGAAACCGGCATGCTTTTCCGATACCTGCGCACCGCCGACCCTATATCCCTTTAGACCGGCATCCTGTATAAGCGCGCCGGCGTAATATCCTTCCGGACGCCTGAAGGCACTGCCGGCACTGGGCATAGTAAGCGGCTGGGAAGCTGCCCTTTTGCCGTTCAATTCAATGATTTTCGCCATGATTGTCTGGCTTTCGCCGGGATACAGCCGAAGAACGACGGAAAGAACGATGCCGCCGTTTGTGAGGAAATAACTTTTACGGTAATCAAACGCATGCTCCTGCCCGGTGAGCGTCAGCATATCACCCTGCGGTGTCAAAGAAACGCTCTTGTAGACGACATCAGACATCTGGTTTCCATATGCCCCCGCGTTCATAAAAACAGCTCCTCCGATGCTTCCCGGAATCCCTGCGGCAAACTCCATACCGGCAAGGCCTCTTTTGGCACAGGCCACAGCAACCTGCGAAAGCAGTGCACCTGCATATGAATGAACCAGAACCGCCTTTTTATCCAGCGGATCCTCTTCAAACCATATCCGTGACAAAGCATCGCCAAGCCCAATGACAAGTCCCTCAATACCCAGATCCGAAACAACAAGATTCGAGCCGTTGCCCATCACGAAGACGGGAAGCCCGGACTTTTGGGCAGCATGAAAAAGGGCGGCAACCTCCAGAAGTCCGGAGGGCTCCGCATATAAATCCGCTGATCCGCCAACCCTCATAGTTGTATGACGGCTAAGCGGTTCGTTTATTTTGATTTTCAAACACAGATCCCCATTCCCTGACTCGGAGAGAATCCTGAAAAATACTCTTGTCCTGTTTTCGTTTTCAATCGTGTTATCCATTACATCTCCTGAAAGGGGAATAAAATATTAAAATAAAGGCAGGCCTAATCCGCCGCCGCCGCCGGGAAATACCCGGTCAATAAGGCTTCTGGCCGCATTATGTCCCATTTTCTTTACACGGTAATTGATCGCCGCCGCCTCTACAATGATAGCAAGGTTACGGCCGGGTCCTACGGGAATCGTAATGGAGGGAACCTGAATTCCCAGGATATCCGTGGTCTCATCATTGATGCCCAACCGGTCATATATCTTTTTCTCATCCCAAATCTCCAGATTAATTACAAAATCTATATTTTCCTGCATCTTAACAGATGATACACCGTACAATTCCTTGACATCGAGAATACCGATGCCGCGAATCTCAATCAGATGCCTTATGATTTCCGGTGCCCTGCCTAAAAGGGTCGTTTCTGATACCCTTCTGATTTCAACCTGATCATCAGCAATAAGCCTGTGGCCGCGCTTAACAATCTCAAGCGCTGTCTCGGATTTACCGACGCCGCTCTCACCTAAAATCAGAATACCTTCGCCGTTAACTTCAACCAGCACGCCGTGCATTGATATGCGGGGAGCCAGTTCTATATTCAGGTGCTTAACCAGGGAACTCATGAATTCCGATGTGGCCTGCTTGGTACGAAGGATTGGTATTTTTTTACGCTTGGCACAGGGAACCAGTTCCGGATGCGGTTCATGATTCCTTGTAAGAATCAGGCAGGGTATATTTCTTGAAAAAAGCGCATTTAAACGCTTTCTGCGAATCTCAGGGGAGAGTTTGTCAAGATAGGCTGATTCCATATTTCCGATCAGCTGGATCCGGTCAGGTCCGAAGTGCTCAAAATATCCGGCCAGCTGCAGTCCGGGACGAGTAACATCGGCCACGGTAATTCGAATTTGATCTAGATTGCCGGGATCACAAACTACTTCCAGATCAAAGGCCTTCACAATCTCGGACAGGTATACACTTGCAGTTGCCATGACTTTTCCTCACTTCATTTTGCTTAACGATTCTCTTATTGTAATACAAGTCGGACCTTTATGCACAGGTAATACACATAGTTTGTCTGAATATCACTGCCTGAAAACAAGCAGGGCTTTATTTTTCAGGAACAGGCAGGAAACCCGTTATCACGGGCATATAGAAAGGACCCAACCGGAGCTGCCTCCCATTGGGTCCTGAACAGGGCAGATTAATTAAAGACTTACCTGTACTTCATGTGTCATTCCATCCGTAAAAACCGGCACGCTGACTCCGGGAACAGTCTGCCCGTCACATACGACGGTGACCCCTTCCCTGGTCCTTCTGAAACCCTCCGGCTTGGTTACCACGATATGGTAGACCGCCTTTCCGGTATTAACCGTGATGTCCTCTCCGGTGTCATTCCCGCGGAGAATCGGATCAATGATGAGGGATTCACTGGTAAACTCAATTCCAAATCCCATGAAAAGGCACAGAAGAAGCCATGTTGATGTGCCTGAAAGCGTCGGTCCGATATTCTCGCCCGTCTCCGAGTTGTTATACTGCGTACAAAGCCGAGGGTTGCCGCACACCATAAAAGGATTTATAAGAGTACGGTATGGAAGAATACAGTCAACGACCCAGTAGGCAGTCTCCGTGAGGCGCTCTGCAAGAGCACAGTCCCCGACGGTTTTGGCAGCTTTGAACATGGCGGCAGCCGCCATCATGTTGGCATGTTTGAAGATGCCTCCATTCTCCCGGTCACCTGCAAAATAAAGGGCGACATCTATCTTCGGGGCTATTTTCGGATAATCCACGCCCGTGCAGAGCCGGAAGCCGTATGGTGTACGCAGGTTCCTGTCAATCGTATCGAGCATTGTTTCGATCTGTGCCTCGCCGGCACAATCGGACAGTACGGACCAGCTGAATGAATTGAGGAAATACGTGCCTTTCGCCCCGTCTTCTATTGCAAGGCCGTCATCTGAGGCTCCCAGATAAGACAGCATCGGTGTATCGCTCCGGTTGAATAGAACCCTTGCAAAATAATCGTCTTTCCAGGCGTTTTTAGCCAGCGACTCTTTCAGAACAGAAGCAGAAGCTTCCAGTTCGTTTGCATAAATTTCATCGCCGCACCCTCTGAAAAGGCGGATTGCAGCATCTATGGCAACTTTCAGAAGAAATCCGTTCATGACTGATTCCGAGTATTCCGATTCATAGGGGATTTCACCGTACTCTTTTCCGGCAGCGCGAAGCTGTTTTCCATAATTCAAAATCTTATCGGGACCGGACTGGCAGTCAGGATCAACGCGCAGGCAGTCATTCCAGTCTGCCCGGTCAATCAGGGGAAGTCCGTGCTTCCCGACCGAAACACGGTTTGAATAGGTAATGATCGCCTTTATCGTCCCGAGAAGGCTGCGCTTCTGTGTGTCCGTGCCGGCCACAGGAATTTCTTCGCGCAGGAATTCATAATCCCCGGTAAGACTGACATAACGGTCAAGCGCCTGCAGAAGCCACAGCGCATCGTCCGACCACCAGCCGGGCTCTTTGCCTGTCCAGTAAAAATTGTGATTCGCATATCCGTCGCAGGCAACATTTCCGGCCCACTCACGTATAAGCTTCCGGACAAATTCGATTTGTCCCATACCGGCAAAATAGTACATCGATGCGAAAACATCCTGGATTTCACGGAATCCGATTTCGCGATATCCTTTCTGTGTCCAGTCGAGCGAACGTGACACAAAAGTCTGGTAGAAAACCTGGAAGGGAAGATTATTATTGACGTAAGCCTCAAAATCTTTGTCCTTATGCGAAATCTGAAGATAGGACGCATACATCCGTGCAAATGCAGACACGGTTTTGAGGGCCTTTGGAAGTGCTTCCGGGTCCTGATAACGTGAGATCAATGCCGCAAGTTCTGTTTTCACCGTCTCATCTTCCCTGAAATCAGAATTGACCGCATCGGAAGTGAGGCAGGTAAAATGATCCGCAGAAATACAGCCGTGGGAAGGAACCGAAAAAGGTGCCGACATTGCAAAAAAACCGGGGCCCTTTCTGGACTGGTGATTCGAAAGACGGGCAAGGTTCTCAGGATGCGCCAGTGTACCTGATCCGACGAATTCCCCGTATTTCACACAGAACTGGTCAGGAAAAATGACTTTACCTTCCTGATGCACCATAAGGGTGCAATAGCGGACATTTCCTTTAGTCCACTTCGGATTCGGGTTGAAGGAAAGGGCCTGGATTTCTCCCTTTTCACTATAAAACACTTCTGACTGTGATACGACGGTCGAAAAAATAACATCCTCCCGCAGGGCATGGCATTCGGACGTTCCGAACATGCCCGTATACACAATCCGAAGGTCCGCGGTCCGATCGGAATCGTTTGCGATCTCTATCATCTGTGCCTCCGCCGCAAGGGGAAGACCCTCTTCCTGCGGAAGAATAAAAATCGTCCGGCGGACAGTCAGGCCGGAATCCAGTTTATATGAGATGACAGTCCGGTTCTGTGCATGTGTGCAGGACGCCTTTGAGACACCTTCCTGTACAGCGCTTCCGGAATAAAAAATCTGTTTCCCGTTCTCAAGAAGATAAAACTGCCGGTTTGCGGGGAAGCCGTTCTCCTCCGGAAGGTAATCCCAGCGGGTTGCCAGTACCTGCGTATCCGCATGCGAGCGAAAAGAACCTCCGCCCAGGCGGTCGACAGCACTCTTCGGCGTGCTCTGCAGCGGCCGGTCAAAGTCGATCCTGTTGCCGATCAGCAGATTGGTGTAGTAGTGCGGACCCGGCGCCGGAGAGGCAAGATCACATGTAAGTTCGCCTTCTGCATCAAGCTTTCCCCCCCATGCCATCGAATCATCAAGGATATTTTTAATACAGGCAGACTCGGCATCTGAGAGGACCGCCGCTGAAACAATTCGCGCTGCATCCCCCGATTCTGCTGTAAACGCAGCAGTTTCACCATTAATATACGAAATCAGAACGGAACGGCCTGCTCTGAAATATGCCTCAAAAAAAGCATACAGTGAATCCGCCTGTAAAAGTGCGGAAATGACCGGTGTCGAAAAAGGCAGCCCGTAGACACCCGCACACAGGTTATTGCCGGTCGCGGAAACAAACTGGGCACTAACGGCTCCTGAAACGAGAACAGACGAAAACTGGGCTCGCAGGACTGACTCTGCAGTCACGCCCCTGCTGCGAGCTCTTTCGCTCGTAATATTCATATATACCTTATACCTCCACTTGATACTCTATTTTAGCTGACTGTATCCGGGACTTTGTTCTGAATGTGCAGAATAATAAAGGAAAGCACATCCTGATATACTTCATCGCGGTTTAATTCATTGTGCATCTCGTGGCGTCCGCCGGTATAAATTTTAAGCGTCGCATCATGGCCCGTATCTTTATACCACTGATAGAGAATCTGCGGACCTTTGGAATAAGCGCCGACAGGATCCATCTCCCCGCAGTATATGTAGACCGGAACATCCACGGGCACAGCATCCGTCCAGTTTTTCGAACCGGCTTCTTCAAGCAGTGCGGAGAGATCCGCAAAGCCTGCTGCCTTAAATAAAAACATACAGGCTGGATCCGCAACATATTTATCCACAATAGCCTCATCGCGGGTAAGCCAGTCTTTCACCGTCCTCTGCGGCTGGAATTTCTCGTTGTACGTACCAAAAGCAATCTTGTCGAGTAATTTACCTTCGGATTTGGGCCCTTTAAATAAACACTGTGCGCGAGCCAGAATTCTACCGACTGCAGCCAGACCGGCTTTAGCATTCGTACCTGATATGATAACGCCGCTAAGTCCTTTGGCATGATTTCTTTTTATATAGCAGGACGTTATAAACGATCCCATGCTGTGTCCGAACATAAAGAGCGGGAGATCCGAGGCGCCGATTCCTGCGCGTAGCCCGTCAATTTTAGCTCTGACGCAGTCGATATCCGACATCAGCAGGTCGACTCCCTTTTTTTCTGCAAAAAAGCCCCTGTTCAGCGGGTCCGTTGTTGTCAGACCGTGTCCGCGGATATCAAATGAATAGACAAGAATTCCTGCATGACTTAGATACGATGCAAAGTCATCATATCTCCAGCAAAATTCAGTCATTCCATGTATGATCAGCATCGCCGCCTTAGGGGGTACGGACTCATCCCGCCACAATCTGCCCTGAATCTGAAGACCATCTTTCGCCGTGCATGTGAACTGCAATTTTTCCATCCTGCTGTGCCTCCTGCTTTTCTATTTCTGACGAACCTTCTCTTCCGTTAACCAAAATACTATTCAATTAATATGAATTTAATCAATTATCGCCCCGCCAAGTACAAGGTCACCTTTGTAAAACACTACGGACTGGCCCGGAGTAATCGCGCGAACAGGTTTCTCAAAAACGACATGTACCTTACCGTCCCCTGCAGGCAGAAGCTCGGCAGGAACTGCCTTCGCTGAATAGCGGATTTTGGCTTCAATGTGCACAGGCAGCGCAAGCGGGAGATTAGAAATATAATGAACCTGTCCTGCAATAAGCTCATTTTTATAAAGGTCGCTGTCGTGGCCTAAAACAACACGGTTATTTTGAGGGTCCACGGCCAGCACATAAAAGGCTTCGTCTGCCGCCAGGCCGATACCTTTTCGCTGGCCTACGGTATAATGAATAATCCCGCGATGCTTCCCTAGAACGTTTCCGCGGAGGTCAACAAACTCCCCTTCCCGGCTATGAATCCCCGTACGTGTTTCAATGAAATCAGCATACGAATTATCTTTGACGAAGCAAATTTCCTGACTGTCGGGCTTGTGTGCCACGGGAAGGCCTGCGTCCAGTGCCATTTTGCGGATTTCATTCTTATCATAATCTGCAATCGGCAGCATCAGATGAGCCAGCTGGTGCTGATTCAGGCGGTAAAGGGCATACGTCTGATCCTTTGGATTTGCGGCGTCTGTCAGAAGCTCGTATTCGCATTTCTCGTTCGTATACCGGATTCTTGCATAGTGGCCTGTCGCCAGATAGTCAAACCCCAGGGCCAGCGCTTTTTCGAGCATTGCTTCAAATTTAATTTTCCAGTTGCATGTGATGCATGGGTTAGGTGTACGGCCGCGCATATATTCCTGAACAAACGGCTCTATCACTGCATTGTCAAAAAGCATTTTAAAATTCAGCACATAATAAGGAATATCCAGGGCAGCTGCGACACGCCGCGCATCATCGACTGCCGAGAGTGAACAGCAGCCGGTATCGGTACGAATCTGCTCATCCGGTTCATCAGGCCATATCTGCAGTGTTGCGCCCGTCACATCATAGCCCTGCTGTTTGAGAATCAGTGCGGCAACCGAGCTGTCCACACCGCCGCTCATGGCCACAAGCACTCTTTTTCTTTGTATGGGTTCAATAATACATGCTGCTTCTGACACTTGATTTATCTCCTTATCCGGTTTGCGTTTTATAGTTCCTTTTTCTTTGTTTCTATTAATATTATACCTTTAATTTTGTCATTACATCGGATTGCAGATCTTTTGTCAAGAAAGCTCTTTCTCCGGCGGGCACAGCACGATGCGCCCGTTTTCAAGTTCAACGCGGAGCATCCCTTTCCCGACAATTCCCATTGCCTTCAAATATTCCTGCGGAATCTGAAGGCGCCCGGCACGGTCGATAACGGCGAGCTCCTGATGTGAGGATTTTCCAAAACGCATATCATCCGGTACCATACTTATCGGTTTGGCATAAACGGAATCCTCCTCATCCGGTGTCTGTCCGAGAAGCGAAGCCGGCCGTACCATAGCTTTTTGAATCGAACGGTATTCACTGCTTGTCTTTCCGTCACGGATCGCAACAACACGGCTTACCTGTCTGGATAGCTGCATGTCATGCGTTACTATAACGATTGTCTGATTCTGCTCATGCTGGAGTCTTCTGAAAATTGCCATGATGTCAGCGGCTGTTCCGGTATCAACCGAACCTGTCGGTTCATCGGCCAGCAGCATGCGCGGGCGGTTTGAAAGCGCAATAGCAATAGCTACGCGCTGCTGTTCACCGCCTGAAAGCTCCTGCAGGCGTGCGTTTTTGCGGTTTGAAAGGCCAACCTGCTCCAAAAGTTCCAGAGCGCGTCCTCTTCGATTCGGTGTCGAAGAAAAAACCAGCGGCAGCTCTATGTTCTGCAGCGCCGTCAGGTAGGGAATCAGATTGCGCGCGTTATTCTGCCAGACAAACCCGACCGTGTGACGCTTATAGGCAACCAGATCGCCGGGTGTTGCTTTAAGCAGATCTTTTCCGTCTACCAGAAGCTTCCCTGCAGTGGGACGGTCAAGGCCTCCGAGCATGTTCAGAAGGGTTGATTTACCGCTTCCGCTGTTGCCGATTATCGCCATCAATTCACCGTCATCAACTGTCAGGTCGAGACCCTGAAGCGCCAGCACCTCAAATTCCCTGGTTTTGTATATCTTGACCAGATTTTCACACTCTATCATGCAATCACCGTCCCGTCTTCGAGCTGATACACTACATCTGCACTCTTCATCAGATGCGGATCGTGCGTCGTCATGACAACAGTGATTTTTTCGGTCTCCACAAGATTTTTAAACAGCTGCATGATCTGCTCTCCCATCGCCGTATCCAGTTCTGCCGTTGGTTCATCGGCAAAAATGACCCTTGGCTTTACAGCAATGGCACGGGCAATAGCTACACGCTGCTGCTCGCCTCCGGACAGTTCCTGCACACGGTGCTTCATCCGCTGGCTGAGACCGACAAGATCCAGGGCCGCCAGGGCGCGTTTCTCCCTGCCCTTTTTGGCATATCCGGAAACCCGAAGAGCAAAATCAACATTTTCAAATGCTGTCAAGTTGCTTATCAGTGCAACGGATTGGAACACAAACCCGTACTTCGTCCTTCGAAGTTCATCCCTTGCGCTGTCGGAGTATTTGGTAATATCATCATCTCCCAGGAAAATTTCTCCGGATGTCGGAAAATCCAGCGCACTGAGCAAATTAAGCAGTGTTGTTTTGCCCGATCCCGAACGCCCGCGGAGTATTGTCAGTTTGCCTTCTTCAATGGTAATCCCTATGTTTTTCAGAACATCAATTTTCTGTGCACCCGTCCCAAAGCTTCGGCTCAAATTGACAATACGAATTAAATCCGGCATTTGTCTTTCCTCCCTTACTCTTCACCAAGCTTTACAGCCTGGTCAATTCGGATACGCAGCATGATCCTTGATAATACTGCAAAGCAAATAATCAGGATCACACCCAAAATAGCATAGATTTTCACGTAATCGGAAGCCAGTGTAACAATTTTGAACGGAATGGAGCTTCCGTCCGTTCGATTCAGGATTTTGAACAGCGGCATATACAGGGTTGATGTCAGGTCTCCGATAAAAACGCCGGCCGCAATGGATACACCGGAAATAAGAAGCTGCTCCGCCCCTATGATTCCCAGCACGGATTTCTTACTCATTCCCATCGCCCGGTAGATCCCGAACTGGAGGACACGTCCCTGAATGGAGACAATCCAATAGATAAGAAACCCGACAGCACATATCAGCATCGATACTATGAATCCAAGACTCAGTGCTCCGTTGAGCCCCTGCAGCTGCGGATCATTTTTAACAGTTGCTATGTCCTGTGTCTCTGACTGTATCGAAGTCACTACAATATTCTTTGCTTTAATCTGATTGTAAATAGTCTGATCAGATACACCTTCTTTTTTGCTGACCCATACTTCATACGGCTGAACCGGATTTTTAGCCAGGTAGTAATTCAGGTTCATGACCATAAAGCTGTTGTATACAAGCGTCTTGTCTTCCGTCACATAGGTCGCAGCCAGTCCGGGCCAGTAATCCACAACGGCCAGAACCGTAACACTTAGCTCATCCCCGCTGTTAACTGAAAATGAAAGGGTATCTCCGGCTTTAACCCCTAGGGAATCCGCGATTTTCTGCGAAATCACAACAAGACTTTGATTGGACGTCATTGCATTCAAATAGGAATTGACCGGAAAATCCAGAATATCATCACGTGACCATACAACTTTTCCGTATTTATACGGCTCAATACCCATTATAGTAATGCTTGTAACTCTTTTATCCAGAAAAGTCAGTTTGTTGGAATCCCGCGCCCTGAGAACACGTGCTGCATTATCCACGCCGTCCATCTTAAGAAACCGGTCTATCGGGGGTTCCTCGTAATGAATTGTCCTGATCGCGCTGGCATCCAGCGTCGGATTCATCGAAGTAATAACAGAACCGTCGGAACCGTATTCGACCCATTCCTCCGAAATAACCAAATCAGTTCCGACTGACTCGGATACCTCGTCCTCCGCATTCTGATTAATGGTCCTCGCAGCATTGGCATTGAATATACCGACTGATAAAGCCAGCACTATAAACAGCATCAGGAACTGCTCACCCCCGTCGGTCCTGCTGACCTGGAGAAAGGAAGTGTAAAGCACGGGAGACCATTTTTTACGGCCCAGAAAATAGATGAATCGAATTAAAAGCGGATATATCCGCAGAAAAAGCATGCCTGCTCCCATAATAAAAAGCGTTGATGCCAGAAACAGAAGGGAATTGTTTTTGCTGACAAAGGTAGTCTCATCAGCAAGTGCGGACTGCACCTGGAAATACACATACAGCGAGACACCAAGAAGGATGAAGTCAAAAAAATACCTTTGCCATATGGGCGCCTTGCTTCTCCTGGACACAGTGCGTTTTGTCTCCACAATACCTTTTCGTGCGAGAATAAACACGGGGATCAAAGTGACCATGATAAAAAACAGAAGCGCAAGGC
Organism: Eubacteriales bacterium; assembly: GCA_037143795.1. Classification (GTDB taxonomy): domain Bacteria; phylum Bacillota; class Clostridia; order Saccharofermentanales; family Saccharofermentanaceae; genus Firm-13. The sequence continues at coordinate 93,991 of JBAWXZ010000002.1, read as the reverse complement.
CGGAATAGACCAGCGCACGAAGGCTGATTGACACGGGAAGAGCCGTTCGTCCGACAAAAGTCAGAAATCCATTACTGGATCCGAGAATCCTGCACATGAATAGTCCCAGTAGCGGGCCGGCCACAAACGAGACGGCGGCTAAAAGGCCGTATTCCAGTAAATACAGTAGTACAATCCGTCCTTTACCTGCACCCCGGCTTTCCATAACGGAAATACTTGTCTTATCTGTCGTAACCATCAGCTGGGAAACCATATAAATGTAGAAGGCCAGCATAAGAATAATCGGTACAAACAAAATCTGCAGCGAGGTCTCAAGCTGTGCCTTATATTCCGGATAATTCTGCATGACATCGGAAAAAGTGCATTTCATTTCGATGTTCTTATCATTATCCTTGATCCATTTGACAGAGCTGTTGTATACTGCGAGGACTTTTTCAGAATCAGCAAAAGAAAAGCCATAATAATCGTATATGCTCCACCACGAATAACTTATCAGGTTTCGCGGGAGATTCGTCCGGGCTTCGTTCATCAGCTGGTCATAGTCCATAATAACGCCTGTACTGAATTGATCAAGAGAAGAATACCAGTACGGATCGGAAGGGTCCGCAGTTTCAACGACTCCGACTATGCGCGCAGTAAAAATAGCAGCTTCTGTCTTCGTGTACAGGTCGGTTTTCAACTGAATTACCTGACCGAGAACATAACCCTTCTCCTGCATGGCTTCTGGGGTTATGACCACCTCATATTCACCGGGATTTGCCGAGTCACTGTACATGCGGCCTGCAACTATTCTGACCTTCCTGTCAAGGTTTGTCATGGCACCCACGGATACCGACTGCACTATTGTTTCAGCTTCTGTCGGTTTGTCATAAAAAATATTCGACAGAAGGATTTTTTCGACTGTTGATTCAGCCTTATAGGGCATTTTCGATTGAATCGCATCCCCCTCAGCGCGAATATTGTCGATTGAGGAAAAGGTTCCCAGATACCTTGCTTTTACATCATCACTGGTATCTGTACTATACCTGTACGTTTTTTCCAGGGAGTAATAGCCGGAATAAATTTGCTCCTGCGTCTGACGGTTATCCAGTTGTTTTATGAACATGCGCTGTAAAATACCTTTTGTAAAAATGGGGATTGCAGCAAACATCCCGACAACCAGAATACATCCCAGAAGCAGGCACAGAACTTTCCAGAGATTGCTTTTCATTTTATGTATGACAAAAGAAAACACAGCGTTAACCCCCGGTTAATTCAAAATAACAAGATCGCCAACGGCCAATCCTGATACGATCTCAACGTCCGTCTCATTGCTGATACCGACTTCAACGTCTTTTTCAACACGAAGACCATTTTCAAGCACGCTGACATATTTTCGATTGTTAGCAGATATTACACATTTTTTAGCAAGAACTATCACTTTATCCTTCTGTTCTGTTACATAATCAATTTTAATATCGGCTCCGTTTTTCGCTTTAGCCGGAATGCCTCCGGAAAAAATCAAAAAAGCGCTTGTAGGCGTAACTGATTCCGGATCAATCGTAGCCGGAGTCTCAACAACAAGTCCGTCCGCAGCGGAATTGTCCTTTAATGTCAATATTGCATTTCCTCCGACTGAAAGGTTCACTGCCAGCGCATCATCGGTTGTGACCATGAGTGTCGAAGGATCGGCGATTGTAACAATCGTCTCATATCCCGCTACCAGTTCACCTATCGCTGTCTTAAATGTATAGGTGACCACTCCATCAAACGGCGCCGTGATCGTTGATCCTTCTTCCCGGGACTGCAGCGCGTCGAGTTGAAGCTGCTGCTGCTGAAGAGATACATAGGCAATCTGGCGTTCTGTTGTACCTGCAGCGGCTGCATCATAATAAATCTGTGCCTTTTTCACTTCAAGCTTCTGCAGTTTAACCTGCAAGTCGATTGTATCCGTGTCAATTGTTGCAAGGATATCACCCGCCTTCACCTGGTCACCAACCTCGACCGACATTTCCTTAAGGCGGCCCTGCTCAAATGTGAAATACAGATTCTGCCGGGCAAGTGCAAAAACCTTGCCATGCATAGTCACTTTATTTGAAATCGAGGAAAGAGCCGCAGCCTGCGTTTTGTATTCCACGGCAGCCGGAGTTACAAGCGGGACCGCCAGGGCAGCTTCCTCTTTGGGCAGAAGGTCGGAACATGCCGTCTGCATGATCATTAATGACAGACAAAAAATCGTCAGGAGTACCAGTGTTATGCGTTTCCCGACTGAACCTGTATTCATATTGAAAACCTCCTGCAAACAATCGTTACGGCAGGATTTCTGACGCGAAATCCTGCCGTAACCGGTATGATGGATTGGGGAATTGCTTAGACTGCAATGAATGAATTATCCGAGAACAACCTCAACCTGATGTGTTGAACCGGCGTCAAACAGGGGAAGAACATTACCGGCGGCAGCACGTCCATCTATTGAAATCGATGTAATTCCCTTCTGGACATGATCCGGATTCGAAATCCTGATAATATATGTGATTCCGCGGAAAACACGGGAAACCGTATATCCATCCCACGCTGCAGGGATGCATGGATCTATACAAAGGCCGTCAAACCCGGGCTTAATACCAAGTATGGCCTGCGAAATAGCAACGAAGTTCCAGGCAGCCGTTCCTGTCAGCCAGGAATTTTTGGCCTCCCCCATCCGGGAAGCATCTTTACCTGCAATCATCTGCGAATAAACATACGGTTCATTCCTGTGAATTTCACTGATGCTTTCGCGATACGCTGGACAGATTTTTCTGTATAGGTCAAAGGCACGGGTGCCGTGTCCAAGTACCGTTTCAGCAATCATGATCCAGGGATTGTTGTGGCAGAAAATACCTGCATTCTCTTTATATCCCGGCGGATAAGATGTGCATTCGCCCAGATTGGACTGGTATTTTGTAAAAGCAGGCTGATGAATCACTATTCCGTGTTCACACTCGAGAATATCACGGACTGAATCAAGCGCTTTCTGGGCGCGGCCGTCTTCAGTACCGATTCCTGCCATGATGCAATAACCCTGGGACTCAATAAAGATCTTGCCTTCTTTACATTCCCTGGAACCAACTTTGGCGCCGAAAGCATCATATGCACGAAGGAACCAATCCCCGTCATAGCCATGTTCCAGAACAGCTGCACGCATGGCATCTATTTGCGTCTGTGCAGAAAGTGCATCCAATGTATTTCCTGTTCTTTTATAAAGTTCAACCAAATCCGGGCCGATCGCGACAAACATGCCCGCGATAAGTACCGACTCCGCAATACGTCCGTCCGCTGTGCCGAATATCTGAAAGGATTCTCCCGGCGATGTTGAGTGGCAGTTGAGATTCAGGCAGTCGTTCCAGTCAGCACGCCCGATAAGCGGCAGTCCGTGAGGTCCTTTGTTATTTACCACATGGTTGAATGACGCTGTAAGATGTTCAAGTAGGGAACCCGTATCCGCGGGATTACAGTCATATGCTGTTGACTCCTCCAAAATACCGAAATCGCCTGTCTCTTTTATGTATGCAGCCGTTCCGGCAATGAGCCATAGCGGGTCATCATTGAAGCCTCCGCCAACATCATTATTGCCCTTTTTGGTAAGAGGCTGATACTGATGATAACATCCGCCGTCCCTGAATTGCGTCGCGGCAATATCCAGGATTCTTTCCCTTGCGCGCTCGGGAATCTGATGGACAAAGCCCAGAAGATCCTGTGACGAATCCCTGAATCCAAGTCCCCGTCCAACACCCGACTCAAAATAGGATGCCGAACGGCTCATGTTGAATGTTACCATACACTGATATGGATTCCATATATTGACCATTCGCGCGGTCTTTTCGTCAGCGATGTCCACTTTGTAGATGGAAAGTAATCTGTCCCAGTTCTGACTCAATGCAATCAGTGCCGCATCGACCTGTTCATCTGTTTCAAATTGAGCCATCATCTCTTTAGCCGGATCTTTGTTGATAACATCAGGTGCTTCCCACTTATCTTCTTCATCCAGCTCAACATATCCAAGGATAAAGATAAATGATTGTTTCTGACCAGGCGCCAGACTAACGTCCAGACTATGACTTGCACAAGGCTGCCAGCCATCGGCTAAGGAATTTTTTGACGCTCCGCCGGAGAATACGGCATCCGGCCTGTCAAAGCCGTTATACATTCCCAGGAAATCTTCAAGCTGCGTATCGAATCCGGATACAGTATGATTTACGGAAAAGAAAGCATAATGATTTCTTCTCTCGCGGTATTCAGTTTTGTGGTAAATAGCACTGCCCTGCACCTCAACCTCACCGGTTGAAAAATTGCGCTGGAAATTCAGCATATCATCCAAAGCATCCCAAAGGCACCATTCACGAAGCGAGAACAGCTTCAGATTTTTAACTTCATCCGATGTATTCTCAAGCGTAATACGGTTAATTTCTCCCTTATACCCAAGAGGAACGAAAGCTATCTGCTCTGCACGAAGTCCGTTTTTGGAAGATGTTATTGTCGTGTAACCCATACCATGGCGGCATTCATAGGAATCAAGCGGTGTCTTGCACGGCTTGTATCCCGGATTCCATACATCATCGCCGTCCTTAATGTAATAGTAGCGGCCGCCGTCATCGATAGGAATATTATTGTAGCGGAAACGTGTAATCCGGCGCATACGTGCATCTTTATAGAAATTGTATCCGCCCCCGGTATTTGAGACAAGTCCAAAAAAATCCTCGCTGCCCAGATAATTAATCCAAGGGTAAGGCGTCTCTGGTGTCTCAATCACGTATTCACGGTTTTGATCATCAAAGTGTCCAAACTGCATATAAGTGCCTCCGTTCTATATTCCTGAAAATTGAAAATTGTCAATGCATCATCATCAGTACAAAATATGTGAAACGTTTCGCCTCGTGAGCAGACAGATCCCCAATTTTGTGATTTCCATACATATATGCGCATTTTTGAGAATTTTTTGCGCAATGCACTCCCTTTCCGAAAAAGAGGGCCTTCCACCTATTGGTATCAGGCAGAATGCCCTCTTTCCGGAAAGAATTATGGAGCGTGGAGAATGGTAAGGTTATTCTTTGACAGAACCTGCAGAAACACCTTGAATGATGTATTTCTGAAGGACTGCAAATACGATGATCAAGGGAAGAACCGCCATGGAAAGGCCGGTATAAATCTGCCCGTAATCTGTGAAACGGTCACCGAAGAGCTGTGCTACCATCAGCGGCAGGGTCTTGTCTTTCATTTCTGAAAGTATTAGAGCCGGCGTAAAGTAGTTGTTCCAGCTTGCAATGAATCCGAATATTGCCATCGTAGCAAGCGCCGGAACCATTATCGGAAGACAGATGCGGTTAAAAGTATACAATTCGTTCGCACCGTCAATACGGGAAGCCTCAATGATTTCAATCGACAAAGCCGAATCCAGATACTGCTTTATAAAGAAAACAGTGGCCGGTGCAGCAATTGCGGGAATAATCAAAGGCCATTTGGTGCCAACCAGGTTCATCGTTGTCATTAACTTAACAAAGCCGGTAATGGATACCTGCGGCGGAATCATGAGAACAATCATTATAAAGAGGAATGCAGCATTGCGCAGCTTAAAGTTATAGACCTTGATTCCGTATGCAGTAAGTGCCGAAAAATATACGGAAAGCGCCGTCGCAGCTGTTGAGATAATGAAACTGTTCTTGAAACCGATAGGAAAGCTGAACTCCGTACGGCCGCTGAGCTTGCCGATGTTAGTAGCAAGCTGCTTCAGGCTGCCCGGATAGAGTCTGAGTTGTCTCATAATATCGAAGTTATTCCATGTCGAGTTCATGAACATGTAGTAGAAAGGAAAAATGGATAAGATGGCCAGCAATATGACAACACTATAAATCAGAACAGATCGGGCGCGTAACGAAGCAGAAAGACTCTTAAACTGGTATTCCTTCTTCTTGCTCATTTAGCAACACCTCCCCTTTTGGCAAGTTTTCTGAGTCGGGACGCATCCTTGTCCCGCATGAGATAGAAGAGCAGCGCACTGAATAATGCTGTCACTGCAAACAGTATAATGGAAGCCGCAGCTGCGACACCTATCTGGTGATTCGACTTGGGCCCGAAAGCCTGATCCTGAATATACATAAGAATCGTCTCCGTAGATTTCAGCTTGGTGCCCCTGAACATAATGGTAGGTTCACCGTTTGCCAAAAGCTTGGGAATATCATACATCTGTAATCCGCCGATTACTGAGTTTACGAGGGTATACAGCATGATTGGACGGATCAGGGGAAGCGTAATCTTGCGGAACAGCTGACTGTTCGTTGCACCGTCGATCTGTGCCGATTCAAAGAGCGATAAGCTGACGCTTGTTATACCGGCAATAAGGATAATCATCGTATTCCCATACCACATCCAGAAGTTAATGAAGGCAACAATCGTTCTTGCGGCCCAGGGAGAAGCGAAGAAATTAAAGCCGGCATCATTGCCGAAAGCCTTCAGAACCAGCTGCGCCATTGATTTTGCTGCAGGATTCGTGCTGTATTGGAATGCGCGGTAGAAGAAAATGGCGATTGCTGCAGCTGTCATTACGTTCGGCAGGTAAATCAATGCCTTCATAGTGTTCATGCCCTTCAGATGAAGCCGGTTGTCCGTCATCCATGCTGCAAGAAGCAAGGCCAGAAGAAGCTGCGGGATAAAGTTCATAGTCCACATGGTAAGCGTAGTCAGCAAGTCACCAAAGACTTTGTTGAATCGCGTCGGATCTGTAAAAATCGATTTGTAGTTATCAAGGCCGACAAATATAAAGCTCGACTTCGCATTAGCAACAGTGAAGATTCCTGACGGACTCTTAATGTCCTGACTGGCGGCACGAATACCGACCTGAACCGTTGCAAGTGCTTCTTTGGCCGTGTTTATCGCTTTCGCGTCTCCACCTGCCAGTGCAGCGTCATATTTTGCCTGTGCATCCGGCAGCTTCGCAGTAAAATCTGCAAGTTTCTTTTCGGCTGCGGCAACGTTGTCCGCTTTTCGTGTGGAATCAAGTCCTTCATATTTTGAAAGATTCAAAGAGTCAGAAAGACCAATGGAACTCTTGAATGCAAGATATTTGGTTGTGTCTGTACTGCGTGTTCCGGTTAAATTCATAAACGAATCAATTCCGCCGGCTGATTTGATCTCAGCTACGTTGGCGAGTACCGCCCTGTACGTCTTGTCATTCATATAAATCAGCAGTTTTCTTATTTGGGCAACAGCTTTGGTTTTGGTAATATCCGATTTATAATTCGTATCAATCAACTTGCGCAAATCGCCGAGAATTCCGTTGCCGGAATCAACAACCAGGGCGCCGTTCTCTTCAATCAGAGTCTCACCGCTGATAATGCCGGCATCACTTAATGCTTTCAGATCCGCATACAGCTGTTCGCTGTGAAGATCCGTCTTGGCATCTGCATACGACTGGAGCAAAGAAATGCTTGACAGGGAATTAATTGTTGTCAGCCAATCATTTGATGCAAGAATCGCTTTGATTCCGGCAGTAAAATCTGTTGTGACAGCAGCATATTTTACCAGGCCGACTGTTGTTGTATAGAACCCGTAATCGTGAACGGATATAGTTGTATCTGCGACAGACCCGTAATATTTGACTAAATACGCAAATGCATCACTTGGAGCCTTGCCGCCGTTAAGTTTGGCAGCATAATATTCAACTGCCATTACGGCAGTCTTGTTATCAGACGTTTTTCCTGCATCCTTGAGTGCGTTGAGTTCATCAATTACAGCAGGAATCTGATCGATGATATCCTGCTCCGGTGTCACGGCGGTATCCGCAGCAGCGACAGCCGGTTCCGTAACAACTGCATTTTTAACGGCATCAACGGACTTGATAACGTCCTGAAGTTCTTTAGTAATATTAACATCCAGCGATTTATTGTTTTTAATGTATGTATCAAGATCCTTCAAAGTTGCTGCATCAAGTGCAGTCGGGTCCTTTGAGGCCATATAAGCCTGGATGCTGGCTTTCGAAGAATCCGAAAGATCCGTCTGACTGGCAATTGCCTGCATTCCGGATTCATTGAATGGATCCTGTTCCTTGATTATTTTCTGCAGTGAAAAATATGCTTTGACTTTGCTGTAGTCTTTTGCAGTTATTCCGACATCTTTCTCGAAATCCTTCGAGTAGAGCGCCTTTAAGTCCAAATACTGGTCATAATAGACTTCCGTGTTGGAAAACCCGTTAAAATTCGAATTACTGTCACCAATGTTTGTTGAGCTGTACCAGAAAGTACTTATTAAAGGGGTTAAAGAGAAAATTAAGTAAACGACAAAAAACGGAAGGATAAAGTAATATCCGTATTTTGCATAACTTATTGTTCTTCTCCGGCCCGACGATTGTTTCGTTGTGCCTCTTGCCATCTTCTTTCACGCTCCATCCACTTCATTTTTGCAGTGCCCCAACTTATACTCAACGGAAATGCGGGGCAGGGTATTCGCCCTGCCCCGCACATCATGACCTGGTCTTTAATGTCCGTCAAGACAAGATATCTGATCTGAGATTATGCTCCGATACCAGCATCTGCGCAATCTGCTATGAATGCCTGTTCAGCATCTGCAACAGAAGCGATTTCACCCTGGACATAAGCATTGACAGTAGAAGCAAAGATAGTGTTGATAGCCTGATCGTCACCGGTGATGGCAGAAACGTCGATCTTCTTGGCTGCATCAAGCAGTGCAGTAATCGGGTTCTGTCCGCCGAGGTAAGCAACCTTGAATGTAGGATCTTCGCCGATTTTGGTCATTACAGATACATTATTAACGAATTCTCCGGCAGCAGCAAGTTTGCCCATGGAAGTAGGATCGATTGTGAAGAAACGCATAATGTCAGCAGTTGTAGCTTTGTTGTTGTCATACTTGGAAGCTGTGATCCATGTTCCGCCCCAGAAGTACGATACAGGTGCGCCGCAATAAGCCCAGTCGCCGGTTGTCGGGTTAGCGTCAGCCTTAACTGTTGTGCCGTCAGCCTCATATCCGAAGCCCATGCAGAAGTTCAGCAGCCACATTGGTCCCCAGTAAGAAAGTACGGAAGAGTTGGACATGTTGGATGTCCAGTCAGCGTTCCACTGAGCTGTCTCGAATGTGAGACCGTCTGTCTTAAGTTTTTTTGCATAATCGAAATATTTTTCGATCATCGGATCAATTGTGATCTTTCCATCAACAAGCCATCCGGTTGAACGGCTGTTCTCAAATGAACGCCACAGATCATCATATCCGGAAATCGCCTTAACAGCGCCCTTGGAATCTGTGTTGAGCTTTGTAGCCATCGCCATGAAAGCATCCCATGAAGCGAAGCTCTTGCCGACTGTTGCAGGATCATCTGTTCCAAGGTATGTCTTAGCAAGTGTACGGTTGTAGAAAACGCCGGCCGGGCATGCCTGCCAGGAAAGAGCTTTAACGGCACCGTCATCGCTGAGCATGAAGTTGTACGTGTAAGCGTACTGGTCAGCAAGCTCGGAGTTCGAAATACCAAGTTCGTTAATGTTCAGGGAGTTTTCAGAGTTAACATACTTCTTCGCATAATCCGCCTCTACGAGGTAGATATCCGGAGCGCTGTCGCCGGTAGCAAGGACACCATCAAGCTTAGTCTGGTATGTGGTGTTCTCAGTAACCTGATAGTCGTACTTGAAATCAGCATTTTCAGCAACATAGTACTTGTCGAGCAGTCCCTTGAATTCTTCGTTCCATGACCAGATTATGATGGGGGTTGTGTCCTCATCCTTAACATCTGTGGCAGGAGCAATGATATCATCAGGTGTGATGCCGGTTGAGGTCTCTACTGCAGCGGTAGTCTCAACAGCTTTTGTTGTGGCAGCTGTTGTTGCTTCTGTTGCCGTGGTGGCCTTTGTTGTTCCAGCAGTCGTAGCTTCAGTTGTCTTAGCAGTACCGCCGCAAGCAGCAACAACGCCAACAACCATCACGAGTGCGAGAAGCAGTGCAACGATCTTCTTCATCTTCATGTGTTTTGCCTCCTCTTAAACTTAAAGGTTTATGTTTGTCCAAAATAATTAGGACCAATGTTCAGTGTGGGAATAATCCGGATCGGAACCTCTTATCATTCCGGTCTTCTGCCCGCCTGCCTCAATTTGATTAAGCAGTATTCCCAGTGGTTTTGACAAATTTGTTATACATTTTGCAGGAATAAAGTTAGGGTGAAACGATCCGTCTTTCTTGTAAAAAAATCGGCCATATGCATGCGATGACCGTTTTAATGTTGAAATTTCGTCTGTGACCGCCTTTGCTCCCCCTGCGTTAAAACTATTTTTCAGTCTATTGATCGAATAACAGTTTTAAGTGCTTACGGGTGTCAGTTTACTACAATTCGACGGAAGAAGCAATACCACGGGGCTTTTTTTTATGCACTTAGTAAATAGAATGGGCCTAAATATATTCATGGTGCATAAATGTTGTATCTTTTGCTTATGGTTGTTTTGTACAAATGCTATGGCAGAGAAACGTTTCGCATATGCCACATTGTCGACGAGCACAGATCACCTTACAGCCAAGCCACTTTGTCTGCAAAACGTTTCGCGATAGACTTAGAGTCACATGCATCCCAATGATTATCAGCTTTTCTGTTCCGATAGCATAATATTGATATTTTTTTCACGGGACGGCTGATTAAATCACTCTGTTTTGCCTCATTTTCAACTCAATTTGCCAATTATTCCGATTCCGGCAAAATAATTATTTTTAACTGCCGCGAATTTCCATTGCATTTCCTTGCAGAAATGGCGCAACAAGCAAACTGTACATCAATATACGGAGGATATTCATTTATCTAAAATGCCGGTTATATATATATCCTTATATTGACAGCGCATTTCCTGCAGGGAAATGTTCCGAAATGTTCCTGTTTCTCGAAAAACCATTGACAAGCATGTACCGACTGTAATAAAATGCGGATGTTGTTTTGGGGGTGTAGCTCATCTGGGAGAGCGCTTGACTGGCAGTCAAGAGGTAAAGGGTTCGATCCCCTTCATCTCCACCAAATTCAGACACCTATCGCAGGATATGGTGTCTTTTTTTATGACAGGGGACTCAATATGATACATATTCGTTTAGATCATGTTGCAAAACGCTGGGGTGACGAGTGCCTTTTTGAGGATATCACTTTTTCTGCAGCCTATGGCGAACGTATCGGCCTTGTCGGGATCAACGGAAGCGGCAAGAGTACGCTTCTGGAGATTCTATCGGGACATATCCGACCCGATGCCGGAAGCGTTATGGTCGGGAATGCTTCTTCAGCTGCTATTCTCCGGCAGAATCCCATGACCGATGAGGCACTTGCAGAAATCCAGGTGGATTCATTCCCTGAGGACGTACGGAAGTATATGCGGTTTATGCAATTGGATATAGGCCGCACGGAGGATTTATCATGTCTTTCCGGCGGCGAAAGGACAAAATTGGCTCTATGCCTGCTTCTTGCCGGACACCCGAAGCTTCTTCTGCTCGATGAACCAACCAACAATATGGATTTTGACGGCGTCCGGACATTGATCGGGATTCTGGGCAGCTATCACGGAACACTTCTTGTTGTGTCCCATGACAGGTATTTTCTGGACTCCCTGGTGTCCCGGGTAATTGAAATCGAGAATGGATCCATCGCTTCGTATCAGGGAAATTATTCGGATTACCGCCGGGAAAAAGCAAAACTCTTCGACGAACGCGTGCACAGGTATGAAGATTTCAAAAAGGAACAGCAGCACATCCAGGGTGCAATCTCCCAGGTAAAGAACTGGTCCCGGAAGGCGCACAGGGATTCCACAAAACCGGATCCGAGCGGCCTTACCATGGGCGTCAAAGAGAAAAAACGGGCAAAAGCGAAAAAATTGGATAAGAAAGTAAAAAACGATGTACGGCGGCTGGAGCGCCTCATCTCTGAAGGCGAAAAAAGACCGGCAGCGGAGAAGAGCGTGCGTTTTGCGATATCTGCCGATGTCTCCCACGGAAAAAGAATCCTGCAGGCTGCCGGTCTATCCAAAGGTTTCGGCGCAGTCACTCTTTTTTCAGACAGCAATTTTTCAATTGCACGCGGGGAGAAAGCTGCCCTGTGGGGACCGAACGGCTGCGGCAAAAGCACGTTGGCCGCAATGATCTGCGGACGGGAGAAGCCGGATGCAGGCGAGCTCTGGGTAAGCCCGAGCAGTCCGCCCTTCCTTCTTCCGCAAACAGTATCGAATCTGCCGCCCGGGCAGACTCCGCTCGAGTATTTAACAGATGTACTGGGGATTATATCCGCAGAGGACCGTGCATTACTGGCAAATATAGGAATAACCGCCAGGCACATGCTCCAAAGAATAGAAACTCTCAGTTACGGGGAGCAGATGAAGCTGGTTTTGGCCGAGCCGATCCTTGCACAGCGCGACTTCCTTATCCTGGATGAGCCAACCAATCATTTGGATATCCATATGAGGGAGACCCTTGAAGCTACGCTTGCAGAATACCCCGGCACGCTGCTTCTGATATCACATGATCTGCGTTTAATGAAACGTGTATGTGATAAGGTACTGGTCTTTGACGGGGGCCAAATCCTGAGACTCGAATATTCTTTTGAAGAGTACATGGAAAAACAGGGACTGCAGGATTCGCCCCGCGCATAGACAGCAACAGCAGAATGCAGCCCGGCGGGTTTGTCCCCCCGGATTCTTGACTTTCATATAGGGCAGTACTATATTAAATTAGTTAACCGGTTAACAGTTAACCGGGTATCTCCGGCATCCACCCGGAAAGGATGTATGTAATGAAGCCTGAATTACGCAGAATAGTCCGCCGTATCAATCAGTTAAACATATTACACCGCATTTTCATTCATCGCGCTGCCGTGGAAAACGGTTTGTTTCTGGGACAGCTCCCTATCTTGGAATATATCATTGACCACGACCGGTGTACGCAGACGGAACTTGCAGAAACACTGCAGGTTTCTGCTCCGTCGATAGCAACCTCGATTAAACGAATGCAGAAAGCAGGTCTTCTATTAAAGACCGCCAATGAAACCGACCACAGGTACAACAGGATTTCCATCACCGAAAAAGGGCTGCATATTGCTGGGGACTGCAGGGTTGCTTTCGATGCTGTGGATGCAAGCATGTTTACCGGATTCAGCCCGGCAGAGTGTGAAACACTTAACGGGTATCTGGAACGGCTGAATGCAAATCTGGAGACATCCGAATTCAAAAACAAGACATTCTTTGCCATGATTGACGTCATAAAGAAAGAGACGGCTCCGGATCGCGGGCAGGAAAATAACAAGGGGGAAATACATGTTTAAGCATTTTTCCCCCTTCATGCGCAAATATGCAGGGTCTTCGATTCTGGCTCCGCTTCTGATTGTTTTTGAAGTTCTCATCGAAGTCCGGATACCGCTCCTGATGGCGGATATTGTTGATGTCGGCATTCCAGGCAGGGATTTTACCTATGTATTGAGAACCGGGGGCCTGATGGTATTGATGGCTTTAATATCCCTGACACTCGGCACCGTCTCATCAAGGTTTTCTTCCATTGCCAGTATGGGATTCGGCAGCGAAATCCGCCGGGGACTGTTTGAAAAAATCCAGGGCTTTTCTTTTTCCAATACAGACCGGTTCAGCACGGCTTCCCTGGTTATGCGGCTCACAACCGATGTCAGCAATGTACAGATGGCATATATGATGATAATCCGCATTATGGTACGCGCACCTGTCATGCTTGTATGTGCAACGATTATGGCGCATCAGATCAATTCGCGGCTTGTGGGTGTTTTTCTGGCAGCCATTCCGTTCCTTGCCGTCATGCTTGCACTCATTGTGTTTTTTGCGTTCCCCCGCTTCCGCATCATGCTCAAAAAGTATGACTCCATGAATGCATCCGTGCAGGAAAACCTTGTCGGCATACGCGTTGTGAAAGCATTCGTCCGCTCAGCGTATGAAAAAGCTAAATTCAGGGATGCCAATGACAGTCTTATGAAATCCGCCGTCAAAGCTGAAAGAATCGTGCAGTGCAATCTGCCGTTTATGCAGATTGCCATGTACGGATGCCTTGTGTCAATCATGTGGTTCGGCGGCAGGATGATCGTCACCGGCAGTATGAAAACAGGCGAACTTATCAGCTTTATCAGTTATGTTTCGCAAATCCTGAATCAGTTGATGATGCTCTCCATGGTATTTGTCAGCATCATTATTTCCAAAGCTTCCGCTAACCGCATCACCGAAGTACTTGATGAAAAATACGATATTACTGACGACACTTCCGTATCTGCCCAAAGCGTACCGGATGGTTCCGTCACATTTGAAGACGTATCTTTTTCCTATAGTCCAAGCGCCGCAGAAAACATTCTTGAACACATCAATCTTACCATCCGTTCCGGAGATACCGTCGGGATCATCGGAGGAACCGGTTCAGCAAAGAGCACCCTCGTCCAGCTCATTCCCCGCCTGTACGATGTGACCGGAGGAAGGGTTCTTGTAGGCGGACGCGATGTCAGGAGTTACAGGATTGAAGATTTACGCAAATCCGTCAGCATGGTACTTCAAAAAAACGTCCTTTTTTCGGGTACCATCAAAGATAATCTGAAATGGGGCGGCGGGAATGCGACGGATGAACAGATCACGGAAGCCTGCAGGGCTGCGCAGGCACATGCATTTATCACAGCCTTTCCCGACGGCTATGATACTGTACTCGGGCAGGGCGGCGTGAACGTATCCGGCGGCCAGAAACAGCGCCTCTGTATTGCCCGTGCACTCCTTGAGAATCCGAAAATTCTTATTCTTGACGACAGCACCAGTGCCGTGGATACGGCAACGGATGCAAAAATCCGGCAGGCACTTAAGGAACAGCGAAATGATACAACCACGATCATCATCGCCCAGCGCATCACGTCAGTTTTTGATGCGGATCAAATCATAGTAATGGACGAAGGTAAAATCAACGGCATCGGTACGCATGTCGAGCTTCTTGCCTCCAACGCGATTTACCGGGAAGTGTACGAATCCCAACAGAAAGGGGTTGATGAAAAATGCCGGGAAGAGAAATGACAACAGCCAGGCCCAGAAGCATTCGCAGGACGCTTTTAAGACTATCGGTCTATATAGCCAAAGATAAGCTGCGGCTTGCTGCGGTGCTGCTGTTCGTCCTCATAAGCTCCGCCGCGGGCGTTGCGGGAACCTATTTGATTAAGCCTCTTCTGAACAACTGCATTGTACCGCTGATCGGGAAGAATCCTTCGCCGGCGGATTATATTCCTTTTATAAAGATGATCGTTCTTATGGGCGGCATTTATGTGGCCGGCGTTCTGTCTGCTTTCCTTTACAGCCAGCTGATGGTAAAAATATCCAACCGTACCCTGAATATGGTGCGCCGTGATTTATTCAACCGTATGCAGGATCTCCCTGTACGGTATTTTGACACGCACACACACGGCGAACTGATGAGCCGCTACACGAGCGATGTGGACACCTTACGGGAAGCTGTATCCTCGGGTGTAACCGCACTCTTTTCATCATCGATTACGGTAGCCGGCACATTCATTATGATGCTCATATTAAGTCCGCTCCTGACACTTCTCATTGTCGTCATGCTGGTAATTATGACAGTTATCATTAAACGGATCGGCGGCAATTCCGCCCGGTATTTCGAAAAACAACAGCATGCAATCGGTGCGGCTAACGGATATATCGAAGAGATGATCGAAGGTCAGAAAGTTGTGCAGGTATTCTGCCACGAAGATGAAGTAAAAAACGAATTCGGCATTCTCAACGAAAGCCTTCGCAGGTCCGCCACAAAAGCAAATTTCTATGCCAACGTCATCATGCCGATTATGGGAAACATCGGTTATGTAAATTACGCCCTTACTGCCGTCGCAGGAGCCTCGCTTGTCATCACAGGAAATATGAACATCGGCTCCATTGCCGCCTTCCTGCAGTATACCAGGACCTTTTCTCAGCCCGTTACGCAGATCTCACAGCAGTTTAATGCAATTCTCGCCGCCCTTGCCGGTGCTGAGCGGATATTTGAAGTCATCGACGAGGATCCCGAGAGCGATGACGGATACGTCACACTGGTCAATGCTGTAAAATCCGGTGACGGCATGCTGTCCGAAACCCCCGGACGCACCGGAATTTGGGCCTGGAAACATCCGCACCATGACGGTTCCGTAACGTACACCCAGGTCAATGGCGATGTTCAGTTCGAAAATGTCACTTTTGGATATGATCAGAATAACCCGGTCCTCCACAATATTTCCCTTTTTGCAAAACCGGGACAAAAAATTGCCTTTGTCGGGTCAACCGGGGCCGGTAAAACAACCATCACCAACCTGATCAACCGTTTCTATGAACTCACGGACGGAAAAATCCGCTATGACGGGATAAATATCGGTAAGATTAAGAAAGACGACCTCCGGCGGTCGCTGGCTATGGTGCTTCAGGATACCCACCTCTTTACCGGTACAGTTCTGGAGAATATCCGCTACGGGAAGCTCGACGCAACAGATGAGGAAGTGCACGCCGCGGCAAAGCTTGCCAATGCAGATTTTTTCATTCGCCATCTGCCGGAAGGGTACAGCACCATGCTGACCTCCGACGGCGCCAACTTGAGCCAGGGGCAGCGTCAGCTTCTAGCCATCGCCAGGGCTGCAGCCGCCAATCCTCCCGTCCTGATCCTTGATGAGGCGACCAGTTCGATTGATACCAGGACAGAATCCCTGATCGAAAAAGGCATGGACAAACTGATGGAAGGACGAACCGTGTTTGTCATTGCCCACCGCCTCTCAACCGTTCGCAACGCCAATGCAATCATGGTTCTTGAAAAGGGGGAGATCATTGAACGCGGCAGCCACGATGATTTAATCAGGCAGCATGGAAAATACTATCAGCTCTACACGGGACAGTTCGAACTGTCCTGACTGCCAGGATGCGGATTCATCGGATATAATGCTTGAAGGGGGACTGCCATATGAAGACTATACCGGCAAAAACGATCCTTTCGGGCTATTCCGACGGATGGTTCGGCACGAACTATAATATGAATATTTATAAAGGCTGCTGCCATGGATGTATATATTGCGACAGCCGCAGTTCGTGCTACCGGATCACTGATTTCGACACCGTCCGTGCCAAGGCCGGTGCCCTTGACATCCTCGAAGACGAGCTTCGAACCAAACGTCAGAAGGGAGTCATCGGGTCGGGTGCGATGAGTGATTTTTACAATCCCTTTGAAAAAGACTGCAGACTGACACGCGGGACTTTGCAGCTTATCGCCCGGTATGGCTACGGTGTTGTCATCGATACCAAATCAGATCTGGTGCTTCGCGATATAGATATACTCCAGTCCATTCAAAGGAATGCACCTGCCTATATCAATTTCACGATTACAACAGCCGATGATGTCCTTTGTTCTAAAATCGAACGGAATGTCTGTCCGTCGAGCAGGCGTTTTCGCGCTATGAAAATCCTGAGTGAAGCGGGTATTGAAGGAGGCATCCTTATTATGCCCATTCTGCCGTTCATTAATGATACAGCCGAAAACATCCTGGCAATCATCGAGCAGGCACACGAGGCTCACGCTAAATATATCTATCCCGCTTTCGGTGTAACGCTGCGGCAAAATCAGCGCGAGTACTTTTTCGACCGGCTCGACGATCAATTCCCCGGTATGAAGCAGCAGTACCTGCAGTATTTCGGGGATTCCTACTCCTGCGGCTCGCCGCGGGACAAAGAACTGCGCAGGCTGCTGAAAACGGAATGTGAAAAGCGCGGAATCCTCTGGCGCATGAAGGACATCTCACGGTATATCCGAAGAAACTATGACAGGGAACAAATCAGTCTGTTTTAACCGGCAACGGTTTTGAGGTGGAATTTGCGCTGTTCCTGAGGCGGCGCCTCAACCCCCTGCCCCGTAAATAAATCAGCAGGATCAGTGCGGTCTGGGCTGCCGCAGCAAGTATCTGGAGCAAGAGAATATCATAATATCCGCCTATCAGGGCAAAGACAATATTGGATAAGTGGCTTACCGCAAACACCAGAAATATCGGTACGTCGTCGGCAAAACTCAGTTTTCTGAGCATACGCCCGCGCCAGAAAACAGCGAGAAGCGCGGCAGCAAACAACAGATAGAAGGCAGCCGTAAACCATTCTGCGGCACTTCCTTTTTTCATGAACGGCTCAAGCCAGAGAAGAAAATTGGACAGGGGTGTTACAAGAATCCCCAGGGCTGCAAACATGCCAAGCACCGGATAGAGATAGCCGACCGCAAAGGAATAATCAGACTTCCTGTACCACCAGCGTCCGAGCAGAAGAAAGGCCGCAGCATATCCGCAGAGAAGGACCCAACCGGAAAAATTGTATACCGGAATGCGGAATATATTCACTGCACCGGCATCATAAAACCAGGTCCACCGGCCTATTGTTCTTTCCTGCGTTTCAAAGACCTGACGGACAGCAAGCGGATCAAGGGACAGATCGGCCAGCATCCCGAATGCACCGACAATAAATGGTTTGCACCATGTTCTGATTTTCATGGAACCGAGAATACGAAGCGATGAGTATACCACCAGATATTCAAGAATAGGTACGGACAAAGGTACATTAAAGAGCATGAGCACAGACCGCCCATACCCGTACCAGCCCATGAGCGTGGCGAAGTTCTCAAAAACAGCGGCGTTCAGGAGGACAAAGCAGATAAATTCAAGAATGACCGGGCCGGGGTGTTCTTCTTTCCTGATAATGAAAAGGACGGTTATCACAGCCAGAATGATTACAATGACATCCTGGGCCACCCATACAGGAACAAATGTAAACATGCCCATTGCTTTTGCCGCCTTAATTATGTGCTTTCGCGTTTGATGAATGTAACAGGCAGTACGGTTTTTGAGGGAAGGAATCCATGGTCGGCCTGCCGCAGGAGTGTGTCAATCGCGCAGGCACACATCTGTTCAATCGGCTGGCGGATCGTCGTTATCTTCGGGGTAGTAAGCGATGCAAGGCGTATATCATCAAATCCGACCAGTTTCATATCCTGCGGAATCCGGATATTGTTCTTTGTGCAGACATAAATCACCTCAGCCGCTATAACGTCGCTGCTTGTAAATACACCGTCAGCATCGGGATTGTCCAGAATAATCTGTTCAAGGTATTCCTCATAGTTGAGTGACTGGAACTGTGCCTCTTCGGTGTAATACACTTTGCAGGGAATTTCATTTTCTTCGCAGACACGGACAAATGCATCCCGTCTTGCATCAGCCGGCATCAGGATGTTGCGTATTCCGCTGATGTGCAGAAGATTTTTGCAGCCGCAGTCCAGAAGATGCCTGGTCGCAAGTTCGCCGCCTAAGTAGTTATCGCAGGAAACGGATGAAATCTGATTGGATATCACCCTTTCAAATGTAATCACAGGCAGATTGTCCGGAAGGCTGTTCTCAATGTCCGTTGTCCGGCTGCAGAGAACGATACCGGACACTTTATTGGATTTAAGCATATCGATGTATTCGATTTCTTTGTCCTTCTGGTGGTTGGAATTGCAGAGCATGACTTTATAGCCTTCTTTGGCTGCATAGATCTCCAGATAATTGACAACTTCACAGAAAAAGGGATGCATTACGGACGGTACAATAACCCCGATAATGCTTGTACGTTTCTTGGACAAAGAGCGCGCCAGTTCATTGGGCTGGTAATCAAGTTCTTTCATGACGCGATATACCTTATCGCGTGTTGCGTCTTTGATGTAACCACGGTTATTCAATACTCTTGATACCGTTGTGATTGTGACGCCGGCTCTTTCTGCAACATCCTTCAGTGTAGGCATGATTTGCTTCAACCCCTTTTCCCTTCAGGTTGAAAATATCGATGAATCACTCCCCTGGGCTGCGTATTTGGTATCCGGCAGCACCCGGCAAATTATCAACTGCATTTTCACATACAAAATAGATTGTAACATTTTGCGCACGAATTTCAATTACATCGTAGTCTACAAGGGTGTCAATGTCCAATGTATTGCATCAGGCAATCAAAATCGATAATAACCGCCCTTCTGATCGAAGACCTGCTTCCCGGATTACATCTGAAACACAGCAAACGACTGCGGTGCCATTGACATCATTTCTCCTGCAAGCAAGGGCTCGTCCCCTATGGAAAAGATGACCGTTCCTTTCTCCTCAAATGGTGCCGCTGCTGTTTTGCCGGATGGATTGACGGCTATAATCAGACTGCCTCTTCGGTAGACGAACGGATATTCGTTCTCACTGGCATAGACGACTTCAAATGATCCATTGCCATGAAGGTCCTTGTGCTCATGACGAAGAGCTGTCAGACTTTTAACAGTATTTATCAGGGAATCCGGATCGGCAAGCTGTGCTTCAACTGTCGGTGCATCCCTTGAATCGTCGACAGGCAGATATAACTGATCGGAGGGTGCATCGGAAAATCCTTTGTTAATTCCGTTATTCCACTGCATCGGTGTGCGTGTCCCCGTGCGCGAATAGCCGCCTTCCTTGCTCTTCAGGCCTTCGACATACTTCATTCCGATTTCGTCCCCGTAGTACAGAAAAGGAACCCCGGGCATGGTCAGTATAAAGGCATAGGCAATTTTGAGCTCGGACGGGTCAAATTGCCTGCTCAGCCGGGGCGTATCATGGTTTCCGGTGATAAAGCAGATATATCCGTCGTCTTTAGTATTTTCGTAATCCTCCGTGTATTCTGCCGTAAAGGCCGATACATCGCCGTGTCCGAATTTACTGAAGTAACTCGTCAGTTCACCGGTGTCCGGATCAGCCTTCCTCATAAGGCTGTGGTACCCTTTGCCTTTATGATCGAGATAAAAATCACAATGGAATCCGCACTTAAGTGCGCGCCCGGGATTGCTCCATTCGGAAATCAGGGCCGCCTCCGGGTAGTTTGCATCAAGCATCGCGCGGACATCACGCCAGATCCTCCCTGTCTCTGTTTTCTCTTCGTCGTTTTTGACAAGGGAATCCGCCATATCGACACGGAATCCGTCGCATCCGGAATCCAGCCAGAAACGTATCACATCCTTCATCGCCTCTTTAGTCGCTATACAGTCAGGATGTATCGGCGCCATCTGCCAGGGTTCTTTGATGTCTTTGAATCCGTAATTTAGGGCCGGCTGGGAACTGAAGAAATTCACCATGAAATTGGCATCCCGTTCGGCCATTCCGCTGACAAAGCGATGCTCCGTCGGCGATGTCCAGACAGAATCTGTCCAGATGTAGCGGTTTGTGTACTCGTTTTTATCTGCCTTTGCACTTTCTGCGAACCATTCGTGCTGATAGGATGTGTGACCCGGGACCAGATCCAGAAGAACCCGGATTCCCAGTGCATGCGCAGCCTGGAAGCAGCTGATCAGATCATCGTTGGTTCCATATCTCGGAGCAACCAGTTTATAATTGCGCACATCGTATCCGGCATCCCAGAAAGGAGAGTCAAAGCAAGGGTTAATCCAGAGGGCGTTGAAGCCGAGATCTCTGATATAGGGCAGTTTTTCGGTAATTCCGTTGATGTCGCCGATCCCGTCGGAATTCGCATCAAAAAAGGACTGGGGATAGATTTCATAAAAGATAGCATCATCCAACCACGCAGGCATAATTTTGGTTTCCTTTCCTGTTTGTATACCGCCATTCTACCACGATTCTTTTCGAAAATAATAGTCGTATTTTGCGAATATTTTTCGAAAATATCATACAAGTACAAATGTGAACGTCAGATTTAACAGGCCGGTTCATCTATATGCACTATCTTCATTCAATATTCATACTGTATACTTTTGCTTCATACGGTCGAAGTAATGTGCTGTTTTCGACACCTGAGCCAACATAATTGGATACCAGCAATTCTTTGGGAAGCGAAGCCAGATCATCAGGTACCGAATATTCCCGGGTCTGGTCGGTAAAATTACACATAACAAGTAATTTCCTGCCATCGTGCGTCCTCGTATAAATGAAAAGCTCTTCGCTGTCAGGAAGCAGCAGCTCATATTTTCCATAAACGATGATATCATTTGCTTTTCTGAGCTTAATCAGTATCCTGTAAAACTGAAATACGGAATCGCTGTCGTTGATCTGAGACTGCGCGTTGATTTTTTTGTAATTCGGATTCACTTCTATCCACGGAACCGCATCCGAAAAACCTGCGTATGCAGTCGCATCCCATTGCATGGGGGTTCTTGCATTATCACGGCTCTTATAATTCAGGCACTTCATCATATAGGCGTCGTCAAAAACGCCGCCCCCCGCTAGTTCCCGGAATGCATTTATGCTCTCAAGATCACGGAACTGGCTGATCGATGTGAAGGGAAAATTAGTCATGCCAATTTCCTCTCCCTGATAGATATAGGGTGTGCCCTGCATCATATGCAGGCAGAGCGCCAGCATCTTAGCCGATTTCTCCCAATATTCACTGTCATTTCCAAACCTTGATACAATTCTGGGCTGGTCATGATTGTTCCAGAACAGGCTGTTCCAGGCTTTTTCATAAAGACCGTTCTGCCACCGGCTCATAACCTCCTTCAACTCGGATAATCGGGGCGGCTGATCATTCCATTTACCTTTTTCACCGAAATCAAGGTCCATATGTTCAAACTGGAACACCATATTCAATTCGTTGCGATCAAATCCGGCATATTTTTTGGCTTCTTCGACTGTAATCCCGGCCGTCTCCCCAACCGTAACCAAATCATATCTGGAAAGGACTTCGCGGTTCATTTCCTGCAGATATTCATGGACATGGGGTCCGTGAATAACGAATGGCGCAAAATCGCCGTAGATAGAACCCTTTCCGACAACTCCGTCAGGCATCTCTTTCGTTTTGGAGATCATGCTGATTACGTCCATCCTAAAACCGTCAATACCCTTATCCGACCACCAGGTCATCATGCGATACACTTCTTCACGGACCTTTTTGTTGTCCCAGTTCAAATCAGGCTGCTTCTCTGCAAACAGGTGCAGATAGTACATATCCGTCTCCTGCGAATATTTCCACGCGGAACCGCCGAAGACCGAACCCCAGTTATTGGGTTCATGCCCGTCTTTTCCCTTGCGCCAGATATAGTAATCCCGATACTCGTTGTCAAGGGATTTTTTACTCTCTATGAACCAGGCATGTTCGTCCGAAGTATGGTTTACGACAAGGTCCATGATGATTTTGATTCCTCTTGTATGCGCTTCCTTCAGAAGGATATCAAAATCTTCCATCGTTCCAAAATCATCCATGATATCCATATAGTCACTGATATCATATCCGTTGTCACAATTCGGCGACTTATATACCGGGGAAAGCCAGATTACATCGATACCCAGCCACTTCAAGTAATCGAGCCTGCTGACAATCCCGTTAAGGTCGCCGATGCCGTCATGATTGCTGTCGCAGAAACTTCTGGGATAAATCTGATAAACTACGCTTTCTTTCCACCAGGTTTTGTTCATTCTTACTACCTCCGGTATTCTTTTCACGACTCAGCAGAGGACAGGACAACCCCGTTGAAGGCAGGGCTCTCACACGATATATAGAACTCATGGGTCAGCAGATTTGCGTACAGGACAGCTTTGGATATGCCGGCAGATCTTGTTATGGTTATCTCATTTTCGCCTGTCTGTTCGGCTGTACATTCCCGGTCAAAAGCTTCACATGTATTACGGAAACGCATGAGCTGTAGCAGCTTCTGATTGACCGGCCGCTTCATCTCATTATCGATTTCCCCGACAGAATAGAAATGACGGTTGATGTCCCTCCCCTGCCGCGTCTGCTCCATAAGATCAATATCATTTTCACCAGATAGAAGGCCGACATAATACACCTGCGGCACACCGGGCGCGAAGAACTGAATGGCCCTGGCCAGAAGATATGCCCCGTCATTATTTCCGAGCGCGGAATAGTATGTGCAGTTCAGCTGATAGATATCCAGATTATTATAGTCCGCCGTATTATATTTCTTCTTGACGTTAGCACCTTTAGTAAAAAGAAGCTCCTTGGTCTGTGCTATTTCTTCGTCGCTTAAAAGCCCGATAACATCCACAACACCGATGCCGTCATGCGTATCAAGTGTTGTAAACTGCTTGCGCGGGCATATCTGCAGCCAGTGTACAAGGCGCGCTGCCGTGCCTGTATACAGCGCGTGCAGCACCAGCATGGGAAGGGCAAAATCATATACCCAGAATCCTTTATCGGCAAGTTTCATCTGGATAGTGTAATGTTCGTGAATCTCGGGCAGGATATCCACACCAAACGGCTTTACGGTTTCCTGCGCCTCATAGAGGAGATTCCACACATCGGGCTCAATGAAGAAACAGTTCGTGCCGGGTTTTTTGACAGCATAGGCAAAAGCATCGAGCCTGATAAAGGAGGTACCCTGCCTGCACATATCTTCAAGCGTTTTTTTGATGAAATCCCTTGTCTCCTTATGGGCTACATTTAAGTCGACCTGTTCCTCATCAAAAGTGCACCAGATTTTTTCCATTGTGTGATCGGCAAACACGGCCTCAATGCACGGCACGCGGGGTTTTCTTTTGTAAATAAGGTCGACCTGTTCCTGGGTCGGCTCCCCGTTCTCCCAGAAATCCTTGTACCGGATAAAAAAATTCTTATAAGGGGACTCTTCTTTATTCAGAAGGAAATCCTGAAAAAAGACGGATGAGCGGGAGATATGATTAATCATAAAATCGAACATCAACGGGAAATCCATGGAAATTGCATGAATATCTTCAAGGCTTCCGAATTTCCCGTCCACCCTGTCATAACACGTCGGCGCGAATCCCCTGTCGGCTGACGAGGGATAAAAGGGCAGTATATGGACGCCGCCCACAGCTCCCGCAAAATGATTGGTGAGAACCTCATGGAGCTCCTTCAAATTGCTGCCCATGCTGTCGGCATAGGTAATCAGTACTACTTTATTCATTTGTTTCACGGCTTTGTCCGCCTTTCCGCAATATTCCCATGGCCGGGACCGAAGCAGTTATTGTTTGCTCTTTATTTCTGTTGAAAGAATGACGCTCTGATAGGGCTGCAGATGCAGATAACCTTCTTTAATGGTAAACTTCTGATAATTGCTCTTTACTGCTTTTTTATATGCTGCATGCAGGAGCACCCTGCTATTCGAAGCGGAGAAATTGTTAATGACAAGAATAGAGCCGACTTCTGCAATCGATCTCGTATAACAGATCAGATTCACATCCTCTGCAGGATATATGGCAAAATCCCCGTCTGTCAGAATTTTACCGGTAAGCGGTGCTTTTCGAAGGGCGATCAGTGCTTTGTAATAGGAAAGCACCGAACGGGGATCCCCGGCCTGCTGTGCAGCATTGATGCCGGTATAATTCGGGTTTACCTTAAGCCAGGGGGATCCGGTTGTAAACCCGGCGTTTTTCTCATTATTCCACTGCATGGGTGTTCTGGAATGATCCCTGCTGCGGAAATTCATTGCATCCATAACTTCGGTGTGCGACAGCCCGGCCTTACGTCCGCGTTCATACTGGTCGTGGGTTGACAGGTCGTCGAATTCATCCATGGATGTCATGACACAATTGGTCATTCCGAGTTCTTCTCCCTGATAAATGAACGGCACGCCCCTTGCCATCAGGAATATCGTTGCAAGCATGGTTGCGCTGTAACAGCCGATATCTTCCGGAGGAATAAAATGATTCAGGGATCGCGGCGAATCGTGATTTTCAAGAAAATTAGGGTTGTAGCCGGTCTTCTGCGTCTCAATCATGACATGGTAAAACAAGTCGCGAAAATCTTTTACTTTCCATGGTTTGCGGTCGTACCACCTGAAATCCGGAACCAAATCCATGTCCGAAAGCAAAAAATTGAAGATCATGGAGAAGAATCCGTCTTTTCCCGTATACTTGCCTAATTCTTCAATAGGAACGCCGGTTGCTTCGGCTACGGTAAGGCAATTATGCCTGGCGAATGTTTTTTCCTTGAGTTCACGAAGAAAGACCTCGATACCCGGCTGGTTCTCCCCGCCTTTTTGAACAGCAACCAGACCGTCGCTATCATCCGCGGGGTAGGATTCATAGGACTGGTTCTTCTTAATAAAGGCAATCGCATCGATTCGAAATCCTGCAATCCCCTGGTCAAGCCACCAGTTAACCATTTTATAAAGCTGCCCGCGCAGTTTGGGATTCTCCCAATTAAGGTCCGGCTGCTTCTTTCCGAAGGTATGATAATAGTACAGATTTGAAGATCCGACTTTTTCCCACACGCTGCCGCCGAAAATAGCACGCCAATTATTCGGCGGTCCATCTTTTACCCCTTCACGGAAGATGTAGAACTTTGCCATCTCGCCTCTGGGGTTGGCAAGGGCCTCCCTGAACCACGGGTGTTCATCCGATGAGTGATTGATAACAAGGTCCAGGATAATCCGGATACCGATCTGATGCGCTTTATGGATCAGTTCGGTCATATCGTCATTTGTGCCGAAACGCGGATCAATGCCGTAATAATCAGATATGTCATATCCATTGTCCGACATCGGGGAACGGAATACGGGACAAAGCCAGATGATATCAATCCCGAGCTCTTTCAAGTACGGGAGTTTTTGAATAACACCCTGCAGGTCACCGTTTCCGTCTCCGTTCGAATCATAGAATGACTTTGGATATATCTGATAAACAATTTTATCTTTCCACCAGATTTCCGGCAGCACATTTTCTGAAGGTATCATTCTTTAACCGCTCCAGCCGCAACGCCTTTCATAATATATTTCTGAAGGAACAGGAACACGAAAATAATCGGTATGATTGTCACCAGTACGGCCGGGAAAATCAATTCCCAGGGGTTGCCGTACTGCCCTGACGTAAGCTTCGCATAGTACAGCTGCAGAGTCAGTGTCTTGACCGGCTCATTGGCAATGACCAGGAAAGGCAGCAGGTAGTCATTCCAGATCCACATACCGTTTAAAATAATGACAGTTACAGTTGTCGGTTTAAGAAGCGGCATAACCACATCAAAGAAAATCTGGAAGACATTCGCTCCGTCAATCAAAGCTGCTTCCTCAATGGATCTCGGCACGCTTTTCATAAATCCATGGTACAGGAATACAGACATGCTCAGACCGAAACCGCCGTACATGATTATCAGGCCGGGGATATTCTTCAGGTGCATCTTCTCAAAAAGATTTAAAAGCGGGTACATAACGGATTGAAATGGAATAAGCATAGCAGCTGTGAATGCCAGAAACAGGATAACAGATAATTTCGTCTTGTTTCTGACCATCATCCATGCAACGAGTGCCGCAACTATAACCTGCAGTGCGACCGAAATAATGGTAATCATCGCCGTTACGCCCAGTGCCGGGAAGAAATTTATCGCGTTGAGTGCATTCTGGATAAAAGCCACATCCCACACGGCCGGAGCCTGGAGGGGCGTTGTTACAATAGAAGCCTGTCCTTTGAATGAATTGACAAAAAGGAAGACCAGGGGAAATACAGTATATATGGTAATCAAAAGAAGAACAAAGTAGACGATCCAGTCGGATATTTTGAGTTTGTGACTGGTGCCGCCGAAATGCACAGCTTTTTCTTTCATGCCTCTACCTCCCTCTTCTTGGTCACATACACCTGAACCATCGTGACTGCTGCAATCAGTACAAAGAAGATGACAGCCTGTGCCTGTGCCATACCATAATCGGGCGGGGAAGTGTCACGCGTAGTACGCAGGATCTGTGTGGCCAGCATACGGGTTCCGAAGTTGCCGTCTGTCAACGCTATATTCTGATCCAGCAATTTAAAGCTGTTGGCAAGCGTTAAAAAGAACGTGATTGTAAATGCAGGCATCAGCATGGGAATTGTTACATGTATAAAGGTTTGTATTGTACCGGCACCGTCAATTTTCGCCGCTTCGTACAGATCCGTAGGGATGCTGTTCAGCCCGTTGACATATATGAGCATCAGATAGCCTCCCATTTGCCAGGTAACAAGTATCAGAAGGGCAAACAGTGCTTTTGTATTATCCTGTGTCATGTTGGTCAGGAACGGAATATTGAGGATTCCATCCTTGTTAAATACAAATTGTGAAAAAACGACTTCGAAGATAAAGGCCCATATAAAGCCCAGAGCCAATCCTCCAAGCAGATTCGGCATGAAAAATATTGTCCTGAAAATGCCGGCGCCTTTTACAATCTTTGTTACCAGAAGCGCCAGGGTGAGTCCGACAATATTGATCCAGACTACAGCAATCAGAGTATATTTGACTGTATATACAAGTGCATTGATAAATTTTTCCGAATTGAATGCTTTAACATAATTGTCCAGTCCGACCATTGCAGCAAAAGGATTTGATCCCCCGCCGACAAAATAGGCGCCCCGCCACCCGGTGAAAGAATAGAAAACACCGACGATGAAAGGTATCAGTATGACACCGACAAACAGGATAATAGCGGGTATGGCCAAGGGCAGAAACCATTTTTTATAGAACTTTTCCATGAGCGCCTCCAAACACACTGCAGAGTGTGAATATGGCTGCGGGGAGCGACTAGCAACGCTCCCCGCAGTCCTTCATTCTGCCCCGTTTTCCTGATTAGAGTGAAATCAGGAAGCGGCCATCGTTTTCCACTGGTCGATCGCATAATTTGCGATGGCTTCATAATCTGCAGCTGTCCAAACCGGCTTGGTCAGATAGCTTTCCATAACCTTCTGGCCCACTGTTGCTCCGGCCCAGTTGGTAGGAGCGCCTGCATAAGCATTGGATAAAGTATCGCCTGTTTTCAGGTACTCGAGGATGGACTGTCCCAGACTATTCGGAAGGGTTGTCGTTGCAGGGTCAGCGTTGTAAGGAATAAACGCCATGTCTTCCACAACAAACTTCTTGCCTTCATCGGTAGTATTCAGCCATACCAGGAAAGCTTCCGCCTTCTGCTGTTCGTCGGCAGAACTCTTTGCATTGATTGCATAGTAGTTAGGCACGAAAACCGGAATGGATTTTGCCATTTTTTCTACTGTAAGTCCGGGAACTTTGATGTCAGCAGCTGTGAAAGGCATCTTAACAGGTACGAACGTCAGTGTTTTGACGATCTCTGCATTGACTTTCTCAATGTTGCCGTATACCCAGTTGCCTTGCTTGAGGAATACAGCTTTATGGTCTGCGAGCAGCTGTACGGAAGCATCATAACTTGCCGTTGTCGTATTAATGAATTCAGGTCCGCGGGCCAGAGGTCCGGCTGTTCCTGCTGCATGGGAGGTCTTGAGGTCAAGGGCTTTTGCATAGGCAAGGAATGCGCCCTTAAGGGAATCAAGCTGCGCTGTTGTAGCACTTGCGGCAGCGGATGGATTGGCAAAAACAGCATCAATGGCAACATTGAGGAAGTGATCACCGTATGTCCATGTCTGTGATCCGGCAGTAGCAAATACACCGGTCAGTTTGGCAGCAAGCGCGCCTTTTGTCGCTGCAAGGGCATAGGAGTTGCCGCTCAGTGTTACTGATCCGGCTGTTCCGGACTGAATGTATGCATCCAGTGCGAGAACGAAAGCTTCCCACTCTGCATATGTCGCTGTTTTAATGTCAGCAACCATTGCCGTTACTTTGTCTGCACCGAACAGGTCGGCCAGCATAAGCGTGTCAACAACATATCCGTAACCTTCGACATTGTACGGGACACCATAGTTGGTTTTGCTGTCATTGGTCAGATAGAGGTTTGCCGGAATGGCCTCAACCAAAGTCTTGAAGGCAGGATCGGCAGCTTTACTGAGGTCACGTGCATATCCGCCCTCTACCCAGCCCTTCAGCTCCTGAAGGTTCATGATCGAAAAAATGGTGGGCATATTGGCGGAGTTCATCTCGGTGTTCAGGGCATCGCTGCTGTTTGTTCCGGCACCCAGTGAGAACACTTTGATGTTCTCTCCGGTCTTGGCGGAATAAGCATCTACAGCCGCCTGGAGGGCAGCTGCGTTTTCACCCTTGGTGTTGAAAATGTAGAAATCAAATGCTCCGTTTGCAGCTGCCTTGGTTGTGGCGGCCGTTGATGCTGCCGTAGTTCCGTCCGCAGGTGCTACTGTTGTCGTCTTGGTTGAGTTGGAATTGGTGCATCCGGATATGAGCGTTACGGCCATTGCCGCCGCCACCAGCAGGGATGCGAGTCTAGTCATTCTTTTCATGGTTTTCCTCCTTGTTTTTACAAAAAAGTTTTGGAATCGGGCTTCTTGTACATACCGGCATGAACAAAGAATTGTTGATCGGACTGACTTTGATTTGAACCATCCTCTTTTTCATCTTCAATATAATCTTGCTTTGCGAATATGTCAAGCGGTTGTCACAAATATTTTCATAAGTTCTTGATTTTTTAATGAACATTGCCAGCATCTACAAAAGCCCACCCACAGGCATCCAAAAAAGAACCATTAAATGACGTTTCTTTTGGGCGACTTGATGAAACGATTTGAGCGTTTGTTGGTAAACATGCCTGATTGAATGATTGAGCACGCAGGATATTTTTTCAAGATTATGTCAACCGATTGTCATGTTTTACCGCAAAAAAGGCAGCACAACTACCTGCACTGCCTTACACAAACTACTTTATATCAAAAACGGATATAGTTCCTTCTGTGTCACTTTCAAGCTGAACGTCAACCGGTCCGGATAGTGACGCCTGTTCATTTTCAAACACATAGTACAGCGTGTCATTTTGAGCACGAAGCTCAATGACCTCATAATCAACCAGAATATCAATATCCAGAAAACTGCAGCATTCGAAAAAGATTTCCTGCGTGTCTGCGAGTATACAGCCTTTTTCAAAATCAACGGTTAGGGTATGACCGCAGTAAGCAATATATAGAGCCCTGCTTGTCCTTCCGCCGACATACAGGCAGATCTCATATGCCTGATCCGGCACATAGGATACTGCGTATCTTCCCTGCCCTGCAAATCTAACCTGCGAGCGCTGCACGCGTCTTGAAACCAGCTCATCCGGAAGCGTGATCCGCACTTTGAGACCGCTGTCCGTATCGGCAAGTGACAGCACGGAAGGAACGGACATGATCCCCGCGAATGATTTTCCCGGGGGACTGATACGAAGCCAGGACACACTGATTACTCTGCCCGCCACTCCTGAGAATGTCTGTGCCGCATAGGGAACAGCACCGATATAGGCGTTTTTTCGTTCACCGGACGGGATGAACCGGAACCCGTCAAAGGTGCCAGGATAATAAAATCCATCAGCCGTCCAGAATACCCAGCATTTTTGATCAGAACCTTCAACCGGCAGTTCTATAAGATCCGGGCACTCCCATCCGCCTTTCAGGGTAAGGCGCTGGGTTAGCTCCCACTTATCCAGCGTTGTTGACCGGTATATTCCGAAATCATTCCCGTCAAAGAACAGCACCATAATATAGGCACGTGTCCTGACATGGTAAAAAACTTTGGGATCCCTATTTTCGCGATCGAATGCCTGAAGCTCAAAATCGGGGTCTTTTTGTAAAGTCGCCCCCCCATCCGTACTGAATGCCAGACGCTGGGTGAATTTCCGGCTTCCGGACCACTGATTGGTACCGCCCGCCGCCGTATAATAGTAAAGAATCGTATTCCAGCCATGACCTGTAATATTGTCCTTATCCGGAAGTGCACTTCCGGAAAAAACCGTCCCGTATTCATCCGGGAAAAGAACCGTTTTCTGCTGTTTCCAGTGAATCAGGTCATTACTGAGGGCATGCCCCCAGTGCATGTTCCCCCATTTCGTATCATATGGATTATGCTGATAATACATATGATAGGTTCCGTCACGGAAAAAGAGTCCATTCGGATCATTGATCCAGCCGCATCCGGAAGTAAAATGGAGCATCGGACGAATACCGGTATTATCCGGCGGTTCCTGATCATGGAATCCAAGACTCCCTATACCTTCCGCCGGAAAATCGACAGATATATGTATAGTCCTGCCAAGATACGCCTCAACGCAAAGGGCTGCATAGAAATCCACGCGCCCCGTTACAACAGGAAGATCAAACTCATACAGTTTCTCAGGCGGAATTGCCGATGTCACAGCAGAAAGTCCTTCTGCTGCGTCTTCGGCCGGGTATTCCCGATCTGCCGCCCGATACGATACTGCTTCTGCTTCCGGATCCGGGAGCAGATAAATATTCACCTTCTCGCGTCCGGCTCCCATTTGCACAGGAAACCAGATATATTTATTATCGACCTTAACCTGCATGATCTGCACTCCGTCTTCTTCGACCGGGTAACTCCGGTCCAAAGATGATCTGGATATAATGAATCGATATCAATCAGCTTTTCAGGAGGAGCGATTCGATTTCTTCTGAAGACGGGACAACACGCATAGCGCCCCTTCTGGTAGTAATGAGGGAAGCGGCGGCATTGGCATGGCGGATCATGTCGGAAAGTCCGGTTTCGGTAAAATCAAGACCGCCCTGCTTTGCAATTCTGTAGAGGCAGCATCCGATGAAAGTATCTCCGGCACCGGTCGTGTCGATCGTCTTTACACCGGTAAATGTGCCCTGTGTTCCTTCCATATTGCCCAGCCGGTAGTAGCAGCCTTTCTTCCCAAGCGTTGCAAGGAAAAGCCGGATGTTCGGATATTGCTCCTGAAGGATGTCAACACCTTTGCTGATATCCTCCGTACCGGTTGCAAGAACAAGTTCTTCTTCCGAGATTTTGAGTATGTCGCACATCGAAAGGCCATATTGCATCTGCTCTATCGCTTCATTCATATCGTCCCAGAGAAATGTCCGGATATTCGGGTCAAAGGATAAAAGGCATCCGCTTTTTTTAGCATACTCAACAGCAAAATGCATCGTCGAACGCTCCGGTTCCCTGCTCATCGCAACGGTGGAAAAATGAAAAATGTATGCATTTTCCAGAATATCAGTACGCACTTCTTCTTTTTCGTACATCATGTCGGCACCGGGTTTTCTCGCAAAACTAAAGCTCCGGTCTCCTGTATCA
The DNA here is from genome assembly GCA_037143795.1 of Eubacteriales bacterium. Classification (GTDB taxonomy): domain Bacteria; phylum Bacillota; class Clostridia; order Saccharofermentanales; family Saccharofermentanaceae; genus Firm-13. The sequence goes on along the minus strand of JBAWXZ010000002.1, from coordinate 61,100 downwards.
TCAAGATGTACGAAGGCCAGCGTCGTAAAATAGCGGGGATCGAATACAACGCCCTGTGTGTCAATATGGCATTCCCGTGCCACTTCTTCCAGATAATGTCCGAAGTGATCATCACCGACTTTGCCCAGGAATGCAGTATTACCGCCCAGGCGATTGACCATGGAAAGAACATTGCAGCAGCCTCCGCCCGGATTGGCTTCCAGGATATCATGCCCCTGCTCACTTTTGCCGTAGGGAGTAAAGTCAATAAGCAATTCACCAAGAGCGACAACGTCGTATTTTTTCGCCATAATAAAAGGCCTCCTTCGTCTTTGCTGCGTCCGGCTGCAATAATCGTTCCAAACGCGAACAATGCAGTATGTAATGAAATTATATCCACATTTCCATCATATGACAACCGATTGGCAGAGTATTTGTTGCCGGTGTACCATATGTTCGACCCTTGACTTTTTTTCGGTGAGACAGTAATGTAATTATATAAATCAGATGGTCAGCTTCTCAGGTCCGGGAGCGGGCCATTTTTGTTCTTACGGAGGATACGCTATGAAATTCAGAATGCCGGCGGAATGGGCCCCGCACCAGAGGATGTTTATCGAGTGGCCTGTGCCGGATCCTGTATGGAAAGGGAATCTGCACCTTGCCCGTGCAGCCTTTGCGGATGTAGCGCGCGCCGTCGCTGCCTTTGAGCCGGTCACTATGATTGTGAATCCGGATGAGGAAAAAGAAGCCGGTGATCTCTGCGGACCGGACGTTGAAATCCTTGTTATACCGCATGATGACTGCTGGATCCGCGATAACGGATGCACTTTTGTCATTGATGAAAATGATAACACACTGCACGGGGTTCATTGGGACTTCAATGCATGGGGCGGAAAATATCCGCGTTTCCAACTGGACCGGCTTGTTCCTTTTCATATATGCAGCCGGTATCATGTGCCGGAATACTGCGTTTCCATTATTATGGAGGGAGGATCCATCCATACCAACGGCACCGACACTCTTCTGACAACGGAGGAATGCCTCCTGAATCCGAACCGCAACCCATCCCTGTCCAGGGCCGAGATCTCTGCCTGCCTCTGCAGTACGCTTGGCGTATCGCGTGTAATATACCTCCCCAAGGGGCTTGACGGTGATGAGACCGACGGACATATTGATAATATTGCATGTTTTCTGGATGAGAAAACCGTGCTGATCCCCTATACGGATAATCCGGAGGATGTTAACTTTGAACGTCTTGCGGCAGCCCGTCAGACTGCGATCGAAGCGGGACTCTTTGTCCGGAGCATTGTGCAGCCGCCCCTTACCATGGAAGACGGACAGCCTCTCACATTAAGTTACATCAATTTTGTGTTCGTTAACGGGGGAATTGTAATGCCGGGGTTCGGAGAGGAACTGATGGAGTATGATAAAATCGCCAAGTCGCAGCTGCAGGCGCTTTTCCCTGACCGCAAAGTCGTCCAGGTTATGACGCGCGACATCATACGAGGCGGCGGAAACATCCACTGCATTACACAGCAGATGCCGGAGGTAAAACCATGAGAAACGTAACCGTCGCAGCAACCCAGATGGCCTGTACATCCGATACGGCCGGCAATATTGAAAGAGCCACTGCGCTTGTCCTTTCCGCCGCCGCAAAAGGCGCGCAGATCATTCTTCTGCAGGAACTTTTCGAGACACCGTATTTTTGCCAGAAGCCCCTGGAAAAGCATTTTTCCCTGGCGCGGAGCCTGGAGGCGAATCCTGCAATAGCGCATTTCCGCACCATTGCACGCGAAAACAAGCTGGTTCTTCCGATCAGCTTCTTCGAACGGGACAACAACGCCTTCTATAATTCCCTTGCTGTAATCGATGCGGACGGAGAAGTCCTTGGTGTATACCGCAAATCGCACATCCCGGATGGCGCCGGATACCAGGAGAAATTTTACTTCAATCCGGGTGACACCGGGTTCAAAGTCTGGGACACGGCATACGGAAGAATCGGCTGCGGCATCTGCTGGGATCAGTGGTTCCCCGAGACAGCCCGGTGCCTTGCGCTGATGGGTGCGGAGCTTCTTTTCTTCCCGACAGCTATCGGCTCGGAGCCGCTGGAACCGGAAGTCAATTCACGGGCGCACTGGCAGATCACAATGCAGGGGCACGCGGCAGCAAATCTGACACCTGTCATTGCCTCGAACCGTGTCGGCACAGAGCACGAAGATGAGTCCTTTATTCGTTTCTATGGTTCTTCCTTTATTGCAGATGAGCAGGGGCAGATCGTAAAGAGCCTCGACGAAGAGGAAATAACCACCTGCATCGCGACTTTCGATCTTGATGCCATCGCACTGGCCAGAAGAAGCTGGGGAGTTTTCCGTGACAGGCGTCCGGATCTGTACGGCCCGCTTCTTACGATGGACGGGCATACACAGCTGACCGATCACTGATCCTGCAGCAGCGCATTCAACTCAAGCATTGTTGCTTTGACGCACGGGCTGTACCGGCTCTTGTCGGCGTTCTCGTACAGGAGCTGACGATAGTACTGGTACACATTTGATCCCGTCCTGCGGACACTTTTCATGCCCGAAAGAAGCATCATCAGGTACAGCTGGTTTCTGGTTTCGGTCCCGGCCAGGCACGCGTATGCATCGAGCATCTTCTTGTCATCCGGAAGGATGGCGGCTTCACAGATATCCTTACGGACAAGATACTGGTATAGAAGATAGCTTAGTGCCTGCAGCTGCACCGGCACAAGTTCCGGCGAAGGAACCTCATACGGGAATTCCGTCCGACCCGCCGGCTTTACATACCGCTTGTCAAAAAACAGGAGCATAATGTCGCTGATCATGTTGTTGAACGGCTCGCCAAAAGACCCGACAGGCAGATCCTTTGCAACAATCCTTGCACTCTGCTTGGCTTTATCAAGGATCCAGGAACGGACCCTGTATACATTTCCATCATGATAAACGGTTCCGGTAATAATGAAGTCAAGTGCCTCTTTGGTACAAAGCGCAAAAAGACTCTGTACATCCGGCTCAAGGCTCTCTGTCTGCGGTCCGTTTTCGCGGGAGACCGGATATAGTGCTATCGGCGCATAATGTGTTGTGAAAAGCAGCCTCTCCCCAATGAAAAGCGGCAGGCTGACGGCTAAATCGGACGGATGAACCGCGTCATCCTGATGCGGAATCGGGGTTCCCTCAGCGGAGGTGTCGGCATACATAAATATACCGACGCGTTTTTTGCCGGCCGTCACGGGAAGAAGATTGTCGATCCCGTCCAGATCACGTCCCCAGATCGGCACATCAACCTGAATCGCCCTGGGCAGATGAGCCGGATCTAAAGCAGCTGCCGCTGATTCCGGAGATATTTTTGAAAAATCGTCCGGTTCGGCAGTCTCTAAAAGCGGCTGCATGTTCTCCCTGGTCTGCCGTGTAAAGGTATCCGCAAAACCTTCCAGATAATCATGTATCCCGGGATTGTCAAACGCGCGGATCTGTTCGAGAAGCGCAAACCCCGATACAGGATCATGCATCTCCTGGTAGGACTGCAGAAGATTGAGCCCGATGTGAATGTCATGCTTTTTGACATCATATACGGGCGAAAGAAGTCCGGGCATCTGCGGCGCAAAACCGCACCTGCCGAGATCTGCCGAAATCATATAAAGCGCATAATTTTCGGGTGTCTGCGATGTAAGAATTCCCTGATACCAATGGCATGCCAGTATAAAGTCATTCTGTTCGAGCGCCATGCGCCCGAGGTAGACCTGCGGAAGCCAGCTGCCCTCAATATATGACAGTTCCTCGAGAGCTGCATATACGGCCGCTGGGCCGCCCTTGGTCCTGCATATGTCGATCAGAAGAGGTATCTTATCTTCCAGGTTCGGATTATCACACAAAGAGATCCAGAGGTCCTCCGTAGAATCCCTGCGGAGTTCCGGCGCAGCGGAAACAGCCGCAGTAGAAGTGTTCTCTGTTGGTTTCAGAGAATTCTTCAGCCGGTCAATGAACTTCATCCCCACGCCCTCCAATTTTTCAGGTTGCCTCACAAAAGGATATACTGTTTAGATTGTATGCTTCATTAAAGAAAGTGGCAAGTTACAGACTGGTTTCATTTTTACGGCGGTTTCACGGCAATTATTACAGCAGTATTTACGGTAACATGATATTGTGAAAAGACATCTGACAAAGGGAGCCAATAATATGACACAGAACCTGCCTCTTCTAATTGCAGCAATCGTAACAATAACACTTGCCCTGGTTTTTTATACGACAGGTGTCTGGAGCGAAAAAATGCAGGGCCAGCTAAAAAAATGGCACCTGCTTTTGTTCTGGACCGGCATTATTTTTGATACAACCGGAACCACCCTTATGGGAACCGCCGTCCTTGTCAGAAATCGTGAATCAGAGCGCAAAAGCTTTCATAAACTCAGCCTCTTCGTCCGGATCATCTGGCTGATTCCTTATCTGTCGGGCATGATTTTTGGGATGATCGGGTAAAGGCAGTGCCATGATTCCCTGACTTGATCGTGGTCTTCAAACCATTCCAAACCTCTTATCTAATCCTGAATCTGATCGTGCATAAACCGTGCGAGGAATTCTTTTGTACGCGGACTTGTCGGATTGTTGAAAATGACCTCCGGTGTGTCTTCCTCGGCAATTACGCCTTTGTCCATAAATACGACCCGCGTTGACACATCGCGCGCAAAAGCCATCTCATGCGTCACAATAATCATAGTGAGCCCGTTCTGAACCAGTTCGCGCATGACCTCAAGGACTTCTCCGACCATCTCCGGATCAAGGGCACTCGTCGGCTCATCGAACAGAAGCACCTCCGGCTCCATCGCAAGCGCACGTGCAATAGCGACACGCTGTTTCTGACCTCCGGAAATCTGGTGCGGTTTTGCATTGATATACGGATCCATCCCGACCTGCGCCAAGTATTTCATCGCAGTCTTTTCGGCTTCCTCTTTACTTCGCTTCAGGACCTTCATCTGACCGGTCATACAGTTCTGAAGGACGGTCATATTATTGAAAAGGTTGAACTGCTGGAACACCATGCCGACTTTGGCCCGGTAGTCCGTGACTTTCGCATGTCTGTCCATAATGTTAGCGCCGTTGAACAAAATCTGTCCTCCTGTCGGCACCTCAAGCAGGTTAATACACCGCAGAAGCGTGGATTTCCCGGAACCGGATGAACCGATTACACAGATCACATCGCCTGGATAGGTCTTGAAGTCAATATCCTTCAGTACTTCCACTTTGCCGAAATTCTTGACAAGGTGCCTGACTTCGATGACGGGAGCCCTATTGTCGTTCCTCATCGCATTGCGCTCCTTTGTTCATTGTATTTACGATTAATCATCTGCATGGTAACGCCTGTAGGCCTCTTTTTCTGAGCGGCCGCGCCCGTTGCATCGGTACTTGCCAGATTATAGCTGTCCGGGCCGTCGATCTTTTTCTCATACCAGCGCAGGAGCCGGGAGCAGGTGAAAGTCATTGCTAAGTATATTACACATGTAATCAGATACGGCTCGTATGTTACATAGTATGTACCTGCCAAAGTCCTTGTCGTATAGAAAAGTTCCGTAACAGAAATAATCATCAGAACGGATGAGTCCTTTATGTTAATAATCAGGTTATTGCCGATCTGTGGAAGAATGTTCCTCAGAGCCTGCGGGAATACTATCGAAAACATGGTCTGAAAGTGTGTCATGCCTATCGCTTTAGCTGCTTCTGTCTGTCCGATATCAATTGAGTCGATACCACCCCGCACAGATTCGGACATATAGGCGCCCGTATTGATGGATATAATCACAAACCCGGCAAGCATGGCCTTCATATCAATACCGAACGCAGCCAGCGAACCGTAGTATATGACAACAGCCTGAATAATCATTGGTGTGCCTCGGAACACTTCAATATAAACAGACATGAAGATTCGTACGATTTTAAGCAGGATCTTCTTAATAAGAGGATCCTGTGGCTGGATGGGAATTGTCTGGACAATTCCGACCAGGAATCCAATGAGGCAACCTATTGCTGTTCCAACGACTGCAAGAAGAATTGTATTTCCTGCACCCTGAAGAAAATCTTTGCCGCCCACCTGTACCAGGTAAACTACCATTTCCCAGAAATTTTTACTATTGGCTGCCAGTATGACCGGAATATTCATCCTCTTTACCCCTCATCCGTGATGTCCGAAATCCTTGTGTATGTACGGTCTGCACAGTGAGCAGCCGTAATAGATATCCCTGCGAGTTTCTATTATGATACGTGACGGACAAAATGTGAATTGTTTTCCCGAAAAAATTGGAATATCTTATTTTTCATAGAAAAACCGGCAGGCATATCCGAATAATCGGAGAAACCTGCCGGATATCATTACACAATCTGAAAACCTTAGTTTGCAAGCGGCTGCTGGGTAACAGCATTCTTCATGATGGTTTCCCTGTCACTGTTGGAAATCTTGGCAAGTGCCGCATTAACGCCTTTCAGAAGATCGGCATTCCCCTTCTTAACGGCACAGCCCATATTTGTGTCTTCCGTACTCACGACAAAGCCTTTGCCCTCCGCAAAATTCACGATCGTTACATCAGGGTTGGCTGCAGATGCTGCCATGGCTGTCGGACGGTCCGTTGTATATGCATCGATCTTTCCTGCTGTAAGAGCGACAAGAAGTGTCGGAACATCTGTCATAGCAGGAAGAATCTCGGCACCCTTAGCCTGATCAAGAAGTGTGTACCAGACTGTGCTCAACTGGGAAGACATCTTCGCACCGGCAAGATCTGCAAGGGAGGTAGCTGACGCATATTTACTGGTCTTCATCGTCAGAACCACGATGTCGGCATTATAATATACATCCGAGAAATCCACTGCCTGAGCCCGGTCCGCTGTAATGGACATTCCAGCTACGATAATATCAATTTTACCGCTCTGGAGGGCAGGGATTAAGCCGTCCCATTCCGTTTTCACAATGGTAACGTCATATCCCAGAGAATCAGCTATTTTTTTAGCCATCTGTACATCATAACCATTGGCATAGTTATCACTGTCGGCAATTTTGACGGCGCCGTTGGAATCATCGCTCTGCGTCCAGTTAAAAGGAGCATATGCGCACTCCATACCGACACGCAGCACTTTAGCCTTGGTTGTCGTTGTACTCTTTGAGCAGGCTGTTCCTGCTGCAAGAACGCCGGCTGCCATCATAAAACAAAGAACCAAACTCACAACTCTTTTCATATTCATAAATATAGCCCTACCTTTCGTGTGCGTTTCAACGCCCCTGTGGTCCAAATTCACTCCAGTTAATCAGCATCTGTGCAGGAAACCCGGCACAATATTGCATTTGCGCCTGCCAAAAACACAAACAGGGCAGAAAATCCCACCAATTTGAGACATCAACCCCGACTGTTCATCATAATACTGCGTTACGGTACTGTGGTCAAGTGGAAAAGAACCCAAAATCCATCTATATTTAAAACAGAAACAACAGGGCTGTAAAAAAGACGATTCTCCGGCTCCGGCGAGCGCTTTTCCTACGTCATGGCAAGGTGAGTCAGCCTGAATTCATTTTTATGATATTCAATCAGCCCCTCTTCCTGCATCTGTGCAAGTACCTGTGAAAGAGCGCTTCTGTCTACGCAGAGGTAGTCAGCCATCTCGGCTCTGTTAAAAGGAACCGTAAATGGATTCTTTCCCTCCCGGCTCTGGTACATGGAAAGAAAAGCGGAGATTTTTTCTTTGGTAGTCCGCTGTCCGACACACTGTATTTTCTGGTTCAGCGTGACATTTTTGCGGGCAACGAGCGCAAGAAGATTCCAGACAAACTGCCTGTGGAAGCTGCACGAGTCACGACAGATATTGGTCACCTTCTGTACATCCAGGAAAAGCACCTCAGCTCCCGTTTCCGTATATACCGTCACAGGACTTTGGGCGCCGGCCAATGCGAAAACTTCCCCGAAAAGATCCGGCGGGGTTATGTTGGCAAGAACATTCTGCCGGCCCTCCAGATCCTCCATGAGAATTTTGATTTCTCCGGAAAGCACCATTCCCATACGCGGGACCATGTCACCGCTCGACCATATGGTGCTCTTTTTCCCGTATTCGGCACGGGAGGCACCGAGGCAGCCGAGGAGCTGTTTTCTGTCCTCCGGAAGTATATCGCTCCAGAGCGGCGAAGTCTGCAGAACCTCCATACTCATGTCATTTTTCATACCGGCTCCTTCTGTTGTAAAAACAACGGATTAACTTATTCCAATGTACTATTCTTATCACATAAGAGCAAGAGCACAAGCAAAACAACAAGGAGTTAAAAATATATGAAACGCAATATCATAAAAATAGACGAAGAACTTTGTAACGGCTGCGGCCTCTGCGCCCAGGCCTGTCATGAAGGCGCCATCGGAATGGCGGACGGCAAGGCGCACCTTCTGCGCGACGATTACTGCGACGGTCTCGGCAACTGCCTTCCCGTCTGCCCTACCGGCGCAATTACTTTTAAAGAGCGCGACACGGATGAATACGACCAGGCAGCAGTTGATCAGCATCTGAAGGAAAAAGCCGCCCGTCATGAAGATCATCACCATGACGAGCATCATCACGAACACCACGACGAACACCACGGCGAACACCACGGCGCCCGTCACGAGGGCCATCCCGGCGGATGCCCCGGTTCAAGGGCCGCTTTCCTTAAAGCGGCGAACCCCGCACCTATACAGGCACCCGCGCCCCATACAGATGACTTCACGGCCGGCGCGTCTGAACTGATGCAGTGGCCCGTCCAGATCAAGCTGCTTCCTGTCAACGCTCCATACTTTGACGGGGCGCACCTGCTGATAGCAGCCGACTGCGCTGCCTTCGCAAGCGGTGACTTCCACAACCGCTTCATGAAAGGCAAAATCACAATGATAGGGTGCCCGAAGCTCGATGAAGGCAACTATGCCGAGAAGCTGACAGCGATTCTTAAGAACAATAACATCGCAAGCGTCACCGTTGTCCGCATGGAAGTACCCTGCTGCGGCGGTCTGGCAAATGCAGCAATAGAAGCGCTGAAGAACTGCGGCAAAATGATCCCCTGGCAGGTGGTAACCCTATCTGTCAGAGGCGAGGTATTGTCGTAAATAGATCCTATAGCTTTCTCACTCGGTCAAATCGGGGAAGGGAGTGTGTGTTTCTCGCTCGGTCAGGTCCTCGGATTGCCTTGCAATCCTGCGGAATCTACTCAAAACACACACCCCCTTCCCTGTGAGGCGTCCTTCGGACGCTGAGGAAAACCCTTACTTCGAAAAACATTATCCTTTCCCCGTATTTTTTTGCATCCTGTTGGCAATTGTGATGAACACTGTGAGCCAGACAAGCCCGGCCGAAAATCCGGCCAGTACGTCACTGGCATAATTTACTCCGAGGTAAATCACGCTGATGCCAATGGAAAGGATCAATACCGCGAGGAAAAAGACAGGAAGATATCTCTTCCAGCTTTTTATATTTACCCACAGAATGTAGGCTATAAGCCCGTAGAAGCATAGTGCTGTCATCGCCTGCCCATGCAGAAATCTTATATTTGTGAAGTCGGAAATATTCAGAATGTTCGGCTGTACCCTGTGAAAAATGATCGTATACAACTCGTTGAGGATCAATCCGCCAAGCAGGTTTATCCCGATCAGCCAGCCGTAGCGCTTATACTTATCATTCTTCCGGACAGTAATTATAACAATTGCCGCGATGAGTATCATTATAACTCCTGAACCCAGATATGTCAGAAACGTCATAAAATCCGTCATATTATCTGACAAAAACCGGCTCAGAAACGCTTGTATATCGTTGTCAAAAACAGCTAGTTCTTTTTTAAGAATATCCTCACTGATTTTTATAAATACAAGCAATGGCAAAGCGATGGAAAAAATAATTTTCTGATGGTTTTCGAAAAAGAATACCGTCACTAAAATGAATATCACCAGCAGCAAAAGGGTTAACGAATACGTTTTTGCCAGGTTAACTATTATCTGCCATTTATCGCCGAGAAGAGAACCGAAACCAATGAAGGAACCGCACCACAGGAAAGCTCCTGCCAGACTCAGCAGGGCGTATTCCCCTGCTTTGATCTTACTTAGTCCGCTGATATACGGGATGACATGCCTGACACCGGGAACAAACCGGCTGAACACGATAATAAATCTCCGGTGCCTGTCAAAAGACCCTCTCGCCTTATCCAGTCTTTCTTTGGTCAGATGAATGGGTCTGCCAATCTTCAGAACAACCGCTTCCCCGTATCTATAGGCAATGAGCCACGCAATCATGGATCCCGTGAATGTTCCTGCAGATGCAAATAGTATGGAAAACAGGACTGCAGGACCGGAAGATTTCAGTCCCAGAAATCCTACAAATGACATCATTGCTTCGCCGGGCACAAATGGCAGGCCCAGATATTCGGCAGCGAGGCTAACAAAGAGGATCGGGTTCCCATATAGCTGCAAAAGAGAAAAAAAGTAATCCTTTATCAACTGTCCTGCCTCCAAAGGAATCGACGAGTCTTTTTTAAATATCCATGCTGCCGGCTAAAAAATTATCAGCAGCAACGGAAAACGTAAGATCCTGTCATCTGCGATCTGTATCAGAAGCAGTTAATATGGCTCTTCTCGCGCTCACAGCTACCCTTGTCTTCGCACTGGTAACAGATCTCGTTCAAGAGAAAGTCACCGCGCTCAAAACGCTGGAGATTGTCGAGCGTTGTTCTGGCAATCGCCTGCATTGCTTCTTTGGTGAAAAACGCCTGATGGGAAGTAACAAGTACATTGGGAAAGCTCATCAGGCGTACGAGCGACTCATCGGCAAGAATGTCGTTGGATCTGTCTTCAAAAAAGTAATCGTCTTCCTCTTCGTATACATCGAGTCCGACGCCGCCGATTTTGCGGTTCTTTACAGCCTCGATCAGTGCCGCTGTGTCAATAAGCGCACCGCGGGAGGTGTTAATCAGGATTGCCTCATTTTTCATTTTTTCAAAAGCATCCTCATTTACGATATGGGTTGTCTCCGGTGTCAGCGGGCAGTGCAGTGAAATAATGTCGGACTGTTTCCATATCTCATCAAGCGACACATATTCAAAATCAATGTCTTTTGCCGGAAACAGGTCATACGCAAGCACTTTCATGCCGAAACCGTGAAGGATGTCGATCATGATGCGTCCGATTTTTCCGGTACCGATGACGCCGGCTGTCTTGCCGTGAAGATCCATTCCGACCAGACCGTTGATGTTGAAATTATAATCCCTTGTCCTTGCGTAAGCACGGTGCGTTTTCCGGTTGACCGACAGGAGAAGCGCGCAGGCATACTCCGCCACAGCGAACGGCGAGTAAGCGGGCACACGCATGACGTGCAGCTTCTTGTAGGCTGACTCGAAATCAACATTGTTGAAGCCCGCACAGCGCAGAAGAACCACCTTCACGCCCATTTCGCTGAGCTCATCGATGACATCCTTATCAACGGTGTCATTGACAAAAACACAGACCGCGTCATAGCCTTTGGCCAGAATCGCGGTCTCCAGGGACAGACGGCTCTCAATATATTTAATCTTATAACCATATTCGATGACATATTCGTCAAACCAGACACGGTCATAGGGCTTGGCATCGTAAAAAGCAATTTTCATAAAATGGTCCTCCTTCAGGGCAGTATTGGCGGACCAATCCTGTTGGACTGGTTTTTAAATCTTATTTAAAACTCAGTATTACAGCACGGGGGATTTCTGAGTCTTCTGGAATTCAAGGAAGGACGACATAGCAAGGGGCTTCATCGATTTCCGGTAATCGGCGTATAAGAGCGGATCCTTTTCGCCGGGCCATGCGTCGACTACCTCACAGTAGAACAATGTATGTGTCTGAAGATCCCTTGAATCAATCACCTTCAGGCGGAAATAGGCGGCGGCATCCTTAAGGACCGGAAGGCCGTCAACGACTTCAAAGGGGACATTGGCCCACTTGTCGGCTTTGCGGCTGCTCTGGAATCCGAAATTGGCTATATAGAAGGGATGGACATCAGCCGGAAGTGCTGATACGGTGAATTCGCCTTTTTCCAGGATGATCTCGGTCGTGCGGTTCTTATTCATTGCGCTGTACATGATAGTCGGCGGCACCATTGTCGTCTGCATAAATGCATCAATGATGTTTCCGCCATACCAGTTGGTGTCCTGTACACCTGTTACATAAAGACCGTATGTGATTTTATCGAGTGCTATTTGCGACATATGCGTCTCCTTATTGTATCTGACTGTCTTTTACTGCGGAGGATGCAGGTTGGAAATCTTATTACGTTAATATAATTTTACTACATATCCGCACTCTATTGTAGGGCACGGTCAGCAAAGTCTATCGGGAGGCCAATCGGGAAAATCCTCACCTGTCCTGCGAGTTCACGCCCCCTGCCCCGCAGAAGTCCTGCTTTCGGAAGAATAAAGGTCGCCGTACAGTCCGCCGCAACGGCACGCAGATCGGCTTCGCCCGTATTGGCGTCCACCCCTGTGGGGATGTCTATGGAAATGACCCGGGCGCCGCGTAGATGACCCTCCTCAATACGGGTGGTAATCGCGCAAAGCTGGGGGGGAAGCGGTCTGGAGTATTGAAAACCTGTCCCGAGAATGCCGTCAATAATGACACAGGGCATACCTGATACTTTTTCATCAATCATCCTGGAGAGACCGCCCTGCAGCTTCTGCGGCTCGAATTCCTCAGCCGGCCGGATATGAATGCCGAGGGAAAGCACGGCATCCCTCATCATCTTGACCATACCGGTATGGTTGAATCCGGGAAAGCAGTCCCAGACACTGACATGGTAGCCCCTGCTGAACAAAAGCCTTGCGCTGACATAAGCGTCTCCGCCGTTATTGCCTTTGCCCGCAAAAACGTGTATCGGGGTGGTCCTTGCGCCGGCCATAACCTCGCAGATCTCCGTAACGGCAAGCCCGGCGTGCTCCATCAGGATAACAAGCGGGATGCGGTACTTCTCATCTGCAGCCTTGTCAACCGCCTTCATTTCTTCCCTTGTGAGTGTTTTGCGGATGCGGCGGACAGGAACATAGGGCTCCCTGGGAGGGATAGGAAAGAGAATGCTCTTTTTCGGCCAAAAAGGATTGTCCGGCTGCTTCATAATACGCGCCCCCAGTACCAGTGAAGTCCAGTATTTATATTAATTTTGTGTGTTCTTTTTATCTATTATTTTAGCATATACATTCTGAAAATACGCTATGGGATGTACGTTCAATTTTGTTTCAGAAATCAAAACGGATGCAAAAATGAGTACGAAACCGATAATCAGACGGAATGTCAGCAGTTCATGGTAAAAAACGATGGAAAAAGCTACGCCGAGGCCGCCTTCGAGGGACAAAATGACGGCAGCCTGCGAGGGAGGTGTAAATTTCTGGCCGATATTCTGCAGCAGAAGGGCTATAGCCGTAGCGAATACGCCCAGGTATAAAAGGCTGATGCCTTCGGTAAGATTGATCGACACCGGTGCTTTTTCCAACAGGAAGAACATACCCCAGGATAGAATACTGTATATGATAAATTGAATAATCGTTAAAAGGATAACATCTTTTCCCGAAGAAAATTTAGCTACGGACACAATATGGAGGGCGTAAAATATGCCGCTGATAAGTGTCAGTATGTCACCCGTCGATATGAGTTCCCCGCCTGCAATCAGCGACTCACCGCGAAGGGAAACGAAGCCGATACCGATTATACACAGGAGCGCTGCAAGAATGTTGTATCGGTCCGGGCGTATACGGGTAAACATCCAGTAAAAAAACGGAACGAGCACACAGTATACCGATGTGAGAAAGGCGTTTTTGCCGGGTGTGGTTCCCATCAGGCCATTGGTCTGAAACGCAAAGGCGACAAAAAGAAGTACGCCCATTATGCCGCCCTCCCAGAGGTATGTGCGGTTCATCTTTTTAAAACGTTTCCAGAAAACAACCGACAGGATAACTGTTGCCATCAGGCTGCGCACGCCGAGCACAAAATACGGGGGCATCGTAGTGATTGCATTCTTGAGAACGACAAAGGATCCTCCCCATATGATTGTTGCAAGGACAAGCGCTGCTTTTGCAAGATTCGATCTTGCTTTATCTTTCAATTTTCCACCCCCGGATGTATAGCGGTTACTGCCTTATATACCGGTATGGACAGGCCTGCAATCACAAGTCCCGTTACAATGGACACCAGCATCAGTACAGGAAGGTAAGAAATCGTTGCCCAGGTCCTGGTCATAAGGCACGCAATCAATATCTGTCCGACTGTATGCGCCGCCGAACCGGCAACACTTACTCCAAAGAGGGAGAATTTCCTGAAATTGCGCAGTATAAGCATAACCAGCAGAGCTAAAAGTCCGCCGGCTATGGAGAAGAGAAAACTTGTCAGGTTGCCGCCGAATGCGAACGTGATAAGGCACCGGATGCACACAATCAGGATCGTCGGGAAAGCACCGAAAAGATAAAGCGCCAGAAGGGTAACAATATTCGACAGCCCAAGGCGCATACCCGGGACCGGTAACAGCATACTTGGGAAAAAGAGCATTTCCGTCACGGAGAGAGTCAGGGCAAGAGCCGTAAGAATGCTCCAGCGAGTCATATCATAGATCGAATATTTCATATGTCCGCCTCTCCTTTCGCTCATTTGGATATTGCATCGTAAAGTGCGCCGGTATCTGTAGTAATACTGCCCTGGCTGTCAACCGAAATGACCTTAAGCACTACCTTGAACGGCAGGCATACGGCGGTCTGGCCGGCCGATGTGAGCCAGCCGGTATGTACGCATATCTGATCCGGGCAGTCCGATGAAGCTACGCGGACTTTTCCTGCTTCGGCAAGCACGGTAAGACTTCCGGCAGACACCGTTACCTTGTGCGTCTGCGGCGTTGTTACATCCGAGAGGTTCGACCTCCAGACCTCTTCCCCCGATACCGTGAGAACGGCTTCGAGATGGGAAGTCGCCGTTATGCTTTTCTGTGCAGTCTGAAAAAGCTGGATTGCCACAGCAGCAGCGATCAGTACAACAAGCAGCATAACAGCCGCATCAAAACGGTTGAACCGGTATTGGGGCACATAGCCCGTTTGATTTTTCTTTTTCAGATTCATTACGGATATCCTTCCGGCTTACTAATTAAAAAAGGTCAGGGATCTCTTTGCATCCATAAGTGAAAACGTGTTCCTGAGTTCCGTGCTGGCAAAAACTTCGCCTGTCGAAGTAACCAGGATACACGCAAAATCCTTGTGCGCCTGCCAGTAGGCAATCGCCTTATCTTTTCCCATTACAAAAAGCGCGGTGGAAAGACTGTCGCCCTGCACCCCGTCCGCAGATACAATGCTGACGGAAAGAAGATCGCTCTGCACAGGTGTGCCAAGAGCCGGATCCATGATATGAATGTAGGTGACTCCATTCTGTACAAAATTCCGCTCATATCCTCCGGAAGTAATCACGGACACATCCGTCGCTGTAAGGACCCCGATATAAGAATCCGGCGCCGCCGGGTCGGAAATAGCTATTTTCCAAAGCGCGCCGTCCGCTTTTGTTCCGAATACGGCGACATTTCCGCCAAGGGAAATAAGTGCTGATGTGATATTGTATCCGTGCATGACTGCCTGAACCTTATCCGAAGAATATCCCTTTGCGATTCCGCCCAGATCCAGCTCCATCCCTTTGACGGGAAGCTCGACTGTAAGCTTCGTTTTGTCCAGAACAATTTTCTGCCAGTTGACAAGCGGAAGCACCGCCTGGATTTCACTTGCCGTCGGCACCCGGAATTTGCTGTCGGTAAAACCCCAGATATCCATAACCGGAGCAATCGTAATATCAAAGGCTCCGTTCGTTTTTTCCGAATAGGCAACTGCATCGGCAATGATGTCAAAAGTCTCCTGCGAAACCGTTACCGGTCCGAGCCCGCTCTGTGCATTGATTTTACTGATTTCACTTGCAGGGAGATTTCTGGAAAGTTCATTTTCAAGCACATATATTTCAGCCTGGGCCGCATCGACCGCTGCCTGCGCATCGGTTCCGTTCGCTGTAATCGTCATATATGTATCCATCGCAAAAAAGTCAGCCGTTGCCGTCGCTGCAGACGAGACTGACCCGGTCGAAGTGGCCGCGGCTGAAGATCCGGATATAACCGGAGTCAAACTACATCCTGACAGAAGGAAAGCGAAAAATACCAGCAGTACGCCAATCCGGTATTCCGGAGTCACTGCCTGAGCAGATACAGAAAATTGCCTGAAGGTCATATCGGGATTCCTCCTAAAAAATGCAGCTAGATATCCTGTCAGCCTTGATTCGAAAGGCATTTAATTATAAATACATTATATTATGTTCCGTTTTAAGCAAAGCAAAAAACCGGATTACAAAATCTTATCCCCGTTATCATATCAGATTCAGACCCAAAAATCACGCCCGCACGATACAGTCTGACCCTTTCCGTGATTTTTACCATATCTATAATGACATCAAATATTTTTCCGAAATTTTAGCCCGTATCACTTCCTTGCCCGCCCCGGCAGGATAGGTAAGAATGTTTATAGAGGCTTAACCGGAAACAACAAGAGGAGGTACATATGACCGACGATCAAAAAATTGCTCTGGATTCCATTTTACAGAACCACAGCTATGACAGGACCCACATAATTGCCATTTTGCAGGATGTCCAAAGCGAATTCCGTTATCTGCCGGAGAAACTCCTGACCTATACCGCTTCGGCAGTTGGCATAAGTGAAGCGAAGATTTACAGCATCGCTACTTTCTACGAGAATTTCTCGCTGAACCCCAAGGGAAAATATGTAATACGGATCTGTGACGGCACAGCCTGCCATGTCAGGAAATCAATTCCTATCCTGACTGAGATCCGCAAAAGGCTCCGTCTCTCCGAAACAAAACATACAACTGACGACTTTCTTTTCACGGTCGAGACGGTGTCCTGCCTTGGAGCATGCGGACTGGCACCCGTCCTGATGGTAAATGATACCGTATATGCCGCAATGACTCCGGAAAAAGCCGCCGCCCTTTTAACAGACCTGGAGACACAGGCAAAAACCGAACCGCAGGAGGTACAGCATGAAGTTTTTTGAAACACCTGCCGACCTGGAGGCCGCCCGTAATGATTACAGCCGGTATCTTGCGGCCCAGAAAAGAAAAATCCTGATATGTGCCGGTACCGGATGCGTGGCAGGCGGGGCGATGCAGATATATGACCGCCTGACCGCCCTCCTCACCGAAAAAAACCTGCCCCTGCAGGTCGAACTGACTGAGGAAAAGGAAGATTCCATCGGACTTAAGCGCAGCGGCTGCCATGGATACTGTGAAATGGGCCCGCTCGTCCGTATCGAGCCATCCGGGTGGCTATACCTTAAAGTAAAGCCAGAGGACGCGGAAGAAATTATTGAGACAACACTGATCGGCGGCAAACCCGTTGCACGGCTTTTATATCAGAAAAACGGCATAACCTACCCTACACAGGAAGAAATTCCTTTTTACAAGAAACAGACCCGGCATGTTCTCTCGGGCTGCGGCCGCATGGACGCTGAATCCATAGAGGAATACATTGTACATGGCGGATACGAGGCGCTGGTCAAATCACTTTTCGAGATGAACGGCAAGGAAGTCTGTGATGAGATCCTGAGCAGCGGTCTGCGCGGCAGAGGCGGCGGAGGATATCCGACAGGACGCAAATGGGTCGCCGTCCGCGGACAAAAAGAACCGGTACGGTATGTCATCTGCAACGGTGACGAAGGAGACCCGGGCGCCTTTATGGACCGCTCCGTTATGGAAGGCAACCCGCATCTGATGCTCGAAGGCATGATGATTGCCGGAGCTGCCGTCGGTGCAGGCGAGGCCTATATCTACGTACGTGCAGAATACCCCCTGGCTGTCGCCCGCCTGAGGACGGCAATTGCCCGTGCCAAAGAGTGCGGACTTCTCGGCCGGAACATCCTCGGCTCTTCGTTTGATTTTGATATTCACATTAATACCGGAGCCGGCGCTTTTGTATGCGGGGAAGGCTCGGCACTTACCGCTTCCATTGAAGGTGAACGCGGCATGCCCCGTGTCAAGCCTCCGAGAACGGTAGAACACGGGCTTTTCGGCAAGCCTACCGTGCTCAATAATGTGGAAACGTATGCCAACGTTCCGCTCATCATACAAAATGGCGCCGCCTGGTATAAGAGCTTAGGCACCCATACTTCCCCCGGCACCAAAGCTTTTGCCATCACGGGGGACGTTGTCAATACAGGCCTTATTGAAGTCCCTATGGGCACAACCCTCCGCGAAGTCGTCTATGACATCGGCGGCGGAGTACGCGGCGGTAAAGATCTTAAGGCTGTCCAGATAGGCGGTCCGTCCGGCGGCTGCCTTACCAAAGAGCACCTCGATCTTCCGTTGGATTTTGATTCATTGAAATCCGTCGGTGCGATGATCGGTTCAGGCGGTCTCGTTGTTATGAATGAAGACACCTGCATGGTTGAAATTGCACGTTTCTTTATGAACTTTACACAGAATGAATCCTGCGGCAAATGTGTCCCGTGCCGTGAAGGAACAAAGCGCATGCTTGAGATTCTCGAGAAGATCGTCACAGGACAAGGGACGCTGGAAGATCTGGATATCCTTGAGGAAATCGCTGATACCGTAACCAATACAGCACTCTGCGGGCTCGGAAAAAGTGCGGCGGGTCCGGTTGTCTCCACACTCAAATATTTCCGCGATGAATATATTGCACATGTGGTGGACAAAAAGTGTCCGTCCCATGTCTGCCAGGCGCTCAAAACCTATACAATCGAGCCGGAGAAATGCCGCGGCTGCAGCAAATGTGCACGGATATGCCCTGCCGGCGCTATCAGCGGCGTGATCAAATCCCCCTATAGTATCGACAATAAGAAATGTATCAAATGCGGTGCCTGCGTGGATTCCTGCGCATTTACAGCCATCAGGGAGGAATAACTTATGGGAAACATGATAATTGACGGTAAACATGTCAAATTCGATAAGGAAACCAACATTCTGCAGGTTATACGCCGGGCAGGCATCGACATGCCGACCTTCTGCTACTATTCCGAGCTGTCTGTATACGGTGCCTGCCGCCTGTGTGTTTTCGAAGATAAATGGGGAGGCGTGCAGGCTTCCTGTTCCACGCCTCCGAAAGACGGGATGGAGATCAAAACCAATACACTTGCCTTGCAGAAGCACAGAAAAATGATTCTCGAGCTCCTTCTGGCAAGCCATTGCCGCGACTGCACCACCTGCGAAAAGAGCGGCAACTGCCGGCTCCAGGAACTTGCCGGACGCTTCGGCATCAAAAACATCCGTTTTCCCAATACCTTGCCGATCCGTGCAATCGACACATCAAGCCAGGCAATTGTCCGTGACCCGAACAAATGCATCCTCTGCGGTGACTGTGTCCGCACATGCGCCGAGAAGCAGGGCATGGGCATTCTCGACTTCGCATTCCGCGGTTCAAAGATGGAAGTCATGCCGGCATTCAACCGCCCGATCGGACAGACCGACTGTGTCAACTGCGGGCAATGTGCTTCCGTATGCCCGACAGGGGCAATTGTAATTCGAAACGACACACAGAAAGTATGGAACGTACTTCGCAAAAAGAATACACGCGTCATTGCCCAGGTTGCGCCTGCCGTCCGGGTCGCAATCGGGGAAGAATTCGGAATTGAGCCCGGCCGCAACTCGATGGGCCTGATCTGCGCCGCGCTCCGCAAGCTCGGATTTGATGAAGTGTATGATACCAGGGTCGGTGCAGACCTGACGGTCATTGAAGAAAGCAAGGAATTTTTCGACCGATTTGAAAACGGCACGAATCTGCCTCTTTTCACATCCTGCTGCCCCGGATGGGTGCGTTTTGTAGAGATGCGCCACCCCGAATTCCTGCCCAACCTCTCCACCACCAAATCCCCGATTCAGATTTTCGGCGCCATCCTCAAAAAGCAGGCGCGGGATACCCGTGAAGAGCTGAGGAACACCGATGCTTCCGCACCGCATAAAGACACGGTTGTCGTGTCGATTGCACCGTGTACAGCCAAAAAATACGAGGCCGGACGCCCGGAATTCGTTGTTGAAAACGACAGGGATGTCGACATTGTCATTACCACTCACGAACTGGCATCGATGATCAGGGAAGCCGGCATCCTCTTTTCGGAAATCGAACCGGAAGCTCCCGATATGCCATACGGATTAGGCAGCGGCGCAGGCGTTATCTTTGGTGTAACCGGAGGCGTGACTGAGGCGATTCTTCGCTGTGCCCTGCAGGACCGTTCTGCGCAGGCCCTTCACGAGATTGAGTTTACGGGCGTCCGCGGGGAAATGGAACTCAAGGAAGTGACCGTCCAGATCTGCGGCAAACCCTGCCGGATCGCTGTCGTCCATGGACTTAAAAATGCAGACACACTCCTGCGAAAGATAAAGGCCGGCGAAATCTATTATGATTTTGTCGAAGTCATGGCCTGCCCGGAGGGATGTATCAGCGGGGCCGGACAGCCGATATCGCCCGCATCTGCAAGAAAAGCAAGGGCTATGGGCCTTTACAGGGCCGACAAACTTTGCCTGCTGAAAAGGTCCGATGAGAATCCGATCATTGCCCCCATCTACCGTAATCTGTCTGTTGAGGATGTGCACCACATCATGCACGTCCGTTACAAGGCAGCTGCAGAAAAGATTGATTGACACGAAAGAGAGGAAATAAAAATGGATATTTATGTATGTATCGGATCCGCCTGCCATATAAAAGGTTCCTACGCTGTCTTAAACGGTATAACCAACAGGGTGCAGGCAGCAGGCCTTGAGGAAAAAATCATCATGAAGGCATCATTTTGTGTCGGCGAATGCAAACAGGGTGTATGTGTGCGGGTCGACGACGGCGCTGTACAGAGTGTCAGCCCGGACACTGTCGACGCTTTTTTTGACAGGGTAATACGCGAGGCAGGGCTTCTTCCTGTCGGTATAATATCCTGACGCAGTATCTCTCCATGCTTTGTCCTCGTTGCTATTCCATTTAGAAATGAGTACACTTAACTCGGAGGACCTAATGGATATTTTGCGAATTACCAAGGCTAATTGTAAAAATTGTTATAAATGTCTGCGGGAATGCCCTGTAAAATCAATCGGTTTTAAACATGACCAGGCTGAGATCCTTGACACTGACTGCATATACTGCGGCCATTGCCTTTCCGTGTGTCCTCAGAAAGCAAAACACATCAACAGTGAATTGCCCGATGTTAAGGATATGATCCAGCGCGGTGAACGTGTGTATGTTTCCCTGGCACCTTCTTTTGTTGCCGCTTTTCCCGACCAGGACTTTCCTGCGATGACTTCAGCACTCAAAAAACTGGGGTTCCTGCATGTGGAGGAAACCGCAGTCGGTGCTGATGCGGTGACGCGCGAGTATGAACGTATCATGCGCGAACATAAAATGAAAAACATTATATCCACCTGCTGTTCTTCAACAGTACTGCTGGTCGAAAAATATTTCCCGCAGCTCATTCCCCAGCTCGCCCCGGTTGCCTCACCGATGCTTACCCATGCACGCATGCTTCGTGAGATCTACGGGCCCCGGATAAAAGTGGTTTTCATCGGCCCGTGCGTCGCAAAAAAACACGAGGCACAATTTCCCACCAGTGAGAATGCCGTCAGTGCGGTAATTACCTTTGACGATCTGGCTCTCTGGTTTGCCGATGAAAATGTGACTTTTGATGATAAGGATCCCGAAGCACGCACAATGAAAAATCCGCTCCCCCGTTTTTATCCGGTACCGGGAGGCATCATCCGGAATATTATTCCGGAATACAGGAGCATATATAACTGCGTCAGTGCGGACGGCATTGAGGCCTGCATGGAAATCCTTCACTCGCTTGCGGATAACCGTATCTCCAACTATTTTCTGGAGCTGTCCGTCTGCCCCGGTTCCTGCGCGGCCGGACCCGGCATGGCTTCTTTCAAAACAACACGGCTCACCTCAAAGGAACATGTAATCAGGCATGTCACTGCCCAGCAGAAAGGGCAGGCTTCCATGACAGAAGGCACGCGCGTCAAACTCGCTGCGGCTTACAATGATCTTTCGCCGCACAGAGTCCCGGCTTCCGACGAAGCAATACACCAGGTACTGCTTTCCATGGGCAAAACAAGTCCGGACAAAGAGCTCAACTGCGGCTGCTGCGGTTATTCCTCCTGCCGTGCCAAAGCGCAGGCTGTTATTGACGGGAAAGCTACGGTTACAATGTGCCTTCCCTTTTTCCGTGAAAAGGCCGAGAGCCTGTCGAATTTGATTGTAGACTCCAGCCCGAATGCCATAATCATGACAGATGCATCGTTTTGTATTCAGGAATATAATCCTGCCGCCAGAAAACTCCTCGGCCCGATGCTCGATCAGCACAGGGGAGATCCGATTTTTGATATTCTGGAAGCGGATATTTATGCCCGCATGCTCTCCGGCGCTAAAAATATCCTTGGCGAAAAAGTGCAGTATGAGCGGCTCGGCCTGATCGTAAAGCAAAGTGTTCTCGCCCTTCGCGATAATGACAGTTATTTAATCCTTATGGAGGACATAACTGAACACGAAAAACAAAAATCCGAGAGAATGAGCGTCAATGAAAAAACGGTTGATATTGCACAGAAAGTCATTGATAAACAGATGCGTGTAGCCCAGGAAATCGCCAGCCTTCTTGGTGAGACAACCGCGGATACAAAGACGGCCCTTTCGAAACTCAAAAAATCCATTATGGATGAAATGAGCGAGCAATAGAGTATTTTGAGGATTAACAGCAATGTCCATTTACGTTGAGACCGCTTACGAAAGCCTTAACAAATACGAAGAAGAATTATGCGGCGACCATGTGGATATTATCCGCACGCCGGACTTCATTCTGGCTGTTTTGGCGGACGGATTAGGCAGCGGCGTTAAAGCCAATATTCTGGCGACAATGACTTCCCGGATCATATCCCGCATGATGTCATCCGGTGCAGAGCTTGAGGAAGTAATCGAAACGGTTGCCAGTACTCTGCCTGTGTGCAGTGTACGCGGTATCGCCTACTCCACTTTCAGCATCCTCCAGATTTTCAGCGACGGCCGTGCCTATCTTGCGGAATTCGATAATCCTGCCGCCGTTTTATTAAGAAAAGGACATGCGACGCCTCTGCCGCGGATTTCCAAGAAAATCGCGGATAAAAATATTAACGAAGTGACATTTACGGTTCAGCCGGGAGACCGTATCGTGATTTTTTCCGACGGCGCCCTCCACGCAGGGGTCGGTAAGTTATTGAACCTTGGCTGGCAGCACGAGAACATCACGGAATATCTCGACCGCTCGGTAACACCTGACATGTCCTCGGTACAAATATCGACCCTTTTAACAAGTGCATGCGACTGCCTGTATCAGGGAAAACCCGGGGATGATACGACCGTAATGGCTTTTGCCATACGAAAACCCGTTCCGGCAGCCCTGATGATCGGCCCTCCCAAGGACGCTTCCCGCGATGAAGAAATGGTTCGTGCTTTCCTCAGTGAAAAAGGCAGGAAAGTAGTATGCGGAGGAACAACTGCACAGATCGTAAGCCGTATTACCAAAAAGAAGCTTGAGATGGAGCTTGAATACCCCGATCCCAATGTGCCTCCCATCTCTTATATGAAAGGCATTGATCTGGTTACGGAAGGGATTATTACGTTGGGCACAACAATTGAATATATGAAATGGAGTCTGGCAACACATACCGTTACCCCCTTCGAAGACGAAAAGAAGCCTGTAGGGGGAGCTACAGGCTTCGACGAAAAGCGGCAAGATGGGGCTACCGCTCTGGCAAAATTGCTGATGAATGAATGTACTCAGGTTCACATCTTCGTAGGTAAAGCATCCAATCCGGCGTACCGCAATCCGAATCTACCCCTTGAGCTGAATCTGAAGCTGCGGAGAATCACTGAGCTCAAGGAGATTCTTGAGTCGATGGGTAAGTCCGTCACCATTGACTATTATTAATTACTGTTATACGAATACATGTATTTCAAAGGTAATCCAATTTTACCTAAAATATTTTTGACTGTCAACAGCAATATCACATATTATAAATTAAAGTAATACTGCAATGTGATATTGCACAGAAGAATTCTGAAGGAAAAGCATATGATTACCAAAACGGTTACTGTCCAACTTTTCATGCCGAGTCAGACCAAGAGCAGTCTTCTGCTTCTTACTATGGACCGCTATGCGAAAGCGCTTCAGTATCTTCTTGACCGGTACCGTCCGGCCGTCGAGGACATACATTCATTAAGCATGCTTCCAACCCAGTTTGAACTGATGAAGCTTCTTGACAAAGACGCACTTTCCTCCCTGAATGTATTTGAAATGCAGCCTTTCAAGGATTCCCTCAAACTTGATTTTGCTATGCTGATCGGCAGTTATCTTTCCCTTTCCACAACGAGGAAGACCTCGTATCCTCTTGTATACACAGATGACGCAGAAATTGACGGGATTTTTTCAAGCGCCAGTCCATCCGCTGCAAAAGCTGTGGCTGCACTTTCCAAATACCGGTCACCACGTACATTACTATTTGGACGCTATGACACGGGACGCGACTTCTGTTTTCTGCGGGATGAACTGACCGGAAAATACTATGCAAAGGTCTATCTCTTCCCTGCATCAAGCGAGTATCGCCGGACCTACACGGAATCCCACCGCCTCGCCCTTAAGTATGTTGCGAAAAATGCGGCCTATCTTGAGACGCGTAAGCAGCGTGAACGATATTTGATTTTCCCTCTCGCCTGCGGAAAAAAGCAGGCTGCCCTCCTCGATGATGCAGCCAAAGACCCGGCATGTTTCCGCACTGCCAGAATCTTCTGCAGAAGCAGCAAATTTTACCTTGCCGTAAGTATTTCACAGAATACACCGCCCGAGCAGAAAACGCAGACTCTTCTCGGCCTTACAAGAGGCTATGACTGTCCTCTTCATCTGTCGATCTCCGGTCCCGACTCATCCCAGCAGAAATCTTTCCGGCTCACAGAACCGGTCGACGCCTGCGATGAAACAGCCAGGCTTCACCTCTGGGCTAATAAAATCATCCTGATAGCCAAAGAAAATAACAGCCAGATCCTTTTTGAAGGACTTGCACGCCGTACGGATCTTCTTCGCGCGCCGACACCCGCAGGAAAAAACAAGAAGCCGTCCATGATTTCGCATGGGAAAATCGCCTCGCTGACCATTCCCGATTACAAACAGCTTTGCTCGCTTCTTCCTTATAAGGCAGCTGAAGCCGGACTTCCCAAGCCGATATCCATTAGCTCAACACGCCTGTTTCAGACATGTCCTGCCTGCGGGCACTGCAGTGGCAGTAATCGCTTCCTGCCCGGTCTGATGATCTGTACAAAATGCGGATATTCCGAAGACTCAAATATTGTCGGAGGCCTTAACCTGATCCGCCGGTTTGAAAGATATAAAAACCAGCGGGTTGTATTCACCTGTCGATCGGAGAAACCCGGCATATGCATCGAGAACCCGATATTGGGCATCAAAATCCAGGTCCCCGCAGGCCCCGAACCGGAAGATGCATTCTGTGCAAAGCTCGAAGAATATCTCGCAGAGTATGCCCCCCTCGATAAACCATTCCCCTATAACCCTTTGATGGGCCGTCAGAAATATGGACTTCTGCGAAAACTCAGGGCTGCAGACCCAATCATTTCCGGAATCGAGCTTGTAGGATTGCCTTGCAAAATCGATGACCCGGTGTCACAATTCCTGTCGGAATCAAAGCCGTAAGGCTTTTATTCTCCGGTGCCTGACTGTCCACCGGAAGGCTGGCCGCATATCATCATGGATGCGCCGGCTGTATACCCGCCGCGCGGGCGTTTGTGATTTCACAAATGAAAGTACAGTTATCTTAGAAAAGAAGCGAAGCCCTTGCAGGTCTTCGCTTCTTTTGTTTCGTTCCACCTGTTTTGATCCGGCCGGCCTTATCTCTTCGGTGTCTGATTCTTAACTTGAAAAAGCAGGGCATTGACGATCGCAGCTGCTATATTGCTTCCGCCTTTACGTCCGGAAGCCAGAATGTATGGAATCCTGAGACGGTCCATAGTGTCCTGAATGGTTTCTTTGGCATAAACGACATTTACAAATCCGACAGGAACTGCAATGACCAGTGCCGGGCGGAATTTCTCATTTTCATTCATCAGTGCATCAAGCGCCAGAAGGGCTGCCGGCGCATTGCCGATTGCAAAAATGAACGGTCTGGAATCCGCATTCTGCTGCAGCAGCAGGGCTTCCTCGCAGGCACGCTCCATACTGACCGCAGCCCGGGACAATCCCCTCAGTCTTGCCTCCGCAGCAACCTCAAGATCATCCATATCGCAATGCAGTTCTCCGCCGCTGTTTTTCACTGCCGCCCTGTTAATGCCGGAATAGCCCATGCGTGTATCGGTTATGATCTTCGATCCGGCTAAAAGCGCCTCGTTGGCCAGTGAAATCACATTCTTCGAAAAGCGCAGGCTTCCGGCATACTCAAAATCCGCCGAGGTATGAATACAGCGAAGAATCACGGGCGCCTGTTCATAGGATATCCGGATTTTCCGGTTATGAAGCTCACGGGTAATGATCGCAAAACTCTCTTTTTCCATTTCCTCCGGACGAACATCCATATATTCATTTTCTTCGGAGGTCTCTGCTTTTTTTAATTGTTTTTTATTAATCATCATTATATGCCTCCATCAGAATTCGATTCCTTTTCGTGCTGCGATTCCCTTGTTGTACGGATGTCCGGCGCAGACAATCTGTGAGCGGTAGTCCGCCCTTTCCATCAACGCAGGGGACGGGCTGCGTCCCGTCAGAACAACCTCAAGATCCGGGGGCCGCCGGTCGAGAAATGCGAGCACCTTCTCTTCCGGGAAAAGCCCTGCTTCAATGGCACCCAATATTTCATCAAGAATCAGAATCCGCCCGGAGAAAGGTTCCCTGATATCAGCAAAAGGTTCGCCGATATCGTTGGAAGATTGGGATCTTCCAACCCAATCCATAGCTTTCTGCCATATCCGTCCGTGGCATGCGAGTGTTTTTTCTTTCTCTTCATCGGTCATTCTATTGGACATATGGGATGTTATCTGCTCTGCAAGGACAGGTATACCCAGCCGGTCCCTGAGCACGGCAATTTCCGATGAACTGCCGTCTTTGAGGAACTGTACCGCCAGAACATCAAAACCGGCGCCAAAGGCACGCACGGCAAGTCCCATAGCCGCTGTCGTTTTGCCTTTGCCGTCTCCGTAATACAGATGTACCAGACCGGATGTGTTCATAACCCTAATCCCTTTCTTTTATGGTTGCCGGCATATATCGCCAGCCCGGATATAAGTCCTGCCGCAAGCCCCGTCATACCGGCAACCCACCAGAATACCGAGACGGATTCTGCCATCCCGGCCGAGAGTTCCCAGAACGGAAGTTTATACTGCTGTCTTATCACTGTGTTTTCTCCAACCGGGAAAACAGTATCATATAGTCTTAACAAAGAGAATCGATTGGTGTTATCGACAAAAAGGAAATTCTTATTAACTTTGCCTGCCGTTTCCATGGAACTCCTGAAATTCTGCATGGCAATCCCGTCGATTTTATCGGGCAAAACCACTTCGTAACATAATACGGCCAATGTCGAAGGGTCTGCAGGATTTGCGTCGGAAGCAGCTGCAGCATCTGTTTTCATCCCGCCGGCCGATACATCTCCGTTCATCGAAATACTGCCCGGATTTACGGCGGCCGACAGAAAGCTGAGTTCATCGAAAAGAACATAAGCATGTACCAGATCGCCGGATGTGCTTTTATCGATCTTTGTATCCCCGTGCTGCACAACGCCGATAACTGTGTATTTGCGTTGATTAATGGAAACTTCCGACCCTACGGCATCATATGAACCGAAAAGTTTGAAAGCCAGTTCCTTGTCAAGAACAATTTTCTTGGAATCGAGTGTATCTTTCGAAAGGAAGGCACCGCCGATGAGTGTCAGCGGATGAAAGAGATAATAATCTCCGCCTACACCTGTCAGGGTCACCTCAGCACTTACCTCCGGCTTAATATCCGTCGCCGCGTGAACAACCGTACATGTCGCTTCGGCAGAATAAGCATCGATCCATAGCCGCGCGTCTTTACTTTTGGAAAAAGTAGTGTTGCTTTTATTGGTGCTTTCCTTCTGACCGGAGGCTGCAAGGACAATTTTATTAAGATTGGCATGTATAGCCGCAATATCCAGTGTATTCAGGCTGACGGCAGGAGACAGATAAAGCTCCGGACTGCCGCCTGTCTGGACCTGTCCGACTGCAAAACATGTAATCTGCCGATATTTTTTGCCTGAATCCCCTGACCAGAGCTCTGCTGCAATCTGTGATTTCTGCGAATCCCTGATCTGATAAATACGGATTCCGGAAAAAATGCCCAGGCCGATTCCGACAGCGAGCAGAACATACGGCAGTGCGGTGAGTGTCCTTTGGGTACGGCGGCTCAGGTTATCGCGGCCTTTCCTGAAGAATGCCCTTATTTTGTCTTTGCTGATCTCCACTATGCAGCCTCCTATAGTCCCTCGGCCAGGCGGACCTGATCTCCGGATTTGAATGATTTGTCATTTGTTTCCGTTATGACGGAAGAACCGTATTGACCCAGGGCTGACGGATCAATTGCCGCATTCGTATCGTCTTTTGCCAGAATGGTAACCGGAACCTTGACGGCAATATAACGTTCGCCCAAAGGACTGCTTTTTGTCTTAATGGAGTACACAAATGTTTCGCCGGATTCCTCGTGAATGGCACTTAAAGGAACAATGCACTGATAATCCTTGCTTCTGTTATTGAGGGAAAGCGTAATACTTGTACCGGTAGAAAACCAGTAATTATTATTCGGGTCATTGAGCTTGAAGATTACTGTCTTTTTGTTGCGCGGGTCTGTACTGTCCGGCTTTATTGAAACTACAACGGCGTCTTCATTCGAGCCGCCCCAGCCGTCAATACGTGCGCTCATACCGATTTGCATCTGGCTGACCTGATCGGTTGTAAACGAAACAGGCACTTTGAACCCATCTTCAACAACGTCAATCGTGACCAGGATATCGCCTTTTGCCGTTTCCGTCCCGCTTGTAACTACTGAAGAAATCCTGCCTGTTTTGGGTGCCGTTATGGTTGTCTGCTCAGACAGTGCAGTAAGATCATCCACTTTTTTCTGTGCATCCTTAAGTGCTTTCGCTTTATCTTCATCCGACATTGCAGCAATCTGCTGCTGTATTCCGTCCGCTTTTTTCTTGTCGGAAAGGGCTTTCTTCAAATCGTCGACCGAACGCTTCGCCATCTTGACCGATTCCGCTGCATCTGTAACTGACGGCAGTGCCTGGGCGGCAGCAAGCTTGTCGTTAGCTGTTGATAGTGAGGCTGTGGCTGTTTTGAGGGAAGCGCTTTTGTCTTTAATCTGCTGATCAACCGCGGCAAGATCTTTATTTGCCTGCGCGAGCGCGGCGGGTGCCTGATCCACAGCGGCCTGTGCCTGATCCACTACGAGCTGTGCATCATTCACAGCTTTCTGCAAATCGGGATTGCCGGGGTCTAACGCAAGCGCTGTCTGGGCCGTCGAGAGAGATGCCTTTGCTTCTAACAATGCTGAATTGGAAGTGGTTTGTGCGCTTTCTGCATCCTTAACCGCCTGTACTTTTATATCCCTTGTCAGATTCAGCGTACTTATTTCTTCATTCAACGCATCAATCTTATTCTGCGCCGCGGTGATATCAGCCTGTGCAGAAGCAACGGCTGCATCTTTTCCCTGCGCGGAGGCAAGCGTGGCATTGGCCTTGTCAAGTGTCTCCTGCGCATCCGAAATCGAACGCTCATCCATGCTGTAATCATATACAGGGGCTTGAAGATCGTCCGTTTTTTTCTGCTTCAGCAAAGCATCAAGCGTATCCTGCGCTGTTTTAAGTTCCGCTTTTTCCTCATCGGTGGCAGGGGCATACGTGGCGATGATATCCCCTTCCTTTACATCCTCATTAACACCAAAATTGACCAGGTCGATTTTACGGGCACCCTGTGCAGTCACTTTTGCCTGCGTAATCGCCTCTATCGTTCCGGTACCTTTGATCGCCGTTGTCATGGATCCGCCGGATGAATATACAACCGTAACCTTCGGAAGCGAATAATTCATTATCGTGTTCGAGAAAAATGTCAGGATCCCCATAACTACGAGAAACGCGATGCCCGCCTTGATAACCCATTTTCTGTTTGGAAATGCTTTGATCTCTTTCATAATAATCCTCCTGGCTGCGGCAGATATCACTCTGCTTTCTTTACGGTGCCCAACCGTTCCCCGGGTCATTGCGTTTCTTTTTGCCTCGGGCTATTTAATTCCCGACCTTGATATTCCCTCTATCAAATACTGCTCCCCGTTGAGGAAAATCAGCAGCGGCGGAATCATAAAGATGAATGATGCGGCAAAAGCAATTCCAACTTCACCGCTGTTGATCTCAGCGAGGAATACGGACAGCGGCTGTTTATCCGGATCTGTAAGGAGAACAAGCGGCTGTTCAACCATATTCCAGTAATCAATAAACAAAAGGATACCCATCGCATACAGTGCGCTTTTGCACATCGGCATGCAGATCGCGGTAAATATGTGCCATTCGCCGGCGCCGTCAAGCTTTGCAGCTTCAATATACGATGACGGGATCTGCCGCATGTATTTGCTCAGGAGAAATACACTGAAAGTCGAGAAAATGCCCGGCAGAATAATAGCCTGCGGGGTATTCAGGATGCCAAGCTGCTGAGCTATAAGATAATTGGGAACCAGTGTAACCTGAAAGGGCATAAGCATCAGGATAATGTATGAAAAGAAGAGGACTTCCCTTCTCTTTCTGCGGTAACGGGCAAAACTGTAGGCAGCAAAAGATCCGACCGCCATCTGGAATACAACAATCGGTACGACAAGGGCAACGGAATTCCAGAATTTAATCAGATAAGTCGGACTCTTGAAAAGAACCGTCGCATATTGTTCGAGGCTTGCCATATCCGGAATCAGTTTCAGGTGCGCTTCGGTGGACAGATATGTTTTGGTGTCCGATACATTGCTCGAAAGGCTGCTGAAAACCGCACTGTAATTTGTGACGATTTCTTTGGTCGACATAAACGAGTTCAGAATCGTAAGTACGATCGGCATCAGCGAAAAAACAGCAACGATACTTGCAATAATAAAAAATATCGTCATTGAAATATTATACGTAATCCTTGACCGCGTCATCGTACTGAACGGATTCATACGGATGCGCTCCGGCGCGGAGTACGGAGGAGTCTCTGCTGCCTCTTCGGGGATGACGGGTTCATCTTCCGCCGGCAGGGCCGGTCCGGTAAAATCTTCATATGACGTTCCGGTGACCGTATCCCCGTTCTCTGAGGAATCATCGGAAATAACAGGGCCGCAGGTCGATTTTTCATCGGAAGGGTCCGGGAATATATGGGCATTCGCTTTATGCATACTACTCCTCCACGTCCCTTCCAAGTCTGTTCTCGGCAATAAAAAGCACACCTACAATGGCAATCATACCAAGGCACATGATAATAGCCGCAGAAGACAGTTTCTGATATTCCAGCTTAGCAAACGCATTATTCATAAAATGCTGCAGGAGGTAGAGCGCATTAACCGGATGTGCACCCGTCAGCAGGTATACCTCCCGGAAAATTTTGAATGAGTTGATAAGCGACATGATACCGACAAAGAAAATTGTCGGATACAGGTAAACCATGCTGACATGGAAGAATCTCTTGATGCTTCCTGCCCCGTCAATTTTAGCCGAGTCAAGTAATTCCTCAGGAACGTAGTTAAGCGCACTCAGGAAAAGAACCATGTTATATCCCAGATTTTTCCATAAAAACAAAAGGAGAATTACAAGACGGCTCCAATCTGATTTCATCCAGTCAATCTTTTCCAGCCCGAATCCGCCCAAAAAGGAATTAAGCGTACCGTTGAAGCTGAAAAAGACCTGCCATATCAACACAACCGAAGCAACGGGAACCATCATCGGATTCAGGAAAACACTGCGGAACCAGCTTCTTCCGGGGATCTTTGTATTGAGCAGAAGCGCCAGCAGAAGGGACAGCAGAACGGCAAGAGGCACAGCCAAAGCCGAAAACAGAAATGTATTCTTCATTGCCAGGACGAACGCCTGATTGCCCAGAACATTCGTGTAGTTATCAAGCCCGACAAACGTACTGTTGGAAACGCTCTTAAGTGAAGAATTATAGACAATCACAAGGAGCGGCAGAAAGAAGAAGAGCATAACTCCCGCTAAACTGGGAGTAAGATAGGCTGTATGTACGAGCCAATCCCTTCTCTTTCTCTTTCTTGCCCCTTGTTTGCGCAGCCGCTGCACATTCAAAGCCCTGTCTTCCGGTTTTGTCATGTAACATGCCCCACAATCAATTATTGTCTTTCGTTAACGAGTGTCTGAACACGGTCCTGAATGATTTTTGCAACATCCTTATCCGACTTCTGTCCGTTGAAATATACAGGCACTTCCTCCATAACAATACCGACAATTTCCTGATCGTAACTGGCAAGGGTGTCAAGGCTGTTGACCAGGTCCCTGTAAGCCTGAGCCGTTTCTTCCGTCATCGGCACCATCTGGCCCATCTTGTCATATACTATATTCCCGCCGCCGTTCTGATCGGGATTCATTGCCTTTGTGATCTGTGCTTCAAATGCAGATGTCAAAACCGGAATCTGATAATTATCCGCGACTTTATTCTGCGATTCCTCGCTCAGGAAAGATTTCACAAAATCCCACGCAGACTGTTTGCTTCCGGAATCGGCAGATATGGCAAGCATTGTGCTCATATAGCACATAGGGCCTCTCTTATCCGATGACGGGAAACCGGTTATGGACACGGGTCCTCCGACCATGGTGACATACTGGGCATAGGAGGACGGGTCGGAAATATATGCGGATGTCATGGCCAGCTCGCCATTCTGCATCATTGTCTGCTCATCAACATATTCGCCGTCCTTGTTGTCATCATCAGTGCCATATGTTTTTGCGTAATCCAGCAGCTGATAGAATTCAGGGGTATCAAAGGTAACTTCACCCTTGGTATTGTCCACAAATGCATCCATCGAGGCAGACAGCGACGATGTCAGAAGAGTTGACTGCGTCTGGTTGGCAAGGGGGGCCATGCCGGCCGGAAGCGAATTAACCATTTCATTGAACTCATCAACCGTCCAGCCTTTACGGTCTCCGATAACGGATTTCGCTCCGGCGAATCCCTGTATCATAAAACTCGTCCCGATCTGATACAAATGTCCGTCGGACTCACAGAGCTTGAAAACACTCGGGATATAATCTGCCTTTTTGAATGAAGTGTCTTTTTCCATCAGGGTATAAAGATCAACAAGAAGTCCCTTTGCTTCATAGTTTGAGAAGGACTGGTTGCTTCCGTAAATGATGTCTGGTCCGTCTCCGGAGAGGATTTCCATGTTCATTGTATTGATAATTTTGGCGTAGTCCGCTTCCGAGTTCACTGTCTGGTCCGCCATATAATCATGAAGTTCCACTCGATATTCTGTGTTCGTCGT
The DNA here is from genome assembly GCA_037143795.1 of Eubacteriales bacterium. Classification (GTDB taxonomy): domain Bacteria; phylum Bacillota; class Clostridia; order Saccharofermentanales; family Saccharofermentanaceae; genus Firm-13. Next base: position 27,542 of record JBAWXZ010000002.1, on the reverse strand, counting down.
ATTGAACTTGTATACTGCTGAAAGGACATTGGAATCATATGTAATACCCACACCGGCAATTGAAATAATCTTTTTGCCTGCATTGGGGTTCTTATCTTCACGGGTGAGCAGCGACACCTTCGTCTCCATGCTTATATTACTGTATGTAGTACTAACGAGCATGATTTTGTCGGAAGAAAGTATAATAACTTTTTGGTTGCCATTCATATTGCTCTCAATATCGGTATCTTTCCAAAGTAAAACAGCTGTTTTCTCTTTGGTTTCCATATTGATCTGAAATACACCGATACTGTCGCTGTAATAGAGGCCGTCAGTGCCGACATAGAATCCTGCGCCCCCCATACCGGCGAGACTGGTCATATCAATCGGTTCACCTAGCTTTTTGGCGGCGCTGTCAAGCGGATAGAACAAGTATTTATATTCTTTATCATTGGCCTCATATCCGTCGACATACATTTTGTCGCCGATCTGATACATGGTACCGTTTAAGTTTTCTGTTCCGCCTGAAATTTTATAAAGGGAATTCCCTTTACTGTCGAGAACGGTAATTGTTGCGCCCTGCTCCCCGTACCCGGTAAAATACATGTTTCCTGCTTTATCGATTGCCATCTGGTTGGGGTAGTCATTTGCTTCAAACGCAAGGGTTTTAGGCTCCCCGATCGATTTTCCCTCTGTATCAAAAGAGAAAAGCAAGAATGTGGATTCATATGTGACCTGATCAAAGGACTGTGCCAGGATAACCAGATTGCCGTCTTTATCGCTGGCCATATTCATTACGGAAGTATTTGCATCAAAAGAGCTGCTAAGATCCGCCTGCGAGATCAGTTTTCCCTGGTTATCATAGAAAAGAACAATATATTTGGCTGTTGGTGTGACATATGCGTTCGGATCCTGTGTCTCGTCTGTAATAACCATTGTCTCATCTGTTGCCGTGGTATCTGTGTTATCTGCAGCAGGCTGCGATGAGTCCGCAGCTGTATCCGCTGCGGTTGTTTCCGAGGTAGTCGCGGCAGCTGTTTCAGCCGTATTCGATACGGCCATGGCTGTTTCATCTTTATTGGAGGCAGCCATAGCTACCGTTCCAACCCCATCCTTGTATAAAATCGGCTGTCTATCATCATATGTATAAACACTGATCAGCATGGCAATTTTATCTTTGCAGTTAGTGACGGAAACCAGATTGCTCTGCTCATTCTCTGCCGCTTTATAATAATCAAGATTCGCCGCAGAGAAATAAACGACGTCGGCTGCAACTGTTTTAACCGGGTTTTTATTTTTATTACCGCATCCGGCCATGGAAAGTCCCATCGCCAGACAAAGGCCTATACTGGTTCCCTGTAAAAGGAGTCTCCTGCGTCTATGCGTTGTCTGTGTATCGGAAGTTTTTTTAAAATGCTCCATATCAATACCTCTTTCTCATTCACAATCGCTTTCTCTATATATGGCCAAAGATAATTTGTTTTTGTTCATAGTACCGGTTATCTATATTTTAGAAAAGACAAGTGACTTTTCAGTGACTTTCACTGTGACAATATAGTCACTTATACTAATTGTTTCTTGATCGTTTCGTCTGAAAATAATCCCGGGTGCTCCTTCCTCCTCCATGAATTCTGTTCATAAAATTTCTTGACAAACTACAAATCATTGTGCCTCAATTGCAATATTTTGTATAGAGGTTATTCGAATATATATACATATTAAAAAAATATTTTTGATATTATTCTTCTTAAACAAATTAAGTTATATTCCGATTAAAAAATCGTCGGTAAATATATATACCGTCTATCTTCTATTTTAAGTAAATCCGTGAGTACTTCAATAGCATTCTTCGTAAAAAATTTTCCTTTCCGCCAAAAATACCTTGATTCGTTAACAAACCGTTTTTTCTTTGGGATGTACATTCTTTCTTCTTTTTGATATCTTATAGGCAACCTATATTCATTGCAAAGGAGGTGCTGATTATGACAAAGGCTCATCTTACTATTACCGGTTTTTCACAAGCCTACGGTTTTATCCCTTTTGAGGAAGGTCAGATCATCTACCTGAAGAAGGAACCGGAAAATCCGTATGATGCAGAAGCCATTGTTGCCCACCTGCCCTATATCGGAAACGTAGGCTATGTCGCGAACAGCCCGCGGTCCGTTATCCGGGGTACGATGAGCGCGGGACGGCTGTATGAGCGATTTGATGCAGATGCAGTCGCTAAGGTGGAGTTCATTACCGGCACGCAAATCATCTGCCGGCTTCTGCCAGCCAAAAAAGCCCGAAAATATCTGGAAATGTATGACTCGTTCGAGGCTGAGCTGCGCGAGCTCGATCTTAAAATGTCCGAGGAAGACGGCAGTCCCCTGATGGTTCACATCTTTGACCGTTCCAAATCAACGGCAATTGGTATCACCCCGCTTTGGGAGAAGTAATAACCCGCTTTATCTCAGGTCACTCCGGAAATCAAAATTCAATCAATAGAAGAGACGTCCAACCGGACGTCTCTTTTTGGTTGTTTGATGTTTATATGACTGTAGCTGCTGTCTTCGTTTACTTGATCGGGTTTTCTGCTTCACCGGATAAAAGAATGACGGAAACGGCCGGATATGAAGCGGATTTTACACTCAGGCAGAATATTTTGTCTGCGGAAAGGGTATAAAATGTATTGGTATTGTCTCCGGTCTGCAGTCCGGTATTTTTCCACAAAAGAACTTCACTCTTCTCCATCGTCTTTAAATCAACTGTATAAAGGCCAACGGAGTCGTTTGTATAGAGTTTACCATTACTGGAATACAGGGAATCCGCATATTGTCCGCCTATCGCGATCGGGCTGCCAAGTGTCCCTGTCCCGATATCAATGCTGTAAAACTCATATGTCCCAAGTCCATCCGCGTCATATTTGATTCCGTCAGCATACATCGTATTACCAACCGGAAAGAAGTTCCCCTTTAAGTTGGTATCCTCAATATCACACAGCACTTCTCCTTTACTGCCAAGTACCAATATTCTGCCAAATGCAAATATGAACAGATGCCCTGATGAATCAACAACCATTCCCTGCGGATAAAAAGAAGATGGTATGCTTGAAATTTGTTTCGGTTCACCGATGGGGTTTCCGTCTGTATCGAATGTATACAGCTGCTTTGTACCGGTATCGGATTCGGAATCTCCGGTTTGGGCAATACAGACTAAATTGCCCGACTCATTTACAGCAGAACACAAAACCGTACTCCGTGCATCTATTTTTGATCCCAGGTCAATTTGAGAGATCTTGCTGCCGGAACTGTCATAGATCAGAAATATGCTCTTCACGGTATTCACACCGGGAGGATTTTCATTTTTACCACCTGAAACAGTTTCATCTGATACCGGGGTTACCTGAATCAGTACTGCGAGCTTATCACCGGATAAGGCAGCCGATTTTACAGAAACCATATCACTGCCATTTCCTTTATAGAACTCAAGTTCCTTCACTGAAAAATACACCGGTTCTGATGCTGAAGGAGTTGTCGAGGCAGCGGTTTCGTCTTTTCCTGCAGGACTGCCTTCCGTTGCTATAGAACTTTCGACTGTACTTTTTGTGATTCCCTGTGTCAGCGGCGTCGTGCCTGTGCTTTCACCCGGGCTGACAGCGACCTTAGAAGCCGGCGCGCATCCGGTCATAGAAAATATAATCGTAAAACAAAGTGAAAAAAACAGCACCTTAAGCAATTTGCTGTTTTTCTTTGTAACTGATGATGTACGTATTTGAATGAAATGAAACATTAATATACCTCATGCTATCATAATCTCCGCGATAAGCGGGCGCGAAAACAGAGTCCTTCTATTTGCCAGCAGGTCATTTGCAGAAAGCAAACAGCTATCCATCCGGTTCGATCATAATACCACTGTATTATTTCACGTGAAATACAGGCATAGTAGTTTTTAAGTTACATACCAGACTATAATATTCTTTCCCAATTTTATGATTCGCATTTTCCAGTTTGGAGTCATCCGGCTTATTTCGGGCAGTCGGCTAATTTCTTTGCCTTCTTTTGTCTCATCAGGACAACGCCATACCCGATCAGTACAAGCCCGATCAAAACATTGAGGGCACGTATCAGCGTATCCGGTAAAAACCGGTTAAGCATGCTTCCTGTGGCTGCAACAAAAGTCAGAAAAACAACCGTCGAAAGGACGCAGCCTGTCCCGAAATAGAAAATATGCCTGCTGTTCATTTTGTGACGGCGCGTCTGTGCCGTAATAAGGCTGTTCCAGAATAGAATGGTCATCGGATTGGAAATAGTCAGAAGTACACCCTGAAGGAAAATACTTTCAGGCTTCACCTCCGAGAAAAGACTGATTCCGGACACCAGCGATATATCAAAAGCCCCGAGAATCATACTGATTCCAAAAATCGCCAATACCAGGCAGCTGACTATTTTGAAAGCCCTTTGTATTTTTTCATTTTTCAAAAAATACACCGCACCTGCGCCGGCAATAGCAATGAAGACCGCGTCAACAAGTGCCACTGCGACAACCAGAACAAGACCCATGCCAAATCCGGCTGCTCCTGCTGTCTTAAAAACTAAAAGCGAGACAGGACCAACCGCCAGCTGCAAAAGCATGCCGTATTTAAAACCTTTGCCAAACATAGTCTTGATCCTCCTGTGTTATGAATTAGATTCCTTATAAGGGATTCAGCGTCTCCTTAAGGGTGGAAAGCACAATTGTCGTATTGGAACTTGATACACCCTGGATTGTTTTGAGGGAATACGTCAAAAAATAATCAAGCGCCGCCATATTTTCAGTCAGGACTTTGAGAAGATAGTCATATGTGCCGGCTACATGATGGCACTCCAGTACACACGGGTAACGGGCAACGCCATCCCTGAAGTTCTCTATGTTTTCCGTGTCATCCACACTTACATGAATGAAAGCCATAATGTTCCATCCAGCTTTTTCACGGTTAATCCTGACCGTGTAATTCTCAATAACGTTTGCTTCGTCCATCTTGCGGATCCGTTCAGCGACAGCCGGTATGGATAAATGCACTTCACGACTGATTTCTGAAGCAGTTGCGCGTCCGTTGCTGTTCAGCAAGTGTAGAATTGCCTTATCGATCTTATCCATACGTCTGCCCCCCTATTTACAAGTACATCATACCAAACACTTGTAATCAAATAAACATTTTCTAGGAATTCAATAAAGTATTAGGTTAAAAGTTATTTTGCTTTCTTTTGAGAAAGCCCCGGCACAAGCCTGGAAATAGCCGGCAGGACGCAAAAAAAGCAGCCATGTCATTTTGCCGCAATCGAGGCAAACAGGAATGGCAGGCGTGAATAAACAGGAAAAAGCAGGATTTATAAGCTCATAAAGGCATCGGAAATGGCATCATATGTCCTGCTGACATCTTCCGATGAGAGTGCTGCCGAAACATACATTGTCTCATAAGGTGAAGGTGCAAGGTATATGCCTCTCTTCAGAAGCAGTCCGTAGAATTTGGCAAACATGTGCAGATCGGAGTGCTGTGCGTCCGTCTCGTTCTTCACTGTATTTTTGCTGAAGAATAAGGAAAGCATGGATCCTGACAAGGGTACCTGAATCGCCAGCCCTTTCTTCTGCGCGGCAGAAAGCAGACCGGCCTGCAGGCTTATTGCCTGACTGAAAACGTGCGTGTATATTTCAGGTGACTTCTGCAGAACTGTAAGTGTGGCAAGCCCGGCAGCAATGGAAACGGGATTGCCTGAAAAATTTCCTGTTTGCTGGACAGGGCCGGACGGTGAAACGCAGTTCATAATATCTGCGCGGCCGCCGTATGCGGCCAGCGGAAGTCCGCCGCCCAGGATTTTGCCGAAGATCGTCAGGTCGGGCCTGAGTTTTGTTTTGCCCTGCACGCCGCCGAAAGTATGCCGGAATCCTGTCGTTGTCTCGTCAAATACAAGAAGCGTCCCGTATTTTTCGGAAACGCTCCTGAGCTGCTGTAAAAAACCGTCAACCGGAATAACCAGGCCCATGTTTACTGCAATCGGCTCGACAATAACACAAGCGATTTTGGTACCCAGGTGTGAAAACAAATAATGGATAGCCTCAATATTGTTATATTGCAGTACATGCGTACGGGCGACGGACTGGGGAAGAACCCCCGCACTGTCCGGTATTCCGGAAGTCAGAAACCCGGCTCCCCCTGCAACCAGGAGTTCATCAGGATGTCCATGGTAGCATCCGGCAAATTTTACAATGTCCGTGCGTTTGGTAAAGCCCCTCGCCAGGCGGACTGCACTCATCGCGGCTTCCGTTTCCGAAGAGACAAGCCGGATCTTCTCGACGGCCGGGTAGGCAGATGTGACCAGTTCGGCAAGCTCCACCTCCCCGGGTGTATTCATCCCGAAACAGCTTCCGTTGAGAGCAGCCCGTGAAATTGCCTCTGCAGCCTCAGGATGAGCGTGCCCGAGAATCATTGAGCCAAAGCCGCATGAATAATCAACATATGTGTTTCCGTCAGCATCAGTGATATGACTTCCGTTTCCGGATACAATAGTAAGAGGGCAAATGGGTTTGTCCGAATTCTCCAGCTGACGGTTGACACCGTTAAAATCACGAACCGGACTGTTAACACCGCCCGGCATAACGGCTTTCGCTCTTTCCCATAGGGCTTCATTCGCAGAGTCGCTCATCACTGTTGCCTCTCTTCATCTTGTTCCCGGAGTCGTTTTTATAAAAAGATGGTTCTTCTTTCCTGTGCTATCGCAAGGGTAACGCCTCCCGGAAATGTTGTACGGACCATAAGCATCCGTCCTTTGCCGGAACCTAAGTAGGCGCAGGGAGCGCTGATATTTCCCACGCTTGTTACCTGTTGAATGAATGGCGACTGTATGAAAAGATATTCCACTTTGCGGATATCCTCTGCGTCCACCATTTCAACGGGAATTCCCAGTCTCTCAGACAACGATATAACAGCCGGTTCCTTCGCTTTCAGGGGAGTGGTAGCAAGCTTGCAGATTGAACTTTCCGGGAGATTCTGGCGCCCGAGTGCCGTCTGCAGGGCATGGTACACATACTCTTCATTTACAAGGGAGCGGCAGCCGATCCCGATAACGATGTCTTTCGGACGCAGAATCAGAATATTCGGCGGATATGTACCGTCTTCGCGCAATGTCAGGGCCCTTGTAGTCAGAAAAACCGCAGCCGTGTCTTCTTTGGCACACATCTGATAGCCGCGAAGAATGGCCCGCTCGTCCTCGGGGTCGTAATGCAGGATACGCAGCGAATTCCTGTCAAGCTCAAGGCTTTCCCAGTCAATCTCATGATCGGTATGAAGTTCCACGCTTGCACCCTGCAGAAGCAGGGAACTCACTTGTTTTAAAGCAGGAAGGTTTTCAATCATAAGATTATTCTTAGAGGCAACCATTTCAAAGGACAACACCTGGCACAAATCAGTCGCTGTCGTAATTACTGCCTGCGCACCGAGAAATCCGGCCAGTTCTTCTGCGTAATCATTGGCTCCGCCAAGATGCCCTGACAAAACCGGTATGACATATTTGCCTTTCTGGTCGATAACCAGTACAGCGGGATCCGTAGCCTGTGATTCGATGAGCGGCGCCAGAAGACGCGTTACAATGCCTGTAGCCATGATGAAAACAAGAACGTCCTTTTTACCATAGGCAGCCTTCATCTCCGATATCGGCTGAAGATCCCCCTTGAACTTTTCCCGCAGGCGCTCGGCCAGCGCCTGTCCCTCCCTGGTTACGGCAAAATATGAATACTTCATATGCACGTCCTCCTGTTCATATTTTGAGCAGATATTCTTCGAGTAGGCCTACTGGCCCGTCACCCCGGTAATGAGGTCTATTATATCTGAATTCGACTTGAATTATCCAGTTGAAATTTGCACATAAACGCTGACACTGCATTACGCATAAGTTTATATAATAACTAATTTGTATTATATCCTGTTTGGAGGTACTTATGGACATTTACATCTATCCGCCGGAAAATTCAGCAATTTCATATCAGATTTAAATTATTAATATTTTCTTTATAACTGCTTCATGTTTTATTCATCATAAACCGGGATGAAAAAAATTCAACCTATGCAAAATCTAAAATTGCATTTACAATGTCGAAGTAGTGGTTAATAACCATTGTGTTCTCCACCCATAATTCCAACACAAGGACTCACTAGGTTATATGATAACCAAGTGAGTCTTTGTGTTTAAGCCTGAGTACCGCCTCAACAGCCTGCACAAAAATATTATTACATTGAATCAGCATTCAAATTGTCATAATTTTTGCGAATTAAATCATCTTTTTTAAATGTATATAAACGAATACTTTTCAATCCGGTTAAATATGCATGGGGACTTAGTGATAAAATGGATTTGATCTATTTTTGTCCGGAAAGCAGGGTATCCTTTATGCAAAACAAAAACACATATGGTCTTGTCTTCGGAGGCGGCGGCGCTAAGGGAGCCTATCAGATAGGTGCCTGGAAAGCTCTTGAGAAAATGAACATTCATATTGGAGCTGTTGTCGGTGCCTCAATCGGGTCAATCAACGGTGCCCTTTTCGCCCAGGGCAATCTGCATCTGGCCCAGGAAGCCTGGCGTAAACTGAATCTTCATGACGCGATTGTCCTTGAGGATGACCTGCCTTATCCGGACAACCTGTTTGACGTCCGCAACATCAACCAGGTTCTGCACAGTATTTTCCGTCAAAAAGGCCTCGATATGGAGCCGGTCCGGGATATCCTCCGGAAATATATTGATGAAGATCTTGTTCGCCGGTCCCCCATTGATTTTGGTGTCATTTCCTATGATATTACAAACAAAAAACCTGTGGAGATCTTCAAAAGCGATATGCCTGACGGGACACTGTATGATTATCTTATGGCAAGCGCCTGCTTTCCCGTATTCAAGTCGGTTGTGATTGACGGGCTTAAATTCATCGACGGCGGTGTTTATAACAATCTGCCAGCCGACATGCTGGCAAACAAGGGATATACACATCTGATCCTTGTCGATATCGGCGGGATGGGGATCATCAGAAATACAGCGCTGCAGCAAACCGATATTATTACTATCAAGCCGGACACGCCGCTGGGCGGTCTCTTTGACATGTCGCCGAAGGTCCTGCAGCTGAGCATCAGGCGGGGCGTTCTTGATACCTACCGGGCATTCGGAAAACTGGCAGGTACTTTTTATTACCTGTCCGTCCGAAGCACGGCACGTTTTGTCAGGAAGTACGGGCAGAATATACTTGACGGCCTGGAAGCAGCGGGACAGAGGTATGGCATTGACCCGTACCGCATCTATACGCCCGAACGGCTGCAGTATGCCGTCACAGAAAAGTTTCAGGAGGAAAGTCAGAAATACATCCTTCTGCGGCAGAGCACATCCCACGCCGAGCTCAGATCGAGAATTATCGGCGCCCGTCCCCGCCTTAGTAAATTGGAGAAGAACTACCTGATTCCTGCAGCGGTTGATATCCTTGGAGATAACAGCACGACCGACCTTGCCCGTGCGGCGGCGCGGCGGCTCATGCCGACGGCCGTAAACATCGCAGAAGCACTGATAACCCTGGGAATCAGGCCAATGGAAATTCAAAAGGAAATAACACAGCTATTGTAAAAGGGCAGAAGTTTTATGAAAGCATTTCCAGAATTTCCGGAATCGTCCTTCCACCTACATGCGTGGCTTCATCATTGATTATAAGTGTCGGAACGCTCATGATCCTGTATTTTTTCTGTATGTCAGGAAATGAAAAGGCGTCAATCATCTCAGCTTCGATACCGGGATTCAGCAGCGCCATGCGCTGGCTTGCAGCTACGGCATCCGGACACATGTGGCAGTCCATGGATACGCATACTTTTATGTTGAAAGGACCTTTAACCGCTTTCACTTTAGCTTCCGTTCCGGGGTCGATCGGCTGCCCCGGACCCGCCAGGTTATAAATCGCAAGGGCGAAGGAACGGATCTCCTGGTCAGCCGGAACACCATGGAACTTTATTCCGCGATATATACCTTTCGCATCAAGAAAAGCAGCTACCGGAAATTTGTCCGCATGAATCTTCTTCTCTGTCTCCGGCGACTCATCTTTCATGTGAATCTCAATATGAATGTGCCTGTCCAGAGCGGCAACCGCCTCGATAAAGTCACGAAGCAGAAGGGATTTGCGTTTTGACGGATCTACTATTGATACAATCGTCATATCTTCCGTCAGTTCCCTGAACAGTCCAAGAAGCTCTTCCTTTGACTCCTTATCAAAAAATTCCCCGGAAACATCTTTTGTCCCAGCCGGGGCGGAATCCGAAGCAGCGGGTGCCGGAGCAGCAGGAACTTTATCAGCTGAAGCGGCCTCTGCCTTTGCAGGCGCCCTGCTGTAATTCTCCCTGATACCAAGCCGGTCTTTCTCTTCGGTGACGTACTTGTCCGCTGATGTTGCGGCGATCGCTCCGTCCGCTACTGCTGTAACGAGCTGACGTAATGACTTCGGACGAAGATCCCCGGCAGCGAAAACTCCGGGTACGCTTGTACGCATCTGGTCATCCGTCAGTATATAGCCGGATTCGTCCATTCTGACCTGTCCGGCAAAAAGAGCTGTTGCCGGTTCATACCCGGCAAATACAAATACGCCGAATGTCCGGTCCTCTTCTGAAGCTTCGTATGTAAAGGTCTTTTCCGTCTTATTGTTCCTGAAAGTGATCGATTTCATAAGCTCATCACCTTGTACATCAATAATCTCGGTATTGAAATGAACCTTGATCCTGGGGTGGGTCCGCACTTTATCTGCCGTTATTTTGGCACATGAAAAAGCTTTCTTGCGAACAATTACCGTGACGCTTTTACCGAAGCGAGTGAGAAAGAGAGCTTCATCAGCCGCCGCATTTCCTCCTCCAATTACAAAAATATCCAGTCCGGCAAAAAATTCCCCGTCGCAGGTCGAGCAATAGGACACCCCGTGCCCCGTATATTTTTCTTCACCGGGGAACCCGATATGTCTGGGGAGCGCCCCTGTAGCCAGAATGACCGCACGCCCTTCGTATTTGGTGTCTCCCGCATATAGTTTTTTAATGTTGCCGGCAAATTCAACCCTGTCTATCTGCGCATCGGCAAACTGTACCCCGAAATCAAGGGCATGCAGCTGCATTTCGCGCATCAGAGCCGGTCCGGTCGTGTGCCGGACACCCGGATAATTGGCAACCTCCGCGGTGTTCAGAAGTTGTCCTCCGGCTTGTTTCTTCTCCAGAATCAACGTGTCAAGCATGGAGCGGCCCGCATAAATACCTGCTGATAGTCCGGCAGACCCGCCGCCTATAATAATCAAATCATAAATTTTACCCATAAAGATACCCCTCTGCTCAGATCCGGGATTTTCCCGCCGGTCTTTTCAGCAAAAGTATACCGCATCTCATTACCGGATGTTATGAATTTTCAAAAATACTGTGCAAACCTGTCTTCGCTCATGTTATACAATTTCCAGCTCCGCCCGCTGTATTCCGGATAAGCAGGATCCAGCTGCTGCCTCATATCAGCATACATCCGCTTCATCCCGCTGTCGTATTGCACAAGCGCATTTTCGTTCTCAAGCAGAACAGTATAGGCATCTGCCGAAAGATTATTAATAATATATTCCGTATCCAGCGTCTGCAGTTCACCCGACTCATAATGGCTGATGTTGTATTGTGCTATCCGTGCATCCGGAACCGAATAATTCAGGATCACAAGGGCGGCCGCGCCGGCAAACAGCATGCACCGGAGGAGCGGAAATACGGACACAAACTCACGAAGCAGGAGGAACACGAAATAGACAGCCATCAGGATCATGAATGCCGTCACAAAATAGCGCAGCTGAGTAAGCCCGAAAGCCTGAATATACAGACGCATCCGGAGCATGGCGGATATAAGCTGGACCGAAGACAATGCCAGGAGACAGGTCGAAAGGCACCGGATCAAAATGCCCGTTCTGCCCTCGCGCCGGGTCAGCTTGATACTGCATAACAGCAGAATAATATTGATAGAGGATATGAATGCAAGTTCGAAGAAACCGCTGCGTGCATATTCCGCGGGTGTCAGCCCTTCAGGAAGATTGCCGCCCCATGCACCAAAAAGATAGGCAAACTGAACGCCGGCATACAGCAGATACACTGCGTTGACCAATGCGAGTATGGTAATGGCAGATGCCGCGGGGATAAGCGGCACTTTTATCGTAGTTTTTAATCCGGCGGAAGCACTGACGGCAAATGCATCCCGATAGCTCCAGATTGTGCTCGCAACAAACGGCAGAAGGAACAGAAAGAGAATGATTTTACCGGCTGCTTCCTCAATATGCAGATTCATAAACCAGTCGGTGATTGGCCTGAATATATTCCTGAAGACCGGATCCGCTGCAGCCAGCAGGGAAATTAATAAGAAAAGCAGCGGCACCGCTGCCAGGACAGCAACGAGTACCTGAAACATAATTTTCCGCTTTGCTGCTGATCCGGTATGGTCAGACTCTGCTTTCTTTTTACTTCGCAGATCCGACAATTCTTTCCACGGCCTTGGGATGCAGGCAAAAGGACGCACAAAATATCCGGCCCAGAGTTCAGCATGAAAGACGGGCAGATCCCAGGCAAGGTTTTTGCCGACGGTTCCCTGCAGGAACAGAAGTCCCATCAGGAATATCAGCGCCAGGAAATTCAGAATGCGGAGTGATTCATTGGCAAAAAGTGAATAGCATAAAGCAAGGGCTGCAATGATCACGGCCAGAGCAATATGCTCTGCTGTATGCCGTATGCCGGCCTTTGGAAAACCGCAGGCAATATAATAGGCCGCCAGGAGAATTAAAAACAAAATGGTGAATCCAATTCCGGCGCCGCCCCAGAACAGTAACTCAACGAGGGCTCCCGCACAGAGAGCCGAAGCCAGTAATGCACGAAAATATTTCATGTTATTGCTCCTCCTTTATTTCAGGTACATATTCCATAATGTCTCCGGGCTGGCATTCCAACGCCCGGCAAATTGCTTCAAGTGTTGAAAAACGGATAGCTTTCGCATGATCGTTTTTCAGAACGGAAAGGTTGGCAAGTGTCAGGTCCACCTTCTCGGCAAGTTCCGACAGGCTCATCTTCCTTTGGGCCATTACCACATCCAAACGTATAATAATCGGCATTTGCGTCTCCCTCTTCAAATTGTCAGCTGATGCTCTTCCCAAATCAGACTGGCCTGGCGGAAAACTTCAGACATGATAACGGCAAGAAGCGCGAAAATCAAAAAGAACCCGGCACAGAAAAACGTAAGAATCGTTCCATAAAAAAACAGTTTGATAAAAAAAGCGGCGGATAAAAGCAGGAAAGTAATGCCGACATATCGGAAGTACATGGAATTCCTGAAGTCAAACGGCAGCCCCTTTTCAATTGTGCGCAGAATCAGGTGCCCGAAAACCAGCACCGCGAGCGTCAGCATCCCGCAAACATATAGAAACCAAATCATAAATGTGTAATCTTCTGTAAAATAGGATTTAGTTAACCAGAGATCATAAAGAAACCGGAGAACCAATGGCAGAAACAGCAGTGTGCCGATATTTCCGACAATCAGAGCATCTGTCAGTATCCGGACACAAAATGAGAGACTCGCTTTGCCAGTAACCTGCATAAATGAACCTGCCTTTCGTACGAATATATGGATTATAATACTTCTGAAATAACTGAAAAGCAATATGTTTTTATTGATATTCAATAAATTATTATTGAAAGGCATATTTGAATCCACTTTTCATAAAAAAACGCCGGCTGGTTCTTCACGAAAAGAACCGGCCGGCGCACTTTGTATAAGTCTTTTATGGAATCCCTTTGTCCATGTCGATGCGGGACTCAGATAATGAGTGTCGGAGGTGCGTATATTCTTGCACCCAGTTCAGCATCCAGCATATAAAGTCCCTTGCTGTCCTTACCATAGAGCTCGAATTTACGGATATTATCCTCCGAGTTCATCTCTTCTTCTCCCTGTTCCTTAACAAACCAGTCGAGGAATTGTGTTGTCTTGAAATCATGTGTTGCACTGGCTTCAGCATAAATGTCATAAATCGAAGCAGTGATAAATCTCTCGTGCTCCAGGGAAGCAAGCAGCGGTGCATTGAAGTCGGCATATTTACCTGTGGGTGCCTCAAGCGGCATATACTTTGGCGCAATGGAATTATTCAGGAGATATTTGGTGAAAAGCATCGCGTGATCACGTTCCTCCTGAGCCTGCACCAAAAACCAATTGTAAAAACCTGTCAGTCCGGACACGTTGTAGAAATTTGCGAAATCCAGATAAAGATAAGCGGAATAAAATTCCTTGTTGATCTGCTCATGTATTAGTTTGGCAATTTTATCAGAAAGCATATACATACACTCCTTTTTCTGATCCGAAAAGATACAACTCCAAATGTTCAGGGCGGTACCTTTCCGATTCGTTTGCTATCATTTTATATATTTACATTATACCTCTATGAAGTGAAAAAACAACACCAATTTGTAATGATTACAAATTAATTCGCACATAATAAAGCAGCCGGAGTCTCTCTTTCAAAAAGCTCATCGGGAGGATAGCTTCTGCCCCGCCTCCACCTGCACATACTTATTTTCCTGTACCAATTATCCGGGTGCTTATCCGTTTTTGCATGGAATGTACTATAATACGTCTATGAAAAACATACTATTGGTCGAAGATGACAAATCCATCCTGCTGGGACTGTCCTACTCCCTCGAAACCGAGGGATTCAAAGTGACGCCCTGTTCAACTGTGCAGTGTGCATTGAGCCATCTTGAGAACGGACCTTTTGATCTGGTTCTCCTGGACCTGACGCTTCCGGACGGAAGCGGGTATGACGTATGCCGTGCTGCACGGCGTGTGTCTGAGACACCCGTGATTTTTCTTACGGCCTGCGATGATGAGATCAACGTTGTCATGGGACTTGATATGGGTGCCGATGATTACATTACCAAGCCTTTCCGGCTCCGGGAACTCCTGTCGCGCATCAAAACGGTACTTCGCAGAACAGAGCGCAGCCCGGAAGGAGGAAGTACGATACGGATCGGTTCCCTGCAGGTCAATACTGCTGTGGGAAAAGTGTACCACAATGATATCGACGTCCTTCTGACAGCACTTGAGTACCGGCTTCTTCTGACACTGCTCAACCATGAGGGGCAGATATTGTCGAGAAATCAGCTTCTGGAGGGGATATGGGATATCGGCGGCGAATTTGTTAATGACAACACACTTACCGTCTACATCAAGCGCCTTCGGGAAAAGATCGAAGATGACCCGTCACACCCGGAAATCATTGTAACGGTTCGTGGTTTGGGATACCGAATCGGAACAAAGAGGAGGTAACCTGTGCGGTGGTTTCGCAATAAAGAATTCCGTATTTTCTTTGTTATTATTATAATTATTTCTATGGCCGGAATTGTCGCTTCTGCGCTCTATTCCTGGATAAGTGCAGTTATTATGGGAATTGTGTGTGTCCTTTTTGCTTTGACTGCCTATTTTTTCGCAAATTGGCGATACAAACGAATTGCCAAATTATCCGAATACCTGAAATGCGTTAACAGCGGACATTATAACCTGGAAGTTCCGGATCACGACGAGGGCGAGCTTTCCATTCTAAAAAGCGAAATATACAAGGCGACTATCATGCTTTGTGTGCAGGCGGAAGCTCTTCAGAAAGAGAAATCCGAACTGGCGGACGCAATGTCCGATATCTCCCACCAGCTAAAGACTCCCCTTACCTCGATGCTGGTAATGACGGATCTTCTATGTGATCCCAATCTTCCAACAGATAAACGGATTGAATTCACCGGACACATCCGTGCCCAGCTCGAACGAATTGAGTGGCTGGTGACTTCACTGTTAAAACTTTCCAGGCTGGATGCGGGCACAATCAACTTCCATAAAGTGCCTGTAAAAATGGACATACTTCTTAACAGGGCCCTCGCACCGCTTCTTATCCCGATCGAACTGCGCAGGCAGGCACTTGTCATTGATAATACGGAGATGACTCTTTCGTGCGATCTGAACTGGACCGCGGAAGCTCTTCTCAATATTTTAAAAAACTGTGTGGAGCATACCGGTGCCGGCGGGAGCCTCCTTATTTCCTGCACCCAAAACCCCCTCTATACACAAATCATTATTTCCGATAACGGCAGCGGTATTGATCCTGTCGATCTCCCTCATATATTCGAACGTTTCTACCGCGGCAGAAACGCAGGGGAAGACAGCGTCGGTATCGGCCTTGCAATGGCCAAAAGTATGATCACATCACAGGGCGGAAGTATAACGGTTAGCAGCAAGCTAACGGAAGGAACCAAATTTACGATCAATTTTTACGGATAAAGTGACGATATCGTCACGAATCAAGTCACCCGACGGTCACTTTTGCCTGTTATGCTAAAAATAGATTCAGTGTATCTCAAGCCACGTCAAGGGGGCAAAATATTCATGGAAATTCTTCGGGTTCAAAATGTAAGCAAAATATACGGCAGCGGTGATGCCCGTGTGGTCGCGCTTGATGATGTCTCTTTTTCTGTTAGAAAGGGCGAGTTTCTAGCCATTGTCGGAGCCTCCGGATCAGGCAAGTCGACCCTCCTGCATATCCTCGGCGGTGTTGACCGCCCCACTTCCGGCAAAGTGCTTATTGAAGGTGCTGATGTTTATTCACTTGGGGAATCACAGCTCGCTATATTTCGCCGACGCCAGATCGGCCTCATATATCAGTTCAACAATCTGATTCCAGTATTGGATGTGGAAGAGAACATTACTCTTCCGCTGCTTTTAGACGAAAGAAAGCCTGACCCGGATCACCTGAAGGAAATCCTCAGCATGCTGTCTGTTGCAGACCGGTCACACCATCTGCCCAACCAGCTCTCCGGAGGCCAGCAGCAGCGTGTATCTATCGGAAGGGCACTGATCAGCAATCCTGCCATTGTCCTTGCCGACGAACCAACAGGCAATCTGGACAGTAAAAACAGTGCGGACGTGATGGAACTTCTCCGGTTTTCCAACAAACGTTATAACCAGACTCTCATTCTGATCACGCACGATCAGAATATTGCACTGCAGGCGGACCGTATTATGACTATCACCGACGGACGTATCGCCAAAGACGAGGTAATCCGCTCATGAACGTTCTGCAGTCATTTACTGTCTCGACTATGAAAGTCCATAAGAAGTGGACAATCGTCACAGTGCTCGGAGTCATTATATCGGCCGCCATGCTTTCCGGAGTGACAACATTTACCGCATCGTTTATGGATCTGCTGCAGCGACAGGAGATTTCAGACTACGGAAAATGGACCGCTCATTTTAAATATGTACCGGCATCGGATGCGGCTGCCTGGAAGGATGCTTCTTCCGGAAATGATGTCATGATGCAAAAGGAAATCGGCTTCGCTCCGCTGGACAGATCCAGGAATGCCGCCAAGCCATATCTTTACGTCAGTCAGTTTGACGAGGCGTCTTTTAGTAATTTTTTTATCAAAACAACCTCCGGACGGCTTCCTGTCAATGATCGTGAAATTGTTTTGCCGGACGAAATCAAGGACAGTGCAGGCGTACATTATTCGATCGGAGATACGGTCACTTTGCAATTGGGCAACCGGATGTTTCCCGACGGTATACCTGCGCCTTCCGACTCTTCCTATACAAAAGAATATTACAGCTATGATGAGAAAACGGGGCGTTCCACGGATATGGGTCCGGAAAGTCTTTCTGTAACCGGAACACAGACATACACCATTGTGGGTTTCATCTCCCCGGCCATTACTGAATCCTTCTGGTCAGCCGGATATTCCTGCTTTACGGCTTTTCCCGTCAGCAAGCCTGCTGCTGTTGTTTCCTCAGCTGGAGGGAACGTTGATCTGTACTTGTGGAACCAGAAAACTGCACTGAATTATTACAGCCAGATCCGCGGCCAGGCCGCAGCTATGGGCTATTCTTCAGACCAGATCCAGTTCAATGATGCCTACCTGCGTTATTGCGCCGTAACAGATTCCGGCAACGGTCAGGATCTGATGTTCACACTGGTGTTTGTCATTGTCGGGATCATAATTATTGCTTCTGTTTCACTTATATATAATGCTTTTTCCATATCCGTATCTGAACGTACGCGGCATCTGGGGCTTCTGGCAAGTGCAGGTGCTACAAGGAAGCAGAAGCGTGTACATGTTCATTTTGAAGGGTTTCTGGTCGGGATGATGGGGATCCCGCTTGGTATTTTATTCGGTATTCTCGGCATCAAATTTACGTTCCTGCTGATTCAGCCTATTTTCGCGAGTGTGACGGAGTGGAACAATATAGAAATCCACACTATTGTTTCCGGCTGGACAATCGGAATAACTGTCCTGCTTTCCGCTGCAACCGTCTATGTCTCCGTTCTTATTCCGGCTATAAGGGCTTCCCGTATCATGCCGATTGATGCGATCCGGCAAAGCAGGGAGATAAAGCTTACTTCGCGGAGTGTCCGTACAAGTCCGCTTTTTCGCAGATTTTTCGGATTTGAAGCCGAACTGGCCATGAAAAATTTCCGCCGCAGCAGAAGAAAATACCGGGCAACGATTATATCGCTTGTTATCAGCCTGGTTCTGTTCCTAACTGTCTCGTCCTATGTTCAGTTCGGAACTATGTATGCGCAAAGCAGTGCCGAACAAATTGATTATGATATTTATTTCTCTATTGATAATATTTCACAAGCCGAACGCAATAACGTGGTTGATCAGATCGCAGCCCTTCCCGGCACAAAAAGCATCGCAACAGTAAGCAGTGAGGGCATGTTTCTGATATCTGAAAGCGATATTCGTACAAGTATTTCCAAAGATTCACAGAATACCGGCGGAACAACATATGTCACGCTTTCTTCTTATGATGACGAAAGTTTTGCCGGTTATGCCCGGTCTCTCGGGGAAAACCCCGATGATTATCTCAATCCTGAAAATCCCAGAGGAATTCTTATTAATTATGCAGTTGAATATAATTATGATACCGGCAAAAAAATGATCGGCGATGTCCTTTCAATTGCTCAGGGAAGCACTCTTACTGCCGGCTACTATACCGATACATCCTATCCGGCGGAGAAGGGAGCGGAACCTGCATCCGACATAGTCTCCACTGATTTTACGATAGGAAAGATCACTCAGGAACTTCCTGTCGGTATTACCTATGATAGTTTTTCGAATGTAACACTTATCATTCCCGAATCCCTTCATGCAGCACTCGTCAGTAAAGCCGGCACGGCGGACAATGCCGTGTATCCGGCGACATTTATCCGGACGGACGACAGCAAAGAACTGGAGCAGCAGATCCGGGAAATTACAAAAACAATCCCGGCCAGCCAGACCAGTCTTTACAACGTGTCAAGCGCACGCGAACAGGACCAGAAAACAACGTTTCTGCTTGGAGTCTTTGTGTATGGGTTTATCACGCTGATCAGTCTCATCTGCATCGCTAATATTTTCAATACAATCACTACCAATGTCGCGCTGCGTCAGAAAGAATTCGCAATGCTGCGGTCAGTCGGAATGACGCCCGCATCCTTTAACAGGATGATCCGGTTTGAAAGCGTTTTCTATGGGTTCAAAGCTTTGATTCTGGGTCTGCCTATCAGCATGCTGATTTCCTATTTTTTGTACAAAAGAGAAATGTACGTATATACTTTTGCTTTTTCCTTACCTTGGCTCAGCTACCTAGTTGCCATTTTTCTGGTATTTGTTTTGGTCTTTACGACAATGCTGTACTCAGTCTCCCGCGTCAACAAAACCAATATTGTCGACACGCTTAAGATGGACACTATGTAGAACGTGTGTCCCATTTACCGCTGATTACCTGCTTTTTCTTATATCATTTCACAGCACGATTCATCAGTTCATGGATCTTTTCGAGAGTGGGCGGATAATAGGCTATCGGGTAATTCTCACAGGCAACACCGGCTGCCGCTGCTGCAAAACGCACAATTTGATCGTCGTCCATATGCCTGTGCAGGGCATAGATAACACCTGCCTTGAAGGTATCCCCTGCACCTAATGTGCTTACTATATTGACGGAATACGGCGTGATGTATTTGACCGGCTCGTCTTTGCGTCCGTACATGATTTTTTGGCTTCCAAATGTGAAAATAACCAGTCCGGCTGTGTTGGCCGTATATTTTGCGAATAGTCCGGCAATATCCTCATCCGGATAATTCCCCCTGATAAATTCATTGGATACTACATTTACGGAAGAAAGCCTGTGAAGGAGAGCATCATACGGACAGTCAATCGTCACATATGGTTTGCGAAGATCATGGGCTATCTGCGCAGCCGCTTCGGAAGCCTCCGCAAAAAAGGGATCTATTCCTACCGTCAATGAAGCTTCAATATCTTCCCGGAGCGGAAAACTCCAGAGCTTTATCTCCCTTTCGTAGAACGCGCCGAACTTGCCGAAAATTGTCCGCGTGTGTTTGTCAATGATGACCATATCCTCAACACCGTCAAAGTCCGGTGCATCAAACAGCCTTGACGTATCTACGTCCCGGTCTTTGAAATACTCCAAAATCGGTCCATACGTTCTTCTTCCCTGATAATTTCCGTCCAGTCTTACCGAAAGCCCGAGGCTTGCGAGGACATTTGCACAGCATCCTGTCTCTCCGCCCGGAAAAGAATAGGTCTTACTGATTTCGGCATACTGATCAGGGCTCGGAAAGCAGTCCCGAAGCAGGTGGCTGGTGGTCATCAGTATCATTCCATGAAGGTAAATATCCGTATTTTTCATTTATACGCACCTCGCTTCACATTGCTGCTGCAGCTTACATTTCAACTTCCCGTAGAATACCTTTCCCGAGAAACAGGACAAGTCCTGAAATAATTATATTGTAGCAAATTGCGGCAATATATGAAACAAACAGGAACTGCTGCCCGTTGAAATAAAAAACCGCCTGCAGGACGCCAAAAATAATGGCGCCGGGCACCAGCAGGATGCTGGCACTGACTAGATACAGGACCGTACTTAAGACTTTCGAATTTGATCCGCCCAGAATCCGCTGAGTCAGAATAGACATACTGATATAAACCTGTGACAAAGTGGCATACGTCAGGGTAGCCATCGGCACATACCACCACGGCAGCCCTGCCAGCACGGTAAGAATAGTAAAGGCAATCAAGCCTTCAACCAATGCCTTAAGTACAGTCGTTAAATTGGAATATAGAAGCTTTAAGACGTCCGGTGCAGGAACCAGATAGATAAAAGGCCGCGTCAGTTCCTGTGTGAACTTACCGGAGACAGTAAGGAAATACAGAATATACGCCAAAGCTGCAAACGCAATCAAGCTGGATATGAACGGCGTAATTTCGCCTTTTGCTGTGAGGTTTCTGAATATTATGCCGCCGATGACTGCACCGACAATGACAACAAGGGATCCTTTATCCAGGATAATCATCCCTGTACGCCTCTGTTCTGTCAAATGACGGTAGAAAAAAATGCTGGCGCCCTGCCCTTTTCCGACAATTCCGCTTTTTCCGGTGCGGACATTCTCGTTCATATTTTTGGCACCGATCTTTCCATCCTTAATCGCCTGTTTTGTAACATAAGTCCGCTCTGTTGCCGACAATACATCCTCATAATAATCGGAGTCCGTACGCTGCACCAAAGCAATACCAAGGGCTGGGAAAAACACGGCAAGCAGTAAAAACATAAGTGGCCTGACTGTTTCTCCGCTGATCAGGCCCATCATATAGGTGTTAATCCAACCGACAAGAGGAATGTAATCCATAACGGGAAGACCGAAATAGTCAATAACGGCCTGCATCTCACCGCCGCGGGACAGGAGATATACACCCAGACCGAGAACCAGCGCAGCAATCAGTCCATACATAACATAATTTCCGATCCGGCGGCGCTTCGGATAAGGAGCCGTCAGTGAATATGTGCAAAGAGACACAACCTGTGCACAGACAAGGATAATAAACCATGCGCTTGTCACTGCAAAAATGCCCGTCCCGCTCAGATGAAGCAGGTTGCGCATGTTCGGAATCTGGAAGCACATAAAGAGCGTCGCCATCGCGCTGACGCCCATCTGCTTTATTACACCATACAGAAGCACGGACTGGGGACGGATCGGAGAAGTAAAAAGCATGTTTACATCAGGCATCGCAAAAAAAGTCGACCCCTGCTTCAATCCTTTTGAAATACTCGTGTACGTAATAAATCCAAAAATGCAAAAGGCAATCGCGCGCAGAATAGGCGTCATATCTGATTGGGAGGTAATACTTTTTCCTCCGGGAAGCATGGCAAATACCATCATCAAGATAACCAGTACATATATGACAACCAGAGCCGGCTTTTTCAGCAGCTGGCGCAGAGCATTCTTCAGACTGGTCAGGAGCAAATAAGATAGCGCTCTCATCCCTGTCCCTCCGTAATGGAAAAGAACAGATCTTCAAGACTCTCATTTCCGCTTAATTCTTCGAGATCATGGTCCCTTGTAGCAACAATGTGTCCGTTTACCATGATAAAAACCTTGTCCCACAAGCCTTCCACACTGTCTATCATGTGCGTGGATACAAAAATTGCTGAACCCTGATCGCGGAGTTCCATTAAAATTGCCTTTAGTTCTTTGATCGCATGCGGATCAAGTCCCACAAGCGGCTCATCAAGAAGAATCATCTTCGGACGGGGAAGCAATGCGCACATGATACTGACCTTTTGCTGCATTCCTTTTGACAGCTCTTTGCCAAGCTTCTTACGCTTATCTGACAATTCAAGCCGCTCCATAATTTCGTTTGCGTAAACGCCGGCACTTTTATCTAATTTATATGCACGAATAATAAATTCAGCATGTTCCTCAACAGTGAGAAGATCATACAAAGCAGGCATCTCAGGAACATATCCCATAATTCTTTTGGCTGTCTCGCTCTTATTGGGATTCCCGTCGATTTCAACCGATCCCGCAAACCGCAAAAGGCCCATTATGCATTTAATTGCTGTGGATTTACCGGCACCGTTTGGTCCTAAAAGGACGCCGATTTCGCCCGCCCCCAATGAAAAACTCAAATCCTCGTTTGCAAGAGTCGTTCCGTATTTTTTAGTTAAATGTGAAACTACAAGCATTGTGGTCCTCCCGGTAAAACACACATGTAAACACGCGTATTCGTGTACATGTCAGTTAATTATACCAGGGATATAATATCAAACTTAAGCAATTTTGTCTTGTTCCCGGGGGAGGCAGTATATTTGTCTCGGCTCTCTTGGACTAACGTCCGGCGAAAGTCGCCTCGACAAACATACTGCCGCCCTGATGGGCATCCTGCGGATGCCAAGGAAAAATATCTCCTATGTCTAATTTTTCGCTGTCGATAATGCTGCCTTTATTGCCTGGATAATACCATTGCTGCTGTAAGTGGCATGTGACACAATATCAACCGCCCCGCTTTGTGTTGAAATGACATTCGCAGAGATTGTTGAAAAAGCTCTGTCAAAATATTGCCTGTCATCCTGATAGGAAATCACTGTAACATTGGAAATCTGTCCGTTTTTAACGGTAACCTGAACAGTAGTTGTACCTCGAAACCCGGTACCCGATCCCTTATATGTTCCATCTTTGTAAAGACCTGCCGTTGTTGCCGCTGCTGCAGTCGTAGCCGCTGAAGAAGAAGCTGCTGCAGTTGTCGATGCCGCGGATCCGGCAGCCTGGTTCGTTGCAGACGGCTGTGCCGTTGCCGCAGTCGAAGCAACTGTGCTTGTTGTCCCGGTTGCTGTCGTTTCGATGGCCGAAGAAACCGTTCCTGTCCCGATTGATTGATACGCCGAGTTAGTAAGGACTGTTTCTATCATAAAGAGACCGGCAATTAAAGCCACCATCGTTGCAGCTATCGCAAGTGGATACAGCAGACTTTTTCCTGCGCGGACTTTTACATTTTTTCTCGGGCACACATCAACACATTTCATACAGTTGATGCATTCTCCGCTTTGTACTTGATCCATTTGATTCAACTGAATTCCCATGGCGCAGTTTTTTGTGCATATCTGGCACTTTCCACAATTGTCACGAGGTTTATCTATATACATAAACCGAGTGATAGGGATCAGTGCAAAAAAAGCTCCCATCGGACAAAGATAGCGGCAGAAGAACCGTTCTACAAAAGCCGATGCAATAAGAACCAGCACAAGGAGAACGAATCCAGGAAGAAGACTTTTTAATACAAAAGCCAGCGCCGGGGCTGCACCTACTGTAAAAAGCATACCGAAGGCATCCCACGGGCTTATGGCCGAAACGGACAGTGAGCCGGCAAGCCAGCCTAATAGCAGAAGAACGACCAGAACGATATATTTTATGAACTTTAAGACAAAATCCGCCTTTTTGGAAATTGTGATTCTGGATTTTGTCCATCGTGAAAAAAGTCGAAATACCCAGTCCGTAATGGAACCGAAGGCACACATCCAGCCGCAAAAAAAGCGGCCGGCAAAAATAGTTAAGGGAACGATAGCAACCAGGGCCAGAAGATTCGGCCAAATGGCCGACAGTGAGAATGATAATGTCACAATCGAATTAAAGAGTTCCTGGAGACCCGCAAAAGCACTGATATAAAGCGACGGCAGCCAGATGAAAAACAGAATCTGCAGACCAGTCCTACTTAAAGAAAGCACCGTGAACCGGCCCTTTTTCTTCTTTTTTTGTTGAATAGGAGGTTGTATCGATTCATGATGTTTGCGCATGTATAAAAAATCCTCATTTTCTATTTTTGAATATATACTTGTTTTTGTTGTTTTATTATACTGGAAACACAATGTTCTGTATGTGTGAATAGCAACGAAAAACTGCGGCAAAATGGAATGATTCCAATTTGCCGCAGTTTTTTCGATATTGCTTCAGCAGTTAATTCCAGTTTTTCGGAATTAAAATCGTTCCAAAACACAGTAAATACATGAGTCACCGCCTGAAATACCGCTGATACTGTTCTTAAGGAGCAGAAACCGGAACTCTCACATAAAACAACAAGGAAAACATCTGATTCTCCTGTACATATTCTGATAAGAAAAGAGGTGCCCGGCATATGCCGGGCACCTCCCCCGTTGACTATACAGTCAGCGAATCAGTGGTTCATTTGTTCAGTTCATCCCATTTCCTGCGCAGTACAATCAGAATTCCGGCGAGCAGAAGGAGTGATACTCCTCCAACCAGCAGCAGATTATCCGATTCACCGGTTTTTACAGCTCCCAGGACACCTGTTGTAGGTGTTGGGGTTGGTGTTCTCTCAGCCGCAAGGACTTCCGTAAGTGTATTGGTCACAGTTACGGCTGCCGTTGCGCCCGCCGCCACCGTCGCAGATCCAATTGGAAGAGTTTGTTTCCAATTGCCGCCCGGAGCTGCTTCCGTAACGGTGTATGCACCCGGAATCAGGTTGGTCCATGTCTGCGTCATTCCATTGGCTGTGTTGAATACCTTCGTGTTCCCTGTCGGATACGACGGACCGGTAATGGTGATCGAGAAGTCAGGAATCACCGGTGTTCCGACTACATCCACAAGAACAATACTCTTTGTTACCTGCAGTGCACCCGGTACATACGTATTGGTTACACTTGCCGTTGCCGTTGCGCCTGCCGCTACCGTCACTGCTCCAGCCGGAACGGTTTCTGACCATACTGCACCAGCCGCTGCTTCCGTAATGGTGTAGGCACCGGGAATCAGGTTGGCCCATGTCTGCGTCAGTCCGTTGGCTGTATTGAATACCTTTGTGTTCCCTGTCGGATACGACGGTCCGGTAATGGTGATTGAGAAGTCAGGAATCACCGGTGTTCCGACAAGAGCCCCGAGTACGATACTCTTTGTCACCTGCAGTGCACCCGGTACATACGTATTGGTTACACCTGCCGCTGCCGTTGCGCCTGCCGCTACCGTCACTGCTCCAGCCGGAACGGTTTCTGACCATACTGCACCAGCCGCTGCTTCCGTAATGGTGTAGGCACCCGGAATCAGGTTGGACCATGTCTGCGTCAGTCCGTTGGCCGTGTTGAATACCTTTGTGTTTCCAGTCGGATATGACGGACCGGTGATGGTGATCGAGAAGTCAGGAATCACCGGTGTTCCGACAAGAGTTCCGAGTACGATACTCTTTGTCACCTGCAGTGCACCCGGTACATACGTATTGGTTACACCTGCCGCTGCCGTTGCGCCTGCCGCTACCGTCACTGCTCCAGCCGGAACGGTTTCTGACCATACTGCACCAGCCGCTGCTTCCGTAATGGTGTAGGCACCCGGAATCAGGTTGGACCATGTCTGCGTCAGTCCGTTGGCCGTGTTGAATACCTTTGTGTTCCCTGTCGGATACGACGGACCGGTGATGGTAATCGAGAAGTCAGGGATCACCGGTGTTCCGACAACATCCCCGAGTACGATACTCTTTGTCACCTGCAGTGCTCCCGGTACATACGTATTGGTTACACTTGCCACCGCCGTTGCACCTGCCGCTACCGTCACTGCTCCTGCCGGAACTGTTTGCGACCACATAATTCCTGCAGATACTTCTGTAATGGTGTACGCTCCGGGAATCAGGTTGGCCCATGTCTGCGTCAGTCCGTTGGCTGTATTGAATACCTTTGTGTTCCCTGTCGGATACGACGGACCGGTAATGGTGATCGAGAAGTCAGGAATCACCGGTGTTCCGACAACATCCCCGAGTACGATACTCTTTGTCACCTGAAGTGCACCCGGTACATACGTATTGGTTACACTTGCCGCTGCCGCTTCATCTGCCGCTACCGTCACTGCTCCTGCCGGAACTGTTTCTGACCATACTGCACCAGCCGCTGCTTCCGTAATGGTATAAGCACCGGGAACCAGGTTGGTCCATGTCTGCGTCAGTCCGTTGGCTGTGTTGAATACCTTCGTGTTCCCGGTCGGATACGACGGACCGGTAATGGTGATCGAGAAGTCAGGGATCGCCGGTGTTCCGACAACATCCCCGAGTACAATAACCTTTGTTACCTGCAGTGCGCCCGGTACATACGTATTGGTTACACTTGCCACCGCCGTTGCACCTGCCGCTACCGTCACTGCTCCTGCCGGAACTGTTTGCGACCACATAATTCCTGCAGATACTTCTGTAATGGTGTACGCTCCGGGAATCAGGTTGGCCCATGTCTGCGTCAGTCCGTTGGCTGTATTGAATACCTTTGTGTTCCCTGTCGGATACGACGGTCCGGTAATGGTGATTGAGAAGTCAGGAATCACCGGTGTTCCGACAAGAGTTCCGAGTACGATACTCTTTGTCACCTGCAGTGCACCCGGTACATACGTATTGGTTACACCTGCCGCTGCCGTTGCGCCTGCCGCTACCGTCACTGCTCCAGCCGGAACGGTTTCTGACCATACTGCACCAGCCGCTGCTTCCGTAATGGTGTAGGCACCGGGAATCAGGTTGGCCCATGTCTGCGTCAGTCCGTTGGCTGTATTGAATACCTTTGTGTTCCCTGTCGGATACGACGGTCCGGTAATGGTGATTGAGAAGTCAGGAATCACCGGTGTTCCGACAAGAGTTCCGAGTACGATACTCTTTGTCACCTGCAGTGCACCCGGTACATACGTATTGGTTA
>JBAWXZ010000001.1:0-410814 GCA_037143795.1 Eubacteriales bacterium | reverse complement strand
TGAAGACAACAAAAAACTCTCCGGACTATATTCCGAAGAGTTTTTCAGTGCCCTGCCATTGCGGCTCTAGGTTATTATGTGGTGGAGGCGAAGGGAATCGAACCCTTGTCCGAAACCATATCCACTGGGACATCTCCGGGTGCAGTCAGTAATTAGAGTATTCCCCTTTGGAGCGAGCCCGCTGACAGGCTGCAACGTCCGGTAGCTTCATGAGTACATCGCACCTTCAAAGCTTATTGTGCGGCGTTTTCCAATTTAACCTGCCGATTGGTAAGGTCTGCTGTCTGACATCCCGGACCCGTCCAGCAGATCGGACGGAGGGATGCGTGGCTGATTAAGCAGCTACGAGTTGTGTATTATTGTTTGCAATTACTTGCTATCCCGTTTTTTAGAGAGGCCAACGAGAATCCTCTACCCGCTTTCCCAGTCCCAACGACCCCGTCGAAACCAGTACGCCCCCATATGATTGAGGCTATTTATAGTATGCCAGATATGCTCATCTTGCGCAAGGGCAAGGACTTATGCATAATGCATTCCACTTATTTACTATTACGGGAACTTGAGATTTCATTTTATGTATCCTGTCCACAGTCGTTTGCCTGGTTGTGAGTGTGTCGAAAATGGTACATTATTTTGCCGAATTGCTTGTAAAGATATATAAAAAGATTTACAATTAACGCTAATCATAAGACTTCTGAAGATATTTTTCTACTGATTAAAATATTATCATTTTGAAATATGCATGAATCATTTTCGTTTATCTTTGGAGGAGTATTGAATGAATCAAAATATTTCTGAATTAGTAAATAGTATGACTCTGGAAGAGAAAGCATCACTGTGCTCGGGACAGGATTTCTGGCACACGAAATCCATTTCACGGCTGCATATTCCAGGAATTATGGTAACGGATGGCCCGCATGGCCTTCGAAAACAAATTTCCCCAAAGAGCAAAGATGGTATTGGAGAAAGCAGGAAAGCCACTTGTTTTCCTGCTGCCTGTGCAACCGCCTGTTCTTTTGACAGGGAGCTGATGTATGAGATGGGGCAGGCGCTCGGTGATGAATGCCTTGACCAGGAGGTTTCCGTTATCCTGGGACCTGGAGTCAACATTAAAAGATCCCCTTTATGCGGAAGGAACTTTGAATACATTTCTGAAGATCCTTATGTTTCCGGTGAAATGGCTGCAGCCCTGATTTCCGGAATTCAGAGTCGCAACATCGGCACATCACTGAAGCATTTTGCAGCAAACAGCCAGGAGAAGGCCCGCATGGTATGCGATTCCATAATTGATGAGAGGACCCTCCGCGAAATCTATCTGACCGGTTTTGAGAAAGCCGTAAAGCTTGCTCACCCCTGGACTCTCATGGCTTCCTACAATGCTGTCAACGGTACATATGCAACCGAAAATAAAAAACTCTTAACGGATATTTTGCGCAAGGAGTGGGGGTTTGACGGAGTTGTGATGTCTGACTGGGGTGCGGTAAATATTCGCGAGGCAGGCCTGGCAGCCGGACTTGAGTTGGAAATGCCGCCTTCCGGCGGATTAAATGACAAACGAATTGTTGATGCGGTCAATAACGGAAGTCTTTCTGAAGACGTGCTTGATACAGCGGTCATAAGGCTTTTGGAGTTGATTAATAAGCCGCAGGGTAATGAACGCCCTCAACAGGAACCCTATCAGAAGAACGATACTCTCGCCAGAAAACTTGCTCTCGAATCAGCAGTCCTTCTTAAAAATGAAGGGTTGCTTCCGGCTCATGAATCCCTGGGGGCGGCTGTTATAGGAGCATTTGCAAAGACACCGCGATATCAGGGAAGCGGAAGTTCAAGGATTAATCCTACACAAGTGTCGAATGCATATGATGCCTTTATACGTAACGGCATTGATTTTGTGTATGCTGATGGCTACCGGCTAGAAAATGACGAAACGGACGATGTTCTGCTGGAAAAGGCAAAGGAGGCAGCACGGGGTAAAGATATTGTTTTTATTTTTGCAGGCCTTCCGGATGAATACGAATCGGAGGGGTTTGACAGGACTCATATCGACCTTCCTGAAAGCCATAACCGCCTTATTTCCGAAATTGCACAAGTGAACGCCAATGTGGCAGTTATTCTTTATGGAGGCGCCCCCTTCGTTATGCCATGGCTTTCTGCGGTGAAATCCGTTTTGATGTGCTATCTGTCCGGCCAGGCTGCAGGAGATGCTTCTTTTGACCTGCTTTTTGGAAGAGCGGTTCCATGCGGCAAGCTTGCTGAGACTTTTCCGGTGTTTCTTTCCGATAATCCGAGCTATCCTTATTTTGGCGCCGCAAAGACAGTCGAATACCGGGAGAGCATATTTGTTGGCTACCGGTACTACGATGCAGCCAACAAAAACGTCCTTTTCCCGTTTGGATTCGGACTTTCGTACTCGAAATTCACATACGGAAATCTCTCTTTAAGCAGATCGGAAATTGTGGATACAGATACAATCCTGGTGACAATGGACGTTGAGAATTCCGGTGATTATGATGCCAGTGAAATTGTACAGGTTTATGTGCAGCCGCCGGAATCCAAAATCTTCAAAGCAAAAAAGGAACTGAAGGGGTTTGCCAAAATAGCATTGAAAAAAGGGGAGACCGGGAAGATTTCCATAAATCTTGACAATCGGTCGTTTGCATATTTCAATACAAATATCCATGACTGGCATGTTGAAAGCGGAGTATACACCATATTAGCCGGTGCCTCATCCAGAGACATACGGCTCAGTGCAGACGTATATGTAAAATCTGCTTTGGAAGGAGTGGTTATACCGGACTATCGACAGCATGCGCCTGCGTATTATTCGCTGGAGAGCAATAATCTTGCGATCCCGAAGCAACAGTTTGAATATGTATATGGAGCTAAAATGCCTGCTGTTCCGACAGCAAAGAAGGGGCATTATCATTTGAATTCCACTCTTTCCGAATTGGAAGGCTCCTTTGCCGGCCGGATCTTTATTAAGAAGATTCATCAGCGCTTTGAAGCATTATATGCTGCTGACCCCAGACCTGATGAGATAAGGATGATGAATGCCATGTTTGCCGATATGCCGCTGCGCGCACTTGTGAATTTTTCCGGCGGTGAGCTGAGTTTTGATGCGCTCGAAGGACTCATTCTTATGATGAACGGACATTTGATTAAAGGATACTTTGCTTTCTCAAAGGGCTACAGGAAATAGGCGCTGTCCGATTACCGTTTTGAACAGCATGCAGCTGACTGTGAAAATTAACGGACGCAATTCAGCAGCGCCGTACTTTTTGATGCATATTAAAAATATAAAGAATATTAGCACGTCGTTTTTTGAATGAGAATCATTTACTCGCCAAAATTGTGCAATATGCACAATAAAATGAGGTTAATTTATAAAACGAAATGTAAATTAGTCAGTGATTTTGCTTTTCTTTGTGGTATCTTTATTATAGATGCATTTGGTCTTTGATCTGTATGCATCTAAAGAATTGTTGGCTGTCCTGCTGTAACAGGCGGGAATAAATCGTTAGTAAGGGGTGTGGAGCATGACTATTACAATAGCCTATATTATGGCAATATCTGTTTCCCTGATTTCGTTTGGCGTTGCTTATTATTTCTATTTATGGGTTAAGAGACAACCATCCACCAATGAGACCATTCACAAAATAGGTGATTTAATCAGCAAAGGAACAAGTGCTTTCCTGCGCCGCGAGTATCTGCTTCTTGCCAGATTCGCGGGAGTAGCGGCGATATTGATTCTTATATTTCTGCCAAGTCCGATCTGGACCGGAAATCCAAGTAAAAATATAATCATGGCAGCATGCTATATTTTTGGTACCTGTCTTTCCGCAATGGCTGGCAAGGTTGGAATTACAGTCTCAACGATTGCCAATATGAAAACAGCGGAAGCTGCCACCAAAGGAATCAGACCGTCATTCCTCTCCGGATTCAGAGGCGGAGCGGTCATGGGCATGTCTGTTGTCGGCGGAACCCTTTTAGGCGTAACGATTGTGTACGCTCTGACCGGCGGTGAACCCAGTGCTATTCTTGGTTTTAGCTTCGGCGCTTCATCCCTGGCTCTCTTTGCAAAGGCAGGCGGCGGTATCTTTACAAAAACTGCGGATATCAGCGCAGACCTTGTTGGAAAAGTTGAGCTTGGCATTCCTGAAGATGATCCGAGAAACCCTGCAGTTATCGCTGATAACGTAGGCGATAATGTCGGCGATGTCGCCGGTATGGGTGCTGATCTATTTGACTCGAATGTTGCCTCGATGGCGGCGGCCCTTGTTATAGCTTCTTCGCTGGGTAAGGGAGACTTTCAGGTTATGGTCTTCTGTTATGCGGCAATTGGCCTCCTTGCTTCTGCAGTCGGAGTTCTTGCTGCACGTATGGGTAAAAATGCAAGCCCGACACGCGCACTTAATATGAGTACATATGTTACCACGGGTATTTTTGCAGGCCTTACTGCAATTGCCACCTGGCTGTTCAACTTCGAATGGAGAGTCTGGGGAGCAATGACGGTAGGACTTCTTGTAGGTACGGTTATCGGTGTAGTCAGCGACTACTTTACTAATGACAATAAGCCTCCGGTACGTTATGTAGCAAATGCATCAAAGACCGGTCCGGCATTTACGATACTTTCCGGAATGTCTTATGGCTTCCTCAGCGTCCTGCCTTCCATGATAGGTATTGGAGTCTCTGCCCTTGCAGCTTACAAATTATGTGAACCCCTGGCGACAACGCCGGATCAGGCTGCATCATTCGGTATGTTTGGAATAGCAATGGCAGCTGTGGGAATGCTTTCCATCGTTGGCATGGTTATTTCCAATGACGCTTACGGCCCGATTGTTGATAACGCAAGGGGTCTTGTTGAAATGGGACATCTGGGAGATAAGGCACTGGATATTACTGATTCCCTCGACAGCGCCGGCAATACGGTTAAAGCTGTTACCAAGGGCTTCGCGATAGGCGCAGCAGGACTTACAATTATTGCTCTTCTCGGAGCATTTATGAGTCAGGTGAATGTTGCTGTTGATCAATTAAATGCTGATGCCGGTAAAATCCTGTATGAGAAAATTGTCAGTTTCGATCTTCTGAATCCGGTTGTGTTTTTCGGACTGTTGACAGGTGCTGCAATTCCGGCAGTATTCAGTGCAATGCTGATGCTTGGAGTTGATAGAAATGCCCAGCGTATGGTTGCAGAAATCCATAGGCAGTTCAGAGAGATTGCAGGTCTTAAAGAAGGTAAGGAGGGAGTATCTCCCGAATACAATAAATGTATTGATATTGCAACGGTCGGCGCTTTAAAGGAACTGGTTCCCGCAGGAGTTATGGCAATCGTTGTAACGCTTGCCGTAGGTTTTATCGGCGGAGTACAGGCGATCGGCGGTTTCCTGGCCGGCAACATCGTCAGCGGGTTACTTCTTGCCCTGTTTATGTCTAACGCAGGCGGACTCTGGGACAACGGTAAGAAATTTATTGAAGCAGGCAACCATGGCGGTAAAGGATCGGATGCGCATAAGGCAGCTGTTGTCGGAGATACTGTAGGCGATCCTTTCAAGGATACAGCAGGACCTTCCCTCAATACGCAGGTTACCGTGGTATCACTGGTTGCGACACTCATGGCAACACTGTTTCTTACAACAAACCTTATGAACCTGTTCTGAAAGTGATGGCTAAATCCTTCAAATAATTAGGCACGGCGGACAGCAGATAATTACTGTCCGCCGTGCTTTTTTGTGATTACAGGAGTTGGTTTTTGTTAGCCGTTTTAAAAAGAAACACGAATGATATGTGTTTTGTCCTTCAAAATGTTAAAATACTCTTAGTCAATTCAATTATCAGTATCTGCAGAAAGACTTATTTGTGCAGAAAAGATTGTGTAACTACAGGAGAATGGATATATGAAACCGCAAAGCGGGCTGGATTTTTTTTGGCCCTATGATTCTATAGATGAAATATACTCTGAAAAGATTTTGCCTGAGTTTGGAGTCGTTCCGACTAAATGGCAGTTTTTCGTGCCGGTCTGGCGTTTTCTTCATGCAGAAAACAGGGACATGGTTCCCCTCGATTTCAAGGAGCCGACGTGCAACGATAGTTCGTGGGATGCCGTTGACTTGCCTTCTGTCTGGCAGCAGGAGGGCTATGGCGTTCCGTCAAATCTTAAGTATGATGCAGGAACGATGGAAGAAGGAAATAGTCTTAAAAAGCGAATACAGACCAGGCTTTTGTCACTTGCAGGAAATGAATCAGATGATGATGTTGGTGTATATCGTACATGGATAATCATGCCTGTTTCCTTTTACGAGAGGGCTGTTTATTTTTCATGCAGCGGAATACGAGGACGGTTTGAACTGTTTGTTAACGGGAATCTTGTCACGACATCAGGTGCCTGCTATTCTACATCAAAAATATTGATATCTCCGTTTCTGCAGGATGAAAACAATTTGCTGACAATTCTCGTTTATCGCCTTGATTCCGACCGTCATGGACGCGTAAGAAGAGAGAACGGGACATTTGGATACAGCGGGATTTTCAGAATGCCTGAAATTATTGCCGAATCATTCGTTGAAATTTCCAGTGTCTGTTTGAAAACGTCATGGATTAATGACGGAACAGTACAGAACCTGCCTGAATCCGGTATTACGGATACCGCATTGCCAATACCTGATGAAGAGATGCCGCCCCTTGATCTTACTGCCGGTAACCCGGGGAACAGAAGGGACAGCAGCCTGCGTGTGCAGGTTTCCCTGCAGAATCATACGGATTTAATAATTCCTGTTCGTGTCGAATGTACACTTCTTGAAGTAAGAAATGAATATGACCTGTACCACCTTCCTATACATCCGCTGTCTGCTCTTCAGGACCTCGAAGGAAGTATTCCCAGCGGTTCCGAACTGACGCTGAATACTCTGATGAATGCAGCTGGTGTTCTCCCGTGGTCAGACCAGGAACCTACCCTATATGATCTCGTTTTGACTGTAAAGGATGCGCACGACCGGATAATATGCGCCAAAAAAAGACGCTTCGGGTTTAGGACAGCCGAAGTTCTTGCCAGGGTTTTTCATATCAATGATGTAGCCCTGCCGCTTCGTGTCGTGCGGTATTTTGACTTTGACCCTGTCGGGGGGCTTGCTGTAACCGCTGACCGCCTGAGGCAGGATATATGCCTGATCAAACAGGCAAATCTGAACGCTGTACTTGTAGCTCATTTCCCGTCGGATCCGATGTTCTATCAGATGTGCGACCATTATGGGCTTTATATAATCAGTCAGGCCGATGGAGTGCATATCCGCACGATGATCGAAAGCCTTATGACGCATCCCAGCATTGTATTCTGGTCTTTTGCTCCGCTTCATTTTGATGAGGGTAAGCTCTGGGAGCTCAAACAGAGACTCCTTTTACTAGATAGTTCCAGACCCTTTTTCAGTGAGAAGGACCGCTCCCTGACTTTGTCGGATATTCCGCCTTTTCCCTGTGAAGCCGGAACGCTATTCGGTGAATGGTCGGATATTTGTGTAAACAAGGGAATACTTCAGGCTAAACTGGAACCGGGGCATTCTGTTTTTGAAGCAATGCACGGAAGAGCAAAAAGAGAGAGTGATTCTTCTGATTTCCACTGGCTTCACCAGGGCGATCTTGAGGAATACCATGAAAAAATGGACGTACCGGTCGCACAGGGCATAGTAAATGCCGAACGGATTCCTTACCCCACCTACTATGAGGTAAAGAAGCAATGTGAGACGCTGCAGATCCTTGCATCTGCGGAAAGTCCTTCTGATTTGACTTTGATAAACCTGCATCCGATTGGTCATACTTATGATCTTGTCGTGTACTGGCAGCTTCTCCTTGGCGGCCAGCGGATCCGGGGGGGAAGGGGAATGGTCAAGTCCATTGATCCACTGGGTAAGCAGGATATTCGTTTCCCGTTTGCTGTCAGTGAGTTTATGACTCCTGACTGGATGATTTCCGACCCTTTGCTGACTAAAATATTCCAATCCTCTCAAAATCTTGAACTTGTCCTGGACATTCGTGTATGTCTGGCTGAAGATACGCATTACGCCCCCCAGGGGCACGAGATTGCGTTTTATCAGCAGGTGCTGATTGATCAGGTTGCAGGATTCATATCCTTCGCAACAGATGCGGAGAGCCATCTTCCGGCAGTGCCTGACAACCAGGATCTTACAGTCGGATTTGAGCCTGAGCCTCATAAGAACCTGTCTGTCAGCACGCGTCCGGAAGTGATAACGGTCAGACATTCCTCAATACAGATTGACTTTTCCAGAAAAAGCGGAGGACTCAGTGCCATTGATTTTGGAGGCCGTCAACTATTAGCAGGCAGCCTGCAGCCAAGCTTTTATCGGGCGGCGACAAATAGTGACAGATCCGATCAGTCCTTTGTTCTTTCAGCTACTGTTTTTTCAAAGGAAACCGATTGGAGAACAATTCAGCACGATCTGCGGTATGAACGATTCCATTATGAGATGGCGGGAGAAGATTTCTCCATGATTGTCCACTATAAGAGCTTCGCTTTCAAAGGCGAAGTAATGGTACAGTATGTGATGGGTCCGGACGGCAAGTTAACGGTAACTCTTGCATTTACACCGCGATATGATCTTCTGAGAAGTGGTTTTCGCGTGCATATCCCGCAGGATATGGATTTACTTGCATGGTATGGAAGAGGCTTTCATGAAGCCTACCCGGACCGTAAGGAATCTGCGCGGATCGGTTATTATGAAGCATCGCCTCAGCAGCTTTATCATGAGTATGCACGGCCGCAGGAAAACGGTGCACACTGTGATACGCAGTACCTTGTGATTTCTGACGGAAGCGGCACGGGAATCAAGATAACATCATTCAATGGGGAGAAGTTCTCATTTTCTGCGTCTTTATATGCTCCCGAAGATATTGACGACCACCAGCATCAGGAAGAATTGACTCAAAAAGATACATATGAACTGTTTCTGGATTTCTACATGAGGGATATAGAAAGAACCGGGCAGCAAAACCGCCGGTTTATCAAGAATCAGACGTACAGGGGTACTTTTATTTTCGAACCCTGGGAGGCTCCGAAATCAGAGTCTTCAGATCACGAATTTCCTTGAATGTAAGATAGCGCCATTCACCAAGCGGCAAAAAGCCTATATCAATATTTAGAATCCGGGTACGTTTCAGCTTTCGCACATGATACTCATGATATTCGCACATACGCCGGATCTGCCTGTTAAGTCCCTGCATGAGAATGATACGGAAAGAATGACTTCCTGTCTGGATGATTTTGCAGGGCATTGTTACCCTGTCAAGAATAGGGACGCCGCTTTGCATACTTGCAAGGAAGTCCTGTGTGACAGGCCTGTCGACTTCAACAACATATTCTTTCTCATGATGCCCTTCAGCACGGAGTATCCTGTTAACGATATTTCCGTCATTAGTCAGAAGAAGAAGACCTGTTGACGATTTGTCGAGCCGTCCGATCGGATATATACGTTTGTCAAAATGGATATAGTCGATGACATTATCGGGATCCCGCCTGTCTGTTGTACATGTGATTCCAAGTGGCTTATGGAGTGCAATATATACATAATCCTCATCCGGAAAAAGAGGTTTGCCGTCTACGCGGACGACCTGCCCTTCCAAAACGCGCGTGCCTGCAACAGCCGCGGTATCATCTACGGTCACTGCTCCTGCGGCTACATATTCATCCGCTTTACGTCTGGAACAGAACCCGCTTGAAGCGATATACCGGTTAATCCGGATACCCTCCTCTGGAGAAAGGTTCTCATCCCTGGGGGAGGATAAATCTGACATGTACATTATCTCCTTGTCTGATGGGGAAATCAGTACCACATTGTGCCGTGGACACATTTGAGAGTAAAGGTGAAGGTGGTTCCTTCGCCGTAATCGCTGTGAACGGTAATAGACTCACCCATGTAGTTTAATAATTCCTTTGCGATGGAAAGGCCCAGTCCGGTTCCTTTTTTCCCGCGTGCGCGGTCGGCCTTGTAAAAACGGTCGAAAATATGATCAATATCATATTCATGAATGCCCTGGCCAGTGTCTTTTACAGATACAAGCACCACATCTTTTTTCTCGTTCAATTCGGTTGAAATAGTAATAGTACCACCTGCAGCCGTATATTTTTTCGCGTTGTCCATCAGGATGATCAGTATTTGCTCTACTCGATCCGGATTACCCATAACTGTTGGACAGGGGCCGCTCTTATATTCAATATGAAAAGTTATTGTAGCATCATTCATGATCGGCGTAAACTTGGCTTTGAGTTCACTGAGAAGATCATTGAGGTCAAATGGAAATGTCTTGAAAGCGATTGTTCTCGCCTGCAGCCGGGAGAGTTCGAGCATATCGTCAATAAGCCTTGACAGGCGCAATGTTTCATGCAGAATAATTCCGTAGTAACGCATACGGTCTTCTTCATTGCGCACCATTCCGTCTGCGAGCGGTTCGACAAGTCCCCGTAAGGCGGTGAGGGGAGTGCGCAGTTCGTGAGATACATTTGCCACATAATCGCGCCGCGTTTGTTCCAGATGTTCTGACTCGGAAATATCCCTGAAAAATCCAGTGGCGCCGGTAACCATGCGATTACTGTCGAAAGAAGGAACGATTGTTGCCAGATAAGCATTATCCCTTAAGTCGATGGTGCGTTCAACGGTTGAACCTGTATCAATGCATTTCTGAAAATCCTGCCATACTTCTTCAAAAGGTATGAGCTGCAGACGCTCCGTGAAAAAATTCTTGCGTTTGGCATTCTCAAAAAGCGTATTAATTGCCGGATTGGAATATACAGGATTCAGTTTCAAATCGATAGATACGATACCTTCCGATATAACATCAAAAATTTCGCGCAGCCGGTTTCTTTCGATGGTAAGCTCGGAAATCGAGTTGGAGAGTTTATCTGCCAAATCGTTGAATGAGTGTGCCAGTTCGCCGATTTCACCCTTTGCCGTAGTATTGGCGCGTACGGAAAAATCGCCCTGTCCCATCGAACGCGCGACATTATTCATTGTTTGGAGGGGCCTTACAAGACGCCGTGCCGTAAAGAATATCGGCAGCAGCATCAAAGCGGAAACAACAGCGGCAGAAAGCAGAAATATTTCAATATTCCTGCTGTTTCCAAAATTTTGGATGGAAGCCCATGAATAAAGTAAATAAGTCAATATTGCCGACAACAAAGAAACAATCAGCATCATTGTGATAATACGACGTAAAAAAACGCTGCGGACCATTAAGTGGAAACCTCGAATTTATAGCCTACACCGTATACCGTAATCAGGGACCAGGGGGCGTCCTGATAACAGATCTTCTGGCGGATCCTTTTGATGTGAGTATCGACCGTTCTTGTATCACCAAAATAATCATAACCCCAGACAAGGGACAGAATCTGTTCCCTGTCCATAACCTGACCCAAATGTGAAGCTAAAAGGTGCAGGATTTCAACTTCCTTGGGCGTGCATGATACGAGTTCGTTATTAACTTTAACCTGATAATTATCAAGATTAATTTCAAGGCCATCAAAGCGAAGAACTGATCCGCTCTCCTGCGGCTCGGAAATGCGTCTCAGAACAGCCTTAATTCTTGCAATTACTTCGCGGGGGGAAAATGGCTTGACAATATAATCATCCGCGCCAAGTTCAAGTCCCAGAACACGGTCAATTTCTTCGCCTTTTGCAGTTAGAATAATGATGGGTGTAGAGAGTGTTTTTCTGATTTCGCGGCAGACTTCAATTCCTGTTTTTTCCGGCATCATCAAATCCAGAATAATCAAATCAGGCTTGTCGCTGATTACATGCGCGAGTCCTTCTTTGCCATCATAAGCACTGGAATAGGTGAAATGCTCATTCTCTAAATAAATGCCTAAAGACTCGTGTACTACCGGATCATCATCGCAAATTAAGATATGTGGTGCTGCAGCCATTTTTCTACCTCTTTGCATATTTTAATTGTCTGGATGTGTACATTATAAACGATTTCAGAAGAATTGTTTTGGTATAATTCGAAAAACAAAAAGAATATGAACAAAAAAGTACCCGGCAGCCCGGTTATTTGTCAGTAAGCCATGTTTTGTATTTTTTAAGCAGTGCAATCGGCTCATAGGATTGTTTAGCTTTCCTGAGTCCCGGGATTCCTAAGTCCTCTTCGCGGTCAACCGCATCGACATTTGGAAATTCGTTTTGAAGAACCATCTGATTAATGGCAGAATAGATGCCGTGTATTTCCTGATCTGCTTTTTCAAAATGAATGTATGCCGTGTTGTTGTTCCCGAGGCTTCCCATGGAAAACGCTCTGACAATACCGCCGGTTCTTATCAGTCCCCCATGAATTTCCAGCAGGTCAAAATCCCGGAATAGCCGGCGGATCATGGTGTAATCACTTTCTGCACAGTTATCAGGATCAATATCCTTGGATTTACACCAGGCCGAGACGAGTGCAAGGCACTCATCCCTGTCTGCATGTGTCAGTGTTGCATATTCATAGTCAGGATACATGCGCATGAACTTGTTCACATGATTGCGCTTTTTGTGAAGAATATTGCCGGTAAGGGTGCGCATTGATTCTCCGTCGTACAGGTAGTCAGAGGAATCTTCGTTATAATTCGGTTCTGCCGTGAAATGGGGAAGATTCTCATAAAGCGGCAGCTTGTCCTCGTCAATACACATGACCTTGAGACGCCATCCGCGCTTGTCGAATTCATCATGAACGGCAGTGAAAATGCGGTCCAGCTTTGCGGAGTCGAGTTCTCCCATTGGCATAAGAAGATGGGGGTCTGTGAAACAACCGCCGAAAGACATGAGAATCAGGCAGTCTTCATAGACTGCCATCTCAGTCTTGAAAACCTCGTCCCATGCGATTCTGCAGTTGAATGTCATATCGGCCAGCCGTGTATTAGATTTCCGGTAGTAGGATTCATAGACATCACGGTCAGCTGCGGTCAGACGATGAAAAATTACATTTGACATATTTTGCTCCGTTTTCTCTGTTTCTTATTCAGTTTGAAAGGGTCGGTCCGGCTTGATCGGCCTTGTTGGGTATTTCTTACTTTATAACCAGCTGGTCATAGTACAGGGCAGTTCTGATACCATTTTTCGGAGGAACGGCATGGACAGGTTTTTCATTCAGAAGGTCAATCGACATTTTAACGTAGTTATTTCCTGCAAGGGCGGAGACGTAGATATTTCCCATAATGCGCGGGTTGATTTCAAGTAGAAAAAATCGCCCCTCTGCATCTGCACGGAAACTGATGCAGACAACAAAGGATAGATTCAGGGCAGATATGATCCGCTCGCAGCAGGAGGCAAGATAAGTATTATCCCTGACTTCCAGTACTGCGGTCAGTCCCCCTGTCATACTCAGATTTATTCGTGTCGTTACACTGATGAGCTTTCCGTTCATACAAAGCACATCACAGTCCCATTCTTCACCGGGAAGATACTCACATGCCATATAAGGAGGGATAGGATCCTCATCCCGGACATTCATAAGCATAGCAGCAAGCATTGTATCGGATATTTGCCTGTTGGGCGACTGATAAAACAATTGAGAAGTATAGTCTGTCTGATCGTCAATAACCCAGAAACCTGCGGCATCTTCGCCGCGCCGGCGTTTGATGCAGGCTTTTTTACCGGAACTGCGAATGTTTTGAATCGCCTCCATTAATGATGATTTTGTATCGGCAAGATAAAAAGCCGGAGCAAGACATGAGAGAGCCGTATCGCGGCTGTTTTGAAGAAATGTATATAGAAGCCCCTTATCGTTGGCAATTCGAAGAACCGAAAGCGGGGATGACAGAATTTTTGCACCGGTTCTGCTGAAAATGAGGGATTCATTCTGCATCAGGCTCTCAAGTCCTTCCGATACAATAGGTAAGATTACTTCTACATGTTCTGCTGTAATGATTTGAATCAATTCATCAATATATTCCGGGGACTCATGGGAGGAAACGACGTAGAATGCGTCCAGAATGGACTGGTGAGGGGTATCGGTGTCCATAGAAAGACCGATAATCCTGACATTTCCCGGATATGCCTCGCGCAGTGTGCGAATCAATCCCGTAAATGCTCCATCGGTCAGTAAAACTGTAATCACAGGGTCGTCCTCCTTTGAAATTCAATTTATATTGTACCCATTATTATTGTGGACTGCAACCATAATGGACGCCGATGAGTATCTGTAATTGCGGTTCCGGGAAAATTGGATAGCAGAAATTTGTCATATGCCGCTCCATTTTTGTCCGATTCCTGAAAAACACTTGTCAAAAAGAAGCAGACTGCGATAATGAATAAACTATATTTATGTCAGAGAGCAAAGGAGGAATATGCGGTGAGCCGTATCGGAAGCATGGTTACCAATATAAGATGCCGTATTGCGGATGTTAGAAACCGGTCTTTCCGGACAAACCATCAGCTTGCACGTCTTTTGGCTGCGGAAGGTATACTTTTCACGCTGATTATTACTCTCGCACATAACAACAATAATCTTTATGCATCACGTCTTGGTGCGACCTCATCCGATTTGGGATTGATCGCGTCGCTTCCGCCTATTGTCGGAATGCTTACTTTGATTCCGTTTGCCATGATCACGGACAGGCTTCATAACAAGAAACCAATGGTTATCCTATCAGCTGTCGGCCTGGGAATTTTATATATTCTTGTTGGTTTTGTGGCTTTTATGGACACAAACCGCATTCCGTTTTTGATTGGGCTGCTTGTCCTGGTAAATGTTCCGATGTCCCTGTATAACTCTTCGTGGCAGGCGTTTTTTTCAGATG
The DNA here is from genome assembly GCA_037143795.1 of Eubacteriales bacterium. Classification (GTDB taxonomy): domain Bacteria; phylum Bacillota; class Clostridia; order Saccharofermentanales; family Saccharofermentanaceae; genus Firm-13. The sequence continues at coordinate 396,041 of JBAWXZ010000001.1, read as the reverse complement.
TGGCGGTACCTTGCGACCGTAACCTTGTATACACTTTCAGGACAAGGATGAACACCGCGGTCGGGGTTGTAATTCCTTTGTTAACGGGTGCCATTCTTACAGCTGCTTCCGGTTCGGATAAGATTCTTGTTCATCAGATTTACTACTGGCTGGCATTCCCGCTTGCCGTCGGACAGGTATTTGTTCTGAAAAAAGTTTCAGGCGGCAACGCACTGGAGCCCAGCCATGTTCATCTGTCGGAACTTAAAGCAACGGCAAAGAAACTTTTTCATAACAGAAAATTTATGGGATTTCTTGGTGTGGCGCTGTTGGTTTACTGCGGCTGGGAAATGGACTGGTCGCTGTATTTTGTTGCCCAGTTCAAATTTCTTCACCTGAATGAGGCACAACTAAGCATTATTTCGGTTCTGGGTGCCTCGGCACAGTTTCTGACGATGAACCTATGGAGCCGTTTGATCCAGAAAAAGGGAGTGCGCTTTGTTTTTGTAATCGGTGCAGCCGGGTTTGCCGTTTCCGGTATTGTAATGCTTCTGTCGCTGGTTATGCCGGACCCGTTCCGAATGCCTTTCTATTATGTTTTTCAGAGTATCAGCAGTTCGACATTCAGCGCTTTTCAGCTGTCCCTTCTGCAATGCCTTCTTGAAGCTGTACCCAATAAAAACCGTGCTGTATCGATTTCAATATATAATACGATAATTTTATCCTCAAATGTAGTTATGCCTTATTTAGGAATATATATCTATAATGCTATGGGACAGTCGATCAATGCCATGGTCATAACTTTCGGCATTGTTTCAGTAATTAGAATTATGTCTACAACGGCAGCCCTATACAGGTGGTATCTCCTCAGGAATGAACCGGAAATTATCTGATAATTTGATATAGATATCTATCTCCGGATAATCGAATATATTCAATTATTCATGATCTTTTCAAGCCTAATTGTGGCAATTCTGTGGCAGCTCGTGTATTATGTAAGTGAAGTAAGTTGCCCATTTATCATCAAACGGAGGCGTTCAATATGAAAATGAATATTATTTCCCGACAGCTGGGCCTGTTATCAGCAGTTCTTGCCGGTTGTTTTTTGCTCTCATCATGCAGTCTTGCATCCCTTCTGGGAGGCAATGTGAAGGCAGACATTAAAAAAGCAGTTACATCTTATCTTGATGTAATACAGGACGGCACTTTTACGGATGATAAATATGAATCGGAATTTGCCGATGATACAGCCTTTGCCGATCTGAAATTCAAAGATGAGGCGGTCAGGGAAATCATGGACAAGGGTCTTACCCTTATTGAATATACAATTGATGCAACTTCAGGGAATGTCAAGAAAGAAGAAGGAGCCTGTGATGTAACCATTACAGCCATTGACGTTAAAAAAGTTCTTGCCGGGTTTGAGGATGGAAAGCTTGACGCCGACACTCTTATGGCTGCTGTCAAAGACAAGAAGGCCCCGACAAAGGATTATGAAATCACACTCGATATGACTTACAATGCATCAGATAAGGTATGGCTTGTGGCTGACTCCACTCCTCTGGTGGAAATCCTGGGAGACCCATATACGGAAATCACCTTCGGACCGGCCGCAGGTGACCCTGCTGCGCTGATAGAGACATTCTTTACAGCACTTGCTGCAGGTGATGCGGATACGATTGATCAAATAAGCCCCTATTATGATTCGACCAACTTTTTCGATCCGGATGAAAATGTCATGAAAATGGCTAAGGATTTCTACGGCAAAATCACGTATGAAATTGTTGGGGATCCAACCCTAACCGACACAACCGCTGAGGTTAATATCACAATGACTCTACCTGATATAGTGTCTATTATTAACGATGTATCCAATGATGTGAATTTTATGGCAGACCTTCTGAAGCCGTATTTGCTGGCCAGTATTAATGGCGAAGATACGACGGAGTCAGATGCGGTCGCTCAAAAAGCACTCAGTGAGAAAGTAATAGAGAGACTCAACGCCTCAGATGTTCCCATGATATCAGTTGACTCTGTTTTCCAGCTTGAGGTCAATCAGGAAACCGGTCTTTGGGATTTGTATGAAGTTCCCGCAGAACTTTATGACATAAACCCTGATCCGTCAACTTCAGATGAACTATATATGGAAGCTGCCGCCCAGGCACTTAACAGTCTCTATCAGGACGGTTCAATAGATCAGGCCACATATAACCAGTACATGGCTGAGCTTACCGGAACAACACCGACTGAGACTACAGTTGCTGCATCCAGCGGTTCATCATCTCCCGCCGCTGATATTCTTAATGCCGGATGGTATGACTATTCTTCTGATGCATTTGTAACGGAATACGATTCAACCGTAGTCGATACAATAGAATATGATATTCTTTTCAATTCATCCTGGCCGGATCTTGTACTCTATTATGATTATTATAATGAGAACGGCACAGTACTGATCAAGTCAGCTACTGCTACTGTTGAAGCTGACGGGTACTCTTTTTATATGCCCCTTGATACAGGAGACGGTACTTTGATGCCTGCCGATATATATTTGATCTATGTATATCTTGAAGACGGTACTCCCATTGCACAGGAATCCATAACTGTCTATTGAGTGAAGTATTGAGCTGAAGGATCGGGATTTTTTACAGCAGTATGCTGGCACGGTCAAAAGGAAAACAAAAATGTTTGTAAGGAAGCTGATTCAAATGTTTTGAGTCAGCTTCCTTTTTTGTTATAAAAAAATAAAGAGAATCTCTATACAAGTTTTTGGTTACTCTATAAGTGGCTATACTTATGGATTATAGGCTTATTACAGGCGTTTCAGGGTTTTTTAAAGAAATGAAGGACTTCTTAGCAAGTCTTATATTTTCTTATATTCCGATAGAAAAAAGGTGTGGATTTGGTGGACAAATTGAAGTAAATATTTTTGTGTCAACGCCGGATTATTTTTGATCGCTCAATTTTACTTCGGCGGTCACATTTGATAGTTTATTTGCTGATGTATAGATCTGATCAAGGATTGAAAAGGATATATTGCGGATAATACTGATGTGTTAGAAGCACATGATGACTAAAAAAATTGTGAATATTTTCTGCCGTAATTATACTAGGTGATGTATGATGATAAAAGTATGTGTACAGCCGCGGCAATAGGAGAAGGAAATGAGTTTTGTGAAATTTATCAAGTATCAACTTGACAAATACAAAGTAATGTTTGTTTTGGTTATTGTATTAGTATTGCTAGCTTATTATCTTATTGTTAGTCCTTTTTTCTTATATAAACCGAGTGAAGATGGAAAAGCAGCTGATTTATTAGCTTATCAAGGAAGTATTCTTTCAACTATTGGAACTCTTTTTTTAGGCGCAGTAGCTATATTTCAAAATAGATCCATAGCAAGAAAAGATGCGAAATTTAGGCAGTTAGAATTGAAGCAACAAATAAAGGAAATTATGCCAGAACTTGTTCGTAAGTTTAATATTTCTCATAAAAGTTCACAAATACGGTTCTATTTAGAAAATACATCAAAATATCCAGCATATGACATTTATTTAGATGATTTGGTTATTGAGTATTTTGACAATTTGAATGATAAGACTCCAACATTTGATATTTGTTCTATAAGATGCCTGCATTCGGAAGAAAAACAGTTAATTACTATAAACACGCATTTTAATAATAATCAAGGTAAGCAATATCAAAAATGCTCATTTACATTACGCTTCTATGATATGGTTGACGTTGGATACTTTGAAGAAATATCAGCAATTTTTAATGGACATATTTGGACAGAAGAATAGTTCTATTGAATTAATTAGAAATTTTTTCTTTATAAAATGAGTAATGGAGGTAATAAACATGGCACTTGTCAGCTTAAAATGCCCAAGCTGCGGCGGTAATATCCAAATGGATGATGCAAAGGAAAAAGGCTTCTGCATGTATTGCGGCAGCAGCTTCCTTGTAAAAGATGAAATCCAGCGTGTTCAAGTGGAACATAGTGGAACAGTAAATTTGAATCTAAATAGAGAAAAGGAAGTTGAGAATTTGCTTATTCGCGCGGAACAAAAAATTGAAGAATATAGAAATCAAGAATATGGCTGTAAAACAATTGAAACATATGAATCGATTTTGAAGGATTATATTGAAAAAGCACTGGATATTGAGCCAAACTTCCCCAATACTCTTGAATTGAAGCAACGTCTTATCAGCATTAAAGCCGAAAAAATAGATAATGCAAGAAAAGAGCAGACGAAATTCAATATGAAGTTTTTTCATTATTGAGCACGGCCGCAATTTGTCTTTCTGGATAAACTTTATCCAATTCTATTTTAATATGTTGCCAAATATTAGACATTCCTATTCTTATAACGAGAATTTTAACTCATCACAAGATTATTTTGTGAAATGACAATTAAGTTTGTTACAAAAAGAGCCCATAATGACAACTAAGTATTTCAGAGTTTTGACGTGTAAAATAAGACAGTTGATTAGGGAGACAAAAATGAAAATGAAAAAGACAATATTGACATTTATTTGCTTTACTTTAATTTTAGTAACCTCTTGTGGAAGTGATATCAAAATGGATAACGCCAATAAAATAAATAGTTTACCCAAATATATGTATGCAGATATTCTTAGAGAAGGCACATCAGTTTGGACTGTTGGTATTGCATCATATGAAATTATCGGTGACTATATATCAATTCATACGGGGGATGGATCATATATATTGGTAGATAAATCAAATTGCGTTTTGTATTCATTTGCACAGCCTGTAGAAACTAGCACAGTAGATATTGTTGGATCTTCAGCTGTTCTGAGCAAGATTATGTATGTCAACGCGGAAATGGTAGCCCTTTATTCCGATGCGTCGCTTAAAAACGATCCTATTGCATTTTTGAACAGGGGGGATGTTGTTACCCTTCAGGAAATAAGCGGTTCATTATCTAAAGTAATTACAATTGAAAATGTTACCGGATATGTAGTGTCATCCATGCTGTCGGATTCGGATCCCACTATCGGGGAATCCCTGCCCTAAATGTATGTATATCCAACACCTATTCTGTCATCCTATCAATAAAGGACTAATTTCTGTGAAATATACCTATTCTGCACCGCATAAAACCGTGCTGATTGCAGAAGATTCGTATTCACATGGTTTATCCAGATTGGAGTGTGAGGTGATTCACTTTAGAAATAACATCTATATTGAAATTAATTATGAGCTCGCATCAGTGACCGTTTGGAATTTGATTCAAGATCAATGGGTTATCTATGTAAAAAGAACGACAGCATTGAGAAGGTAATGGGAAAGGGGCTTGAGTTCATAAGCAAGAGAAGCGGGTAATCGGTTAGCATTCATCGCATATTAAATGCATTTGTCAGGGAAACCCTAAGACCCGGCAAGGCGATCCCCCCTATAAATTGAAAAATGAGTGAATTTACTAAAACCGGGCTTGAAGGTATAGATAATACATGGCTTCACGCATAACCCCCCTACCCGAAAATCGGTTTAATTAGCAATCTTTGCAAAGAAATGTCGACACAAAGAAGCAGAAGCAATCTTTTGTCGATATTAATAAAAATCTATTAATTTGAATGAACAATTGCTCCGACATACTCCAAAAACAGAGGATAGCCTATATATATGTTTGAAGCACATAGAATAATTGAAATTTCTGTTAATAGTACGAATTTTGAAGTATTATTATTGATATCAAATTGCGGAGGGGCAGGCAAATGCGGAAAACAATTTTCGAAACAATTGAAGATATGTACGATATTAAGGGGGAATTGGTACAACTTCAACAAATTTTCTACAGGATTCCCGCGTTAAAATACAGTACTTATGAAAATATGATAAGCATTCATGATTTTGCCAACCTTTTTTTTAATCAATGGTCAGGCGCTTACACTCATATAGACATTGATACATTTGTAGCAAAACTTAACAGCGATGATTTTTATAGTATTTCAAATTATGATAATCTAATATTGTTTGGAGAGAAAAAACTTGAAACCGTTGCATTTGGTAATGCTGAATTTTTCTATAATATTTATATATTTTGTGAAGAAAAAGTCTTTGAATGTGCCAAAGAACACGGTGACGAAGTGAAAGAGTATTATACAGACTTGTTTTTGAAGTTCAAATACAATATCGGGATTTTGCTTGATCACATTTCGGCAAGGGCAATTAACATAGGCGAGCACAAATACGCAATCATTCCAAATGATGAAGCGGTTTCTGCCGTAGTAGAGGGTACTGGAGACGGAGGAACGAGAGAGTCAATATTGATATATAACCATTTTAGCATGAGGGGAAATCTTGATGGAAAGGCAACAATTCTGCGAAAACTATTTGTTGACGTAGACGGCACGGGAGAGAGATCAGAGGCAACCGAAGATTTTCGCTTTATTGTTAACAGGGCAGACATCCGCCATAACAACACCGATAGTAAACTCGGGAACGTTATTACTTCGGGAATGAACAATAAAGAAATTGAAGAATTATATGATATGACATATAGACTTTATATTGCCGGAAAACTTGCTGATGAATATATAGGAAACCTTAAAGACAAGATTACATATTTTAAAAAGAAATCAAAGTTATAAGCAAAATAATTAACGAGGCTGTTTTCTTATAGTCTGGTTGACCAAAGAATAGAATCGACTTCAATATAAAAAAATCAAGAGAATATCTATAGACGTTTTTGGTTACCCTATAAGTGGCTATACTCATGGATTATAGGATAATAACAGGCGTTTCAGGGTTTCTTAAAGAAATGAAGGACTTCTTACCAAGCCATATATCATCTTGTATTTCGTTAGGGAAAAGGTGTGGATTTGGCATACATAATCATTGCCAATACGTGATTTAGATAAGACGTTTTTATAAGATGTAATTCTTATACGTAAATCGAAATAAGTGATATTATGATTTTATATATAAATATTATAAAGGAGATATCAATATGCCCAAACTTGATGAATTGGGAATTGAATTCAATTTTTCGGATAATTCGAATCTTAAAATTAATTATGAAGATCTTGGAAAGGTAGTCCTCTCACAGGAGAAAGATGACATATATTTATTTTTTATAAATGTAGGAACAAACAAGCATATTGCCTCTACACACCTCAATACTACTAATAATACAGACTCGGAATTCTATTCAAATCTATTGAATAGAATAAGTGGTAAAAACATACCAGTTATTCGTGATGATAAAAGTATTTATAAAAATCATCAAAGAGAGAGTTATACTCCTTTATCAACAATTTCAAATAAGCCATCAGAAACTCGTAGCAGTCATGACAAACTGGTCTCTAGGTTGGATGAATTAATAAAAATTTTCTCCGCCCAGGAATTAGTATATAACAATCGGGAAAAATGCAATGTAGACATAGCTCTAAAAGGTGAAGTGAGAAAGTGGCCGCTTGCATTTGGAGTTTTCGGTGGTATTATTTCCTACATTATTGTTCAATCAATATTGTTTTCCTTAATACTGTTCTTCGTAATTATTATAATATTTTCAATATATTTTATGATAAAAAATGATAAAGAAATTGATGTTCTTAAACAAAAAGTAACAGAGGAAAATGTAAAATTGCAAAAGTTCTAAAACGCAACAGGTGTTAATGATTTGGCATTTATATACACAAATCCTTATATAATCAAAGAAATAAAGAATCTTGTTACTGAGGGTAGGGCTGATTCTATGAAGGAAGCAATAAATATTATGATTGATGAACAACATAACAAAAAAATGCTATTAAATCAGGCAGAACAACTTGCAGCAACAAAGGATGCAGCATCAGCAGCAAGAACGGCGGCAATATTCTCTTTTGGGACATATACAAATACCTATAAATGAATTGTATCCGATTTCCGGGTAGGGTTCGTTTTCAGAAGCCCTTATTTCACAAGAGTAATAGGTGTTTTCTTCCCGATTTCCGAGTAGGGTGGTTACAATAACAAGAAAATAATTTTGAAAAAAATATTCGTCTTAAGTAATTAATGCAATCCTTTCGGCTGCATATATTCAATCCTAACACGTCTTGAAAATAAATATCAACGCTATATGTGTTGCCATATAAAATTACTGCACATTGTGGTGATTAGTGCAGCTTATTGTTATCAAGTTGCTTCTGATATCTTATTTTTTTTGCAGAAGCGACCTTTCCGCGATTGGTGCAATCCGTTCTGCAATATATGAAACGTTCATCATCGGCAATAAATGGATTACCACATTCTTTACATAGCTTTGTTGTTTTTTGGTTGTATTTCTTCACCTCTATTTTTCTTTTTTCTTTTTCTGTTTTTGCCTTCTCATAATTTTCATCTAGAACATTATTGATTAATGTCATATTTGAGATATAAGATAAGAACAGACTTATTTGAAATGCAGAAAAAGCAAAAATATCATTAGTGCTCTGAATTTGGTAATAAGGGTCTTTCCTATCGTTGTCTTTATGAATAATCTTTGGATGCATTGAAGACATCATGGAGGAGAGCTCATTCAAAACATATTCTTCCATTCGAGAAAATACAGTTGGGTTTCCTTTGTTAGAAAATATTATATAATTTAATTTATCACATTTTGTGACTGCATCAGGAGGATTTTCTTCTTTAATAGGATTTATTTTAGAGGCAGTAATCGGTTTCAAATGAAAAGTGGTTTTTGTAGATGATATTATATTATCGAATAAATTAAATTTTAGCAATTCAAACAAATTTGGAGCCCACATTGGCATATAGAATTCTGGACATTTTATCAATTCACGAGAAAGCTCGTTATTGTAATTGATAGTATTACGCGCAATTGCGTATGATGAGTAGCTGTTTTTTAAATAGTCTATATATATTAGATCGATTAAAGTTTCTGCAATATCAGATTGTGAAACATAAATATTTTCTGCTATGCAAATTAGCTGTGTAACAGCCGTATGACAATAATATATCACTAAAACGCGTATACAGAAAAGATAATAGTCATATCCGACGTAAGAATTATCCCGAGGCATTGCAAGGCGATGATATTCATTATTTTCTCCCAATTCAAATCTTTCTATATGCTCATCAAAAGGGATCCCATATTTCTTAAAAAATTCTTCGGCTTTTTCTGGTTTGATAATGGATGCAACAATGCTGACGCCTGTTGTGTATGCTTTTTGAGGATCTTTAAGTTTTTCTCTGAATTGAATTATATCTTTTTTATCAACCAGAGAAAGTAAATCCCTAAGATAGGTATCTCTATTTGAGGTTTCTCTTACTACCAGCTTTAAATTCGTTATCGATGAATAATCATCTTCTTTCATTGATATTATCAATCGGCCATCTGAGTCAATAATATTAAAATCAGCCTTTTGGGTACCAAGTTCAATCCAATCCATTTTGGCGATAACTCCAATAGTTTTTTCAGAGGTCTTGGAAACCGGGTAACTATTTGCATATAAGTTTTTCATGAAATTTTTCCTTTTCCTCCACCAAATGATTGGTATGTAATAAATGAAAAGTATTACAAAATAAGAGGCTTAAAATTACTTCCCAACAGAATTATACACTTTAAAGAAGTTGTCATAAAGATAGAAGGACAAAAGTTGCATCAAGTTGCCTAAGATTTAAATAAGATTTAAATCGTGTATTTTGATGAGCTCAGAAACGCCATAATTTCAGTAACAACTAGATGTTGCTGAAAGGAGAACCGAATATGAAAAACATTGACATTAGATCACAAACCCAAACATTCAATATCCGTTTATACGAAATTTCTGAACGCCTTGGAATTCGTGACAGTACTTTTTCGCGCATGCTTCGATACGAATTGTCTGAGGATCAGAAAGCTGAAATCCGAATTGCAATTGATGAAATTAGAAAAGAGCGAGCAAGCGAGTGATGATGTTTAACAGTTCAAACAAAATAATAGGAGGAAAAATTATGAGCGAAGACAATAAGCGTGACATGTGGTTCTTCAAGACCATGGAAGAATATGCGTCTATTTATGGCAAAGATCTTATGCAATTATCATATAAGGCATTGGAGGAATCGTTTTTGAATTTTTTGACGGCAAAGGTACAAGAGTTATTCAGAGACGAAGATATTAATTGTAAAGATGATCTGATAATGAGCTGGATTGGATATGCTAATGAATATTATAACATCACCGATTCACCTAATGATGTGTCATTTGTATCCGTTTTTATATTATCAGAATTTTTTGAGAGCACATGCGATAGCATTGAATAGGGATTATTTTAATTCAGTAGATACTTCATGTTTGTTGCAAAAGGATTGCTGAAAATTCAATCGTTGGTGCATATAGAGTGCTAATACTAATTTGTGTAACGGTTTTATGGTCAGATGAGGAACCCGGCGTTTGGGATTGTGTCGTGTCAAATAAAGATATTTGACACGATATTCTCTGGATTTAGTGAAGAGAGGTAACAGTGATGGAACATAGAGAATATGATAATTTCATTTTTTTTGGAAGTATAAGGGGTAGCTTGGATGCTTTGCAGGACGAATGTCAACAGAAAAAACTTCTGTGGGCAGTCATTCGCTATGGGACGGAGGGTGTTATTGAAGAGACGGACCCCTTAATTCTGGCTGTGATGGCAGCGATAATTCCGAATCTTGATAATGCAAAGTTAAGGTACTCTATTAACCAGGTGAAAAAAATAAATGCGATAAAGGCGGATCTTGGAGAAACCGCCTATAATCAGGTGCGCGAAATTAATAAAAGTAAATTCAAGGACAGACAGGCGGGACAAATAGCTATAGATGCCCCACAGCTGAAACCTCTACAAATGACCGAAGAAGAGCTTGAAGAAAGATATAGTAAGTACCGATGCAATCGTCATGCTGGGACATATCCCCAAGAAGACAAGCTATGAGAATCAAAGCATGTAAATGCTTTGATTGATTATAAAAGAAATAATTAATTTTGCATGCATTCACTGTCAAAATAATTCTTATAAAATGGAAGCCCTTGGCGTGACTACGTCCCGCCTGCGTGCTTCCATAAACGTGAATTGTTTAAACATTGTATACATGAAGAAAGTAGAGGACAAAGTATATGGCTGAATACCGTGATTTCTTATTTCGTTCCTATTTTAGAACATGTTGTGATTCTCTTCCAACTGAACTTCGGGATGAATTCATTATTACTTTAATTACCTATGGAACTGAGGGTACCCTGATCAAATCGAGCCCCTATATCACGGGATTAATGAATAGCATCATTCCTAACATTGATAAATCGTGTGAACGTTTTCGTCGGGCCTCTATAGGGGGACAAAAGGGTGGGCGTCCCCGGCGGATTTCCAGAAGTCCAGTAATTAACCTATATAAACTGCATTGGACGCAAGCCGCGATCGCAAAACAACTCGCCATCAGCCGTAAAAGCGTGCAAAGGATAATATGTGATTGGAAGTTGTTAGCGGTAGGACCTAATGCCATAGAGGACAATGAATCGGCCCCGGAATGATCTCTAAATTAATGAATATTGGTATATGCAACACAATCCCAAATATACAAACAGAAAGAAGAATAGGTGAAAAAATGAAAAATTATAGAAATACAAAATCCCCTAATAGTACACCGAGAAAAACTTACATTTGGAATATTGAAATTTTACTGAAAGGAGATCGTTACATTATGACAGAAAATTTGGTGAATGGAACGTTGAAAATGGCTTTGGATTGTACTGAAAATATTTTGCTAAAGTACATCGATTCCATCAGCGCAGAACAATTTATTCATTTTCCCGCCTCCTATGGGAAGATTACTGTCGACACAAGCGGCATTTTTAGCGTTCAGGCACTTCTGTATGAAGCGAAGTCTAAGCGGGCAGTTGCCATGATTTGCCGTGAATAATTTTAAGAAATTCTTTAGTATATGAATAATATTTTAGTATCAGGCAGAAAGACCGAAGGCTTCTGGGGTTGGTTTAAGGGGATGCTGCGACCTTTAAGGAATTGTATTAATAATTTATTGGATAGGTGCTTGTGGGCAATCTGGAGAGATTCTGATAGTAATCTTGTGATCGGTGATGAAAATATATTTTCTGAGGGCAGCAATAAGAATGGTTTTTTGAAGCGTGTCCTATTCCTGAAAATAGAAGCATTTAGCTAATAAAAGATCCCGGATCAACTGATGTGTATTGGCCATGATTCTGTATGTCAAAAAGTGTACATTTTGAAACGGCCTGACCTATTGGTTAAACAGGGTAATTGAGTATTTGAAATCGTATGTTTTGGAGTTTTCAAGTATTTGATAAATGGCGTTGACATTTACCAATACTCATATACAATCGGCTCGTCAAAGGAGGCGTGTAAATGGCGGAGAATAAAAAATTTGGATATGCTCGCGTAAGTAGTAAAGAACAGAATGAAGGTCGGCAGATTGAGGCGCTAAAGAACCATGGTATCCCTGAGAGGGATATTTATATCGACAAACAATCAGGTAAGGATTTCGACCGGCCAAGGTACCAAATTATGAAAGCGCAGCTAAGAGATGGTGACGAAATACTTATATCCAGTCTGGACAGGCTAGGCAGATCTTACGACCTAATCAAGAAAGAGTGGGCGGATCTTCATGCTCAGGGAGTTTGTGTAAGAGTTCTGAACATGGAGCTCCTGAGTAAAAAGCGTGATGACCTAACACAGAAAGTAATTGCGGATATTGTACTTGAGCTACTTTCCTATGTAGCTGAGCTGGAGAGAAAAAATATTCGTGAGCGTCAAAGGCAGGGAATTGATCTGGCATTAAAAAACGGTGCCAAATTTGGAAGGCCCGTAATAGCCATGCCGGATACCTTTCCCTCCTATTATCAAGAAATTAAGAAGGACAGAATAACAGCTATTCAAGCGATGAAGGAGATGAATTTGAAGCCGAATACATTTTACAGACTCAAGCAGGAATATGAAGCTGGAAAATCATGCAATTGATTTGCATACCTGTAAGGAGGGGATAATGTGACTGATAGAATAGCAGGGATAAACGTGCCATCGATGGCTAGAAAAACAGACTGGAGCTTGGTGGAGAGAAAGATAATGGATGTCTTTAATCAGTCTGATAAAGAGTGCCTTGATGAGAAATATGTAAATCCTAAGAATTTTGGACTTCCATCTCGGGAGATTGATCTGGATAAGATTAGAAACAAAAAATTACTTAATGTCGAAGAGGTGATGCTTTACCTCGGTATTGGGGAGACTGCTGCAAGAAATATGCTAAATAAGCCGGGAAATTCTTATACAGTAAAATGGGGGTCGCGCTTATATGCCAATCAAACAAAATTGAATCTATGGATCGATCAGAACACAGGGAATTATCAAGGCAGATCCATATTGTGATGGAGGGTGAGAAATGGGAAAAGACTTAAAGGGTAAAGAGCTTGGAAATAATATTTTCCAGAGTAAGGATGGATACTATATTGCAAGGTATACAGATAATTTTGGGAAAAGGCATGATCTGCGTGATAAAAAATTGCGAGAAGTAAGTCAGAAGTTACGTGTAGCTCTTTATGAAAAGGAACATGGTATATACGGGGATGGCTCAGCGATAACTTTTGACAGTTGGTTCTTGACTTGGATGAATACATATAAAATTGATATCCGGGACTCAACACGAAGAGGGTATTACTGCATGAATAAAATATGTTCCCAATATATTGGAAGTATGCAAATTAATAGTATTCGTCAGATTGATATTCAGAAAATTATGACAGGTATGAAGGCAGAGGGTTACCACTCGTCTTCAATGCAGACATGTAAAGGCTTTTTGCACAATATATTTACGAAGGTTGTAGATAATAATTTAATAAACAAGAACCCTGTTGAGGGCGTTCGACTACAGAATTCTGATGGGTACAGCCGAAGAGTTTTGACTGTTGAAGAGCAGTCTGTGTTTTTCAAGCATATAGCAGACAGCCATTATTATGAGATGTTCAGACTTATGTTACTTACAGGTATGCGGATTGGAGAAACAATGGGACTGAGGTGGGACGATGTCGATTATGTTAAAAATCAAATACATATAAGACGCAGCATTTCACAGACTCCTATTGGCGGAAATGGGCAATACCGTTATGAAGTTTCCGAACCTAAAACAGCTTCAGGAAAAAGAGACATCCCTTTGAATGAAGAGGCATTGATGTTATTTAAGTCGCAAAAAGAGAAATCACTAAATCTAGATCTGGGTTCCGAGTATGGGGACTTGGTTTTCCGCGGACGTGATGGAGCGCAAATTTCAACAAGTAATATTAGAGGCATATTGAGACATACATGCCAGACAATTAGCAAGCATGGATTTAAAATGGAAAATATAAATCCCCATTGCTTTCGACACACCTTTTGTTCGAGAGCTTGCGAATCAGGAATAGATGTAAAGACGCTTAGCACCATCATGGGGCATAAAAACATACAAATAACTATGAATATATATACACATTCATCACAGGATAAATTGCAACAAGAAATCAATAAAATAATGATTGATGGAGTCAAAACTAAAGAAGAAAAGAGTATTGCTGTGTGTTCTGATTTGAATAATAAATTCTCTGTTGAAGTGCCTGATGACCCAAATGGAGGCGAGTTTTTTGTGATATATGACAGACCTGAGAAATCGCTTGCAAAACGCGCCTCGTTGATTTCTTTTCGGGTACCGATGTATAAAGATATGGCATACGGCAAATATATGAAGTGGGTGTTGTCAGATGAGGAAAAGCAAAAGATGGTTGGTCTGCTGAAGGGAGATAGCCAGAAAAGAAAGTGGGGGGATAATTGGTCTTCAGCAATCATTAATCATAATGGAGTACGCGGCTTGGATTCAATTGATACCATGTTCAATAAGATGGATATTTTACCATATAAAAACTATCTCCCTATTGATCTGCCAATGCCGGATTATATGGATTTGTAATTCCCCATATGACCGCTAATTGCTAGCGTAGCAATGTGTTAGTGTATCAAAAAATCAACAGAGCATTATGTTTTGTTGATTTTTTTGTATCGCACATCGAATTTCTTGCAATTTTGGATAAAACAGTTATCAGCAATTTGTCCGGATTCGAATAAGTATGGCATAATGAGTATTAAATGTGAAAACTGTAACAATTTGCAAAATATAATTTGAATCAATTCAATTTGCCTGAGGGGTATCTTAAAATGAAATCAAACTTTGATTTTTTGGTGAAATCCTTTCCTGCTTTGGCGAAACTCGGAAGTACAGCTGAAAATTATCTTTATGCTGATACGAATTCCTGTCTGATTAAGCTGGGTTTGTTCGGAGAGACGGTTGTTAATTTTATGTTTCAACTGGACAAAATAAGTCCTCCCGAATTTGATAACACTCATGACAATAGAATCAGACTCCTAAAAAAGGAAGGATTGATTCCTCGTGATATTGACGATATTTTATTTGGCCTACGCCGAACACGTAATAAAGCTGTTCATACCGGCTATGACTCTTTTGAAGATTGTAGGATACTTCTTGAAATGACATATACTCTTGCAACTTGGTTTATGCAGACCTACGGAGAGATTGGTTTTCTTCCATCAGCATTTTTTCTTCCGGAAGATACCAGTAAACAGATCGATTACGAGGCAATAATCAAGGAGAAAGAAGAGCAGATTAAGATACTTATCCACCAGGCAGCCGAAATCAAGACTACTGAAATTGTTACAATCGCTGAGAGAACAAAACGATCAGCTTTTGCTGCTGAGAAGATGATCATTTCAGAAAAAGAAACCCGTTATTTGATTGATGAACAGTTGTGTAAAGTTGGTTGGGAAGCAGATACCGCGAACCTCAGATATTCTAAAGGAACACGTCCCCAGAAAGGCAGAAACATTGCTATAGCTGAGTGGCCGACTGATTCTACAGTTGGTGACCATGGATATGCTGACTATGCACTTTTTGTTGGACTAAAGCTTGTTGGAATTATCGAAGCCAAGCGTATGATTGTTGATATTCCATCCGTCATAGATAATCAATGCAAAGACTATGCGAGACTTATCAAACCCGATCATGCGCAGTACCAAATAGCTACTTGGGACAGGTATAAGGTTCCGTTTCTTTTTGCTACCAACGGAAGGAAATACTTGAAGCAACTTGAGACAAAGTCAGGAGTCTGGTTTCTGGATGTAAGAAAGTCATCCAATATTCCGAAAGCCCAACAAGGCTGGATGAGTCCGGAGGGTATTTCGGAACTTTTAGAAAAAGATATTGAGGGTGCCAATGCGTCGCTTAAAGAGCTTGATCATGACCTGCTTAGAGATAAAGATGGTCTGAATTTGCGTGAATATCAGATCAAGGCGATTGAAGCGGCAGAGGATGCAATTATTGAAGGAAAGCAAAGCATCCTGCTTTCCATGGCGACAGGTACGGGCAAAACGCGTACAGTATTAGGGTTGATTTACCATGTGCTGAAAACAGGAAGATTCAAGAGGGTATTATTTCTTGTGGACCGGACTGCTCTTGGTGTACAGGCTCAGGATGTTTTTAAGGAAGTTAAGCTTGAGGATCTCATGACGCTTGACGAAATCTACAACATCAAAAATCTGGAAGACCAGATCGTAGATAAAGAGACTAAGATTCATGTGGCAACGGTTCAGAGTCTCGTTAAACGTATTCTATTAAACGAAGAAGAAACAATGCCTGCTATCACCGACTACGACCTGATCGTCGTGGATGAAGCTCATAGGGGATACATTTTAGATAAAGAGATGGGTGATACAGAAATGCTGTATCGCAATCAGGATGATTACATTAGTAAATACCGAACTGTAATCGAATATTTTGATGCTGTTAAAGTCGCGTTGACCGCCACCCCTGCCCTACATACTACAGAGATATTCGGGAAGCCCGTTTATAACTATACATACCGTGAAGCCGTTATTGAGGGCTACCTGGTGGATTACGACGCGCCTCACAATATTGTTACTGAACTTAGTCAGAATGGGATTGTATATGTCCAGGGTGAGACTGTTGCAATGTATGATCCTATCACAGGTGAAATTTCGAATAGTGCCGAACTTGAGGATGAAATTACCTTTGATGTTGATACCTTCAATCGCCAAGTTATTACAGAAAGCTTTAACAGGACGGCGTTAACTGAAATTGCCAAAGATTTGGACCCTGAGGGTGAAGGAAAAACTCTTATTTATGCAGTTGATGATAGCCATGCAGATATGATCGTGAACATATTGAAGGAGTATTTTGAACCTTTCGGCGTGGATAATGACGCTATTATGAAACTAACCGGAAGTATAGGCGGAGGCAACAAAAAGAAAGTTCTTGAAGCGATTAAGAAATATAAAAATGAAAAGTACCCGAATATTGCGGTAACGGTTGATCTTCTTACAACCGGCATCGATGTACCGGAGATAACTACTCTTGTGTTTATGCGTCGGGTTAAATCCCGTATCCTCTTTGAACAGATGATGGGGCGTGCTACACGTCTTTGTCCCGAAATCGGGAAAACCCACTTCGAAATTTATGATCCGGTTAAAGTATACGAGTCTTTAGAACCAGTCAACACAATGAAGCCGGTAGTCACTAATCCATCAGCAAATTTTGATGACCTGATTAACGGGCTTGAAGTACTTCCAACCGAAGAACAATGGAAGAACCAGATTGATCTGATTCTTGCAAAATTACAAAGAAATAAGCGTGAGTTAACCGCTCTGTCACTCGAAAATTTTGTGGATCTGTCCGGCGGTCTTAATCCAACCCAGTTTGCTGATTCTATTCGAGGTATGTCCATAGAAGATGCAAAGAAGCACATCTTGAAAAACCGTGATCTTTTTGAAACATTTAATAAATATGGGGTGGATACGAGAAGCCCAAGAGTACTTTCAGATAGGGAAGACAATTTGATAAGCCATACGCGTGGTTATGGAGAAGGTAAGAAACCGCAGGATTACCTGGATGAATTTAAAGCCTTTATTACTGAAAACATTAATAATATTGCAGCATTCAAAATTGTTATGACTAAGCCAAGCGAACTTACCCGTGAGAGTCTCAAAAGTTTGAAGTTGGAACTAGACCGACGGAACTTTACGACACAAAAGCTAAATACTGCCTGGAAAGAACTGAAAAATGAGGACATAACAGCTGACATTATAAGTTTAATCCGTCAGCAAGCGATCGGTTCTCCACTTATCAGTCATTCCGACCGAATTATACACGCAGTTGATAGATTGAAAAAAAATCATGACTTCAATAAAATGGAACTTAGCTGGATTGACCGCATCGAAAAAAATTTATTAACCGAAGAGATTCTCGATCAACAGACTTTCGAAACAGGTGCTTTTAAAACAAATGGCGGGTTTGCGCGAATTGATAAGATATTTAGAAGCCAATTGAATGATATCATAAGTGAATTGAATAATTATATGTATGATGATGGAGGAAGAACTGCATAATGAAAAATCAGGAAATCGTATCAAAGCTCTGGAACCTGTGTAATGTACTTCGGGATGATGGAATCACGTACCACCAGTATGTTACAGAGCTTACATATATTCTCTTTCTAAAAATGTCCAAGGAGACCGGAACGGATGGTCAAATACCTGAAGAATACAGGTGGGATAAACTGGTAAATAAGCAGGGCATAGAGCTTAAGAAATTCTATAATGAATTACTTAACCACCTTGGAGAAAATTGTAAAGGAAGAATCCGTGAGATATATTCTGGTTCCCGTTCAAATATTGATGAACCTAAGAATCTCGAAAAGATAATTACATCCATTGATGCTCTTGACTGGTATTCTGCGAAAGAGGAAGGTCTTGGGAACCTTTATGAAGGGCTGTTAGAGAAGAATGCTAACGAGAAAAAATCGGGTGCTGGCCAGTACTTCACTCCCCGAATGCTGATCAATATTATGACGAGATTAATTGCCCCTAAGGCTGGCGAGCGTTGTAATGATCCTGCCTGTGGAACCTTTGGGTTTATGATAGCCGCTGACCGCTATGTCAAAGATCAAACGGATGACTTATTTAGTCTTTCGTTACAAGAGCAGGAATTCCAGAAGCATGAAGCTTTTACTGGCTGCGAACTGGTTCATGATACACACCGTCTTGCTCTCATGAATGCAATGCTTCACGATATTGAAGGACAGATCCTACTCGCAGACACATTATCTAACCAAGGAAAGACAATGAAAAATTATGATGTTGTACTGACAAATCCGCCTTTTGGAACCAAAAAGGGTGGAGAACGAGCCACACGCGATGATCTTACATACCTAACATCCAACAAGCAGTTCAATTTTTTGCAGCATATATATAGAAGTCTGAAACCAAATGGGAAGGCTCGTGCGGCGGTTGTTCTTCCTGACAATGTTCTTTTTGCTGATGGAGATGGTGCAAAGATTCGTACTGACTTAATGGATAAATGTAATCTGCATACAATTCTAAGGCTTCCTACTGGCATTTTTTATGCCCAAGGTGTAAAGACCAATGTATTGTTCTTTACACGCGGAACTACCGAAAAGTACAACACAAAAGAAGTGTGGTTTTTTGATTTGCGTACAAATATGGAGAATTTCGGAAAAACTAATGTATTAACAGAAGATCATTTTACTGATTTTGTAAAAGCTTATTCTGCTGAAGATAGAAAGAAAGTATTGGATGAACGTTTCTCTTGTTTTACTCGTCAACAGATTAGTGAAAAGAATGACAGCCTAGACCTTGGGTTAATTCGAGATGATAGCATCATAGAATACGAGGATCTTCAGAACCCTGTTGAAAGTGGGGAAGAAGTTATTGCAAATCTTGAGGAAGCAATCGACTTAATTCTGAGTGTTGTTAAGGAACTAAAGTCATTAGGAGGAAATGACTGATGGTTAAGTCAGCACAAAAAATTGAGGGTAAATTACTGAGTCTAGTACAAGTTGCAGAAGAGCTGCAACCGTTTGAAGTGCCATATAATTGGGTATGGGCAAAGATCAATAGTATTAATTGTTATAAGAGTAAACTTATTAATGCAACAAGTACCCATGATTTATTGTATGAATTGTATAGTGTTCCAAGTTGCGAAAATGATTATCCAGAAATTGTTAAAGGTTCAGAAATTGGATCGACAAAGCAATTAGTGGAAAAGAACGATGTTTTGATTTGTAAAATTAATCCTCGTATTAATCGGGTATGGATTGTATCTCAGCATACAGAAAATATACAAATTGCGTCTTCTGAATGGATAGTTTTCCGTAATCCACTTTTTAATGCCGATTATTTAAAGTGGTTTTTCACTTCGAACGATTTCCGAGAATTCATGTTATCTAATGTTTCTGGCGTGGGTGGTTCACTCATGCGTGCTCAACCAAAATATGTAAAAGAATATCCTGTACCGATTCCTCCACTTGCAGAACAACAACGAATCGTGGAGCGAATTGAGAACCTATTTGAGAAACTTGATCATGCAAAGGATCTTGTTCAGAATTCCATTGATTCATTTTATAATCGTAAGTCGGCTATCCTATATCAAGCCTTCACAGGTGAATTGACAAAAAAATGGAGAGAAGAGAATAACGTCAATATAGAAAATTGGGGAAATAATACTGTTGGCTCAGTATGTGAAGATGTTAAGGTCGGAATTGTTATTAAGCCATCTCAGTATTACACAAACAAAGAAAATGGCACGCCAGCTTTTCGTTCCGCTAATGTCCGAGAATTTTTTATTAACGATTGTAACTGGGTTTATATTTCTGAACAAGGTCAGAGTAATAACAAGAGAAGTATTGTACACGAAGATGATGTTTTAGTAGTGCGTTCAGGTAATCCGGGAACTGCATGTGTCGTAACAAAGGAATTTAGTGGGTACAATGCAATAGATATTCTCATTGCAGTTCCCAATCCAAAAATAATTGATTCACACTATTTATGTGCATATACAAATTCTCCTGTTGGGAAACGACTTGTGACAGAAAATAAAAGGGGTATGGCACTCTCTCATTTTAATGTAGGAGAGTATTCTAAACTTACTATTCCTTTACCATCAATATCTGAACAGAAAGAAATAGTCCGAATACTAAATACTATATCTGACAAGGAAGAGCTGGCAAATGAACTTTATGATGTAATTGGGAAAATTGACCTAATGAAAAAAGCTATCCTAGCCCGTGCATTTCGCGGTGAACTTGGAACCAATGACCCCATCGAGTGTAATTCAATTGCGATGTTGAATGCTTTTATATCGAATAAAGTATAAGAAAACAGTTTTTGTCTTAATAACATTAATTGAATTACTGGAGGGAAGAATGGATGTTTTTTCATGGATTCAAGAAAATAAAGAGTGGCTCTTTAGTGGTGCGTTAATTGCGATTCCATTAGCAGTGATTGGATGGATCATGTCGCGAAAAAATATTTCAAAAGTGCAAAAAAGTGGACATAATTCAACTAACATTCAAGCGGATAGAGATGTAATGATTACGATGAATGAGGTGCAGAGAAATGAATCCAATGATCCAAAAAGCAGGAGATGACTCGACTAATATTCAGGCAGAGAAGGTTTTCATCAACAACGGATTATCCTATCAAGATGTCAAAGAGATATGTTCAGATGTTTTTCATGATAATTTTATGAAAATGAGAAATGAGGCATCACAACTTGCCCAAGATAGAGCTGAGCAAATTACTGAGGATTTTTTAGCTTCCCTACAGAAAAACAATCCTGAAGGGCTTAACTGTGCGCAAGATCCGGATTTTCAGTATTCGCTATTTGAAGTCCAAAAAGAATATGCAAAAACTGGAGATAAGGAATTGGGTGACCTATTAGTTAATTTGCTTCTTGATCGTACAAAGCAACCCAAGCGATCAATACTCCAAATTGTACTAAATGAATCTATATCAGTTGCATCAAAACTGACGGCCGAACAAATTGATGCTCTTAGTGTGGCTTTTCTTATGAGATATACAAGGAATACTAATGTTATCAATATCTTTACATTCAAAAAATATTTAGATGAACATTATTTCCCTTATTCATCGACTATTAACAAGAATGACTCATGTTATCAGCATCTGCAATATGCTGGTTGTGGATCAATAAGTATAGGAAGTTTCGATATCAGAAACCTTTTGAAAAATACATATGGGGGTATTTTTTCTAAAGGTTTTGATCTTAATACACTTGGAGAATTTGGAAATGACCTTTTACATTTTCCTCAAATTTTAGCGACATGCCTTCATGACAATCAAAAAATGCAAATGAATGCAATGTCGATAGATGTTCTCAATTCATCCATAGCGAGCCTCGAAATTGAGGCAGAAATGGCTGGGAAAATTAGAGACCTGTATAATAATTCGTTGATGGACGATGAACAAGTTGAAAAATATGTCATATCCCTCTGTGATTATATGAATAATATTTTTGAGGTATGGAAAAATTCAAAACTTCAGAATTTTCAACTAACAAGTGTAGGTATTGCAATTGGACATGCAAATGTAAAAAAACACATAAGTAACTTTTCGGATCTTTCAATTTGGATAAATTAGGGAAAAACATTATTGCCTTTATATATTTCCTGTGACTTTTGACATCAATAATAAGTAATATTGATGTCAGCGCATCTTTACGAATATCTACTTTGCCTGCTTTTGTTTGGAACTTTTGAGGAAATGACACTAAAAAAATATAATTACTATTTTCCGATTAAGCTAATGTAAGGTGTAAAGAAGGTGTGGAACTGATATTTCACAGCAATCCCCATCCCGAAAGTATTGATATACAAGGGTCTTTGGAAATGTGTATAGTTTTTGTTATAATAACTGGATATATGTCGAGGGATTCGTATTTTGAGGAGTGTTAGCATGTTTCTTGCCGATCGATGGTCTGATTTTGATCTTATGTATGCAGGTGAAGGTGAAAAGTACGAGCGTTGGGGAGAAGTATTTCTTCAGCGTCCTGACCCGCAGGCCATCTGGCCGAAAAATGGTATCGATGCTGAACAAAGAGGGGAACATTGGCCCAAACCCCATGGTCTGTATCATAGGAGCGAAACCGGCGGCGGATACTGGTCGACCGAGCGTACTTTCCCGTCCAAATGGAAGATTTCATATCCGGCCGTCGGCGGCAAGCTGACTTTTATCATCGAACCGACCGGATTTAAGCATACGGGCCTTTTTCCGGAACAGGCCGCCAACTGGGATTTCTGCGGGGATTTGATTCAAAAAGCTGTGGAGCAGGGCCGGAAGCCCCGGATTTTGAATCTTTTTGCTTATACAGGGGGGGCGACACTTGCCTGTTCCATTGCCGGTGCAGCAGAGGTAGTTCATGTTGATGCATCCAAGGGAATGATTGCCCGTGCTAAAGAAAATATAAGTGCTTCCGGATTATCCGATCACCTTATCCGGTTTATCACAGAGGACTGCAGCCGGTTTGTTGACCGCGAACTTCGCAGGGAGAGAACGTACGACGGGATTATCATGGATCCGCCTGCTTACGGCAGAGGACCTTCCGGTGAACTTTGGAAACTCGAGGATGCTCTTTTCCCTCTGGTTCAAAAATGCGCGGGACTTCTTTCTGAACAGCCGCTGTTCTTTATTATAAATTCCTATACGACCGGCCTTTCTGCACTTGTTCTCGAAAACATTCTCAGGCTGGCGGTCAAACCGGCTCATGGGGGGCAAGCCACAGCCGATGAGCTGGGACTTCCGGCGTCCAGTATGGACCTGATCCTTCCATGCGGTGCCACAGGCCGTTGGACACCTGATCAGCGAATACCGGGGGTCCGGTGATGGATATTCCTGAAATCCTTTTCGAAGACAATCATGTTCTTGTTGCGGTTAAACCGGCCGGAGTTTTATCCCAGGCGGATATCACGGGCGCAGCTGATATGCTGACGCTCCTGAAGAAATATCTGCGTGAAAAATATAATAAGCCCGGGGATGCATATCTGGGATTGCTGCATCGCCTGGATCGCCCTGTCACCGGTGTTATGGTTTTTGCCAAAACGAGCAAATGCGCTGCAAGAATCAGTACACAGATTCGCGAACGCAGAATGGATAAAAGATACCAGGCGATTGTACGCGGCGTGCCGGACAGGGAAGAAGAGACACTTCGTTCCTTAATAATGAAGGATGAAGTAAAAAACCAGGTAGTTGTTATTCCCATCGACTCGGTTGATGCTTCATTGCCGAATGCCAGGGAAGCAGTTCTTATTTACAAAAGAAAAGGAACTGCTTTAAGGGAGGGACCGGGAGGTGCAAGGAGCCTGGCCCTTCTGGAAGTACAGCTAATTACCGGCAGGTCCCACCAGATCCGTGCACAGCTCTCCGATGCGGGGTTTCCTATCGTCGGAGACAGGAAATATGGTCCGGACGACAATTTTTACCGGGGTGAAATCTGTCTTGAAGCCTTTTCCCTGTCATTCTTCCATCCGGTAACTGGAGAGAAAATGACATTCGAACTTCCGATTTCCCGGGAAGACCCCTGGAATTTGTTTGAAAATGAATACAGAACCGAGAGGAAAGAGTATGAGTAAAGATCAGGAAAAGACTTATGTATTAACAGAAGCCGAGTATCTTAAAAACAAAGAAACAATAAAAGAACTTCTCCTTTCAACAGCGCGTCCGGGAATGGAACGCCTTGCTGACTGGATTGAGCAGAAAACCGATTTTTATACGGCACCGGCATCCACAAAATACCATCTGGCCTGTAAAGGCGGCCTTGCACAGCATAGCCTGAATGTTTATGAGCTGCTTTCAGGAAAGGTTGCCGGAGGTTTACTGGAAATACGCAAGGAGACTATCATTATTACTGCCCTTCTGCATGATTTGTGCAAGGTGAACTTTTACGTAATGGAAAAGAAAAATGTCAGGGAAGGCAGCAAAATCAATTCATATGGAAGTGAAGTTGCAAACTGGGTAGAAAAGGAAGTCTGGACGGTTCATGACTCTTTTCCGGTAGGACACGGAGAAAAATCCTGCTTCTATATTCAGAGTTTTATCCGGCTTACTGATGAGGAATATGCAATGATCAGGCTCCACATGGGCTCAGACAGGAACGGTTTTCCGGATCCGTTTACAGAGTCTGCAAACATGTATCCGAGCGTGGTTGCCATACACACTTCCGACATTGAAGCGGCATTCATTATTGAGAACCGCAGTTGACATCAGCAGGGACTAGTTCATATAATAAAAAGTCAACTCGGGTAGTTATGTGCGTATTTATGCGTTATATGCCAATTATTCAGCTAGTTTGATACACCCTTGCAGTAAGAGAGGAAAGAAACATGTATAAAAAAGTTGCGACAGACATGAAGTTTGCCGATCGTGAGATGGAAATCCTGTCATTCTGGAAAGAGAATGATATTTATAAAAAAGCGATTCGTCCGGAAAAGGACGGTACGCCTTCGTTTACACTTTATGATGGTCCGCCGACAGCAAACGGCAAGCCTCATATAGGTCATATAAAGACGCGTGTAATCAAGGATGTTATTCCCCGCTTTCATGCTATGAAGGGCGAACATGTTGAATTCAAGGCCGGCTGGGATACGCATGGCCTTCCTGTAGAGCTTGAAGTCGAAAAAATGCTCGGAATCAACGGGAAACCGCAGATTGAAGAATATGGCGTTGAACCATTTATTAAAAAATGCAAGGAATCTGTCTGGAAATACAAGGATGAATGGGAGCAGATGTCCGAACGTGTAGGCTTCTGGGCCGATATGGAGCATCCCTATGTTACTTATGACAACAGCTATATTGAGTCCGAGTGGTGGGCTTTAAAAACCATGTGGGAAAAGGACATGCTCTACAAAGGGCATAAAATTGTTCCATATTGCCCGAGATGCGGAACATCCCTTTCAAGCCACGAGGTGGCGCAGGGATATAAAAATGTAAAAGAGACTTCCGTTTTTGTTCGTTTTGCCGTGGCAGGAGAGAAGGACACGTATTTTGCCGCATGGACCACGACTCCCTGGACACTCCCGTCCAACGTTGGCCTTTGTGTGAATCCAAAGGAAGAATATGTTCTTCTTTCCGTACCGCAGGACCTTGACGGAACAGAGCGCGAAACACGCTACTATATGGCCGGGGTTCTTGCCAATACACTATTTGAGGATTTTACGATTCTTGCAAGGAAGACCGGAACAGATATGATCGGCATGCGATACGAACCGCTTTTCCCATATGCTGCAAAGGCCGTTGAGGAAAGCAGACTTGTAGCTTTCCGCGTGTGCGCAGACGATTATGTCACGATGAATGACGGTACCGGCATTGTACATATCGCTCCGGCATTCGGCGAAGATGACGCGCGAGTAGGCCGTACTTTCAAGCTTCCATTTGTTCAACTGGTCCTTGAAGACGGCACGCTGCCGCCTGAAACAGAAGAATTTGCAGGTCTTTTTGTCAAAGATGCCGATCCGCTTCTTGTTAAAAAGCTGAACAGGGACGGGAAGCTCATCAAAAAGCATCCGTATGAGCACGACTATCCTTTCTGCTGGCGCTGTGACACTCCGCTTATCTATTATGCCAGGTCGTCCTGGTTTATCGGTATGACAAAAGTACATGACGCGCTTATGAGGAACAACCGTTCCGCCGAGTGGTATCCGGAGACAATAAGGGACGGTCGTATGGGAAACTTCCTGGATAACGTTGTTGACTGGGGTATTTCCCGTGAACGTTACTGGGGAACACCTCTGCCAGTATGGGAATGTGACTGCGGACACAGGAATTGCATCGGTTCGATTGCAGAACTTAAAAGTTTGTCTCCCGACTGCCCTGATGATATTGAGCTGCATAAGCCCTATGTTGATCAGGTGCATCTCACCTGCGAAAAGTGCGGCGGACAGATGACACGCGTATCCGAAGTAATTGACTGCTGGTTTGATTCAGGTGCCATGCCTTTTGCACAATATCACTATCCATTCGAGAACAAGGAATTTTTCGAAAAGCATTATCCGGCGAACTATATTTCCGAGGCATTGGATCAGACCCGTGGCTGGTTCTATTCACTTCTGGCCATCGGCACGCAGCTTTTCGATAAGGCTCCATTTGAGAACTGTATTGTCATGGGACTGGTTCAGGATAAAGACGGCATCAAAATGAGTAAGCACAAGGGAAATGTTGTCGATCCGTGGGATGTCCTGAATAAACAGGGTGCCGATGCGGCACGCTGGTATTTCTATAGTGCCAATGCACCATGGCTGCCCAGCCGGTTCGCTGACAGTACTGTTTCTGAAAGTCAGCGTAAATTCATGGGGACTCTCTGGAATACATATGCCTTTTATATCATGTATGCGAATATCGACGGGTTTGACCCTTCGAAATATAAGCTTGATATGAATCTTCTTCCTGCGATGGACCGATGGGTCCTGTCACGCATGCATACACTGATTGCACAGGTTGATGAGAGGATGACGGGTTATGACATCACGGGATCAAGCCGTCTGATGCAGGATTTTGTCGATGAGCTGTCCAACTGGTATGTAAGAAGAAACCGCGAACGATACTGGGGCAAGGATATGACCCAGGATAAAATTAACGCATACATGACACTCTATACGGTATTGGAGGCCTTTATTCGTGTTGCCGCACCGTTTGTACCGTTCATTACGGAATCGATCTACCAGAACCTTGTCCGCAGTGCGTTTCCTGATGCGCCGATCTCCGTGCATTTCTGCAGTTTCCCCGTCTCAGACAGTTCCTGGATCGACCAGAACAGGGAAGAGCAGATGGATGTTGCACAGCATATCGTATTTATGGGAAGAGCATGCCGTAATACCGCAGCAATAAAGAACAGGCAGCCGCTTTCAAAGATTTATGTTGTTTCACCCAAAACCCTTACGGAGGAATATGCTGAAATCATCAGGGAAGAACTGAACATCCGTGAGTTAGTATATCTTTCGGATGCTGCAGAATTGATGGATTACCGCTTCAAGCCTCAGCTGCGTACACTCGGCAGGAAACTCGGTTCGAAGCTTGGCGCTGCAAAAGACCTGATTTCAGCCCTTCCCGGCCGTGCGACAATGGATGCACTGCACAAAAACGGCTCCATCACAATCACGGTTGACGAAGAAGAAGTAGTTCTCGAGACAGAGGACCTGCTGGTTGAGAACATTCAGCCGGAAGGCCTTTCCACACAGGCTGACCGCGATTACACCGTCTCCCTGGATACAACCCTGACCGATGAATTGATTGAAGACGGTTTTGTCCGTGAAGTTATTTCAAAAGTACAGACACAGCGTAAGGAAACCGGATTTGAAGTGACGGACCGTATCAGGTTTTGTTATAGCGGCAACGAACGCATTGCAGGGATTATTGCTGCTAATAAGGACTTCATCGCAGAGGAAGTCCTGGCTTCACATATTTGTGAAGGCGAAGGTATTAATCCCCGTGAATGGGATATAAACGGAGAAATCTGCGTACTCTCTGTTGAGAAAATTGCTGCTGGAGGCATTGTATGATATATAGTCTGATGAATTCCGGTTATACGGGGATGTCTCTTGTTATTCTCGGTTTGATCCTTGTAATTGTCCTGGTGTTTTCACTGTCCATTCACGAAGTAATGCATGGATTTGTTGCGTACAAACTCGGTGATGATACAGCCAAGCTTCAGGGCAGGTTAACGCTTAATCCGCTCGCTCACCTTGATCCTGTCGGAACACTGATGATGTTGGTTGCAGGTATTGGCTGGGCCAAACCGGTTCCGGTAAATTACGGTAAACTAACACATTTTAAGGATAGATTTATTTCTGTCAGACTCGTTAGTATTGCGGGAGTAACATCTAACCTTGTCGTTGCGGCGATTGCATATTTTCTGTGTGATTTGGTGCAGGTGATTGGCATAAAGGCTCTTTCAGGCAACTTCATCCCTTCACTGACTACAACAGGTTCTTTTCCGGAAGTATTGCTTTCAGTGTTTTATATATTATTTTTCTTCCTGTATTCGGTGAATTTGATGCTTATGGCGTTTAATCTGCTGCCGATTCCACCTTTGGACGGGTATCACTTTATTGAAACTTTTCTTCCGTACAAATGGAAGCAAAAACTTGGCGGATTTGAGCGTAATATTGGGTTCATCCTGTTGGCAATAATCCTTATTGGAAATTTCACTGGATTCAATCCATTGATCAGCGTTATTCAATTAATTGAGAAACCATTTCAATTTATTATTTCAACACCGATTGACGCGCTGGCAAAGCTTGTTTTGAAAGTACTTTATTAAACGGCTTAACGAGCCAAAACAGGGAGGCACAATATAAATGCAAAAGAAGATAATCGTATCGGGATCCCGTCCGACTGGAAATATTCACCTGGGAAATTATTTTGGTGCGATTGAAAACTGGGTGTCGCTTCAGGAAGAATATGACTGCAATTTTTTTATTGCTGACTGGCATGCTCTGACCACCGGTTATGCAGATACTGCTGACCTGAAAAAGAATACAGTCAGTCTGATGGCTGACTATATTGCCTGTGGGCTTGATCCCCGGAAGTGCACGCTCTTTTTGCAGTCGGAAGTGAAGCAGCATGCAGAACTTTACCTTCTTCTTTCGATGAACACGCCTTTGTCCTGGCTTGAAAGATGCCCGACATATAAGGATCAGATGGCCAACCTGAAAGACAGGGACATTACTACTTATGGATTTCTGGGATATCCGGCTCTCATGGCTTCCGATATCCTTATTTATCGTGCGGATTTTGTTCCGGTAGGCGAGGATCAGATTCCCCATCTGGAAATTACCCGTGAAATGGCACGCCGCTTCAACTTCATATACAGCAAGGAAGTATTCCCTGAGCCGCTTCCCCTTCTGACCAAGTCAAAAGTACTTCCGGGAACTGACGGCAGGAAAATGAGTAAAAGCTACAGCAACACTATTGCTTTTGCCGATACTCCGGATGAAGTAAAAAAGAAAGTGATGAGCATGATTACGGATCCGGCCCGCATAAGGAAAGATGATCCCGGCCATCCCGAAATCTGCACGGTTTTTGCTTTCCACAAAGTATTCAATGAGCAGAAGGTTCCGGAAATAGAAGAACAATGCAGGGGCGGATGTATCGGATGTGTTGCATGCAAGCGTCTTCTTCAGGAGAAGATAGCTCTATTCCATACACCGATCCATGAAAAGCGCCAGGAGCTTCTCCAGGATGAGAAACATCTCACGGATATTATAAGGGACGGATCACGCAGGGCATCGGTCAAGGCTGAGGCAACTATGGAGCTTGTAAGGGATGCCGTTCAGATTGGGTTTTGATTTATTTTATATATAAGAATGAATAAAAGTGGGGGAGTGTGATCAAGGATGCCGGTTCATCAGCTACCTGAACTAAAGATCAGGCAATTTGAAGGCCCCCTGGATTTGCTTTTCCATTTAATTGAAAAGAACGATATTGATATTTATGATATTCCGATTGCGGAAATCACCGACCAGTATCTGGTGTTCCTGAAGGACATGGACACGCTGGACATGGAGGTCGCATCGGAATTTCTAGTAATGGCGGCAACCCTGATCCATATTAAATCACGGATGCTTCTTCCCGACAGAAAAGCAATACTTTCGGCTGAGGAAGATGATCCCAGGGAAGAGCTTGTAATCCGGCTTCTGCAATACAGGCGCTGTAAAATGCTTGCTATGGATCTGCGTCTGCGTTACAAGAAATTCGCACACTGCAACTGCCGGCTGCCCGCGACGCCTGCATCGCTGGGAATATCACTAAAACATCCGCCGCAGGAATTCGAACCTGAATATTTCGAAAAAGCTGTTGCGGTCGTCTGTGCGAGAAATGAGATGCGGTTTGCTGATCTTTCCTCCAAAATTACCCATATATTAAAGCGCGATAAAGTCTCGGTTCGTGATAAAATGAAACTTGTATGGCAAAAACTTGTTTCACACGGGAAAATATTTTTTCACGAGATTTTCCCGGCACTTGGAACCTCCAAAACAGAGAAAGTCGTCGGCTTCCTGGCCGTACTCGAATTATTAAGGGGCAATCAGATTTCTGCAGTACAGGACCGGCCTTTCGATGTTATTCTATTATCTGAAATTAAAGATCATCCGCTGAGGGAGTTCCATATTGACAGTGTAGAACCTTCTGCTGATGTGAAGGAGAAAAACCATAATGACTGATGAGACAACGACGGATTTCACTCTTACGATTCAGGAACTTCCGGCTGCACTGGAGGCTATTTTGTTTGCTGCAGGTGATCCGGTCAGTATCAGCCGTTTGGAAGAGATTACCGGAGTTGAGCAGGATGTAATTCACAGGACCCTCACAAAAATGACTGCGGATTATGAAAATAACCCTTGGGGAGGCCTTTTGATCCGCCGCCTTGAAAATGATTATGTCATGTGCACCAAGCCGCAGATGAAGGCAGTCTTTGAGAGAATGTTCCAACCCAAAAGCCGTCCTCCGATGTCACAGGCTACATATGAGACTCTTGCGGTCATTGCCTATAATCAGCCCGTTACAAGAGCACAGGTTGAAGCAGTCCGGGGTGTAAGCAGTGACAGTATTGTTACACGTCTTCTGGACCGGGGCTGGATTACGGAATGCGGTACCCTTGACGCCCCCGGCCGGCCGTCAATCTTTGAGACTACACAGCAGTTCCTTATGGAATTCGGAATAGCATCCGTCGCAGAAATGCCGGCAATGGACCTTATGATGTATGGAACCATCCGCGATCTGGAAGATTCCCTGGAAACAGCGGCCGGTATGAAAGATACCCGCCAGCTTTCAATGGAACATTTGTCGGACGGGTTATTTCCTCCCGGTAATTCAGCGAAATAAGAGGCATATCGACTTCTTGGTTTTCGGTGTTGCATATAAAGACTAGAAAGAGGTGATTGGATTGGGTTCTTCGGAAAAGATGGCTGCTTTTACATTAAAATCAGCCGCAGATCAGGACAGCATGGATTCGGACAAACTATGTTATTCAAGATTGGTGACTCTTTTTGACCCGGACAGCTTTGTTAGTCTGGACAAAAAAGTGATTTCCCGGCCTTTCTCAGCGGTTTTTGACAGGCCGCCGGTTGAAGGGGACGGTGTTTTGACCGGTTATGGTACCATTGGCGGCCGCCTTGTCTTTGCAGCTTCACAGGATCCTGATGTGTATGGCGGATCAATTGGGCGTGCACATGCAATGAAGATTGTAAAGGTTATTGAGATGGCCGTATCATCCGGATCACCATTTGTTGCTTTATACAGTTCAGGCGGTGCCCGTATTGAAGAAGGTGTCCTTGCGCTGGAGGGGCTTGGAGGGATATTGTCTGCCCTTAGTGATGCCAAAGGACGGATTCCGCTGCTGAGTGCTGTTTTAGGACCTTGTCCCGGCGGTCTGGCTCTTGCAGCCGCAAAAAGTGATTTCATTTTTTTCTGTGATAAAGTATCCGGCATGTACATGAACAGTCCTGCCGTTACTGCAGCGCTGTCAGGCGGCGCTGTTAAATCTTCCGATATCGGAACACCCGAGTCCCATCAGAAACAGACCGGACTTGCGTCGTTTGTTCTTGCCGACGAAGAAGACTGTTTTCTCAAAATCCGCGAACTGATGGACTTTATTCCCGTTGCATCCGGCGATACACTTACATTTTCACGTGATGCTTTCTCTGAGGATGATTCGAACCGTACAAGTGAAAAACTCAATGATTTAGCATCGGAAATTGACATAAACGGATTGCCGATCAGGAATGTCTTTGCAGAAATCTCAGATATGCAGGCATTTCTGGAAATATCCGAAGGATACGGTACCGATATCGTTGTCGCATTTGCCAGGCTTGACGGAATTACGGTCGGTTTGATAGGCAATGCAGCACCTCGCCTGACAGAGGCCGGTGCTAAAAAAGCAGCCAAATTTGTACGCTTCTGCACAGCTTTCATGATTCCACTGGTCACTTTTACGAATGCAGAAGGATTTGAAATAGGTTCCGACATCGAGAAATCATATATTCTGGAAGCTGCCAGTGATCTTATCAGTGCTTTTTCCGAGTCGGATGTACCGCGGGTTGGAATCCTTGCCGGAAAAGCTATTGGTACGGCATATCTTGTTATGAACAGCAAAATGCTGGGTGCTGATATGGTATTTGCATGGCCTACAGCGCAGGTAGCTATTATGACTGCCGATACTGCGGCTAATATTCTTTACAGGGACGAGATTGCAGGGAGCAAAGATCCAATTGCTGCCCGTGAAGAAAAAGTTACGGCATACGAGAACGAAATATCCAATCCGGAAGTTGCTGCGGGATATGGACAGATTGATGAACTGATTCTTCCGTCAACTACGCGTCCTCGTCTTATAAGTGCCCTGGACATACTTTTGTGTGCATATCCACTGGTTGAAAAGGAATAACTTCTTTGAAAGATGGAGGAAAAAAGAATGCTTAAAAAATACAGGATTTCAGTTGACGGTAAATCATATGAAGTAGAAGTTGAGGATATTGCATCAGGTGCTTCTTCAAACATCCGGACCGCACCGGCCTCAGCGCCTGCCGCTTCTCCGGCTCCGGCTCAGGAAACAGCCGCGGCGCCGCAGGCCTCTGTACCCCAACCGGTTACTGCCCCGGCGGACATAAAGGGTGAAATACTCCGGGCACCCATGCCCGGTACGATTCTTTCCGTGGCGGCATCTGTCGGACAGGCTGTCAAGCGCGGTGACATCCTTCTCGTTTTAGAAGCCATGAAAATGGAGAATGAAATTGTAGCGCATATTGACGGCACTATTTCCGGGATTTATGTTCAGAAGGGATCGACGGTAAATGCCGGCGATACCCTGGTTGCGTTTGCCTGATTTGGGCGAGGGAGGACTATATGGTAAAGATTACTGAAACAATTCTCCGCGATGCGCACCAGTCTCTGGCTGCAACGCGTATGACGTTTGAGGAAATGCAGCCGATGCTTGCCGATCTCGACAAGGTCGGATACAACGCCCTTGAATGTTGGGGCGGCGCCACTTTTGATTCCTGTGTACGGTTCCTTAATGAAGATCCATGGGTACGTCTTCGTAAGATTCGTGCTGCCTGCCCGAATACCAAGCTTCAGATGCTTCTTCGCGGGCAGAACCTTCTCGGCTATAAACACTACGCTGATGATGTTGTTGACTCTTTTGTGGAAAGGTCGGTAGCCAACGGTATAGACATAATCCGTATTTTTGATGCACTGAACGATTATCGTAATATCGAGCAGGCAATGAAAGCCTGCAAAAGGGAAGGCGGACATGCGCAGGCAGCGATTGCCTATACGACAAGTCCATACCATACGAATGAGAAGTTTGCAGCGGATGCCAGGCAGCTTGAAGAGATGGGTGCGGATTCAATCTGCATAAAGGATATGGCTGGTCTTTTACTGCCATATGAAGCCTTCTCTTTGATTTCAACAATCAAAAAAGCTACCAGACTTCCCGTTGAACTGCACTCCCACTATACATCCGGAGTTGCTTCCATGACATATCTCAAAGCAATTGAAGCCGGTGTTGATATTGTCGACTGTGCGCTCTCCCCGCTGGCGATGGGTACATCCCAGCCGCCGACGGAGCCGCTCGTTGCAACTCTTCGCGGTACTCAGTACGACACAGGTCTCGATCTTGATCTCTTATCGGACATTTCTGCTTATGCGACGACCATACGTGAGAAGTGGATTGCTTCCGGTCTTATTGATACAAAGGTTTTAGGCGTCGATGTAAATGCGCTCAAGTACCAGGTTCCCGGCGGTATGCTCAGCAATCTTGTTTCCCAGCTGAAGCAGGCAGGGAAATCAGATAAGCTCATGGAGGTACTGACAGAGGTTCCGCGTGTCCGCGAAGATTTCGGATTTCCGCCGCTTGTTACACCTTCCTCTCAGATTGTCGGAACACAGGCTGTCATGAATGTAGTTACCGGAGAGAGATACAAAATGGTCCCCAAGGAATCCAAGGCTGTAGTAAAGGGTGAATATGGTAAAACCCCGGCTCCGATTTCTGATGAAATCATTAAAAAGATTCTTGGTGATGAAAAGCAGATAACTGCAAGACCGGCAGATTTCATTGAACCTGAACTTGAAAAAGTTAAGGCACAGATGGCGCAGTATATGGAGCAGCCTGAGGACGTTCTGACCTGGGCGATGTTCCCGCAGGTCGCAGAAAAGTTTTTTATACAAAGACAGGAAGCCCTGCATAAGATGGATGATCAGGTTGGAAGTATTGAACAGGCGTATCAGCCTGTCTGAAAAAACGGAAGTCAGGTATCTTGAAAATGAAAGTTTTCTTCGGGAAGCTTTCATTTTTTTTGTTTTTTTCATGTATAATATAAGCAATAAACTCTTTAACATTCAATCGGAGGAGCATGAAAATGCAGCAAAAAGACGCAGAAAATCAGGATATGAAACATTCAAACCTGGTCGAGAATATTGAATCGGAAATGCCTAAAATGAGCAAAGGACAGAAAGCGATAGCGCGATTCATCCTGTCTGATTACGAGAGAGCCGCCTATATGACTGCAGCCAAAATCGGAGAAGAAGCGGGTGTCAGCGAATCAACCGTTGTTCGGTTTACAATGGAACTTGGCTACGAAGGCTATCCTCATTTCCAGCATCTTCTTCAGGAAGAACTTAAAGTAAAGCTGACTTCAGTCCAGCGTCTCAATGCATCAAGACGGTATACAAATGATGGGCAGGTGCTCAGTTCCATTCTGCAGACGGATATCGATAATCTCAAAACCACGTATGAGAACATTGATGCAGCGGCTTTCAGCAAAGCCGTTGAGACAATACTTTCAGCAAAGCGTATTTTTGTTATGGGACTTAGAAGTTCCGCACCGCTTTCCTCGTTCATACATTTTTACTTTACACTGCTTTTTGATGATGTACGGCATATTCACAGCAATAGTGCCAATGAGGTTTTTGAACAAATTCTTCCAATTGGTCCGGGAGATGTGCTGATCGGAATCAGCTTTCCCCGCTATTCCATGCGAACTATTCAATCCATGCAGTACGCAAGGCAGAGAGGTGCAGCTGTCGTTGCAATAACCGACAAAGCAGATACACCTCTCGCACATCAGGCAGATGTAGCACTTTTTGCAACATCCGACATGGCATCTTTTGTGGATTCCCTTGTAGCTCCCCTGTCTGTTATTAACGCTTTGATTGTTGCACTGGGCATGCGTAAACGGGATCATATTGAGCAGACTTTTGAAGCCCTTGAGAATTTGTGGGATGAATACAAGGTCTATGACAAAGGCGAAGACAGAAAAAGTGATCTGATAATCTGATAAATACCATTTAGCTCGTATGGAGCAAAAGGACAATAAACGAAAATGAAAGATGTAATAGCAAACAGTAAGTTAGCTGCATCGGCGGCGATTAAGATAGCCCTTACCAATACCAGGGAAGAGGAACACGATTTGAAAGAGAAATTCCGTACTGAGCAGATTCAGGTTGCGGCAGCTGATTTTGGGGGCGAGTTTATTTCCTCTGTCTCGAAAATTATTGAACGCACCGTTGTCGCTGCAAAGCGTGAAGGGTTAATCGGTGAAACCCATAACGAAGAGGGAGCCCTTGCAGGAGCCGCCCGTGAAGCAATTTCACAAATAACATCGAAGGCCATCGGCCTCAATGTCGGCGGCAAAATCGGCATCGCCCGTTTGGGTGACCATATTGCAGTGTGCTGCTTCTTCGGCATCGGTCTTTTACATCTTAATGAAATAGCGATCGGACTCGGTCATCGAGCGATCTGAAAGGAGTCTCCATGACCTGTATTCAAATTGCAATTGACGGCCCGTCGGGTTCCGGTAAGAGCACCCTTGCAAAAGCCGTTTCCCGAAAATTAGGTATACTGTATCTTGATACAGGCGCGATGTATCGTGCCTGTGGATTACAAGCCATCCGGTCGGGAATTTCTCCGAAGGATGAACTTCTTGTCGGCAAAATGCTGGAAACACTCAATATAGATATTCGTTTTGAAGAAGGACACCAGCGTATTTTTCTTGATGGAAAAGATGTATCGGAGGATATCCGGAAACCGGAAATCTCTGTTGCTGCTTCGGATATTTCGAGTATACCTGCAGTTCGACATAAAATGGTTGCCATGCAGAGGGAAATTGCCGGTACCAGAAGTGTCGTTCTCGACGGACGCGACATTGGATCATATGTGCTCCCGCATGCCCGATACAAGTTCTTTTTAACAGCGGATCCGGAAGAACGTGCTAAAAGAAGACTCGAAGAACTTGCACTGCGCGGTATTTATACACAGACGTATGAAGAAGTCCTTGCTGATATCCGCTATAGGGATAATCAGGATTCCACCCGTGCGTTTGCACCTCTGACCAAAATGCCGGATGCTGTCGAAATTGATACGACACACAATACTCAGGAACAGACGCTTCAGGAGCTGCTGAAGTACCTGCCGCCTGACCGGATAGCTTCGGCCAATTCTCCGGAGGAGACCTGATATGCGTTTGACAGTGGCAAAATCTTCCGGTTTCTGCTTTGGGGTTGATCATGCTGTTAAAGCAGCATATGAGTGTCTTTCCAATTCCGGACGCAAAATGCCGACTTATATGCTTGGTGCAATAACACATAATGAATATGTTGTATCGGACCTGCTCTCCAAAGGTATTGTTTTAGCAAATGATGTTTCAGATATATCTCCCGACAGTACAGTTCTTATCCGCGCACACGGTATATCACCGGAAATTCGGAAAGTGCTTTTAGCAAAGGGCTGTGATGTAATAGACTGTACCTGTCCATATGTTGAAAAGATACATCGAATTGTAAGACGCGCGGACCGGGAAGGAAAGCAAATAATCATCACAGGCACGAAAGGACATCCCGAAGTTGCCGGAATCTGCGGCGAATGCAGCAGTGAAGTATGTGTCATAAGTAGTGAAAAGGAACTTAAAGATATTCATTTTGATCGCAAAGACAGCATCCTTGTCTCGCAAACTACTTTTTCTGCTGAAGAATTTGAGAAAATACGTGAAAATATAAAGAATAAAATTGCAAACGACCAGATTTTTGATACAATATGTAGTACGACTGTAAACAGACAAAGAGAAGCACACGAATTAGCTGCATTGTCAGACTATATGTTTGTCATAGGGTCAAAAGGCAGTTCTAATACAATGAAGCTTTACGAAATCTGCAAGAGTCATTGTGCTGAAACGTATCTGATAGGTGATGCGAGTGATCTCGCTGATATACTTGCAGGTATCAATCTCTCATCGGAGAATGTTACTGTAGGAATTACCGCAGGTGCGTCAACGCCAGAATGCATAATCAGGGAGGTTATCCGAACAATGAGTGAGAACGAAGCCATGGCAAATCAGGAACCAATGGACATTAATTTTGGAGACTATATCGACAGCATCCCACAGCTGAGGAAAAATGCAACTGTGAAGGGAGCTATTACATCAGCTGATAATGAGTATGTGTATGTCGACGTCCATGACAAGTCTGAAGGAAGGATTCCTCGTCATGAATTCGCCAATGATCCGGATTTTGATCTGGATGCTGCTATTGCAGAACACCTCGAAATTGAAGTGTATGTACGTAGTGTCCGTAACTCCGACATGGGCAAGGAGATTTTACTCTCCAAGGCACATGTTGATTTTGGCAAGTACAAGACGCAGATTGAAGAAGCCTACGAGAATAAGACCCCTGTGACAGTTAAGGTCACTAACGTTGTCAAAGACGGCGTTATTGCAACTTTTGGCGGTGTTGATATTTATATTCACCGTACACAGCTTGAAATGGCTGCAGTTGATGATCTTGATTCCTATAAGGGTAAGACAATTCAGATTCTGATTACACAATATGATCCAGACAAACGCCGTCTGCGTGTGTCCGGATCCCGCAGGTCCCTGCTTAATACACAGCGCCGCGCAAAAGCTGAAGAAGTATGGGGCACAATTCAAGTTGGCGCCCGTTATGACGGAATAGTCAGAAGCCTTACCGATTTCGGCGCTTTTGTTGATATCGGCGGTGTGGACGGTCTCGTTCACGTATCCGAGCTTTCATGGAACCGCATCCGTCATCCTTCTGAAGTAGTTCAGGTAGGACAGACGATTTCCGTCTTCGTCAAGGATTTTGATCCTGAGAAGAAGCGTATTTCTCTCGGATACAAGAAGCCTGAAGATGATCCTTATCATGATATAGAAGAGAGATTCCCGATCGGATCGATCGTTCATGGTAAAGTAGTACGCATGTTCCAGTTCGGTGCTTTTGTAGAGCTTGAGCCTGGTCTTGACGCACTGTGCCATGTATCCCAGATCTCTAATGTCCGCCTGAACAAGCCGGATGATGTACTTAGTGAAGGCATGGAAGTTGACGCCCGTGTTCTTGAAGTGAATAACTCCGCAAGACGCATCAG
Organism: Eubacteriales bacterium; assembly: GCA_037143795.1. Taxonomy (GTDB): domain Bacteria; phylum Bacillota; class Clostridia; order Saccharofermentanales; family Saccharofermentanaceae; genus Firm-13. The sequence goes on along the minus strand of JBAWXZ010000001.1, from coordinate 356,787 downwards.
CATCAGCATCAAGGAAGTCGAGCCGATAGATCCTGACATGACTGCTGAAGTTGTCGTTGAGACACCTGTTGAAACAGTCGTTGAGGCACCTGTTGAAACAGTTGTTGAGACACCTGTTGAAACTGCCGTCGAAGCACCTTCTGAAGAAGTCAGTGAGACACCAGCCGAAGTAGCTGCTGAATAAACTGTTGTTGGATAAACAGCAGCCATCACCTGGGCAGTACGCAATTCATTACATTATGTTAACAAAAGAGGCGGTTTTGGCTCCATATCGGAGGCCGGGACCGCCTCTTTATTTTCGAAATTTGTAAATGCTTTGATTTACAAAATATAACTATTTTGCTCTAGGTACAGTAGATTATTTGGACTTGTAAAACTGCAAACGCAACAATTTGTAGTGACTTACAGTGAAAAATATTTATCTGCAAAACAGACAAATATTACATTTAGACGACAGGGGTTTTCGTAACGTGATAAATGCAATATAATAAGTCCAGGCAATAGATCATTTACGGTCTATTTGACAACGGATATGCGATTGTATAAAATGAGCTAGTCCGTAACATTGGAGGTCATGTGTGAAGAAGCCAAACAAGTTAAAAATGATTTCAAAAAAAGTTGTGAAGTATCGTCCGTCGAAATGGACATTGTATAGGGGAATGGCTTCTGTGGTGGGTTCGCTCGTCATAATTGTTTCTATCCCGTTTTTTACCTCAGGGTCTTCGTCTGATGTTTTCCTTCAGGTTCCCTCAGCAAAAACGCAGTCAGCTGATTTGCTGCCTGTATCCGTTCAGATGGATGAACTTTCAGATCGAAACAATGATGCGTTGCCGCAGGGAGCATCTGATTCTGCGGCTGCAACAGCACCGTCCCCAGCAGCAGATACTTCCGCAATAGCATTGACGATTGAAAAAAACACATACGCTATTACGGAGCACACAACTGATACAGGTATACCTGTTGAATTGTTGGATCCTTCTCAGTTTATAACAGATAATACAATTGTTTACATTAACACGAGCGGTGTTAATGTTCGCTCAATTCCGAGTGCCAGCGGTGAACTGGTAGCATCGATTGCATATTCAAACATAGCAACACGCATCGGAGTTGGTTCTTCATGGTCGAAAATCCAGCTTGATGACGGAAGTCAGGGCTTTGTTCTTACAAGTTTCCTTTCAACTGAATTCATAGCAACTCCGACACCTACACCTACACCGACTCCCACGCCGACACCTAAGCCTGCTGTTACTGAAAAGGCTGCTTCAGGTACGTTTTATGCTGTTGGAGAGCTTAATGTACGTTCCGGACCGGGTACGGACTATGAGGTAATCAAAACACTTTCCGTCGGATCTGCCATTGAGATTACCGCTAAAACAAGCAACGGCTGGTATAAGACGGTAAAGGGTACATATGTACTGGTCAAGCTTGTCACCTCAGAATCGCCGCAGGCAGAAACACCTTCGGCATCAGTACAGCCATCAGCAGACCCGGCACCTGCTCCTGATACGTCAGTTACACCTGCAGCGCCGGGGTCCACCGATTTTGTCTCCTATTGCCAGTCATTTATAGGGGTTCCTTATGTATATACCGGCAGTTCAACGAGCGGGATGGACTGCTCCGGGTATGTTTCGTACATATTCAGCAATTATTATGGAATATCTCTCCCGCATCAGTCCAACTCAATAGCAGGGCAGGGAACATCTGTCAGTGCCGATGAAATACAAATCGGTGATGTAATCTGCTATGACTACTCTGGTGACGGTGTTGTCGATCACGTGGCAATTTATATTGGAGGCGGAGCAATTGTGCATGCATCCAGCAGTCATCGACAGGTAGTGCAGGGTTCATTTATTACTTCCAGTGTTACTACTATCCGAAGATTCCTATAAGAATATTAAGCATATCCAGATTAATTAAAAAGAACCCGTTTCAAACGGGTTCTTTTTTTGATTGCATAAATCCGGATTGTCCGGCAAATTGAAAATCCGATAAAATATTAATGGTATATAATTAGCCGCGCAATGAGTCTCCTAAGGGAGAAAGACGAAAATATTCATCGGATTATTATCATATATTTTTGCACAGGGCGGAAATAGCATCCTGATACAATTGCACCAGCAAATATATTGTGTCTTCATATACGGATTCATCAATCTGGTGTGCCTGGTCCTTTTCCCAGGGAAAAGCGGGTCCAAATGCAACAAGTCCCGGCATCGTCCTCGCATATGTTCCGCCGCCGATCGCTATTGGGGCTGATGGTATCCGGAGTGCTTTCTTATGAAGATCCGCGTCGGTGGAAGGATCGTAAGGCGCCAGAGCTGCGTATTTTTCGTAAACGCAGAGGAGTGTTTGGATTAACGGATCCTGCGGGTCCCGGTATAACGGCTTCTGATGACTTAGGGTGTCAATACGGAGTCCGAATTCCAAGGCTTTCCCGCTGATTTCCGAGATAATAGATCCGGCATTTGCTGTAACCGGGTAACGGATGTCCAGAATTAATTCCGATCTGCTGTCATTCATCTGCAGTATTCCCGCATTCAATGTAAGTGTCCCGGAGATATCATCAGGATGTTCGGAAAGCAGAAATTGACCGGTAGTATCTTTGCCAATGTACTTCATAAAGAATGCAGGAAGCGGTTCTGTGCCTAGTAATGATAGTGGGAGGGCGCTGAGTGCTTCATATATTGCGTTTTTTCCCAGATGAGGCTTGGAAGCATGAACCGGTATGCCAAGACCTTCGATCTTTTGCTGCGTGTCTTTTATCGTAATCACGCAGCGGGCAGGAACCATATTGGGTCTTTCTCCGGCGGATGCAATTAAACCTGCTGATAAAGGTCCCGACACGGAAAGCTGGAGTATTCCTTTCTCTGCGAAAATGGCAGGGAAATCTGCATCAGGAGTGAAACCGCAGGTTGGAAGCTCTTCAACCGATTTATAATGCTCCATACAGGAAGATCCGCATTCTTCGTCAAGTCCGAGTATCAGGCGAATCCTGCACGGAGGGATATATCCTTCATTTTTGAGACGCAGCATTGCATAAAAAATTGTGACGGCGGGGCCTTTGTCGTCATTAATCCCGCGCCCGGTCAGCCAACCGTTTTCGCGCCGCAGAGTAAACGGATCATGCTTCCATCCTTCGCCTGCCGGAACGACATCGAGATGGCATAAAAGCCCAAGCATTTTGTCGCCTGATCCCCATTCGATATAACCTGCCCGGCCGTCGAGATTTTTGACGGAAAATCCATGGCGTTTACCAAGATTGAGCATATATTGAAGCGCCTCGAGTGTTTCCATACCGTAAGGTGCAGACGCTTCCGGCTTACCTTTCACGCTCTTAATGGCTATTAGTTCCGTAAGTACAGATAGAATGGATTCTTTTTCGTCTTTTGTAAGAAAAGGATTGCTATCCGGCATGTCTGATTCCTCCAAATGTGATTTGTATACTGATAACAAACATTCTAGCACTACTTTGTGATAGGATGTTCGTGATTCTTCGGATCTTCTGCATGAAATACAGAAGTTATTTCGCAAAAAAAGCAGCTTGCCTTTCCTGTCACATAATGTTACTATTCTAGAGGTTAATTAAACACATGGGGGATTTCTCGTGTGCCTTGAAATCAAGGTGTGCACCCCATGGAAGAAAACAGGAGGAAAATTTATGCCAGTTATTTCAATGAAACAGTTACTCGAAGCAGGTGTTCATTTTGGACACCAGACCCGCAGATGGAATCCGAAGATGGCTGAGTACATCTATACGGAGCGCAATGGCATTCATATCATTGATCTGCAGAAGACTGTCCGTAAGGCTGATGATGCATATATGTTTGTACGTCAGATCGCCATGGACGGCGGCACGGTACTTTTTGTAGGAACAAAGAAGCAGGCTCAGGATTCAATTGCTGAAGAAGCTGTCCGTTGCGGAATGTATTTCATCAATAATCGCTGGCTCGGCGGAACACTCACTAATTTCACAACAATCAAGAAGAGAATTGCCCGCATGACCGAACTTCAGAAGATGGCTACAGACGGTTCTTTTGAACTTCGCCCCAAGAAGGAAGTTGCTAAACTTAAACTTGAACTCGAAAAGCTCGAGAGAAACCTTGGCGGTATCCAGACGATGACACGTCTCCCGTCAGCAATTTTTGTTGTTGACACCAGAAAAGAACATCTGGCTGTTGCCGAAGCAAGAAGACTTGGTATTCCTCTCGTTGCTATTGTCGATACAAACTGTGACCCGGAAGAGATTGATTATGTAATTCCAGGCAATGATGATGCAATACGTGCAGTTAAGCTGATTGCCGGCCGTATGGCAGATGCAGTTATCGAAGCTCGTCAGGGCGAACAGCTTGATGTTCCTGCAGTACCGGTAACGGCTGAAACTTTTGGAACACCTGATGCTGCACCAGCAGTTGAAGAAGCTGCCGTTGAAGCAGTTGTAATAGAAACGGCTGCAGCTGAGACGGTTGAAGCTTAAGGTTAATCGAATTTATGAATAGAACCTGTTTTATGACAACAGGTATGCAGGAGGATATATATGGCAGAAATTACAGCAGCACAAGTAAAAGTTCTTCGCGAAATGACAGGCTCCGGAATTATGGACTGCAAGAGAGCTCTTCAGGAGAAAGACGGTAATGTGGAGGAAGCTGTTGCATGGCTTCGTGAAAAAGGAATCGCATCTGCTTCCAAAAAAGCAGGCCGTATTGCTTCCGAAGGTATCGTAGACGCTTATATTCATGCCGGCGGACGCATCGGCGTTCTTCTTGAAGTAAATATTGAGACGGATTTTGCAGCAAATAATGCACAGTACAGGACTTTTGTCCGTGATGTTGCCATGCAGATTGCAGCAACAAATCCGCGCTGGGTATCACGTGAGGATGTTCCTCAGGACGTTATTGATAAAGAGACGGAAATCATCCGTAATAAAGCCTTGAATGAAGGCAAACCGGAGAAGATTCTTGATCGTATCGTAGAGGGATCCATCGCCAAGTTCTATAAAGAGAATTGCCTTCTTGAGCAGGAATATGTCAAGGATGATTCCAAGACAATTGAGATCCTTCAGAAGGAAATGACCGCTATGATTGGTGAGAAAGTTGCAATACGCCGCTTTACCCGTTATGAAATGGGCGAAGGCATTGCAAAGAAGGAAGAGAATTTTGCTGAAGAAGTCATGAAGCAGATTCATTGATATGGCAATAATACGTTAAATATAAAAGCTGCCATGAATTTTTTCGTGGCGGCTTTTTTTTAGGGATCGAAAAAGATAGAATGTATAAAGGTGCAGGTCACCGGAACCAACGGAGGTAGAAAGATGAGTGGACCCGTATACAAGCGAATCCTTCTGAAAATCAGCGGCGAGGCTTTGGCAGGCGAAAAAAAGGTGGGGATTGATGATGCTGTTCTCCATCAGATCAGTGCTACGATCAAGAAAGTCTCTGATATGGGCGTCCAGGTCGCTGTCGTTGTCGGAGGAGGAAACTTCTGGAGAGGAAGAACCAGTGAAAGTATGGATCGCGTTACCGGCGATCATATGGGTATGCTCGCAACAATGATGAATGCTCTGGCTTTATCAGACGCCCTGGAACAGGCCGGTGCAGTAACCCGGGTTCTTTCTGCGGTTGAAGTTCGTCAGATGGCAGAACCGTATATTCGCAAACGTGCCATCCGTCATCTTGAAAAGGGCAGAATCGTCATATTTGCCTGTGGAACAGGCAACCCTTTCTTTTCGACTGATACAGGAGCCGCACTCCGGGCTGCTGAAATTGAGGCAGATGTCTTCTTTAAGGCAACGATGGTAGACGGTATCTATGACAAGGATCCCAACCTCTTTCCGGATGCACGTAAATATGACACTATTACGCACGATGAGATACTCCAGCTTAACCTCAAAGTAATGGATGCGACAGCTGCAGCGCTTTGCAGGGATAACAAGACAACTATACTGGTGTTTTCCATGCAGGATCCGGAAAATATTATTCGTATTATCAACGGCGAAAAAATAGGAACTCTGGTAAAATAGATTATAAAAGGGAGGATCCAAGCATATGCAGACGATTACTAAGGAAACATACAACCATTATGAAGAAAAAATGTCAAAGACAATTGCCAACCTGACTGAGAATCTGAATGCTATCCGTGCAGGACGTGCAAACCCACATGTTTTGGACCGTATATTCATTGATTATTATGGCGCTAAAACTCCATTAAATGCCGTAGCCAATATTCAGGTTCCTGAACCACGAATGATTACATTGATTCCGTGGGACCCGTCCACACTTAAAAGTATTGAAAAGGCTATTATGGCATCCGATCTGGGGATTAATCCAGGTAACGACGGCAAAATGATTCGTCTCTCATTCCCGATACTGTCCCAGGAAAGACGTAAGGAACTTGTGAAAAGCGTTCATTCCTACGAAGAAGAAGCTAAGGTTGCCATCCGCAATATTCGCCGTGACGGAATTGAAACTTTCAGGGCTTACCATAAGAAAAAGGAACTCACGGATGATGATATGGCGGATTTTGAAGAAGAAATTCAAAAAATTACGGATATCTATATCCATGAAGCAGAAAAAACGATAGCGGCAAAAGAAAAGGACCTTATGGATATCTGATTCCTGTGCCTGACATATGCTTTTCCGGCGGGTAGAGCTTTTTGCCCGCTGTTTTTGTAAGGAGATATATTATGAGCTTATCAAGAGGAAACGGAAAATTCCTTGCAGGATTGTTTTCCAATATTCCTTTCCGAAGACGCAAAGAATTGCCGTCCGCTGCAGAAGCGGACAAACAGATGGAACAACTGAAGATTCCTGTTCATCTGGGTGTAATTATGGACGGCAACGGACGGTGGGCTCAGAAGAGGCATCTGCCAAGATCAGCCGGACACAGGGCCGGAGCGGAAAATCTAAAAGAACTTTGCCGTAACTGCGGTTATTACGGCGTGCGTTATCTCACTGTTTATGCGTTTTCTACGGAGAACTGGTCCAGGCCGGATGATGAGGTTCATGCGCTTATGGAACTTTTTGTTGAGTTTTTTGAGCGATATGACCCTGAGCTCGAAAAGGAAGGAATACGTGTCCGGTTTTCCGGGGATATTGGGAGTCTTCCGGAAGAGATCCGGACTGTATGTGCAAAAGCCGAGAAGAATTCACTTAACCGGAATCGTATGGACCTGATTATCGCAATGAATTACGGAGGGAGGCGTGAAATTATGCACGCCTGTCAAAGTATTGCCCGTGAGGTCCTCGACGGCAGAATTCTTCCGAATGATATATCAGAGACTACAATATCAAGTCATATGTATATTCCGGATATTCCGGATCCGGACCTTGTGATTCGCCCGAGCGGAGAACAGAGGCTTTCCAATTTTCTTGTGTGGGAAGCTGCTTATGCGGAATTCTGGGTGTCGGATACCCTTTGGCCGGACTTCGGGTTTGATGATCTGACAGAAGCGTTCCGTGAATATACCGGCAGGGACAGGCGCTTCGGCGGTTTGTCAAAACCTGCAAACAAGTAGATTGTTTTTTATAGAAAGCGTAGAATGGTATAAATTCACGCACTTTCGGGCAACATCAGCAGGGAAAGGAGAGGAACGTCAAAGATTTTCTATGGAAATATTTGAATGCTTCCTTTAATGAATATGAAACAGAGGGTCATTACCGGCGTTTTTTTCACTATTGCGATTTTGGCGTTTTTCATTCCGGGATACTTTTCTCCCTATTTCATTTCCGTGCTTTGGGCAATAGTTGCCCTTGTTGTCGGCAGGGAAATGATCCTGTGCGTTCAGGCCAAAGGTATGAAGCCGGGACAATACTTAAGTTATGCCGGTGCGAGTTTTTCGATTTTACCTGTTCTGATCAGTTTGTATTCTCATTCTGCACTTCTGGCTTTGGGAACGTATTCGCTTGCCATCCTTTTACTGGCAATGAACACAGTCATCATTATGGTGCTTTTCCAGCCCGGTGAAAACGCATTCGGTGACGGTATTGCCACTTCGAGTATCGAGCTATATATCTCGTTTCCGCTGGCTTGTGCGAACATTACTGCACTCTTCATCCCGCATGGCTGGTATTTTGTAGTCATCGGACTTTTTGCCCCGTGGATATCCGATGTTTTTGCCTATTTTACCGGAGTCCTTTTCGGTAAGCACAAGATCGTACCCCACATTAGTCCGAAGAAGACTTTGGAAGGCTGCATCGGCGGAGCGATCGGATGCGCCGGTGTCATGGTTCTGTTTTTCTGGCTGTGTATGGATAAGATAATTGACCCGTCCATGGGACGTACTGAATTTCTTGTTCTTGCTGCCTTGGTTGGATTTACTCTTTCGATCGTATCACAGCTCGGGGACTGGATGGCTTCCGCTATCAAGAGATGGGCTGGAATCAAGGATTTCGGTAAGATTCTTCCGGGACACGGAGGATTACTGGATCGATTTGACAGTGCTTTCTTTACACTGCCCGTAGCATTTGCACTTGCGCTATGTTTTAGCTAAGGAGAAATATATGAAAAGTCTCGCAATTTTGGGGTCGACAGGGTCCATTGGATCCCAGACTTTGGAAGTCATTCGCGGGTATCCGGAACAGTTTAAAGTTGTCGCTTTGTCATGCGGATTCCGTGTGGAAAAGATAGAAGAACAAATCAGGGAATTCCATCCGCTGATTGCCAGTGTTGCCGATGAAAAGGATGCGATTCTCCTTAAGAAAAGATTGGTAGAGTCCGGCGAAAAAACATCCGTTTTCTGGGGTGATGAAGGAAATCGGCTTTGCGCTGCGCTTCCTGAAACAGAAATGGTCATGGCTGCAATGGTCGGCGTAAAAGGCCTGGATCCTGTTATTGCGGCAATTGACGCCGGTAAAGATGTCGCCCTTGCCAATAAGGAGACGCTCATTGCCGGGGGATCCATTGTCATACCGAAAGTGAAAGCAAAATTTGTAAAGCTCCTCCCGGTTGACAGTGAGCATTCTGCCATCTGGCAGTGCCTGTGGGGACAGCCGACCGGCAGCCTTGACAGAATCCTTCTGACAGCATCCGGGGGGCCTTTCCGCGGCTTTTCAAAGGAACAGCTGCGAAAAGTGACAGTGAAGGAAGCATTATCCCATCCTACATGGAAGATGGGCGGCAAAATAACGATTGATTCGGCTTCCATGATGAATAAAGGTCTCGAAGTAATTGAGGCCGGCTGGCTTTTTGACGTACCGGTCGACAAGATAACGGTTGTTGTGCATCCGCAGAGTATCGTTCATTCTATGGTTAGCCTGAAAGACGGCTCTGTTCTGGCACAGATGGGACGTCCGAATATGATGCTTCCTATTCAGCTTGCCCTATCCTATCCGCTAAGGCTTGATAACTTAAGCGAACCTTTTGATCCTTTTGCTGCTGAGTGCGCGGATCTGCATTTTGAAAAATGCGATACGGATGTCTTCGGGTGTGTGGATCTGGCCTACCATGCGGGAAGGATCGGAGGGTCACTGCCCGTTATTATGAATTCTGCAAATGAGGAGGCGGTCGCTGCATTTATTGCAGGATTGATTCCCTTTACTGCAATTGAGGACAGCATCCGGGCATGTATGGATGCCCATGAACGCGAAGGGATTGTACATGGTTTTTCTGTTCTTGATATCCATGAAATGGATTTATGGGCCAGGGCGTTTGTGAAGGGATTTTTCCGGAAAGCAACATAAGTGTAAACAAATCAGGAGAGTATTATGTCACCATTAAGTATTATAATTTCAATAATAGGTCTGGGACTGCTGGCCGCAGCACACGAAATCGGTCATTTCCTTGTTGCGCGGCGACTGGGAATCAAAGTTGAGGAATTGTCTGTTTTTGTCGGGCCCTCCCTTATCCATTGGAAACGGAACGGTGTCGAATATCACATCCGTCTTATTCCTTTTGGTGCATATGTGCGTTTTCCCGGGGTGGAAGAAGAGGACGGAGGGGCAGCCAATCCTGATTCGTATCTCAACCAGCCGCGATGGAAAAGGCTTATTGTAGCCCTTGCGGGTCCGATTACCAATGTAATTCTCGGAATTGTTATTTTTGCCGTTGTATTTGCATGCTTCGGGTTTTTATCTACAAATCTTGATACGATTTCAGCGGGAACACAAATTGCAGGGACAAAAGCCGTCGAAGGTGATGCCATTGTGTCCCTGAACGGCAAACATATCCTGACAGATGCCGATCTCGGATACTATTACTCTACTGTTCCGGATACGGATCCTATGGTAATGACACTTCGTTCTCAGAAAACTGGAAATAATTATTCCATAACACTTACTCCTGTGATTAAGTCCAGATACGTCTTTGGAATCTATGTTGAAAGTAAGTCCATACTTGATGAGAATAAGGGTTGGAAAATTGTTGAGGTTGATCCGACGCAGAACGGCGGTTCCCCTGTACTCAAAATAGGCGATTCGCTTCTGGCGGTAAACGGAATACCGGTGACGGATTCAAGTTATGCGGATATTATTCCCGGAAATACCGATAATAAAGTTACCCTGTCGATTGTTCGTGACGGCATTAAGCAGGACGTTACAATGACAGCAAAAGTTTTTGATTCTGCAAACCCGCGGGGAATATATGTAAAGCAGGGAAGCGGTGTCGGAGATCTGCTTAAGCACTCTGTTTTATATTCCGCATCGGTTATTGAGGTCTCGATAGATGGCCTTAAGTCAGTAGTGCAGGGGAAAATCAAGGCACAGGATGCAATCGCAGGACCTGTCGGAATCGCGACAATTGTATCAGATGTCGTCGATGCACCCAAAACCAATAATTCCGTGAAAGTTGAATATCTGGGTACTCTTGCCGGATTGATTTCTGTCGGGCTCGCCTTTTCAAATCTTCTTCCGCTTCCCGGACTGGACGGGAATGTAATGGTACTTGTGGTTATTGAAATGATACGGGGCAAGAAGATCTCCCTCAAGACGGAGCGTGTCATCAATGCAATAGGGTTTGTCGTGTTAATATCACTGGTAATCTTTGCATTGTCGTCTGACATTATGAGATTGGTAGGATAGATTATGAATAGAAAAATGACAAGAACCGTTCATGTTGGAAATGTAGCAATCGGAGGAGATGCACCTGTCGCCGTTCAGTCGATGAATACGACGGATACCCGGGATGCGGAGGCAACGGTTGCACAGATTATGCGCCTGGCTGATGCAGGCTGTGAAATAACCCGAGTGGCAGTTCCGGACAGGGAAGCGGCGCTGGCACTCGGAGAAATCACCAGGCGTTCCCCGATCCCCGTTGTCGCGGATATTCATTTTGATTACCGGCTTGCACTGCTTTCCATTGAAAACGGAGCAGCGAAGATCCGGATAAATCCGGGCAACCTCGGAGATGAATCCCGCATTATCCAGGTCGCTGATGCGGCGCGGGCACGGCATGTTCCAATTCGTGTCGGTGTGAATTCAGGTTCGATTTCGCATGCAATACTGACAAAGTACGGCGGTGTAAATCGTGATTCGATGACTTACAGTGCTCTTCAGGCTATAGAGTCGCTCGAAAAAGCACATTTTTATGATATGGTAGTCAGCATCAAGTCCTCGGATCCGCTTTTGACTATCGAAAGTTACCGGCTTCTTTCCGAAAAAACCCCTTATCCGCTTCATGTAGGCGTTACGGAAGCCGGAACCATTAAAGAGGGAATTATCCGTTCGGCTGTTGGTATTGGAGCACTGCTTTCTGAGGGAATCGGAGATACAATCCGGGTCTCCCTGACAAGTGATCCGGTTGATGAAGTCCACGCGGCATTCAGTATTTTAAAAGCCCTTTCCCTTCGCAAACACGGAGTTCAGCTGATTTCATGCCCGACATGCGGACGCACACAGGTTCCCCTGATCGAGCTTGCCGAACAGATTGAAAGAGAAGTGGCAGATATGCCGTATGACCTGCGGGTTGCCGTAATGGGTTGTGTGGTCAATGGTCCGGGTGAGGCGCAGGAGTCTGATATTGGAATTGCCGGCGGTGTAAATGAATTTCTTCTTTTCAAAAAGGGTAAAGCTGTACGTAAAATACCGGCGGAACATGTTGTTCAGGAACTGATTTCGGAGATCCGCGCAATGGGGGAAGCCCAAAATCTTGAAATTAAGAAAAGGGAGTAACCGCAATTAATGATTTATCTGGAAGAATTTGTTCAATCCTTCACAAAAAATCAAAATCTTCTTGCTATAGCACACGCAATCCGCGCCAGAGTCCTGCATGTTCGTATGGATGCATTTGCAAAAGGACTGGAGCTTTCTCTGAATCTTTTAGGTACGGTTCCCAACGGAACTGCTCTGGCTGAACTCGAAAACGGACTCAGGAGTGAACTTTCCCTGACTCATATCCGTCTTTTCCTTTCCGGGTTTCCAAAGGATGAAAAGACACCGGCAGCTGCAATGATTCATCAGCTTCTCCCGTGGATTATTTCTGCAGTAAAACGGGAGAATCCCCTGTTTGGCGCACTTGTCTCGAGTGCCCGGTTTGAAGTTGCACAAAATGTCCTGACCGGGCATTTGTATCATTGCCTTGACTCCGATCTTGAGAATGATTTTGTAATGCGGATCGACGCTTTTATGCATCGATACCTTGAAATACAATGCCCGTTTGCATGGGAATATAATAAGGAAGAATCTTCCGTGTCACCGGCCGCTCTTGCAAAGGAACAGGCTGAGTCACTGCGCAGGGAAGCTCATGAGGCTCTCATTCAATCCGCACAATGCCAGAGTTCGGGGGAGGAGATACCTCATTCCGTTAATCCGCTGGCCAAAAGCAGATTCGGTTCCGGCGGAGGAATCGGAGGACAATCGGCCCAGCACAAGCCCAAACAGGCAGCCGGCAAATCCGATTCATCAGGAAATGTTAAGCAGAACAGCAGATCCGCTGCGGATTTTACGGATATCGGCATGCCTGAGCCGCCTCCTGTTAATCAGGACTCCTGGGAGTATAAAGCGAAGGAAGCAGCCAAAGAAAACAAGACTGTTTTTACACGGACTCCCAAGGCGGATGGAATTTTGTGGGGCAAGGGTAATCCGACACTCCCGGTTATAAAGATTCAGGAAATGAATGCCAATACCGGACTTGTCCAATTTGACGGCAATGTTGAAATCGATACATTCAATCTGACAAAAGCCGGTAATAAAGTGCGTGTGAATTTTTACGTAACCGATGGTACCGGTTGTATTTCCTGTGTCTATTTCATGCAGCCTTCAGATGCCGATTCATTTGAGGAACGGTTTAAAAAGGGAGGCTATGCCCGTTTTCAGGCAAATGTATATTACGACGACAAGTACTCAAGGGATCTGCAGGCATCGGTTGAAGGTGTAATGGAAAAGGCCGCCCCCGGTAAACGCCAGGATCTGGCTGCGGTAAAACGCGTAGAACTGCACTGCCACTCTAAAATGAGTGAAAAGGATGCGGTAATCGATGTGCCCCGTATTTTTCTGGAAGCCGCCAGGATGGGTCACTCTGCCTGTGCAATAACGGACCACGGCGTAGTGCAGGGTTTTCCTGAAGCAGCGGAAACCTATCGTAAAATCAACGGTAAAGGCAGCGAAAACCCTTTTAAGGTCATATACGGCATGGAAGGATATCTTGTTGATGATGGACCATGCATTGCTTTTCATGCGCAGGAAACGGACAGCTTTGATGCAGGATATGTTGCAGTTGATGTAGAAACTACCGGACTTGACTGTACAGCGGATGTACTTCTTGAAATCGGGGCCGTGCGCTTTGCCAGGGATGAATCCGGATATTTTGTACCCGGAGAAATTTTCCATACATTTGTAAACCCGGGCAGGGATATCCCTCAAAATATTGTCGAACTGACAGGGATTACACCTTTTGATGTGGAAGGCGCACCGGACCCGATTCATGCAGTCCGCGCATTTTCTGAATTCCTCGGTGACGGGATTGTCTGTGCCCATAACGCGATGTTTGATTTGTCCTTCCTGCGTGCCGCAGGGTTCTCAGTGGATATAGAAAAGCATAAAGAATACAGGGTCAAGTTCAATCCGGTTACCATTGATACGGTAACCCTTGCACGGACATTTTATCCCGATCTTCCCAATGCCAAACTTTCAACTGTGGCAGATTTCCTGAAAATTCCACTGACCCGTGCCCATCGTGCGGATTCCGACGCGATGACCTGCGGAATTATTCTTTCGAAGGTTCTCAGGGATTTTGATCTCAGCACACCGTCGGAGCTCAACGGGAAAGCAGGTAAACTTGGACTTCCGGAAATTATGGCCCGTAAACAAAAAGTCTATCATGTCATTCTCCTGGCGCAGAATGCACTCGGACTTTATCACATGTACCGGATGGTCTCAGAGTCTCATACTCAGTTCTTCAATATGCGCCCCCGTATACCCAAATCAATTCTGACTTATTTTAAGGCAGGACTTATCGTGGGAAGCGCCTGTGAACGAGGGGAGATATTCACACATGTCCTGGGATATTACCGTGCCAACGGCAATAATATGGAGCTTGCCAAAGCAGCGATGCTTCAGGACCGTGCGTTTGTACGAATGGCACGTTTTTATGACTATCTTGAGATTCAGCCGCTTACCAATAATGAATTCTATTTAAGGAACCCGGAAAGCGGCCTTAAGACTACAGAGGACCTGAAAAATATGAACCGGTTGATTGCTGTTCTCGGAGAACACATGGAAGTCCCTGTCTGTGCGACAACCGATGCCCATTTTATGGAAAAAGATGAAGGTGAATACAGAAGATATATATTAATGGATATGGAATACAAGGATGCCGAACTGCAGAGCGACTTGTATTTCAGGACAACTCCGGAAATGCTCGCTGAATTTGCTTATCTCGGTGAAAATAAGGCTTATGAAGTGGTTGTCGGGAATACCAATAAAATTGCAGACCGGATTGAAGCCGGTCTGAAGCCGTTTCCCGACGGTACCTATCCGCCGATCATCGAATCAGCCCCTGACGATATTCGAAACCTTACATGGGAAGCGGCAAAGCAGTTATATGCATACGAAGGTGAAATATCACCAATTGTCAAAGCACGCGTCGAAAAGGAGCTCGACTCCATTATCGGACACGGATTCGCCATCATGTACTATATTGCATACCGCCTGGTCAAAAAATCGAATGAGGACGGGTATATCGTAGGTTCACGGGGATCGGTAGGTTCATCCCTCGTCGCGACCCTGTGCGGGATTTCAGAAGTTAATCCGCTTCCCCCGCATCACGTGTGCCCGGGCTGCCGGTATTCCATTTTTGATGAGACAGGAAAATATGGTTCCGGTTATGATCTCCCGCCGGCAGTCTGCCCTAAATGCGGAACATCGATGCGCTGCGAAGGGCAGGATATTCCCTTTGAAACTTTCCTTGGTTTTTATGGAGATAAACAGCCCGATATTGATCTGAATTTTTCCAATGAATACCAATCGAAGGCTCACAAATATGTAGCGGAACTTTTCGGTGAGAGCCACACGTTCCGAGCCGGAACAATCGGTTGTTTTGCTGATAAAAATGCTATAGCCGTTGTCAGTAAGATCCAGGAAAAAACCGGTTTGGCGGCAAGCAAGGCCGAACTCCGAAGAAGATCCCTTGGTCTTATCGGCGTCAAGCGCACCACCGGCCAGCACCCGGGAGGAATTGTGGTTGTTCCCAAGGAAATGGATGTTTTTGAATTCACTCCGATTCAACATCCGGCCAATAAGCTTACATGCGGAACCACGACAACACATTTTGACTTTAATGCCATGCATGATACGATCCTGAAGCTCGATATTCTGGGGCACTATGATCCGACTATGATGCGGATGCTCAGTGATCTGACCGGTGTTGATGTGCGCCTGATCCCGGTTCCCGATGCAAAAGTGATGTCGCTTTTTGTCTCAACTGAAGCCCTTGGCATCCCTGACGGCACATCCGAAGCAAAAACCGCAACCCTTGGCCTTTCCGAAATGGGTACTTTTATGGCGCGGGACATGATTGCAGAGACTCGTCCGTCGTCATTCTATGACCTTGTTCAGCTTATGGGATTATCCCATGGTACGGATGTTTGGAAAGGAAATGCGCAGGATCTCATTCAGAACGGTACCTGCACGCTGACAACCGTAATCGGCTGCCGTGACGGCATTATGACACAGCTCATCTACTGGGGGCTTCCCAACAAAGCCGCTTTTGATATCATGGAAAAAGTCAGAAAAGGCAAAGGGTTATCGGAAGAGCAGGAAGACCTCATGCGTGAAAAGAAAGTGCCCGACTGGTATATTGACTCATGTAAAAAAATCAAGTACATGTTCCCGAAGGCACATGCCGCAGCGTATGCAATTTCATCCCTGCGCATCGCGTGGTTCAAGGTATATTATCCGGAAGAATACTATTGTTCATACTTTACGATCAGGGCCGATGAGTTTGACGGGGACAATATGTGTGCCGGAATAGTCCGTGTGAAAGCAAGAAGAAAAGAACTCTATGATGGATTTATGGGCCGCAAACCTACCGAAAAGGCCCAGTACTACCTGTGTGAGCTCGTTGAGGAAATGTACGCAAGGGGAATTGAATTTCTTCCGTATGATATCGTGAAGTCGGATGCGGAACATTTCATAAAAGTGGGGAAAGGTAAGATACTGCCTCCCCTGAATGCCATTCCGACAATCAGTTCCGCTATTGCGCAGAGTATCTGCATCGCCAGAAACGACGGACCCTTCAAGACGCGTGACGAACTGCTCAGGAGAAGCGGCATCGGACCGACGGCCATGGCCAAACTTGTATCTACGGGCTGTCTTAACCACATGCCGGAATCCTCCCAGATCGATCTTTTTTCGTTGATGTAAAAAGGCTATAATCAGATATATTCATATTCAGTTTTCCCAAAAGGAGATAATATATCATGCAGGCTTCCGTCGTTCTGCGCGATTCCGTCCTGACAACAGACCAGATCTATGATTACCGCGTGCCTGAAGAATTCGTACCCGATCTTTGTACGGGTCAATTTGTAGAGGTTCCTTTCGGCGGCGGAAATCGTATCTGCGTAGCACTGGTGATGGACATATACCCTGACAGGGAATCAAAATACGAACTCAAGAATATTATCAGAATCATAGATAAAATCCCGGTGCTTTTCGCGGATCAGATTGCACTTCTTGCATATATCCGTTCAAGATACACCTGCACTTACGGTGACGCGATACGGCTAATGGTTCCCTCTATGGTTACGACACGTAAATCCAAAAGCCAGCAGGTCGCATTTCTGCCTGACAGGGAGACCGCTTTGTCCGTTCTGGCTGAATGCGAGCTGGACAGTCTTGTACAGATACGTATTCTGGAGCTTCTCTGCGAGTGCGAGGAAGTGCCTGTGTCAGAGCTTATGAGCGTTCTCTCCATATCACGTTCACCTATTGATACGCTCAAAAAAAAGGGACTTATAGCCCTTGAAAAAAGAAACATCAGGCAAGCGGAGACACAGGAGACAGATAAGCAGGATGAGGGCGCCGTTAAGACGGATCCGTTTCCTCCTTCAGAAGCACAGCAGACGGCAATCCGGGCGATACTTGCCCCGAAGGACAAAAAGGAGTTCCTCCTGTTCGGAATTACCGGAAGCGGGAAGACGGAAGTCTATCTCCAATGTGCCCAGGAAGTACTCGAAAGAGGCGAAAGCGTGCTGTTTCTTGTCCCTGAGATTTCACTGACTCCGCAGATGATCCGGTGGATTACCGGACGGTTTCCCGGTCAGGTTGCCGTTCTTCACAGCCGTCTGACACCAAAGGAAAGATATGAGCAATGGGATATTATCCGCAAAGGAAAAGCACGTATCGTAGTTGGTGCACGATCAGCCGTTTTTGCCCCGATTGAAAGACTTAAACTGATTCTGATGGATGAGGAGCAGGATACATCCTATAAGTCGGAAACACATCCGCGATACCACGCCAGGGACATAGCCAGAAGACGCTCACAGCAGTCCGGCGCTGTACTGGTATTAGGATCGGCGACTCCCGCAGTCGAGACATATTATTCCGCACAACAGGGATACTCGACCCTTTTATCCCTGCCGGAAAGGGTTAACGAGGCGCAGCTTCCCCACACGGAAGTCATTGACATGCGCGAGGAGCTCGTTCAAAAAAACAGGTCAATTTTCAGCCGCAGCCTTCGCCGGGCAATGCTGGAAGCATTTGCAAAAAATGAGCAGGTTATTTTGTTCCTGAATAAGAGAGGCTATTCCAGCCTTCTTCTGTGCAGATCCTGCGGGCAGGTAGCACTTTGTGCCCACTGCTCTGTTGCAATGACGCTTCATACGCCGAAACGGTCATCAAAATCGATTCTTGTCTGCCATTACTGCGGACGTACGCAAAAAGTACCGGATATCTGCCCCTCATGCCAAAGTACCGTGCAGGGCAAATTCGGACTGGGCACACAGCAGCTCGAGGAGATGGTTAAAAGGGAGTTCCCCGGGCAGACGGTAATTCGTATGGATCAGGACACAACCGTCGGCAGGGAGGCTCATGCACAGCTTCTCGGGCTTTTCCGCGACAAGAAGGCAAGTGTTCTTGTAGGAACACAGATGATTGCCAAGGGCCACGATTTTCCGGATGTTACCGTTGTCGGTATTGTTTCCGCGGATCTGCTGCTGCGGGCATCTGATTTCAGGGCCGGGGAGAGGGCGTTCCAGCTTATTACCCAGGCATCGGGACGTGCAGGCAGGGGAGAGAAGGCGGGACGAGTGTATATCCAGACCTACCAGCCTGACGATGATGTCCTTCTTTGTGCGGCCCGGCAGGATTATGATATGTTTTTTAAAAACGAAATTGAATACAGGAGAAGACTCGGATATCCTCCTTTCAGGGCTCTCGGGAGCATCCTTCTATCCCATGAGGATGAACAGACAGCCAAAGAACAGGCTCAAACCGTTGTCAAAGCATTGACGGAAGCCAGGGATTCCCTGCCGGATGCCTGCCGGATGGATATTTATGGACCGACTCCGGCTCAGTTATACCTTATCAGGGACCGGTATCGCTTCCGTATTAACATAAAAGCGGATAGAAAGTCACAATTATCGCATTTGTTTGCCATGATGCAGTCCCGGTTTTTTGCAGAAGGGTATCTGCTCTATATGGACATTGATCCTTTATGGTAGAATAGAATTAAGATTAGTTTCATTACAGAAGGGGCGAATGTTTATGGCTTTACGCGAAATAGTTACAATTGGGGATGAAATTTTAAGGAAGGTTTCCCGTGAGGTTGCATCGATAGATGACCGTACGAGAATTCTTCTGGATGATATGGCTGATACGATGCATTTTGAACAGCGCGGTGTTGGACTGGCAGCCGTCCAGGTAGGTGTTCTTAAACGTATTTTTATTGCAGATATCGGTGACGGAACCGGAGTACACGAATTCATTAATCCGGAGCTGTCTGACTTGTCAGGATCAGTAATATCAAATGAAGGCTGTCTTTCCGTGCCCGGCAAATCAGGGGATGTGGAACGTCCCGATGAACTGACGATCCGTGCGCTTGACCGTTTCGGAAAACCGTTTGAACTGCATGCAAAAGGCTTTATGGCTGTTTGCATCTGCCACGAATATGACCATCTGGATGGTATTCTGTTCATCGATAAGGTGAAGGGGGAAATTGTTTCGAATTGAAAAAGCGTATTGTTTTTCTGGGAACTCCGGAATTTGCCGCAACGGTTCTCGAACAGCTGTATCATGCAGGGTATGAAATTACTGCATGTGTAACGCAGCCTGATAAACCCGTCGGTCGGCATATGACAATGACTCCTCCTGCCGCCAAGGTTATGGCTTTGTCCCTCGGGATCCCTGTGTCACAGCCTTCGTCTGTGCGAACCGTAGAATTCCTGCAACAGATGCAGGTCTGGGCACCGGACCTTGTCATTACAGCTGCATACGGTAAGATTCTGCCGGCAGCTGTTCTTGCCGTACCGGTACTCGGATGCCTGAATGTACACGCTTCGCTTCTCCCCCGATACAGGGGCGCCGCCCCTGTACAGTGGTCAATTCTGAACGGTGACCGTGTGACAGGTATAACAATCATGAAAATGGATGTTGGTATGGATACCGGTGATATACTGCTCCAGCGTGAATGTCCGATAGATCAAAATGAAACGACAAATGAACTTATGGGAAGGCTCGCTGAAATCGGCGGCACGCTCCTGCTTGAGACCTTGATTTTGTTCCTGAAAGGTGAACTGACGTCAATTCCGCAGGACAACAATCTTGCTACGCTTTCACCCCCTATCCGAAAGGAGCAGGGGCTAATTGACTGGACAGATACTTCAGTAAAGATTCACAATCAGATCCGGGCGCTGACAAGCTGGCCGGGGGCATACACATACCTGGACGGCTCAAGATTTAAAATATACGGATCAATCATTCCGGAGAACGAGAAAGAACTTTTAGATGTTTATGAAGAGGATTATGAAAAACCGCTGCCCGGTACGATAATCAGGGGAGCAAAATCGGGGATATATGTTGCCTGCGGAGTCGGCTGTATTGTACTTACCAGTGTGCAGCCACAGTCCTGCAGACGAATGCATGCACACGAATGCGGCCATAATTACCGGGCCGGCACCCGGTTTGATGGGGAGAAAAAATGAGGAACAAGGCAGATGTTGCCCGTAATCTGTGTTTTCACATGCTTACGGAGGTTTTTAAAAATACGGCGTATTCCAATATCGTGCTGCAGAATTCACTTCGCAGCACAAGGCTTACGCAGCAGGAAAAAAGTTTTACGGTAGCGATGTTTTACGGAACGATTACCAGAGTCCATACCTTGAATTATTACCTGCGCAGGAATCTGCGCAAAAAATTCGAAACGCTTGACTTAGACGTACATACCATTCTCCTTTTAGGGTTGTGGCAGCTGATGTATGCACACTCCGTACCGCCATTTGCTGCGGTTAACGAAATGGTTAAAGTTGCCAAGCTTTATACAAACGAAGGGGGAGTCCGCCTCGTAAATGCTGTCCTGAGGACTCTGGCCAAGGAATGCGAAGACGGAAGTATTGATCCCGAAAACAGCCGGTTCGACGTGAAATATTCACTGAACAAGGAATTGAGCGGCTGCCTGATTAAGTGGTACGGACAGGAAAAAGCGGAGAAAATAGCAGCAGCTTTTCTTAAGGATCCATCCGTCACAGCCCGTGTGAACCGTCTTCGTGTCACGAAGGCGGCACTTGCCGAGAGTTTCAAAGGGGATGGCGTAACAACGGAAGACGGTCTCTTCATGGAAGAGGCCCTTCGGATTGACCTCAGCGGGCATGCCGTGTATGAGCTTTCCGGCTTCAAGGACGGACTCTTTATGATTCAGGACGAGGGCGCTATGCTTGCATCCTTTATCCTGTCACCCGAAAAGGGTCAAAAAATATTGGATGTATGTTCTGCACCGGGCGGGAAATCATGCCATATCGCTGAATTGATGGAGGATCAGGGCAAGGTGACGGCACTTGACCTTAATGAAATCAGACTGAATATGGTAGCGCAGAACCAGGAACGTCTCGGTCTGACCTGCATTGATACAGCTGTTGCAGATGCAACGAAGCTTACGGAAGAGCTTCCGCAGTACCTTTCATACTTTGATGGTGTCCTGACTGACGTCCCGTGCAGCGGCCTGGGACTGCTGCTTCGAAAGCCCGATATCCGGCTGACAATGACTTATGAAAAGATGCAGGAACTTATTCCGGTCCAGGCTCAGATACTGAACCAGGCAGCCGGATTTGTGAAGCCGGGCGGGACTCTTGTATACAGTACATGCACAATTAACCCGCATGAGAACGGGGAACAGGCTGACAACTTCCTTTTGACCCAAACTGATTTTGAAGAGTATCCTTTTGCAGATATCCTTCCTGCCAAAATCGTCTCGCTTAATCCGGAACATCTCGAAACCGCTATGCACGGAAGACTTCAGCTGCTTCCTGACGTTGACGGATGCGATGGATTCTATATCGCGCGTTTCAGGAGAAAACCTTAATGGACAAACGCTTTGTTTTTGATCTTTCCCTTGAGGACTGGATAACCTGGGTTAAGGAAAGAGGTTTCCCCCGTTATCGTGCTGCGCAGATTTATCAATGGTTTGTCAAGGGTATACAGGATACCTCCCGTATGAAAAATATTCCTGATTCAATTCGCACGGCACTTTCAGAAGACTATATCCTGCAGGGCCTTATCCTTGAAAAAGAATTGACATCTTCGGTTGACGGTACCAAAAAATTCATTTTTCAGCTTCATGACGGCCATCGTGTTGAGACGGTTCTTATGAAATATAAGACAGGATATTCCCTTTGTATTTCATCACAGGCAGGCTGCCGGATGGGCTGTGCATTCTGTGCTTCCGCACATGCCGGATTCGGCCGGGATTTGACATCCGGTGAAATGCTTGGACAGATAACTGTTGTCTCGGATATTATCGGCGATCGAATCCACAGCGTAGTTGTGATGGGTATCGGTGAACCGTTTGATAACTATGATAATCTGATGGGGTTCCTGAGGGCTGCAAACGACCCTGAAGGACTCAATCTCGGTGCTCGCCATATTACAGTCTCAACTTGCGGTATTGTGCCTCAAATGATAGAATTTATAAGTATTAATCTGCAGGTCAATCTATCCGTATCACTGCATGCTTCACGGGATATTCTCAGAAGAAGCATGATGCCGGTTGCCAAACAATATGACCTTGATACGCTGCTGGATGCCTGCCGCCAATATGTGAACCGGACAGGGAGAAGAATAACGTTTGAATATTCTCTTTTTCATGGGATTAATGATTCGATACAGGATGCACGCGATCTGGCGGGCGCGCTGCGCGGAATACACTGCCACATCAATCTGATAGCTGCCAATGAGTTCGAAGGAAGCCCATATAAGAGAAGTTCGCCTGAACATGTACGGCTTTTCCAGCAAATGCTTGAGCAGATGGGAATGACAGTCACTCTTCGCAGAGAAATGGGAACAGATATCATGGCCGCCTGCGGGCAGCTGCGCAGAGGAATGCAGGAAAGTGAGCAGAAATGAGATATGCCAGTGCCACGGATACGGGAACCGTTCGAAAGAATAACGAGGATTTCCGGGCAGTTCTGAATGTCGGACAGGATACGGTATTTGTCATTGCTGACGGGATGGGCGGCCATGCCGTCGGTGAGCTGGCAAGCCGTACTGCTGTGGAATATGTTCTTTCCGCCTTGCCCCGCGAATTGGAAACTGCCAAAAATAAAATGGAAATTGAAGATGTCCTGCATCTGATAATCGAAAAAGCCAATGTGAGAGTCTATCTTGAGTCACTGGACAACAAGGAATTCCAGGGAATGGGGACAACACTTACGATTGCAGTACTGCGTGACTGGAGGCTTTATGTATCGCATATCGGCGACTGCCGTGTGTATCTAATGCACGGATCAACACTCGACCGGCTTACTGTAGATCATACGCTGGTTCAGGAACTGGTAGATTCCGGTTCGATTACACAGGAAGAGGCTTTGACGCACCCGAAGCGCCATGTACTTCTTAAGTCACTTGGAGTTAATGAATATATGTCTCCGGACACATATTCATTTGATATTTCTGAAGGGGATCTTATCCTCATGTGCACGGACGGGCTGTATGGCTACGTGGAGGAGACGGAAATCCGGAGCATTATGCGACGGCATAAAGATCTGGATGCCTGTGCGGCCCAGCTTGTCAGTGCGGCCAACCGTATGGGCGGCAAAGACAATGTGACTGTGATTTTGATCCATTGCGACAGAGACAAAAGCAAGGAGAATGTATGAGTATTTCGAATCAGGGACCGGAAGGAATGATTCTGGGAGGACGTTATCGTATATCCCGCCTTATAGGCAGCGGCGGAATGGCCAATGTCTACCTGGCAACCGATATGTCATCCGGAATACATGTTGCGATTAAGATTCTTAAGCCTGAATTTACAGCGGATGAAGAATTCATCAAGCGTTTTGATACGGAAGCAAAGGCTGCTTCCTCGCTTTCCCATCCGAATATCGTCCGTGTCCTTGGCGTCGGCCAGGAAGGCGAGTTCCGGTACATGGTGCAGGAATATGTTGATGGTATTACTGCTAAGGAGCTCATCACACAGAACGGCCACCTCGATTGGCGTGTTGCTGTTCCGATTGCGATTCAAGTCGGCATGGCTCTGGACAATGCACATCAGAACGGTATCGTTCATCGTGACATCAAGCCCCACAATATCCTGATTACCAAGGACAGGATTGCCAAGGTTACGGATTTCGGCATTGCACGCGCGGCAACAAGCAATACAATCACACTTACTTCCGGCGGAGCCCTGGGATCTGTCCATTATTTCTCGCCTGAACAGGCAAGGGGATCTATGGTAGGGCCCAGTACGGATATATATTCACTTGGTGTCCTTCTTTTCGAAATGGTGACCGGCCGTGTTCCTTTTGACGGGGATACTTCCGTCGCCATCGCAATCAAACATCTTCAGGAACCGCCGCCGCTGGCATCCGGCTTTGTCCCGGGCATTCCGGCCGGTCTGGATGCAATTATCCAGAAGGCTATGCAGAAGTCCGTTGATTTCCGATATCCGACGATTCATGAAATGGTTACGGAACTCGACGCCCTCATGGTAGATCCCAACGGGGCATACGGCATCCTAGTCAAATCCGATATGCTTGATTCAGCAACCAATCAGATGCAGGCAATGCGCCATGATCCGAATTACGGAAAACTAAGGGACATTGAACATTCCATTGAAAAGAGAAGAAGATCCAGAACCAAAGACAACGTACTGGTCATTCTTTTGGTTACCGTTATTCTTGGAATCCTTTTAAGTACCGTATTCCTTGTTTCCAAGGTTATTTTCGGCAACCTTTCCAGTACTTCAAGTGCTGCGTTTAAAGTTGAGAATTACGTTGGAACCCCCATTGCCGAGGTTATAACGAGTTTTGAAAAGCAGAAATTCACGGAATATATCGTCACTAAAGAAGTGACATCGGACTATGCAGACGGAATTGTTTTCTGGCAGAGTATCGAGGCTGGCGTTGAAATCAAGCCCGATAACGGACTGCACACGCTCGAACTAAAAGTTGCTGTTGCACCTGACTCCATTATTTTGGGTGAATACAGCGGATCAGACCCTGCTACCGTCCAGACTGAACTCCTGAAGCTTGGTCTGACATTTACGACACAGAATGAACCAAGCAGTACTATTGAGAAGGGGAAGGTCATCGGTACAAACCCGCCGGCGGGATCCCCTGTTAAAAAAGACAGCGAGGTTGCTATCATCATCAGTGCTGGTGTATCAACCGTCACAGTACCCGAGTTAAGCGGCGTTACCGTCACAAAAGCCAAACAGACCCTTGCCGATTCAGACCTGATCCTTGGCACGGTACAGGTGAACCCGGGAGCAATGGCCCTTCCCGAGGATCAGCAGATTGTCCTTTATTCAGATCCGGCTAAAGACACACCTGTCAGTCCCAAATCAGCGATAACGCTGTTTGTGGGAACATATGAAGATTTCCTGAATTACAAATTTCAAATTACCCCGACACCGACACCGACACCAACCCCGACGCCGGCAACGTATATTCTTACGATTGCTGGGGCGAACGGCGGAGTCGCTGTAGGCGGCGGCCCGTATCTGGAAGGTAAACCGGTAACCGTAATCGCTACCGCCAATGACGGATATACATTCCAGAACTGGGTAGATGATACCGGGGCTACGTTCAACGGTACGAGCATCACATTCAACATGCCTTCAAGAAACGTAACACTGACTCCGGTCTTTACGCCCAATGCGACACCGACGCCAGTAACGTATCAGCTGACGGTCAAAGTCTCACCCGACAAAAAGGCGGGTAAAATATTAGGCAACCCTGACGGACAGTACGCAGCAAATGATACAATTACTGTCGTTGCACAGGCAGAGCCGGGATACACATTTGTCAAATGGACGGATGAGGCCCTGCAAAATGATCTATCTATTAACTCCGGACCAACGATATCATTCAAAATGCCGGCGTATAACTTTACCCTGGTCGCACTCTTTGAGCAGACGTCGCCGTCACCGGCATCTTCAGTAACGACCGCATCGACGCCGGCAATTACTATATCCCCGACACCGTTTCTGACGCCTTCGGAGACTCCGGCGCCTCCGCTGTTACCGACAAAGGTTCCGGCAGCGCCATTTGCCGATGCTGCGGTAGTCCCGGTCTTTACTGTCACATTCCTGTCGGACCTGACCCGGACAGCAGTGCCCGGGATCCGCAGGACGCTGACCGGTACCTGTAATCCATCACCGGGCTCGCCCGGCACAGAATTCTCATCCCTGCCGGTGACGCTGTTATGACAGAGTCCGTTCCTGTGCAGTCCGGTACGATCGTGAAGGGAGTCGGCGGTTCCTATGAGATTCATCTCTCAGGGGAAGCTGTTGTACTTGCCAAGCCGCGCGGAATTTTTCGCAAGGACAAAATTACGCCTACAATCGGCGACCATGTCGAAGTTGAGCCGTCCGGTGATCCGGATACCCCCTATATGATCTGTAGGATCCTTCCCAGGAAGAATCTTCTGATTCGGCCGTCGGTTGCAAACGTTGATATCCTGATATTGACATTTTCCCCCATCGAGCCGCAGCCTGATTTCCGGCTTCTCGACAAGCTTCTGATCCTTTGTGAAAAACAGGAAATCAAGCCTGTCATTTGGCTGACAAAGACCGACCTCGATGCCAATGAAGTCGACCGTATCCGTACGATCTATCAGGGTGCAGGATTTGAAGTATTTACATCTGCGCTTGACCAGCCGCTGGACTATGCGTTCATCAGGCCGCTTTTCCACGGGAATACCGTGGGGTTCGCAGGGCAGTCAGGGGTCGGGAAATCAACGATCTGCAACATCCTTACAGGCAATACAAGTATGAAAGTCGGAGCTGTCAGCGAGCGGCTTCACCGGGGTAAGCATACGACGCGTCATGTGGAGCTCTTTCCTGTAGAAGACGGATACCTGATGGATACACCGGGATTTTCCACACTGGAACTGACGGAAATAGGCCTTGAAGCAGATGATGTGCAGTATGGATATCCGGAACTCAAAAAAATCGCCGGTAAATGCAAATTTCAGGACTGCCGGCATATCGGAGAACTTGGATGCGCCATTGATGAAGCGCAGATGGATCCGGACAGGCTCCTGCGTTACAGGGAATTTGTATCAATACTAATAAAAAATAAAATATATGCAACAAAGAGATAGGAGAGAGCAAATGGAAAAAAGTAAAATGGTAAAGGTAGCACCATCGATATTGTCAGCCGATTTCGGGCATCTTATGGATGATATAAAAAGAGTGGAGAGCGAAGCGGATTTCCTGCATATTGATGTAATGGACGGACATTATGTTCCGAATATTTCATTTGGCATTCCAATCATCAAGTCGATCAGACCGAACACGAATCTGATTTTTGATGTACATCTGATGATTACCAATCCATTGGATTTTCTTGAGTCATTTGCTGCAGCCGGTTCTGATATAATCACTTTTCATGTGGAAACAGTTGATGATCCTGCCGATGTTATCCGCCGCATTCATGCATCAGGCAGGAAAGCTGGAATTTCTATCCATCCGGATACTGACATTCAGACTATTTTGCCGTTTCTTTCTGATCTTGATCTTGTCCTTATCATGTCCGTATATCCGGGTTTCGGCGGACAGAGTTTTCTGACTGCAGCACTTGACCGGATTAGTACGGTAAGGAAAGCGCTTGATGCCATTGGTTCTGACGCCCTTCTTTCTGTTGACGGCGGGATTGCAGATAATACCGCACATTCGGCAAGGGAGGCAGGTGCAACACTTCTCGTTGCAGGGAACGCTGTATTTGGAGATAAAGATCCGGCCGAAGCAATCAGGAGGATGAAGGAATGCGCTGGGTAATAATAACAGGGGGTCCGAACCTTCATTATGAGGCGTTAAAAAGGGAAATTAGTTACAGTGATAAGATTATCTGCGCTGACAGCGGCGCATTTCACGCAAAGCAGATGGGAATTATTCCGGATAAACTGATCGGGGATCTTGATTCCATAGACAAGGATACACTGGCATGGATTCGTGAACTGCGTGTCCCCCTGGAGGTATATCCTGTTGAAAAGGATATGACGGATTCAGAACTCTGTCTGAGGGAAATCCCTCCGAATCAGCCAATCCTTCTAATCTGCTCGCTTTCCGGGCGCCCTGACCATGTACTTTCCAATCTTATGCTGGCGGGACAGCTCGTAAGGGAAGGCTATCAACTGATCATGACAGACGGATTGTCGTGGGTATATCCATTAATGGGACCAACGAGTTTCCGACTTGACTTTGCCAGGTGGAAAACACAAAGGGAGAGAAGGGATCTGGTTGTTTCCCTTTTGCCTTTGTTTACCGAAGCAAAGGGGGTTAATACGGTTGGCCTTCATTATCCGCTGATTAACAAGACACTTCTGCCGGGAAGTTCCTTTTCCGTAAGTAACCGCGCAGAGAAAAACGCCCCCGAAATCGGTGTCGATTTCAAAGAGGGCGTTATGATGGCTATTGTGACTCCGGCTGTGTAAACCGAATTATATAATCAAATAAGCATATATTCCTTGGCAACGTCTGTGAAAGCTTTCTGCGATCCGAGAATGGTGCTTTCCGACACACAAAAAGCCAGTCTGAAATAACCCGGACATTTAAATGCGGACCCGGGAACGATCAGAAGGTTGTGTTTGGCGCATTGTGCGGCAAACTCCATATCATCGACAGGTGACCTGACAAACAGGTAAAGTGCACCGGCAGGCTTTGTACATGAGAAACCGGCACCGGTGACAATGTCATACAAAAGATTCCTTCGATGTTCATAGTTTGCTATATCCGCCCTCGCATCTATCGTCTGTTCGATAATTTTCTGGAAAAAAGCCGGCGCATTTACGCTGCCGAGAATTCGGTTGCATAAGATGACAGCAGGGCAGAGCTGTTCATAATCAGCGTGCTTCGGGCTGACTGCCGAATATCCGATACGTTCGCCCGGAAGCGACAGGGATTTGCTCCATGAATAGCAGATGATCAGATTGTCAAAATGATCCAGTGAACAGGGGGCAGTCGCTCCGTCATAAACCAGGTCAATATACGGCTCATCTGAAATCACATGAATCAGATGATCAGCAGCAAGAAGACAAGCGTTAATCCGGTCAAGGACTGACGCAGGATAAATGACGCCGCTTGGATTGTTGGGGGAATTGATAATGATCGCCTTTGTTTTTGATGTAATGGCCGCCTGGATTTTTTCAGGATCCGGCATGAATGTGTCGTGAATTGTCGGAACAATTACCGTAACTCCCTGATGATTGTCAATATATGACATGTATTCCATGAAAAACGGCGCCAATACGATGACTTCATCACCCGGATCGAGAATCGCATGTAAAACAGCGTTCATAGCACCGGCGGCGCCGACGGTCATACAGATTCCATCGGCTTCAACTGCAACGGAACCGGAACGGGTCAGCTTATCAGCAACCACCTTTCTTGTGGAAAGATAGCCGCTGTTGCTCATATAGGCATGCTTGCCAAGAATATCGGAAGCCGCATATGCTGATATTGCATCGATCACTTCCTGCGGCGGCTCCAGATCAGGATTCCCTATGGAAAAATCAAAAACATTATCCGCGCCGTAAATAGCCTTGAGCCGGTTGCCTTCTTCAAACATTTTTCGTATCATGGATCCGGTGATCATTTTTTCAGCAATGCGCTTCGAAATCATATAGCGTTCTCCTTAGTCGAATGAAATTGGAATTGAAAGTGAATTGAAATAATTATATCACAGAAAAAGCAAATGTCTTTTCCGCGCCGTTCGCCGGACTTAGGTCCAAAAGAGCCGGAAATACTTCCTCGGGGAGCGAGAGCTCCCCCAAAAAGGGAATGGAGATATCTTTCTCCGCGACTTTCGCCGGACGTTAGTCCAAGAGAGCGGAAAAGAAATCTCCATTCCCCGTTGACATATCCGTCCCAAACGTTTATCATACATACGTCATAACAAGAAGGAGCATCCGCTTCTCACCTCAAACTTTGTGAAGAGGTTTATATACACAGGATACCGGTAATTACCGGTTTTGTGGAGCGGATGTAAATTCGCTCCATTTTTTTTATTTATAGAAGGAGGTGCATTCCTATCGGAAGACCAAGCAACGGGCAACAAATGAATGATGCAATCCGTTTTAAGGAAGTCAGGTTAATTGAGTCAGATGGAAGTATGATCGGAGTCGTTTCGATTGTTGAAGCAAGAAGACGCGCAGAAGATCAGGATCTTGACCTTGTACTGATAGCCAACAACCCGGATAACCCGGTCTGCAAGATTATGGATTACGGTAAGTTCAATTTTGAGCAGGCCAAGAGAGAAAAGGAAGCCCGTAAGAATCAGAAAGTGACCGAAGTCAAGGAACTTGGCATGAAGCTGACGACCGAAGACCACGATCTGAACGTCAAGACGAAGAATGCAATCCGCTTTTTACTGGATGGGGACCGCGTTAAAGTACTTATTAAGTTCCGCGGACGTGAAATGGCGTATCAAAGCCAGGGGTATGCACTTATGGATAAGTTCGCACAGATTTGTGCTGAGAGCGGACAAATTGAGAAGGCGCCCAAGGTTGAGGGAAGAAACATGGTAATGTATCTTGCCCCGAAAAAGAACTGAATTTAACCATAGGAGGAATCGAAACATGCCCAAGCAGAAAACACACAGTTCATCAAAAAAGAGATTTAAGGTAACCGGTACAGGCAAGATTATGTACTCACAAGCTTTTCGCCGTCATATCCTCAGTAAGAGATCTTCAAAAAGAATGAGACATTTGCGTCATTCACTTGTTGCCTCCGGACCTAACTCGAAGATCATTAAGTCTATGATCCCTTACATGTAAGCCCTGATTTAATAATATGCAATGAAGCTGCCCTGCATTTATAAGTAAATCGGGCCGCATGATGAAGAGATAACAGGAGGTTTTTCCCAATGGCAAGAATTAAAAGAGGTATGCGCACAAGAGCGCGTCACCATAAGATCCTAAAGCAGGCAAAGGGCTACTTCGGACACAAGAGCAAGCTGTTCAAGGTTGCTAATCAGGCTGTCATGAAGTCCGGAGTCTATGCATACCGTGACCGTAAAGCGAAGAAGAGGGAATTCAGAAAACTCTGGATTCAGCGTATTAATGCAGCTGCACGTATTAACGGTCTTTCATACAGCCGGTTTATGGACGGATTGAAGAAGAATGATATCGATCTTGACCGTAAGGTTCTTTCCGATATCGCCATCACAGATCCTAAGGGTTTTGCGGCTCTTTGCGAGACGGCAAAGTCTGTTCGTTAAATCTATATGATGCCGATTCGAACAATAACAAGCAAGGATAATATTCAATACCGTTATGTCCGGTCGCTCCACGACAGGAAGAATGCGGAACGTGAAGGCGTTGTATTTTTAGAGGGTGTCCGTCTTTGTGAGGATGCTCTGCTTTCCGGCTTGAATCCTTCAATGATATTGTGTTCTTTTGAAAAAGAAGCGCTCGCAGCAAATTGGTGCGAGCGTTTTTCCTTTTCAGATGAAGTGCAGCTGCTTTCCATGCCGGCTGCACTTTTTGCGCGTCTTGGAAGTACCCAAAACCCACAGGGAGTTGCCCTGGTGGTCAAGTCTCCGATTTATCTCGGAGAGCTTCCCCAAAGGGGGAATGATCTTTATCTGGTATGTGAAGAGACATCTGATCCGGGTAATCTGGGTACAATGATCCGCATGGCGGATGCTTTTGATTTTACCGCTGTTTTGTTAACATCCGGATCCGTTGACCCTTTCAATGAAAAGGCCATTCGCTCGTCCATGGGATCCTGTTTTCATATTCCCATTATGTTGTTTAATACAATTGATGAAATCTGCTTCCAATTAAAGAATATTGGAGTACAATTGGTTGCATCGCACTTAAAGGGAAAGTCTTTGCCTACAGTGGCATGTACTTTCCCTTGCGCTATTTTCATTGGTAATGAAGCAAGGGGACTTACCGATAAATGTACGGATTTGTGTGATCTTCTGGTCAAAATCCCTATGCCCGGCAAGGCCGAATCACTGAACGCATCATCGGCAGCTTCAATTCTCGGGTATGCAATAAGCAGTCAACGACAAAAGCAGTAATTTGCTGCTCCCATGAAGGGAAGCATGCAAGCAGGAGGCAAAAAGTATGCAGGTCATTGTTTTGGGAGCAAGCAGGGCGGGGCTGACACTCGTACGGAGACTCATTTCCGTAGGTCATGATGTTGTTTTGGTGGATCCCAATGCTGAAAATATAGCAAGTAGTAAGAAGATAGACGTTGTTACTGTTTCAGGAATCATTATTGACATAGATATTTTACGTGAAGCCGGCATTGAGACCGCTGACGCTGTGTGTGCTTTGGGTGAAAGTGAGAATCAGAATCTGATGGCATCACAGATTGCACGTGATATATTCAACGTCAAGCACGTAATAACCCGTATTTTTGATGTGCACGGACTTCATATTTTTGATTCCGCCGGGTTTGTAACCATCTCTTCTCCTGAACTTACCGTTGACGCCTTTATGCATGAACTTGAAGACCGTGATATTGAGTCGCAGATGGACTTCAGTACACATCATGTTATGAGCGAGAGCGTTCGCTTTACCCTTCTGCAGGCTGACAGCGAAGTGATCGGATGCAGAATTCGTGAAATTGAAGATACTGATGCCAGGCATGTTTTCGGTGTTATGAGAAAAGACCATATGATTCTGGCTCTTCCCAATATGAAAATCGAAAAAGGAGACAAACTGATTCTGGCTTCTTTGTAAGCCGGTCAGTCTGAGGTAAGTATTATGAAGCTTGTCATCGTCGGTGCAGGTAAGGTTGCTTATTATTTGATTCGTGAACTGACCCGTGAACACGAGATTATCATCGTCGAACAGGATGAGACTGCTGCTACCCGCATTGCCAATCAATTAGCCGTAGTAGTTGTTCAGGGAGACGGGACCAGTGCCGCCGTCCTTGAGCCTCTTTGCCATGGAGCAGATATGCTTATCGCCCTTACAGGAAAAGATGAAAATAATCTGATTGCCTGCCAGGTTGCCAAACGCCACCTACATGTCCCGTTAACATTAGCCCGAGTAAACAACCCGAGGAATCTTGAAGTAATGGAGAAGTTCGGGGTAGATAAATCATTTTCAGGTACAAAAGTACTTGCTGAAATGATTGAGCAGGAAATAGATTATCTTGGCCTGCGTATCGTCCATCAGATCAATAATTCAGACCGTGTTCTGATTGAATTCAACCTTTCACCTCATTCAAAAGCCTGTGATAAAAATCTTCTTGATTATGATTTTATTCCAGGGTCACGCGTAGTTGTAATAACGACAATGGACGGATCTGTAATAACTCCTGATGGAACAACGATCATGCATGCCGGTGAACAGATCATGATGGTATGTGCCAAAAAGAATATAGAGTCTGTCTGGAAAGCGATGGTGCGCATCTGATATGTTAGTCAAAAAAAGGAAGATCACTAGTTTTATGAGGTGGTTTTTTCAAAAACCCGCCAGAGTAATCGTATCAAGTTTTCTCTTTGTTGACTTTGTGGGTACGCTCCTGTTAATGCTTCCGATTTCCTCACAGGACGGGAGAAGCCTCGGTTTTATTAATTCGCTCTTTACAACGGTTTCGGCAACCTGCGTTACAGGATTGGTTGTTGTTGATACCGCAACGCATTTTACGATCTTTGGACGGGTCGTGGTTATCTGCCTGATTCAGATAGGCGGTCTCGGACTGGTTACGATCACAACATTTTTTCTGAGCCTGGTACGGCGCAGGGTTGGACTTCGCGCAAGGGTCCTTGCACAGGAATCGTCAGGCAGTTTTTCATTCATGGAGCTTCCGCAATTAGTCAAATCCATTGTTTTAACTACATTGGCTTTTGAATTTACCGGTTTTGTTCTTCTTTCAACACAATATGTTCCTCAATTCGGGTGGAGCGGCGGTCTCGGCCGTGCAAGTTTCCAGGCGGTATCCGCTTTCTGCAACGCAGGATTTGACCTCATGGGGGACACGGCATCCGGTCCATATTCAAGTCTTACTGCATATAGCGGCAACCCGGTGGTTCTTCTGACAACAGGATTTCTGATTATTTTCGGTGGGCTGGGCTTTATCGTGTGGCGCGATTTATTCAATTACAGAAAAACTAAAAGCCTTCGTCTTCATAGTAAAATTGCGATATCCATGACAGTCTGTCTTGTTGTTGCCGGATCTTTATTTTTTCTTTTCGCAGAATGGAACAATAAGGGTGTGCAGGCAATGGGGTCCCTGCCGGAATGGCAAAGACCGCTTGCAGCATTTTTCCAATCCGTAACACTGCGAACTGCAGGTTTCAATTCAATTAACCAGGCAAACCTGCTTTCGGGATCCAAATTAATTTCCGTAATGCTAATGTTTATTGGAGCTGGTTCCGGGTCGACCGGAGGCGGTATCAAAGTCACAACATTTGCACTTCTTTTAGCTGCAGTTGCCAGCGATATTCGAGGCCGCGACCAGATCGTTATTCGAAACCATCAGATTCCGAGAGTTGCTGTTCAGCGTGCGATTGCCATTTTCTTTCTTGGAATGGGTGTCATGGTGGGTCTTTCATTCATACTATGCTTTACGGAAGCAGCTGCCCTGCATAAGGGTACGTTTGAGTATCTGGATCTCCTGTTTGAATCGGCATCCGCATTCGGTACGGTTGGTGTTACTTCAGCCCAGACACCTGTACTGACTACACTTAGCCATATCTTTATCATTCCCGCCATGTTTATCGGCCGCGTCGGACCGGTAACGTTTGCAATCAGTCTTGCAATGCATGAGTCAAAAGAGATGATTAATATTTATCCGGAAGGAAAAGTACAAATCGGATAATATATCCGAATTATAATTTGAATTTATTAATTTGCCCGGATTTGCAAGAAGCATGTTACATTCTTGCAAAAATCCGCAATATGTTTGCTGTTCAACTTGACAAAGAGGCTGCCTCTGACCGATAATAAGTCTTCAAAGAATATTTTTGAGGAGGACCGGTTTATGGGGCTATCAATCTCACAGAAAATAATCCGCGAACATCTCCTTTCCGGCGAGATGAAAGTTGGTTCAGAGATTTCGATCCATATCGATCAGACACTGACTCAGGACTCAACAGGTACTATGGCGTATCTGCAGTTTGAGGCAATCGGTGTTCCGCGTGTTAAGACAAAGCTGTCTGTCGCTTATATTGACCATAATACGATCCAATCCGGTTTTGAAAATGCAGATGATCACAAATATATACAGACAGTAGCAAAGAAGCACGGAATTCGATTTTCAAGGCCCGGCAATGGTGTATGCCATCAGGTTCATATCGAACGCTTTGGTATTCCCGGAGATACACTTCTGGGTTCAGACAGCCATACACCGACATGCGGCGGAATCGGCATGCTTGCCATCGGTGCAGGCGGACTCGATGTTGCTGTGGCTATGGGCGGCGGTCCCTATTACCTGAGTATGCCGCAAATTTGCAGAATTGACCTTCATGGGCGTCTTGCACCATGGGCCTCCGCCAAAGATATCATTCTGGAAGTTCTCCGAATTCTGTCCGTAAAAGGCGGAGTCGGTAAGATTGTCGAATATGCCGGTGACGGAATTGCGTTTCTCACTGTACCCGAGCGTGCAACCATTACAAATATGGGCGCTGAACTGGGTGCGACTACTTCGATTTTCCCTTCCGATGAAGTGACTAAGGCTTTCCTTGCGGCGCAGGGAAGGGAAAAGGACTGGCTTTCACTTCTCCCTGATGCAGATGCCGTATATGATGAAGTTATTTCAATAGATCTTACATCTTTGAAACCGATGGCGGCAAAACCCCATATGCCGGATAATGTTGTGCCTGTTACTGAAATTGCAGGCCTCAAAATTGATCAGGTATGTATTGGTTCCTGCACAAATTCGTCACTTATGGATATGCTCAAGGTAGCTGCCATCCTTAAAGGAAAAACAGTTCATCCGGATGTGTCGCTTGTTATCGCCCCCGGATCCAAACAGGTATTCAATATGTTGGCCCAATCCGGTGACCTGGCGGATATGATAGCCTCAGGTGCCCGTATCCTGGAGTGTGCATGCGGACCGTGTATCGGAATGGGTCAGTCACCTCGTACGGATGCGGTATCCCTTCGTACGAATAACAGGAATTTTTATGCCCGATCCGGAACGGCATCGGCAAATATCTATCTTGTCAGTCCGGAAGTGGCTGCAATTGCAGCAATTACCGGTGTGGTGACGGATCCCTCAACCTATGGTGAACCTCCTGTCATTCATATGCCGGATGCATTCTATGTCAATGATAATCTTGTTGTCATGCCTGCCGAACGGGCAGAAGATGTCGAGGTAATCAGAGGTCCTAATATTAAACCTTTCCCCATTAACATACCTCTCCCCGAAACAGTTAAGGGTAAGACGCTGGTTAAGCTCGGAGACAATATTACGACGGACCATATTATGCCCTCAAATGCCAAGCTTTTACCTTATCGTTCCAATGTTCCTTATCTTGCTGATTATTGCCTGACACCGTCAGATCCGGATTTTCCGGAACGTGCCAAAAAGAACGGCGGCGGATTCATTGTCGGGGGGTCCAATTACGGACAGGGTTCAAGCCGTGAACACGCCGCCCTCGCTCCGCTGCAGCTGGGCGTAAAAGGTGTCCTGGTTTTATCCTTTGCCCGTATTCATATGGCAAATTTAATAAATAACGGAATTCTTCCGCTGACTTTTTCAGACAGGGAGGATTATGATAGAATAGACTTGCTGGATGAACTAGAGATACAGGATGTGCAGCGACAAATCCTCGATGCAGTAAAAGGCAGTCCGGTTTCCGTTTTCAATCGTACTCAGGGATATTCATTTGACGTAATTTGCTCCGTTTCTGACCGGCAGGCCCGTATTCTTCTGGCTGGAGGATTGCTCAATTACACGCGGCATCAGTCCTGACGGCCCCACTATTCTTGCATAGGAGGAGTGTTTATGCATCTTGATTCCATAGACAATGCAAAAATCATAAGTGAACTTGCACGTAAATCGACAGCGAAATCCAGAATTGACCCTTCCCTTTATGAAAGGTATAACGTCAAGCGCGGTCTTCGTAATGACGACGGCACGGGCGTTTTGGTTGGCCTCACTGAAGTTGGTGAGGTTCTGTCCTATATTGTTGACGATGCCGAACGTATTCCTGTAGAGGGCAGACTGTTTTATCAGGGAATTGAGATTTCCGATATCGTGTCCGGCTTTTATGAGGATGGCCGGTTTGGCTTTGAAGAGACGGCATACCTGCTGCTATTCGGTGAACTTCCGACAAAGGCGCAGCTGGAGCAGTTTAATGCGCTTCTTGTATCCTGTCGTGAACTTCCTCACAATTTTACCGAAGATATGATTCTGAAAGCGCCGAGCCCGGACATCATGAACAAGCTCGCGCGGTCTGTACTGGCCCTGTATTCGTATGACAAGAATCCGGATGCGTTGGATATTGATAACGTTCTTCGTCAGTGCATAGAACTGATTGCCAGGTTCCCTGTGATGATTTCTCATGCATTTATGGCGAAACTGCATTATGTTGACAAGCAGAGCCTGTTTTTACACGCACCTGTTCCTGAATATAATACGGCGCAGAATATTCTGCACATGATCCGTCCTGACGGTGTCTTTTCGGATCTTGAGGCAAGGATTCTTGATTTGGCACTTGTCCTTCATGCTGAGCATGGCGGAGGTAATAACTCATCCTTTGTGACACATGCCGTATCTTCTTCAGGCTCCGATACGTATTCGGTCATATCGGCCGCCATCGGATCATTGAAAGGCCCGCAGCACGGCGGAGCCAGCAATAAGGCATATGCCATGATGCAGGATCTCCAGAAGAATGTTCAGAACTGGAGAAACGAGATGGAGATATGCGAATATCTGACAAAGATCCTGAAGAAGGAAGCCTATGACAAATCCGGATTGATATACGGAATCGGTCATGCTGTTTATACAGTGTCGGATCCTCGTACTAAGCTTCTGCGCGATTATGCCAGGGGCCTTGCATACGAATCCGGCCGTGAAGCGGAATATGAACTTTATACAATTACGGAAAGACTGGCGCCTGAGGTTTTCCGGAACGTTAAGAAGAATGACAAAATCGTCTGCGCCAATGTTGACTTCTATGCCGGTTTTGTATACACGATGCTGGGAATTCCCCCGGAGCTGTTTACACCGATTTTTGCCGCTGCCCGAATTGCAGGGTGGAGTGCGCACAGAATTGAAGAACTCGTTTCCGGCGGACGGATTATGCGTCCTGCTTACAAATGTGTGCAGAAGAGAAGGCGTTATATCGGAATGGAAGCCCGTGAAAAGAACGAAGAAAAATAATTATAATTTTGAGTGGCTTACTAAAAAGTCGTCTTTTAACGGTGTTAACTGTTGTGAGGCGGCTTTTTTATCAGTACGTAACGCAGCCGGACAAATGCGCAACTGTACCTAATGATGATGGCACACTAATTTTTGCTGCAGCGAAACCCTTTATACACAATTCAAATTCAGCAATAAAAAAGACCGTCTCATAAGAAACGATCTTTTTGTGGTGACCCTAAGGAGAATTGAACTCCTGATTCCGCCTTGAGAGGGCAGCGTCTTAACCGCTTGACCATAGGGCCGTATACTGAGCCTGCTTAATGGCGCAAATGGAATAATATCATAGGTCCGATCACCCCGCAAGCCCCAAAGAGAACAAACTGTTAAATTTTCTTCAAAACAGAGTAGGATGCACCGATTAGATTTTGAATATGATAGACTTAAATTTGTTCTTCAATATACAAAGGAGAACATCTAGTAAACTGAGGTGATTTGATTTAATGGAACAATTTATTCGCATCCGCGGTGCGAGGGAGCATAATTTAAAAAATATTGACCTGGATATTCCAAGGGATAAGCTGGTAGTACTGACAGGTCTGTCAGGTTCAGGGAAGTCTTCCCTGGCTTTTGATACGATTTATGCAGAAGGACAAAGAAGATATGTCGAATCCCTTTCTTCCTATGCCAGACAGTTTCTGGGACAGATGGAGAAGCCCGATGTTGATCAGATTGATGGTTTATCCCCTGCAATTTCGATCGACCAGAAGACCACAAGCAAGAATCCGCGTTCGACGGTGGGCACGGTTACGGAAATCTATGATTATCTGCGTCTGCTGTATGCAAGAGTGGGCGTTCCGCACTGTTCCAACTGCGGCAAGGAAATTTCATCCCAATCCATTGATCAGATCCTGGATACCCTCCTGGGCTATCCTGAAGGCACAAGGATTGTGATCATGTCACCTGTAGTACGCGGCCGCAAAGGTGAATATACCAAAGTTTTTGATGATTTCAGAAAATCCGGGTTTGCACGTGTCCGTGTTGACGGTGAAATGTACGATCTGGATGAGGATCTGTCACTGGAGAAGAATAGAAAGCATACTATCGAGGTGGTAATCGACCGGCTTGTCGTCAGGGAAGATATCCGTTCGCGCCTGAATGATTCGGCAGAAACGACGCTTAAGCTGTCCGATGGACTGCTTACGGCGCTTGTACAGATTCCGGAAGGTGAAAACGAATACGGGGATACCACTTTTCATGAAACGGAGCTCCTGTTTTCTCAGAAGTACTCCTGTCCTGACTGCGGAATCAGTTTTGAGGAACTGACTCCCCGGATGTTTTCGTTCAATAACCCTTATGGGGCCTGTCAGAATTGTTCCGGCCTGGGATCACACTCCTACGTGGATCCCCAATTATGTGTTTCGGACCCCCGGTTTTCCCTGAACGAGGGGGCGGTAAGGGTAGGCGGCTGGAATTTCGATGATGAGACCAGCTGGGGCAGGGCATTTATTGAGGCAATGGCTGAAAAGTACAAATTTTCTCTGGATACACCGTGGGAGAAACTTCCGGAGAAGATCCAGAAAATGATAATGTACGGCAACGACGGTGAACTGCTGTCTGTCGATACAACAAACAGTAAATTTTCCCATGGATCCGCCTATCGTTCTGCCTGGGAGGGAATCGTTCCGAGTCTCGAAAGAAGATATCGTGAAACCGGATCCGAAGACATGAAGGAATATTACGCGCAGTACATGACTGTGCATCCCTGCTCGGTTTGCAGCGGTGCCAGACTGAATAAGGAAAGCCTCTCGGTAACAGTTGGAGCGCTTAATATCTTTGAGCTTACCTGTCTGCCGATACGGAAATGCAAGGCGTACCTTGAATCGATTTCGTTCAAAACACAGCAGATAGCTATTTCCAACCCGATTTTGAAAGAGATCATCGCACGGCTTGAGTTTCTAGTGGATGTCGGTTTGGAATACATGACGCTGAATCGCTCATCAGCAACACTGTCAGGGGGAGAGGCACAGCGCATTCGGCTTGCGACACAAATCGGTTCCGGACTGATGGGCGTGCTGTATATTCTGGATGAACCTTCCATTGGTCTCCATCAACGCGACAACAGCCGCCTGCTGGCAACGCTGCAGAGGCTGAAAAGTCTTGGCAATACGGTACTTGTTGTCGAACATGATGAAGAGACGATGAGGGAAGCAGACTATATTGTCGACATGGGTCCCGGTGCCGGTGAGCACGGCGGATTTATCGTAGGTCTCGGAACAGCAGAAGAGCTTGAGAAGATTGAGACTTCGATTACGGGCCAGTATCTGAGCGGCAAACTCTTTATACCGATTCCGCCCGTAAGAAGAAAACCGGATAAATTCTTTCTTACGGTTCGCGGTGCATATGAGAACAATCTTAAAAATGTAGATGTTTCCATTCCTCTGGGACTATTCACCTGCATAACCGGTGTTTCCGGTTCCGGCAAAAGTTCATTGGTGAATGGAATTATCCTGAAAAAACTTGCTACCGATTTGAATGGTGCGAGAAGGCAGATTGGAGCCTACCGTTCGATGGAGGGTGTTGAATACCTCGATAAAGTAATTGCCATTGACCAGTCGCCGATTGGAAGGACGCCCCGGTCCAATCCTGCGACGTATACCGGATGCTTTGACCTGATCCGCGAGCTTTTTGCGAATACAATTGATGCCCGTTCGAGGGGATACAAGAACGGCAGGTTCAGTTTTAACGTGAAGGGCGGCCGCTGTGAATCCTGCAGCGGCGACGGAGTCAACAAAATCGAGATGCACTTTCTTCCGGATGTCTATGTAACATGTGATGTCTGTAAAGGCCATCGTTACAACAGGGAGACTCTTGAGGTAAAATATAAAGGAAAGAACATTGCCGAAGTCCTCGAGATGACCGTTGAAGAAGCACTGCCATTTTTTGAGAGTATTCCGCGTATCAGAAGAAAGCTGGAAACAATCAACGATGTGGGCATGGGATATATTCGTCTGGGCCAGCCCTCTACACAGCTTTCAGGAGGCGAGGCGCAGCGGGTCAAGCTTGCAACTGAGCTTTCAAAACGAAGCACAGGGCATACTTTTTACATTTTGGATGAACCTACAACAGGACTGCATATAGCCGATGTGCATAAGTTGGTTGACATTTTACAGCGGCTGACTGAAAATGGTAATACCGTCCTTGTTATAGAGCATAATTTGGATGTCATAAAGACGGCGGATTATGTAATTGATCTCGGACCGGAAGGCGGAGATGGCGGCGGGTACATCATTGCCCAGGGTACTCCTGAAGAAATTACCGAAGTACCTGAATCATATACCGGAAAATATTTGAAACCTCTTCTGGAACGAGCCGCTGCTCATCCTATGGAAGAGGAACATCATCGCAGGCAGCAGGCCCGCAAGGTCTCGAAGGAAGCTCTGGAAATATCAACTTCCGTAAAACCGCGAAGAAAGAATGCTTTTAATAGCAATAAAGGATAAAATTCATGACAAAATGCGTAATTTGCAAAAAGAATGTTGCTGTAGTTTTCACCACTAGATTTGATAACGGTAAGCGTGTCAACGAAGGGCTTTGCCTTAAGTGCGCCTATCAGACAGGAATCGGCGGCATTGATGAGATGTTTTCGAAGGCCGGCATTAACGATACCAACATCGACAAGGTATCCGACCGTCTGAATCATCTGATGTCGGGCGTCGAAGGCAGCCAGCCGGAAGACGTATTCAAACTGCTCCTCGGCTCGGGCGACCTGCTCGGAGACGGTTCGGATAATGGATTTGATTCCGATTCCTCGGATGATGATTCGGAGTCCATGCAGCCGCTGTCGAATTTAGGATTTCTTCAGATGGGCGGATCGTCTGATTCGTCCGAAGAAAACACAGAAAATTCCGATGATCTCGAGGAACTGTACCTTCAGGAAGGCGGACAGGGAAGACCGGGATCTGAATCGTCTCCTGACGATGAACGTCGTATGCCCGGAACCCGCCCGGATCCCAAAAAAAATAATAACGGCAAGAAAGAGACAAAACATAAGTTTCTTGATCAATTCGGCACAAATCTTACCCTGAAAGCCAAACTCGGAAAAATTGACCGCATTATCGGCCGCGAAAAAGAATTACAGCGTGTTATTCAGATTCTGAACCGCCGCTCCAAAAATAATCCCGTAATACTCGGTGCACCAGGTGTCGGAAAGACAGCAATAGCAGAAGGACTGGCCGTAAAAATCGCAAACGGGGAAGTCCCTGCCAAGCTTCTTGACATGTCCGTATACCTTCTGGATATGACTGCCATGGTAGCAGGCACGCAGTTCCGGGGCCAGTTTGAAAGCCGCATGAAAGGTGTAGTTGATGATGCCAGAAAGAGCGAAAATATTATTCTGGTAATTGATGAGCTTCACAACATTATGGGTGCCGGGGATGCCGAGGGCGCTATGAATGCTGCCAATATTCTGAAGCCTGCACTTGCCAAAGGTGAAATACGTGTCATCGGTTCGACGACGCTTGATGAATACCGCCGCTTTATAGAAAAGGATTCTGCCCTTGAACGCAGGTTTCAGAAAGTTATCGTTGAAGAACCATCGATTGAAGACAGCATCGAGATTCTGAAAGGAATCCGCGATTACTATGAACTGCACCATCATGTTTCGTATTCTGACGAAGTAATTGATTATGCTGTGCGTTCTTCTTCCAGATACATAATGGACCGTTTTCTTCCGGATAAAGCCATAGACCTTCTCGATGAAGCGGGTTCCAGGGCCAACCTTGAAGAGGTCCGCCTGGTCAAATACAGACAGCTTCTCGACGAAAAAAAGTCCCTTGAGACACAGCTTGCCGATTTGGAGTCAAAGATTGAAATATCGGCACCGCAGATTATCGAAGAAGAGGGACTGTATGAGCATCAGGCCGAGACAAAAGCCACTGTACTGCGTCTGCAGGATGAAATACAGTCGCTTGAGAGCGAGCTGATACCTACAATAATTACCAAGGAAGACATCGCAAGAATTGTCGAAATGTGGACTGGTATTCCCGTTCAGCGGATCACGGAGTCTGAATCGGACAAGCTTATCAGGCTTGAAGACCGTCTGCATCAGCGTGTTATCGGTCAGGATAAGGCCGTAAATGCCCTTGCCAGGGCAATCCGAAGAAACCGCTCCGGTTTTGGCAAGAAGCATAAGCCTGCATCATTTATTTTTGTCGGCCCGACCGGTGTCGGAAAGACGGAACTGGTTAAAGCTCTTGCCGAGGCAATGTTTGCCAAGGAAGATGCCCTGATCCGTATAGACATGTCCGAGTTCATGGAAGCACACACAGTCAGTAAAATGATCGGTTCGCCTCCTGGCTACGTCGGATATGACGACGGCGGACAGCTTACGGAGCGAGTCAGAAGGAAGCCTTACTCGGTCGTGCTTTTTGATGAAATTGAGAAGGCACACCCCGATGTATTTAACCTGCTCCTGCAGATACTCGATGACGGACGCCTTACGGACAGCCATGGACGCCTCGTTAACTTTGAAAACACAATACTTATCATGACTTCCAATGCAGGAACAACACTGAAGTCGAACGGATTCGGATTCGGAGCTGAAGGGTATATTGCCCTTGAGAGCCGCGTGCAGTCAGTCCTCAAAGAGATGTTCCGTCCGGAATTCCTGAACCGTATCGATGAAATTGTTGTGTTCCAGGAGCTTTCCCGCGAGGAGATCCGCAAAATTGTCGATCTTATGCTCAAGGAGCTTCGTGATCAGTTATCCGAGAAAAATGTAGGGATTGAAGTGTCCGACGCGGCCAAGAACCAACTCGCCATCGAAGGGTACGACGCCAAATACGGCGCGAGACCTTTGCGTAAGACTATTCAGCGTCGTCTCGAAGATCCTCTTTCGGATATGTTCCTGTCAGGAAAGCTTGCCAATGTTTTAAAGGTATCAATTGACTACGTCGATGGAAAGTTTACTTTTGACAGCACAATGAGGGAAGATGAGACCAAACCGGAAGAATCAAACAAAGAATAACAGATCAATATATGCCGGCTGATTTACGAAGAACTGATGCGTGTGATTAACAATCATGCTGCATCAGTTTTTTTGTGAAATATTCCTGATGGGAGCAGTTCGGTTGAATACAAAGATAATAAAACAAAATATTAACATTGACATTAATAAAGTTAAATGATATCTTTAATATAATTCAAATCAAGTGAAAAAGAGAAGGCGATGATATGCAAATAATTCCGGAATGGATGACCGGCCTTGACGATGAAGATGTCACATTCGTTAAAAAATTCCTTCTGTCATCCGGCTCCCTCAAAGATGTCGCCAATCAATACGGCGTCACATATCCCACAGTCCGTCTTCGGCTTGACCGGCTTATCCAGAAGATCCAGAT
The DNA here is from genome assembly GCA_037143795.1 of Eubacteriales bacterium. Lineage (GTDB taxonomy): Bacteria > Bacillota > Clostridia > Saccharofermentanales > Saccharofermentanaceae > Firm-13. The sequence goes on along the minus strand of JBAWXZ010000001.1, from coordinate 312,040 downwards.
AAGTGAAAGCAGTTCAAACGAGCCGTATATATCGCTGATCAAGCGCTTTGCTATTGACGAGAAGCTCGATTTTGAAACAGCAAAGATTCTTATTTCTGAATACAAAAAATCAAAGGGGGAAAAATCAATATGATTGATTCTATAATAATATCTTCGTATTCGATATTTGCAGCAGCAGGAGTAACCGCTGGAGCGTTTAATGCACAGAGGTCGTGGACAGCCTCCGCTATTATGTTTATTTTGATCGGATTGCCAATTATTGCCGGTTTGGTATTTCTTCAGATATTCCTGTCAAAAATGCAAAGTAAATGGCCTGGGCTCGTACTTCCGGGATGCAGTATATTTCTTTCTCTGATAGCTGGATTTGGGTTTCTCTTATTTACAATAGCCGGAGCGAGAGTCTTTATCAGCGCAATTGCCATATTAGTTCTTTTCAACATACCAACCCTGATATATTCAGCAATTTATATGATTGTCCGAAATAGTAAAAAGGACTTATCCAAAAAGAATCAGGAGATTCAAAAAATGAATATTCAGGATCTCGAATGACGCATGTAAAATGCAAGGCCGATTCCTGCGACAAGTAAAATAATAAGGATACCGCTCAGAAGGAATGTCCGGGAGATGCCGATCCCGCTTATTGCTGCCCCGGCAAATATACTTCCGATGGGGGTTGCTCCTGCAAATACAAGCGAATAGACACTCATAACCCTTCCCCTGTATTCGTTTGTTGAATTTAGCTGAAGTGTTGTATTGGCTGTGGTAGAGAAGAATATGCTCGCGGCACCGGTAATCAAAAGAATGATTATCGTTACAGCATATAAAGTGCTGAACCCATTAAGAAACAAAAATAACCCGATGATTAAGGAACAAACAATCATAATCTTCAAACTGGATTTGGATTTGCCTTTTCGTGATGCATTCAGGGCACCGAATACGGAGCCGATACCTAATGCGGCCATTAGAACGCCAAAGGCAGAGGCGTCCTGGTGAAGGACATTTTTTACGAAAACAGGTATCAGAATATTGTAATTAAAACCGAAAAGCCCGATAACTAATATCAGAAGTACAGTTTGGAATAGAACCCTGGATTTGTATACATACCGCAGGCCGTCCAGGATTTCATTTATTATTTTAGTTGTAGTCTTTGGTCTGACAAATGGCTTTACTTTAATACGGAAAAGCCCGAAAATTACGGCAATAAAACTTAATCCGTTAATCAGGAAGCACCAGGCGGTTCCCATTGTCGCCAATAACACAGCGCCGATCGACGGTCCCAGTATTTTGGCCAGATTGAACGTTACGGAATTTAATGCTATGGCATTCATCAAATCCTCACGTCCGGCAATTTCAATCATAAATGATTGCCTTGCCGGCATGTCGATGGCGTTTGTTATTCCCAACAGCACAGCAAGAATAAGCACATACTCATATCTGGCTGAATTTGTGAAGGCAAGGGCCGCGAGTGTCAGGGCAAGCAGCATGGATATACCCTGTGTTGCAATCAGAATATTCTTTTTGGGAAATTTGTCGATCCAAACCCCTGCAAAAAGCGTCAGGATAGTAACCGGCAGATACTGCATTGCCCCAAGTACCCCTAAAAGAAGCGGAGAATTGGTTAATGAATATACCAGCCATGTCTGACCGATTGACTGCATCCATGTCCCGATAAGGGAAACGCATTGTCCCAACCAAAAGTACCGGTAATTGGAGTTTGTAAGCGCATGGAAGTTTCTATCTATTATTTTTCTGAACGGATTCATTTTAATTATTATCAGCTCCTGTAGCTTCCGTTAATTTTTACATAGTCATAGGAAAAATCACATGTCCACATACGGTCGCTGTAATCTCCCTCGTGCAGAGTGATTGAAATCAGCACTTCGTCAGCATGAAGAATCTTTTTGGCTGATTTCTCATCAAACGGCAGTGCCATGCCATTTGCACAGACAGGGAGGCCTCCGATCGCGATATCAACTCTTTCGGGGTCGAAGGCTGCACCGGAATATCCGACGGCGGTCAGGATTCTTCCCCAGTTTGCATCTTCGCCGAAGATGGCCGTTTTGCACAGGGGGGAACGGCATACAGCAAGGACAGCCAGGTATGCATCCTGCTCTGTAGCGGCTCCGGTTACTTCGACTTCAACGAGCTTTGTCGCACCTTCGCCGTCACGGGCAATCATCCGGGAAAGATCCGTGCATACTTGTGTCAGGGCGTCAAAAAACAATTCGCATTCGGGAGTTCCGGCCTTGATTTCTTCTCCGCGGCACATACCGTTAGCCATTATCAGCAATGTATCGCAAACCGACGTATCTCCATCAACAGAGACGCGGTTAAAAGTATGCAGGACGGCTTTGCTGAGCAATTCCTGAAGCAGGGTGGAACTGATAACTGCGTCCGTTGTCATAATACTTATCATGGTTGCGAGGTTCGGATGAATCATGCCGGATCCTTTAGCCATACCCGAAAGGGTGATCTTTGTTCCGCCTGCTTCAATAATAGCGGAGGATTCCTTCGGAACAAGATCCGTCGTAAGAATAGCGTTCATTGCATTGTGTCCGGCTTCCTGTGATGAAGAAAGTGAGGACACAAGAGACGGTATCCCGGAAAGCAGCGCTTTCATATCCAGACGCAGGCCGATAACACCGGTCGAACAAGTAAGAATATCATCGGGTGTGCATCCTGTGATTGCGGCAATGGCAGCAGCTGCATCCTGCGCATCCCGGTAGCCGATCGTACCGACGCAGGCGTTGGCATTGCCGCTGTTGATTATTATCCCGCGTGTTGTATTATGCTGACTTATTATATTTATTGTGCGCTGGAGCGAGTGTCCTTTAACAAGGTTTTTTGTGTATACACCGGCGACCTGGGCAGGCACATCCGAAAGAATGAGTGCAAGATCCGGTGCGTCCGTTTTTTTCAATCCGCAGTGAATACCGGCGGCACGAAAGCCCTTTGGTGAAGTGATGGCAGGTGTCGTTGCTTTCATAAAATTACTCCTTCGTTTCCATTCATTTATGACTGGGAAGATTGCCTGCACGGCGAGTTGATTATACACCATTTGGCAATCCCATATATACATTTCATTATAAAGAAGAGTATAATCAAAAAGGTTTTTTTAGTAGTATATCATTGGTAAAAGAAGTTAGGGAGAAAGCGCAATGTGGACTTGCAGTGAACTCAAAAAGAGGGCCTTGACGAATCTTTCCCCCAATTATTGGTGGGCGTTTCTGCTTGTATTTCTATACATGATTATTGTATCTACAGCGACTTCCTTAGTGTCCGGAATTTTCGGTGCATTTTCTTCCGTATTTTCGACCTTGATTTCGACATTCTCAATCGCACTTGGCAAGAACCCCACTTTTTCTGAAGTGATAGGTCTGCTGATGCCGCTGATAATTGGATTTTCAGTTCTATCATTATTATCTTCAATATGTACATATGCCCTGGAAGTATTTTTTGTAAACCCAATGAACTGCGGAATGATCAGATGGTTTTTCATCCAACGTGATTTGAAGAAGATCAATTCTGTCGATACACTGTTTTATTCCTTTCGAAAAGATACCTATAAGCATATTGTTTCCGGTATGGGATGGAAATTATTGTGGACTTCCCTATGGGGATCCCTATCGATTATTCCCATACTTTTTCCAGCGGCAATTGCGATCATGTTCGGAATGAATACCAATGAATTTATCGCAGGCGTAAGCAGGAATTTCGGGCTGTCCGATTCTTCTGCCCGGATTGGAACAATTGTTATGTTATCCGCTCTCTTTGTGATTGCAATCGTGATCTGCATTATGATTAATTTCAATCGATATTATTCATATTTTTATACAGCATATATTTTAATTGATGATCATCAAATTGGATTTCGTGAGGCATTAAGGAAGAGCAGACAGATGTCACGCGGACAAAAGGGCAGGATGTTTATTCTGGATCTGTCTTTTATCGGCTGGTGGATGCTGGTATTCCTGACCTGCGGATTCACCGCCGTTGCTCTCTATCCATATTTGTATGCCACATATACGGAACTTTACTTCTTCAGGAAAGAAGAATATCTTACGGATTCTTTTGCTCGGGCAGCCGATCAATCAACGGATTCTTTTGCTCGGGCAGCCGATCAATCAATGGATTCTTTTCAGTCGCCTGATACTAATATTCCTGAATAAATAATAATACGGAGGTTATTTTATGTGGACTTGCAGGGAAATGAAAAAAGAAGGCTGGTCAAACCTCAGTAAATCTTTGTGGACCGCGGTATTGGCAACTTTGCTTCTGCTGATTATTTCGGGGATTTTTACGAGCGGACAGAACGCTGTCAATATGGCCAAATATAGAATTCAGTTCAGCGGGGGATGGGAGTCCTTTTTATCGAATGCAAATAGTTCTTCCCCTGAATTGGTGACGCTCAATTTACTTCAAAGTTTCATTGGTTTTCTTGCTGTCGCGGCTTCCTTTTTCCTGATAAATCCTTTGCAGGTTGGATATCGGAGATGGTTTTTAACGAACCGCAAACCTGAAGGTGCTGCCGGAATCAACCTTCTTTTTTCATCCTTTCAGCAGGGATCCTATATGGGAATTGTCGGGGGGACAGCATGGATGACTTTGTGGACAATAATCTGGGGAGTCGTTGCAAGTCTTTGCTTCATACCTCTTTGGGGCGTTTTTATCGCTGCCATTTTCTCCGTGGTCCTTACAGCTTCAGGCTCTGCCTCGGGGACAAGTTCAGCAATGACCCGAAAAGAGTTCATTCACAGTCTTGTTAACATTGCCCCTGCCTATTTCATTATATTTTCAATCCTGCTGGTTGTGTGCCTTGCCGGATATCTTGCCATTACACTGAACCGTAAGTATGCATACTTTTTTACATCGTTCATTCTTGCTGAGAATCCGACGATCGGGGCGAAGAATGCACTTGATCTCAGTAAGAAGATGACATATGGGCTGAAGGGGAAACTCTTTGTCCTTGACCTTTCCTTTATTGGCTGGTGGCTGCTGTCCGGCCTTACCTGTGGTATACTTTCTCTTGGTGTTATGCCGTATACATATGCGGCATATACTGAAGTATATATCAGCCGAAAGGCTGAACAGCGAATCTGAGTATTTTCTGTTTCCATGATTTCACATAGCACCACTATGGAATGGCAAGAAAAAGGAGAATGTTTATGTCCGAAACCAAACAATATGATGTTGCCATAATAGGCGCAGGGTTAGCCGGAATATTTGCAGGATATGAGCTGACAAGCAGGAATCCTGACCTGAAGGTAATAATTCTGGAACAGGGAACTCCTATAATCGAAAGATCCTGCCCAATTATCAGTAAGAAAGTTGACAGCTGCATCAACTGTAAACCTTGCGCAATCATGCGCGGATTTGGCGGAGCGGGAGCTTTTTCAGACGGCAAATTTAACTTCACGACGCAGTTCGGCGGCTGGCTCAATGATTATCTGTCTGATTCCGAAGTTATGAGTCTTATTGAATATGTAGATTCAATAAACCAGATTTTCGGTGCAACCAAAGATGTCTTTTCCACGTCGACACCGCAGGCGGATGTGATTCGCCGCAAGGCAATCAGCTATGATCTGCACCTGATGGATGCAAAATGCAAACATCTGGGCACCGAGCGCAACCGCGAAATCCTTATGAAGCAGGCGCTTTGGCTTGATGAGCATCTGGACCTTTCCTGCAATACGAAAGTAAATGAAATTACTCCGCTCCATGACGGCAATTACCATTTGGATACAAATATCGGTTCAATTGAATGCAGATTCCTTATCGCTGCACCGGGAAGATCCGGCGCAGAGTGGTTCTCGGATCAATGTCACAAGCTTAATCTTCCGTTAATTAATAATCAGGTTGATATTGGCGTTCGCGTGGAACTTCCTGCAATTGTGTTTAAAGATATTACGGATGCAATGTATGAGGCGAAGCTTCTTTACAGGACCAAACAGTACAAGGATGTTGTCCGGACTTTCTGCATGAACCCGTACGGACATGTTGTCACGGAGAACACGGACGGTATTATTACTGTGAACGGGCACAGCTATACGGATCCCGCACTTCAAAGTGAGAATACGAATTTCGCACTCCTTGTAAGCAACAAGTTTACGACACCTTTTAATGAACCCTACCAATACGGCAAACGCATCGCTTCGCTCTCGAATATGTTGGGCGGCGGCATCATGGTGCAGCGGTTCGGCGATCTTCTTGACGGACGGCGCACAAACTCACACCGTATGCCTCAGGGCTTTGTAAGACCGACGCTGGAAGCGGTTCCGGGTGATCTGTCGCTCGTGCTGCCCAAACGTCATCTCGACAACATAATTGAGATGATTCAGGTTCTCGATAAGCTTGCACCCGGTACCGCCAATCAGGATACTTTACTGTACGGCGTCGAAGTGAAATTCTACAGTGCCCGTCTGCGTCTGACATCCGAACTTGAGACGACGCTTCCCAATTTCTTTGCCATTGGGGACGGAGCAGGCATCACACGCGGCCTGTCACAGGCCGGTGCCAGCGGAGTTCAGGCTGCACGAGCCATTTTAAAACGGATTTCATAATTGCACTATGATTTATTTGTTTACATATCAGTGCATTTGTGTTAAAATTTTTAGGTATTTTAGCCGTGGTCACAGTCTATGGATCGTCCGACCATTTACTTTGCCACAGGACATTAATGGAGGTAACGAATGGACAAGGTTAACAAATCAGAAATTATCAAGGAATACGGCCTTAAAGAAGGCGACACAGGTTCACCGGAAGTACAGATCGCAATTCTTACAGCCCGTATCAACCACCTTACCGAGCACTTGAAGGAACACAAGAATGATCACCATTCCAGAAGAGGACTTCTGATGATGGTTGGACAGAGAAGAGGACTTCTTGATTATCTCGCCCGTATCGACGTTGAGCGCTACAGAACAGTAATCGCCAAGCTTGGAATCAGAAAGTAAACAGCATTTATTTCAAGAGAGGTGAGCTTCACGGCTCACCTTTTTTTGAAATTTTATCGAAAAAACCAAAAAAGCGATGACATAAGGTATAATGTTATCAGTATAGCTACGCAAAGTCACTGGATTGGGCCGTAGAGGGTAGATTGACGGATCGTCCACATATCTTTTGGAGATATGGAAGTACGATGCACGAATCTACAAGCTACCGCCCTGGTGACTTAGGTATATTCAATTTACCAGGAGGTATTTTTATTATGGAAAAAACTTTTCAAATGACCCTGGCTGGCCGTCCGCTTATCGTGGAGACCGGCAAACTCGCTCAGTTCGCCAATGGTTCATGCCTGATCCGTTACGGCGAGACAGTTATTCTCTCGTCAGCTACGGCATCACTTTCACCAAGGGACGGAATCGACTTTTTCCCCCTTTCCATTGATTATGAAGAGAAGCAGTATGCAGTCGGCAAGATTCCCGGCGGATACATCAAGCGTGAGGCAAGACCTTCCGAGAAGGCTATTCTTACTTCGCGTGTTATTGACCGCCAGATCCGTCCGCTTTTCCCACATGACTTAAGAAACGACGTTGTTGTCAACAATCTTGTTATGTCGGTTGATCAGGACTGCTCTCCGGAAATCGCTGCTATGATCGGTACATCGATTGCCATTGCAACTTCGGATATTCCGTGGAACGGACCTACAGGCGGTATCGTACTTGGCCTGATCGGTGATGAAGTTGTCATCAATCCTACTGAGGAACAGAGAAACGCGAGCCGCATGTATGTGACGCTTGCAGGAACAAAGAAGAAGATCTGCATGGTTGAGGCCGGCGCCAATGAAGTTGAGGACGAGACTATGCTCGCCGCAATAGAAATCGGACACAAGACGATCCAGGAAATTGTTGACTTTATTGCCGGCATTGTTGCTGAAATAGGCAAGCCCAAATTTACATACAAGTCTTCTGCCGTACCGGAAGAAATTTTTGCATATATTAAGGCATTTGGCTGGGATGACATGAGACTTGCTGTTCTTTCCGATGACAAGAGTGTCCGTGATGCTCAGGTTGCCGTACTTGCCGAGAAGGTAAAAGCATATCTGACTGAGACAAATGAGAGCTATCTTCCTTACGTCGGCGAAGCGATCTATAAGCTCGAGAAGAAGGTCGTCAGGGATTATCTTTTCCGTGAACATGTTCGTGTTGACGGTCGTCCCCTTGATCAGATCCGTCCTTTGTCCTGCGATGTCGGAATGCTTCCCCGCGTGCACGGTACAGGTCTTTTCCAGCGCGGACAGACACAGGTACTTACAGCCGTTACCCTTGCACCTCTTTCAAAATCACAGACGCTTGACGGTATTGATAATGAGATTACCAAGCGTTATATGCACCAGTATAATTTCCCCGGTTATTCAGTAGGAGAAGCCAAGTCGTCCCGTTCACCGGGACGCCGCGAAATCGGCCATGGCGCTCTTGCAGAGAGATCCCTAATCCCGGTTCTGCCTTCAGAAGAAGATTTCCCATATGCCATCCGTGCGGTTTCCGAAATCCTTATGTCCAACGGTTCCACATCACAGGGTTCCGTATGCGCAAGCACGCTGGCCCTTATGGATGCCGGTGTTCCGATCAAGCGCCCTGTTGCAGGAATTTCTTCGGGCCTGATTGTCAATGAAGATGATGAGAATGATTTCCTTGTATTCATGGATATTCAGGGAATTGAAGATTTCTTCGGCGATATGGATTTCAAGGTTGCCGGCACAGAGCTTGGCATCACCTCGATCCAGGTTGATATCAAAGTCGACGGACTGTCGATCGAGATCATCCGCCAGGCATTTGAGATGACAAGAAAAGGAAGACTGCAGATAATCAACGAAGTCCTGCTGCCCTGCCTTGCTGAGCCCCGTGCAGAAATGTCGAAGTATGCGCCCCGCATTATCCAGACACAGGTTCCGATTGATAAAATCCGTGAAGTTATCGGATCCGGCGGCAAGGTCATCAACAAGATTATTGCCGACACCGGTGCACAGATTGATATTAATGACGACGGACGTATCTTTATTTCCACTCCGGACGCAGAAAAGGCACAGCGTGCCCTTGCGATAATTAAAGGAATTGTTAACGATCCCGAACCCGGACAGATTTTTGACGGTACTGTGACGCGTCTGATGGCGTTTGGTGCCTTCATTGAGTTCCTGCCCGGTAAGGAAGGTCTTTGCCACATCTCCAAGATGGCATGGAAACGTGTTGATAAAGTGGAGGATGTTGTTAAAGAAGGAGACAAGGTTAAGGTTAAAGTTCTGGAAGTAGACAGCCAGGGACGTATCAACCTTTCCATAAGGGACGCTTCCGAAAAACCGGAAGGTTTTGTCGAGAGTGCTGAACCGCCCCGCCGTCCGATGGGTGACCGTCCGATGGGTGACCGTCCGGGCCGTGAGCGCAGAGACGGATTCGGCGGACATAATGACCGTCCTGATCATGGTGACCATCGTCCGGAACGCGGACCCCGTCCTGAAGGCGGACCTCGTCCTGAAGGCGGAAACCGTCCTGACCGCGGACCTCGTGAAGGCGGATACCATGACCGTCCCGACAGGGGGCCTGCAGGTCCCGGCTCACGTCCTGACAGAGAGAAAAGAGATACTTTTGAAGCACACAAAGAGCCTGTGACACCTCCTGATGAAGATGTCACCCGTCCGGGTGCAAGATCAAGGGATTTTTGATCCTGTGATATGAATCTTTTGAACTGAATAATGAATACAGCCCCCGGTTGATTCTTTTGCCTGACGGCATGGAATCAGCCGGGGGTTTTTAATATAAATGAAAAACCCGGTTGGATTACTTCACAAGGGAAGAGTCCGGCCGGGCTTTTATCATATTATGTTCAACACCAATATGTTTATTTGGCAGCGATGGTTTTGCGGTATTGCTCGCTCTCCCAGTTACTGATGAATTGTTTTCCCGCCTCGTTCATTGTATTCACGTTATAACCGGCGGAGCGGATTGTAAGTATGATGAAAAGAATCGCGCACAATGTCTCCTCAATCGTCCCGGCCTCGCCTTTACTGCACTGGTACAGTACTTCGCCGGTCTCACGGAAGATAATTGCTTTCCTGGTGCTGATGTCTTTATATTCGGAAAGTGAGCCGGATTCCACGACTTCCATCTGGCCCGAAAGGAAGACCAGCTGATCCGGGTACAGCGCGTGAACCGTAAAGAAATCGAGATCCCATACGGTATCAAGCAGACGTGCTTTCAGCCAGGGTGTTGCTGACTGCCAGAAATTAGCTGAGGCAGCATTGGAAACCGGTTCCACCTCAACGGACGGCCAGTCTTTTTCGCTGATTCCAAAGAAAGCGGCAACGGCTTTGTTGACCTTTTCATGAAGATCCAGACAAGTATCAGCATCATCCGATGTAGCAATCAGTCCGTGATTCTGCATGAATATGACAGACGGCTGTTTGCCTTGGGAATCAGCTGCTTTTTTACGTGCTGCATCAATTTCGAAAGTAAGCTGTGCGCCCGGGTTGATATATGGAACGAACGCATAATTCAAGTTCATGTCCTTCATGATACGGGCAGCAAGCTCGGGACCTTCCACGGCACAGGTGAGTAAATTGGCATATACCGGATGTGTATGAAGCACATAGGTTTCTAGTAACGAATGAAAGCCGGCTTCGACAGAAGGGCGAAGAACCGGGAGTCCATCAATAACAACGGCAGCATCTTTTGCCTGGGATGATCCGGCTTTTTCTACATCATCAAGAGTGGTTACGTCAGTATTCTGGTAGAATGCCCGCAAGTTTGAATAATCCAGCACGGCATAGGCATCATCCGGAGCAATCTGGTCAAGCCGGAAACCGGACGCCTTGATAGCCATAAGCCGGTTGTCAAGTTTGCAGGAAGTATTTCCGCCGCCGCCCTGGACATAATCCGAACGACTGCCCGCGATGCGGGAAACACGGGTGAAATCGGCCAAACGCTCTTCATAACGATTTAGAAAAGTGTTTTGTATATCAGTCATAGTAATTACCTCCATTGAATCAGAAAGCGGAAAATCAGGGCTGCTAATTTGTTTCTTTTTCGTATAACTTCATAGCAGCATCACGGAAATATTCGATGCGGTCAGTCAGGCCCGGAATCAAGTCCGTTGTCTGAGTGGAAAACATGCCCTTCGCCAGTTGTTCGGATGCCAGTCTTTCATGCCCGATCAAAGCCCAGGCCGCATCAAAGAGATTGGAAAACATGGGGTCACGCATTGCATCACATACAAACGGCTGACGAGGCTGGTTGATATCTTCTCCGCTGATCTGAAAAAGTCCGTGTTTGTCGCATAAGCTGCGCAGGCGGATCAGCTGCTCGCGTGTGTTGCGGGATGGCATATATGTTACTGCATTGAAACCGTTTGCTTTTATGACATCGAATAACTCATCAAGATAACTGTCTTCAAAAGTCTGTGCCTTTTTGTCACCGGTTACCGAGCTTGTGATGTCCCCGAGATATGGGTAGGCAAGTACGATGCCGTGCATTCTCGCAAACGCCGAGACTTCCGCGATCGGAGGACACTCATCAGTTGCCGGAAGATAAAACTTTTCAACCAGGTCACTTTTGAGAAGACCAAGAAGGTCATATGCCTGATGAGGATTGCTCTGATCCGTGAGCATGGCTGCCATCTTGTCGGATACCGCTATGTTCAGAGGTCCGGCAAGGAATGCAACAAGTTCGCGGGTAGTACCGAACTGATCAATAAGCTTCTTAGCAACAGCATACAATAAGTGGCGTTCCGTTACACTGCCGCCTCTGGCAGCAAGTGACAGGGGAAGTACATCCTTATCGTAGTCGACAGCCAGACCTGCCGGCGCAAGCAATTCGTTCAGCCGCTTTGTCATCTTGCGGTTACGGAGTCCCCGTGCCCTGGCAATTGGCTTGAAAAACCGCTCAAGTGCTTTGGTCTGGCTGTGGGGAACCCCATGAAAAGCAATATAGGCGACTGTATCCTGATCCGGATTGTTAATTCTGCGGCCTGCTAAAGGAGTTGCGGCAAAAGAAACACGGCACTCGGCTCCGATTGTGGTAGGAAGGCCGATAATCTGACCGGCAGCGGTAAATTCAAGCGCACCGGAAATGGAATCATGATCCATAATTCCGGCAGTGCAGAGGCCGGCCATATAGGACATCCAAACTGCTTTTGATGGTGAATACGGCGAAAATGAATATTGTGAGTGAATATGATTGTTCACGTCCCGGCCGAAAGCCGGACGGGAGATTATTCCCTCGTCCAGCTTTTCTGTAAGCTGCTTTAATGCATCAAGCCGATCAACCATTTCGGGACAATTGAGTTTATCTACTAAATCCTGAACATTATTTTGGCTCATAGCATACCCTTTCATGCAGGTTTTCGGAAATCTGAATGGTATTCCATAAGATTATTTATCAGACACCCAGTTTATTGCGGCGGATCATTTCAACATCGGAAAAACTCTTGTCGGCAACAAATCCCGGCAGCGGCTGAATTCTCTCGTGGAAAATATCAACAAACCAGCTTGCCTGAGGGAAGAAGGAATCCTCGAGCTCATATGCGGGAGTTATCCAGTTGCGTGAACCAAGGACTGCTACCGGTGCATCGAGATCGTCAAAACAGAAGTCACCAATGTTTCTTGCAAGTTCACTCAGGTAGGATCCGCGGTCGCAGGCATCACCGGCTACAATGATTTTACCTGTCTTTTTAACGGATTCGATGACTTTGTCATAATTGAAGGGAACCATGGAACGTGCATCGATTACCTCGACGGAGATGCCGAATTTCTCTTCGAAAATTTTAGCGGCATCAAGTGCACGGTATAATGTGGCTCCGATTGTAAGAATAGTCAGGTCTTTGCCTGCCTTCTTGATATCAGGCTCGCCGATTGCGATCTCATAACTTTCTGTCGGGACACCTTCCGTGTGGAACTGTTCGGCAATGTCATAGATACGCTGGCTCTCGAAGAAGATGACCGGATCAGTACCGTTAAGTGCTGTTGTCATCAGACCTTTTGCATCATAGGGAGTAACAGGGAAGACAACCTTAAGTCCTGGAACCTGTGTGCAAAGAGAAGTCCAGTCCTGTGAGTGCTGTGCTCCATATTTGGAACCGACGGATACACGCAGTACTACGGGCATTTTCAGGATTCCTGCAGACATTGCCTGCCATTTGGGCAGCTGGTTCAATACTTCATCACCGGCACAGCCAAGGAAATCAGCATACATCAGCTCGACAAGGGCACGGCCGCCGGCCATCGCATAACCTACGGCAGATCCGACAATGGAAGCTTCCGCGATAGGTGAGTTAAACAGGCGGTGGTAGGGAACTGCTTCCGTAAGGCCGCGGTATACGGCAAAGGCACCGCCCCAGTCACGATTCTCTTCACCGTAGGCGACAAGTGTCGGGTCCTCGATGAATTTGTCGAGAATTGGCTCAAAAAGTGCGTCACGAAGCTGGTATGCTTTGTTTTTGGATACCGGTTTTCCGTTTGCATCATACGCATAACGGATTTTTTTAGCGATTTGCTGAACACGGAAGTTTTCTTCCTTGGTTTGCAGCATATCAGCCTTACGGTCTTCCATTTTGGGCATATGCAGGTTGGAAAACATGATTTTCTCGATGGCATCAGGTGTTTTTGCCAAGTCCATACGGGGAGAGACATCCGGGTTGATTGCAAGACGTACAGCATCCGTGATTGTACGGATTACGAATTCATCTGCTGCATCAAAATCTTCCGATTTTGCCAGGCCGGCAAGAATCATATCTGCCTTAAATGCCTGGATGGAATCCTGAGTCGCCCATGCATCTTTTTCTTCCTGTGTACGGTAAGAATCAGCATCCGACGGAGAATGCCCGGAGTAACGGTATGTCAGAGTATCAAGAAGTACGGGTCCCTTTTTATCTTTCAGAATTTTGAGTTTTCTTTCCATCGCGTCGATGACAGCAAGGGGATTGTATCCGTCAATACGCTCGGCATGCATCTGCTCCGGATTTACACCGGCACCGATACGTGCAAGGAAGTCGTAACCCATTGTTTCGCCGCGTGTCTGGCCGCCCATTGCATACTGGTTGTCCATGACGTTGAAGAGAATCGGAAGTCCGCCCTTCATGTCATCATCCCAAAGTGTGCGGTACTGGTCCATTGCAGAAAGCATCATACCTTCCCAAACAGGACCGCGTGCCATGGATCCGTCACCGACATTGCAGACTACAACGCCTGGTTTTCTGTTGATTTTCTTGAATAGTGCGGCACCTGTTGAAATACCGGCCGAACCGCCGACGATTGCATTATTGGGGTAAATTCCGAAAGGAAGGAAGAAGGCATGCATGGAACCGCCCAATCCCTTATGGAATCCGGTTTCCTTTGCGAATATTTCTGCAAGGGCTCCATATATCAGAAAGTCAATTGCGAGCTCTTTAATCGAACGGCCTTTTCCTTCATTATCCTTTTCGATAACTCTCCAGGCTGCGCCGTCGAGGAAATTCTCCATTATTGTGAGCAGTTCTTTTTCGCTGAGCTTGTTGATGGAAGACAGGCCTTTTGCCAAAATTTCTCCGTGGCTGCGGTGGGAACCGAAGATGAAGTCATCAGTAGTCAGATGATAAGCCTGTCCTACGGAAGATGCCTCCTGTCCCATGGAAAGGTGGGCAGGACCCGGATTGTTGTAATCAAGGCCGTTGTAAGCATTTGTGGTCTTGATCGAATAAAGCATGGTTTCAAATTCGCGGATCATACGCATATCGCGATAAATACGCATAAAATCCTCTTTGCTGAATTTTGCTTTTTCGTCGCCGGGTTTTTTCTGGTACTGGTTAACAGGTATATCCTTAAATTTGATCCAGCTTGGCTTTCTTACTTCTTCCGGTGTGATGAAAAGTTGTTTGCTCATAATATTTCCTCCGATTATTTGTCTTTCTGCCGGCAGGTTTGCGCCGCAGTATTTTTGGTTGGTTTTTTTAGTTGTTATGGAAAATTGCTTCACGGATAATCTCACTGACGGTCGGGTGGGGGAAGATTATTTCTTTGATATCATTAATACGCATTTCGGATTCGATCATCATACCTGCCGAAATTATTATTTCTGAAGCATAGGTACCTAACAGATGACAGCCAAGAAGGCGCTGACGGTCCGGATCGATCAGAATCTTGATAATACCGTCGCCGCCTTCGTTTTCAGCCATATAACGGCCGCTGAAATTCATAGGCAGGACTGTTTTCTCGTACTTGATTCCTTTTTCGATACATGACTCTTCGGTTTCCCCGACAAAAGCCATCTCAGGATTGGTGTAAAGTACGGAAGGCATGGCCTGATAGCGCATATTGTCTTTTTTGCCCAAAATGGTATTAACGGCAACTTCCGCTTCTCGATAGGCAGCATGTGCGAGCATCCAGACTCCGTTGACGTCGCCCACGGCATATACGCCGGGTACGTTGGTACGGCCCTGTGCATCCGTTACAATGTGGCCGCGTTCTACGAATACACCGATATTTTCCAGACCGAAACCCTGCGATACAGCGCGACGTCCAATGGAAAGGAGTGTCTTGGTGGCAGCGGCATTTTGTGTCTGTCCGTCAGCTGTTGTATAGGTGACCTGACCATTTCCTACAGCGGTAACCTTGCAGTTCAGGTTGAAAGTAATACCCTTTCTAGCGAAGTTCTTCTGAAGAAGAGTGGAGAGTTCACGATCGGCCGGACCGGCAATATGGTCGAGCATCTCGATAACGGTTACTTTACTGCCGACAGTGTTGAAGTAACTGGCCATTTCCAGGCCGATGACTCCGCCGCCGACAACAACCAGGGACTCAGGAATGGTTGTAAGATCAAGGATCTCGCGATTCGTCATTACAGTTCCTTCAGCAATACCCTCTTTTACACCTGGGATCGGAGGCACAACGGCTTCTGAACCGGTCGCGATGATAAGATTTTTGGCTTCAAATACTTCATCACCGACACTAATGGAAAGAATGCCTTTTTCGCGGCCAAGAATGACACCGAGGCCCGCTTTAATGGTGACTTTGTTGCTCTTCAGTGTGTGCTTGATACCGTTGACAAGATTTTTGACAACCTTATTTTTGCGGTTGATGACAGCTTCCTGATCAATTTTGGCATTCTCGGATGTCACGCCGTATTTTTCGCCGTGGCAGGCGTGATCATAAATCTTGGCACTGTTAAGAAGTGTTTTCGAGGGTACGCAGCCTTCATTCAGGCAAACGCCGCCGATTTTGTTTTTTTCGATCAGAAGAACGGAAAGACCTGCTCCGCCTGCTCGTTCAGCGGCCATATATCCGCCGGGCCCACCGCCCAATACAATTAAATCGTACATGTTTTTTCCTCCTTTATTGCATCAGCAGCAGTGAAAAATTCTCCAGGGTTTTTACCAGATCCTTAAGGAATTTGGCTGCCGGAGCACCATCCAGTGCGCGATGGTCGAATGTAAGGGAAAGTCCCATAGCCGGATAACCCTTGAGCTCGCCGCCAACTTCGCGGACGCGGGTCATAATCGTGTCCACACCCAGAATACATGTCTGAGGCGGGTTGATTACAGGAGTAAAGGACTCGATTCCCATAGTTCCAAGATTGGTCACGGTAAATGTCCCGCCGCGCAGTGAATCCGGATTGATTGTACCGGTCTGGCATGCAGCTACAGCCGTTTTAACTTCGGCAGACAATGTGGAGAGATTCATCAGATCAGAATTGAAAACGGTCGGAACCATAAGCCCGCGGGCGGTATCTACGGCAACTCCCATATGAACATGATTAAAGAAAGTCATTTTTTCATCATCATAATGTGCGTTGCAGGACGGGTGACGGCTGAGAACCCTCGATGCGGCATAAAGGATGATGTCGTTCAGAGTAGGCACATTTTCGGCCAGATTGAATCCCTGCTCGGCTTTGAGACCGGATTCTCCGGCTTTTTTGAGTTTGGCACGCAATGCAAGAACATCACTCGCGTCAAATGTAGTATTCAGTGTAAGCTGAGCCATCGAGGAGAGGGAAGCCTGCATGGAACGGGCAATAACTTTACGGATATTGCTGTGCTTCTGTGTGTAACTTTCGGATACAGCAGTAACGGGAGCAGCTACCGGAGCAGATACCGCCGATTCTGCATGTTCTGCAGCAGGTACCCCTGCATTGATATCGGCTGTGGTTACACGGCCGCCTATTCCTGTACCTTTCAGCTCGGCTGCATATCCTTTGCCGGCGGCAGATGTCGCCAGCTTTCCGGATGCAATCAGATCAAGGACGTCGCGCTCAATTACTCGGCCGTGCGGGCCGCTGCTAAGTGCGAATCTAAGATCGGCCCCGACTTTTTCCGCAAGGTTACGGGCACGGGGACTGATAGCAGCAGGCATTTCACCTGCCTGCTCAGCTGCGGGCTTTTCGATGGAATACTTTTTTGTTTCAGGTGCTTCTGCAGCAGCATCAGCTGCCTCAAGTGCAGGGCTTTGCGCTGTTGTACCGTTAGGATTGAACTCAGCAAATGATTCTCCCGGCTGACCGATTACACAAACATTTGTGAGGCAGGGAACATCGTCGCCCTCTTCGAAAAAGACAGCCAGCATGGTGCCGTCAATTTTTGCAGCTTCATCAAAAGTTGCTTTGTCGGTTTCGTACGTAAAGAGCAGATCTCCGGTCTTAACTGCATCGCCTGCTTGTTTGTGCCACTTACCGATAATGCAGCTTTCCACGGATTGCCCTTGTCTGGGCATGATTACTGGTGTTGCCATAAAATTTCCTCCTAATTAAGCATGTTCTGGCCGCCGGTTACTGGAATCGCCTGGCCGGTTTCGTAAAGCTGTTCCACACAATATGTAATGGCCCTGGTTACATCAGTAGGGGAACACCCTCTGTGCATAGGTACCTTGCCAACATAGAAATCGTAAACTTCCTGAAATGTTTTGGCTCCGGGAACTTTGCCGGCATTAAGATACTGAACAAAGAGACCCTTTTCCGGATCGCTCCACAGCGGACCTTCGTAGTAATTACCCGGGCAGACTGCGTTGACCTTGATTCTGTCTTCAACGAGTTCCTTTGCAAAACTCTGAACGAGTCCGATGCCGCCGAATTTTCCGCCTGCGTAAGCAAAGTTTTTGTTGGAACCCTCAAGGCCCGATTTTGAATTGACCTGAACGATATCAGAATAGTAGGAAGGACTATAGCGAGCCTGTATTTTCATTGGTCGAGAGCCGTACTTTGTTACGAGGAAAAATGCTGTGTAATTGATTTTGGTAACAAATTCGAAATTTGAAAGGGACATTTCCTCCAAACCTCCGGCACGAAGTACGCCGGCATTGCTGACGAGCAGATCCAGACCGCCGAAAAGAAGAACTATATTCTCCATAAGCGCCTGGACGGATGTCTCCTGGCCGACGTCAACCGACAGTGCGACAGCAGCTGCCGGACCATACTCCGCATTTATGGATGCAGCTACAACTTCAGCCTGGGGAAGGTTTAAATCAGCGATAACAACATGGGCGCCGGCTGCAGCAAGTTCACGCGCGATTCCTTCACCAAAACCCTGAGCTCCGCCTGTTACAAGAGCGACCTTGCCATGCAGGCGTTTGCCGGAAGCAGAAGTGCCTGGAGCGGAAAGTGTGAAAGAACCAAGTCCGGAGATTGCAATTTTACCAGCATTGTGACCGGGAGTCAGTTTAGCCTGCAGCAGGCTGCAAAGAGAAGAAAGATCAGATACCGAAGCAGTATCAATTTTGATTTCACCGTGTTCAGCGGATGCATCTTCCCCGGCGGAAAAACGCACGATCGGATACTGTTCATTTTTAGAGAGTGACCGGATTACCGGTGCAACTGCGGCTGCAATACTTGTGGGGCCGCCTGCCTGTTCAATCCATTTCATCATATTATCCTTACCTTTCCTTATTTGAAAATATACCTTTGACGGCAAAGGGTCCGGCACGCAGTTTCCTGGATGTCCGGACCATCGATGCGTTATTCATTAGATTGATTTGGCATTTGCCAGAAGAAATTTTTCCGCTTCAAGATTCCATAATCCATTATTTCCTTCAACTATATCGGCCAGCTTTTTGAAAATCGGATCCTTATCGCCCAGGGCCCGGAAATCGTTGATGGCGGTAAGCGGCATGCTGATATTTGTATAAATAAGTTTCTTACCACCCGGGATCTTCGGCAGGTTGAGCGTTGTCTCGATGACACAGTCCATTCCGCCGACATGAGTAACCATTGCGGATGGATTAATTACTCCCCTGGTCATCAAATCAATTGCTTCAATAAGGTCATCCGTATTCCCGCCGCTGTTTCCGGCAATATGAGTGGCATTGTAATGGACGTTATAGAAATTCATCTGGGCGGAGAATGCTGTATTGGTAGGGCCGGCAAAGAAGTTAAGGCATCCGTCATAAGCCAGAATCTTATCCGCCTGTTCTACAACCGGTGCAACCGGTGCAAAAACATATACATCATTATAACCCGTACCGCCGGTAAGCGATATCAGGTGCGCAGGTACGTCTTCAATACCGGTGGTGTTGACATAAATGAGTTTGACGCCGTTTTTGGCAGCTTCGTCGACTGAGTAGATTGATGCGGCACGTGCCAGACGAACATCGTCTATATCCGTAACGACCAGAAGTCCCGGACGGCGGGAATTGTGAATTGCATAGTCAATAGCACCGAGTCCCATAGGACCGACGCCGGCAAGAAGTGCCATGCTGCCGCCTTCGACTATGCCCATATTATGGACATAACTTCCGGCATCACTATGGTAGTTGACGTGGTATCCGCCGATAATGCATGACATCGGTTCGGAAAGGGAACCGAAGTAGAATGCATCCCCTGTATAGTGGAGAAGACAGCCGCGGCTCATGACGATCTCAGGAATGATTATGTATGTTGCCGCACCGCCGATATAATGAAAAGAATATCCGGGGGCTGCATATACGTTTGTAGGATCATTAATAGCCGGTTGGATTCCGAAACGTTCTCCCGGTTTGAACTCATCTGCCCATTTGCTGCCGACTTCCACAATCTCACCGCAGAATTCATGACCGATGATAACCGGGTTTTCTGCGATATCCGCAGGAACACGTTTGTGATCAGAACCCTGCATTGCCGCTTTGTAGGAAGACATACAAATACTATCTGAAATTATTCTGGCGAGGATCTCGCCGGGGCCGATTGCCGGTAATTCAAATGTCTCAAGTCTCAGGTCTTGTTTTCCGTACAGTCTTACTGCTGTAGTTTTCATATGTAGATCCTCCTATAAGTTGATGCCGGAAAACCGGCAGGTTGTCGGGGGCCGGTACATTTTAGAGCGTCCGGATGATCCGTTTTGTTTCTTGTGTCCGATTATAGCATCAATTGTGTTTCTTGTGAACACTAAATTGTTAATTTCTTTCATCAAATTTACAAAAATGTTATCAATGCTATTAGGCGAAAAATGATTTAATCATTGAAATTTAGGCATATATATACTATATTCATACTTAAACAGGCAAAAATGCACGAATGTATTAATTGATTGAATTTTGCAGGGACCTGTGATATCATCAAATTATTACAAAATTAACACACATAAAAACAATGATAATTTGGAGGGTCATATGCCAATAGATAGACGTGAAGCAATAAACCAGTTCATTCAATCGCGTGGCGAAGCCCGCCTTACAGAGCTTGAGGTGAGATATCCGGATGTCTCGAGCATGACGCTCAGAAGGGATCTTGAGACTCTCGAAAGACAGGGTTATATTGTGCGTGTGCGCGGAGGAGCCAAATCACTTGCTCATCTGTCGATGATCAAAGAAGCTGCATATACCCAGCGCCAGGCTGAAAACACGAGCGCAAAGCTGTCTATTGCAGACAAGGCGATTGCGCTGGTTGAACCGGGACGATCCCTGTATATTGACTCCGGCACTACCTGCATGTGTTTTGCACAGAGGCTTACAGACCAGAATTTATTCGTATTGACACCTGCCCCAAACATTGCGCTCGAATTGGCAAAACATCAGAATATCAAGATTAACCTGACCGGCGGCCAGCTTAACAGGGAAACGCTTTCCCTGTCCGGATTTAATGCCAGTGAATATGTTAAGACCCTTAATATTGATCTTGCGTTTATAGCCGCCAGTGCATTTTCGTTATCAAGCGGCTTTTCATGCGGTGATTATTATGAAGCCGAGCTCAAACGGCTGATCATAAAAAAGGCACAGCGCGTTATTCTTCTGATGGATACCTCGAAAATTAACAGCGGACTGCCGCATACCTTTGCAAGATTAAGCAATATTCATACCTGGATTACAGATGGTGCTCTTCCGGAAGATGTTCAAAAAGCGGCCAGACAGGCTCATGTTAATTTATTATAGGAGGATCCCTCAATGCCGCATTCTTTGATTGTGACAAGCCGTAACCACGATCCCTGGTTCAATTTAGCTCTGGAAGAATTTCTTATGCAGAAACTAATAAGGGCTGTTGAAGGGGAATCGGATCTTTCATCGATTCTATATCTGTGGCAGAACCAGAATACTGTTGTTATCGGCAGGAACCAGAATGCATGGGCGGAATGCAGTACTGCTCAGCTTGAAGCGGAGGGCGGACGCCTTGCACGCCGCAGCACAGGAGGAGGAGCCGTCTTTCATGATTTGGGGAATCTGAATTTTTCCCTTTTGCTGCCGGAAGCCGATTTTAATCTGGACCGCAACTTTCAGATGATCGTCGACACGGTTAGGAAGGAAGGGATAGATGCAGAGCGTTCCGGTCGCAATGATATACTTGCTGACGGGCTCAAATTCTCAGGAAATGCATTCCGGATTAACAGGGGCGTCGGCCTGCATCATGGCACACTGCTGGTTCATTCAGCTTTTGAAAGGGTTGCCAGGTATCTGACGGTCAATCCCGCTAAACTTGCCTCAAAGGGAGTGGCCTCGGTTCGTTCCCGCATTACAAACCTTCAGGCTTTGCGGCCGGATATCACTGTTGAAATGTTATCGACTGCCATGGAAAATTCATTTATCAGAACTTTCTGTTCTCCGGAAGAAACAGACAGGGAAGAATCGAGCATGCAGATAGAAAGACTGACAGACAGGGACTTTGCCGGGGATCCGGCGCTCCTTGCCTTAACCGAGCAATTTGCATCATGGAATTGGCGCTTCGGAGAAAGTATTCATTTTGATTCGCTGATCGAAAATAAATATGACTGGGGGCATATTCAGATCTGCATGAATATCCACCAGGGAATCGTCAGCAGTGCTCAAATATATTCCGATGCACTGGACTGCGATTTTATCGACATGGTTATTAACATTCTCAAGGGAGCGAGATTTCATTCAAAAGTGTTAGCTGAAGCCGTGCTGCAGCATGCAGCGGAAGGTGACGGGTTTGGTGTATCCAGAAGGAAAATGGCTGAAGACATTGCAGGCCTCCTTCTTGAGCAGGGTTGGTAAAAAACAGTACCGATAAATCAGTACCTGAAAATGTGTCCGGAAATGAGATTGCTAATTGTATATCAACATGTAATGGAGGAATTATTCATGGAAAAGATGAAGCCAACCAAAAGACCCCGCATCGGTATTTACACAATGGGCCTGAAACATTACTGGGGACAATTTCCCGGATTAAAAGAACGTCTGATCGGTTACGGCAATTTCATCGAAGAACGGGTATCCTCCTTTGCGGATGCAGAAGTATTCAATTTCGGACTTGTTGACAGTGAGCAGCAAGGAAGAAAAGCCGGGGAATATTTCAATGCAAATAATGTTGATTTAATCTTTGCGCATGCGGGTACTTATGTAACAAGCGCATCCGTGCTTCCCGTCCATCAGATCTGTAATGCACCCGCTGTCATTCTCAATCTTCAGCCGACAGCCAGAATCAATTATGCACAGACAACGACGGGCGAATGGCTCGCTCATTGCGGTGCCTGCCCAGTGCCGGAAATATCCAATGCATTTCACCGGGCCGGTATAAAATACCGTGTTATCAACGGACTTCTCGGCCTGGAAAAAACACCGGATATTTCACTTGCGGATGAGGTCACGTATCAACGGCCGGAAGCTGTCAGGGCATGGAAAGAAATCAGTGAATGGGTTCTTGCTGCCAGCGTAAAGAGCGGTCTCCGATATGCGCGTTTTGGATTTTTAGGGAATACATACAGCGGAATGCTTGATATGTACAGTGATTTTACCATGTTCCAGGGTCAGACCGGCGCACACCTTGAAGCTCTTGAGATGTGCGATCTGGATCGCATGCTCCAGAAGGTTACCCCGGAAGAAGTGGAAGAGAAGAAAAAGGAAATAGCAGAGTTTTTCGTAATTAGTGAAGATTCCTCGGCAGACCCCCTTGCCAAAAAACCGACGGAAGAGCAGATCGACTGGTCGGCGCGAGTTGCTGCGGCGCAGGAACGCCTGATTAAAGAGTATGATCTTGATGCACTGACATATTACTATCATGGTGCACCCGGCGGCGCATATGAGAAACTGCAGGGTGGATTTATCGTAGGGCATTCGCTTCTGACAGCAAAAGGAATCCCATGTTCCGGTGAAGGCGACCTCAAGACCTGTCTGGCCATGAAAATATGTGACATTGTCGGCAAGGGCGGAAGCTTCTGTGAAATAGTCGTTACGGATTATGAGGACAATACGATCCTTCTGGGCCATGACGGACCTTTTCATCTGGAAATAGCAAAAGGGAAGCCTATCCTTCGCGGAATGGGCCTCTATCACGGGAAACAGGGAACGGGAGTGTCGGTAGAAGCAAAAGTCCGTACAGGTCCTATCACAAATCTAGGAACAACACAGACAATTGACGGCAAACTCAAATTTATCATTTCTGAAGCCCAGTCGACAGACGGAACGATCATGACGATCGGAAATACACAGACCCCGGTCCGATTCAAGAAGGATCCGGATGCCTATATGGATGAATGGTTTGCCCAAGCGCCGACACATCATTTTGCAATGTCCCTGGGACACAATGCATCCCTGTTTCAGAAAATTGCGGATATCATGGATATTGCGTGCGTCGTGCTCGACAAATAAAAGTGTAAACGGCTTTACAGGGAACTGCCATCGTATTTTCTCGCTGGAATCCGGATTTCGACTTCCGTTCCAGTGGTTTCGGAGCTTCGGTAAGTAAGGCCATATGACTTGTCATAATAAAGCTGCAGGCGTTTATGCGTATTGTAGATGCCGATGTTGCTGCCGATGGAACTGTCACCTTTTCCGCTCAGGATTGTTTCCATTTTTTCCGGCGGGACGCCGATCCCGTCATCTGAAACAATAAATACGATGTCTTCTCCTTCTGCCCATCCGGTAATTACGATGTTGCCTTCTTTTGATTCCTTACCGAAGATACCGTGCTGAATGGAGTTTTCCACGATCGGCTGCAGTACGAATTTGGGAATTTCATAGTCCAGAAGGTCGTCGGGGACATCGACAAAGTAGTGGATTTTGTCTTTGTACCGCATGTTCTGCAGCTGGACATACAAAGAAACATGCGACAATTCCTCGCCGATGCTGACGATGATATTTCCTTTGCCCAACGTCAGTTTATAAAATTTTGACAGCGCCTGGACGGCGTCGGAGACTTCTTCGCTTTTGCCGCTTTTTGACAGCCAGTTAATCATATCCAGCGTATTATAGAGGAAATGCGGGTTGATCTGGGACTGCAGCGCCTTGAATTCGGAAATACGAAGATCATTGGCAGCCTTTACTTCCTTATCCATAAGATTGTTGATTTCGTTGGACATGTAGTTATACGTGTCAATCAGATCTCCTATTTCATCGTGCTCCAGCCTTCTGGCGAGGGGCTTAGGTTTTCCTCCCTCAACAAGCTTCATCTGCTTAATCACAGATGAGATACGCCTTGCTATGGAATTCGAGAGTTTCACTGAGATAAAATAAGCGATTCCCAGGAAGATGAAGTACAGGACACCAAAGACCCAGAGGATATTGCGGTTCTGGTTCAGAACGCTGTCAACAGGTATTACCGACACCATGAACCAATCGGTCCCGCTGACTTCCTTGTAACCAATATATGTTTTTTGTGATGCAAAGGTCCTGGTCTCGAATTTTGTCGTATCAGGAATACTGGATGAGACCTCTTCATAACGCATGAAATATTTGCCGGAAAGATAGGGGTTGGAAGAGGAGACCAGAGTATTCCTGCCATTAACCAGGTATGTGGCACTGTCTGTTATGGATATATTCTTTTTGAGGATGGAGTCAATATTGCTTTTGGAAAAGTAGACAACCACATAGGCGGCGGCATCTGTCGATGTACTGTTGGAATAGTTGATTTTTCTTGCAACAGAAAATTCGCCGAACATCTGGGCTTCTGAAGGTGTGAGATATAAAGTCGGACAGACCAGCATCCTGTCATTTGTGCTGCTGAATATTCCATGCCAGTAAGAACCGGCAATGTCTGAAATCGGCCGGAAAATATTGTACGAGGAGAAAGAAGAATTGGCGTAGAGTTCTTTGTAAGGGGAGTCCAGGTAAATTTTTATATCAGTAATATTCAAATCATCAATAAGGGCGCTGGAAGAATTAAGAAAAGATATCGTATCATTTACAAAAGTAGGATCGGAAGATAGCTTCTGCTTAATTGTTTCATTGTCATCCTGGAGCATGTTTTTGAAAAAAGCATCATTGATTATTGTTAACGAGGCAGCGTCAACCTGGGCAATCGAACTTTCAATACTGCTTACGGTCTGTCTTGACAGGGTTTGTTCCGAGTGTACGGTGTTGGACAGAATAACGCCGGAAAGCTGATTGTAAATCAGCAGTGCGATCACGAGAGTCGGAACCAGGACCAAAATAAAGTGGGAAAGCATAAACTTATACTGAAGTTTTAAATCATAGGAGTAAAAATTGATTATTTTCCTGTACATCTTAATCATTTGGCATTTTGCTCCCTGAACTCAGACGGTGAGAAGCCCACCATCTTCTTAAATGTTTTACCGAAATAATTGCCGTCACTGTAACCGACTTTGTCAGAAATATCCGCAATCTTATACCGGGGATCCAGAAGTAAAATTTTGGCCCTTTCTATACGGTACTCCGTCAAATACTGGTTCAGTGTTTTACCTGTCTCGTTTTTGAAAATTGTGCAAACATAAGACGTAGAAAGATAGACATGCTCGCTGATGTCCTTAACCGAGAGATTTCCGTTCTGGAAGTTTTTACTGATAAAAGCCTTGATCAGGAAAATCGTGGAATTCTCCTGTGTATTTGTTTCCAGCGAACGAAAAAGCAGGTTCACTTTCTCGATTAACAGGTTATTCAGGATAGTAAGTGTGCCGCTTTTGGATATATAGTCCAGGATTGTCTCAGAACTTCCGTCCGTATCGGACAGATAAACCTGCAGGTGGGACGCGGTCTTATAGAGTTCCATAAATAGTTTATAATAGAAATCCTTAACATAATTAACAAGAAAGCCCTGGTTATTTATTAGTTTTGAATAAAGGGACAAAACAATATGAAGTGCTTCCGCTTTGTCCCGGGATGAAAGAGACTCATGGAAATTCGAAATGATATCAGATGAAATCTGCGGGGCTTCCCGGTTTTCTTTTTCGTACAGCAGAATGCTGTTGTACTCATAGAAAAAGGAACTGGCAAGTAAAACAACGGCTGTATTGTATGAATCAAATACTTTTTCTACACCGGTGACTGTTTTGCCGGCAGCAATATAAAAACGGCAGGATTTTGACAGCTTTTCTGCAAGATTCATGTAAATATTTGACATGGTAGAAGTGCTTACAGACTTATCAGAAGAGAAAAGGTGACAAATCAAGTATTCGTCCTGCTTAACTGCCCAGATAAACTGCAGATGAGAGGGAGTAATAAGGGTTTTTAAGTAATCCAGGATCTCCTCCTGTGCATTACTTCCAATACTTGCGAATCCATCGACAAACCGGATAATTATTGTAGTGAATGCTGTGGTCTGTTTTATATGAATATGAAGGGCTGCGAATTGTTTTTCAAGGATGGCAGCATCTTCCACTTTGGCATACGTTATATCCAGGGCAAGTTTTGTTGCTGTTTCACGAATCTGGCGCGTAGCGGAATCCTTATTCAGCTGCAGGACGGCATCTGTCGATATGGCTTCCCGGACAGCATCCTCAACCTCCTTAGGAAGGATGGGCTTTTCAACATAACTGATGGCTTTCAGACGAATGGCAGCTTTCAAATACTCTTTGTCCGAATAACCGCTCATGAAAATAATATGGCAGTCCGGCAAATCTTCGCGGATTTTGCCGGCCATTTCGATACCGTCCATGCGCGGCATGCGAACATCGCTCAGGATAATCTGAGGCTTGTATTTGCGGGCCAAAGAAAGGCCGTTGATTCCGTCATCTGCCTGATATATGTTGTGAATGCCAAGTGAGGTCCAGTCAATGCTTCCCAGCAGTCCTTCTCTTGTCAATTCTTCATCATCAACGATAAGTAAATTCATATTTGTCTCCATCCCCAAACAGATCAACTGTGTTTACGCTATTGTATCAAATTTTGAACAAAAACATTCTTTAATTAAATTACCCATAAAAAATTACCCTGTTTCCAATAATTTTACCGTTTGAATATAAAAGACTGGATGGTAGCATAATAAACAAAAGAACATGCAAATGTTTTTTGTGCAGGATGACAGGTAAACCGGATTTCACTTTGTGGGAATGCATATAATTTTGTGAATAGATTGCGTGATTTTGATCATGTAAGGACAGGAGTAAGAATGAGTGAGTCTGAGTATGTTCTCGAACTGAACGGAATTACGAAGATTTTCCCTGGCGTAAAAGCACTGGACAAAGTGCATTTCCAGCTAAAACCCGGCGAAATCCATGCACTGATGGGAGAGAACGGCGCAGGAAAATCAACGTTCATCAAAGTAATTACCGGAGTCCATAAGGCTGATGAGGGTGAAATGATTCTTGACGGCAAAAAAGTTGACTTCCAGGGGCCCAAAGATGCTCAGGCCGTTGGAATTGCCGCTATTTATCAGCATGTAACGGCTTATCCGCATCTTTCCGTGACCGAGAATATATTTATGGGTCATGAGAAAGTGAAATTCGGCAAAATCCAGTGGACCGCAATGCATGCCGAAGCCAATGACTATCTGCAGAAACTGCATGCTGACTTTTCCGAAAAAGATGAAATGGGTGCACTTAGCGTAGCCCAGCAGCAGATGGTTGAAATTGCCAAAGCACTTTCCATGAATGCAAGAATTATTATCATGGATGAACCGACGGCAGCCCTGACCCAAACAGAGAGTGAACAGCTTTATAAGATTACGGAAACACTGCGTGACCACGGTACATCCATTATCTTCATATCCCACCGGTTTGAAGACATGTACAGGCTGGCTACACGGGTTACGATTTTACGGGATTCGCACTATATCGGTACATACAACGTTCATGATATTACGAACGATGAACTGATCAGGGCAATGGTAGGACGCGAAATAAGTGATCTTTTTCCAAAACCTGTAGTTGAGATCGGTGAAGAAGTACTGCGTGTTGAAAACATAAGCAGAATGGGATACTTCAAGAATGTCAGCTTTTCGGTAAGAAAAGGAGAGATTCTTGGACTGACCGGTCTGGTAGGAGCAGGCCGCACGGAAGTATGCGAGACGATCTTCGGCATAGAAAATAAATCAAGCGGCAAAGTCTACCTGGATGGCAAAGAAGTTGATATTAAGAATCCCACACAGGCAATGAAGTTGGGTATCGGATATCTTCCCGAAGACAGGCAGCATCAGGGACTTATCCTTGACTGGGGAATCGGACGCAACATTACGCTCCCTGTTATAGGCGAGCTCAGTGATCATTCCTGGCTCAATGAAAAGAAGGAACGTGATCTTGCAAAGAAACTGGCAGAGGAAGTTGATACGAAAGCAGTAACTCTCTTTGATACCGCAAGTTCGCTTTCCGGCGGAAATCAGCAGAAAATTGTTGTCGCCAAATTATTGGCTGCCGAAGTTAAAGTCATCATTCTGGATGAACCAACAAAAGGCGTGGATGTCGGAGCCAAGGCTGCCATATATGTAATTATGGGAGAACTTGCCAAACAGGGGTATGCCATTGTTATGGTTTCATCAGAAATGCCGGAAATACTCGGCATGTGCGATAAAATCATTGTCATGTGTGAAGGAAAAGTTACCGGGGAACTGAAAAGGAGCGAAGCAACGCAGGAAATGATACTTGAAAAAGCTATGGCAAAATCCCATCACACTGCAGAAAGACAAAGTGAGGTGAGGATAAATGGATAAAATGAAGTCGATTACTAAAGTCCTGACTAAGTCCAGGGAAATCAGCCTGATATTTGTACTGATCATTCTTTGTGCAGTCATCCAACTTCGCAACAGCCAGTTCCTGTCGCTTGCCAATATTAATGACCTGCTCGTTAATGCCGTTATCATGAGTATCCTTGCAATCGGTATGATGTGCGTTCTTTTAATCGGCGGAATTGATATTTCCATCGGATCCACACTTGCACTTTCCGGAATGATCTGTGCACTGGTCATGAGGGATAACCCGCAGCTTCCGGCCATTTTTTCCTTTTTGATTGCAATCGGCGTCGGACTGATCTGCGGCCTCCTGAACGGACTTGTAATAGCAAAAGGCGGCGTCATTCCGATTATTGCGACTCTGGGATTCATGAATATCTTCAGGGGCGCAACCTATCTTGTTGCGAACAGCCAGTGGGTACATAAAGAACAGATCACTCCTGATTTCCAGAATTTTACGTTGAACGGTCTTTTCGGAATTAATAACATGATTGTCGTATCTGTTGTGTGTTATGTGATTTTTGCCTTTCTCCTGAAATTCAACAGGACAGGCAGAAAAATATATGCTGTCGGAAGCAATCCGGAAGCAGCTGAGATCAGCGGTATCAATATAACGACGATTAAAATTCTTGTCTATTCGCTGATGGGCGCATTATCCGGACTGGCCGGTGCCCTTTGGGTTTCCAAATATGCATCAGCACAGGGAGACTCCGGTAAAGGCATTGAAATGGACATTATCGCAGCCTGTGTTATCGGCGGTGTCAGTTTAAGCGGCGGAAAGGGTACCGTACTCGGAGTTGTACTTGGTTGTCTTTCCCTGGGAATTTTAAACAACGCATTACCTCTGATTAACGTATCTTCCTTCTGGCAGGATGCCATCAAAGGCGTGATCATCATAATTGCGCTTATCCTGAACGTTATGACGCAGAGAACGCTGGACAGGAATAACCTTAAAAGGAGGGAACTGTAATTATGGTACAGACAAAAAGAGTAATAGTTGCGGAGAAAGTTTTCTCCTGGAAAAAGTTTTTCCTCCAATGGGAATGGTTTCTGGTTCTGGTTTTCATATTGGTCAATATAATGAATATGATCATTTCGCCTTATTACCTGAGTACAAGCGGATTGCTGACAGCAACATCGTCATTCCTGGAAAAAGCATTTATTGCACTGCCGATGGTATTTGTGCTGGTAATCGGTGAAATTGATATTTCCGTTGGATCAACTGTCGCCCTGTCATCCGTAATCATGGCAGTCAGTTACAATAAGTTGGGCATCCCCATGGGAGCTGCCATCATCATCTGCCTTCTGGTCGGAACTTTGTGCGGATTTATCAACGGAATAATCCTTACCAGATTCACTGAACTGTTTCCTATGATTGTCACGCTCGCAACCATGATCCTGTATCGCGGTATTGCCGTCATGATCCTCGAAGACCAGGCATCCAAGAATTTCCCCTCATGGTTCAGCAACATTTTCTGGGGAAAGATAGGAAGCGTTCCTTACATGCTGATTGTGTTTATTGTTTTTGCGGCGGCCTTCGGCATTGTTCTCCACAAAACAACCTTCGGCAGAAGATTGTACGCAATCGGAAGCAATAAAACAGCCAGTAAATATGCCGGTATTGAGGTTCAGAAGATTCGCCTGATCGTTTATACGCTGGCAGGACTTTTTGCTTCCGTAACCGCAATCTTTCTTACTTCCCGCATGGGAAGCACCAGGCCCAACATCGGTGAGGGATATGAGCTTGAGGCAATTTCCATGGTCGTCCTGGGAGGCGTTTCCACTGCCGGCGGAAAAGGCAGATTTGTAGGGGCCGTCATTGCAATTTTCATCATCGGATTCCTCAGGTATGGTCTTGGCCTCATCAACACACCTGCACCTACCATGCTGATCATCATCGGTGCACTTCTGATCGTAGCCGTTATGTTCCCTAATCTTAAGCTTGGAAACCTTTTTAAAAGGAAAACAAGAACTGTAGATTGACTCGTTCAGGCGGGGGGACGCCTATTACCCTGGTACTGATGGCAAAGCCATTTAAGTATATATACCTGAGAAGAACATTCTTTTCTTGTATATAAAATAACGGAGAACAAAATTCTCTGTTATGAAGAACAATTCATTTCTTATTTTCAAAGGAGGAAAGAAAATGAAAAAACTACTCGCTATTCTCTTGTCTGTTGCCATGCTCGCCACATTGCTGGTCGGTTGTTCTAGCAAGACTGCCGGAACCACCAAATCCGCCGCAAAAACGTATGCAATTATCGTAAAAAACGCCGGTAATCCTTACAATGAAAAAGAGTCTGCCGGATTCAAAAAGGTAATTGAAGATGCAGGAGCTACCTGTATCATCAAAGCTCCGTCAGAAGCAACAGCTGAAGCACAGATCACAATGATCAATGAACTTGTTGCACAGAAAGTTGACTCCATTGCCATTGCCGGCAATGATGCCGATGCCCTTCAGCCGGCTCTCAAGCAGGCTATGGATGCCGGAATCAAAGTGTTGTCCCTTGACTCTGCAGTAAATAAAGACAGCCGTCTGGTTCATGTTAACCAGGCCAGTACAGTTCTGATCGGAACGACACTTGTTGCAGCAGTTGCTGACATCGCAGGCGCTGACGGCGGACAGTTCGCAATCCTTTCTGCAACTAGCCAGGCAACAAACCAGAATTCATGGATTGAAGCAATGAAGGCAGATCTTGCAAAAGACAGCCGCAAGCTTGAACTGGTCAAAATCGCTTACGGCGATGATGAGTTCCAGAAGTCTGTTGATGAGACAGAAGCTTTGATCAAGAACTATCCTGACCTTAAAGTTATCTGCGCTCCTACAACAGTCGGTATGATGGCTGCCGGAAAAGTTCTCACAGATAAAGGCCTGACAGCAACTATTAAGCTTACCGGTCTTGGACTTCCTTCTGAAATGGCCGATTACATCGGTGCTGACAAAGCCTGCCCTTACATGTTCCTCTGGAACCCTCTTGAGATCGGTGCCCTTGCCGCTTATACAGCAATTGCCCTTGTTGACGGAAGTATCACAGGCAAAGAAGGAGAGACCTTCACAGCCGGTACTCTTGGCGACAAGAAAGACGGTAAATATACTATCGTAGCAGCTGCTGATGGCGGTACTGAAATCATCCTCGGCTCACCATTCAAATTTGATCCTTCGAACATCGCTGAGTGGAAAGCTGTCTATTAAGATCAGCCAAATTGATGCAATAAAATGAGTAAAGATTCCTGCGGCATAATGCTGCAGGAATCTTTATTTACTTGTATTATTACCGTAAAGATCAGACGGGGAGGGGACGTAAAATGATTAAGGGTTTCAAAATGAGAATTTATGACGGAATGGCTGCCGAATATGAGAGGCGCCATAACGAATTGTGGCCGGAAATGCAGGATATGATTCATGAATACGGCGGTAAGAATTACACCATATTTTTGGACAGGGAAACAAATATCCTGTTTGGCTATATTGAAATTGAAGACCTCGAAAAATGGGGAAGAGCAGCCGATACTGTGATCAACAGGAAATGGTGGGATTTTATGGCGGATATTATGGAAACCAATCCGGATAACAGTCCTGTAGCGGTTGATCTTCTGACAGTGTTTCATCTGGACTGATCAGCGTTGCAGCAATTCCCTGAAAAGATCCTTAAAAAGGGAAAACCTTAGAGATACAATCTCTAAGGTTTTTTGCGTGGTCGGAGTGACCGGACTTGAACTGGCGACCCCTTGCACCCCAAGCAAGTACTCTAGCCAACTGAGCTACACCCCGACGCCTATACAATTTTATCATAAGATCTATTCTTGTCAATTACGGATTTGCAAGTATATCTTCCGGCACGGCCGAAATAACCGGCCCGGCATTGAACGAATGTTTGCTTAGTGTTATTATTTCATAAAAATACCGGATCGGAGGAACTGGATGAGGACGCTTATTGAAATTATCAAAATTGAGTTCAAAGAAGATCTTCAATATACGTTTGCATTTATGATGAGCATAATTGTCCAGCCGATTATTCTTCTGATCAACATAGCATTATTTACCAGCGTTTATGCTTACAACAATACTTCACAGATTCTCGGCTATGATTTAGGACAGATGATCTGGTATATGACGAGTGCCCACTTTATTTGGGTTATTGTTTTCAATTTTGCAGATTACCGGATATCGGACAGGGTGCTGTCCGGCGACTTGAATATGGATCTTCTGCGTCCGCTGTCCCTGTTTAAATATGAACTGGGTATTGCTATCGGCCTTCGGGTCACGGCATTTTTCACCGAATTGATTCCAGGACTGATTGTTTTTTCAATCATATATTTTCCTTCGTTTATGTCAGGAATTTCAGTTGTGAAGTTCTGTGTATCGATACTGTTTTCTTTTCTGATTATGTATATGCTGAATTTTCTTACCGGTCTTACTGCATTCAAGCTTCAGAACAACGCATCCATAACCGGGATAAAGGTAATTCTCATGAGCATACTTGGCGGAAGTGCGATTCCACTGGAGTTTTTCCCGGGTCCTGTAAGACAGGTCCTTATGTTTCTTCCATTTGAATATATTTTCTACTGGCCGATTCAATTTTTCCTTAATACGCAGTCATCCCATGGACTTAATGTTTTTGTCAGAACGATTGGAATACAGGCCGTTTGGGTTGTGCTGCTATATGGCCTCTGCCGCTGGTTCTGGCATAAGGCTTCGAGAAATTTTTCTGCCGTCGGCTGATGAAGGGAAGATACTTCCTGAAAGGAACACTGATGAAGATAATCCGGTTATTTATATGGAACGCCAAAATACGTATTCAGAGAAACATGGCATACAGGGTGGACTTTTTGGTCGGATTGATTGTTTCTCTTGCTGAGGCTTCAATCGGGCCGCTTTTTCAGTATCTTCTTTTTACGAATACGAAAGGATATCCGGGCTGGACAATTGACCAGGTGATTTTGCTGCAGGGGCTTGTCCTCCTGTTTTTGGGTATCCGGGGTCTTCTTTTTGGCGCTATAGGAGGACGAGTGGCGAATATGGTGTGGAGAGGCGAGTTTGACAGACTTCTAACGCTGCCCTACAAACCGCTGCGGTCGATTATGGCTTCCGGTTTTGATTTAAGTCAGGGCGGCGTGCTTGCGGTCGGCATTTATCTGACAATTTTTGCAGGAACAAAACTTCAGCTACATGTCGGGCCGGTTCAGATACTCCTGGCTGTGCTGGGTTTTTCCTGCGGCATGGTGCTGTATATGGGTTTTATGATTTTCTATTGTACAGTTATGGTAATGGTTACCAAAATAGGCCGTATTGAGGAAGTGATCACTACTTTGTTCAATTTTATCAGTTACCCGGCTGAAATATTCACACACACTCTCAGGACCGTTCTTATGACTGTGCTTCCATTTATGGTGATTGTATACTTCCCGACACAGGTTCTGCTCTCCAGGGCGACAATGGCTGTCATTCCGGGCATCCTGGTCTGCTTCGGTGTATTTTTGCTGAGTTTTGCATACTGGAATCAAATGCTGAAAAAATATACCAGTGCAGGGGGCTGACCTTTTACGGAATGAAGGAATAATTGGAAGCTGCGCAACTTATTCGGAGGTGGAGAAATTGAACAATAGAAAGTCATTCAGGCTGCAGAATGAACAGGGCAACATAATTACCGTATCGCATCTGTCAAGGAGTTTTCGTGTTGCCAAACGAGAGAAAACCGGACTTCGATACGCGGTCAAATCCCTTATAAAGAGAGAGTACGTACAGGTTGACGCCGTAAATGACGTGAGCTTCACAGTCAAAAAAGGGGAGATACGCGGATTGATTGGTCCGAACGGCGCAGGGAAATCTACCACGATTAAAATAATGTCAGGTATTTTATTCCCTACTTCCGGTGAGGTTAATGTTATGGGATATATGCCGTGGCTTGACCGCGAAGAATATGTACGTCACATCGGCGTTCTTTTCGGCCAGAAGTCTCAGCTGGAATGGGATTTGCCGGCAATCGATACATTTCATCTGCGCAAAAACATATTTGATATACCGGATGATGTCTATAAACGCAATCTGGACTATTTTGAAGATACAATGAATTTATCCAGCGTTTTGTATAAACCGGTTCGCCAGCTATCTTTGGGGGAGCGCATGAAGTGCGAATTTGTCTGCGCTGTACTGCATGAGCCGCCGCTTGTTTTCCTTGACGAGCCTACGATTGGACTTGATGTTGTTTCCAAAGAAATCGTCCGCACGTTCATTTCACAGATCAATCGTGATAAAGGGACCACAATTATCCTGACAACGCATGACCTGAATGATATTGAGAATTTGTGCCGGAATATCAGCGTTATAAATAAGGGAGTCCTTGTCTTTAATGATTCGCTTGAGCAGCTTAAATCATTCCTGCCGTCCCGGAAAACAATCAGCGTGCTTTTTGAGTCCCCTGTTAATCCGGCTAAACTATTGCCTTTTGCACCTGTCACATATGACACAATGCAGGCAGCATTTGATATAGATACAACAGAAACATCTGTTCGTAATTTTGTCAGCCGACTGTTTGGAGACCTTCCGATTGCAGATATTAATATTGAGGGAGCCGGGATTGAGGAAATAATACGGCATATTTATACGGAGTCCTGAATGAATCGATATAGTGAAATATTCTTTTTTGTGCTATCATATTTACAGTATATTCTGATGAATATAGCAACTTCAATTATTTAGTGATTCATGGAGGTAATTATATGTTTTGTGCTAAATGCGGTAAAGAAATCGCAGATGCAAGTGTTTTTTGCCCGGAGTGCGGTCAGGATCTTAGACTCCTTGCAGTGGAAACCACTCAGGCAGCAATTGTAAACGAGCCTGCAGCAGCTGTGATACAGCCTGCAGCAAATGTAGCCGAGCCCGAAGCGGCCGTGATCCAGCCTGCAGCAGTAGTAGCTGCACCTGTGATGGCAGCCGGTACTGAGTCCTCATATACACAGTTTTCTACAGCAGAACAGAAACCAAAAGCAACAGGTGAAATCGGATCCAAAATCAGCTTATTTTTAAAGGAGTACTTTAAAAATCCGATTCAGGCAGTTTCAAGCCGTGCCACACATGAGTTCTGGCTGTGGGGACTCATTTCGATCTGTGCATATCTGTTTCTCGATTTTCTGATATCTTTAATTGGAATTTCATCAATCAGGGGTTTCGGATATGATTTCGGATATTTGATTGGAAATATTGCCCGGTTTGCAACTCTGATATTTGCACTCTATTTGTTTCAAAGTATCTTTAAAGTCAAGAAGAAGAGCCTGACTTCAATCATAGCTGTTACCGGGCTTGCCCTACTGCCTCTTGTACCGGTTTACATCATATATACGGCTTTTGCAAAAGTATTCAGCAATTACTCGATCTTTACCGGATTTATCACAGCTGTTTATATCTTTGCCGGCATCATTCTCTATTCGGAACTCAAGGATTCATCTGATGAAAAATCAGGATTCCACAGCTTGCTGGTTGTCATACTTTCTTTTGCCTGTATGCCGGTAATAGGCGGAATCATTGATGTAATTGTCAATAAATTATTGTATAGCTCATACTATTAATACAATAATTGTATTAATGCCTTAACAAATATACCCCGTGGTATTTTAGCAGCGATATCACGGGGTATCTATATTCCGGGTAATCCGGCTGTTCCGGCAGGGGGAGGACATATGGACATTTGTAAACCAAGCGAAGAATATAGAATACCTTCATATATTACTATCCGGCACGACCTTCGTCCGGGGGATCTAGGGAGTATGATCAGCATGCACGGCAGGATATATTCTCTGGAATGCGGATATAATCTGAAATTTGAAGCGTATGTATGTAAGACTTTCTATGAATTCGGCAGAGAATACCAACCGGACCTCGATAAATTCTGGCTCGCAGAATCCGGAGACAAAATGGTGGGGAGCATCGCAGTTATTTCCCGTGCAAACAACCAGGCGCAGCTTCGCTGGTTCCTTATTGATCCTGAGTTCAGGAGACTGCATCTTGGCAGTTACCTGTTCAATCAGGTAATGATGTACTGCCGTGAAATGAAATTTGAGAAAGTCTTTCTCTTTACAACCATAGAACAAAAAACCGCCCTCTCGATGTACGGGAAGGCGGGTTTCGTTCTTGATCATGAAGAGGAAAGCCAAAGTGAATGGGGTCATCCAATACGGGAACGTAAATATGTCCTTGAGCTTATCAGGAAGCCGTAGTTGCTGCAGGTACAGTTGCTGCTGAAGTTGCTGCTGCACTTGCACTTGCACTTGCTGCAGTATAATCGGCTGCATATTTCTTGGAGTCCCTGGCCGAAATAATATTCAGACTGCAGTAGAACTTAGTTCCTGCAGTTCCTTTTTCCATGGCAAGTCCGTAATTCCCTTTGACTGTTACCGGATCCGTGCTTGTATACAACTCTGAAAGAAATGTAGTTGCTTCCTTAGTTGTCATTTCAGGGTAAAGAACCTGAATATACGGAGCGTAAATAACGAGCACTTCATTGAAGGCAGTACTTTTACTCAACAGCATTACGACCTGCAGTGCCTTGATGTTTGAATCGGATTTGTTTACGCTTCCGGAAAGGGCGACCTGATAGCTGACCGTGTTGTCAACATAAGCCGTGAATGTACGTACATCGGATGTTGCTGCAGAACCGGAAGCATCGGAAGCTGCGGTTTCCTGATCGAGTGTGACGGCCGGAAATGCAAAACCATATGATGCAATCACTTTGTTGTATGCATCCGTTTTGGCATATGCAGCGGAAAATTCATCCAATGTCATTCCAAGTGAGTTGCTGGTTTTATCAAAAAGACCCAGAAAATATGCTGCGAAAACAAAAATCAAAGCTGCTGCAACGATTCCCGATACAATAACAATAGGATCTATCCTGTGTTTGCGGGGTCCCTTGGCAGAACTCTCATTATGATTTGCCATCTTCTGCTTTTTAATCCGGGTAGATTTTTTGCTGTTGAGCATATCTTC
Source organism: Eubacteriales bacterium (assembly GCA_037143795.1). Classification (GTDB taxonomy): domain Bacteria; phylum Bacillota; class Clostridia; order Saccharofermentanales; family Saccharofermentanaceae; genus Firm-13. The sequence goes on along the minus strand of JBAWXZ010000001.1, from coordinate 273,850 downwards.
AATGGCTTTGATTTCTGCTTCATCCCTGTCAGTATCTGAACTTACCTGGATTGGCTTTTGCGCCCTGAGAATTTTGTCGATACTTTCATCATCTTCTGAATCATCATCAGTGGAATCATAATCTTTAAGATCACTGTCAGCTTCATCATGTAAGGAGGAATTATCAGAATCAGTCTTGCTTTCAGGCATTTTAACATTCTGCGGTTCGATTACAAGATCATCAGGATCGGGTTCCGGTCCCAATAAGTTGACAGTTAATGCTTCCGGGTCAATATCGGTCGTGTTAGTATCTTTTGTTGCAAAAGTGGCCATTTCGGTTACCTCACATCTTTATTAGACATTTTGTACTTTTAGATGATAATCTCATTTAGTTAAATCCGCAACTCATGTTGCGTGATTCTTTCCGAATTGCCGCAGTTCCATGATACAATTATCATCAATATAAGTTCTGCGTCCGATATTCCGGAGTAATCCCAAAGAGAGAAGTTGTATCATGCTGCACAAGACTAGACTTCATGCATTAATTACCGGCGGTTCCCGCGGTATCGGAGCAGCAACTGCTGAAGCATTTGCACATGCCGGCTATGCTGTCACGATCATGTATCAAAAAAACGGCAAAATGGCAGATACTATTGTGGATTCCCTTCGGCTTGCGGGTCATGAAGCAATAGCTATATGTGTTGATATTAAGGATTATGATGCCGTCCGCCATGCAGTCCAAAAAGCCAACCTCCAGTTTGGAGCGGTCGACGTTCTGGTCAGTAATGCCGGAATTGCAATGCAGCAGCTTTTTACTGACATCAGTCCTGATGATTTTAAGGAAATGATGGATACTCACGTAACAGGCCTTTTCAATATTACCCAGGCAGTTCTGCCCGGTATGGTTTCACGGAAAACGGGATGTATTATTACGGTGTCCTCGATTTGGGGAATTACCGGGTCATCGTGTGAGGTGTCATACTCTACTGCCAAGGCTGCAATCATAGGATTTACCCGTGCTTTAGCCAAAGAGGTCGGTCCGTCAAATATTACTGTCAACTGTGTTGCCCCAGGTGTTATCGATACTGACATGAATCAGAATCTCACGCCTGCTGACGTCAGGGAACTATGTGATCAGACACCTCTCGGGCGCATGGGTACACCGCAGGAAGTAGCGGATATTATTTTGTTTCTCGCTTCCGATAAAGCATCATTTATTACAGGACAAGTTATCAGCCCCAACGGAGGGCTTGTTATATAGCCGTTCCTGCTTTTCTGCGTCCTGCATTATTTACCGCTCATTTCATATATATGTTAACTCGTATATGATAGAATGAAAGTAACGTAAAAGCGTTTTCGTGCTAAGCTCGAAAGAGCTTTTATAAATGTAAATATGATCAAATGTGTTAATGGGAGGTATTTTTATGCATTCATTGGATTATGCAATACAAACAGAAGTTGATGGAGCGGAATTTTACTCCGAGCAGGCACACAAAAATAAAGGCACTACTTTGCAAAAAGTATTTGATCTTCTTGCTGCGGAGGAACGGCAGCACGAAGTGATTCTGCGCCATATCCTTAGTGATACATTTTCCGAAATTCCGGATAATGTCAGTTTGAAGAACGCAAAGAGCATTTTTTCGGATTTGGATAATTTTAAAGACGAAATCCGTTCAAACCCTCACCAGGTAGCAGTGTACCGTACGGCAAGGGAATTGGAGCAGAAAAGTATTGATCTCTACGAGAAAATGAATACAGAGGCTAAAAATGATGTTGAGAAGACCGTCCTGCAATATTTGATCGTACAGGAAAAGCATCATTACCAGATGATGGATGAGTTTGTAATTCGAATCGGGCGACCGGATGAGTGGGTCGAATCGGCAGAGTTCGGTCCGCGTGAAGAATATTGAAGAAAACGGGAAATGATTGAAAAGGAGCAGGGAATTCTATTGGATTTCCTGCTCCTTTTTTTATAAGCTGAAACGGTTCAGCAATAATTGCGATGAAATTCATGCATTTACTAGAAATATAATGCATATGCGTTAAAGATTTAAACGTTAAGTAGCCTGCTGTTGTTGACTTTGTACATCTCCGTTTCTATACTTAGGGCAAATACTACTTAGACGTTTAAGCAACCTGAAGGGAGAGCAACTTGTGAACAGACATGAAAAGGTTATCCCTACCGGCAATGAATTTATATCTCTTCCGATGATTCGAGAATCGGATGGCGCCATTCTTTCCATGAATACTCTCCATATGCTTCGTAAAGGGCTGGTTTCCTTATATGGAACAGATGACCTGCCTTTCCTGATGCCTTATATTGAAGTCGATGGAAACCGCACAAAATTTGCGAATATCAAATGGTCTTTGCTTAACAACTGGATTCCGGTATTTACTGCTGCAGTAGAAGGAAATGCAAATCTTGAGATTCAGGGCACGATTTTGACGCCTGTCGGAGAAAAGGGATTTGTATATCATTTTTCGGCAACCAATTATGGCAAGGCGTGCAGCATTCAAATCGGCCTTTGCGGTTCGATGTCTAAAGCTCTTCACGAAATCAATGAGAGCAAGCCGATTGATGCCAATACTGATATATTCACATCAGGATGGAGCAATATGTGGTGTGTTGAGCTCCGTGAGGCTTTTACAATTATGAGTTTTGCACCGGATTATACCGAAGGTACAGAGTCTTCGTTCTCATGTGAATCCGGTGCTGTAAAGTATTTTGTCTCCCAAACCAAAGCTGTTCAGGAAGGAAGGACAGAATCATTTGTATTTTTCTTCGGGGCGGCTTATGAGGAAGTGGGAGCAGTTACAGCCGCACGGGAATTGATCAGGAAAGGGTATACAACCCTTTTAAGGTCAATGGTCGCATGGATCGATGAAAGGGCCCTGACAACAGGGGATATCATTCTTGACGGGATCATGAACCGGAATCTGTTATTTTCACTTTTTTATTCTTCAGGACGAACGCTTGACACGGAAGAGCTTGTCCTGGTTACATCAAGAAGCCCGCGATATTATGTGAGTTCCGCATACTGGGACAGGGACAGCCTGCTTTGGAGCTTCCCGGCAATGCTACTGGTGGACAGGGATCTGGCTTTCGAGGCTTTGCAATATGTTTTTACACGGCAGATTCGGAATGTAGGCATTCATAGCCGGTATATTGACGGGACTGTCCTTGAGCCGGGATTTGAACTGGATGAACTATGTGCGCCCGTTCTGGCACTTTCCCGTTATATGCATGCTGCCGGAGATTATTCGCTTTTGAACAGAGAACCTTTTGCATCCGGTGTCGCACGGATAATCAGTATTCTGAATAAAAAGAAGCATAACCGCCTGTCATTATATGAGACTTTCCTTCAGCCGACAGATGACATGAGGGAACACCCATATCTTACATATGACAACATGCTTGTCTGGAAGATGATAAATGACTTGAGTTTCGCCAGGGACATACTTGGACAAAAGGAAGATGCACTAAAACTCAAATCATGGGCAGATCAGATTCAGGCCGATATCAGGAAGAACCTGGTGCAGAATGATGGCGGGGAAAATGTCTTTGTCTGGTCGGCAGAGCTCAGCGAGAATGGATGTACGGAAGAATTCAATATATATGATGAAGCACCCGGAAGCCTTGTCCTTCTGACGCATTATGGCTTCTGTACGAGAGAAGATCCGGTATATATTGCAACCCTCAATAGGATCCGAAACCCGGAATATGAATATTCTTTTGCAGGATTTCCTTTTTCCGAACTCGGCAATGCCCATGCACAGCATCCCTGGATGCTGAGTGTTGCAAATTCAATGCTGCAGGGTGAGCGGGACAATGCATATCACATTTTGACACATGCCTCCATGGATAATGGAATTGTATGCGAAAGCATTGATGAGATTACAGGCGAGTGTGCAACGGGTGAAGCATTTGCCACGTGTGCAGGATTTGTTGCCTTTGCGATTTATCATGCGTTCGGACAATAGCTGACAAAATGATTAATTCTGAACAGATTCCGGATGGTATGGGAATTATTCCGGACAAAATGAGCGGGTATGAAATACCCCCTGTTTAAGTCCGGTCATTTTAGAACGGATGATTATGTTTTGAAGAAGGAAGGCATTAAAGATGACAGAAGAGGAACGGCAGAAGCAGAAGGTATGGAACATACGTCAGACGGAGTTTGACGCTTCACGGTCTGACTTCTATGACAGCATTTTTTTCCAGGGAAATGGCTATATCGGGGTACGGGGTTTTCATGATGAATACAATAGCTGCGAGGACTACCTCCGCACTACATTCATGAGCGGCGTATACGAATACATCAAAAAAGATATTTCCGATATGGTGAATACTCCTAATGTTTTTGCTACGAATATTAACACGGTAAACGCGTCGGAAGAGAAGAGTCCAGTGACTCCTGCAGACAGTCTGAACGGTAGATATGACAGATCACTGAACCTTTATGATGGTGTCCTGTCTAAAACATACCAAACGAATAAAGAAGGGGGCACACTTGAAGTGAAAATTGACAGGTTTCTGTCAATGGATGATGTGCATCTTGCCGTGCAGCGGCTTTCGCTTGCATCGATCGATTTTGAGGGAGATCTCGAGCTGATTTTTGCAGTTGACGGAAATGTCAGAAATAATACAATTCATGATGAGCAGCTTAAAAAGGAAATGAACCCGGTGTCACTTCTGACACCTGTACTTTGCGAAGAAAATGACGATTATCTTCTTCTCGTCCAGAAAACTGCCTATTCTGATATCACGATTGCAGAAGCCATGTGTGTTGAAATTTCACCGGAAACGCAAATACTGCAGGTATCTTCCTTGATTTCGGAAGACCGCAGAAATATCTCCTGTAATATTCGAATTCATATGGTACCGGGGCAGACAGCAGTTTTTTGTAAAAAAGTATATGTGTGTACATCACGTGATCCTGAAGAATGGGAAAATCCAGTGACTTCATGTGTTGATGGACTGATGAATACTGCAAAATCATCTTGGGACTCTTTATCTGATTGTCATTGTGAGGCCTGGAAACGACGCTGGGCAGAAAGTGACATCGAAATCAAAGGGGATGATGTTTCACAACTTGAACTGCGGTTTGCAATTTTTAATCTTATAGCAAATTATCCGGAAAATGATCCGCGGTGCAGTATCGGAGCCAGAGGTCTTACCCACGGACGTTACAAGGGCTGCTATTTCTGGGATACAGAAATGTATATGATGCCATTTTATCTGCTTACCAATCCGGACAGTGCCAAAAACCTTCTTATGTATCGCTATAACACACTGGATACGGCACGTGACGAAGCTAAAAGGTTTAATTTGTCAGGGGCAAGATATTCCTGGATGTGTACGCCGGACGGCAGGGAGCAATGCGAAACATGGGATACAGGATCCAGCGAAATCCATATTACAGCAGATATTGCCTATTCAGTCGATCTGTATTGGAGGATAACCGGGGATAATGAATTTATTGTCCGTTACGGACTCGAGATGTTAATCGAAATCAGCCGTTACTGGGTAAGCCGGTTCAGCTATAACTCAGTCTCGGATACATACAATCTTCTCTGGGTTAAGGGACCCAACGAATACGGCGGAGTGACGATTAACAATACCTTTACTGTTACCCTTGCAGTATACGGATTTGAAACCGCACAAAAAATGCTGCTGATGGCAGCGGATAAATTTCCGGATCTATATAAGGCAGCAATGATTAAGACTGATTTTCACAGAGAGGAAATTGTGAAATGGAATCAGATATCCTCCCATATTCACATCAGCTATGACAGCGCAAGGAATCTTCTGCTGGAGGATGACCTATTTATGCTTGGAGAACCGGTCGACATATCCTGCCTTAAAACGGATAATCAGCCTCTATATAAAAAGATTTCATTTGACCGTCTGCAGCGTATGCGCGTTCTTAAACAGGCCGATATCCTTCTTTTGATGGGACTTCTTCCGGAGCGATATACAGCTGCCCAGAAAAAAGCCGCATGGGAATTCTATGAACCGATTACGCTTCATGATTCAACTTTGAGCTATGGAACACACAGCTGGGTCGGATCCATGTTCGGATATGATCAAAAGGCTTTCTCGTATTTTCAAAAAAGCGCGGGCCTTGATCTTGAAAATCTGATGAATAATACGGCCGAGGAAGGCCTGCATCTTGCCGCTTTCGGCGGTACATGGATGACTGCCGTATTCGGTTTTGCCGGACTTTCTCTGCGAGGTGAAGAAATTATGCTGAATCCGCATCTGCCGGTATCATGGCAGTCCATTTCATTCCCGTTCAAATTCAGACATACCAGATATATTTGCACAGTTGACCATAACAGCGCGAAGGTTCACAAGGTCTGACAGGAGGAACCATAATATGGGAAGACGGATGACAATAAAGGATGTAGCAAAAGAAGCGAATGTATCTGTCGCTACTGTGTCCTATGTTCTCAATGGAAAAGACAATATCAGTGCGGACACTCAGCTTCGTGTCCGCAAAGCTGTGCAGAAACTCGGCTATGTGACCAACCTTTCCGCAAGAAGCATGACAACCAATGAATCGAGACTGATCGGGGTTATTATTCCACAGACGGAACCTGGTGAACGGCTGCTTTTTCACAATGCATTTTACAGTGAAATGGTTGGAAGCATTGAATTCCATGCACGTAATCAGGGATATCACATTTTGCTGACCGGTTCCAATACGGATGAGGATTATCTGAGAATTGTTAAGCAGAGAGACCTTGAAGGACTCATTATAATCGGAATTTATCCGGATGCATTTTATACGGAACTCAAAAAAGCACAGATTCCGATCGTACTGGTCGACAGTTACTGCCAGGATTTCTATTTCCACAATGTGCAGATCAACGATCGCTACGGTGGATATCTGGCAACAAAGCATCTTCTCGAATGCGGTCATCGAGAAATAGCTATGGTCGTATCCACTCTTCGGTCGGGCGGTGTGAGCGATGCACGGTTTAACGGATACAAAGATGCCCTTGAAGAATACGGCGTCCCCTTCCGGAAAGAATATGTATTCGAAGCAAATGTTGATTTTGAATCGGCAAAAGAGCAGGCCAGAAAAATCATCAGTTCAAAACAACCTATAACAGCTGTTTTTGCTTATGCCGACCTGATGGCTGTCGGTCTCATTAAAGAATTCAGCAATCTGGGAGTACGTGTCCCTGATGACATATCAATCGTGGGATTTGATGATTTGGATCTGTCAAGACTATGCATTCCGAGTCTGACAACGATTCATCAGGATATTCAGGAAAAAGGCGCCAAGGCAGTGGAAATCCTGCTTTCAGATATAAAAGGCAAATCACAGGGAAAGCAGGAAGTAGTTTTGCCGATAAGCCTTGTCCGACGGGATTCAGTCAAAATATTATCTGAAAAAAAGCCGCATGAAAAGGAGGGTAAAGGGGGAATAAACAAATAGAAAAGACCTGACAACAGATTAGAGCTGCCGCCAGGTCAAAAGAAAGAGAACCGATTAGCCAATTCCTTTTCCGATTCGAGTTTACTCGTACCCGGCAGGGAATTCAAGAAGAAGTAAAAGAGAATGAATAATCAGGAGGCTTATCATGAAACTTAACAGGAAGATTCTATCATGCTTACTTGCAGCCGCGATGTCCCTGTCTTTACTGACTGCAGGCTGCAGTTCAACAACTACCCAGGAAACGACAACAAAAGCAACGGATGCAACGACAGCGGCCGCTACAACAGCAGCTTCATCCGAGACAACCTCCGGGACAACCGCTGCCAAAGAGCAGATTACTCTCAAGATGGAAGAATTCTCGAGTTCAGGCGGTAATGAAAAAACTCTCGCTGCTATGATTGCTGCATTTGAAAAACAATATCCATACATTAAAGTTGACCTTCAGACAATCGGATATGACGACTATTTTACGCAGCTTCAGACTAAAGTATCCGGCGGAAATACGGCTGACTTATTTGAATTGAATTACGAAAACTTTGTTGCATATGCATCAGCCGGCGCCCTGTATGATCTGAAGGACGCCATCTCATCCACAAAAGTTGATCTTTCCGGATTCTACAAGACTGCTATTGATGCCTATCAATATAAAGGCGACCAGTATGCGATCCCGGACAGTTTTTCCAATGTTGTACTGGTATACAACAAGGATCTGTTTGATAAAGCCGGTATTGCATACCCGACAAATGACTGGACATGGGACGATATTGCCACAGCAGGCAAGGCAATACGGGCTCTTGGTGATGATACGTTCGGGTTCTATCGTCCGATAACATTTAATGAGTTTTTCAAGGCATCCGCACAGAATGGCGGATCCCTCATCAGTGCAGACGGTACGAAATTCACAATTGATACGCCGGAAAATGTAAAAGCACTGACTGGAATGCTCGATCTGGTTAATGGCAGCAATGTACAGCCAACACAGGAACAGCTTGGCGGTATGGGCGACTGGGATCTCTTTGAGTCGGGCAGACTTGGCATGATTGCAACCGGGATCTGGTGCTTCGGCACATTCAAGGATGCCTGTGACTTCAACTGGGATATTTCAGTTGAGCCCGGCAATACTCAGAAAGCTACGCATTTCTTCTCAAACGCATATGCCGTAAGTGCAAACTGCACACATCCGGAAGAAGCGCTTCTCCTGGCACAGTTCCTTGCAGGCAGCAAGGAAGCAACATCGCTTCGTGTAGGAGCAAGCTGGGAGCTTCCTCCTGTAACATATGAAGATGTTACCGCAGCTTATCTTAGCCAGAAAGACCCTGCAAACAGACAGGCAGTATTTGATTCACTTGCATATCTCATTACACCGCCGGTCGTAAAGCAGAACGCCGAATTGCAGGAAATTATAAACAGTTATCTCAACAAGGCAATTGCCGGTGACCTTTCAGCCGCAGATGCACTTAAACAGTGCCAGGCAGAATGTGAAACAAAAATAACACTCGGCTGATACATATGATAATTTGATGACAGGATCCGGCAGGCGGTCTGCCTGCCGGATTTGATAAAAAGAAGAAGGGGAATGTTCATGAGACTCCGAAACCAGAAAACAGGAATTATTGCTGCCTTTCCTTACCTGCTGCCCAGTCTGATGGGCATGGCAGTATTCAGCATTCTGCCGATTGTAGCTTCACTTTGCATCAGTATGACAAGCTGGAACGGAATGACACGAGTGAGTATTTTCCATGGATTTTTCACTTTTGTGAGAGAAAACTTCATTGGACTCCTGAACTACTCTGATATTTTCAAGGAAAAGGAAATATTTACGGTCCTTGGGCATAATGCATATTTTCTTGTCCTCTATATGCCCCTGATGCTTATCATGTCTCTTATTCTAGCTGTTATCGTTGGCTCCGACCACAAAGCCGTCGGCGCATACCGGATTATCTATTATATTCCTGTGCTGACATCATGGGTGGCGGGCGCGCTGATCTGGAAATGGGTTTTAAGTTCGCAATATGGACCGATTAACGACCTGTTGGGGTTCATTGGAATTAAGGGACCGGCATGGCTGCAGAGCGAAGTATGGGCAATGCCTTCGATCGTTCTGGCCAGTGTATGGAAAGACATGGGCTTTTATGGAATGATTTTTCTGGGAGGCCTTCAGAACATCAGCCCCGAGTATTACGAAGCAGCTAAAATTGACGGTGCGAACGCATGGCAGAGATTCTGCAGAATAACAGTTCCGCTTCTGTCACCGACAACATTCTATGTAGTAATGCTTTCCCTTATCAATGCATTCCAGATATTCCCGCAGGTAATGGTTATGACAACGGATGCAGGTCCCAACGGAGCCACACAGGTCATGGTAGAACGTATTTACAAATTTGCGTTCAGCTTCGGCAAAATGGGATATGCTGCTGCTTATTCATGGATTCTATTTGCAATTATCTTTGCAATAACGATATTACAAAATTCTGCGCAGAGAAAGTGGGTGCACTATGAATAAACAAAACTGGCTGCGTACATTCCTGTTTTATCTGCTGGCAACGATTATTGCGCTGGTCATGCTGGTTCCGCTTTTCTGGATGATCAGCACATCGCTGAAAACCAAAGGTGCACTTATGGCTCTGCCGATTCAATGGATTCCCAAAGCGCCGACATTCGACAACTTCCGCAGACTTTTTACCACGGAAGGATTTACAGGATCAATCGGAAATAGTTTTACGGTAGCTGCTGCATCCGTTGCGCTTACTCTTACTAGTTCTTCGTTGGCTGCCTTTGCTTTTGCCAAGATCAAATTCCGCGGCAGGGAAGCGCTTTTTCTTCTGTATCTGGCTTCTATGATGATACCAACACAGGTACTTTTCATTCCGCTTTATCTTGTTATGTCCGAACTTCACCTGACTGATACACTTACATCATTAATTCTGCCGGGACTATTCCGCGCGTTTGCGGTATTTATGCTCCGCCAGAAAATGAAAACAATACCGGATGAATATATGGATGCCGCTGCCATGGACGGCGCCTCACTCGGACGGACGTTTTTTCAGATCATTGTTCCTATGTGTAAAGGAACACTAGCCACACTGGCAATTATTCTATTCATGGAATCGTGGAACGACTATCTCCTGCCGCTGGTTATGCTGCAGTCGAACAGTAAATTTACCATGCCTATTCTTCTGAATGTAATGAGCGGCCAGTTCAAGAATCAATACAATCTTATGATGGCAGGCGCACTTGTTTCCATGGTTCCAATTCTTGCACTGTACGCAGCAGCACAAAAATATTTTAAGGCCGGATTACAGCTTGGCGGAGTAAAGGGGTAGGGAGAATACTATGAAATTGGATTTTAACGATATCACAAATCTCGCAGCACCCTATACCATTAACACAGATACAGAGTCTTTCATACTCACTGCCGAGCAGGGAACGGGAGCCGTACAGATTCGTATTAGCGGGGCATACCGTCACATTTTCGGGCTCGGCGAACGGTTTGATGTCCTTGATCAGACCGGCCGCGAAATTAAGATTCATGTTGAGGAAAAATTCACGGAACAAGGCGCAAAGACATATTTGCCTGTACCCTTTTTCTTTACTGATACGGGACTTGGAATATTTGCCGATACGCAGAGGATAACCCGATTCACATTTGAAGGCAGTATTTTGTTTGAGCTGCCGTATGACAGATGCGGAAAAATTCCCGATGTGCACTATTTTACCGGTACACCGGGTGAAATTCTGCAGGGTATGTCATCTTTGCTCGGTGTGTCGCCGCTGCCTCCGCGCTGGGCATTCGGGCCGTGGATCTCGGCAAACCGGTGGAACAGCCAGACTCTTGTAGAATCGCAGATGGAGATCACGCTTGCCCAGCAATTTCCTGCATCGGTACTTGTCATCGAAGCATGGAGTGATGAATCGACCTTCTACCTGTGGAATGATGCAAAGTACCATACCACGACAGGAGAAGAGCCGCTGCAGGGCAAAGATCTTGTTTTTCCCGAAGACGGCAAATGGCCGGATCCCACCGGAATGATTGCCCGGCTGCATGAAAACGGAATCAGGCTGCTCCTCTGGCAGGTTCCTGTCCTTAAGAAGCTTGAACCCGGGCGTGTATGCCTTCAGCATGACCGGGACATCGATTATGCCGTTAAAAATTCGTTTGTTGTCAGAAATACGGACGGCACTCCGTATGTTATACCTCAGGGACATTGGTTCTCCGGTTCTTTTGTGCCGGACTTCACGAGCCCGGATGCCAGTGAATGGTGGTTCTCAAAACGAAAATACCTCAGTGAAATGGGCGTCGACGGATACAAGACAGACGGCGGCGAATTCATATATGATGAATCGGTCGTTTTCTCCGACGGGATGACCGGCAAAGAGATGATCAATGACTATCCCAGACTTTATACGGACGCGTATTATGAAAATAACAGTCCGGATCAGGTACTGTTCAGCCGAGCCGGTTATACCCGTTCACGCAGTGCACCGATTCACTGGGCAGGGGACCAGATCTCGACGTGGGATGAAATGCGGCATGTCCTTACAGCCGGCCTTTCTGCCGGTCTTTCCGGAATTCTTTACTGGGGCTTTGATATAGCAGGATTTGCCGGTCCTATGCCGGATCCTGAACTGTACTGCCGTTCCGTCCAATGGGCGGTGTTTGCACCGGTCATGCAGTGGCACTCGGAACCAATTGGCGGACAGTTCGCAGAACTCATGGGCTCTTCCGAGAAAGTCAATGACAGAAGCCCCTGGAATATTGCTGCCTTTTATGACAAACCTGAACTTGCTGACCAGCTTCGTTTCCATTTTGCACTTCGCATGAACCTGCTGCCGAGCATCTATTCCTTTGCTGTGGACAGTGCCCGGACAGGTTTCCCGATGATGCGGCCTCTTATGCTTGAATACCCCCGGGATAAATATGCATATGAAGTCGACGATGAGTATATTTTCGGCAATCTTCTGATTGCTCCGGTTCTTTTGCAGAATATGCCGGGACGATCTGTCTATCTGCCGGAAGGCTCATGGATAAATCTATGGACAGGGGAGACCGTAACCGGGCCGGCTGTGATCAACTCTGACTGCGGTCAGGAAAGAATACCGGTATTCCTCAAATCAGGGAAAGCCCTGCTCGTAGATCTTGATAATGGATATGCACCCGGTACCTGGAAAAAGAACGGCCGGGCGGATATACCTTCACAGGAAGACGCCTTATATCTGGCTCTCGGAGGAGCCGCAGGAAAAGATATTCTTAATCTTGATTCCGAAAGGTTGATGTATGTCCTGTGGGATGAAAAGCAAATTACGGTAAGCGTGGAAGATTTATCCGGTAAGACTATAAAAAGTTCTGTCATGCTTCAAAGTGAAAATATGCCCCTTGAACAGAACACGCTAGGAATTCTAATTTATCAGATTAAAGGTCTGAAATAGAATTTTACATAATCCGGCTGCAAGAAAATCTGTCCATTCATCACAAATTATAAATGCAATGCTATTAGGAGAAACACATGAGCAAATATATTGGCGCCATCTTTGATTTGGATGGGGTCCTGGTAGATACCGCCGTTTTTCACTACCTGGCATGGAGGGAGCTCGCAGATGAGCTGATGATTCCGTTTGATTATCAGGATAACGAACGCCTTAAGGGCGTAAGCCGTATGGAATCCCTGTCGATAATATTGTCGCTGGCTTTACCTGGAACCGCGAGTTTTCGCTTGTTCGACGAGCGTGAACGTAGTTTATTGGCTGAGCGCAAAAACAAACTCTATGTGGACATGATTCAGAACAGCAGCAATATGGCTCTTCTTCCGGGAACCCGTAATACACTTCAGCAACTGCGTCGGAAAGGTATTCGAATCGCCCTTGGGTCTTCCAGTAAAAATGCACCCCTCATTATCGATCGACTGGGTATAACCGAATACTTCGATGTAATTATTGACGGACGGCATGTCAGTAAAAGCAAGCCGGATCCTGAGGTATTCCTGCTTGCTGCTCAAAAAATGATGATAGATCCCGGCAGCTGTATTGTATTCGAAGACTCAGCCGCAGGCTTAAAAGCAGCCCGGTCGGCAGGAATGTTTGCTGTCGGAATTGGTCTTCCGGAGAATTTGACAGATGCAGAATTTGTCATACCAGGTATGCAGCCTGATCAGATAATCAGTCTGTTTGATTGAGAAAATGAAAGTTGAGTAATGAAATTGCATTTGCTGTATAATTATTGATAGTAATTTCAGTAAGGCGGATGCGAAATGATAAAGTGGATTGCCGTGCTCCTGATGATTGTTGATCATATTGGTTATTACCTTGGTTTTCTCATGCCGGAGCCGGTTGTAATCGGCCTTCGACTGATAGGCCGGCTGTCTTTTCCGATTTTTGCATACTACATAGCGCTTGGGTTTTTACGCACAAAGAATCGGACGCGCTATTTTTTGCGTATGTTTCTGTTTGCCTGTATTACGCAGGCTATGCTTGCCGTCACAGCATATTTAACGCATACAGGTACTTTTACCAATGTAATGTTCACTTTTTCCCTTGCTATCCTTATGATGGCTGCGGCTGAATTCCTTGAGAAAACAAGCAGATCATTACTCACAGGTAATTCGCAGAATAGTGCTGCCGGCGATCCAAAGAATGGCAGGGAAGAGAAGACCTCCTCCTCGCCAAAGGTTGAAATTTACGGACATTCCATTTCAGCATCTCTTGGGAGTGTCCTGGCAATGCTATTAATAATTCTTATTATTGGTCTTACAACCTTTTTTAATCCGGACTACAATATATTCGGTATGTTCTACGTATATATTTTTTACATTATTCAGAAAAATATCCGCAAACCCGGACTTACCCTTGCGGAAGACCGGCATGCCCTTAAAATTATGATTTTGAGTATACTCGGTCTTAATCTGGCATGGGCTTTGTTCAATATCAGCTTTTCATCAACCGCAATGTATTGGATTCTCATGGAGATCTTCTCTGTATTTTCCATTGGAATCCTGCTTCTCGACAAGCCGCGCCCAAAGCCGGCTCGGTGGGAAAAGTATTTTTTCTATGTCTTTTATCCGGCACACCTTGTGCTGCTGATGCTATTGAAGTATTCATTGTCGATTTCCTGACCTGTCTTGAGGATTTTCTATGAGTAAGGCAGATAACAAATATATTTTTGAGCCCAGACAAAATCGTCTATACCGGTCGTTTGCCAATAAGGACCGGGCACGTGCTGTTTGGTTTATCATCTTATTTACTGAATACGCCGCGATACTCTTGTTTTTCTGTTCGAAGAATTCTTCATTATTCAATTATCAGACCGGTTCGGATGTGAATTTGTATATGGATGTTGGCAGGGCGGTGTCCAAAGGCGCTGTCTTATATAGGGATATATTTGAACAAAAGGGACCGTTCCTGCTTCTTCTTTTTTCTGTCCTTGCAAAAATAACTCCGCATTCTATGATAAGTCTTTATATTATTCAAAGTCTTTCCCTTGGATTATCGCTGTATTATCTTTTCCTGACCTCCCGGTTATTTTTGTCAGAAAAGGCCAGTTTGTGGGTATGTCTTGTTTTTCCTTTCTTTCTTTTAAATTATCCGATTTATCAAGCCGGCGGAGGTTCTCCTGAAGAGCTTGTGCTTCCATGCTATATGGGGGGGCTCTATTTTCTTGTTCACTTATTTCATGAACAGAATGAAGCCGGTCCTGAAAAGAAAACAATAAAAACATCCGGATTTTATATACAAGGTATTTTTGCAGGCATTGTTCTACTCGTGAAAATAAATCTGACTGTTTTTTTTCTGGCCGGATGCGGTATGGTATTTCTGCTGTTCCTGATAAAAAAAGAATGGCGGTCATTTGTTAAGGCATCAGCATGTTTTTCAGCAGGAGTTTTAACGGCAGCTTTGCCATGTATAATTTATATGTTTGTTACAAATAGTTTTTTTGATTTTTGGAGTGTCTACGTTCGGTTTAATATGATATATGCATCACAAACAATTAAAAGTGAGAATCTTTCTTTTATTGGAGCAGTTGTTACCGCAGCCAGTTTAAACTTACCTGCCGCTATGTGTGCAGGCTATGGCTTTTTTGCTATACGTGCAAAGCTCATTAATTTGACTCGGTTTGGAGAACTGACTTACTTTTTAACATGTGCCGGACTTGTTATAATGACTTATATCAGCGGACGGTCCTATCATTATTATTTCATTCCGATATTGTGCTTTACCGGTGTTGGTGAGATAGGTTTTATGATGCTTTGGAAGAAATTCTGGCAGTCCGATAAACCCCGGCAAAAATTACACACCAGCCCGCTGTTCAGGTCTTATGGGATTATGGCAGGAATGGTCTTGATTATTATATTATGTAATTCGCAAATATTTGATTCACCGATTATGAATAATAAAAAAACGGGCGTTGAGCAAATTGCAGACACCATTCTAACTTCCTGGGACGCGGAAGGACAAAAGAGGGATCCAAGCATCTTATTATATAATTCCGGTGACCTGGGTTACTATGATCTGACTGATACGACACCTGAACTGCGTATTTTTCATATGCCGCATATCAGTTCAACGACATATCCTGACTTTTTGAATACACAGAATATGTATATAATTAATGGAATGCCTGATTATGTCATTTGTTCAGGCTATCGGGAACCAATACCCGTCAACATCTCAGAATTGAATCCAACCTTTGAATTGATTGATCAACAGATGCAGCATATTGCAGGACAGGATTATTACATAGTACTTTACCATAAAAATAATATATAAAAAAAGGGTGATCAGGATGAACAAAACAAAGAAAAGAAAGCATCTTAGAATTATTGTAATCGTCTCATTAATTGTTGTTCTTGCAATTTCATTTTCCGCGATCTGGCTGAATACAAAGAAGAAAGATGCGGCCAATAACCTGCCGGCAAATAGCCAGCCCGTTGTAATGGCCCATCGCGGCTATTTTGTGAATGCAGTGGAAAATACCCTCGGATCGCTGGACGCAGCTGCTGCATTTAAACCTGATTATGTTGAATTGGATGTAGTGGAGTCCGCTGACGGTGAGTTGTTTGTAATACACGACAATAATTTAAAGAGATTAGCAGGTCTTGATAAAGACATTCGTAAGATGAACAGGGAGGAAGTCAAATCTGTTATTCTGAAGCAAAACGGTAAAGAGAGCCGCATTTCAACATTGAGTGAATTTGTTGATGAAGCGATAAAACTGGATCAGAATTTGAATGTTGAAATTAAAATTTATGGAAAAGAGTCAACGGACTTTGTGGGAAATGTAGTCAATCTTCTTAAGAGCAAAAATGTTGAAAATAAATATTTGATTCAATCCCTTGATTGGGACACCGTGCTCAAAGTGAACGAACTGGCGCCTGAAATTTCGGCCGGATTCATAGCATTGAATAAAACATTTGACATCAATAATGCTGGAATTGATTTCATTTCTATTCCAGTGTATGATGTGGCGAAAGATTTGCTTAGTCATAAGGATGTAACCAATAAGCCCATTTATGTATGGACAATTGATTCGGAAGCATCCATAGAAAAAGTATTTTCGGAAGGCGCAAATGGTGTTATCACGAATAGATGTAATGAAGCAATTATTATCCGTGACCAAATGGTAAAAAAGGGAAGTATAAATTAGCAGCAAACCAGGGAATGAATTCTTATTTCATGAAATACAATCTCGAAAAATGATCAGTATGGTTATAAGCATTTACCAAATTGAATATCATAATCATAAGTCAGGATGTGACAGCAGTGAGATTTGCAAAAAGACGGGGCATACGAATAATAATTGTAATTGCCGTAATTTCATTAATCATTACCGGCGGGCTTCTTATTTCCGGCGCCATGGCAGAGCCTTATGCGCATATTGCACCTGATTATCCACAAATAAATATCAGTCATATCTTATCGTCGAAACAGTTAACGGAAGAGGATTACAAGATTCTTTTTTATCAAACCGGGTTGGGTAAATCATCCATTGACGAGTTAAGAACAGAATCTCCTGACCCTGTCAACGCGATCCTCGATTTTCAGAAAAATTTTTTTAAGAAAATAAATTATGTCTGTGAATCAAACAGTCCGATTTCCAGGGAAGAATCTGTTGTTGATGAAAATGGCAATTTCACATCCGGAACAGAACTTGCACCACTTCATAACGGCTATATTCTAATTACAAAATCTTCCCATGTATTCGGTTGGCGAAACGGACATGCAGCGATCATTGTGGATGCAGGGCAGGGGGAAGCGCTGGAATCAGCTGTACTGGGTACCAATTCACTTGTACAGCAGACGGACAAATGGAAAAACTATCCTGATTTTATGATTTTTCGTGTCAAAGAAACCTCTGATGAATTATTGGACGAAATTTCAAAGGCGGCTCTCAAAAATCTGAAAAATATACCTTATGATTTTACGGTTGGCATTCTTAGTCCGAAATATGAAAAGCCAGGAGAAATATCAGGCACGCAGTGTTCCCATCTTGTTTGGGAAGCATTTATGCTATTCGGCTTCGATCTCGATTCGGATTCTGGTATGATCGTTACCCCTAAAGACATCGCGAACAGCCCGTTACTTGAGGTTGTGCAGGTGTATGGAGTGGATCCGGAAGATATCTGGCCATAGAAAACAGGGTTGCCGCTATTGATATCAGTCAATTTTGCAGCAACCCGTTTTTCATAACAATTTAACACTTTGAGGTTCTAATAGCCGGCATTTCAAATCTTCCTTGCTAACTCAGCTGCTTCAGCAATCGCATCAAGTGCACGACGCGGCTTGGATGCGTCACCGATTACATAATTTCTGATGTTATTTTTGTCACAGTGCTGCTTGATTGCTGAAAAGTCTATTGGCCTTGAGCCGATGGCAATAACAACGTAGTCACAATTCAAATCCTGCAGTGAGCCATCTTTTTCAACTGTCATGGCACCTTCCTTAATCTCAATACATTTTGTTTTATCCATGGAAGCAATATTGTAACAGTACATGCTTTCCATTACGCAGACTTTGCGGAAAGTGCCCAATTCGCGTCCTATTCCTTCAAGTGCTTCTATGACTGTAACATTGACTTTTCTTTCGGCAAGATACTCAGCTACCTCAAGGCCGATGAGACCGCCGCCTACGACGATGACATTACCGGTTACCTGTATACGATCGGAAAAAATATCATAGGAAGTACAGACATTCGGCCGGTGTATTCCGGGAATATCGAAGACAGCCGGCTCCGCACCTGTCGCGATGATGACTGCGTCTGGAGAAATTTCATCGATGAGCCGTGGTGTGACTTCTGTGTTGAGACGGACGTCGACACCTGCTTTGTAGGTCTGCTGCCCCCGTGAAATAGCTGCGTCACGCATTTCTGCTTTGCGGGGAGCAAGGCCAGCCTGAAGAAACTGTCCGCCCAACTCGGATGCCTTTTCGCAGAGGATTGGATGGTGTCCCCGTCCTGCCAATGTGATTGCAGCTTCCATTCCGCCCATACCGCCGCCGGCTATCAGGATAGTTTTAGGATCGGCGGTCGGAATCAGTTCGAATTCCTTTTCCCGTCCGACTGCCGGATTGCGGAGGCATGAGAGATGAGGAAACTCAGCTTTGTTCGTATAATGGTCGACACAGCCCTGGTTGCAGGCGATGCAGCGGACGATATCTTCTTCATTACCGGTTCTTGCTTTGTTGCAGAATTCAGGATCGGCAATCTGAGCGCGGCCCATAACGACCATATCCGCCTTACCTGCAGAAATTATATCATCAGCCTGCTTCGGGTCGTTGATACGGCCTACAGCAATAGTGATCATGCCGGTCTCTTTGCGAATACGTGCGGCGTTGTCGACATTGAATCCGCGGGGCAGGTCAATCGGCGGCACTTCGAATTTAACACCTGCAGAATGTGCGTTTCCCCGTGATACATCAAGGACATCTACTCCGGCTTTACCGGCCATTTTGGCAAATGCAATGATGTCATCAATAGTCAGGCCGTTTTCCAGATAATCATCCTGTGCAACAACTCGCATCAGAAGCGGCATACCTTCAGGTATATTTCTCCGAATGGATTCAATGCATTCGAGGGAGTATCTTGCGCGGTTCTCAAGTGAACCGCCGTATTCATCCGTACGCTTATTGATTGCTGCACTTAAAAAGGAATGGGGGGAGTAACCATGCGCAGCATGGAATTCAACTGTGTCGAAACCAGCTTCCACCGCGCGCCCGGCAGCGTCACCGAAGGCTTTGACCACATCCCTCACTGTATCAATGGTTGCGGCCGGAATAACGACACCGGGAGCCATCTGCATATCGCTCGGAACAATAATCTGGGCAGAAGGGTCGCCCATTGCCGCAACAAATCCTCCTTGCCATAGCTGCACGCATGCCTTTCCGCCGGCTTCGTGGATAGAATCGGTAAATTTTTTGAGACCGGGTATAAATTTATCATCGCTTATATTTAAAAAATTGCGTGGGGCAGAAGGCGCGTGCACAGAGGTTGCTTCCGTGATGTTCAGGCCATTTCCGCCTTTGGTCCGGGCTGTGTGATAGTCTATCAGAGCGTCCGTCACATAGCCGCCGTCAGAAATCAGATTGGTTGCCATAGCAGGGAATACAACTCTGTTTCTTAATTCCAGTGATCTAATTTGAATTGGCTCAAATAAATGTTCGAATTTCATCTTTTTCAGCCTCCTTTGCATACCTGGCAGGATAGAAGCCCTTGCCTGTCTACATTATGAAAACATCAAATGAAATTGTCAATTGAAAGCCTCAGTGAAACATCCTCTTTGCGGTTTTTGAGATTTCAGCAATATTTTTTATCATGAACGGAAATTTTGATATAGTGAATATCTGTTGAAAAAGACAAAAAAGTCCTGAAGTCTTACAACCTCAGGACTTTTTTTGGCAGGGGAGACAGGAATCGAACCTGCAACCGACGGTTTTGGAGACCGTTGCTCTACCGTTGAGCCACTCCCCTGTATCATTTGTACGGATATATTTTTTGAAGCCGCTGCTGTCATGTAAATGAAACATTCACAAGTTTAATGGACGGTTTGCATCGTGTCAAGTTGAATGTTATCATTTCTTTAAAGAAAATGTTGCACACATCATAAATGCAGTAAATGAGAGAGGAGGAATCATTAGATGATTTTTTCGGTAATTGGGATTGGAAATATGGGACAGGCACTGGTTTCGGGCTTTCTCAGTAAAGGTATCCTTCAGGCAGGGGACATTCGTGTCTGTGATTCTGATGAGAATAAAGTTATATCGTTTTCCCAAAAAACAGGCTGTACTTCTTTTACAAAAGCATCAGAGGCTGTTTTGGATGCTGATTATGTCCTTCTTTGCGTTAAACCCCAGGTTGTTGATAAAACGCTGCAGGAATTGCTCCCGTCACTATCTCCGAGTACAGTGATTATTTCAATTGCCGCTTCCGTAAAGATAATGCGTCTGCGTAATCTTCTTCACAAAAGTACTCCTATTGTCCGGGTTATGCCCAATACTCCGGCACTTGTCGGCGCTGCTGTTAATGCAGTCTGTTTCGACGGCGTAAATGAAGTTAACATGACCTTTGTTCTTTCGCTCCTTGAGACATGCGGACTGGTCGTCCCCTGTGATGAAAAAATGCTGGACGCCATCGGATGTGTATCGGGTACAGGTCCTGCTTATGTCATGCTCTTTATTGAGTCATTGGCCGATGCGGCCGTTAAGCTTGGTATTCCGAGGGCAACTGCCCTTGAGATTGCTGCAATGACCGTTTACGGTTCAGGTAAGCTGGCAGTCGAGACCGGGACCCATCCGGCTGTTCTTAAAGACCAGGTATGTTCACCCGGCGGAACAACAATTGAGGGAGTTCTCGCTCTGGAAAAATTCGGACTTCGTGCAGCGGTTGAAGCTGCCGTTATAGCAGCAGATGATAAGACTCGTCTTCTGGCGGGAGGCTGACATCTGTGGCAAAGGACTTGGAGGTTGAGATCTATACGGACGGTGCCTGCTCCGGGAATCCCGGACCGGGAGGGTGGGCAGCGATACTGGTTGCCGGGGGCAGGGAAAAAGAAGTCTCAGGCGGTGAAGAGTCAACAACGAATAATCGGATGGAAATGACTGCAGCCATTGAAGCACTGAAAAGACTCAACAAGTCATGTTCGGTTCATCTGTATAGTGACAGTGCTTATCTGGTTAATGCCTTTTTGCAGGGATGGCTTATTTCCTGGAAGCGTAACGGCTGGAAGAACAGCACCAAACAACAGGTTAGCAATATGGATCTCTGGCTGGAGCTTGACCGTCTCTCTTCCTTCCACAGGATTACCTGGTGCAAGGTCAAGGGGCATTCAGACCATGAATACAATAACAGATGCGATGCACTGGCTGTTGCTGAAGTTGTTAAAATAAAAAACAGGGAAGGTGATACGGATCATGAGTGATGATTTAAACAGTAAATCTTTTGGAAAAAGAGAGCCATATCCGCAGATTGATTATCCGGCCGGTGACAGTCATCCGGGTGATCCAACTGAGCATGTCCTAAATAATACGCGCCTTTTTACGGGAAGGGTTTTCGCTACGGAGATCATGGATGTAAGGCTTCAGGACGGATCGGTCAGCAAGCGGGAAATAGTACGTCATAACGGCGGTGCAACGATTGTGCCTCTTGATGATGATATGAATGTCTATGTGGTCCGCCAGTTCCGTTCGCCGTTTCAGCAGGTTCTTGTTGAGACGCCTGCCGGTAAGCTGGAAATAGACGAGGAGCCGCGTGACTGTGCGATACGCGAACTTCGTGAAGAAACCGGACTTACAGCGGATCATGTCGAAGACCTCGGATGCATTTTCCCTTCCCCCGGATATTGTGCGGAAGCATTATATATGTTTCTGGCAACCGGTCTGCATCAGATGGAAAGCTCACTTGATGCAGGTGAATTCCTAAGTGTTGAAAAGATTCCTTTAACTGAACTTCTGGGCAAGATTGAATCCGGCAAAATCCGTGATGCCAAGACAGTAGTTGCCCTGTTAAAAACTGCAAGGAGGGTCGGGCTCTGATGGAAGCAGTTCCGGTCAACCATAGACGGGAAGTAACAGGCGTAGTTTTTCTCGCCTTTGCCATTATCCTGGGTGTGTCCTATTATCTTCCGGCACCGGCGACGGGTATGCTCGGAGAACTTCTGCGCTCTTTGGGCAAGGGACTTTTTGGAGTCTGTGCTTATGCAATTCCTGTACTTTTTATGTATGCTGCCGTTGATTTTTTATTGGAAAAACGTGCCGATGTAGCTCCACGGAGGGTTATGTCGGTACTTCTTGTACTGCTTGCGGCTACAGCCCTGTTTCCTGTTTTTACGGTCAGCAGGGAGGTGATTACCGCTCTGTGCCTCGATGAGACTCGACACATATCCCTGGCACACCTGGGGTTTGTGATTCTTTGGAAATCAGGGAACGATCCGAATATACTTAAAGCAGCAGCTTCCGATACAACAACGTTTCTGACGGGCGGTGTCATTGGAGGATCGATTGCACTGGGCCTTGAGACGATTGCTGCCAAAACGGGAGCGATGATTATACTGATCGCCTTTATTGTTTCGCAGATAGGCCTTGTTTTTAACGTATCTTTTTCCCGTACTGCAACCCGTACCGCAGAAGCAATCCGTACAACAGGCAATCGTGCATCGGGTGCCATCAGGTCCGGTGCTCAGTCACTGCGTGCGTTCTCCCGCCAAGTTGATTCGCGGTCTGTCGAATCAGCCGGCATTGAAGGAGCCGACGGCTTTCCCGGTACACAAATTGATTTAACCCAGCTTCGTTCAGAAGACATTTCTCCGTTCAACGAGCCGGATATTTACAGCCGTCAGGGTTTCATTGATATTGACGGTACGCAGGCACCGATGGCTGCCAGTTCCCATCGTACGGTAAATCCTTTCGATGTGGACCTTTCGAATCCGCCTCAGGTGTATACAAAAGCAAAGGATATACCGGTTAAACCGGTGGATTCACTTGTGGAGACTGATTTTATTCGATCGGCCAAGGAACCATTCCCGACATCACAGGCACAGGCGGTTTCTGAAATTCCCGGGTTCTTAAGGGAAAAAGAAGAATCGACCTGGCTTGATATTCAGATGAATTTAGCACATCCGTCGGAAGGTTCCGTAGCACATATTCCGATTCGCCGCATCGGTGTCGATGGGTATGATGTACACACCAGCGGACAGGATGATTTTGACGAAAGAACGGATATGACAGAAGAACGGGATTCCGGTACATCATCTGTTCCGAAAAGCGTTCTTTCTCCTGTTTCCGGATCTGTATTTTCTTCGGATAATACCGCACATACGGCTTCCAATTCCTATGCAGTGACTTCAGCGGATCCTTCTTCGGTTAAAATACCGGCCGATAAATCCAGAAATCGACAGATATCACTTGCATTTCCAAGGCAGCCGTACAAAGTTGCACCGTCGTCCCTTTTAATGCCTGATATCATAGATAACTCCGGAAGGTCAACCCAGGCAGCACTGGTTGCCCAGGGTAAAAAACTTGAGGATACCCTTGCCAGCTTTGGAGTCATAGCGAAAGTTGTCAATATAACTCATGGGCCCGCCATTACGCGATTCGAATTAACTCCCGGTCCCGGTATCAAAGTCAGCCGTATTGTGAATCTGACGGATGACCTGGCTCTTGCAATGGCTGCCGTAGGTGTCCGCATAGAGGCTCCTATTCCGGGCAAATCGGCAATCGGAATCGAAATCCCCAATGTGGAAACAACACCGGTTACACTCAGAAGCCTCATTGATTCACCGGGGTTTAAGAAAAATACAACTCCGCTGGTTGCAGCTCTCGGTCGTGATATTCCCGGCAACCCGATTTTTTGCGACTTAGCCAAAATGCCGCATTTACTGATTGCCGGTGCCACCGGATCCGGTAAATCCGTCTGCATCAACTCGATTTTGATCAGTATTCTCTGTAAGGCGACACCTGACCAGGTCAAACTCATTATGATTGACCCGAAGGTGGTTGAGCTCTCCATTTATAACGGAATTCCCCATCTTCTGGCTCCGGTTGTTACTGATCCCAAGAAAGCGGCGAATACGCTGAATTGGGCCGTCGGTGAGATGACAAGGCGATACGGTTTTTTTGCAGAGGCTTCCGTCCGCGATTTCCGCGGTTACAACGAAGAACTCAGCAAGAGAAAAGAGCCGCCGCTGCCTCTGATTCTTATTGTTATTGATGAACTTGCCGATCTGATGCAGGTAGCCGCCAAAGAAGTTGAAGAATCCATCGCCCGCCTTACGGCAATGGCCCGTGCAGCTGGTATTCATCTGCTGATTGCAACGCAGAGGCCTTCTGTCGATGTCATTACCGGTGTTATCAAGGCTAATATTCCTTCCCGTATTGCATTTGCAGTTGCTTCGCAGGTCGACAGCCGTACTATCCTCGATATGGCAGGTGCTGAAAAACTTCTCGGAAAAGGTGATATGCTGTATTATCCCCAAAGTGCTGCGAAGCCGCAGCGCGGACAGGGCGCTTTTGTATCGGATGCAGAAGTGGAGTCGGTTATTGAGTATCTGAAATCACAGAATATGGGTACATATGACCCTGATGAGGCGGAGGCGATTATTTCCGCCACACCAGGCGGTCTTAAGCCTAACGAAAGGGACCCCGGGGATGAGGATGAACTTCTGCCGCAGGCAGTCGAGATCGTTCTTCTTGCCGGATGCGCCTCAGTCTCCATTCTGCAGCGCAGAATGAACATTGGATATCCGCGTGCAGCCCGGTTAGTTGACCGGATGCAGGAAAAAGGATATATAGGACCTTTTGAAGGAAGCAAACCAAGAAAACTCTTGATTTCACAGTCGCAATGGCTGGAGATTAAAGCAAAGGGAGGATAAATCATATGGCCGCAACAATTATTTCCGGAAAAGAAGTCGCTGCCCAGCTTCGTGCACAAATGACAGATGAGGTTCATCAAATTCTCTTAAGCGGTCTGGGACTGAAGCATTTCTGCCCGCCAGGCCTTGCAGTGATTCAGGTTGGACACGACCCTGCCTCATCCATCTATGTCACAAACAAGAAGAAGGCGTGTGATCAGGTCGGCATAATATCATTCGGGTATGAGCTGCCTGCTGATGCATCCCAGGAAGAATTGATTGACCTGATTGATACTTTGAATAAGGATATTCGAGTACACGGGATTTTATGCCAGCTTCCATTACCCCCGCAAATGGATGAGTTTGCCGTTATCTGTGCAATCTCACCGGAGAAGGATGTTGATGGTTTTCATCCGGTCAACAAAGGATTGCTTTCTATCGGAAGGGAGTGCCTTGTATCCTGTACACCCTTAGGCTGCCTGGCACTATTGAAAAACCAGGGCATTTCCATTACGGGAAAGCACTGTGTCGTGGTCGGGCGCAGCAATATTGTTGGTAAGCCTGTCTCGCAGCTTATGCTTGCTGAAAATGCCACGGTTACCATTGCTCATTCACGCACAAAAAATCTTCCGGAAATTTGCCGCCAGGCTGACATATTGATTGCGGCAATCGGAAAAGTGGGATTTGTTACAAAGGATTTTGTAAAACCGGGCGCAATAGTTATTGATGTCGGGATTAATCGCTGCGAGGACGGGAAAGTACGCGGTGACGTCGATTTTGCAGGCGTATCCGAAGTAGCCGGTGCAATTACGCCGGTACCCGGCGGAGTCGGTCCAATGACAATTACCATGCTTCTGCAAAATACAATTCATGCCTATAAAGGAATTACAGGAAGGCAGTGACACAAATATGAATGTTACAGAAGAGAAGAAGATTCACGGAGCGGAGATTATTTGCGTCGGAACAGAATTACTAATGGGACACACCCTGAATACGAATGCGGGATATCTGGCAAAACAGCTTGCCGATCTTGGCATTCCGTCTTTTAGACAGACTGTTGTCGGAGACAATGCCCAACGCCTTGCACTTCAGATTAAAGAAAGTGCAGGCAGAAGCGATCTTGTTATTTTAACCGGCGGACTTGGACCGACAACGGATGATCTTACAATGGAAACAGCTGCTGCGGTTGCCGGACTTCCGCTTGTTCTCCATGAAGAAAGCTACAAATCGCTTATGGGGTACTTCGACCGTCTTGGGCGGGCAATGACGGAAAATAATTTAAAGCAGGCTATCCTGCCGACCCCGGCCATCATTTTTCAAAACACAAACGGAACCGCGCCGGGAGCTATGTTCGACTGTCCGGCTCCGACTGCTGAGGATCCGGATCATTCTGCGAAACTGATCCTTTTGCCGGGACCTCCGTCGGAAGTCGTACCGATGTTCACATTATCTGTTCGCCCCATTCTCGAAAAATTATCACCGTACAAGCTCAGGACTGCATATGTGCACCTGATTGACATCGGTGAATCTGCTGCAGAGACAAAGATCAAGGATTTGATCGATTCCCAGGAAAACCCTACGATTGCTCCGTATGCAGCCGAAGGTGAATGTATGTTCCGTGTGACGCAGCGTATTGATTCCGAAAATGATCCGGACCTTCTGACTCCGGTCATTAATGAACTAAAGATGCGGTTTGGAGAACATATCTATGAGATAGGGACACGGTCCATGAAAGAAGTCGCATATGATCTGCTTCTTTCACTGGGTAAAACTATTTCTTTTGCAGAAAGCTGTACATCCGGAATGGTGTCTTCCGAATTCGGCGATATTCCCGGAGCATCAAAAGTATTTTCCGGATCGGTGGTTTCCTATTCCAACCGGATTAAAACAACCGTCCTGAACGTGCCAGAGGCCGTTCTGAACTCCGCGGGCGCTGTAAGTGAGGAATGTGCCGTCCTGATGGCCGAAGGCTGCAGGAAGCTTATGAATACCGATGTAGCGGTATCCCTGACCGGTATAGCAGGTCCCGAAGGCGGGACTGAGGAAAAACCTGTCGGACTTGTTTACCTGGCTATTTCAGATGAAAACGGAACAGCTGTAATGAAAATCCAGCTGCGTGGCAACCGCATGCGCATTCGCCGCGTCGCCGCACTTCAGGCATTCAATCTGATCCGTAAAAGGCTTATATAAATATGGGGCAGCCGGCAGATCAGTCAAAGCTTGGAAACGAGCCTCGTATAAAACGAACGGCGAGTATGGCGCTTGCTACATTCCTGATGATCGTCGGACTTACGCTTTCAAAGGGGACCGGGTTTCTACGCGAAATATTTATCGGTATTCAGTTTGGATTTAATAATATTCAAGTGGATGCTTTCTATCTGGGGTTTCAAATACCGGACCTTTTCTTTCAGCTTCTTGTCGGCGGATCTATTCAGGCAGCAATAACGCCGACGCTTGCCCGCGCAATTGAGCGCGGCGACCAGAAGAGAGGCTGGCGCAGCGTAAGCATTTTCATTACCGTAATGACGATGATCATGCTTGCTGCAACAACCCTCGGTATGCTTCTGTCGGACTGGATTTTCCCTCTGATTTACTCGGCAAAAACCAGGGAAATTGTATCCCTGGCCGCGCAGTCTTCAAAGGCTCTTTTCCCGCAGGTCTTTTTCATGATGCTGGCCGCTTTGTGCATCGGCATATTGAATGCTTACAAAAAATTCTCCTCAACGGCTTTCGGACCAACAATATATAATATATGCGTTGTTATTTCCATTCTCGTTTTTGGAAAACAAACGAATCAGGCGGTTATCAATACTGCCATAGGGATCACAGCCTCTGCCGCCATTTATTTTCTGCTTCAATTTTTTATGGCAAGAAGGGAACTGAAAAGTTTTCGCCTTTCCCTGGATATTCATGATGAAGGTTTCAGGGAACTCCTGAGCCTGGCGGTTCCTACTATGATATCCGCGTCAATTGTTCAGCTGAATACGATTATTATCACAGGCTTTACAGGCGGATTTAATGATGGCATCATTCAGTCGCTGAATAATGCAAAGACGATCTGGCAGCTGCCCTACGGTATATTTGCCGTAGCAGTCGGAAGTGTCATGCTGCCATCCCTTTCGGCCCGTTTTGCCGCTAATGATTATAAAGGAACAAGGGTTCTTCTTGGGAAAAGCCTTAGGAATGCGCTGTTTTTAACGATTCCCTCCGCAGGACTTCTTCTTGCTCTGAGGCTTGATGTTGTCCAGGCAATTTTCAAATGGAAGGCATCCTATTCACTCTCTTCGAGGGATACTACGGCATTGATTCTGATGGGGTACTGCCTGGCCGTAATAGCACAGACGGTTGTCTTTATTTACAATCAGGCATTCTATGCGATCGGAAAAACGAAAGTACCGCTGCTGACAGGTGCCTTATCGATGCTGCTGACTGCTGTACTCTGCTTAATCCTTAAGAACCTCGGCATGTTAACTTCAACGTCTGAAGTAGGTGCACTGGGACTTTCACTGGCTTACTCGCTGACAAGCATTATCACAGCAATTATATTATCCTCTGTATACAGAAAAAACAGGCAGCTGGCTCCTCGAAGCCTTGGGGCATTTATCGTGCGTTCCTGTATCTGCCTGGGTGTTCTGCTTCTTGTCGTGTATGCAGTCAATGTTCTTCCCGTTGATCCGCAGAGCAAAATCGGACAGCTTGCATGGCTGGCGGTTCGCGGTGGGGCGGGCTTCGGAGGATACCTGCTGGCAGCACGTGCGATGCAGATGAAAGAACTGAGTTCATTTGTTGACCGTATCAGAAGAAGAAAGAATCATGCGGCATAAACATTTGCCGTTTGTACGGTATTGTCTCTTTTTGTAAGGATTTGTCGAAAAGTATTTTGCAAATCCGATTGACTTCCATGTAAGCTATTAATATAATAAACACATAAAGAACGAATGTTCGACGAGGAGGAAATTATGGCAAAGGCTGATAAACAAGGTAAATCCAATGAGGTGATTTCACAGAAGTCAGATTCTAACCGTGCTCGCGCACTTGATGCAGCACTTTTACAAATAGAAAAACAATTCGGCAAGGGTGCAGTAATGAAGCTTGGTGAAAAAACCGGCATGCAGATAGAGGTAATTCCAACCGGAGCCCTGACTCTCGATATCGCTTTGGGTGTAGGCGGGGTTCCCAAAGGCCGTGTCATTGAGATCTTCGGGCCGGAGTCTTCAGGCAAGACTACTGTTGCCCTTCATATTGTTGCTGAGGCCCAGAGAGCTGGAGGGACTGCTGCCTTTATCGATGCAGAGCATGCACTTGACCCTTCCTATGCGGCCAAAATCGGCGTTAATATTGATGAGTTAATTATTTCCCAGCCGGATACCGGTGAGCAGGCGCTTGAGATAACAGAAGCGCTTGTCCGAAGCGGAGCAATAGATGTTATTGTTATTGACTCAGTTGCAGCTCTTGTTCCGAAGGCAGAAATAGACGGTGAGATGGGGGACTCCCATATGGGTCTTCAGGCACGCATGATGTCCCAGGCACTTCGTAAGCTTGCCGGCGTTATCAGCAAATCAGGTACGGTATGTATCTTTATCAATCAGCTTCGTGAGAAGATCGGTGTAATGTTCGGAAATCCGGAGACGACAACCGGCGGGCGCGCCCTAAAGTTCTATGCATCAGTCCGTCTTGATGTGCGCCGCACGGAAAGCCTGCGCAACGGTACTGACATTGTCGGTAATCACACAAAGGTTAAGGTTGTAAAGAACAAGGTTGCACCTCCTTTCAAAGAGGCTGAATTTGATATCATGTACGGAGAAGGAATTTCAAAGGAAGGCTGTATTGTCGATCTGGGTGTTCAGAAGGATATTATCGATAAGAGCGGATCCTGGTTCTCTTACAATGGACAGAGAATCGGCCAGGGCAAGGACAATGCACGCACGTTTCTCAAGGAAAATCCTGCTATCCGAGATGAAATTGAATTAAAGATACGCAGCTCGCTCGAAGCGGTTCCGGTTGATGCAATAGTATCAGTTGATGATCCGGCTGCTGAATCAGATATCCTTGGCATTGATTTTTGATCTGCGCTTTAATCTGACAGATCTGCATCTTCTGAAAGAGAGGACATTAACTTGATCGATTCCTTTGGAGAGGCACGGTCTCTTGCCGTTTCCTATATTGGAATATCCCATAAATCAAGCGGCAGGGTAGCTGACTATTTAAGCCGAAAGGAAGTGTCTGAAGAGATTTCCGGGCAAGTTGTGACCAGTTTGATTGAAGACGGATATATTGATGATATGCGCATTGCGCGGTCAATTATTTCTTCCAGAAAAGGAAGGAAAGCTGAGGGCAGACGATCTTTACAGCAGCGTCTGTATAATGCCGGAATTTCGAAGGACATAGTTTCCGAGGCATTTGAAATCATGCCGGAAGACGACGTCTCTATAATGGAGCTCTTTGATGCGAGGCTTATGCCGGAGCTCCAAAAGCAAATTTTACAGGATCCTTTTGATGCGGAATTGTGGATGAATAAAGCATTTCGCTTTCTTCTTTCGAGAGGATATTCTACTTCTCTCTCAATGGATACTTTGCGGAAACGGATTCGTGATGTAAAATAGATAAGTTGTTATCACGCTGTTCCGCGGAAAGTATCCGGATAATTTGAGGAGTATATTTATTGAGTAGTAACAAAAAACAGATACATGTTTACATTGTTTCCCTGGGATGTTCCAAAAATCTGGTTGATGCCGAATGCATGACCCGGATTCTTTTGGATGACCAGATGGAGATGGTTCCTGATCCATCCGATGCTGATGTAATTGTTGTCAATACGTGCGGTTTTATTGAGAGCGCAAAAAAAGAGGCTATTGATACAATTTTAGAAATGACAGACTTTAAGTCGCCGCAGGGTAACTGTGATTTTCTTGTTGTTACCGGATGCCTTGCCCAAAGGTATGCGGAAGATATCAGGAACAGTATACCGGAAGTGGATCAGATTCTCGGTACATCGCACTACCAGGACATTGCAAGGGCTATCCGTATACTGTACGGAGAATATTCAGGACCTGTAGAGAACTTTGTCAGTGAACCGGGCAGCCTTTCCCATATGAGGACCGACCGTGTAGTTTCAACCAATACATATGCCTGGCTGAAGATTGCCGAAGGCTGTTCGAACCGGTGCGCATATTGTGCGATTCCGTTTATTCGGGGACCTTATATTTCCAGATCCATGGAAGACATTGTAAAAGAGGCAGTATATCTGTCGGATTCCGGTTCCTCCGAAATTATTCTTACAGCTCAGGATACAACCCGTTATGGAATGGATATATACGGGAAACGCATGCTTCCCGAGTTGATTCGCGAACTGTCCAAACTTCCTCAAATCCGGCTTATCCGTATCATGTATACATATTCTGACGGAATTACGGATGAACTTGTTGCAGAAATCAAAAACAATCCGAAGGTCGCACATTATATCGACATGCCTGTTCAGCATGGTGATGACTCGGTTTTGCACAGCATGAAGAGACATGATACGGCAGCGATGATAACGGATTCCCTTGCACGTCTCAGGAAAGAGATTCCGGATATAATTCTCCGGACCACGGTACTGGTCGGATTTCCCGGGGAGACTAAGGAAGCTTTTGATAATCTGCTGAAGCAGATATCAATCTGGCGTTTCGACCGTCTGGGGTGTTTTGAATTTTCCCCTGAAGAAGGAACCGAGGCTTTTGACATGAAAGGCCGCGTCAGAAAAGATATTTCGGCAAAGAGATACCGCCAGGTTATGGCGTTGCAGCAGGGGATATCCGAGTCAAAGAATCAGGGAAGAATGCAGGCTGTCACGGATGTGACTATTGAAACAATTTCAGATGATGGTATATTCTACGTGGGAAGAAGTTATGGGGAAGCTCCTGAAGTGGATCCTTCCATATACGTTGCTGCAACCAGCGAGCCTCTGGAAATCGGCCGGACCTATCCAATACGCATAGTTGATTGTTCAGCTTATGATCTTACAGGAGTGACAGAATCATGAATACGCCTAATAAACTATCGATGCTGCGAATATTTCTTGTTCCGTTTGTACTTCTATTTCTTCTGCCGGTGCGTATTTTTTCTTTTGAACCGGCAGACTGGAATCTCTTTGTTACAAGTTATGGCCGGATTTTAGCCGGGATTGTTTTTGTTATAGCATCACTTACTGATTTCGCGGACGGCAAAATTGCAAGAAAATACAACCTTATTACTAATCTTGGAAAGTTTCTGGATTCCCTTGCGGACAAAATGCTGGTCATCTCCGTATTGATTGCATTTGTGGAATTGGGACGTATCTCATCTGTTTTTGTGATTATCATCGTGATTCGTGAATTTATGGTTACCGGAATCCGGCTCGTTGCAAGCGAGAAGGGCGTAGTCATGGCAGCCGCCATGATTGGTAAAATCAAAACAGTAACACAGATGACTGCTATTATTTATTTGCTTTTTGAACAGTTGATTGAATTACTTTCGGTTCGTCTGTTTTCCGGTATTGCCGCAGAACAGATTTCTGTGGTAATTTTAAGCATAGGGGATGTTTTGTTCCTGATTTCGGTCATTATGACTATAATTTCAGGACTTGACTACCTGATAAAAAACATTCATTATTTTAAAGAAAGCACCTGAAAACTTTGAGAATCAAAACGTTTTTGAAAAGATTTGATTTTTCTTATTGACATTTAAGGGGCGTTCAGCTACAAACAATGTAAGACGATTGTGTAAACAATCAACCAGGAGGTAAATTAATGATGTCAGGTGATCCAATTTTTGAAAGTGTTAAAGGAATTCTTGTTGAGCAACTGGGTGTGGATGGTGAAACAGTGTCTATGGAGTCAAACTTCATTGATGATTTGAATGCTGATTCTCTTGACATCGTAGAGCTCGTTATGGCAATGGAGCAGGAATTTGGTATTTCAATTCCCGATGAGGAAGCAGAACGTATCAAGTCCGTTGGCGACGCTGTCGAGTTCATCAAGGCAAATGTTTGATTTTTAGTTACCGGTTTGCGCAATAGAGCTCCTTCTTTGAGGGAGCTCTTTGCTTTTCCGGAAGAAAAGGGGCTTATCTTGAAACAGGATATAATCTCTCAATCAGAGAATGCCGGACTTTCTTTTTTTGAGAATCTTCTCGGTTATCATTTTGCAGATATAAGACTGCTTGCCATAGCTCTAACGCATTCAACATATGCATATGAGCATAAATTTGAATCTGCATACGACAATGAGCGGCTGGAATTTCTGGGAGACGGAATTCTTGATTTTGTTGCTGCCGATGCACTTTTTCATCAGAAGAAAAGCCGTGACGAAGGATATCTTTCCAAAACACGTGCCCTGATCGTCTGTGAGGCTACTCTTGCGGCGAAAGCAAGGGAACTTGGATTGGGTGACTATCTGCGGCTGGGCAAGGGAGAAGAGAGCACGGGAGGCCGTGACAAGCCCTCCAATCTTGCCAATGCAATGGAAGCCATTTTTGCAGCTGTTTATCTTGACGGCGGATTCGAGCAGGCCAAAGAACTGATTCTTCGGATTCTTTCCGATTCAATTGAGACCGCTTTGTCAGGCGAACTTGTTTTTGATTATAAGAGCAAGATTCTGGAACTGGCACAGGCAAAGGGCAATGTGCATTCCATACGTTTTGAAATAATCGAAGAAACAGGTCCTGTTCATGACAGAAGATATACTTCCGTTGTTTTGCTGGATGACCAGGTCTTCGGGCAGGGAACCGGACACAGCAAAAAACTTGCGGAGCAGGAAGCTGCTAAAACCGCCTACAGGGAATGGATGATTAAGTATTCATGATCCGGTTTTTTTAGTATATAATTGTTATCGATATATTGATGGAAGGATTGTGTAACTGCATGCATCTAAAAAAACTTGAGATTCAGGGTTTCAAATCTTTTCCGGAATACACTCTCATTGAATTTGATAAAGGTATGACTGCAATTGTCGGCCCGAACGGCAGCGGAAAATCAAACGTCACGGATGCCATCCGCTGGGTTCTTGGAGAGCAGAGCGTCCGTACACTGCGCGGCGGCAAAATGGAGGACGTCATCTTTAACGGTACGCAGTCCAGGCGGGCAATGAATTATGCTGAAGTCTCGATGACCATTGATAATTCGGACGGACTTCTGGGAGTTGATTATTCGGAAGTCCAGGTTACCAGACGTTTGTATCGCTCCGGGGAGAGTGAATATCAGCTGAACCACGTGAACTGCCGTCTCAAAGATATCGTCTCCCTGTTTATGGATACCGGGCTGGGCAAGGATGGATATTCTATCGTTGGCCAGGGACGTGTTGATGAAATATTAAGCACACGTTCTGAGGACCGGCGCAAGGTACTTGAAGAGGCTTCCGGAATTGTTAAGTATAAAGTCAGAAAAGACGAAGCGGAGAGAAAGCTTCTCTCTACGGAACAGAACCTTATCCGTATTGCCGATATTCTCTCCGAACTTGGAGAACAGGTCGGACCGCTTATGGATCAGGCTGAAAAGGCACGCAAATATCACCGGATATACGAAGAATGGAAAGCACTTGATATTGGACTGGCGCTTCATCTGATTGACAGGAACCAGGCGTTTTTGTCTGCGTCCGTCGAAGAGACCAATTCACTGACAGAAGATATCCGCAAACAGGAAGATGCCATTCTGGAAATGAGGACTCAGAATCGTGTCCTTTCGGAAAAATCCAGTCAGCTTGAAGATACGCTTGAGGAGACGCGGACGCAGGCGCAGGCAGTTTCAAATTCTGTTCACGAGCTGCAAAGCTCGATTGCCGTTATTTTTGACAGGCGCAGTCAGCTTTCATCAAGGATAGATCTCAGCGAAAATGAAGAGGGGACTGCCCAATCTGAAATTGACCGTCTTGAAACTGAGTTTCGTAACCAGGACAAGAAAATCCAGGCCCTCCGCCTGCAGAAAGACCGCTACGCTTCGGATCTTGCCATTCAGGAAAAAGAAATGTCGCAGCTGCTGGCATCCATTGACCAGTCGCAGAACAAGCTGGCACAGCTGCGTAAGCGGATGGAAGATATTCAGGAAGAGCTTTTTGAGGACAAAGAACATGCCAGGATTCTTTCCTCGGATTTGCTTCTTCTTGATTCAAGAGTAAAAACCCTTTCCCAGGAAAGAATTCTCACTGTTAATGAATTGGACGGTCTTACGATCAAGCTTGAAGATGCTGATAAAGTACTTAAGGATCTGACCTCCCAATCAACAAAGACAGCTTCCGACCTTGCGGACAAGAAAGCCGAACTTGAGCAGCTTCGCAGGGAAGCCGCCGCACTTACCACAAATGCTGAACAGAAAAAAAGGGAACTTGATAACAACAAGTACCGGATCCGCACGCTTGAAGAGCTGGAAAAAAGCCGTGAAGGATATCAGGAACCCGTTCGCCGCCTGCTGACGGCTGCGGAATCGAATCCGGACCTTAAAAAGGCTGTTATCGGCGTGCTCGGTGAATTAGTCCGCGTGCCTTCTGAATATGAAATAGCCATTGAAATTGCACTTGGACAGTCCGTCCATAATATTGTCACACAGACAGATAAGGATGCTACCTTCCTGATTGATTACCTGAAGGCAAATCATCTGGGCCGCGCAACTTTTTTGCCTGTCGATGTAATCAGACCGCGTGATCTTGAACAGGGATATCTTCAGACATGCCAGAGTGCCGAAGGATTTCTGGGAATCGCATCGGATTTACTTGAATTCCCCGGTCATCTTTCCGGAATTATCAAGAATCTTCTCGGACGGATTATCATTACGGATACCCTTCCTCACGCACTCAGGATTGCAGCAAAAACATCCCACTCTTTTCGCCTTGTAACACTTGAGGGCGACGTTGTAAATCCGGGCGGATCGATGACCGGCGGCAGTATCCGCAGACAGGGGACCAGTCTTTTGGGACGCGGACGCGAACTCGAAAGCCTTCGCAATTCCGTTGCCGACCTTGAAAAGGTTGTTGTTGCTCTTCAGTCTGACAAAGAGGAATTCGACCGTAAAATCAAGGAAGCTGCCAGGGAACAGTCTTCGCTCGATGAAAAGCTCCATCTGTATTCAATGGATCGTGTCAGGGCTGACGCAGTCCTTGGTAATCTGCGTTCTGAAAATGACAGGCAGCACATGCGGCTTTCGCTTATAAAAAAGGAAACCGCGGAAATTTCATCAAAGAGAATGCTGATTTTAGAGGATCAGGAGGATTGTCAAAGTACAATCAAAGCCTGTGAAAAAGAAATACTAACCCTTCGCCAGACACAGTCACAGACTGATGAACAGAATAAAGCCGTCCAGGAACAGCTCGATGATCTTAGAAATGAGATAGGCAATCTGCGGATTTCAGTCGGTTCCATTGAGGAATCCCTTCGCGGTGCCATCGAAATATCCGAGCGTATCCAGCGTGAAAAATCCGGATATGCAGACGGTCTGGTTAAGCGCCAGAACGAGCGGGAGCAGTCCAGGCAGGAAGTTATTTCCCTCATCAGGGAAGAGGAAGCAAAAAGCCTCGTACGAGACGAACTGAAAGTCAGGGAAGTTGATATCAGTGCCAGAATCAAAGCGTTTCAGCTTGAAAAGGAAGAGCTCGAACAGGAACTGTCCGGTTTTATTGACCGGATATCGTCTGCTGCTTCACGTCTTTCATCCATGCAGGGCGAACAGGCACGTATGCAGGCCAAAGTGGAGCGCTTTGAGACGGACGTTGATGAAATGAAAAACCGGATGTGGGAAGACCATGAACTTACGTATGACAATGCACAGGCATTCCGGCTTGAAATTGATAATCCCCAGCCTGCGCAGCGCCGCGTTACTGAGCTTAAAAATGAAATGAAGGATATTGGTCCGGTTAATTTGGGTGCAATTGATGAATATGACCGCGTGAACGAACGCTTTACCTTTATGACGAAGCAAAAGGATGATATTGAAGAAGCAAAAGCAAACCTTGCAGGGATTATTGCCGATCTTGTCACGGAGATGAGACAGCAGTTTTTGCAGCGGTTTGAACAGATCAATGAGAATTTCAAATTGGTTTTTATGGATCTATTCAATGGAGGAACCGCGGAGATTTTGCTGGAGGATCAGTCAGATGTGCTTTCCTGCGGAATTGATATCCGGGCGCAGCCGCCCGGCAAAAAACTGCAGAGTCTCACCCTTCTGTCCGGCGGTGAACGATGCCTCACGGCTATCGCCCTTTTGTTTGCCATTCTTCAGCTCCGGCCGTCCCCCTTTTGCGTTCTGGATGAAGTTGAAGCTGCCCTTGACGACGTGAATGTTAATCGCTTCACGGATTTTGTCAGAAGATATACAGCAAAGTCGCAGTTTATTCTTGTAACGCACCGCAAAGGTACAATGGAGGCATGTGACCGCATGTATGGAATAACCATGCAGGAAAGAGGCATCTCCAAAATCCTGTCCATGCGGCTGGGCGACGCCTGATCCTGTTGTGGATAACGAAAAAATTCCGCAGTTTCCGGCCGTACTAATTTAAATTTTGTATAATGAACAGAGGAGTCAGCATATGGGAATTTTTGATGTTTTCAAAAAGGGACTTGAAAAAACCAGAAACTTTGTTTCAGATGGATTTTCGAAAATATCTGCCAGGATGGGCAGGTTTGATGAAGATATGCTTGAGGACCTTGAAACACTGCTGGTGCAGGCGGATGTCGGCGTCGGAGCCACACTTTCCATTATGGATGCTATCCGTGAAAATATAAAAACGACCGGTGACGCAGGCAGGGAGCAGGTACTGGCTTCTTTATCCGCACAGATGCTGAGCATTCTCGGCGAAAAGAAAACACTGGCTCTCGAAGACAATACGCTGAATATCATTTTGATGGTCGGCGTCAACGGCACCGGCAAGACAACGACAGCCGGTAAACTTTGCCTTCGTTACAAAAAGCAGGGCAAGAAGGTTCTTTTAGCTGCTGCCGACACTTTCCGCGCCGCTGCCATAGAACAGCTTGAAGTCTGGGGCGACCGCACGCAGACACCGGTTATTTCCCATGCAGAAGGATCTGACCCGGCAGCCGTATGCTACGATGCCATTCACGCGGCCCTTGCGCGCAAAGTAGATGTCCTGATTATCGATACAGCCGGGCGTCTGCATAACAAACAAAATTTGATGGATGAGCTTTCCAAGATACGCAGGGTTATTGACCGTGAGGCGCCGTCTGCATTTTGTCAGTCACTTCTGATCATAGATGCCACAACGGGACAAAATGCAGTCATACAGGCAGAAGTATTCTCGAAAGCGGTTAACCTAACCGGTGTTGGAATTACAAAGCTTGACGGCAATGCCAAAGGCGGCGTCGCTATTTCCATAGCATATTCCTCACACTGTCCGATCCTTTTAGCAGGACTCGGTGAAGGTGTCGAAGATTTGATGGACTTTGACCCGAAGGCATTTGTGAAGTCACTTTTACCGGAATAGGGAAGCATATCTGCAAAAGAAGCAGGACTGTAATTTGTGAAATAATTGCAAGGGGAGGATAAGCTAAATGGATAAATTTAAATCAGCATTTTCGCGGTTACTACCGTTTCTATGCGGCGCATTTCTTGCATTTTCGCTGTATGAGATATACGACAGTATTATCATCGGCAATAACAACAAGTTGATTGTATTTATTGTTTTAAGCGCTGCAGTAGTCCTTGGTCTTCTTGCTGCAATAATCGTAAATGCTGCCGCGAGAAAAAGAAAAAACAGGAAATAGTTAATATCAGTATATTCTCTTTGCTTTTACATTCGCAGGGCGTTAACATGCAACGGCCAAATACAAGATGCGTTTATCCGCCCGGGAGTTGCGGAGGTTAATATTTTTTCCTCCGACAAGTATAAGTACTTGACACTCTTTTCCTCTTACTGTATCCTATTCGAAGTAGTCAGTGAGGGAGTTTTATGGAAGTCTTTGATGCCTGTATGCTTCTTGATTTTTACGGACAGCTTTTAACAGAACGGATGCGCTCCACACTGGAGCTTCATTTTGCAGAGGATATGTCGCTTGCAGAGATCGCCGAGCAGGAGAACATCTCCCGTCAGGCCGTTCACGATGCAATTACGCGAGGACGCAGATCCCTCGAAGAGTATGAAGCCAAACTAGGACTGATCAAGCGTTTTATGAGCCAGCAGTCAGTCATCAGGGATGCAGTGGATGCTTTGGAAAAAAATGATACGAAGAGGGCACATCTGAT
Source organism: Eubacteriales bacterium (assembly GCA_037143795.1). GTDB lineage: Bacteria > Bacillota > Clostridia > Saccharofermentanales > Saccharofermentanaceae > Firm-13. The sequence goes on along the minus strand of JBAWXZ010000001.1, from coordinate 234,401 downwards.
GCTTTCCGAATTGATGAACACATTGTAGACGTCCCTAAGGGACAGATTGGAACCGATATGTTTGAAAGTCTTTCAGGAAAACTGCAGAACATTACGGCGCGCATGCGCGGTAAAGCACGTGTTACTGAGCAGGATATCAAAGATATGATGAAGGAAATCCGCATGGCGCTTCTGGAAGCGGATGTGAATTACTCTGTTGTTAAGACATTTATTGCCAGTACTTCTGAAAAATGCCAGGGACAGGCGATTCAGGCAAGCCTGACACCGGGCCAGCAGATTGTTAAGATGGTACACGAATCACTCGTAGAACTTCTCGGTTCTACTTCCGGTAAAATTGCAGTGTCTCCTTCCGGATTTACTGTAATTATGCTTTATGGACTGCAAGGTGCAGGTAAGACGACAACGGCCGGCAAGCTTGCACTGATGCTTAAGAAGAACGGCAAAAAGCCGATGGTAACTTCCGTGGACGTGCATCGTCCCGCAGCCGCCAGACAGCTCGAAATACTGGCAGAAAAGGTCGGGGTACCATCCTTTATCATGCCGGAAGAGAAGTCCGCCGCGGAGATAGCCCAAAAGGCCGTCGCACGCGCGAAATACATGCTGTGTGATACCCTCATAGTTGATACGGCCGGCCGAATGACTGTTGATGAGGATCTAATGCAGGAACTTATTGAAATCGGCAAGGTGGTCAAGCCTACCGAGAAGCTTCTTGTTGTAGATGCCATGATTGGACAGGAAGCTGTCAATGTAGCCCAGGCATTTGAAGCGGCGATCGGTTTGGACGGTTTTATCATGACCAAGCTCGACGGCGACGCCCGCGGCGGTGCCGCACTTTCCATACGGCAGATAACAGGCAAGCCTATCAAGCTGATCTGTGTCGGTGAGAAAGTTGAAGATATTGAGGAATATTATCCTGACCGTATGGCCAACCGCATACTGGGAATGGGTGATGTGCTTTCCCTCATAGAAAAGGCCCAGCAATCTTTTGATGAGGCATCGTCGAAGGCGACGATGGACCGCATCATGAAGAATACATTCGATTTGGATGATATGCTCTCCCAGTTTGAGCAGATGCAGAAAATGGGTTCCATGAAAGATGTTCTCGGTATGATACCCGGCATCAGCAGTAAAATCAAAGATCAGGATATTGACGAATCCATAGTCGGGACCAATATGGCTATTATCCGGTCCATGACAAAGAAGGAGCGCCGCTATCCGCAGGTACTCAATGCCAGCCGCAGAAAGCGCATAGCAGCCGGTTCAGGTACAACCGTTCAGCAGGTAAACCAGCTCATTAAGCAGTTTGAACAATCCTCACAGATGATGAAGCAGTTTGCAAACATGAACAAGGGCAAGGGCAAGGGCAAAGGCAAATCGGGCAAAATGCGGCGTCCGTTTTGATAATCAGTTAGTCGTTCACGCAAAGATTTGCGCGGATATATAAAAAACAAACGGCAATATTTACAGGAGGAATGAAAAATGGCAGTTAAAATCAGATTAAAGAGAATGGGCGCAAAGAAGGCTCCTTTCTATCGTGTGGTAGTTGCGGATGCCCGTTATCCCAGAGACGGACGTTTCATTGAAGAAATCGGCACATACAATCCCCTTACTGAGCCTTCTGAGATCAAAATCGATGCAGAAGCAGCACAGAAGTGGCTTAAGAACGGTGCACAGCCTACAGATACAGTTCGTTCACTTTTAAAGCGTTCCGGCGTAATTTCTTAATAGCAGTGACTTGCTGTTATCAATTTACATGATCAATGAGGGGAGGTAGGCAGGCGCCTTTTAGGAAGGCACCTTGCTGAAAGAACTATGAGTGATTTACTTGTTTCGATGGCAAAAGCTCTCGTCACGAATCCTGATTCTGTTTCCGTTAAAGAAACAGATCGTGGAAACACGGTTGTTCTTGAATTGTCAGTTGATCCTGAAGATATGGGTAAAGTGATCGGAAAGGGTGGCAAGCGCGCGCAGGCTATCCGTACAATCATGAAGGCGAAGTATCTTCGCACTGGCAAACGCGTTATTGTGGACATTGTTTAATGAATGATTATATTATTATCGGTAAATTGATCGGTGCACACGGCATCCGCGGGGAGACAAAAGTTTTCCCTATAACGGATGACGTGCACCGTTTCAGTACAATTGCAGAATGCATGCTCCTCTCACCGAATGAAAAGCTGCTGCGCACGGTTAACGTTACGGCAAAGCGATTTACAGGTGAGACGGTACTTCTGACTTTGGAAGGCATTACTGATCGTGACGAGGCTCAGAAGCTCTCCGGTCTGTTTCTTGCTGTCAAAAGGGAAGATGCTGCACCTTTACCGGCAGGACGTTACTTCATAACAGACCTGATTGGCTGCAAGGTCTCCGATTCCGTGCACGGGCAGCTTGGAGTCATTTCCGATGTTTTACAGACAGGGGCTAATGATGTCCTCGTTGTAAAGCGCACCGGTAAACAGGATCTGCTGATTCCATATTTGAAGAATGCGGTGACCTCTGTAGATGTTTTAGCCAGGACGATTTCGGTTACGCTTCCTGACGGACTTTATGAGATCTATGATTAACAGTTTACCGGGACGGGGGATTCATCAGTGAAATTTACGGTTCTTACCCTGTTTCCTGAACAAGTGCGAAGCTTCCTGGAAACCAGCATTACCGGAAGGGCAATGAATAAGGGCGTATTTTCACTGGAAACCGTTCAGATTCGCGACTTCTGTGTAAATGCATACAGAAAAGTAGACGATACGATGTTTGGCGGCGGTACAGGAATGCTCATGATGTGTGAGCCTGTTTATGAAGCCTGGAAATCTATAGTAGATCCAGCTGCCGAGGTACGGCCGCACACTGTTTTTTTATCGCCCAAAGGCGTTGTTTTTTCACAGGCTAAAGCTATTGAACTATCTAAATATGAGCATCTTGTTTTTTTGTGCGGGCACTACGAAGGCATTGACCAGCGTGTGCTTGAGACAATAGTCGATGAGGAACTTTCCATCGGCGACTATGTGCTCACCGGCGGTGAGATTGCAGCATGCGTTGTCATTGATTCGATATCCCGTATGATCCCCGGTGTTCTTCCGGATTCTTCAGCATATGAAGAGGAATCCCATATGGGCGGTGTTCTTGAGGCTCCGCAGTATACCAGGCCGGAAGTTTGGCGCGAAAAAGCAGTTCCGCCAGTTTTATTGTCGGGTCATCACGCGAAAATGAAGGAATGGCGTCGTTTGGCCTCGCTTTATGAGACATGGCAGAAGAGACCGGATCTTTTGGATCGGCTTTTTCTTTCCGCGGATGACTGGAAGGCTCTTCTGGAGTGGAAAGAAGAGAACACGCCGAAAACAACTGACTTCGAAGACATTTGACTTCGTTGAAAAGTTGCAAAATTGAAGAATAGTATTGCACTGGTGCAACCACTGTGATAAAATTCTATAGGTTAAAAGGGATGGTCCGCTGCTGTAATCCGGCATGAACATCTATCGGACAAGGAGGAACACAAAAATGGATTTAGTAAAAGCAATTGAGCAGGACAACCTGCGTAATAGTTTTCCTGAGGTCAGCATCGGTGATTATGTAAAAGTTCACCTGAAGATCAAGGAAGGCGCACGTGAGCGTATTCAGATTTTTGAAGGCTCAGTGATTGCAAGAAAGGGCGGCGGTCTGTCGGAAACGATGACTGTAAGACGCATATCCTACGGTGTAGGTGTAGAGCGTATTTTGCCTGTGCATTCCCCTAAAATTGACAAGATTGAGATTGTCCGTAAGGGCCGCGTCAGAAGAGCCAAGCTCTATTATCTGCGCGATCGTGTGGGCAAGGCAGCAAAGATTACAGAAAAGCTCAAAAGGCGTTCCTAGTATCTTTTGTACTGACCGACGGACTGCTCGGATGTGTGATTTTTCACCTCCGGGCAGTTTTTTTATCGTTAATCCTTTATACTGATAGCAAACAAGCAAAAACATACAGCAGGAGTATATATGCCAACCGATATTAACTGGTTTCCCGGTCACATGCGTAAAGCGCTCCGTCTTATTGCCGATCAGCTGAAGCTGGTCGACGTTATCATTGAGACCTGCGACGCTAGAATTCCTTTTTCAAGCAGAAACCCGGAACTTAATACGATAATAAATAACAAACGCAGGCTTTTAGTCCTGAATAAAGCGGATCTGGCAGATGAGAAAGTCACTGCTGCATGGATTGCACATTACAAAGAACGCGGTATTACTGCTGTTCCTACGGATGCCACCCATAAAAAAGGACTCGATCTTATTAGAAATAACAGCCGGCAGCTTTGTGCAGATATTCTGGAACGCGCCAAGATAAAGGGCCGTATCGGCAGACCGGTACGTGCCATGATGGTCGGAATTCCCAACTCAGGCAAATCGACACTGATTAATGCGCTCTGCAACAGGAGAATCGCAATAACCGGAGATAAACCGGGTGTAACACGTGGATTTCAGTGGGCACGGTCTGATTCGTTTCTGGAACTCATGGATATGCCGGGTGTTTTATGGCCCAATCTCGGGTCCAGGCGCAGTCAGCTGTGCCTCACACTTACCGGGGCTGTTAAAACGGAAGTTGTCGAAATAACCGATGTTGCAATGGAAGGTATGGTCATGCTTATGGACAGATACCCGACGGAACTCTGTGCACGGTATAAGCTGCCTTTACCCGGAACGCCTGAATTTATAGAAGATGCATATGAGAGATTTCTTCTCGCTGCCAAAAACCGCGGATGTATCCTTTCAGGCGGACGAATAGATGAAGAGAAATTTTCGGCCCTCTTTCTGGACGACTTCAGAAGCGGACGTATCGGAAGAATAACACTTGAGATGCCGGATCGTCCGGTTACTTGATTTGTTAACCGGCGTTCTGGAGGTTAAGTATGAATCGTGAAGAGAAGCTGATCGAAAAATATTCTTTATTATCGTATTATGAAAATGAAGCAAAAATCAATGGTTATATCATCTGTGCCGGAATTGATGAGGCGGGGCGGGGCCCCCTTGCAGGTCCTGTCGTTGCCGCAGCCTGCATTCTCAATGAAGATATTCCGATTTACGGTCTGGATGATTCCAAGAAGATCCCTGAGAATCGTCGGGAGATTCTTTACGGGGAGATTATTAAAAAGGCAAAATGTTTTTCGGTCATCCGTATTGAACACGATGTAATTGATGACATCAATATTCTGGAAGCAACAAAAAGAGCAATGAGGATGTGTGTTGAATCCCTTAGCATGTTACCGGACCTTCTGTTAATAGATGCAGTGGATCTGAAAGGTACCGGGATTCCCGTCCAGGCAATTATCAAAGGTGACGCGAAATCAAATTCCATTGCAGCAGCATCTATCCTTGCAAAAGTAACAAGGGACAGGATAATGAGGGAATATGATATTATGTATCCCGGATATGGCTTTGCCAAACATAAGGGTTACGGTACCAAAGAGCACTACGCTGCTATTGAGCGGCTTTCGATATGTCCGATTCACCGGCGTACATTTTTGAAAGGTCATATCTGATTATTCATTTTTCAGATCATAAGGGATCCGACGATATCCGCCGGCTTTTGTCGCTTATTGTCAGTTTTTGCAGATGATTGTCGGAATATTCATTCTTTTTTGACTCATCCCATATGGGATACTGGTTTTGCCGGATAATGAGTTGAAGGGGAATATTATGAATGCTGATCCAAAAGCTAACGCCAAATGGGCGAAGGATATCGGAAAACAGGCTGAAGACGCAGTACTTTCGGTCTTTCTGGCACGCGGGTATGCCCTTCTTGCAAGAAACTATTCAGTTCATCGATATGGAGAACTGGACTTGATCCTCGGCAAAGATATGTGTATTTATATTGTTGAGGTAAAGAGCCGAAAAGACACAGACTCTTTCGGCGGAGCAAGGGAAGCAATCACCAGTCAGAAAATGGCCCGTATGCTTCGAGCAACCCGTGTGTTTTTACTGGACCGGCAATGGGAGTCTTTTGATATACGTTTTGTAGCAGGATGTGTAACGCACCGGACTGACGGTTCGATACTTGCCATCGAAATTTTATCAATTTAATGCAAGCCACTTGAGATTTCCTTTCAAAATAGACTATAATATTATAGTTCGGTTCGTAATTTTCATCTTGTCGTGCAAGGAAGCCATTCACAAGTTTCTTTTGTACGATATGATTGCTCACATGTGCAGCCGTAACTTACAAAATAAAAACACGTGCAAGGGGGACCCTGACATGCTTTCATTTTTGCAGATGGATCGCGCGCAGCTTTCACAGGAGCTGATCACACTTAGGAATCGATATGAGGATTTTAAAGGACAGACGCTATCTCTTGACATGACAAGAGGAAAACCATGCCGCGAACAGTTGGACTTGGGCGCTGAGCTGCTCAGCAATCTGCATCCCGATGATATTTATGCGGCCGATGGTTCTGACTGCAGAAACTACGGACTTCCGCTCGGAATACCCGAAGCAAGGGAATTTTTTGCAGATATGATCGGAACCAAAGCTGAGAATGTGGCTATCGGCAACAACTCCAGCCTTTCGGTCATGTTTGATACGTTGATGCGTGCCCTTGTTTTCGGCGAGATTGAGTCCTCACAGCCATGGGCCAAAATTGACAACAAAAAGTGGCTGTGCCCTGTTCCCGGCTATGACCGTCATTTTCTGGTTACCCAGACTCTGGGTTTTGAACTGATAGCCGTTCCACTCCATGACGACGGCCCTGATATGGATCTTGTCGAGAAGCTTGTTGCTGAGGATGACTCCATTCTTGGCATGTGGTGTATGCCGCTTTACAGCAATCCGGACGGGTATGTATATTCCCCTGAAGTCTGTAAAAGACTTGCATCGATGAAGACAGCGGCAAAAGACTTCCGTATTTTATGGGATAATGCATATGTTGTACATCACCTGTATGAGAATATAAGGGCTTCGCTGCCGGATATTCTCTCCCTGTGCTTGGAGGCCGGAAATCCAAACCGCATATATGAATTCGCCTCGACTTCCAAAATATCCTATGCGGGGTCAGGTATTTCCTGTATTGCTGCTAATAAGGATAATTTTGCAAGAATCCGCAAATATACTTCGGTTCAGTCCATTGGACCTGACAAGATTAATGAACTGCGGCACATACGTTACATTCCTGATTCCCAGTCACTTGAACGTGTGATGAAGCGTCACGCAGACATCATCCGCCCGAAGTTTGAAATGACCCTGTCTATACTTACGAATGAATTGGAAGGGACCGGGATAGGGAGATGGAATAAGCCCCTCGGCGGCTATTTTATCAGTCTTTTCGTTTACCCGGGTACTGCCAGAAAAATTGTTGCCCTCGCTAAGGATGCCGGTGTTGCTTTGACTCCGGCCGGTGCAACCTATCCATACGGAATTGATCCGCTTGACGAAAACATTCGTATTTCTCCAACATTCCCGTCCATTCAGGATGTTGAAAAAGCTATCTCGGTTCTTGGCGTCTGTGCCAAGATAGCAGCAGCCGAAAAGCTCATGGAAGAGGTATAAAAATGAAAAATTCCTACGAAAGCCCATTGAATTCCAGGTATGCCAGCAAAGAGATGCAGTTCCTGTTCTCGCCCGACAACAAATTCCGGTCATGGCGTAAGCTATGGATTGCCCTGGCAGAATCGGAGAAAGAACTTGGGCTTCCCATAACCGGGGAACAGATTGACGAGCTCAAGCTGCATAAGGATGATATCAATTATGATGCTGCGAGCAGGGAAGAGCACATTGTACGTCATGATGTTATGGCACATGTGCATGCATATGGTGAGCAATGTCCTAAAGCAAAGGGGATTATTCATCTCGGTGCTACCTCCTGCTATGTCGGTGACAACACGGATCTCATCATAATGCGGGATGCACTTATCCTTGTCCGCAAGAGACTGATTCATGTTATTGCCGGATTGGCCTCTTTTGCAGATGAGTATAAATTCATGCCGACTCTCGGATTTACTCATTTTCAGCCTGCGCAGCTTGTTACGGTTGGCAAAAGGGCAACACTATGGCTGCAGGACCTGCTTTTCGATCTGGAGGAACTGACTTTTGTAATCGATCATATCAAACTTCTCGGCTGCAAAGGTACGACCGGGACGCAGGCAAGTTTCCTGAGTCTGTTTCACGGAGACCATGATAAAGTAATCAGGCTCGATCAGTTAATTGCTGAAAAAATGGGTTTTGCCGACACATACAAAGTCAGTGGACAGACCTATTCAAGAAAGGTTGACTCACGAGTTCTGAATGCGCTCTCTTCAATTGCACAGAGCGCGCATAAGTTCAGCAATGATATCCGGCTTCTTCAGCATCTGAAAGAAATTGAAGAACCATTTGAAAGCACACAGATCGGTTCTTCAGCCATGGCTTACAAGCGGAATCCAATGAGGACGGAGCGGATCGCTTCGCTTTCCAGATATGTTATTGCAGATGCTTTGAACCCTGCCATGACAGCTTCCGAGCAATGGTTTGAAAGAACACTAGATGATTCTGCGAATAAGCGTATCAGTGTTCCGGAAGCGTTCCTCTCAGTTGATGCAATCTTAAGTATTTATCAGAATGTTGTTTCGGGACTTGTCGTATATCCCGGGGTCATTCGCAGGCACCTTATGGAAGAACTTCCCTTTATGGCAACGGAAAATATTATGATGGAAGCTGCCGGCAGGGGCGGTGACCGTCAGGACCTCCACGAGCGTATTCGAGTTCATTCCATGGCAGCCGGAGCTGTGGTTAAAGTTGAAGGCAGGCCCAATGATCTATTAGAGAGAATTGCAGCCGATGATGCTTTCGGACTGGATAAAGATTCCCTTGCAGCACTTCTTGATCCCAATCTCTATATTGGCCGCAGTCCGGAGCAGGTAACTGCGTTTTTACTCGAAGAAGTAACACCGGTACTTGCAGAATATGCAGGTGATATGGAACTTTCTGATCCGGAATTAACCGTATAAGGGAGGAAAATCTTCTGATTTACCTTGACAACAGTGCGACTACAAAGCCGCTTCCTGAAGTAGTTTCCTTCATCTGTGAGGAACTTTCTTCCGAGGACGGGTTCGGCAACCCCGGATCTTTGCATCGGCTTGGGTACTACGCCGAAAAAAAGCAGAAAGCCGCCCTCAATACGCTTTCCGGAATACTTGCATGCAGCCGTGATGAGCTCACTTTTACATCCTGTGGTTCTGAATCGGTCAATACTGCGATTCGAGGTTACCTGCACGCAAATCCCAGGGCGGGAAAGCATATTATTTCAACAAGGACAGAGCATAAGGCCTCTCTCGAGACTCTTTCCTTCCTGGCACTTTCCGGTTATGAGGTGACATATCTGCCTGTCGGCAAAGACGGTTCACCGGATCTTGCTGAACTTGAGAATTCGATCCGCCCTGATACGGCGCTCATCACTCTCACACATATTAATAATGAAACAGGCGCCATCCTGCCGGTAGATCAAATTACTGCGATCCGCAGCAGAATGAACCCCAAAACACGTATTCATCTGGATTGTGTTCAGTCCTTCGGCAAGCTTCCGATCCGTTTTTCCCGGATGGAAATTGATATGGCTTCTTTTTCCGGCCACAAAATTCATGCAGTAAAAGGCATCGGTCTGCTCTATGTCAGGAAGGGCTGCCGCATCGATCCTTTGATTTTCGGAGGCGGACAGCAGAACGGCCTTCGATCGGGCACGGAAAGTTCCTATCTGTCGGGTGCACTTGCGCTTGCATTATCCTTAGCTGAGAAAGACAGGGAAAATGCCCTTTCACGTGTTACTATATTAAAAAAGGAATTGCTGGATGGAGTCAGTGACCTTCATCCGATTATTTTGTCTCCGGCGGATTCTCTGCCATATGTCGTTAATCTGTCATTTCCTTCTTTTGAAGCGGAAACCATGCTTCACGCACTTGAGGAACGGGACATATTTGTATCAACGGTTTCGGCCTGTTCTTCGAAACAGAAAAAAGTCAGCTATGTTCTGCTTGAGATGGGAATTGAAAAAAGTATTGCACAGAATGCCGTCCGTATAAGCTTTTCCCGTTTTTCAACGGAAGAAGAAGTAGCAGCAGTATGCAGATCAATACATGATATATATGATAAATATTTAATGAAACGAGGACGATAATGGAAAACGCATCAAAACATGAGGTCATCATCCTGGCACGCATGGGTGAGATTGCACTCAAAGGTTTGAATCGCGGTAAATTCGAACATCAATTAATATCCAATCTTAAATACAGGCTGCGCTCTCTGGGTAATTTTTATATTTTCCAGAGTCAGTCAAGACTGTGGATTGAACCGAAAGCAGCCGGCCCTGATTTACAGAGTGCGGATCCGGTCAGCACATTTACTGATGATCCGGCGTTGGCCAAAGCGGTACTTACTGCTGTAACGGAAGTTTTTGGTATTGTTTCAGCAAGCATCGTATGGAAATTCAACGGCGGCATGGATGAGATTACCGCACAGGCCAGGGACTTCGTGGGGGAACTTCTGGCAGCAAAGCATTTCAAGACATTCAAGGTTGAAGCCAAACGAGGGGAAAAACGCTTCCCGCTGACTTCCCCTGAGATCTGCACGGAGCTTGGCGGTCAAATTCTGGAAGCTTTCCCGGAGCTGACTGTTGATGTGATTTCCCCTGATTTTGTGGTTTATGTGGAAGTTCGTGAAAACATCTCCCTCTATACTGAGAAAATCAGTGGTCATCGGGGCCTTCCTGTCGGCACCGCAGGGAAGGGAATGCTTCTTCTTTCCGGCGGCATTGACAGTCCGGTCGCCGGTTATATGATGGCAAGCCGCGGCATGTCGCTTGAAGCCGTCTATTTTCATTCATACCCGTATACAAGCGACAGGGCAAAGGAGAAGGTTATTGATCTGGCTAAAATCGTCTCTCATTTTGCAGGCAGCATGACACTGCACGTTGTTGATTTCACATCCATTCAACTTGAGATGTATCAGAACAGCCCGCAGGATATGCTGACAATAACAATGAGACGCGTAATGCTGCAGATTGCAGAGGAAATTGCCAACCAGCGCGGATGCAAGGCGCTTATTACCGGGGAGAGCCTGGGTCAGGTTGCCAGTCAGACACTGGAGGCTATTTGCTTAACCAATGAAGTTGTTAAGCTTCCTGTTTTTCGTCCGCTTATCGGCACCGATAAGGACGATACGATTTTGACTGCACGAAAAATCGGTACATTTGAGACATCCATTTTGCCTTTTGAAGATTGCTGTACAGTGTTTGTTGCCAAACATCCCAAGACCAGGCCTTTGCCGGAACATATGGCTGCAGCTGAGAAGAATCTTGATATACCGGAACTCGTTGCCAGGGGACTGGCCTCTGTTGAGAAGATCTTTATCTGAGGAGGATTGATGCATGCGTATCGGGAAGTTAACAAATCAGGAGCTCCAGGAGATAGTAATTTCCCGGCTGCCGCGTCTTTCTGCCCGCACTATAACAGGTGCCGGGGTCGGGGCTGACTGCGCCTGGCTTAATATGGGTTCTAATCTGCTGGTAGCATCCACTGACCCGGTTACAGCCGGCGGAATGCAGTCCGGATGTCTTGCTATACATGTTTCCTGCAACGATATTGCCGCCTGCGGTGTGAAGCCGACAGGAATTCTTCTGGTTGTTATTGCTCCCCCAGCAACCACAAGAGAAGAATTGATTCATATCATTGACCAGGCTTCGGAAACAGCAGCGTCTCTTGGCGTGGATATTGTCGGGGGCCATACTGAGATCAGTGATGCGGTCAATCGATTTGTTGTTACAACAACCGCATTTGGAATTATTGAAAATTCCGACATGGTGCCGTTGGGAAGAGCCATCCCGGGCGACACTCTTCTGATGACAAAAACTGCCGCTATTGAGGGAACATGGATTGCGGCTATGGAGCACGGGGATAGACTTGGCACTATGCTTTCTGAGGATGATCTGACCGAAGCCCGTTCGTTTCTCGACCAGCTCAGTGTTGTGAAGGAAGGTGTACTTGCAGTCTCCTGCGCCCCAGAGGAAAACAGTTATAATGAACAGGGCTATAAGCACAGCGCCGTTCATCTGATGCATGATGCGACAGAGGGAGGTATCTATGGTGCTTCTTATGAAATGGCCGAATTGTCTGGCTTGGGACTTGTACTGGAGGCGTCTGCCATACCTGTGCATCCGGTTACCGAGATGATAACGTCCGCTCTCGGTCTTGATGCGATGCGGCTTATTTCTTCCGGAACCCTTCTGATCGCAACGCCGTATCCGGATAATGTCATGGCAAAGTTAGCGGAGAACAAAGTCCCTTGCACTGCAATCGGAAAATTTACGGATGAAGGCTATTTTGTAAAAGATAAGTCAGGTAAAGTTATTCCGCTTTTACCTCCTGACGCAGACGAACTGTATAAATTATGATTATATTTAATTTAAAGACCGGCTTTGCGCTCAATCAGGGTAAAACAAGTATTGATTCCAAATAAGGCATTCAATATGCATAAGCATACAATTTGCACTTTACCGAAGTGTAAGAATCCAGTAAAATAGCTTAGTATGCAGAATAAATTACATTCAATATAGATTTCAGATCATAGAAAGCGGAGGGAACGGTCATGTTTGAACACATTAAAGCAGAGGATCCGGAAGTTTATCAGGCCATTATGCAGGAGGTAAACAGACAGCGCACAAAGATTGAACTTATCGCGTCTGAGAATTTCGTAACGGAGGCCGTACTCGAGGCCGCCGGAAGCCCGCTTACCAATAAATATGCAGAAGGATACCCCGGGAAAAGATATTACGGCGGATGTGAATATGTTGATATCGTTGAGTCCCTTGCCATTGAGAGAGCAAAAAAGCTCTTCGGGGCTGATCACGTCAACGTGCAGCCGCATTCCGGAGCTCAGGCCAATACGGCTGTCTATTTTGCGATACTGGATCCGGGCGATATAATCCTCGGCATGGATCTTTCCCATGGCGGACACCTGACTCACGGAATGAAGCTGAATGTTTCAGGGAAGACGTATCATTCTGAATTTTATCAGGTCGATCCGGTTACCTGCCGCATTGACTATGATAAGCTGATGGAACAGGCGAAGCAGGTTAAACCCAAGGTTATTGTTGCCGGTGCATCGGCATATCCGAGAATTATTGATTTTGCGAAATTCCGTGAAATAGCCGATGCCGTCGGTGCATATCTGTTTGTTGATATGGCGCACATAGCAGGTCTTGTAGCTGCCGGACTTCATCCGAACCCGGTCCCGTATGCTGACTTTGTTACAACAACAACACATAAGACACTCCGCGGACCCAGAGGCGGAATTATTATGTGCAAGGAAAAGTATGCCAAGCAGATTGACATGGCTGTATTCCCGGGTCAGCAGGGCGGACCCCTGATGCACATCATTGCTGCAAAAGCGGTCGCATTTAAAGAAGCACTTACACCGGAGTTTCGAGTCTATCAGGGAAATATTATCAAAAATGCCGCAGCGCTGGCTGCAGGCCTGCAGGACAGAGGCATTGCCCTGGTATCCGGCGGAACCGATAACCACCTGATGCTGATGGATTTGCGCGGAACCGGAGTTACAGGCAAGGAAATGCAGCTGCGTCTTGATGAAATGAATATTACATGCAATAAGAATACAATTCCTTTTGATCCGGAGAAGCCTTTTGTAACAAGCGGTATCCGTCTTGGTACTGCTGCTGTCACGACCCTTGGAATGGATACGGCTGATATGACGGAAATTGCGGATTTGATCGCGCTGACATTAAATTGTTACGATACAAAGAAGGAAGAAATTCTTTCCCGTGTTGCAGCTCTGACCAGCCGGTATCCTTTGTATCCCGAAATCTGATAGAGGTGATATTTCTTGGAAAATACAATACCCGGAAAAGAACCGCTTGCCTACCGCATGTCGCCGCGTTCTCTCGACGAATATGTGGGGCAGGAACATATTCTGGGAAAAGGTAAAATGCTTAGGAGAATGATAGAGGCAGACCGTCTGTCCTCTATCATTCTTTATGGTCCGCCCGGTACGGGAAAGACTGCCCTGGCAAGGCTAATAGCGCATACGACTGCTTCCGGTTTTTCGAAGATGAACGCTGTAACAGCCGGTGTCGGTGATATAAAGCGTGTCATTTCCGACACCCAGAACATGATTCTGAATCCTTCCGGACGCACAGTACTATTCATCGATGAAATCCATCGTTTCAACAAGCTTCAGCAGGATGCACTTCTTCCCCATGTGGAAGACGGTACATTGATTCTGATTGGTGCAACTACTGAAAACCCGTTTTTCGAAGTGAATAAAGCGCTCATTTCCAGATCAACCGTACTGGCGCTCAAGCCGCTGACAGAACCGGATATCATAAAAATCCTGAAAATGGCACTTGCGGATAAGGAAAGAGGACTGGGCAACGAACTAATCACCATAACCGACGATGCTCTTTCCTATATTGCCAATCTTTCCAATGGTGATGCGAGAATTGCACTCCGGGGACTGGAGCTTGCATCCGTTACAACGCCTCCGGATGCAACTGGACGAGTATCTATTGATGCCGCCGTTCTTGAAGACTGTATGCAGAAAAGAAGCATCGCTTTCGACGCAAGCGGGGAAAGCCATTACGACAATATAAGTGCGTTTATCAAATCCATGCGCGGCTCAGACCCGGATGCCACTGTTTTTTATCTGGCGCGGGCCCTTCACGGCGGAGAAGACATTGAATTTCTGGCAAGACGCATCCTGATATGTGCATCCGAGGATGTCGGCATGGCAAATCCGTCGGCGCTTCCTGTTGCAATGGCGGCATATCAGGGTATTATGGCTGTTGGAATGCCTGAAGCACGAATTCTATTATCAGAAGCGGCGATTGTTGTCGCGACAAGTCCCAAATCCAATGCATCATATCTGGCGATCAACAAAGCTATGCAGGATGTTGAGCAGAAGAGGACAGGAGAAGTTCCAATGCATCTTCGCAATGCACCTGCAAAGGGAATGGCTGATCTTGGTTATGGAGTGGGGTACAAATATGCACACGACTATGAAGGACATATTGTAGATCAGCAATACTTACCGGATGAGATGAAAGGTACAATCTATTATGAACCGACAAATCTCGGATATGAGACCAAAATCCGGGATTGGCTGGATAAGAGAAGAAACAAATAAAGTAAACATGGAAAGTCTATTGTTTTACTAAGAATTTCACGGGACGTAACATTTGTTACGTCCCGTTTTTGTTGAAAAGAATAGAGTATGTTATGCAGGCACAATCAATGTGAACATTGATACAAGGAAATATCCGCGGATTTGTTTCCCGGACCGTGCATGACAGAGAACAGAAAGGTCACCAAATTGGTGAAAAGAGTGGTAGAAATGACAGGACACGATGTCAGACGAATTTATCTTGATAATGCTGCTACAACGATTGTCAGGCAGGAAGTAATTGATGAGATGATGCCGGTCTTTACTGAGAATTACGGCAATGCCTCCTCGATATACATAGAAGGCCAGAGGGCTAAATCAACGCTGGAAGATGCAAGGTCACGCATCGCAAAGTGCCTTAATGCCGAACCCTCTGAGATATTTTTCACTTCATGCGGGACAGAATCGGACAACTGGGCGATCAAAGGGGCGGCATACCGTCACGCCAAAAAAGGCAGACATATAATAACCTCTGTAATAGAGCATCATGCTGTTTTGCATAGCTGCGATTTTCTTGCAAAGCAGGGCTATGATATTACATATGTACCTGTTGATGAGTTCGGTCTTGTTAACCCTGCAGACGTGGAGGCGGCTATCCGGCCTGATACAATACTTGTAACTATTATGATGGCAAACAATGAAATCGGCACAATCCAGCCTGTTAAGGAGATTGCGGCCATCTGCAAAGCAAAAAAGGTTCTTTTTCACACCGATGCTGTTCAGGCCGGCGGTACTCTTCACATTGATGTCAAGGATCTCGGCATAGATATGCTTTCCCTCTCCGGACATAAACTCCACGCGCCAAAGGGTGTCGGACTTCTATATATCCGTAAGGGAGTGGCAATCACGAATTTTATGGACGGCGGTGCGCAGGAACGTGCGAAACGTGCAGGGACAGAGAATTTGCCGTATATTATGGGTTTTGCAAAAGCGCTTGAACTTGCCGTTGCCGATATAGATACAAATTCGGTACGTCTTACCAGGATCCGCGATGCGCTTATTGATGCTGTCCTTGCAGCAGTTCCCCATACAAGACTCAACGGGGATAATATCAGGCGTCTCCCGGGCAATGTCAATTTGTCTTTTGAATTTATTGAAGGCGAATCACTGCTGCTGCTTCTTGACCATATGGGATTTGCCTGCTCAAGCGGTTCTGCATGCACATCGGGTTCACTGGACCCGTCACATGTGCTTCTCGCTATTGGTCTTCCTCACGAAATCGCACATGGCTCGCTTCGTGTAAGCATTGGTAAGTTCAACACAGAAGAAGAGGTCATGTCCATTGTTCCCGCCCTTGAGATAATTGTACAGAGGCTCCGCGATATGTCTCCGCTGTATGAAGACTTCGTTAATAATAAGACGACGGCCTTTACACCATGCAATCGCTGCTATAAATAAACGAACTGAATTTGATTGACCGGGTAACCCGGAAAAGGAGATTATTATGCTTTACAGTGACAAAGTTATGGATCATTTCATGCACCCGAGAAATGTCGGAGAGATTGAGGATGCAACAGCGACAGGAACTGTCGGAAACGCCAAGTGCGGAGATATCATGAAAGTTTATCTCAAAATTGAAGGCGACATAGTCGTTGATGCGAAGTTTAAGACTTTTGGATGCGGCAGTGCAATTGCAACATCCAGCATGGCAACCGAAATGATAAAGGGAAGAACCATCAAGGAGGCTCTTTCGCTCACAAATGTAGCTGTAGCCGAGGCACTCGACGGACTTCCTCCTGTCAAAATGCATTGCTCACTTCTGGCTGAACAGGCAGTGAAGGCAGCTTTCAAGGAATATTTTGAATCTCACGGCGGTATTCCGGAAGACCTGCAGAAGTATTTTGATGTTTTGGAGGAAGACGAACATAGTGTATAATACTCCCATGCCCGTATTTTCAGGCATGAGAGGGGATCTTTATGCGCGTTATCGGGAATGGAATATCTTATGCGGGGAATAATATAATAATTGGAAAGATTGCCGCTGCTGTTATTGTATGCGGTTTTCTTTTGCTTTCTGTTTCGGGATGCATTGGTACGGATTTTTCACCGCCGGTTGAAGATTCGGCAGTTACACAAAGCCCGGAGAATGTTGCACGGGTTTTTGCAGAAGCAGCATTTAAGGGCGATTATGAGAAGATGTTCCTGTGTTTCCCGGTCAAATATCAGGAATCGCTTACTGAAAATGATCTTGAGCAATATAAGTCATGGGGACTTGAGACTAAGGCGGCACTTGAAAAAAGCGGAACAGAATACCTGGGCACCAGTTCAGGTAATTCCAGTCAGTATTCAAAAGACAAGACCTCCGCAGAGTATAAGGATTCGCTTGCTTCTATTTCCATGACCTATGGCATTGCATCCACGGATATTGATGATGTCCGGACGTGCGATGTAAGGATTTTCTGTAATATTGACAAAAGCAGGAAGTATCAGGATATCTCCGTTCTCGTATATAAATACGGGACTGACTGGTATGCATGTGTCAATGCAGATTTTCAGCCTTCATAAAATGGGAGTCCGGATTTCTTTTCTCCCGACATATGTAGTAAGTTCCCTGAAACCGCATGTTTTCAAATAGGCAGCTGTTTCTTCAAAGTAGAATCCAATAGTTGAAGGATCATGTGAATCGGAACCAAGCGTAACCCGTTCACCGCCAAGAGCCTTATATCGTTCGAGGATACTTCGGTCAGGCCAGATATTTATAATGTTTTTGGATAGCAATTTTTGGATTGAACGCGTATTGACCTCAAGAGATTTCTTTTTTAGAACAAGCGCCTGAAGAAATCTGTCAAATGAACCGGGAGCATCGGAATACCGGATAGTCGGGTCTTCGTATGTGGAATAACGCATGATGTAATCAAAATGACCTGCAATGTCGAATTCATCGCAGGAAATGACCATCTGTGCAAGCTCATCGATATATCCCCCGAATACTTCTGATTTAGGGCTTTTATAGCACTCGGGATAGAAATACGGATCCTTCCCCAGATAGAGATGATTTGACATAATGACTGAGTCAAACGGATAGCTGGAAACGAGATTGTTATAGAAACCGCACAGGTGGGGCTGATATCCAAGTTCAATGCCGGAATAGATCTGCAGTCCGTCCGGAATCACAGCTTTCCATTTTGCAAAAGACTTGAAGTACGAATCAATATCAAACATGAGCGGCTTGTCCAGTTTGTGCGGATAATCCAATTCGTAATGCTCAGTGATAACAACGGCATTCAAATCCCTGGCTTTAGCGGCGGTAAAAAGCTGAAGTGCTGTCATATGGGCATCGCCGCTGAATTCTGATGTGTGATTGTGGCTGTCAGTATACATTCTTTATACCCCTGTGTCATATGTGATGACCGGTTACTCTCGTCAGTGTATTCACAATATGGTATCATAAAACTAAATTTCTGTCGCACAGCGAATTGTTGTACGATAACATTTCAAGGAGGACATACTATGCAGCCCAAAGAAAAAAAGCTGATTTCCGAAGATATTGTAGAAAAAGGGAGTCATAAGAAGAACAAGGATAAGTACAAGAAGCTTCTTGCTGACTACCCGAATTTGTGGGAATCACGCTCACAGGATGATTTTGACCATGCTTATGCAATGGCAGATGAATATAAACGTTTTCTTGATTCCGGTAAAACAGAACGTGAGTTTGTCCACATGTCCATTGAATCAGTCGAACAGCTCGGATATGTGGATATTGCAACTCTCCCTTCGCTTACAGCCGGCCATAAAGTTTACCAGTCCATAAAGGGAAAAGGCCTGATGCTCGCTGTTATCGGCAAAAAACCTATCACCGAAGGAATGAATATACTTGGTTCACATATTGATTCACCGCGGCTCGATTTAAAGCCGAATCCTCTTTATGAAGAAAATGAGATGGTCTTTCTTCAAACGCATTATTACGGCGGAATCAAGAAGTACCAATGGCCGACAATTCCTCTGGCAATCCACGGCCTGGTAATTCGACAGGACGGTTCCAAGATTTTTATCAGCATCGGCGAAAAAGATGAAGATCCGATTTTCTACATCACCGATCTTCTGCCTCACCTGGGGAGCGAACAGATGGCCAAAAAAGCTACGGAAGTGATTCGCGGGGAAGATCTGAATATTCTTATCGGCGGACGCCCGGTAAACGACAAGGATGCTTCCAATAAATTCAAAATTGGAATTCTCGAGCTTCTGAACAAAGAGTATGGAATCGTTGAGAAGGATTTTGTAAGTGCTGAACTTGAAGTTGTTCCGGCACTCAAGGCAAGGGATGTAGGTTTTGACCGTTCCTTTGTTGCTGCTTACGGACATGATGACAAGGTTTGTGCTTTCCCGGCCCTGATGGCGCTTATGCAGCAGGAACGCCCCGGCAAAACATCTGTCGTCATGCTTTCAGACAAGGAAGAAATCGGAAGTTACGGCAACTCCGGCGCGCAGTCCAGGCTGTATGAGAATTTTCTGGTGGAACTCTTTGTCAAATCCTGCGGCATGTATGATGAACTGCTCTACCGCAAAACAATAGCTGCCAGCAAGATGCTGTCTGCAGATGTCTCCAATGGATTTGACCCGACTTTCGCCTCCGTTTCCGATCCCAAAAATTCTGCATATATGTCACGCGGCATTATGATGGAAAAATATGTCGGATCACGCGGCAAGTCAGGAACGAACGATGCCAACAGTGAATTTTTTTCGGACATTCTTCGTGTTTTTGAAAAAAACAACATTCCCTGGCAGACCGGAGAACTTGGCAAAGTCGATGCAGGCGGCGGCGGCACAATCGCCGTTTATATGGCGAACATGGGAATGGAAGTTATTGACTGCGGCGTACCCGTGCTGTCCATGCATGCGCCGTATGAAGTCATAAGCAAGATTGACCTGTATTTCACATACCTTGCCTATAAGGTCTTTCTGGAAGAAATGTAACCGGGAACAAAGGAATTTGATATTGTTCCCGCAGTATGGCAGATGTTCTTTTAAAATATATTCAGGTAGTATGGTAGATTGCCCGAAGACAGGGCAGAAAGTAGGGACACATGATTATTGTAGTTAAACCCGGCTCATCAGAGGAGCAAGTACGCGAAATACTCGACCAGCTTGAATCGCATGGTCTTAAGGCGCACATCTCGGAAGGTTCCGAGCGCCTTATCATCGGTGTCATTGGTGATAAGAGCCGCTTATCGCTTGATTCCCTTGAAGTTCTGCCTGCTGTCGAAAAGCTTGTTCCGATTATGGAATCCTATAAGCTTGCCAGCAAGGCATTTCGCCCCGAAGGCACATCTTTTGAAATTAAAGACGTAGTTCTCGGGGGAAAAGAGCTTGTCATGATGGCAGGACCCTGTGCTGTTGAAAGCGAGGAACAGGTTGAGGAGGTAGCGGCTTTTATCAGGGCGTGCGGTGCCAAATTCCTTCGCGGCGGCGCATATAAGCCGAGAACTTCCCCCTATGCATTTCAGGGACTCGAAAAGGAAGGTCTGCAGATTCTTCGCCGCGCAGCGGATCGTCACGGTCTTCTGGTCATCAGTGAGATAACTTCGGAAAACGATATTGAATATGCTGCTGATTATGTTGATATGATTCAGATAGGTGCAAGAAATGCTCAGAATTTCCGGCTCCTTTCCGCTGTAGGAAAGTCAGGCATTCCTGTCATGCTTAAGCGCGGCATAGCTGAATCGATAGATGAATGGCTTGGGTCAGCTGAGTATGTAATGAGCGAAGGAAATTATAAGATTGTTCTGTGCGAACGTGGAATCCGGACTTTTGAGACGGCTACCAGAAGTACTCTGGATTTGAGCGCAGTTCCTGTCCTTAAAAGTAAAACGCATCTTCCGGTCATAGTTGATCCGAGCCATGCAGCCGGAAAAGCTTTGTATGTGCCAGCCCTTTCAAGGGCTGCGATTGCGGCCGGAGCAGATGGTTTGATAATTGAAGTACATCCGAATCCAAAGTGTGCCATGTCAGATGCGGCTCAGCAGCTTACACCTGATGCTTATCGTATCCTTACGGATGAAATAAGGGCTATGTCTGGGATTTTGGGGCGGACTTACCCGGTGTAATGCCTGACAAAGGATTGCTTTCGACAGCCTCACGCAGCGACTGGTCATCAACGTGGGTGTATATCTGCGTTGTGGCAACGCTGGCGTGCCCGAGGATTGTCTGAAGACTGCGAATATCTACCTGCCCGTATTTGTACATGAGGGTTGCAGCGGTATGACGCAGTTTGTGTACTGAAAAAACATTGGTGTCGATGCCGGAATCACGCAGGAGACGCTTCGTCGCATACTGAATCATCTGGTTGCTCAGGCGCCTGCCTATACGGCTGATAAATAATGCCTGAGGGTCTTTTAAGCCTTCGTGCGGCCGGACGGCAAGCCATTCCCCCAAAGCCGCCATACAAGCCGAATTGAGATATATAGTGCGTTCCTTATTGCCCTTACCGATAACGGTGAGGGTATTTCCATGTATATTAGTGAGATTGATTCCGCTGAGCTCGGAAAGACGCATGCCGCAGTTCAGAAAAAATGTGAGTATGCAGTAATCCCGTTCCCTGTTTGCATGTGTTGAATCAGCCGCAGTAGAAAGAAGATTTATACTTTCATCAAGTGTCAGATAGTGGGGAAGGCGTCTTCCCAGTTTGGGAGCGTCGAGCTCATAGGAAGGGTCTTCGGGGATCAGCTTGCGCTTCTGAAACAAATATTTAAAAAAGGACTTGAGCGTAGCTGCCTTTCTCGCACGTGTCGGTGTTGATGCATGCCTTTCCCGTGAAAGATATATCAGGAATACGAAAAGATCATCCGTGGTGATTGATACCAGAAAGGATGCATCCACATCATTAATCGGAATTTTATTAAAGGGAACTCCGGGTTCTGCCAAACCCCTGTCGCGCTTAATAAACCGGAAAAAGAGGACAAGATCATACCGGTACTCCTTCATCGTGAGCACAGATCTTTCTTTTACCGCCTGCATATAGTTGGTATACTGATCAAGTATTGGAAAAGAATCAGTCCCTTTCGACGCATCGGCGCCGGCATGAGTAATCATAAAGCATCTGTCTCCCTGCGTTTCAATACATGTATTTTAACATACCGCATCTGATATATTTCTGCAGAAATCAGATAAATAGTAGGTTGCACGAGTATTCCTGATGTGATATTATACTCCCAGCAAACACAAATGTCCTCAGGTGGAGGACAGCGGCATAACTGCAATTGAATTTACAATCAACATGTCAACGAGTGATTCTGATTGTGTGCCGTATGAAAGGAGAGAACAGGTCATGAATTCAAAATTAAAAGTAGGTGTCATTGGCGGAACAGGGTATGTCGGACAGAGGTTTATTGCACTTCTTGAGGATCACCCATGGTTTACGTGCGTTGCAGTTGCTGCATCGCCCCGTTCTGCCGGTAAAAGATATGAAGAAGCCGTAGAGGGCCGTTGGAAAATAGATGTTCCAATGCCTCAATATGTGAAAAATATGATCGTTTTTGGTACCGACGAAATCGAAAAGCTTTGCGAAGTTGTTGATTTTGTATTTTGTGCCGTTGATATGAAAAAAGATGAAATCAAAGCCCTGGAAGAGCGTATTGCCAGACTCGAAACTCCCGTTGTCTCCAATAATTCCGCTCACAGATGGACTCCTGATGTTCCTGTGATAATTCCGGAGATAAACAGCGATCACTCCCAAATAATCAAAGTACAGAGGAAGCGTCTTGGCACAGTACGCGGATTTATTACAGCCAAACCGAACTGCTCGATTCAGAGTTATGTGCCTGCACTTTCCCCGCTTCTGGATTATGGTATTGAAAAAATCAGCGTCTGCACCTATCAGGCCATATCCGGTGCCGGCAAGACTTTTGCAGACTGGCCCGAAATGGTAGGGAATGTGATTCCTTATATCGGCGGTGAAGAAGATAAGAGTGAGAAGGAACCGCTTAAGATATGGGGGTCGCTCGGTCCGGACAGCATTATTTCGGCAAGTGCGCCTGTTATCTCGGCGCAGTGCTATCGTGTAGCTGTTCAGGAAGGTCATACTGCGGCTGTATCCGTATCTTTTAAGAATAAGCCTTCCCTTGATGAGATACTCGAGCGTTGGGCTGCATTTGAGGGAGAAGCGCAGAAGCTTAACCTTCCGAGCGCGCCGAAACCATTCCTTCGGTACCTTGAGCAGGATAACCGTCCGCAGCCGCTTCTGGATGCAGGTTTTCAGCAAGGAATGGGTGTCAGTATCGGGCGTCTGCGTGAGGATTCGATATTTGATTATAAGTTCACCTGCCTTTCACACAATACGCTTCGCGGTGCCGCAGGCGGAGCCGTTCTGATGGCAGAACTATTAACAAAACAAGGATATCTGGAGAGCAAGTAATGCTCTTATCGGATGATCATTTCATATTTGAATACATATGCTCCGGCAGAAAATCCCCTGCAAATCAAACACGAATAATCTGCCGGAGTATATTTGCATTAACAGGTTTTAATTGAAGTTGAAAATTGATACTTGACGAGTTACTAAGATATGTATATAATCCTACTTGCGCTTCAAAAGTGTGGTGCATGAATCACTTCAGGCTGACCACATAACTTGTTGAGCATGGGCCTTTAGCTCAGTTGGTTAGAGCAACCGGCTCATAACCGGTCGGTCCCGGGTTCGAGTCCCTGAAGGCCCACCAACTTGCACCTTATCATCATTTATATATATGGGAGGATTCCCGAGCGGCCAAAGGGAACAGACTGTAAATCTGTCGTTGTTAACTTCGATGGTTCGAATCCATCTCCTCCCACCAGAAAAGCCCCTGCAGAGTAATCTGCAGGGGCTTTTTCCATTGCCGGGAAAAGCTGCAGCTGACAACAAAGCCTTGTTTCGATAATTGCTGAAGAATATAATATTTATATGACATTATAAACAAACTTTATTTCTCAGCTTCCATTGCATATAAACTGCATTTAGTGTTCGGAGGAAGAAAGTATGAAAAGGGGACTATGGAGATTCATCCGTTATTTTTGTATGGTGTTTCTAATACTTTCGATAGGAACAGCCTTGGGTTACTTTCAGATTTCCCCCGATAAAGCCCCCGGTACTGGCAAAGAGACTTCGATAACTCTTAAGGATGTTAAAACAGGCATTCCTGACTTCAATATGACAATGAGTCACTTAAAAGAGATGTCCCGTGAGGCACATCCCTCAAAGAGCAAAGAAAATGATCTCGTTAAGTCATATCTGACTTCGCAATTCAATGTAATGGGCTTGGACTATGTGGAAAATGCTTCGAGTCTTACGATGACAACTAATTATCTTGTCAAAATTGACGCACCGGATACCGACAAAGGAATTATGTTTGTCTGTCATTATGACAGTACGGCATATGGTCCCGGTGCCGGTGACGACCTGATCAGTGTTGCAAGCATGCTGGAATCGATGCGGATGATTAAGGAAAATGGGAAACTGACAAATGATATGTACTTTCTTTTTACCGACGGGGAGGAGGATGGACTTGTCGGTTCCAGGCTCTTTATTGAAACCCGATCGGATATGAAAGATAAAATTCTATGGATTGTGAATCTGGAAGCAAGGGGAAATGAAGGTTCAGTACTGATGTTTGAGACATCAGCTAACAACTCGGGCAGTATTGCCATTCTCGCAAAAGCAGTTAAAAATATTTCTGCAATATCAGGGATGTCTGATCTGTATAGTAAGCTGCCCAACAAAACGGATTTTACAAATTTTCTGGCCGAGGGATACAAAGGTATTAATTTTGCAGCGATTGATGGCCTTGAAAACTATCACAAACCGACGGACAGCTTTGATAATTTGAATCGTGATACTGCCTATATGTACTTTACAACAACAACACAATTGGCTGATTATATGAGCACCGCTGATCTGGATACATTAGAGGGCAGGGAAGATGCTGTATATTTTCCTTTTATTAAAGGAAACCTTGTTATCATTCCCAATCAGGCCATGATTGTGAGTTCCATAGTAATTGCGGTCTCAGCCTTATGCTGGGCCGCATGGATTCTGGCAAAAAAATATTGCAGGTTAAAGGATTTTCTCAAGGCAGTACTGGTTATGCTTGGGGCCGTTGCCGGGACAGGCTTGATCGGCTGGACCGGTTCATATTTCTATGCCCTGGCATTTCCCAATGCAGCATGGACAATGCATGTTACGGAAATGGACATCCTGTTTTATTCGCTGTGCGCTGTTATTGTGTCCGGTGTTGCGGCACTGTTCTATTTTAAGACCTCAAAGGGAATTCGGACAAAACCATATTATCTTTCCTGTCTTTGTCTGTTTGCCTTGGCAGATCTTGCATGTTTGTTTTTTGTGGATGGTTTGGTATACCTGTTTACTATCCCGCTGCTTATGATGATGATCTACATTCCGCTATCTTCTTTACTTAAGAAGAACAAGAGGACGGGAATAATTATAAAAACCATCTTCGCAGCCATTTCCTGCCTTATCACTGCAATTCTTTTTACACCTGTCATATATATGATATACCTGGCTATGATTTACCCTATCTTTGCTGCGGATCTGGTAATTGTTGCATTTGCTTCTTTTTCCGTTTCCATACTATTTGTTGATAGTATTAACAACGTGGCTGAAATTAATGATATCGCGGAGGTGTGATGCTATGAAAATAGAAGCTATGGGAAAAACCCGAGAATGTTATATATTGCAATAAACAATTCACAATGCAAGGATTCAGGGTCAATAAAGCCCGCTGCAGATGCATCCGCAACATCAGAGGGCAAGACAATTATTTGACATTGCCTTGCACGTGTAATAAGGTTTATACACGAGATCTGTCCCGGCAGTACGCTTAAAAAGTTTTGCCAAAACAGAAGAAGGTAGGTCATGATATGCAAAGATTACACAATAGCCGCATCATCCCAGCTGCCCTTATAATTTGCGCGATGCTGCTGTCCCTGGCAGGCTGCTCAAATGCTTCACCCGTAACGGCGGACACAACAACGGCAAAACCATCAGAACGCACACCGGTCAGAATATCCGCTCTCAAGGGACCGACAGGTATGGGGCTTGTAAATTTGATGTTAGATCAGGATACAGGAGCAACACAAAACGATTATAGCTTCAGTCTGTCAGGCACACCCGATGATATTGTCGCACAGCTCAGCAGCGGAGAGGTCGATATTGCAGCGCTGCCAACGAACCTGGCAGCTGTCCTGTATCAGAAGACAAGTCAAAGCATAAAGGTCCTGGCAATTAATACCCTTGGCGTTCTCTATATTCTAGAAAAAGGTGATACGATTCATTCCCTGTCAGATTTATCCGGCCGGGAATTGCTGGCTACCGGCCAGGGCTCGGTTCCGGAATATGTACTCAATGAATTGCTCTCAAAATCCCATCTTTCAGAACCTGTTCAGATTACATATAAGGCTGAACATGCGGAACTGGCAACTCTCGCTGCAGCCGGCAAAGCAGATCTGGTCATGCTGCCGGAACCCTTTGTAACTACTGTACTCAGCAAAAACCCTGATTACCGGATTGCTCTTGATCTCACTTCTGAATGGCAGAAAATACATAAGGACGTTTCCAAAAGTGAGCTGGCAATGGGCTGTATTGTTGTTACCAAAGCCTTTGCAGAAGCTCATCCGGATGCAGTGAAGTCATTTTTGGCCGAGTACAAGACCTCAACGGAACGAGTCAATGCTGATCCCAAAGCTGCCGGTAAGCTCGTCGTTCAATACCAGATCATGTCTGATGCGTCATTGGCTGAAAAAGCTATTCCAAATTGTCATATCGTTATGATTCAGGGAGTACAGATGCAGTCAATTCTTGAGCCTTTTTTTCAGATTCTGCTGGATGCCAATCCTAAATCTGTCGGCGGAAAAGTACCGGATTCCAATTTCTATTGGATTCCCTGATGTCGGCAAAACTCTGTCAGGATGATAGGAGACGATAAATGCCGGAAAATTTGCAGCGTCATAATACAGACTCTGATTCACCGTCGGCAGAACACGCAAAGCAAGGTTCTGGTATGATTCATATTGCCCCGAAAAGGAAAACCGGACTGAAGCGTTTATATTGGATTCCGGTTGCGTTGTTCTGGGTGATTCTATGGCAGATTGTATATCAGTTTGTTCATCAGGATTTGCTTCTGGCATCGCCGCTGCAAGTTTTCGGGCGACTGGCCGAACTGTGCCGGCAGCCTGATTTCTGGCTTGCTGCTCTATATTCGCTTCTTCGGATTGAAACAGGATTTATTCTTGCTGTACTGTCAGGAACGGTTTTAGCCGTCCTGACAGCCCGCTATGCATGGATAAATCACTTTATCTATCCGGCCGTCAGCGCGATACGTTCAACACCGATTGCTTCGTTCATCATTCTGGCACTTGTCTGGATGTCGAGTAACCGGGTAGTTGTTTTTATTGTGTTCCTGATGGTCCTTCCGATTGTATGGACCAATGTAATGGAAGGCATCCGCAAAATCGATCCTCTTCTGCTGGAAATGGCATCTGTATTCCAGCTCTCCCGCCGCCAGATTTTCCGATATATTGATGTGCCTTCTGTGTCGCCGTTTTTTATTGCATCTGCTACTACCGGCTTGGGATTGGCCTGGAAAGCAGGCATCGCTGCAGAAGTATTGAGCACACCTGCAAATTCGCTTGGCGGACGTCTGTATGAAGCCAAAATTTATCTGGAAACACCGGAGTTGCTTGCCTACACAATTCTTATTATCATTCTGAGTCTTTTGCTTGAAAAACTACTTGTTGCTATTCTGCAAAATACGGGAAAATACTTCCATCGCCACGGTAGAATAGAGATGCCGGGAAACATGGATATAAAGCCGCGTAATCAGAATGAAAACAGCATTATTTCCATATCAGAGAAGAACAGCAAGTCAGGAGGCCTGGAATAATGGGTATATGTGCGGAACACATTAGTTTTGCCTATAACGGGCAGCCTGTTCTTTCGGATTTTAATATGGAACTTCCGGCACATGGAATTATTGGACTTTCGGGACCGTCCGGATGCGGCAAAACTACACTTCTTCATCTGATGGCGGGCCTTATCAAGCCTGATTCCGGATCGTTTAAAGGCATAGCCGGACATCGCATCGGTGTCGTATTCCAGGAATACCGTTTGCTCCCCTGGCTGACTGCGGCAGAGAACCTTAATCTGATCATCAGGAATCAGGCACAGACGGCAGAATGGCTGCTGAATATGCAATTAGCTGAACAAGCCAATTTTTACCCGTCTGAATTGAGCGGAGGAATGAAGCGTAGAATCGCCCTGGCACGAGCGCTTGCATTTGATTGTGACCTGCTTTTGCTTGATGAACCATTTCAAGGCCTTGATCAGGACCTTAAGGAAAAAATGTATGAGTGGGTGAGGGCGGCTGCCCTCATCAAACCGGTCCTGATGGTTACACATGATAAATTAGAGATATCTGAATTGGCTGATCAGTTTTATCAGGCATCAGGACCGCCGCTGTATGTGAAACGCGTATAGAGCAGTATTCATTCGCAACAACTTTGATCAAAAAATGGAGGAAGAATTAATGGAAAGTATAAAAATCGGTGTTTTTGTCGGCAGCCTTCGCAAAGAATCATTTACCGGGAAAATTGCTTCAGCCCTGTCCGAGCTTGCGCCTGCAGGTTTTGTGTTTGAGCGAGTAAGGATTGACGGGCTTCCGATGTATAATCAGGATCTGGATGATTCAAAAACCCCGCCTGCACAATGGGAAGCTTTCCGCGATTCTGTGAAGAAATATGATGCTGTGCTTTTCCTGACACCGGAATACAACAGATCTGTTCCTGCAGTACTAAAAAATGCATTGGATGTCGGTTCAAGACCATATGGAAAAAGTGTATGGAGCGGCAAGCCCGGCGCAGTAGTAAGTGTAACACCGGGTGCATTAGGTGCATTTGGCGCTAATCATCACCTGCGTCAGTCGCTGGTATTTCTTAACATTCCGACAATGCAGCAGCCTGAGGCCTACATAGGAAATGCATCTGCACTTTTTGACACTGACGGCATCCTTATTAACGAGGGGACCCGGGACTTCCTTCAGAAATTTATAGATTCATATGTATCCTGGGTAGTAATGAATTTGCATAAATGCTGAAATGAACGAACTGTAATTAGTTTTCCTGTATCTTAATCAGACGCGTATCCTTTGGTAAACAAGGGATACGCGTTTTTGTGCCTGACAGGTATTACTAATCTGCGATTATTGCTTTTGATTGCTTTGTGCTAATACAATCAAAAGCACTCATTCAATTTTGTCAACAATGTCATGAGTCGAATTGCAGTTTTCTTTGTTTTGATTTTCAAACAACTGCATAATACAATGAATTCAAGCAATGCATTGCAAATTTGTTTACCTTAATTCAACCGTCCCCGCATTATCAGGCAGGGTGATGAGTTGCAACCTGTAAGGAGGTATATTATGTCTTCACAAGTTCTCGAAAAAAACAAAGGCGGTTTACGCAACAATGTTCAAAGCTTTGGCCGTTTTCTGAGCGGTATGGTAATGCCGAACATGGGCGCCTTTATTGCCTGGGGGTTAATTACTGCTCTTTTCATCGAAACCGGCTGGCTTCCCAATGCAACACTGGCTGTTCTGGTTGGACCGATTATCAATTACCTGCTGCCAATTCTAATCGGTTATACCGGTGGTAAATCAGTATACGGTGTGCGTGGCGGCGTTGTCGGTGCAGTTGCAACAATGGGCGTAATTGCAGGGTCGACAATCCCGATGTTCCTCGGAGCTATGATTGTGGGACCTCTCGGAGGTTTTCTGATCAAAAAATTTGATAAGCTTGTAGAAGGTAAAATTAAAGCCGGTTTTGAAATGCTTGTCAATAACTTCTCTGCAGGAATCATTGCCGGTATTCTGGCATGTATTTCATTGGTTGTAATAGGACCGGCTGTAAATGCCGGATCCAATGTTCTTGGAAACGGCGTCAGCGTTCTTGTAAACGCCGGCCTGATTCCTCTGGCAGCTATTTTGATTGAACCGGCAAAAATTCTTTTTCTCAATAATGCTATTAACCACGGCGTACTGGATCCCCTGGCACTTGCAGAAGCTGCAAAAGTCGGCAAATCCATTCTCTTCCTGCTGGAAACCAATCCCGGTCCCGGACTTGGAATTCTCCTTGCATTCTGGGCTTTTGCCAAGGGTGCGGTCAAAAACTCAGCTCCCGGAGCAATTATCATCCACTTCCTCGGCGGTATTCATGAAATCTATTTCCCATACATACTGATGAAGCCGATTCTGCTGGTTGCCGTAATTGCAGGCGGTCTTGCCGGTGATTTCACATTCAGCATACTCGGAGCAGGACTTGTATCCTCACCATCCCCCGGGTCCATCTTTGCCCTGATGATTATGACACCAAAGGGTGTTGGTAATTTTGCCGCAGTATTGGCCGGTGTACTGGTATCTACAACAGTCTCCTTCCTGGTTGCCGCCTTTTTTCTCAAAAGAGATAAGGGTACATTCTCAGAAGTTGATCTGCAAATGGCTGCAGAAGCTACAGCTCAGAATAAAGGCAAAGCTCTTAATAAAGCAGTGGCCAGTGCCACATCAGTATCCCCGGTTAAAATTACTGCCGCACTGAGCAATGTACGTGAAATTATATTCGCATGCGATGCCGGCATGGGTTCTTCCGCCATGGGCGCTACAACACTGAAAAAACAGCTTGAGAAAGCCGGTCTTGCGATTCCGGTTGTTCATAAAGCGGTTGATGAAATTCCGAACGATGCTCAGGTGGTTGTCACACATGAAGGGCTGACCGAGAGAGCCAGAAAGAAAGCTCCGGATGCACTTCACTATTCAATTAAAAATTTCCTGAGTGCCCAGGAATACGAACGACTGATTGAAATGCTTAAGAAATAATTTGCGCGTATAATAAGTGCTATGAGTAAAATGTGAATCGAGAGGGGGAGGGTAGATGCGTCTGACATCGCTTACAGAGCGGCAACTGAATATCCTGAGACAGCTTGCCATGGCAGACGGCTACCTTACCTTATCGAGCATTGCTAATAACATGGATATCAGTACAAGAACGGTTGTCCGGGAACTGGAAGACTGTGAAGAATACATAGCTTCCATAGGTGCCGGCATTGAAAAACGGTCCGGTCACGGTATTCGACTGACAGCAGATCCGGAAGTCCGTGCAAAGCTTAAAGCACTTGTTGACAATGATGCAGCAATGCCGGTATACGGCACCCCTGACAGACAACTTTTCCTGCGTCAGAATCTGCTTATACAGGACGAACCCGTAAAACTATTTACTCTCAGCCGGCAGATGAATGTCGCAAAAAGCACGATCAGCAATGATCTTGACAGGCTTGAAGTCTGGTTTCAGACTCATTGCCTGACACTGGTGAGAAAACCCGGCCTGGGAATTTATATAGACGGTTCGGAATCTGACCGCCGTCGGGCAATGTCATCCATCCTGCATGAGGTTTGGGATGAAAATTCATTGATTGAGTTGATGCTAAGTCCCAGGGACAACCCTCAGAACAGGAAATTCCGCGCCCTTCTTCAGCTTAAAGCGACTGACATTGATGCTCTTCAGCAACTGATACAGGTTGTCGAGATCTGGGAAAAGCAGCATCAGCTGCCGCATATCGAGCGTTCATTTCTGTCTCTTGTCCTGACTCTGGTGATTCTCATTCAACGTACATTTCACCCATACCTTGACATAAAGGAGCCGACACATTTTTCTAAACAGATACTGCAGCTGGCTGACAGCCTGATTACCGATACCGAATCTGTGATCAAACGCAGGATTCCGGATGTGGAGATGTATTACATCGCGGAACAGCTTTCCGTTTTATATCCGGATATTCCGGTCTTTTCCAACACAATGGTTCCGTCTGTCCCGGTAATTGACGCAAAGGTTCTGGCCAGACAGATCATCAGTCTTCTGCAGCGTGATACAGGGTATGCTCTTATAGAAGAAGAATCACTTGCACAAGCACTGGCAAAGCATTTGCAGCCTGCCATTCAACGGCTGCAGCACCATGAAGCTATCCATAATCCGCTTGAAAAAGAAATCAGGGAACACTACCCGCAATGGTTCAAGCTTGCACGGCGCTATTCGGTTCTGGTGGAATCCGCACTCAATATCTCAGTACCGGATTCAGAAGTAGCATACTTAACCCTATATCTTGGCGCAGCAATGGAGAAGGCAGCCGCACGCGCTGCCCGGAAGTATACAATCGCAGTTCTTTGCCCGATAGGAATGAGCTCTTCGGTACTACTGGCGAGCCGCGTTGAGTCCTTGTTTCCAAACATCTCTGTGGCTGCTCTTATCTCGCTGAGCGAGGCTCCGGAAATCATCCGTCAGCAAAAATTCGATATGATCCTGTCGACTGCCGATATTACGCTCCCGGGAATACCCGTACTGACTGTACGTCCTTTTCTGCCGGATGCGGACCAGGAAAAAATCAGACAATTCCTAAAAACTCTGACGCACCGTAAATATGTCGAACCGATTGTAATATCTGAAAGCTACCTGAGGCAGCTCCGGCGAATGAATGAGCTGATCGACGGACTAAGCAGTGTGCTCAGTAACTTTTTTTGTCTTTCGACTTCAATAGACACTCTGCCGGAAATCATTGCATTTGCTGCGGAACAGGTCGATCCTGAACAGGCAGCCGCAATATCCAGGGAAATGGAGAGACGCGAATCATGGGGTCACGTAGTGGTTGCCGAGCACAATCTGGCACTGCTGCATACGCGGACCGACCTGGTAACGAATCTGCACTTTGGAGTCATCCGTCTTGATAAATCTGTAGAAATTGATGGTGTCCCTGTTGAAATCTGTCTGATAATGGTAGCACCCTTTACTATCTCGGAGGAAAAACTTGAAATTATGAGGCTGATCAGTCAGTCAATCGTAGAAGAGGAATCTTTTGTACCGGTATTAAAGAATGAAAGTCCGCAAACCGTATACCAGTATCTCGAAAATATATTAAAAATGCACTTTCAGCTTAACGTCCAGACCAAAGATTTTTAGTCATAAAATAAGGAGATGATGTGATGAGCAGTATTTCAAATAATCATAATTTATTTTCCAGGGAATCGATCCTTCTAGGGTTGCCGTCAACAGACAAATACTCCGCTATACGGCAGACCGGAGAACTTCTTGTTGCGCTGGGTTCAGTAACCCCTGCTTATATTGACAGCATGATTGAACGTGAAAAAGAAGTATCCATTTATATGGGCTCCGGATTGGCTTTGCCGCACTGTACAAACAGCGGGCGTGCCCAGATAATCAATTCAGGGTTGGTTGTACTTCAATATCCGGACGGCATAGATTTCGGTGACGAAAAAGCTTACATTCTGGTTGGGATTGCCGGTGCAGGTGATGACCATCTGGAAATATTGTCCAAAGTTGCGACAATATTTATGGAATGTGACGAAGAATCTTTGAAAAAGCTGTTTACAACGACGGATATTGAATATGTTTATAAAACGATTGCACTGTAATATTTACATGCAATCAGTTAAGGGATGAATTTTACTGCATCAGAAGAGAAGAGGGAAATATTATGATTACATCAGCAGTTCGCCTTCACGGTGAGAATGATTTGCGCCTTGACCATTTTGAATTGCCTTCCATTGCAGATGATGAAATTTTGGTCCGCATTATTTCCGACAGCATTTGCATGTCCTCATATAAAGCAGCTATTCAGGGCTCGCGCCATAAAAGGGTTCCTAATGATATTTCTGAGTTCCCGGTGATTATCGGCCATGAATTCGCCGGAGAAATCGTCGAAGTCGGAGAAAAATGGAAAAAGCAGTTTGCGACTGGTGACCGATATGCTATTCAGCCGGCCCTTAACTACAAGGGCAGCATGGATTCCCCTGGTTATTCTTTCCGGTATTGCGGAGGAGCGGCAACCTATTGTATTCTGCCTCATCAGGTGATGGAACTCGGATGCCTTCTTCCATATGACGGGGACGCATTCTTTCTGGCATCCCTCGCGGAGCCGATGAGCTGTATTATCGGTGCTTACCATGCAAGCTTTCATACTCAGGCAGGCATTTACCAACATATTATGGGAATCCGTCGAGGCGGTCGTCTGGCAATAATTGCCGGTGCCGGTCCGATGGGACTTGGAGCCGTTGATTATGCCCTGCACGGCGATATCAAACCGTCACAGCTGATTGTAACCGACATAAGTGAAGAGCGTCTTGAGCGCGCCAGGAGCCTTTTTCCTGCTGAAAGGGAAGCCGCGGAAGGCGTTGAACTGCAGTTCATAAATACTGCGGATATGACTGATCCGGCTGCTGAACTGATTGCCCTGTCAGGCGGCCAGGGATTTGACGATGTGTTTGCCTTTGCACCGGTAAGTGCTGTCTGCGAACTGGCCGACAGGATTCTCGGTCATGATGGATGCCTGAATTTTTTTGCCGGTCCAATTGATTCAAAGTTCTCAGCTCCGCTTAACTATTACAACGTTCACTACAATGCCACCCATGTTATTGGTACTACCGGCGGAAATACGGATGACATGCGTGAATCCCTCGCCCTGAGCTCCGGTCATATTATTAATCCGGCGGTTATGGTAACCCATGTCGGAGGTCTTGACGCTGCAGCTGAGGCAACTCTGCACCTGCCGCAGATTCCAGGGGGTAAGAAGTTGATATATACCGGTATATCCATGCCGCTGACAGCAATTGATGAATTTGCCGCCCTGGGTGAATGCAATCCGATGCTGGCAGAACTAAGTTCAATCTGTGACAGACACAACGGACTCTGGAATGCTGAAGCTGAAAAATATCTGCTGTCACATGAATCACCAATTCTGAAATAACATGAGACATCAGCACATGAATTTTTATCTGTCACATATTTACGCAAACCACCGCATCTGCAACAAAGACAGGAGAGATCAAAATGCAAACAATTCAAGTAACCGTACCCTTCAAGGAAGGCCTGCATGCCCGCCCGGCCACCGAACTGGTTAAAGTCTGCCAACTAATCAAAAGCAATATATCCCTTGTCAAAGACACCATTCATATAAATCCAAAAAGCATTCTGGGGATAATGTCTCTTGGCGCTTCTTTCGGAACGCCGCTCACTATCGAAGTAACCGGAATTGACGAAGAAGAGGGCGCTGCTCTTTTGAGCAGCTTTTTTGAAAGCTGAACGAATCTGACTTTAACCCTGAAATGCATAACGCCGGACTGCCTTTTCGGGCAGTCCGGCGTTTTAAATTTGTTTTCTCATGGACAGCGGACAAATCGATAAATTGAATCAACTTATTGCTGATATAAGAACCAGGGCAGCCAATTTTTCAACATCGCTTTTTTCAAATGCCTGTGTTCCTTCCTGACTGACGGCGAGTGCACCGCATGCCGTTGCCCAGGCGAGTGATGCCGGGATGTCAAAACCCTGTGCGAGCCCATGTATGAAGCCGGCCAGCATGGAATCGCCCGCCCCGACAGTTCCTTTAACATTGACTGAAAGGGGAGCGGCATATAGCGCCTGATCCTTTGTAACAAGAATACTGCCGTTGCCTCCCATTGAAACAAGGACATAGGTGATATTGTATAGCCGGATCAGATCGTTTGCAGCGCCGACAACTTCCGTGTTGCTGCCAAGTGTGCGCCCGAGAGCGCTTTCCAGTTCATGGATATTGGGCTTGATCAGAAAAGGCTCTGCCTTCAGGCTTTCCATAAGAAGCATACCTTCGGCATCAAGGGCAACTTTGCAATGCGGGGGCAGTTTCTCAATCATTTTACGATAGGTTGAAGAATCAAGACCTTTAGGTACACTGCCGCTGAAAACAATGAACGTGCTCTGGTCTGCAAATGAACTGACAAGCTGCATGACAGCTTCAAGGTCCTGTTCACTTACTGCAAATCCGGCTTCGTTAATATCTGTGGTTGTGTGAGTACTGCTTTCAAGCAATTTTATGTTAGTGCGCGTCGGTGCATCAATGAATATAAATTCTGTCGGAATCGCATCCTTTTGAAGAAGCGTCAGCGCCTGCGGATAATTGGTCCTGCCGATGAATCCGACTGCTCTGGACGAAGTACCAAGTGCCAGAAGGATTCGGGCTACATTGATCCCTTTTCCTCCGATATCTTCACGGCTGGTTGCAACTCGGTTCACAGATCCATACTCGAATTGATTTACGATAATTGTTCGGTCAATGGCCGGGTTCAGTGTCACTGTTGTAATCATATTCTACCTCAGCTTACTAATATTCTGACTGATTTCATCTGCGTTCATGCGCGAAAAATCTGGATACCGCTTGTTTCAAACTGTGCAAGCATACCGGCTTCAAGATCATTATCAGTTATGATTTTGTCAACCATTGAAATAGGTGCGATCTGACACATCGCAACACGGTTGAATTTGCTGTGGTCAGCCAGTACAAATCGTTCGGATGCTGAGGCAAGCATAGCCCTTTTTACATCCGCTTCATCAATATCAGGTGTTGTAAGTCCGGATTCGGCCGAGAGACCGTTTACAGCAACAAAAGCTTTGTCGACATTAAACCGCCGAAGTGTATCTATCGCAATATTCCCGACGGAAGACAGAACATTGAGTCTGACTTTACCTCCGAGCACAAACAGCGCAACATTGGGATTGTTGGAAATTTCACCGGAAAGCATAGTTGAATTCGTAATCACGGTAATGTGAAGCATAGACTGCCCGATAAGTCGGGCGAGTTCCCTGGTTGTTGTACCTGAGTCGAGCACGATGCTGTCGTTTTCGTTTAAAAATTCAAATGCCTTTTTTGCTATTGCCCGCTTTTGCGAGGGGAATTGCGTCTCTTTCTGATAAAAACTGTCTTCAAATTCTAATTTCATACGGCTCGATAAAATGGCTCCGCCATGTGTCCTCTCGAGTTTTCCTTCATTTTCCAGAACGGAAAGGTCACGGCGGATAGTAGCTTCCGAAGCAGCCATTGTATCGCACAGACTCTGTACCGTAATTGACCGGTTAATCTGAAGCATTTCCAGAATGTTGTTTCTTCTTTCTCCTGGCAGCATATTTATCCTCCGAAATATTTTTCATTTCTATTAGTCATCATATCAAAAATCAAGTTCGAAATCCGTTAATAATTTAAAGACGGAGCTTGATGATTCGGCTGACTGAAGTGCTGCCCGGAACTCCCTGTGCATTATCAGCCTGGAAAGCCTGGCAAGAATCTTCAGATGGATAATGGAAGGTGCGTCAGCCGGAACACCTATAAGAAATATCATATTCACCGGTTCGTTATCCTGCCCAAGCCAATTCGTCACTTTTAGAGTAGCAAACATCAGGAAAGGATCAATAACTGAATCACTCTTGCCATGTGAAATTGCAGTTCCGAACCCTATAGCGGTACTGTAATCAAATTCACGCTGCATAACGGCTGAGGCATATTTTGACACACTGTTTATTCGACCGGCTTTTGCAGCCTTTTCGGCAAGGATCTGTATTATCTGCTGTTTATCAGCAGCCGCAAGATCCAGGGCAATCAGGTTTTCAGCAATTAACATGCTCAAGACTCCTCTCAAGGCTGGCAACGATATCGTCCTGTGAATCCAGATGTTTTATCGGTTCGACCCATTCCTGCAGGTCTTTCATATAAACTGACCGGATTTTCTCTTTAATCAGGGGTATCATGGATGGACTGATTGAAAGTTCGTCGACACCCAGTCCTATCAATACCAGCGCAGCAATTTCGTCGGAAGCCATTTCTCCGCAGATTCCAATTTCACGGCCACAGGAATGTGCACCTTTTACAGCAATATCAATAAGCCTGATAATGCTGGGATTCAGCGGCTGATAGAGGTGTGATACATGACTATTCATCCGGTCGACAGCTAATGTATACTGACAGAGGTCATTTGTACCAATACTGAAGAAATCGACTTCTTTGGCGAGTAGGTCCGTTATTAATACAGCGGCAGGGATTTCCAGCATAATACCGATTTCAATCTTTTCATCAAAAGGAATTCCTTCACTGCGAAGCTCGGACTGTACCTCTCGGACCATAACTTTGCCGGCACGAAACTCCTGCATGGTTGCAATCATGGGAAACATGATTTTAACTTTCCCATAATGGCTTGCTCTAAGAATCGCACGCAGTTGTGTCTTGAAAATTGCCGGATTTTCGAGGCAGAAGCGAATGGCCCGGAAACCGAGAAACGGGTTTGATTCTTCAGGAAATGTAAAATAGGGAAGAGTCTTATCACCGCCGATATCAAGTGTCCGAATGATAACTTCTTCTCCTGCTGCCTGTGCTATCCGGTGATACTGGTCAAATTGTTCTTCCTCAGTTGGAAAGTGACTGTTGTCCATATAAAGAAATTCGGTCCGCATTAGTCCGACGCCGCGTCCTCCCTGGGATTTCACCAGCAAGGTGTCCTGCAGGGAGCCGACATTTCCGTACAGCTTGATTTTATGACCGTCAAGAGTAATTGCCTCAAGATCCTTGAGTGAGGAAAGACGGATCTTTTCCTGCAATTCACAATTCATCCGCTCCTGATAGACAGCAAAGGATTCTTCATCCGGGTTGATAAGGACTTGGTTTTTGCGTGCATCCAGTACAATAATGTCGCCGCTTTGAACTATGCTGCAGATTCCGGCATAACC
This sequence comes from Eubacteriales bacterium, assembly GCA_037143795.1. Classification (GTDB taxonomy): domain Bacteria; phylum Bacillota; class Clostridia; order Saccharofermentanales; family Saccharofermentanaceae; genus Firm-13. The sequence goes on along the minus strand of JBAWXZ010000001.1, from coordinate 195,673 downwards.
GATAATAGTCGGGATGCCTTTAGCTTTGGCAACAATCGCAGCATGGCTTGTAACGCTGCCGGTTTCCAGAATAATCCCTTTTACCTGATCATTCAGCATTACTGTTTCGGAGGGCTTCAGGTCCCGTGCAACAATGATTGCAGGTTCACTGAGAAGGGAGAGGTTGATTGTATCAATGCCGAGAAGGGTTTTAACAAGACTGTCAGACACATCTTCTATATCCCGCGCACGTTCACGGATATATGGATCCTCAATCTGGCTGAACATGGCAACCAGTTCGTTACGGGCTGAGGTTACAGATGCTTCAGCTGTTTCCCGCTGCCGGATTTTATCTGTTGTTGCATCAACGAGCATAGGATCATCGATCATCATCAGATGGGCATCAAAAATCATTGCTTCTTTTTCACCGACCGTCAGAAGAGTATGATCCTTAAGTGCATTCAGCTGTACGATTACCTTTGCTTTGGCATATTCATATCTCGCGATTTCTTCTGCAATTTTTTCCGGCAAAATAAGTTCATCGCTTATTTGAATCGGATCATCCTTGATTAGCTGGCATTTACCAATTCCAATTCCCTTAAATACAACAATTCCCGACATATCCGTCACCTCATCGATCTGTTTGTACATTGCAAATTGAACGTGATCGTTTATGATTGTATTTTATCACACGATCACAAACAATCAATACTTGAATTTGATACAGTCGAAAATTTGACCCGGGAAAACAACCCGAATATGCACCGGCACCGTTACTTTTTCACAAAAAGGGGATATGATATAGATACAAATAAAATGCAGGGAGGAAAGATTATGAGAGATAATATTATCGAGCAAATTAACGAATTCATGCAGATGTGCGAACATGCTTATGAAGAGGGATGCAGTGAAGAAGTTGTTGATGCCTGGGAAAAGACTTCGTCTGTCTTCGGGCATATAATTCCCGGCTATTTTGACAGCCTTTCCGGGCCCGAAAGCCCGCGCGGAGATATGCGCCGGCTGGACTTACCCCTTATCGTTGCCAAATTGCGGATTTACCTTGCAAAACTGGAATACGACGCAGCAAATAAGACAAGCGGCCAGTTGATATCTGCAACAGCTCAGACGATGAATATTGATATGAATGCTCCGTTTAACCAGGCAACAGAGAGAGTCGTTGATGACGATAATTTCACGGACGAAGAAAAGAGCGGCATTTTTAATAAGATTAATGAACTGAAGGGTCTGCTCAACAGTCAGGAAGAGAAGTCGGCAAAGTGGGAGCAAATGAAACCGGTTCTGTCATGGCTGTGCATGCAGGATTTACGGCTTGCATCCATTTTTATTCCTTTGGTTGCGGACGTTCTGAAGTAGATAAGCTTGAGTCCGGGGTACAGGAATAAGGAGTCCGGATGCGTACCTCTATCAGTTTCTCTACATCATTCAGGATTTTTCTGTCGGATACCTCTATTACCAGCCAGCGCCCCAAAGGTGTTCTGCATGTATTCTGAAAGAGCTGCCGGACATTACCGGATAAGGCAGGGAGCAGGGACAGGACGGCAGCTTCTTCCTTATCTCCGATATCGACCATTGCCAGGAAGGAATTTCTTCTGGGATACAATGTACAAAGGGTTCGTCCGTTCTTATGGTATTCTATATTCCAGTGCCTTTCCGAAGCACATAAATTATATGATATTTCCGGTTTGGATCCTGAAGCGTTTTTAATGAATTCGTCCAACTCTTTCCATAATGGATTCGTAAAAAATAGAGATATCTCCTCTTCAGGGGATATCTCTGTTTTTGCGTCATATAAAATATCGTATCTGGAAAATCCATTCATTCCATTACCCCCTGCTTAGTACCGGAGACATTGTGAGAACAATATGCAATTAATATTATGAACGGCAATATTTTCTTTTTCTTAATTGTAGTATGCGAGTGTGACTTACCTGTGTCGGATATTGGAGAGGAGTAAGTGAATTATCAGGTGGAAATCAGGCAAATATACATGCAGAAGATGAGAAACAAACATCTCAAAAACTTTGGGTATATGGTAAAGAAAAAATTAACTGAAATGCAAACAGCCTGCATCCGATAGTGAATATCGAATACAGGCTGTTTTGTATGCAATGAAATGGATTGATACAATTGTACCAGATATCAATGCAAAGGATTATTTGCTGCGCAGTTGGTAGCAATCTTTACAATATACCGGTTTTTCGGGGTTCGGCTTGAACGGTACCATTGTTTCTTTGCCGCATTCAGCACAAGTTGCAGGGAACATTTCGCGATCAGCCCTGGGGCCTGAACCGCCTCTTTCCTTCTTCTTTGCTGCCCTGCAGGCGGGGCATCTCTGGGGTTCATTTTCAAAACCCTTTTCTCTATAAAAGGCCTGTTCAGTTTCTGTGAATGTAAAGGTTGAGTTACAGTCTTTGCATACGATTGATTTGTCTGCCATGTTCATTCTCCTCTTTGACCTATTTAGGTCAGACTCATTTTCTGATTTGTCGAAAATTCCCGTTGCCGCGATTCGAAGGTTTATATTATATTAAGCCTTCAATATTGGAGGGCAACATGAACTTAGTAATAGAATAGCATTATTTAATCGATACCACAAATAGCACGGGCTTGTATCAAGTGCAAATACAACAATTCAATGGAAATATTTTGTAAAAATCATTGCCGGCAGCAAGTCAGCGGTAATAAATGAACATTATATGGAATATACTTATCCAGTAATTGTTATAGGATTCTGTTGGAATCCGCTTGGCAGGACAAATCCGAATCCTTAAGGGAGCATAGTGTTATGACTTCAAAATGGAACGTATGCCTGATGAATGACTCTTTTCCGCCTAAGATAGACGGTGTATCCAATGCTGTAATGAATTATGCTGATATTATCCAGCGAAAGTACGGGAATGCAGTTGTTGCCGTTCCTAAATATCCTAAAGTGGTGGATGATTATCCTTTTCAGGTTGTACGGTATCCAAGCTTCAAAACAAAAAAATCTGTCGGATACCGTGCGGGTTATCCATTTAGCGCCGCCGTAATACACAAACTCGAAATACAAAACATTGATATCATTCACTCGCATTGTCCGATTGCAGCAACGCTTCTGGCTCGGATTCTCAGGGAAACGATCCATGTACCGATTGTCCTTACTTATCATACAAAATATGATATCGACATTGCCCGCGCAATAAAGTCGGAACGTCTTCAGCAGGCCGCAATAAAAGGCCTGCTCAACAACATTGAAGCATGCGACGAAGTGTGGGTTGTCAGCCGCGGAGCCGGTGAAAATTTAAGAAGCCTGGGGTATACAGGTGAATACGTTATTATGGAAAACGGCGTGGATTTCCCGTGCGGCCGTGTCGATGAAAGGGAGGCTGCCGAACTGCGCTGCAGTCATGATATTCCGGGTACCTGCGGAGTACTTCTGTTTGTCGGGCGTCTGATGTGGTATAAAGGCATCCGAATTATCCTTGACGGAATAAAGAAAGCAAAAGACAGCGGACTGGCATTCAAGATGATATTCATCGGTGATGGTACTGACAGGGAGGAAATAGAGGAATATGCCGGGCTGCTCGGTTTAAAGGAATACTGTCTTTTTACCGGTGCTGTCCAGGACAGGGAACTCCTTCGCGTCTATTTCTGTATGGCTGATATGTTCCTTTTCCCCTCTGCCTATGATACAAACGGAATAGTTGTCCGGGAAGCGGCAGCCTGCGGCCTGCCCAGCGTAGTAATATCCGGCAGCGCTGCCGCCGAAGGCATTATTGACGGGCACACCGGTATTTTTATCGATGAAAATGCTGATTCAATGGCAGAAGCAATTTCCGGCGCCTTCCAGAACAAAAGCAGATTAAAAGAAATCGGTCTGAACGCCATGAATGAAATATACATTTCCTGGGATGAAAGTGTCGAAAAAGCATACCGGCGATACGGCATGATAATCGAAAAATATGCCCGCGGAGATTTCATTGAACAGCATGTAAAGTATGATGAACTGATCGCGGCTTACGCTGATCTATATGAAGGGTTCCAAAAGGTGCGAGCGAGACGAAACGAATTTTCGAATAAATTCAAGTTTAAAATGGAAAAGCTGATGGGGAGATTCGACAGATACTTATAAATAGGAGCGGATAAATTCCTCCCGGAAAAGTAAATGCATCGAAAGCATGGAGAATTGTTGCAGAATTACTACATATTGTGTTTTTATATTGACTTTGCTACTACATATAGATAGCATTATGGGCAGAAGTATAAGGCTTGCTTAAGGATATTCCTGCCGGAGTTTAATATGAAAATACAAGGGATTCAAAGAGTTTCACTATTGGATTTCCCGGAGTTGGTCGCCTGTACGGTATTTACCGGCGGGTGCAATTTTCGTTGTCCGTTCTGTCACAATGCCTCTCTGGTGCTGCCCGGGGAGATGACAGGGATTGAGATTGAAGAGAATGACTTTTTTGCTTTTCTAGATTCCCGCAAAAACAAACTGGACGGCGTATGTATTTCCGGGGGTGAACCGCTGCTGCAGCCCGATCTTGAGAATTTTGTCCGCAGAATTCGCAAAATGGGTTTTGCCGTCAAAATTGATACCAACGGATCAATGCCGGAACAGCTGAAAAAACTGGTTAACACCGGTTTGATCGACTATGTCGCAATGGACATTAAAAACTCACCAGAACATTATGCACTGACGGCCGGCCTGAAAAGCCTGTCTCTTGAAAAGATCTGCGAAAGTGTATCTTTCCTGCTGACGGGTGCTGTACAGTATGAGTTTCGCACAACCTTAGTAAGGGAACTTCACAACAGCCGGGATATGGAACAGATCGGCCGGTGGCTCAAAGGGGCGCATAGGTATTACCTGCAGGAATTCGTTGATTCCGGCGATTTGATCGGAGCGGACCTGCATGCCTGCAGCCAGGAGGAGACTGAATTCTACCTCCGAATTGCCGGGAAATATATTCCTTCAACACAACTGCGCGGCGCATAAAAAATTGATAATTAATTATAAAAATCCAAATATGTATCCGGAAATACGGTCAGCAAAGGGAGGCAGTCATTATGTATCAGGTTGTAAAAAGAGACGGGAAAACAGCTGATTTTGATATCAGCAAAATCAGTTCCGCAATAACCAAGGCATTTGTAGCACAGAACAAAGAATACAATGAAGATATTATTGATCTTCTGGCTCTGAAGGTCACTTCTGATTATTCAGGAAAAATCAAAGACGGAAAGGTCACGGTTGAAGATATACAGGATAGTGTCGAAAGCGTACTTCAGAATACCGGTTACGCAGATGTGGCAAAAGCCTACATTCTGTATCGCAAGCAGCGTGAAAAGATCCGCTATATGAAGTCTGCTGTTTTGGATTATAAAGACCTTGTCGACAGCTACGTGAAGGTAAGCGACTGGCGTGTCAAAGAAAATTCCACCGTCACATATTCAGTCGGCGGACTGATTCTTAACAATTCCGGAGCTATAACAGCCAACTATTGGCTGACTGAGATTTATGATGATGAGATCGCCACGGCTCACCGCAACGCAGACATCCATATTCACGACTTATCAATGCTCACCGGCTACTGTGCCGGCTGGTCCCTGAAACAGCTGATTCAGGATGGACTTGGCGGCATTCCCGGGAAAATCACTTCCTGCCCGGCAAAACATCTGGCAACACTGTGCAATCAGATGGTCAATTTTCTTGGCATTATGCAGAATGAATGGGCAGGAGCACAGGCGTTCTCATCTTTTGATACGTATTTGTCTGCTTTTGTAAAAGCGGACAATCTTACGTATGATCAGGTGGAAAAGTGCATTGAGTCATTTATATACGGCGTTAACACACCTAGCCGATGGGGAACACAGGCACCATTTTCCAATATAACCCTGGACTGGACAGTTCCGGATGATCTGGCAGAACAAACGGCGATTGTCGGCGGCAGGGAGATGGAATTCAGATACAAGGACTGCAAAAAAGAGATGGATATGGTCAACAAGGCTTTCATTAAAATTATGGTTGATGGTGATGCTGACGGCCGCGGGTTCCAGTATCCGATTCCAACCTACTCGATCACAAAGGATTTTGATTGGTCTGATACGGAGAATAACCGCCTGCTTTTTGAAATGACCTCCAAATACGGAACTCCGTATTTTTCTAATTATATTAACAGTGACATGGCTCCAAGTGATGTGCGCAGTATGTGCTGCCGTCTTCGCCTGGATCTGAGGGAGCTCAGAAAAAAGTCAGGCGGTTTCTTCGGAAGCGGAGAAAGTACCGGTTCCGTGGGTGTCGTCACGATCAATCTTCCAAGGATTGCCTTCCAGGCCAGGGATAAGGAGGATTTTTACAAACGCCTCGACAGGATGATGGACATTTCCGCCCGGTCCCTGAAAATCAAGCGCGATACCATTACCCGACTGCTTAAAGAAGGATTGTATCCGTATACCGGAAGATACCTTGGTTCTTTTGACAATCATTTTTCCACCATCGGCCTTATCGGAATGAATGAGGCAGGTCTCAATGCCGCATGGCTGCGTAAGGATCTTACACACAGTGAGTGTCAGGAGTTTGCAAAGAAAGTTTTGAATCACATGAGAAACCGTCTGTCTGATTATCAGGAAAAATACAGCGATCTGTATAACCTTGAGGCAACCCCTGCAGAGTCCACAACCTACCGTATGGCAAAGCATGACAAAAATCAGTTTCCGGAGATTATTACCGCATCCAAAGACACAAATGCACCGTATTATACCAACAGTTCCAATCTGCCGGTCGGGTACACATCCGATATTTTTGATGCGCTGGATATTCAGGACAAACTGCAGAGCCTGTATACTTCAGGTACCGTGTTCCATGCTTTTCTGGGTGAGAAGCTGCCCGGCTGGAAATCAGCGGCGGCTCTGGTCAGAAAAATAGCCGAAAATTACAGGCTGCCCTATTATACGCTGTCACCGACATATTCCATCTGCAGCAGGCACGGCTATCTTGCCGGTGATCAGAAGGCCTGCCCGGTCTGCGGCGGAAATACGGAGACGTACAGCCGGATTACCGGATACTATCGTCCTGTACAAAACTGGAACGACGGCAAGACTCAGGAGTTCAGCGACCGTAAATTATATGATCCTGATCACTCTGTGTTGAAGATTAAATCAGTATCAACCGCACGTGGCAGTAAAGATTTCAAGTCTCAGTCAGACGATGTCCCTGCAGCCCCGGTATATCCCGCTGACAGCACTGAATCCTTTGCCTCTGACGTGAAGGAAGGGAAGGCGATGCTTTTCACAACGAAGACCTGTCCCAACTGCAAAATGGCACGAATTATTCTGGATACTGATCAATTCTGCTATGAACTGATTGATGCCGACGATAATGCAGAACTAAGCAGGCAGTTTGATGTTCATCAGGCGCCAACCCTTGTTGTTATTGCCGGAGGAAAGGTCGAAAAAATCAGTACTGTTTCAAATATCAAAAAGTATGTCAGGAGATAATCATATGACGGATATTATCGTGGTAGGCGGCGGATGTGCAGGTCTCACTGCAGCTCTGTATGCGGCGCGGGCAGGCAAATCCGTGCTGGTTTTTGAGGCCGAAAATATCGGCGGCCAGATTACCGCCTCCCCTCAGATCGACAACTATCCGGGCGTTCCCCATGTCAGCGGAATGCAGTTTGCCGACAGCCTTTATGAACAGGTAACCGAACTTGGAGTGGAGATTGAGTTGGAATCTGTACTGCATATCGAAAATGCGCCGTACTGTAAAATTGTGATTACCGAAAATGGCCGATATGAGTGCATGGCTGTAATTCTTGCCACGGGTGCCCGTCATCGTGCCTTGGGCCTTCCACGTGAGGAGCAGCTGACAGGCCATGGAATTTCATATTGCGCAGTCTGTGACGGTGCTTTTTATAAAGACCGTCCGGTTGCTGTTGTTGGAGGCGGAAATACCGCCGTGAGTGATGCTCTGTTTCTTTCGTCCTGCTGTGAAAGTGTTACGATTATTCATCGCAGGGAAGAGTTTCGCGCAGATAAAAGCCTGCTTATACGGGCAAAGGAAAGGCGCAATATTCATTGGATGACCGGTACCGTTCCGGAAGAACTTCTCGGCATCGATAATCTGACCGGCATCCGGGTATGCAGCAGTGAGACCGGTGATACCAGTAATATTGAAGTCGATGCACTGTTTGTTGCGATCGGTCAGGTTCCGGAGAATTCTGCTTTTTCCGGACTGATCGCTACTGATTCTTCAGGTTATCTTCTCGCCGGAGAGGACTGTATGACCAATGTAACCGGAATCTATGCCGCAGGTGACTGCCGGACAAAAGCAGTACGCCAGCTGACAACCGCTGTGGCGGACGGGGCGAATGCCGCGATGGCGGCTTGGGAATGTCTTTCTCTTTGTAATCGATGATTTGTAAAACGCACAATATTTGGTCCGGAATAATATAAGGATTCGAAGGGAATATTTTTCTTCGAATCCTTTAATAAATTTGCATTATTTGAAAACGAAAAGCCGGGCAAACGAATCCAAGCCTGAACTCAAAATATTAATTTGACAGTAGATGTATTGTGGTAAAAAGCAAAAAACTCGTATCAAATATAATTTAGATTTGGTAAAATGTATTCAGACAGTCAGCTGAATTTGGAATCGGCGGGTGCGCGTCGAAGGAGGATAAGAAAATGAAAATAAGAAAACTTACATTTAGTTTGGTCCTGTTACTGATGGTTGGCTTGTTTACTGCTTCATGTTCTGCCGCAGGGCAAATAGCGTCCGATGCCAATGATATCCTGCAGACAAAAAATACGATTACCGTTCAGGGTACAGCGAGCATTACAGTCACACCAACCATCGCCTATGTGAATATCGGTGTGGCAACCTTCAACAAAGAGGCAGCTGCAGCTCAAAGCGATAATGCAGGGAAGATGGATCAGGTATACAATGCCCTGGACGGCCTGGGAATCAGCAAGGATAAAATCAAAACCGTATCCTACAATATCAGTCCCCGATATGATTACAGTAATAATATCAGCACATTGGCGGGTTACGATGTGACAAATACTATTCAGGTAACTGTGATGGATTTGACAAAGGTCAGCCAGGTACTGGATATGACTGTCAAACAGGGAGTTAACCAGGCGAACTCCATATCCTTCAGCATCACCGATCAGGAAAATGACAAAATATACCTGGAGGCCCTTGCTCAGGCTGTCGAAAATGCCAAAGGAAAAGCCGGTGCCCTGGCAGCCGCAGCCGGCGTAACACTGTCCGATCCGCTCCAGATCACTGAGGGATCGCAGAATAATGTGACTCCGATTTATTCTTACGCTTCCGATTCAGCCAAAGCGGGAAATGCTGCCACACCAATATCCGGCGGTGAATTGAAAGTGGAAGCGACTGTCACACTGGTCTATAAGTATTAGTTGCTGTTATGATTGACTTAACTATTTCTGATATCCCTGGATCTGGTTTACAGTTGATTACACTGAAATCAATTTTCAAATACCCTTAGTATCCTTTTTTGAGCAATTACATTTTGAAACAATTTTGATTTGAAGTATACTATAAATGTTCGAACCTATTTTTACATAATTGCATATTTTTATTGAATGGTAACCCGCCATGTGAAACGGATGCAGAATCAGAAAGTAGGGAAGCTTATGTTTAATAGGATTTTAATCATAACCGATCTATCCGCCGCCGCTGTCGCAGTAGCAAAAAGCCTGGATGGACTTAAAGCATTAGGAGTTCGCGAATGCATTCTGCTTGTATCCCTTAACTTAAACAAGACCAATACTATTGCAGCGACTTATTCCTTAAATGAAATTAATGAAAAGCTTCAGGAACAGCGCCGTCTGCTTGAAAACCATGGTTTCATTGTGGAAACAAAGATAGTTCCCGTCCTATCAAACAAAGAACTTTGCCAGATTGCAGCAGATGAGGCGAGCGATCTGATTTTAGTAGGTGCACAGGCCATATCTGATGCAACTGAATTATTCTTCGGTGGAATTGCTTACGAGATTATTCATTACAGCTGTAAACCGGTATTAATTGTTCGTCTGGCTGAAACCGGAGTAGGAGGCATGTCAAATATTGAGGTTGTGCGCAGCAAGATTGGCAAAAATATTTTGTTTCCGACCGATTTTTCTAAATCTGCTGATAAAGCCTTCGAAGTTTTAAGAAACCTTGTCCGGGCCGGAGCAAAGAAAGTGATTTTAATGCATGTACAGGAGCAGTCTCAATTCAATCCGGACGAAGTAGATAAGCTCATTGAACACATAAAAACGGAAACAGAGCTTTTAACTGCTATGAAAGCTACTTTGCAAAAGGATGATGATGTGGATGTAGAAATAGTTGTTAAATACGGTGATCCAAAAAAAGAAATCCTCAATGTAATTAACATGCATCAGATTCGGCTTGTTATTATGGGTAATCAGGGAATCGGTTTCGTAAAAGAATTGTTTGTCGGAAGTTTGAGTCATAATATTGCAAGAGAAGCTAAATCATCTGTTTTATTAGTTCCGTCAAATAAGTAATGGAAAGGGGTTTAAAAAATGGCTATTAGAGAATCATCAGCAATCTGGTACGGCAGTCTTGATGAGGGAAAAGGCAATATGCGTCTGGGATCCGGCGCTTACGAGGGCGAATTTACCAAAGCTTCCCGTTTTGAAACCGGACCCGGGACAAATCCCGAGGAACTTCTTGGAGCTGCACATGCGGGCTGTTTTTCAATGTTTCTCGCAGCAATCCTCTCCGAAGCAGGACACGTTCCAACAAGCATTAAAACAACAGCTAAAGTTTATCTGGGAGCCGGTCCGAAAATCAAACTGATAGAGCTTGCAACTGTCGGCGAGGTAATGGGAATCGATGAAAAAACTTTTACTGAATTCGCAGAAAAAGCAAAAACAGGTTGTCCGGTTTCTCTGGCGTTAGCTTCTGTTGAAATCAAATTAACAAGCCGGCTGGCTTAATGGTTAAATGGTTTTTGGGGATTAGTAATTTTATAACTTTTTATCAGACAAAAAACGCTTCACGAATGTGAAGCGTTTTTTGACTTTGGTGGGGACGAAGGGACTTGAACCCTTACAATATCACTATTGGCAGATTTTGAGTCTGCTGCGTCTGCCGATTCCGCCACGTCCCCTTGATAAGTTCTTGAGAATTTTATCACAACATCTTGAAAAGTGTCAACGAATAGTTTATTATTTTTCAGACAGGAACCTTTTAACTTAGATCCCGTGAGGTCTGGAAGGGTGATTATGATTGCGGCTCGCTATATGCGGGCGATTTGCGCATACTTTCAGCCTTCCGCATATAAGATGTCGGAGGCTATTTTTTTATGCCCTCCAACGGGATTTCACAGTATAAGCTTTCAGACAGCGGCGTCATGCCGCAAAGGAGTTGGAAATGAGAGAGTTTTACGAAAAATCAATGTTGATGGATGAAACTGCTGTGAAGCGGGCACTGACCCGCATTGCGCATGAAATTGTTGAGAAGAACAAAGGTCTTCAGGATCTGGTCCTGATCGGCATTCAGCGCAGGGGGGTGCCGATGGCACACCGGATTGCCAAGCTCCTCGGACAGATTGAGGGTGTAGAGCCTCAAGTCGGAATACTGGATATCACTTTCTATAGGGATGACCTCTCCATGCTTAGTTCACACCCCGTTGTGAATGGTACTGATATTCCTTTTAACATCAACGATAAGACGGTTATCCTCATAGATGATGTTCTTTATACAGGCCGTACGGTTCGAGCGGCTATTGAAGCAGTTTTTGATATGGGAAGGCCTGCTGCGATTCAACTGGCTATTATGATTGACCGCGGGCACAGACAGCTACCTTTCAGAGCGGATTTTGTAGGGAAAAATATTCCGACATCCAATACGGAATCGATTCATGTTGAACTGGTTGAAATTGACGGACGGGATTGTGTGGTTCTTTGTGATGAGGTGAAGGTATGAAGTTAAGAAATAAGGATTTACTCGGTATGAAGGAGCTTTTACCCGAAGAAATAGCGGAAATTCTCAAGACAGCCGAACTTATGAAGATGGTGCTCAAGTCGGGCAATAAAAAAACATCCCATTTGCAGGGCAAGTCGATTGTGACTCTTTTTTATGAGAACAGTACCAGAACAAGGCTGTCATTTGAGATGGCTTCAAAATTCATGGGTGCCTCCAGTGCCAACGTATCCTCATCCGGAAGCAGCGTCAACAAGGGTGAATCGCTTCTGGATACAGCCCGCACTATTGATGTGATGTCGACAGACATTATTGTCATGCGGCACAGCCAGTCGGGTGCACCGCACTTTATTGCACCGAAGCTTCATGCTTCCATTGTAAATGCGGGGGATGGGATGAATGAACACCCGACGCAGGCCCTTCTGGATATGTACACAATGAAGGAGAAATATGGTTCCCTTGAAGGCCTTGAAGTAGCGATTTGCGGCGATGTGTATCACAGCCGGGTAGCCAGAAGCAACATGATCGGCCTGACTAAGATGGGTGCGAAAGTCCGTGTCGCAGGACCGGCTACCATGATGCCGGTCGGAATTGAAAAGATGGGATGCACGGTCTGCAGGACAGTGGCAGAAGCAGTTGAAGGTGCCGATGTGGTAATGGGTCTTCGCCTGCAGCTGGAACGGCAGACAAAATCCCTTTTTCCGTCTGTTCCCGAATACTACAGATACTACGCAATTGACCAGAAGATTCTTTCCCTTGCGAAACCCGGCGCGATTGTCATGCATCCCGGTCCCTGTAATCACGGGGTAGAGATGCCGACTGTCGTATATGACAGCCCGCAGTCCGTGATCAACGAACAGGTTACCAACGGTGTAGCGGTTCGTATGGCCGTGCTCTATCTGCTAATGGCAAGGAGGAACCAGGAATGAGAATTCATATCAAAAACGGTAAAATATTGGGAAACCCCGCTGTGTCGGAACTGTTCATCGAAGACGGCATTTTTGTTGAAGTCCTGGGAGGACCGGCGGACCGAATTATCGATGTAAAAGGTGCAGCAGTACTTCCGGGCCTCATAGATGCACACTGTCATTTGCGCGATCCCGGTTACGAGTATCGGGAGGATATTGTCTCCGGTACAAAGAGTGCTGCCAAAGGCGGATTTACATCGGTCTGTCCGATGCCGAACACGCGTCCGGTATGCGATAATGCATCCGTCGTCCGCAGTATCGTCACCAAGGCCAAAAACGAAGGATATGCCAATGTATTTCCGATCGGGGCAGCCAGTAAAGGTCTTGCCGGCAAGGAACTTGCTGAGTTCGGACTGATGAAGGAAGAAGGAATAGTCGGCGTGTCGGATGACGGGCGTCCAATCGAGACGCCGGACCTTCTAAGAAAAGTGATGCAGTATGCATCAGACTTTGCTCTGCCGGTATTGAATCACTGTGAAGAAATGTCGCTGGCCGACGGAGTCATGAATGAGGGTGCCATTTCAACCGAGTTGGGGCTTCGCGGAATTCCTTCCGCGGCGGAAGATGTAATGATCAGCCGGGATATAATACTGGCTGAATACCTTAACCTTCCGATCCATATCTGCCATGTAAGCACCAAAGGCGGCGTGCGCATGATCCGCGAGGCAAAGGCACGAGGCGTGAAAGTAACAGCGGAGACATGCCCGCACTACTTTGTGCTCACGGAAGAAGCATGCCTGGGCTTTGATACGAATGCCAAAATGAACCCTCCCCTGCGCATGGAGGAAGACAGGCTCGCGATCATTGAAGGAATAGCCGACAAGACGCTTGATCTTATCGTTACCGACCATGCACCCCACCATGCCGATGAAAAAGATCTTGAGTTTTCACTGGCTAACAACGGTATTGTAGGGTTTGAGACAGCTTTTGCTTTGGGATATACATACCTGGTACGTCCGGGACATATAACCCTTGCCGATCTAGCCGCCTGTATGTCGGAAAACCCGTCAAAGTTATTCGGACTCGGCCGGGCCTCCCTTGCTGTCGGAGCCCCGGCAGACGTTTCAGTGTTCGATCTGGATACGAGTTTTGTTTTCGACAAGGAAAAAATGCTCAGCAAGGCCAGAAACACACCCTTCGACGGATACACACTTTATGGAAATACGCTTCTTACAATTGCAGGAGGTAGAATTACATATGAAGAACTTTGCTGACCGTCTTACAGAACGCATAACTGCATTATCAAACCCGACTGTACTCGGGCTTGACCCCCTGGCAGAATATGTTCCCCAGGAAATGCTTCTATACTGGGGAAATCAGGTCGAAGATAAGGCCATGGCAACTTCCATGGCAATTTTTGAATTCAACCGTATGCTGATTGATGCGACCTGCGAAATCATCCCTGCAATAAAACCTCAGTTTGCATATTATGAGATGTATGGCGTTCACGGGATGGAAGCACTCCGCCATACCATTGCATATGCAAAAGAAAAGGGAATGCTTGTCATTGCCGATGCCAAACGAAATGATATCGGACCGACGGCCGCCGCTTATGCGAATGCAATTATCGGCGAAACCGCCCTGTGGGATCAATCTGTCAGTGCAATGTATGATGCCGATGCAATTACGCTCAACGGATACCTCGGAATCGACGGCATTAAGCCTTTCATTGATGTTGCAAAGAGCAAAGGCAAGGGAATGTATATTCTGGTAAGAACATCCAACCCTTCTGCGGGGGATTTTCAGGATCTTCGCATGGAGGACGGACAAACCCTTTATGAAAAAGTAGCACGGAAAGTTGCATTGTGGGGCGAAGACCTTATCGGCGAGAGCGGATACAGTTCTGTCGGTGCCGTTGTAGGTGCTACATGGCCCGAACAGGCGGCAGCACTTCGGCAGATCATGCCGAAATCACTGATTCTGGTTCCCGGTTACGGAGCACAGGGCGGAAGTGCGGATGCTGCTGCAGTAAACTTTGATAAAGAAGGCAACGGAGCCATAGTTAATGCATCCAGAAGTCTTATGTGCGCTTACAAAAAGCGTGATGACCTTAAGCCGATGGACTTTCAGCAGGCAGCTTTTGATGAAGCCAAAAGAATGAAGCAGGATCTGATGCAGGCGATTTCCCGAAAAAACAGGTAAGGGGAACAAAATCGCACCGTAAAGTTATTTCTTGAAGTCAGACGAAACCCAGTGTATAATAATGCAAATGTTCGAATAATTATAGATTAGTCTGTCGTGTATAATGCGACAGCCAAAGGAGATATGTTATGCCAAGAAGAAGTGATGTGAAGAGGGTTTTGGTAATCGGTTCAGGTCCGATCATCATCGGGCAGGCTGCCGAATTTGACTATGCCGGTACACAGGCGTGCCGGGCTCTCAAGGCTGAGGGCTTTTTCGTAGTGCTGGTAAACAGCAATCCGGCTACTATCATGACGGATCCGGATATGGCGGACAAGGTATTTCTGGAACCCCTGCAGATTGACGTAATAATGAAGCTGATTATTGATGAAAAGATAGACGGTCTGCTTGCATCCCTCGGAGGCCAGACGGGTCTCAATTTTGCAATGGAACTTTCGGAATCCGGTTTCCTTGATAAGCATAATGTTGTTCTCATGGGTACCCAGGCCAAAGGAATTAAAATGGGTGAAGACCGTGAGGATTTCCGTGATGCCATGCTCCGAATTAATGAGCCGTGTATACCATCGAAGACAGCCCTGACAATCGAGGAATGTAAGCGGATCGCTCTTGATATCGGATATCCGGTTATTGTACGTCCGGCTTTTACACTTGGCGGTACAGGCGGCGGTATTGTTGCTGATGAGGAAGCGCTTGTTGAAATTGCCACAACCGGACTTGCTGTAAGCCGTGTCCATCAGGTTCTTATTGAGAAGAGTATTGCGGGATGGAAAGAAATTGAATTTGAAGCTGTCCGGGATGCAAAAGGCAATAAAATTACGATCTGTTCCATGGAAAACTTTGATCCGGTCGGCGTCCACACCGGTGACTCGATTGTCGTAGCGCCTGCGCAGACCCTCACCGATATTGAATATCAGACACTTCGTACCTCAGCCCTCAAAATCGTCGAGGAGCTGCAGATTGTCGGCGGCTGCAATGTCCAGTACGCACAGCATCCGACAAACGGGAATTATGCTGTCATCGAGGTCAATCCCAGGCTGTCAAGATCTTCCGCACTGGCATCCAAAGCTACGGGATACCCGATTGCAAAAGTGGCTTCGAGAATTGCCTGCGGATATTCACTCGATGAAATTCCCAACGAAGTCACAGGCTGCACAAAAGCCTGCTTTGAACCGGCACTTGATTATATTGTAACGAAGATTCCGAAGTTCCCTTTTGACAAATTTGTAAAAGCAAAAAGAACCCTCGGCACACAGATGAAGGCAACCGGGGAAGTAATGGCAATAGCCAATACCTTTGAAGCATCCCTCATGAAAGCGATACGTTCCCTCGAGCTCAATATCTACGGTCTTCTTGTACCGGTTGTCCATGAATTATCGGATGAATCCCTTGAGGCAAGGCTCCATACTGTTGATGACATGCGTATGTTCGTACTTGCAGAAGCCATCAGAAGGGGCTATTCCATTGAAAAACTCTATGAAATAACACTGGTTGATAAGTTCTTTCTGAGCAAGCTTGCGAATCTTGTTGCGATGGAGGAGACCCTGATAGCCTGCAGGAATACAGATGTGCTTTCCGGAGAAATTCAAAATAAAGATGTACTTACCGATACCGTTTTGAGTAAAGCGGTCAAAATGGGATTTACCGATTCCTATGTAGCAAGACTTGTCGAGGATACCGCAGCCAATATCCGTGCACGCCGTAAATCTATAGGTCTTCTG
The DNA here is from genome assembly GCA_037143795.1 of Eubacteriales bacterium. Classification (GTDB taxonomy): domain Bacteria; phylum Bacillota; class Clostridia; order Saccharofermentanales; family Saccharofermentanaceae; genus Firm-13. The sequence goes on along the minus strand of JBAWXZ010000001.1, from coordinate 178,907 downwards.
CATACTTTCAAAATGGTCGATACCTGTGCAGGAGAGTATCAGGCTGTGACGCCTTATTACTATTCAACTTTTGACAGATATAATGAGGCAATCCGGACAGACAGGAAAAAAGTACTCGTTCTGGGTTCCGGTCCGATCCGCATCGGTCAGGGTATTGAATTCGACTACTGTTCCGTCCATTCCGTATGGGCACTTCGAAAACTCGGATATGAGGCGATCATAGCCAACAATAATCCGGAAACCGTTTCTACCGATTTTGATACATCGGACCGTCTCTACTTTGAACCGCTGACAGCCGACGATGTACGGGCAATCATTGAAAACGAGAAACCGGACGGCTGCATCTGCCAGTTTGGCGGGCAGACTGCGATTAAGCTTATCAAAGCTGTTTCCGACATGGGTGTTCCCATTTTCGGAACATCAGCCGATATGGTTGATGCCGCGGAAGACAGGGAGCGCTTCGATGCTATCCTGGAAGAATGCGGAATAAAAAGGCCTAACGGAAGTACCGTTTTCACAGCGGAAGAAGCACTTACCATTGCAAATGACCTGACTTATCCGGTACTTGTCCGGCCGTCATATGTACTTGGCGGCCAGGGTATGGCCATCGTGTATAACGATTATGAGATGGTCGAATACATGCGCATCATTAATCTTGTTGAGCAGGAACATCCGATTCTCGTTGATAAATATCTTCGCGGAGTTGAACTTGAAGTTGATGCGGTCTGCGACGGCAAAGACATTCTGATTCCCGGAATTATGGAACATCTGGAGAGAGCCGGTGTTCATTCGGGTGACTCAATTTCGATTTTTCCGGCCTTTATTCCCGATCATGTACGGGACACAATTGTAGAATATACAAAAAGACTGGCCCTGGCGCTTCACGTGATCGGGCTTGTCAACATTCAGTTCATTCTGTTTAATGACGAAGTCTATGTAATTGAAGTCAATCCGAGGTCCTCGAGAACCGTTCCATATATCAGCAAGGTTACCGGAATTCCGATTGTTGATGTTGCAACAGAAATAATGCTGGGCGGGTCCCTTGCGGACTTCAAATACGGAACAGGCCTGTATGCAAGATATCCGTGGGTATATGCCATAAAAGCACCGGTCTTTTCCTTTGAAAAACTTCACGATGTCGATGTAAGCCTCGGGCCGGAAATGAAATCTACCGGAGAGGTCCTGGGGCTGTCAACGAGCTATGCACAGGCAATGTACAAGGCAATTCTTGCATCAGGCTTTAAATTCCCGCTAAAAGGAGAAGGTATACTGCTTACGGTAAGGGACAGCGACAAGGCTGATCTTATTCCGCTGGCAGACAAACTTATGCGTCTGGGCTTCGAGCTCTATGGGACAGGCGGTACTGCAAACTATCTTAACAAAGCAGGAATCCCGACAAACAGTGTCCGTAAAATGGAAGAAGAATCCCCTAATTCCCTGGATTATGTTGCGAAAGGTGCTATCCGCCTGCTGGTTAATACCGAGTCAAACGGCGCAGTTATGGTAAATAACGGTTTCCGCCTGCGCAGAACCTGCATAGAGCACGGTGTTCCGACAATTACCTCGCTTGATACTCTGGTAGCTGTAATCGAGTGTCTTGAAAGGGGAATCAAGCCGACGGATCTTGTAGCATATGAGTTGTCAACTTTTGCAGAAATCGTATCTGCCACACGTTTCAAAGAACTTCCCCAGAATGAGTCCCCGTTGGAAAACAAAATGCTTTCCAAATAGCTGAAGTGTTGAAATATAAAAGGTGAAATATGGAAATCGAATTTGAAGCCGTTCTGGTTGAAAAGAAAATCCTCGGAAAAGGAAATGCACTGCTGACATTTTCATGCGAAGGGATTGCACGGAAAGCACAGCCCGGGCAGTTCGTAAATGTCTCATGCAGCTATTTTCTTAAACGTCCTTTCGGAATCTGTTATGCAGATCCGGAAGCAGGGACGTTCTCGATCGGAGTTCGCGAAGCAGGAGCCGGAACCAAAGATATTCTCCGGTCAAAAATCGGAGATACGTTCTTTGTCCTCGGACCGCTCGGACACGGGTTTTCATTTGAAGGCGTCACTAAAATTATTGCAGTGGGGGGCGGAACCGGAATCTACCCGTTGTATTTTGCGCTCTTAAAAGCCCGGGAAACCGGGATTCCGACGATTTGCGTGAATGGATTCCGCAGCAGGGAAGATGCTTTTTTTCTGGAAGAGTGTAAAGATATCGCCGGTGACCTTCTGATTTCAACTGATGCAGGTGATTACGGTGTAAAAGGCAATGTGCTTGCCGCATTGGCCCGGCTTTCCGAAACCCAAATACAGGGGGCTGCCGTGTTTGTTGTCGGACCGGAGATTATGATGCAAAAAGTCAGCGGATGGGCAGCTCAAAACGGCCTTTCCTGTCAGGTATCACTTGAGCGGCGGATGGCATGCGGTATCGGGATTTGCCTTGTATGTACATGTAAAGTGAAAGCGGCCGAAGAAGGCGTGCCTTATCATCATGTACGCTGCTGCAAGGAAGGACCCGTTATGAACGCATCGGAGGTTGTATGGTAGATTTATCTGTACATGTTGGAAGTGTTGATTTCCAAAACCCCGTCATTCTTGCATCCGGTACCTGCGGGTTTGGTCGTGAACTATCCGAATATATGGATTTTTCCCGGATCGGAGGAATCTGTTCGAAAGGGCTGACACTTCTGCCGCGAGAAGGAAATCCGGGCTGCAGGGTTGCTGAAACTGCTTCCGGAATGCTGAACTCCGTTGGTCTCCAGAATCCGGGTCTGGATATGTTCCTGTCAAGGGAACTTCCCTTTATGACGGGCCTCGGCACAAAGATCATTGTAAATGTCGCAGGGCACAGCACCGAAGATTATCAGAGAATGGTTGAACGCTTAGGATCGCCTGATTGCGCTGTTGATGCTCTTGAACTCAATTTATCCTGCCCGAATGTCAAAGAGGGCTGTATGACGATCGGAGCTACTGCAGAAGGCGTCTATTCAATGATGCGGTCTGTGCGCGGACTAACAGGGAAGCCTTTGTGGGTTAAACTGACACCCAATGTGACATCCATTACGGAAACGGCACTGGCAGCCCAGGAAGCGGGAGGGAATGCAGTCGTCCTTATTAATACGCTTCTTGGAATGGCGATTGACATTAAATCAAGAAGGCCTGTTTTACAGAACAATACCGGCGGTCTTTCGGGACCTGCAATTAAGCCTGTTGCACTTCGTATGATCCAGGAATGCTACCGGGTTCTTTCCATACCGATTGTTGGAGTTGGCGGTATAATGAATGCTACAGATGTAATCGAATTCATGCTGGCCGGTGCAGCAGCTGTTGAAATTGGAACCGCCTCTTTACTTCATCCTGCTGTATGTGCGAAGATAATAGAAGATCTTCAGACATATGCAGCTGATAACCGTATCGGGAAGATTTCCGAATTGACAGGTGAGTTGCAGCTATGGTGATTTCATGATAGCCGGTCAACGGCCTGACTTGCGATAATTGGAAAGGAGCGCGGCTGATAAATGTGCCGCGCGGGGTAACAAAATGAAAAATCCGATACTTGAAGCTCTTTTTGCAACACACGCAATCCAAGTCTGTGACCCTGACCACCCTTTCTGGTATACCTCGGGATCGTTGGGTCCTTTCTTTATCAACACACATTATTTATATAACAACGAGGAAGATGCGGTAAAATTTCTTCTGCTGATAGAAGAAGCCGCCATGGCGGACAGGATTGAATTTCCAAACTTCCTCCTGCAGGATCTTTTACGCCAGTACAAATCAAGTGCGACATTTCGTCTGGTAACGGACCTTATAGTTGAGAAGGCTGCAGCGATTGATTTTGATTTCATTTCCGGCGGAGAAAGACGCGATTTCTATTTTTCCATTTTGCCGGCATATTTTCTGAAAAAACCGCATCTTTCAATTTTCAAGGACATGCAGGCAGTCTATACAAACAGCGGTTTCACACAGACAATTCCTGTCTATGAAGCAGCAATAGCCGGAAAACGGGCCCTGCATATTGCGGATCTTGTGACGGAAGCCTCCAGTTATACACGGGCCTGGATACCGATAATCCGTGAATTCGGCGCAATTATGGAGGATACCATTGCCGTTATCGACCGTAAGCAGGGTGGGGAAGAAGTTCTTCTTTCGGAAGGCGTCCGCCTGCATTCCCTCGCCTGTATTGATTCAGATCTTTTTGCACATGCCAGGGATACCGGAGAGATAACAGAAGATCAGATGAAAATGATCACCGCCTTTATGGATAATCCCAGGGACTTTATGAAGAGTTTCTGTGAGACTCACCCTACTTATATTCAGGAACAGCTTGCACTTGGCGGAAAGCCCAGGGAGCGTGCTGAAATGGCAATTGCCAAGGGATACGCACCTGCACCGGGATGCAAAATATAATTTGTGATTTTGAGGAACCCAGATGAAATACGGCTTTGACAGCCATTTATCACCGGATCATTCGATTCCGTTTTTTCTGCTTCGAAAGAAGAGAAGAACGGTTTCTATCCGTATAACCGATGAGGCGAATGTTTATGTGTTTGCACCTCTGCGTGTGAGCCTTTCCAAAATTGAAGCTTTCGTTGACCAGAAACATGATTGGATCCGGACAAATCAGAAAAAAACCAAAGAAAAAATTCTGCTGCCGGTACTTACCACAGCTGAAAAAAGGCAGCACACAAAAAACGTTAAAAAAAGAGCTGATATTTTTCTGCAGGGCTATCCGGGATTGAAGCCTTCCCGCATCTTTGTCAGATATTCAAAAACCCGCTGGGGTTCCTGCTCAACCCTCGGCAACATTTCTTTGAACGGATATCTGGATTTTCTTCCGGATGAGTTATTCATTTATGTTATCAGCCATGAATTAACGCACCTCGTCCATATGGATCATTCTTCACGCTTTTGGGATGAGCTTGCTATATTCATACCAAATCCTCATAAAATGAAAGTGCTTCTTGATCATTATAAAATTCCTTCACAGTTGTCGGCCGAATAAAGATTGAAACAGGTGTGTTCATAGGATATACTTGGTTTGTCTTGATTTTCAAACTAATATCTGCCCATAATAAGAGAATTTTTAACAAGAGGTACATTATTTATGAAAACTATTCCACTATATGAAGTCCGTAAAATCAAAGATTTAAGGGACATGCTTCAGCAGAGTGTAATGTTGTATCCGGATAAAACTGTTTTTATGATTAAGAAAATCAAAGGTCAACCCTATACCAATGTTTCTTTCAAGCAGTATGGCGAAGATGTTGATGCACTCGGAACCGCATTGACACATCTGGCCGGACGCGGAAGCCGAACTGCAATTCTGGCAGACACAAGATACGAATGGTATGTATCCTATCTCGGTATCACAAACGGTACAGGTATTGTTATTCCTTTGGACAAAGAACTGCCGGGACAGGAAATCGCAAGCCTCCTGAATCGTTCCCAGGCGGATTGCCTGATATATTCATCATCCAAACAATCGGTCATTGATGCAATCCGCAATGAAATCCCAAATGTTAAGTACTTCATCTGTATGGATGATATAGCAGAAACCGATAATGTCCGTTCTTTCGAGTCCATGCTTGATGAAGGAAGAACGCTTCTGTCCAAAGGATACCGCGATTTTCTTGATGCGCCGATAGATCCTGAAGCTATGACTATTCTTCTGTTTACTTCCGGAACTACGGATAAATCCAAGGCGGTTATGCTGTCGCAGCATAATATATGTGCAAATCTTGAAGGCATGTGTTCTATGGTATATATCGGACCGGATGATGTATTTCTCTCCGTTCTGCCTGTCCATCATACCTATGAGTGTACCTGCGGTTTCCTGTGCCAGGTATACCGCGGATCAACTGTTGCCCAGTGTGAGGGCCTTCGCTACATTACAAAAAATATGCAGGAGAGCAAAGTCACAATTATTCTGGTTGTTCCTCTGATGCTTGAAATGTTTCACCGTGCGATCATGAAAAAAGCCAAAATCGATAAGAAGGCAACGCGCAAATTCATGTTTGGCATGAGTTTATCACGCAATCTCCGAAAAGTAGGACTTGATAAAAGAAGGTCAATTTTCAAGGCGGTCCACGAGAATTTCGGCGGACGTCTTCGTCTTATTATTTCCGGCGGAGCCGGTATTGATCCGCAGATACTTACGGATATGCAGGACATGGGCATTCACTGCATCCAGGGCTATGGCCTCACGGAATGTGCGCCGATCCTTGCCCTGAACCGTGATGTAGACTTCAATAACAAAGCTGCAGGCCTGCCGCTTCCCGGTGTTGATGTAAGGATCATTGACAAGGATGAGAACGGTATAGGGGAAATCATAGGAAAAGGGCCTAATGTCATGCTTGGATACTATGAAAATTCGGAAGCGACTGCGGGAGCTATTGACAAGGATGGTTACTACCACACAGGTGACCTTGGTTATCTTGATGAAAATAATTTTGTCATTATCACCGGCCGCAAAAAAAATGTAATCATATCCAAAAACGGAAAAAATATTTTCCCCGAAGAAATTGAATCCCTGCTGTCCCGGTCACCCTATGTGACGGAATCCCTGGTTACCGGTGAAAGTGACGGAAGAGACGATATCATTGTAACGGCGACGATCTTTCCCAACATGGAAGCTGTCCAGGCCGAACTCGGTGAAAAGCCTGACCCCGCTGCAATAAGAAAACTCATAGATGAAGAAGTCAAAAAAGCAAACCAGCAAATGGTCTCCTATAAACATATCCGGAAGGTCGTGCTTAGGGATACTGAATTTGATAAGACAACTTCCAAAAAAATCAAAAGAGTTTATAAATAATAGCAGTTATTTTCTATTCAGGATTTCTCAAAATCATGCGAAGAGAACAGAACACATGTATTCTATGGTACAATTATTTTCATACTTAATGAAAAGGGAGGGCTATTATGCTTTCTGAATGTACCATTGAACGTGTCCTGCAGGCTGCTCTTTCAAAAGGAGGAGATTTCGCCGAAGTATATATGGAAGAAACCAAATCCTCCGGATTATCCTTTATTAACGGCCGTGTTGACAATGCGAGTGCCGGGATCGATTTCGGTATTGGACTGCGTATTTTGGAAAATACAAAATGCGTTTATGTTTTTTCGAATGATATCGGCGAAGACAATCTTATCCGGATGGCAATAGATGCTTCCGCATCCCTGCAGTCGATTCCTCATGGAATGACGGTTCATCTTTCTCCCAAAAATGAATTTATCAGCAATCCCTGTGTAATGCCTCCGGTCAGCGTCAGCAAATCCCGCAAAGTAGAGATTCTCCGGCGTGCCTGCCTGGCAGCCAAGGAATACAGCCCTTTGATTTCACAGACAAGTGCTTCCTATGGTGATATGCAGAAACACGTCTGGATTGCCAATTCAGACGGTCTGTACCGGACGGATAAGCGGGCCAGGGTTCGCTTTACGATTGAAGCGGTGGCTTCTTCTGATACCGAGAAGCAGAGCGGATATTTCGGTCCGGGTTCCGGCAGGGGATTCGAATTCATCGAAGATTATCCGGTCGAGGATACTGCCAGGGAAGCGGCAAGGATTGCCGTAACCATGCTTTCCGCAAAGCCATGCCCATCCGGCAAAATGCCTGTTGTTATTGATAACGGTTTTGGCGGAGTCATATTCCACGAAGCGTGCGGTCACAGCCTGGAGGCTACTTCCGTGGGTGTTCATGCATCCGTTTTTGATGGAAAGCTCGGGACTCAAATCGCAAGCACTCTTGTAACAGCCTTGGACGACGGCACAATGCCTGGAGAATGGGGCAGCATTGCCATTGATGATGAAGGTCATGATTCTACCAGGAATGTTCTTATTGAGAACGGAATACTCAAGGGTTATATGATCGATCTGCTTGGAAGCCGCCGCATGAACATGCCTGCCACAGGATCTTCCCGGAGACAGAATTATCAGTATGCGCCGACCTCCCGTATGACGAATACATTCATTGCAGCGGGGTCCACTGATCCCAAAGTTATTATTTCCGATACTCCTTATGGACTCTATGCTGCCAATATGGGCGGAGGTTCCGTCGACCCGGCAACCGGTGAATTTAATTTTGCCGTAACGGAAGGCTACATGATCAGGGACGGTAAAATTGCAGAGCCTGTAAGGGGTGCGACTCTTATCGGAAAAGGTTCGCAGATCTTGATGAATATTGACCGTGTGGGTACAAATCTTGAGCTTGCCCAGGGTGTATGCGGATCAACAAGCGGCAATGTACCTACCAATGTCGGGCAGCCTATGATCCGTGTCAGCGAGATTACGGTCGGCGGAAGGGAATAATATGATATATCAGCCAAATGAATTTATGGATATACTTATTGGCCGTGCTGTAAAAGCAGGTTTTTTACAATCAGAGGTCTTTTTTGAAAACGGCCGTTCATCCGAAGTGCAGATTCTCGACGGTGAAGTCTCCATGTATGAGTCTTCGACTTTGCAGGGTGTTTCTTTCAGAGGTTTTCAAAACGGACAGATGGGTTATGCTTTTGCAGAAGAACTGACAGACGATTCCATGGATTTCCTTCTGGATCAGGCTGCACAGAACTGTGCCGTCCTGGAATCGGAGGAAGAAGAGACGATATACGGGGGAGATCCCGAATACGGAACAGTAGACGTATTTTCTGAATCCCTTGACGAACTTGTTTTTGATGATTTTGCCGGCACCGGCCTTGCCCTCGAGAAGAAAATACTGGCATCCGATCCGCGTATTGTCGCCGTCGATCACTGTGTAGTGTCGTACGGGAGCTCGAATTCACAGATCAGAAATTCCCTGAGCCTGAATCTGTCCCATGTAAGCAATCTTTTATTTGTGTATGCAAATGCCAGGTGTGAAGAGGGCGACCAGGTTAAAACCGGAGATGCATATTGGTTCGGAAGGGATTTTGAAAATTTCAATATTGATAAGCTTGCCGCCAGAGTTACTTCAGAAACGATTGGCAAATTGGGTGCTTCCCCTGTACCTTCAGGAAGATATAATGTTGTTCTTGACGCAATGGCCGCAGCTGATTTACTCTCGACATTTTGTGCCATTTTTTCGGCCGACCTTATTCAAAAAGGCTTTTCGCTCTTAGGAGATAAGATGAACACCCGCATAGGTCCGGAATTTTTCACAATCCATGATGATGCTATTATGGATAAAAGCATTACAGCGATCCCTTTTGATTCCGAAGGCGTCGCAACGCAGAACAAAATACTGGTTAACAAAGGGGTGCTGACCGGTATCCTTCATAATAGAAAGACAGCAGCCAAAGCAGGGACAACTTCAACCGGCAATGGTTTCCGAAGCGGATACAGGGGTTCCGTTTCCGTCGGACCGACAAATTTGTACATTGAACCTGGTGAAAAGGATCTGAACTCCCTTTTTCTGCAGGCTGAAAACGGACTATATATCAAGGAACTGGCGGGACTGCATGCAGGCGCCAATATGGTATCCGGTGATTTTTCGCTGTCATGCGAAGGCTATGTCATTGAAAACGGAAAGATAGGAAGAGCCGTTGATCAGGTCACTCTCGCAGACAACTTCTACCTTCTTATCAACAAAATCATCTCAGTCGGTTCAGATCTCTATTTTGATCCGCCGTCAGATGCCGGGTCTATCGGGTCACCTTCCCTTCTGATTGGAGATGCTGCGATATCCGGAGACTGAGGATTTATATGTTCTGTTGCTGAAAGGGCCGGCAATCTGTATAAATACAATTTGCCTGCCTTTTTTGGTTCAATAAACAAGTTGAAATTATAATACGCGCGGACGTCTGCGGCTTTTACGCCTTTTCTTTTCCTTCTGCAGCATTACGTAAATAATAATGCAGAATGTAAGAATGCAAAGAAGAAGAAGTATGATCCCGCCCCGGATAATGACGGAGAGCATACTTGTCTTTGGTTTACTGGCTGCTGCGGCTGCCTGCACGGCTGTCTGTGCACTCTGAGGATCGCATAAAGTAATTGTCAGCGTACCGACCTGATCCTTGCTGGTATCTGCATATTGCCTGAACACTGGAAAATCAAGTGTCTGCTTTGACAGACCAGCCTGAATGACAGCTTTGCTTATATCAATGCCCGTGCTGTATCCGCCGGCTGATCGATCGGCTGTTGTTGTACAATAAGGATTCAGATTGAGTTTTACATCCGTAATCTCAAGCGCATATCCAGCCGCTGAAACACCGGATGTGACCTGGTCCACCGTTTGTTTCTGCAGCTCGGCATATTCTGACACATCAACACTTGTGGTGCTGTATTTTTCAAATCCATACGTAAACAGGGCAATAAGATTGGAATAGCGTATTTCAGAACATGATGCACCCAAAATAACCCCGATCAGCGTACGGCTGTTCTGTCTGGCACCGGCAACAATTGTATGGCCGGATATATCGGTAAACCCTGTTTTACCGCCGATATAATTTTCATAAGCATACGTTGTGGTTGATACAAATCTGTTTCCATTCGTGATATTTCTGGGTTTATGCTTATTCGTTGCAGGCATTGTGTAATTTGCTGTTGTTGAAATTTTGGTATATGTTTCATTTTTAAGTGCTGCAGCCATCATAAGAGCCATGTCATGTGCGGTTGTCACGTGCTTTTCATCGGATAACCCATATGGATTCGTGAAATTAGTGTGCATGCAGCCCAGCTCTACAGCCCTTTCATTCATCATTTTGGAAAAGCCTTCCACGGAGCCGCCCATCGTAACGGCAAGTGCCATTGCTGCGTCGTTGGCGGATATCAGGAGGCAGGCATAAATAGCCTCTTCAACTGTTATAACTTCACCTTCAACAAGTCCGAGCCGGACATAATCGTCCGGTATACTCTCATACATATCACGGGTAACCGTTATACTGTCAGTCATTTTGAGATTTTCAAATGCCAGAAGAATCGTCATTACTTTCGTAATGCTTGCAGGAGGAAGCGGGGTATCCTGATTATTCCCCACAAGAAATGCTCCGGATTGGGCATCATAAAGGACATATGCCTTACCGTCAATTTCAGGGGCACCGACTCCTTCAGGATCCAGAAGCGTGGTCAGTCCGTCAGGGGAAGCAGAAGCTGCGTCCGGTGAGGAAGTGCCTGAAGCGGATGTTTCCGTCGAAGGTTCGGCAGTTGTTTCAGCAGCCGGTGATGCTGCCGAAAGGGAAGAGACTTTTTCCAGGGCGGAAACAATTGGCACAAAGCCGCTTGAAGAAAGAACGGCAAAGGATAGAATTATGGAAAGGAGGCAGATCCCGGCCTGAATGATCCGTGAAACATTTGCAGAATGGTATCTTATATTTGAATGTTTATGTTTAAACAGCAAGAATCAATCCTCCGATATATGTTTTGTACTATTGTACCTCAAGATTCGCATTCACAAAACCTCAGTGTTTCTGCTATGATATCAGTATTGAAAGAAAAAGAGGTGTTTTTTTGGCAACAGTTGTGATTCGGCCTGAAGATTTAGCCGTACAGAAGAAATTTGCAGAAGATCTGACCCTCAGTTATCGTGAAGAGGCAAGGCGCAGAGGGTATGAATTTACATATAACATCCGTACATACGGATGCCAGCTGAATGAATCCGACAGTGAAAAGCTTTCGGGTATCCTTAAGTCGCTTTCGTTTGTACCCGGACGTACGGACGACACGGATCTTGTTATTTATAATACCTGCAGCATCCGGGAAAACGCCCGGGACAGACTGTTTGGCAACCTTGGACTGGTTAAGGCGATGAAACGTAAGAATCCTTCGCTTATTGTGGCGGTCTGCGGATGTATGATGAAGCAGAATGAAAATGTTGAAAAGATTAAGAAGAGCTATCCATTTGTTGACCTGATTTTCGGACCGCAGGATATTCACCGGCTGCCGGAACTTCTGTTTCGGATCCGGTTTCAGCAAAAAAAAGTATATGATGTTTCGCAGGTGGATTATATTGCCGATGATCTGGATCTTCCGATTGACAGGTCGAGAAAGTTCCGGGCCCTTGTTCCTATCATGTATGGATGCAACAATTTCTGTACCTACTGCATTGTACCGTTTACAAGAGGAAGGGAGCGCTCCCGGCCTTTTGACCAGATCATGAAAGAAATTTCCGGACTTTCGTCAGATGGCTATAAGGAAATTCTTCTCTTGGGCCAGAATGTCAATTCATATGGCAGGGATCTGGAGGGAATGCCGGATTTTGCAGATCTGCTGGAGGCTTGCTCCAAAGTATCAGGAATTGTACGGGTTCGATTCATGACATCACACCCCAAGGATCTATCCGACAGGGTTATTGAAATTATTGCAGCCAACCCTACTATAGAAAAACATCTTCACCTGCCCCTGCAGTCAGGAAGCGACAGGATTCTTACAGCCATGAACCGGCATTATTCCAGGGAACAGTATTTAAGAACGGCACGGCTGTTTAGAAGCAGCGTTCCGCAGGGTACAATATCAACGGATATCATAGTTGGGTTTCCCGGGGAGACGGAAGACGATTTCGAAGAAACGCTGTCTCTGATGCGGGAAATCCGTTTTGATTCGGCGTTTACCTTTCAGTACTCTGTGCGCCCCGGTACGCCCGCTGCGCAAATGGCTGATCAGATTCCGCAGGAAGTGGTTACAGAGCGTTTCTCGAGGCTTCTGGAGCTCCAGAACGGTCTTTGCTACGAGTCGAACATGCAGGTTGTCGGAACTCTTGAAGAAATATTGATTGAGGGCAGAAGCGAAACAGCTCCCCATATTCTTTCCGGAAGAACGGGCTCCAACCGTCTGATCAATTTTACACTTCCTGATGATATAGATCTTCCGGACGGGTCGCATCTTGAAAAGGGAGATACTTTTGACGGCGACAAACTTGAGGGCTGCCTGGCTCAGGTCAGAATTACCGGTGCCAGACCGTTTTCACTTGAAGGACGATGGGAGAGCTGGAATTCATGACAGAGGAACAGGATTTATTAACCTATAAAACGCTGGATCGAGATCGGATTACCCCCATGATGGTTCAGTATCTGGAACAGAAAGACAAATGGCCCGATGCTATTCTGATGTTTCGTCTCGGGGATTTTTATGAGATGTTTTTTGATGATGCAGTCACGGCTGCCAAAGTGCTGGAACTCGCTCTTACAGCACGTGACTGCGGACTGGAAAAACGTGCGCCCATGTGCGGTGTACCGCACCATGCTGCACAGTCATACATGCAGAAACTTGTCGCCCATGGATTTAAAGTTGCCGTATGTGACCAGATGGAAGATCCTTCGGTCGCCAAAGGTATTGTAAGGCGTGCTGTGACCCATATCCTGACACCCGGAACCATTACGGACCAATCCGGTCTTGAAGATAAGAAAAACAATTATCTTGTCTGCATATATCGATTGGGAATGCAGTATGGCCTGGCAGCTGCAGATATCACAACCGGTACATTTGAAGCTACCCAGCTGGTTACAGGTAACACCAGTGCCAAACTGGCAAACCAGATCGCACGTTTTTCTCCTTCGGAAATGATCTGTAACGAATCATTTCTTGCGGACCCTTACTACAAAAGAATTATCGAGCAGTTTCCCGTTCTGCTTTCCGTACGTCCGGACCCGGATTTCTCATCCGAACGGATAAATTCCTATGTGCCGGGATCAGAACCGGATAAAAAGAAAGCACAAAACGACCTTTGGAGCATGGGTCATGTACAGACTCTTTTATATCGTTCAGCAGCCTCCGCACTCCTTTGCTATCTTGAAGATACGCAGCAGTGTCCACTTTCACACCTGCATAATATTTCGGTTTACCGTCTTGAAGATACAATGGAACTTGATATATCAACCAGAAGGAACCTTGAGATGACAGAGACAATCCGGAGCAAGACGCGAAAGGGAAGCCTTCTATGGTCGATCGACCGTACTAAGACAGCAATGGGAGGCCGGCTCCTTCGAAGATGGCTCGAACAGCCGCTCATACAGGTTACTGATATTCTTCCAAGACAGGATGCTGTTGAAGAAGCCAGGGAATCCTTTATGCTCAGGCAGGAACTTCTGGAATCAATCAGCGGCATACATGACCTTGAAAGGCTTACATCACGTATTGCCCTCGGGTCCGTTCATGCCCGTGATCTTCTGGCACTGCGGAATTCCCTTGCCAAACTCCCGGCAATATCAGAACTGGCAGCAAGATTCACCCGGGGAGTGTTTGAAGAGATCAACCGGCTTTTGGATACAATGGAAGATGTGTGCACCCTTCTGAATGATTCCCTTGCCGATGAACCTCCGATCGGCCTGAAAGACGGCGGGATTCTAAAAGAAGGCTATAACGAGGAAGTAGACCGCCTTCGTGTTGCTTCACGTGACGGAAAAAGCCTGATTATGAACCTTGAGGCACAAGAGAAAGAAAAATCCGGTATACGCACCATGAAGGTCGGGTATAATCGTGTTTTCGGATATTATCTGGAAGTATCCAAGGGAAGCATAGCAATGGTTCCTGATTATTATATCCGAAAGCAAACGCTGGCAAATGCAGAAAGATATATCACTGAAGAACTTAAAAGCCTGGAAGACACAATCCTGGGAGCCCAGCAGAAACTGATCGCCCTTGAATATGATATTTTCTGCCGGATTCGCGAACAGATTTCCGCGCAGTCTTCAAGGCTTCAGGGTACGTCGCAGGCCATCGCTATGCTGGATGTTATTTTATCCCTCGGAGAACTTGCTGACCGCGAAAAGTTTGTACGTCCGCTGCTGGACGATTCAGATACCCTTGAAATTGTCGACGGCAGGCATCCGGTTGTCGAAAAAATGCTGCCGGCCGGAAGTTTTGTACCCAACGATACCTATCTGGACAATCTAAACAGGCGGATTATAATTCTGACCGGCCCGAATATGGCCGGTAAATCCACCTATATGCGTCAGGTAGCGCTAATCATTCTTCTTGCACAGATGGGAAGCTTTGTACCGGCAGCCAGTGCACATATCGGTATTGTTGACCGTATTTTTACACGAATCGGTGCATCGGATGATCTTACATCCGGACAATCCACATTTATGGTGGAGATGAACGAAGTATCTACGATCCTTAGAAATGCAACACGAAGGAGTCTGCTGATTCTTGATGAAGTCGGCCGGGGTACCAGTACCTATGACGGCCTTTCCATAGCCTGGGCAATTCTGGAATTCATAAGTGATCCGGAAGTCATTTTTGCAAGGACACTATTTGCTACGCATTACCATGAATTGAATATGCTGGAAAGTCAGATTGCCGGTATTGTAAATGCACATGTCGATGTGGATGAGAGGGACGGCGAAATTATCTTTTTGCATCGTATTGCCGACGGCGGAACAGATGACAGCTACGGAATTGAGGTCGCCCGTCTCGCAGGCGTTCCGGTTGAAGTCGTTGAAAGGGCCAAGGATATTCTGCATGAACTGGAAAGCGAGCGTAAGATACACGGGGGGCCGCTGAGCGAAGTGCTTGCCGGGGACCCGGATAAACTTCCCTCTACCGATCCAATGAAGGGCCAGCTGGATATTTTTGATAAGAAGGCCAGGTATTCCGTGCGGATTGACCCTATTCGCCAGGAGCTTAAAGACATGGATATAACTCATATGACGCCTCTGGAAGCAATGAATACATTATATGCAATGATTTCAAAGGCGAGGGAATAATAAGGAGTATTTTATGGGACTGATACATGAGCTTGATGCAGCAACAGCCAACGGCATAGCGGCCGGAGAGGTTGTCGAGCGCCCGTCATCCGTTGTAAAAGAACTGATAGAAAATGCGATTGACGCCGGAGCCACCGTTATTACCATCGAGATAACAGGCGGAGGTATTTCCATGATCCGCATTTCCGATGACGGATGCGGTATGGATGAAGAAGACGCCAGGCTTGCTTTTCTTTGCCATGCGACTAGTAAGCTTAAAACATTGGACGACTTGTTTTCTCTTCATTCAATGGGCTTTCGCGGAGAAGCACTCTCAAGCATAGCTGCGGCTTCCCGTGTAAACCTTAAAACACGGCAGCCGGGTGCTGATACGGGAACTGAAGTAGTCCTTGAGGCCGGACAGACGCTGCGTGTCATGCCGACCGGCGGTCCGAGCGGAACAAGAATTGAAGTGCGCGATCTGTTTTTCAATCTTCCTGCGCGTTACAAATTCCTCAAAAAGGACCAGACGGAGGCACAATATATAGCGGCTTTGTGTGAGCGGTTTGCCTTGATCCGTCCG
Source organism: Eubacteriales bacterium (assembly GCA_037143795.1). GTDB lineage: Bacteria > Bacillota > Clostridia > Saccharofermentanales > Saccharofermentanaceae > Firm-13. The sequence goes on along the minus strand of JBAWXZ010000001.1, from coordinate 162,735 downwards.
GACATCTCTTTCCGCCTTATCAGCCAGGGTAAAGAGATTCTGCATACGCCCGGTAATAATGATTCGCTTTCTTCCCTTTATTGTATTTACGGCAAACAGATAGTTGATCAGTGTATTCCGATAAATGAAAATTTCGGCGAGCTTTCAATCACAGGGTTTGCAGGCAAGCCTTCAATTGCAAAGAGCAGCAGGGGAGACCAGATCATTTTCGTGAATGACAGGCTTATCCGTTCGAAAGTGATCTCTTCCGCCATAGACGAAGCATACAAGACCATGCTGATGAAGGGACGCTATGCTTTTTTAATCCTTTCCATCCGGATTCCTTCCCAGCTCCTCGATGTGAATGTTCATCCTCAAAAGGCAGAAGTGCGCTTCTGGAACGACGGCGAGGTATTCAGGGCAATTTTTCATTGCCTTCATAACGCACTTCTTTCTGTGCCTCTGGTCGTTGAACCTCAGATGCCATTTGGAGCGGCTGCGAAAGATATCGCAGCGAATCATAAGGAAGATATCCCGTTTGAATCTCCCTTCATGGAAGTTCCGTCTGCTGATTCCCAAAAAGCGGCAAATTCAGACGGATTAACTGCACCCGGTGAAATATCTCCGGATAAGTCAGCGGGTATAACGGAACCGGCATTGATTCAAATGAAATCCTCTTACAGCTATCCCGTACAGCCCCGGATAAATGAAGTTACGGACGGGAAAACAACCTATCCGGAAGATGAACAGGATAGCCGGACAAATATCGTTTCTCATGCAGATTCCGCAAACGGACAATCCGCACCGTATGGGTTTGTTATGTCTGACCTTCTTAATGCCCGGATTATAGGGGTTGCATTTACAACATATATATTACTTGAAATGGACAGGCACCTTGTACTTCTGGATCAGCATGCCGCACATGAGAAAATACTTTTTGAAAATCTGGTTAAGGAACATGAGCAAAATGGAACAAAGAAGATACGTACCCAACCGCTTCTTGTCCCTGAATTTCTCACATTAACAACTGCCGATATGCTTTTTGTTCATGAAATGGCGGAATTGATAGAGAAGGCAGGGTTTGTTTTTGAACCGATGGGTGATCACGAGATCATCCTGCGGGAGGTACCGGCAATCGAGCTCCCCTATCAGCCGGCGGATGCTTTCCGTAACACTCTCGAAAGCTTAAAGAGGGAAACTCCCAAAACAGATGAAGCTATGCTTCTTATTCTGGCTACAAGCGCCTGTAAAGCCGCCGTAAAGGGTCATGACCGATTGGATGAGCTGGAAATCAAGTCGCTTATATCCGATCTTTCCAAATTAAGCAATCCCTATCATTGCCCCCATGGCAGGCCCATTATCATCAGGATGTCCCTGAAAGATCTTGAAAAAGAATTTAAACGTATAGTGTGAGGCAGAATAATGATATCCATCGAGCCATTTTTGAACGGACGGTATAAAAGCATTCCCATTATCTGCGGTCCAACGGGCAGCGGGAAGAGTGCGCTTGCACTTGCCCTTTGCAGGACGGTCGGAGGTGAGCTCTGTTCCATGGATTCGATGCAGATTTACAGGCATATGGACATCGGTACTGCAAAACCAACTGCTGACGAACAAGCGGAAGTTGTTCATCATCTTATCGATTTGATTGAACCAAATGAGAATTTCAGTGCCGCGATGTACAAGACAGCAGCACTTTCCTGTATAGAAGACTGCCTCAACCGCGGCCGTCTTCCTGTTTTCTGCGGAGGAACAGGCCAGTATGCCAGTGCGCTTGCGCTCGGCATTTCCTATATTCCCATCGAAGTGGATCCGGATATTTCACGGTCGCTTCTGCAGGAAGCATCTGAAAAAGGATACGGAGCAATACATGATGAACTTTCCGTTATTGATCCGGAAAGCGCAGCCAAAATTCATCCCAATAATAAGAAACGTGTGCTTCGTGCAATGGAGATTTACCGGCAGACCGGCAAAACAATGACCTATTTCAATGAACAGTCGATAAAAGGGGGACCGCAATACCCGTTTTCCCTGTTCGCTATTGAATGGGACCGTGAAACGCTTTATAAACGTATGGATCAGAGAGTCGATCAGATGATCAAAGACGGACTCCTTGACGAAGTAAAAAAGCTGCGTCAATACGGGCTGACATCCCGAAATACAGCAATGCAGGCGATTGGCTACAAGGAATTATTCAGTTTTATGGATGGGCACGAAACGTATGAAGATGCTGTATCACAAATAAAGCAGAACACAAGGAATTATGGCAAACGGCAGCTAACGTGGTTTCGCAATATGGGTGGAGTAACCTGGATAAAGCCCGATGACCTTGACATTATCCGCAATATAATCAGCCTATGATATTTATTACATGATCAAAATTCCGTATTTGAAATAAAATATATTTGCAAAATTATATATATTACGTATATATCATATAGCAACCATTGCGCAGTGGGTGATATGCTTCTTTTATTAGTAAAGAAGAGAGGTATCCTGTTATGTATCATCAGCCTGCATTCAAAAAGACGTCGGGATTTTTCGAGGAAACGGATAACAGAAACACTTACGGCACAGGCAGCGATTCTTTTGGAGGAGACAACAGAAGGATGTTCAAAAATGCAAATTTGCAGGAAATATTCCTGAATAATTGCAGAAAAAACGAAAACCTTGTCCATGTAGAACTTATCAAAGGAGAGAAGAGAACAGGTAAAATTGTCGGATTTGACAGCCAGTCCGTAATATTGTCAAGCATGGAGACACAGTTCCTGATCTACAAAAGTGCAATAGCCACCGTGATACCCGATAAGCCTGTGCAGTATATTTTTAATGAACTTCACAAACACGAATACTATGGAGCCAATGAATTTGAATTTCTACATACTGGAACGGAAGAGGCCTGTCACAACGCCTAATATCTGGCAGTCATCGTGATCAAACGGTATAGGTGAAAACGCCGGGTTCTCAGGACGGAGCGTCATTCTTCCATCGAGGGAAATCAGAGTCTTAACAGTCGCTTCATCACCAATTCTGGCAACAATTATCTGTCCGAGTGCAGCTGCATTCTGACGTTTGACGATTACGTAGTCTCCGTTCAGTATATGAGCGTTTATCATGCTTTCGCCGCGGACCTTAAGAACAAAATGTTCGCCGTTTGTAAACAAATCAGCAGAAAACGGGAGGGTGCGCTCAATATTTTCTTCTGCCAGTATGGGCAGTCCGGCTGTTATGGTACCAAGGACAGGAAGATTGGTGACTCTTTCCTGCTGAAGATTCGGTACAATGATTGCGCGCCGTTTACCTGGTGTATATTCGATACGGCCGAGGTCCTGAAGACGTTTGAGATGAGAATGGATAGTAGATGTCGACTTGATGCCGACGCCTGAACAGATTTCGCGAACAGAAGGCGGGTAGCCTTCCTTACGAATATGTTCAACAATATATTCATATATTAATTCGATTGTCTGATCAAGATTACTACGCGTAAAACGATTCTTCTGTTCCAAGATAAATCCCTCCGTATCCACGCTTTTCTGACCGAATATATTTTCACTTTTATAGTAGCATTGGACAAAAGAGATGTCAAACGATTGTTCGGCTCTGCAGGGAAGGAAAAACGAACAGATTGTGCTATAATAAATGCAATACAATTTCTGCGGAGGCACGATGAAATCTGACAATCATGACGCAAATATTCAGAATGGGAATTCACAGGATGAAGTTCCTGTTGGTGCTTATGCCGTCATCCCTTGGTTTAAAGGGGTTACAGGCAGCATTTTCAGAACAACGGAAAGATTTATCAGGAATATCCCGTCAAGGCTGCGGAATAAGTATTTGCGCTACCGCAATGAAAAGAACCGTCTTCCTCGAAGAAAAACGAAAAGCAAAGTATACGTCCTGGTTGGCTACACAACGAAAGAACATGTTGACAGGAGATTTACCGGAATAAAGGTACAGCAGATGATTCGTAAAGTACTGCTGCTGCTTATATTATTAGTATTTCTATTTATCATGTACAAATGGCTGAATCCTTTAGGGAATACCAATGAAATAAAGCAAATAGTAGGAATTGACAAAATTGACGACCTTGCCCAGGAAGATCCGTTCGGAGCCTCAGGAAAATCAAATCAGATTCAGATCAGCACAACAACAATTACACAGGTACCAACACTGGCACCTGTGATAACAGGAACAGAGAGCCAGAGCGGAACCCCTTGACAGAGGTTCCTCTTTTTTATTATCTCCAATTAAACAAAATGATAGTTTTGTTTAATTGGGAAGAGGCAAAGCAGGAAAAATCGACAAATATCAATTAATTTAACTTAAAAAGCCGCACGGTATCCCGCCGTGCGGCTTTTCAGGATTACAGATCCAACATGCACTTCACCAGTTATTCATGGATAATGGCTGGATCCTTTGCATGCTTTCCCTTTTAATTGCAGCTCACCAGTTTTTTTCAGACGATGATTGCATCGTTCAGGAAATTTCCATTCATTCTGCAGTTTCGACAGTTTCTGCAAACAACTATCTTTCTGATATCATTGTTGTGCGTTTTCCGATTCCTTCATTTGCAGCATACGGTTTACAGCGCTTACTACGGCACGCAGTGATGATTTGGATACTGAGCTTGAAATTCCGGCTCCCAGATACTTACCGTCGTTTGGCAGCGCAATTTCCACATATGTAATGGCTGCCGAATCCGATCCGCTTTGCATAGCATGCTCGTGATATGTTGTAATTGATATGTCTTCGCCGATTGTTCTGGAGAAACCGTCACAGAATGCGTCGAGCAATCCGTTTCCGGCTCCGTTGATCTGCAGTATTTTTTCACCTCGCATTAATGTTGCTGTAACCTTTACGTGATTGTCATCCGATGATTCTTCACGGTATTTTTTCAGTGCATACGGCTCAAAAACATTTACATATGTATCATCGAATAATTTAAAGATCTCTGAAGGCAGCAGTTCGCTTTGACGCATATCGGAATATTTCGTGCAGATGGCGCCAAAATCTTTTTGAAAGCTCTTCGGAAGAAATAATCCGAAGTTTGTTTCCAGGATAAAGGCTACGCCGCCTTTGCCGGACTGACTGTTGATTCGGATGATCGGATCATAACTTCTGCCGACATCTTTTGGATCAATAGGCAGATAAGGCACTTCCCAGCGATCCGGATGCTCCTTCATCTTCGCCATGCCCTTTTTGATTGCATCCTGATGTGATCCGGAGAAGGCCGTAAATACCAGTTTCCCGGCCCATGGGTGTCGCGGCGGAACTTTCAGGTTGGTGCATTCTTCATAGACATCAATAATCTGGTTAATATCCGAAAAATCAAGTTCAGGATCGATTCCATGCATGAACAGATTCATGCCTATCGTCAGAAGGTCCGCATTTCCGGTGCGTTCACCATTTCCGAACAATGTACCTTCGACACGGTCCGCACCGGCAAGAATACCGAGTTCTGACGCGGCAACGGCTGTTCCGCGGTCATTATGCGGATGAATGGATACAATTGTCTCATTGCGCCATTTGGTGTGTGTACAGTAGTACTCAACCTGATCTGCATAGACATTCGGAGACGCCATTTCGACAGTATTCGGAAGATTGATGATAGCTTTGTTTTGTACGGTTGGCTGCCAGACATCGAGTACGGCATCACAGATTTCCACCGCAAACTCAGATTCCGTTCCGGAAAAACTCTCAGGGGAATATTCCATGATCCAACGGGTCTTACTGGTGTCGGCTGCAATATAATCCTTTACAATTTTTGCACCGGACACGGCCAGCTCAATGCATTTCTTTTGGTCAAACCCAAAAACAACTTCACGCTGCAGCGTCGATGTTGAATTATATAGATGAACAACGGCCTGAGGAGCTCCGCGAAGGGCTTCAAATGTACGCTCAATAATGTGCTCGCGTGCTTGTGTAAGAACCTGAATCGCAACATCATCCGGTATCAGCTTGTTATCAATCAAGTATCTGGTGAATTCAAATTCAGTATCAGATGCTGCTGGAAAACCAATTTCAATGGTCTTAAATCCAATATCTACAAGAAACTGGAAAAACTTCAGCTTCTGAGACAGATTCATTGGAGTTTCAAGCGCCTGATTTCCGTCACGCATATCAACACTGCACCAGATCGGTGCTTTTTCAATCTGTTTTGACGGCCATTTCCGGTTTGTGATGGGAACTGCCGGAAAACGTGTATACCTGGAATAATTCATAAAATTTCCTCCTTTAAATGCTCGCAATATTCCTTTGTGTATGGCAGATCAAGGAAACCTCTTCCCTGCCCTTCTATTTGTCTATGATAAATTTTCGAGCATAAAAAAACCTCCCGTCTCCTATTTCTAGAGACGAAAGGTAAACTTCCGCGGTACCACTCTGCTTCATCCGCAAATGCGGATGCCCTTAAATCGAATACGAGGATACGATCCTGATATTCTGCCAAAATAACGGTCGGCATCCGACTCCTTCTACTCACATATGTAAAATAATTAAATATGTTTTCAACGAGCGCACTCCAAGGCCAGTTCGGACAGATGATTCGCTATGCTTCGCACCAACCAGCATCTCTCTGCAGCGATCAGACTATCTTACTATTCCTCTTCAATGTGTTTATGTTCAGTTGTATTTCCAAGGTACATGCTATTATGCAGTTACAATTTACTGCTATATAACAAGACAAACATAACATAGGATAATCTGTTTAGTCAAGAAGGATTTTCAATATGGCTTTCAGGTCACTCCGGCTTTCTTCAACATAATGTCGCTTCACTTAATATTGTGTATTGTTTGTTTAGTGTTTTTTTTCATTAGAAAACTTTATTTTTGCTTCATAATTCTGCAACGAGTTTTTTAAACAGATTTCCGCGTTCTTCAAAATGACGGAACCGGTCATAACTTGTTCCGACAGGAGATAAAATGACAACCTCGCCCGGAACAGCCAGTTCTTTTGCTTTTTGGAGGGCATCTGAATATTCCTGGACCTCAATGACAGAGTAAGGAATTCCGTCACACTCTTTTATGAGGGCTTCGCGAATCAGGGAAGCATTGCTCCCACACAGTATTATACGGTCACATACCGCCAGAATAGCCTTTCCAAGACCTGTGTAATCGCATTGTTTATCCGCTCCGCCGGCTATTAGTACTCCATGTTCCCCGCGGCTTTGGAGTGCCTTCATTGTGTTGATCGTGCGATTGGGGCTGGTATCAATGGAACTGTTAAAATAGCGGACGCCATCCACAGTGCGGACCAGCTCAATTCTATGTTCAACTCCTCCGAAAGATTTCGCTACGGTAGCTATATCATACGTTCTGACAAACGGCATCGCGGCGCAGACAGCCGCCATATAATTCTCGACATTGTGGTCGCCCGGGATAACAATGTCGTTAGTTGCTACGATTTTGTGTTCAATTCCTGCTGACGCATACATGAGAATTCCATCCTTAACAAATGCATGGTCAAATAGTGCAGAAGAAGCGTCATTAAGCGGTTTATGAGGGTCCCATGTGAAATAGGACACTTTTCCGCGTGCAGAAACTGCCATATCACGCGTGATATCATTCTCGCCATTCAATACCAGCCGTCCGGAAAACGACTGGTTCGTGAAAATATTCTTTTTGGAATCAATGTACTCCTGATAATCCAGGTGAAAGTCAAGATGATTAGGGGTAATGTTCGTAACAACAGCCACATCGGCGCTTTTGTGCATTGTCAGGAGCTGAAAAGACGAAAGTTCGAGAACAACCATATCCGTATCCTTGATTTTATCTATCTGGTCAAGCAGAGGCGTACCGATATTCCCGCCTACATATACTGTATAACCTGCCTCTTTGAGAATAAGTGACAGAAGTGTTGTTGTTGTCGTCTTCCCGTCGCTGCCTGTTATACCAAATATGCGCGCGGGACACAGCTCCATAAAGACTTCCATCTCAGAAGTAAGAATAGAGCCTCTGGACACAGCCGCTTTAATCTCAGGAACATCAGGACGCATTTTGGGAGTTCTGAATATCAGGTCAAAAGCTCCGTCTGCAAGTGAGGAAAGGTAGTTGCTGCCGCAGGACCATTGAAGAATTATTCCTTCTTCTTCAAAGGCATATCGTGTTTTTTGAAGAACCGGATCGTTTTCCGGGAGTGTATCAAAGGCTGTAATGACGGCACCCAGTGAATGTATATATCGGATAAGCGGCCTGTTGGAAATACCGACTCCAAGAACGGCAACCCGACGACCTGAAATATATTTGTGAAATTCAGAAACTTTACGGCTATTTTGCATATTGATATCCCTCGATTATTTTAATTTAACGGTTTCATTGTATCATTTTTCGTGCCGTTTGGTAATTTTTCGATAAACCAGAATTCCAATTAAGCTTATCAGCAGGGTTATTGCAAAAACAACAATTGCGAATTGATAATTTTGAAGTCCGATCGCATCCCCTCCGATGGTTGATGTAATAACGGATGGAATGCGTGCAAAAAATGTTATCACAAGAAAGGTCATAAGATTCATAGGGGTAAGTCCGACAAAGTATGTCAGTATGTCCTTGGGAGTACCGGGTATGAAAAAAAGTATAAATACCAGTAAATTCAGTTGTTTATGGTGCTTCAGGAATTTAAGCGACTGAATTTTCTCTTTCGGGAAAAATGCCTCTACCGCCCGGATTCCAATATATTTGACAAATAGAAACACAACGATGCTTCCGATTACCTGTCCGAGAAGGCTAAGAAGCGTTCCCTCCCATATTCCAAACGCATATCCCGCACCTATCTCCAGGGGTTCACCGGGTATTATCGCAATTACCACCTGCAAAGCCATCATGCCAACAAATGCCAGTTTGCCCAGAAAACCTTTTTCGTAAACCCAGAGCCTGAATTTTTCCGGTTCCGAGACAAAAGTCAGCATGGGTCTTCCAATAAAATAGAAAACAGCAATCGAAAACAAAATAAAAACGAAAATGGAAACAGCACCGGCAATTTTCCTGTGTCTTTGGGATATATCCAGTTCCATATCGGCAGCTTTTCTATCCTTCAAGACTTCATTCTCCTTCTGTTCAAATATATGAACTATTTTAACATGTTTCATACTTGCTTTTTCCACTATCATCCTGTATTATTACATCTGTTCGCGGGAATGGCGGAATTGGCAGACGCGCTAGCTTCAGGTGCTAGTGATTGCAAGATCGTGCAGGTTCAAGTCCTGTTTTCCGCACCAAGCATCAGCCTCTGACGGATATTTCCATCAGAGGCTTTTTGCATAGAATCGGGGCGATAATATGACGAACACGGAAGAAATGCATGATATTTCCCGTTATGAAATCTCAGTCAGGGCGCTTGCGGAGCATGTCCACCGTACAGGAGGCCTCTCTTCCCTTTCTTTTTCCGGAATCTCGGGCGTGGAAGGCACCAGACTTCATAACCGTGTTTTTTCCGATTTGAAGAATCAATATCAGCCGGCCTTCGTTGATACCGAAATATCCCTGTCCTGCGAGCTGCCGGCAGGAGACATCATTCTTGCTGTCCGCGGACGTGCTGATTGTGTACTTCATATTGAGCTTCCAGCCGGGGGTGAGGAAATTACCCTTATCGAAATCAAGTCATGTGCCGGAATTTTCACGGAAATATCAGAGATTTTGCAGCCTGTCCATTGGGCTCAGGCCATGATGTATGCCCACATGTATTTTGAATTATTCCGGGATATTAACGGCATTTTCGTGTCGCTTCGATATGTTTCTATTGAGACGCTTTCATTTGTCGAAGAAAAAAAGTGGATTGTCAGGAGTGAAGCAGCTGATTTTTTTCAAAAGACATGTAATTCCTATATTTCATTCGCCAGAAATCTCGTTAAATATCAAAAGAACAGGGATGCCTCGATACTTGCCATGACATTTCCATACAGCGGCTTGCGGCCCGGTCAGAAAGTATTCATGCAGGAAGTCATCTCTGCCATCTCACACAGGTCCACACTCTTTGTTGAAGCGCCTACAGGCATCGGCAAAACAATTTCCACGCTCTTCCCTGCTATCAAGAGCCTTGGACATGGCAAATGCGACCGGATTTTCTATCTTACAGCCAAAACGGCAACGCGTGTGGTAGCGCAGAAAGCACTTTATGATCTGAGGGAAAATGGCCTCATTTTACGATCCATTACACTTCAGGCCAAAGAAAGCCTCTGTCCATGTCCGGAAATCTACTGCGAGCCGAGGCAGTGTGCCTTTGCTGCGGATTATTATAAACGGCTGCCAAAAGCAATATCCGAACTGCTCATACAATTTGAAATCACACCCGAATCGGTTCTGCTGACAGCCAAAAAGCATTCCCTGTGCCCCCACGAACTTATGCTGGATATTTCACTTTACTGTGATGTAATCATAGGTGACTATAACCATGCTTTTAATCCGCGCGTTAAACTGGAAAGATACTTTAATCAGCCTGAGCTGCACCATGTTCTTCTTGTTGATGAGGCACACAACCTGGTGGACCGGTCAAGGGATATGTATTCATCCGCTATTATGAAAAGCACTATCAGCAGCTGCCTGAAAGCATTACACGGCATGGACGCCCGTGTCGACGGCTACATGGCTGATATTATGTCGTACTTCCGGATTCTGACGGACAGCATCGTACGCGATGAAGACGGCTTCAGTCTTGTCGAGCATGATATGCCTGCAAAAGATGTCATGGTTGCTCCCTCGTTCCGTGCAGTGCGTTCCGTTCCACGGACACTATATAAAATGCTCTGGAAATTCTGCTACTATGTAAGGCCGGTTCTTGATGCTCTGCCGCCCGGACCCATCCGGAAAAACGTCCTGGATTTCTTCTTTGACGCGCGATTTTTTTTAACTGTCCTGGAACTCTATTTTGACGATGCTTATGTAGTCACCGCCGAAGTCATAACCGGAAATACATCCGCCGGAATTGATACGGAAATGATACTCAATCTTGCCTGTCTTGACGCATCGGCTAAAATTCACCAGTCGATTACGGATCATCATGCGACAGTATTCTTTTCAGCGACTCTTTCCCCTACGTATTACTATACAACAATGCTTCTGGGCGAGAAAAACGCAGCGGATGCCAACACGCTCACTCTTTCCAGTCCTTTTCCGCCCGAAAATCTTTCTGTCGGTATTCTTAAAACGATTAAGACGACATATCAGGAACGGCATTTCAGTGTGAATAAGGTTACGGATGCAATACTGTCGGTGACACAGGGGAAAATCGGCAACTATATGATCTACCTGCCGTCCTTTGAATATTTGCGTATGCTCTCAGATGCCGTTCGCAGCCGGCTTCGTGCGGATGGGATCGACAATGTTGATTTTCTGATTCAGACTCCTTCCATGAACCGCAAACAAAAAGCAGTCTTTCTTGACCGCTTTGAAGAATTCGGAAATCGTACCCTGTATGCATTTGCAGTTCTGGGCGGTCATTTCGGAGAAGGCATTGATCTGGTCGGCGAGCGTCTTTCAGGCGTTATGATAGTAGGTGTCGGCCTGCCTCTTCTTTGTCCGCAAAGGGAGATCATGCGCCAGTATTTCCAGGACAAATTCGGCGAGGGGTTTGCATTTGCGTATCGCTTTCCGGGCTGGGAAAAGGTTCTGCAGGCGGCTGGCCGTGTTATCCGCAACGAAGAGGATACAGGTTTTGTACTTCTGATGGACGAACGATATGAGAAACCGGAATACCACATGCTTTTCCCGGAGAACTGGCATCCGTTTACACTGGATGATCCGGATGATTTTGCGGAAGAAATCATGAGATAATCGGAATTATTCGATTATCTCCTTCGGATTCCAGGTAGGCTGATCAAGAAGAAGATCCATACGCGCATATTTTTTTTCAAGGCGGTCGCTTAAATACCGCCGTGTTATCCGTGACATTTCATCAAGGATTTTGGGAGTTACTGTAAAAGAAAACAGTTTGCTGATTTGTGCCGTATAAATATATACAAGCGCATCAACACAGCCGGGTGACAATAACTGATAATTTCCGGCTTTATTCAGGCAAGTGGATTTTCTGCAGAACAGCCGGCAATGGGAGAACGAAAAAGCGCCGTACTCCCTGGAATTGCTTTCCCCGCAGGAACACACGCTTAAGTCGGAACAAAACCCAAGCAAATCAGGAACTTTCCATTCAAAAACACTAACAATAAGTCGATAATCCTTCTCTTTTTTAGTAAGTGCATACAGCGCATACATAAGAAGCGGGTATATGGCTTTGCAGGATTCAAGATCAACGCACACATCCGCTGTAATTTCCAGCAGGTGTGCGGAAGCTGTCAGGCGCTCTATATCTTCCTGGACCGCCTGGAAGGTCTCTATTATCTCCGCATCACGGAGATAATAATAATCCCGTGTCTTTGACAGCACGAAGTCACAGAGCATCAGAGGCTGTGTAGAATAGGAGAACGGACTGGAAGCTTTGGCGGCTCCCGACGCGCAGGCAGATACTACGCCTTTATCCTGCGTCAGAATGCTGATCATACGATCCGATTCTTTATATAGGACAGATCTGATAATCAGTCCCCGGACAGATAGAAAGGACATATCGGTCAATCTTCCTTCCGGTATCCAAGGTCCTGCAGAAATACAGGTCTGTTTTTCCAATCGGCACGTACTTTGATATGAAGATCAAGAAACACTTTGCATCCGCACATTTTCTCGATGTTTTCACGTGCCTTTGTACCGATCCGTTTGATCATCTGTCCGTTTTTGCCAAGAAGTATTACCCGGTGGGATGTTTTTTCGCAGATAATCGAAGCGGTGATCCGAATCAGATCCCTGTCATATTCATCCTCACCGCCTTCGCGCAGACGTTCGTCAAACAGTTCTATTTCGACGGCGGTACCGTGCGGGATTTCTTCATTGGTATAGTGAAGAATCTGTTCGCGTATCAGTTCAGCGGCAAGAACCCGCTCAGACTGATCCGTGATTTCTTCAATCGGGAAAAATCTCGGGCCTGCCGGAAGCCGTATAATAATTTCTTTAAGCAATTCCTCAATACCGTCTCCCGTACGGGCCGAAACGGGTATGATTGCTTCGAAGGCAAAAAGATCATAGAATTTCTGAATAATCGGAAGCAGGGACTCTTTGTCAACCGCATCCGATTTATTGATCGCAAGAATAACCTTCTGTTTGGATTCCTTTGCTTTGAGGCAGGCCTCCCTTTCAACAAAGGAAGGATTGCCTTTTGTAGCATCTGCCAGCATCAGGATCAGGTCCGCATCTTTAGCCGCACGGAAAGCTACGTCTACCATATATTCGGCAAGCTGGGATTTTGGGCGATGGATGCCGGGTGTGTCAACAAAGACAATCTGTGAATCATCCCCGTTTACGACGGAGCGTATATTTTTTCTTGTCGTCTGCGGTTTTGAAGATACGATTGCCAGCTTCATTCCGGAAATTTGATTCAACAGTGTTGATTTCCCGACATTCGGCCGTCCAATGATTGCAACAAAGCCGGAATGCGCCAATTCTTTTTTGTCCAACTCATACAGCGAAGCTGCCGGGGCGGCAGCTTCATCAGCGGCCGGTTCCCTTGTAATTCCAAGATCGTTCAGGACTTTGTCCTGTTCAGTTATCATTCTTTTCTCCTCTGTCTTGTCAATATGGTCAAAGCCCAGTAAATGCAGGGCTGCATGGGTAGCAAGAAAAGCTACTTCACGGTCCATCGAATGTCCGTATGCCTGCGATTGTTCAAAAGCTTTATCGAGGCAGATCAATATCTCGCCAAGCGGCAGTTCACTGATTCCGTCTGCATGCGGAATCACATCCGCAGCAGAAACAGCTTCGGCCAGTTTGCCCTGCTTCATCTCCAAAAGCGGAAAAGTCAGCACGTCGGTAATTTGGTTGACGTTTCGAAAATCGCGGTTAGCTTTGCGCATATACTCCGCGCCGACAAAATTGACGGTAGCTGAAAGAACCATATTCGCCTTCTGCATACGTTTATCAACAAAGGAACGCTGCATAACCTTATCCATGGCTTTCTGGCACAAATTTTTAAATTGAACAACCTGGTCAGCAGAAAAATGACGCTGCTTATTTACGAATAGTAGTATCATCTGGATATTTCACCCTTTCATGGAAGACGCCGGCATATACCTGCAAAAATGAGCGAATAATTAATTCGACATCATTAAAGGATAATCCGGAGTTAACTAATTGGTCCTGGTCGATCTTTTGCTTGATAAGCTTGCGGAACAGTTCTTCCGCTGCATCAAGTGATTTGATTCCTGTAGACTTTATGGCTGCTTCACAAGTATCAGCAAGCATTACAACAGCAGATTCCCGTGAAGAAGGTATGGCGCAATGATATTTGAAAGTGCTCATCGAAGGCTCAGGAAATCCGTTTTCCACTGCCTGTGTCTTCGCCTTGTGATAAAAATAGGCCTGGAAAGTTGAACCGTGGTGTTCCTGGATAATCCGGACAATACTGGTCGGAAGTCTATATCTTCTTGCAAGCCGTACTCCCTGGTCCGGATGTGCGGTAATGATACCGGCACTTTCTTCAGGAGGAAGTTCGTCATGAGGATTATTTCCGTCCTGTTGATTTTCCGTGAAAAATAACGGTTTTTCCAACTTGCCGATATCATGGTAATATGCGCCGACTTTTGCCAGAAGGGAGTTGGCACCGATCGACTCCGCAGCAGAATCAGCCAGATTGGCAACCATCATGCTGTGCTGGGATGTGCCGGGTGCTTCAACAAACAAGCGTTTCAAAAGCGGATTTCCCGGCTGGGACAGATCGATCAGGCGGACGGGAGATACTGTATTGGAAATCAGTTCAAAGATCGGCATAAATCCAATGGATGCAACAACGGATACGGAGCCCGCCAGGACAGCCCAAAGTGCCGAAATCAGAATTTCTGTCCGGCTGGATTTAAGCACAAGGTTGATGCCGACGGCAGCCAGAAAGCATGCAAGGGATGTCAGCAGGATTAATGAAGCTGAATTATATTTCCTGCCCCTCTGGCCGGCAATCATAGCGCACACAAATATTCCGATACATGAGGTGAAAACAAATTCCACGTCAAATTTGCAGATAGGCAGAATGATCAGTATCTGAAGAAGGGAAATAACAATGCCCGACTGCGTGCCCAGATATGTTGCTACAATGACAGCCGTGAAATACACGGGTGAAATCAGGGTCGAAAATCCCGAAAAATAAACGGCGCATATAATTGGCAGAAGTACCGACAGCGAAAGGGCAATGATATCTCTCGGATCCTTAACAAGCTCCGGCTCAAATCGCGTGAGGTACAATCCCATTATTGTAAAAACAATAACCATATAGGCTATGATGCCGCCCAGAAGGGCATAGTCAAAATTGTTGTTTTCTATCAGGTCAAGATCGGTTAGTGTCTGGTAGGTGTTCTGTGTAATTACGTCCCCGTAGCTTACAATCCTTGTCCCCTTCTCAATCATGACGGGATTGTTAATAACCGAATTGTATGCCGCCTGACGCGCGGCATTTGTTGCTGCTTCATCATATATGGCGTTCGGTTTAACAAAATTCATCAGAAGGGATTTAACCAGCGTCGAGTTGGACACATAAAGGGAACCTGGTGACGGATTAAGATTGGCAGTCAGCTCTTCGATCTGCTGTGCCTTCATCGCGTCGTCAATCTTATCAGACAGGATCAGCGAAGCAATTGATACAGACTGGGTCTGAATATAATCAAGAAGTGTCTGATCAGCAGTAATGAGCTGAAAGGATTCATCGACTGTCAGCGCGACCCCGAAATTGCTCTTTGCCGCCTCAATTAATTTGTTGCTGACATCCGTGTAGAGTTCTTTAACTGTTCCATCCGGATTAAGATTGCCGTTGCGAAGCCCGGTACAGATTGAAAAGAGTTCTGTAAGATTACTTATATCCTTTTCGGATATATCTTTGGAACGGACATAAATGGGTAAAACCGAATTCATACCCTTTGTTGCACGTGCTTTTGTCTCATTTGTATCTTTTACGGAACGGGGAGCCGTGATATCAACACTGCTGACAGTCCCGGGAGTAAGCGTATACCTTACAGGGATGGAACCGTAGTAAACAAGGCCGATCACAATGAATGCAAATAACACTACAAAAATTACCGGAAGAATGCGTTTGGGATTGCCGGAAAGCTTCATGATTCGATCGTCCCCCTTTCTTTTCTGTCATTATATGCTCTTATTATTCTTTGTACCAATGGATTTCTAACAATATCTGCGTCGGAAAGGGATACAATTCCGATTCCCGGAATATCCCGGAGAAGAATAGATGCATCCGTGAGTCCGTTTTTCACCCCTCTGGGAAGGTCAACCTGCGTAATATCTCCGCAAATGCAGGCTTTTGCATTCATTCCGATTCTTGTAACGAACATTTTCATTTGTTCAATGGTCGTGTTCTGAGCTTCATCGAGAAGAATGAATGCATCATCGAGTGTCCGTCCACGCATAAAAGCAAGTGGGGATACTTCAATAAGTCCTTTTTCAGTATATTTCAAAAATGCTTCATCTCCAAGCAATTCATGCAGGGCATCGTAAATCGGACGCATATACGGGTCAACTTTTTCCTGAAGGTCGCCGGGCAAAAAGCCTAGTCGCTCTCCGGCTTCAACTGCCGGCCTTGCAAGGATAATACGAGAAACCTCCCGGTTTCGAAAGGCTGCAACTGCCATTGCAACGCCCAGAAAAGTCTTGCCTGTTCCTGCAGGGCCAATACAAAGAACAAGTTCGTTATGCTTAAGGGCATCAATATATACTCTCTGTCCCAGAGTCTTTGTGCGGATGGATTTACCTTTGGGAGTAACAAGGATCACTTCTTCAATCGACTCGCAAAAAGCATCCAATCTGTTTTCAAGTGACAGCGTACAAAAATAGCGGATGATCTGTTCATCGATCTCTTCCTCTTTCTTAAGAAAATATTGAATGGACGACAGCAATTCCCTGGTCTTCGTTTTGGCTGAAGGGCTTCCGGAAAGGAGAATTCCTCCTTCCGCAGCTTCAATTTGCACAGACAGTTCTGATTCAATAATCTTGATGAATTTACCGTTGCCTACCGAAAGATCACGGATTCTATCATATGGATATTTTTCTGCTTCCCTTGTTTTATCATTCATGTTTCAGTTTGACTTCCTTTCGTCAGCTTATATTTCACGGTTAGTCAAGCTGTCTTCCGAGAGTTTAGGAATGGAGATGGTATCGCTTGATGAAACAGTCATTATAGTAACAGTCTGCAGCTGCCCAATAAGATTATTGACCAGTTGCAGGCCACGGTTAATATCCTCCTGTTTATATATAGCCCTGATAATGAATTGTGAAGTAGCGGGATATGAATTGCCGTTGATAACAATCTGCGGATTCGTTGAGCCGGTATCACGAATTTCCGTCATAGCAACAATACGGTCGTCATTTATGCTTATTGCAAGGGCACCTGAGGATCTGAGTTCATTTACAAGCAGAAGCAATCGCGATGCTTTGACGGAAACATCTGTTCCCGGTTCCATAACTACCTGAATACCGCTGCCGGATACATCAGTGAGACCGGCAAATATCTCTGCTTTAAGCTTTTCATCCATAATCGTCTGCAGGGACTTATTATCCCCGGAAAGCTCATCCCCCATTGATGCGATAAGGTCGGAGAGATTTTGATTCTGATCGGAAAGATCGGAATTCTCACGCATTAGTGTCATGACCTGATCCTGTAACTCTGTCAGGTCCTGTTTGGCATAATATGCCTGAAGGTTGTTTGCATTTATGTTCTTCAGCTGCAGTGCAATAAGCAATCCAAGAACAAAAAATACGATAATCGCTCCGGAAGATAACGACATTCTGCGTTTCATGATGGATTTACAACCTCCAGCTCTTTGCTTAATGAATCAATAACGGTAACGTCGGAAAACGCAGGAATCGAAATCGAATCATTTTTTTTGAAAGAAATCTCGACACCTTCTGATATTCTGAAAATTATATGAGGATCATTTTGAAGTATATCATATGTTGTATTGGGATCGCAGACTGCGGTAATTACAAAGGGAACCGGATACCGGCTGTTATTCACGCGTATAGTTGGCCCAGTACATATGATGCTTGTTGTGCAGACGATTCGCTCCCCGTTGATTGCAATGGCCTCAGCACCTGCCGATTTGAGCAAATCGACAAAATATTGAACATCCTGTGAGTGGATAAGGCTGGATTGATTAACATCGGTCGTGTCAGTAATGGTTGAATCGCTCAGGGTTATGGTTATTCCTGCTCCGTCAACTATGGTTAATCCCGCTAGCTTGCGTATACCGGCAAGTGATTCAGCAAGCTCGGAATAGCCCTGTTCATTAAGTACACTCTCGGTTAATGTATCTTTCTGTGCTGCCAGAAGGGTGTTCTGCTCTTTAAGCTTGTCATTTTCGCTCTTCAAATCATCAAGTTGAAGCAGATATGCTTCATGCTTTTCTTTAGCAGAAGAACGCTGCTCCTGCATGCTTATTCCTTCGCGGATCTGTATCATGAGAAATGTACCGAACAAAAGCAGAAGAATCATAAAAAGCAGACTCTCTACATACCGCTTCTTAGCTTTTGCATTACCGGTGCGCAGTGAAGAATCCGCAGGTGTCAAAGGGACAGCTGCATCCGGATTCGGATCAACGGATGCTTTCACCGGATCATTTTCCGCTTGGTCTGATGGCATAATCAATCATTTCTCTTTCTCCGAAAACATCGGTCAGTTCTGGTCGCGAAGCTTATTAACCAGATCGATATAGTACTTCGGGAGATCAATTTCAAGTGAAATCGTCTCTCCGGTAGAGGGATGCACAAAAGAAAGCGATTTGCTGTGCAGCGCCTGACCGACCATGCCGTATGTCGTACGTTTAGCTGCATAAATGGGGTCCCCGATAGCAGGATATCCGATATATGCCAGATGTGACCGGATCTGATGGGTTCTGCCAGTCTCCAATATGAGGGAAAGATCCGTAGCCCGGCCAAATCTCTCAACCACTTCAAAGTGCGTGATCGAAGGTTTGCCTTCCGCTCTGACAACCATACGTCTCCGGTCAGTGGAAGAACGTCCGATCGGAGCATCAATAGTGCCCTTATCGGAATCAACCACACCGTATACACAGCAGCGATACTTTCTGACTACTTCATGGGAGGCAATCATCTTAGCCATTTTTTCATGAATTTCATTATTCTTGACTGCAATCATAAGACCGGACGTATCTTTGTCTATCCGATGGATGATGCCGGGACGAATTACGCCGTTAATATCCGACAGCTGCCCCTTGCAGTAATAAAGGAGTGCGTTGACAAGCGTACCGGAAGCATGTCCCGGTGCCGGATGAACAACCATTCCCTGCGGTTTGTTGATGACAAGGAGGTCTTTATCTTCATATACAATGTCAAGCGGAATATTTTCAGGCTGAGCATGCATCATTTGCGGTTCCGGCATATCAATTGTAATTACCGCACCAATGACTGTCTTGGCCGAAGGTTTTGCCTTACTGCCGTTTACAAGTGCCAGTCCATCCGTAATCAGTGAAACCGCATACGATCTGGATATTTCAGGCACATTCTCGGAAATATAGACATCAAGCCTCATATTTGCCTTTTCTACGATAATTTCATGCATCATTTGTTGGACTCTTCCCTTCTGTTGTATCCGCATCTGTTGGAAGACTGGTTTTCATGTTCTCTTCTTTCGTACGGAATAGCGTCTTGTCAAACATCAGCAGTACTGCAAGCAGAATGGATCCGCATACAATACACATATCTGCGAGGTTGAATATTGGAAATGTATAGGTACCGAATGTAAACATCAGATAATCGACTACCGATTTCACACGAATACGGTCGATCATGTTGCCTATGGTCCCTGATACAAGAAGTGCTATGGCAAAACGAATCCAAAACACATGCCTGCTGCGGAGTCTGTAAAGTGTATATAAGAGTATAACAGATACAACTATCGAAATACCGGAAAGCAGGAAAATGCCCCAGTCGTTTTCGGCAAGGAAGCTGAATGCACCGCCGGTATTCGTAGCGTGAACTATTGAGAAAAACCCGTCTATTACAGGAACCTCTCCTCCGAAAGCAAT
Organism: Eubacteriales bacterium; assembly: GCA_037143795.1. Taxonomy (GTDB): domain Bacteria; phylum Bacillota; class Clostridia; order Saccharofermentanales; family Saccharofermentanaceae; genus Firm-13. Next base: position 142,690 of record JBAWXZ010000001.1, on the reverse strand, counting down.
GTTCTGAGTTATTAAGTTCTTAATGTATTGGTCAAAAAAAACAAGGACGGCAATCAGTACATACAGCATTTTATATTTCCCTTTCATCTACATATTGGATGATAACTTGCAGGTTCAGTTAATGCAGCGGCCGAAAATGAGTCAGGTTTCAAAAAGCTGGATCCGTTCGATAGCCAGGCAGCGCCCCGATTTGGGATCCAAAGATGCAAATACTCCATTAATCATTGCATTTCCTTCAGCCGGAACATATGCCGCAGGAAGCTGATCAACCAAGCGGCGCAGGGATATTTCGACATCCATTCCAAGGACGCTGTAAGCTGCACCTGTCATACCGGCATCTGTTATGTGGCCGGTACCCCGTTCGAGTATCTTTTCGTCAGCTGTCTGAACATGTGTGTGTGTGCCTATTACAAGCGATACACGGCCATCCAGATAATAACCCATCGCCTGCTTCTCTGAAGTGGCCTCTGCATGAAAATCAACAAGTACCATATGTGCATCAAGTTCCGCCTTATGCTTTGCCAGAAGCCGGTCTGCAGCCACATAGGGAGAGTCACACGGATCCATGCCTACCCGGCCGAGCAGATTAAACACAAGTAGTTTTCCTTTGTCGCCGCCGTCAAAAAGAGCATAATCAAATCCTGGCCAGGAAGCAGATACATTGGCAGGCCTGACGATGCGTTTCTCTGATTCTATAAATCGAAAAAGATCTGCCCTTGAGAATGTATGATTGCCCATTGTAATGATATCGACGCCGAAGGTGAAAAGATCACGGGCAATCGGGTTGGTCAGGCCGAAACCTGCAGCTGCGTTTTCCGCATTGGCAACACAGACATCGACGTCGTACTGCCGGCGAAGGTCTCCGAGTTTATCCCTTAGGATCTTTCTGCCGGGCTGGCCAACAATATCTCCAATAAAAAGAACGTTCAAGGGCACCCCCTATAATGCATAAATTGTATAAGACACCAAATCATTTTACCATAAAAAAGGCGTTCTATCCTTTGATTCTCATCAAGGATAAAACGCCTTTATCAGGATCGTACACTAAAACGGAAAAACATTACTTGGCATAATCAGACGCTCTAGTTTCGCGAATGATGTTTACCTTGATCTGTCCGGGATAGTCAAGCTCTTCTTCGATCTTCTTACAGATCTCCCTGGCCTTAAGAATCATATCCGGATCGCTGACGATTTCAGGAATAACCATGACACGAATTTCGCGTCCGGCCTGAATCGCGTACGATTTTTCAACGCCTTCAAAACTTGTCGCAATCTCTTCGAGTTTCTGGATACGTTTGATGTATGTTTCCAGATTTTCACGACGGGCTCCTGGTCTTGCAGCAGAAATTGCATCAGCAGCTGCAACAAGAACGGCAATCAATGTCTCAGGTTCCACGTCACCGTGGTGGGCCTGAATGGCATTGATGATTTCAGGAGTTTCCTTGTAACGACGTGCGATGTCCGCGCCAAGTTCAATATGGGATCCTTCCATTTCAAAATCAGCAGCTTTGCCGATATCGTGGAGAAGACCGGCGCGTTTTGCAAATGTAACATCCAAACCAAGTTCCGATGCCATCATTCCTGTGATCCAGCAAACTTCGATCGAGTGCTGCAGAACATTCTGCCCGTAACTTGTACGATAACGCAGTTTGCCGAGATATTTGATTATCTCCGGATGCAGACCGATGATACCCGTATCGAATGCTGCACGCTCACCCTCTTGCTTAATGGTTTGAGCGACCTCTTTTTTGGCTTTTTGCGCCATCTCTTCGATACGCGCAGGATGGATTCGTCCATCTACAATTAGTTTTTCTATGGTAAGTCTTGCAATTTCTCTTCGAACAGGATCAAAACTTGACAGGATAACAGCCTCGGGCGTGTCATCTATTATCAGGTCAACTCCCGTAATTGTCTCAATTGCGCGGATGTTTCTTCCTTCACGTCCAATAATACGGCCCTTCATTTCATCATTAGGCAATGTAACGACGGACACGGTAACCTCGGATACATAGTCGGAAGCGTAACGCTGTATTGAACTGACGATAATGTCTTTAGCCTTTCTGTCGGCTTCTTCCCTCGTCTGTTCTTCCATTTGTTTAAGAAGGGCAGCCATATCATGGCTGTACTCAAGACGGGCCTGATCCAGAACAAGATTTCTTGCATCTTCTACGGTCAGGTTGGAAATTCGTTCAAGTTCAAATACTTTCTGTCTTTCCAGATCACGTGCATGTTCTTCCATCGCGAGCACATCACTGACACGTAAATCCAACGCGTCTTCTTTCTGCTCGAGATTTTCCAGTTTTTTGTCAAGGGTTTCTTCTTTTTGTTCAATTCTGTGACGTTCCTTGGCAAGCTCGGCTTTTCTCTCACGGACATCCCGCTCAAGTTCAACCTTTGCTTTGGTTATTTCTTCTTTTGCCTGCAAAAGAAGTTCTCTTTTTCGGCTCTCCGCAGTCTTTTGTGCTTCACCAACCAGCTTTTCTGCATCTGAATCAGCTTTTACGATGTCTTCCTGTAATTTTTTCTGCCGCGCGGAAAATCCCTTGCGATAAAAGACAACTACAGTAATAATACCGATAACACCAACCAGGAGACCAATTGCTATTCCTATGAATAACTTATCTATGGTACTCACCCCCAATATTAAATTTTCAAGTTACAAATCTTTTGCACAAATTATGAATAAGCACGTTAATCATTTTAATAATTATGCGCTATATATGTCAACTCTTTTGTTCATTTGAGGTTCAAACTTTTGCCAAAATCGAAATTATTTCAATATTTGATATTACATAAATGAAAATAACCGGACATGATTGGATAAATCATGTCCGGTCACTCAAATCAGCTAAAACAAAAGAAGAACTCAGAACAGCTGCAGATGACAGATTTCACTGTTCAACAAGACTCTCCGGATATATTTCGCGCGGGGCATAATGTGTGTGTAACAGTTCATGCGCTAAATGTCCGTTAGGTTCACCGAGGAATTCTTTGTATAGAGTCATGACTTCACTGTTCTTGTGGCTCTTGCGTTCAGGCATTTTTTTGTCTTCTTCATAAAGAGCTTTTGCACGTTCGGTACGGATATCGATATCCATCAGGTTCTGCGCGGATACCTGAGGCTGTCCGCCGCCGCATACGCAGCCGCCTGAACAGCCCATGATCTCTATGAATGTATATTTGGGTGCCGTACCGGCGCGAATGGCATCCAGAAGCTTTCTGGCGCCGGCTGTGCTGTGTGCAACAGCAATCTTGATGGGTATTCCTGCCAGTGTCAGATCAGCTTCCTTGACATCGTCAGCAACACCGCGAACTGTTTTGTATTCAAAGGAAGGAAGATCCTTATCCTCTAAAATATCTGCGACAGTACGCAGGGCAGCTTCCATGACACCGCCGGTTGCTCCGAAGATTACTCCGGCACCGGTATATTCGCCCATTAGATCCTGATCAGGTGCTTCGTCAGGAAGTGAATTGAAGTCAATTCCCGCTTCGCGGATCATCCGTGCGAGTTCCCTTGTCGTAATAACAACATCAACATCACGCAGACCGTCCTGGTCCCTGTGCTGATCACGTGCAGCCTCTGTCTTTTTGGAGGTGCAAGGCATTACGGACACAGTGAAAATTGAGTTTGGTTCAATTTCATTTTTCTGTGCATAGTATGTCTTAATCAGGGCTCCCTCCATCTGATGAGGTGACTTGCAGCTAGAAAGATTCGGAATAAAGTCAGGATAATAGAATTCGCAGAAGCGTATCCATCCGGGCGAACAGGATGTAATCATAGGAAGAACTCCGCCGTTGTTTATTCGGCCGATAAGTTCGGTTCCCTCTTCAATTATGGTAAGGTCAGCTCCGAAGTTCGTGTCATAAATCTTATCCGCACCGAGCCTGCGCATGGCGGCAAACATTTTGCCGGTAGCACGGGTGCCGATCGGAAGACCGAACTCCTCGCCGATTGCAGCACGGACAGCAGGTGCCACCTGCATGACAACATGCTTATTCGGATTATGGATGGCTTCCCATACCTTTTCGGTCTCTTCCTTCTCATGAAGGGCACCGACAGGGCAGGCAATTATGCACTGGCCGCAATATACGCAGGGTGCATCAGCCATGGATACATCGTATGCCGGTCCGATGCTTGTTGCGAACCCGCGGTTCAGGAATGAAAGAACGCCAATATCCTGCTTTTCACAGGCTGATACGCAGCGTCCGCATTTAATGCATTTACTTCCGTCCCTGATAATGGAGAACGACTTATCATCATATACCGATGGGCTCTTCTCACCGTCAAAGGTAATTCCGCGGATTGAATACTCATCCGCCAGTGTCTGCAGCTCGCAGTTACGGTTGCGGATACAGGCAAGGCAATCCCTGTTATGGTCAGAAAGAATCATTTCAAGTGTGGATCTTCTGGTAGCACGAACTTTGGCGCTATTGGTATGAACAATCATACCTTCACTGACCGGCATAACACAGGCCGCTGCAAGTGCACGTGCTTTTTCAATTTCGACAAGGCAGACGCGGCATGCGCCTACTTCATTAATTCCTTTCAGGAAACACAGGGTAGGGATCTTAATGCCTGCACGTCTGGCCGCTTCGAGAACGGTATACGTGGAAGGTACGCTGACCGCAACCCCGTCTATGGTAAGATTCACCATGTTCACTGTTATTCACGCTCCTTTTTGAAAATGACAGATGTCCTAATGACAGCCGGCCACTATTTTTTCACTACAGCCTTAAACTTACATGCTTCCATACATGCACCGCACTTAATGCATTTGGCAGCATCAATGACGTAAGTCTCTTTTCCGACTACGCCGGAGATGCAGTCAACCGGACATTTTTTAGCACAAAGACTGCACTTTTTACATAAAGCAGGCTCTATATAGTATTGTGTCAATCCTTTACAGACATGGCAGCTGCATTTCTTCTCAACAACGTGTTCCAGATATTCATTACGGAAATGATGCAGTGTTGAAAGAATCGGGTTTGCGGCAGTCTGTCCGAGAGCACAAAGAGATCCGTTCTTCAGGGCAAGTGCAATTTCCTCAAGCGCTTTAATATCATCAAGAGTACCGGTGCCGTTTGTGATCTTAGTAAGGATTTCAAACATGCGTTTGGTACCGATACGGCAGGGCGCGCATTTTCCGCAGGACTCGTCAACCGTGAATTCAAGGAAGAACTTGGCTATATCAACCATGCAGGTGTCTTCGTCCATAACAATCATCCCGCCGGAACCCATCATGGACCCGACAGAAATCAAGTTGTCATAGTCAATCGGAGTATCTATCAGCGATGCAGGGATACAGCCGCCGGACGGGCCGCCGGTCTGAACGGATTTGAATTTTTTGCCGTTCGGAATACCTCCGCCGATTTCAAATACGATTTCACGTACAGTTGTTCCCATCGGGATTTCAACAAGGCCGACGTTGTTGACTTTTCCGCCGAGCGCAAATACCTTGGTACCCTTGGAACGTTCCGTTCCAATTGAGGAAAACCAATCTGCTCCGCGGTTCATAATGACAGGGATATTCGCAAATGTCTCAACATTGTTGAGAATCGTCGGTTTGCCAAAGAGTCCCTTAACTGCCGGGAACGGAGGACGAGGCGTAGGATTTCCGCGTTTGCCTTCTATGGAACGCATCAGAGCAGTTTCTTCACCGCAAACGAATGCGCCGGCACCCAGACGTATATCCAGGTCAAAGGCAAATCCCGAGTCGAAAATATTATCACCCAGGAGACCATACTCCCTAGCCTGTTCAATAGCGATGGTTAATCGTTCGACTGCAATCGGATACTCAGCCCGGACATATACAAAGCCCTGGTGTGCGCCGATGCAGTAGCCTGCAATCGTCATAGCTTCAATTACACTGTGGGGATCGCCTTCCAAAATGGAACGGTCCATGAAAGCTCCCGGATCACCTTCGTCAGCGTTGCAGCAGACATATTTGGTGTCATTATGAACTTTCGCTGCAAATTCCCATTTGCTTCCGGTGGGGAATCCTCCGCCGCCTCTGCCACGAAGTCCTGATGATTTTATCTCGGCAATAATTGACATCGGATCTCTTTTTTCGGTAAGAATTTTACCGATTGCCTGATATCCGTCATGCGCAATATATTCATCTATCTTTTCAGGGTTTATTATGCCGCAGTTTCTAAGTGCAATACGTAGCTGTTTTTTGAAGAAGCTGTTGTCCTCCGCTGAATAACTTGCATCCGTCGGGGCAACAGCCGTCAGTGTCATCAGACGATGTACATAACGGCCTTTCAGTAAATGTTCGCTGACAATTTCGTCAACGTCTTCCGGAGAAACGCGATAATACATAACGCCCTCAGGATAGATCACCACGACAGGACCTTCGGCACAAAGTCCAAAACATCCTGTTTTTACAATTTTGATTTCCTTGTCTAGACCATACTTCGGTAACAATTCCGAAAACCGGTCCATAATTTGGGGAGAACTTGATGATGTGCATCCGGTTCCGCAGCAGACAAGGACATGTGCACGAAATAACTCCATGTTCTTATGCCTCCTTATACTTTGCTATGATTCCGGGGATTTCATCGGGCGTGAGACGGCCATATACATCATCATTCACAAGAATGACGGGAGCAAGACCGCATGCGCCGACACAGCGGCATGCTGAAATGGAATACTTGCCATCCTTTGTCACTTCACCAGAGCCAATACCAATTGATTTTTCGATTTCTTCCAAAAGCAATTGTGATCCCTTAACATAGCATGCAGTTCCCAGACAGACAGTGAATACAGTTTCTCCCTTTGGTTTTAAGGAGAAGAATGAATAGAAAGAAACTACACCATAAACCTCGGCAACAGACAAACCTAGAGCAGCTGCAACTTTTTTTTGTACAGCAAGCGGCAAAAAGCCGTAAATACCCTGAGCTTTTTGTAAAGAAGCCATTAATGCTTTCTGGCCTTCACCTTTATGATCTGCCAGGACTGCATCAAGCTTAGTGCTCATTTCTTCCGGAGTCAGTTTTAATTTTCCCACAGTTGACTCACCTCCCACAGGCTAGGATATCATGAATAAATCGCTTGCTCAATTAGATATGGGCGAATTTTCACCTTATTAACAAATTTTTTATGCATTTTCACGAAAATGCGTTATCATGAAAATCATTTCAGGGCGAAATGCTGTCAAATGAAAACTGCTAAGGTATAATTGCCTTTAATGATTCAAAACAGTATACAAAAGATAAGGGTATCAAATGAGATTAGAATTTACGATTAATCATGACGAACATGGCAAAATGGCACATGAGATTTTGTCCGGCCGTATGAAAATGTCACGGCTTATGATCAAAAAAGTAAGGTTATACGGAAAGCTTCTCGTTAACGGTGAATCGGCCAGAATGAAGGATCCTGTATCTTCAGGGGATCATGTGGAAGCACTGTACGAAGACGAGCAAATGCAGGCGGTTGTCCGTCCCGGCTGCGGGATTCCCGTCTTATACGAAGACGATTGGCTGATCGTATGCGAAAAGCCTGCCGGATTGGTTACTCATCCGTCCTGGCAGCATATGGACGACTCTTTGATTCAAAGGCTATCCGACCAGCGCCTTCATCCGGTCATGCGCCTGGACCGGGAAACCAGCGGGCTCATCGTTATTGCGAAAAACGGTTTTGCTCACCATGTAATTTCCAGTGATTCCATGAGCAAGGAATATCTCGGGATCGTACACGGTTCTTTTGAAGAGCCCGACGGTACGATTGACCTGCCGATCGGGCGGGCGGATCATTCAATTATGATCCGGGCGGTACGTGAAGACGGTCATCCGTCCGTTACCCATTACCATACGGAAAAATATTACCCGGATAAGGATATATCCCTTGTACGCTTTGTTCTCGAAACTGGCCGCTGCCATCAGATTCGCGTTCACGCACGTCATCTCGGCCACCCGCTTGTCGGTGACGGTTTATACGGACCTTCATCATGCGACTATCCCGAACCGGACATGCCTTCGATCGGGATGGATAAAAACATCGAACGCCAGGCGCTGCATGCCTGTTCCCTTGGATTTTGTCATCCGATCACACACGAGGAGATGCACTTTGAGAGTGAAATTCCCAGGGATATGAAGAATTTGCTGATATAAATTTCTATCAGACCGCTTTTCATAAAAGCAGTAGCATTATATATCGTTGTAGTTGAATTCCTTTTCGAGGTCCGCAGGTATAAAGGATGTGCTTTTTCTTTCTATCAGCTGGGCAGCAAGGTCAAGGGACGCGTGATCCTTCGTTTCCCCGGACAGCAGACGGGCGACTTCTTCCACTCTCTCCCGGCTGTTCAGCTCGCTTATCACGGTATGCGTCCTCTCTGCTTCCACATCTTTCCTGATAACATAATGCTGGTCTGCTGCGGCTGCAATCTGTGCCATATGCGTAACACAGAGAACCTGGTGTGTCTGCGACAGGGTCCTGAGTTTCTGTGATACGACGGTTGCGGTTTTGCCTGATATTCCTGCATCAATTTCGTCAAAAATCAGTGTTGGAGTCTCATCGGCTGAGGCAAGAATCGTCTTTATCGCAAGCATAATCCTGGAAGCCTCCCCCCCGGATGCAATTCTGGCGAGGGGCTTTTCAGGTTCGCCCGGATTTGCCGACATCATAAATGAGACTTCATCGTAACCGGTCCTTGAAAAGAAACGTTCACGCGGACGCTGCGAAAAGGCTACCGAAAAAGTTGAGCCTTCCATTCCCAGATCGGATAACTCGTGCATGATACTGCGGGAAAGATCAAAGGCAGCCGTTTGCCGGGCGTTATGGACGGCATCTGCTTTTTCCATCAATACCTTTTCAAGCAACAGTCTGCTGCGGTGAAGTTCCTCAAGGCGTTTTTCACTTCCGAGAATATCATCCCGCTCTGCTTTGGCCTGTTCCAGAAACGAGTGCATGTCAGCCGTTGTAGAACCATATTTGACTTTGAAGCGGAATAACTGGTCAAGTCTGGCCTCTATCGCAGGAAGCGATACCTGGGGCTGGTCAGATGCCGCCATATATGCAGACAGATCGTCGCCGATTCCTTCCAGAACCAGAATTGCAGAAACATACTGTTCCAGTACGTTTTTCAGGGCAGGTTCGAGGCGTACAACCGATTCCAAAGTTCCGGTCATCTGTTTAAGTATGGATACAGCAGAACTTTCATCATCATTATCAAGAGCCTGATAGCATAAGGAAAGACCTTCCCTTATTTTCTCATATGAAGAAAGAATGCGCTTTTGATGAATCAGTTCTTCTTCTTCACCGATTTTGAAATCCGCATCCTCCAGTTCAGCAATCTGGTATGCCAGAAGCTCAGCACGACGGTTTCTGGCAGCCGGGTCGGTACCCAGCCTGTGGATTCCTTCTATGCAGGCCCGGTAAAGCGACAGTGTATTGCCGTATGACATAATCTCGTCACGTACAGGAGCATTTCCAAACCTGTCCAGCAGCTCAAGGTGCATGGACGGTACGAAAATCGCCTGCTGATCGTTCTGCCCGTGAATGTCGACTAATCTGGAACCAATATCTTTGAGAACCGATATTGGAACCATTTTCCCGTTCATTCTTGCAATGGACTTCCCGTCGGACATAATCTCCCTTGAGAGAATCAGTGTGTCATCGACTTCAGGCGCAACCCCGAGGGCATCCAGTTCATTGTTTGAAATAAGTTCCGAAATTCGATTAAAAGCAGCTTCAATGATCGCTTTTTTACAGCCGGTCCGCACTGCATCCTTACCGATGCGGCTTCCGCGCAGCGCTGATATTGCATCAATTAACAGAGATTTTCCGGCTCCGGTTTCACCTGTAATAATTGTAAAACCGCCTTGTGGCTCGAAAACTGCATTATCAATCAAAGCAAAATTGGAAATATCCATTCTAATCAGCATATATGATCATCCTTATACATCAGAATTAAGGCGTGTAGTCATGTCCCGAATTGTCTGAGCAAGCGCAACGGCTTCTTCCGTACCGGGTGTTGCAATAAAAACCGTGTCATCACCTGCTATTGAACCGATTATCCCCTGAAGATGGATGGAATCAAGTGCGGAAGCTGCAGCCTGTGCCATACCCGGCAAAGTTTTAATTACAATCAGATGCATTGCACATTCGCAGCTGATCAAAGACTGTGAAAAAACATACAGCAGTCTTCCGGGAGCTGCGTCACCTGTTCTGTCGAGAACGCTGTATTTTGAATTGCCTGAGACGGAAGTAACCTTAATGATACCAAGATCTTTAATGTCACGTGACACGGTTGCCTGTGTAATCAATAGTCCCTGGTCAATTAATTCACTTACCAGTTCTTCCTGCGTGCTGATATCCTTTGCCCGGATCAGACGCAAGATACTCTCCTGGCGTTCATTTTTGGCTATCTTCATAGAAACTCCCCCTTGCACGGATTTTTTGACGAATTGTCTGATAGAAGTTGGAATATCCCATTTTGGCAATCTTCATCGGATGATCAGATTTTCTTACATATACACAATCAAGAGGTGAAAGTGATATATCATTTCTTCCATCCAGAGACAGCAGAGGCTGTTCATGAAAATCTTTAAGCCGGATTTCCACAACACTGTCTTCCTTAACAACATAGCTTCTATTATGAAGCGTATGCGGACAAATCGGTGTTACCAGAAAAACGCTTAGTTCGGGTTTGACAATCGGTCCGCCTGCCGCCAGGGAATATGCCGTCGAACCTGTGGGTGTTGAAAGGATGACGCCGTCTCCGGAAAGACGTTCCACATAATCACCGTCGATAAGAAGGTCAACCGTAAGTACATGGAGGAGAAATCCGCGGGCAATTACTGCATCGTTCAAACACAGGCCGCGGCCCTTTTCGATTCCGTCCTTGTTCTTAACTATGACTTCCAGCTGAATACGATCCTCGATTATATAATTTCCGCTGAGTATCCGCTCGAGGGCGTCTTCAAACTGCTCCGGCTGAATTTCTGTCAGAAAGCCGATACTTCCAAGATTCACTCCGATAATAGGAACATCTTTGGCATAGTGGTCATGTACAACCGAAAGAAAGGTTCCGTCACCGCCGATGCTGAACAGAAGATCACAACCGTCATACGTAGAAACAGTAACATTCGGGTCAACACCCAAAGATGTGCCCGCATAACTCGAATCGACAATTGCTGTCGATCCTTTTCCTGCAATACAGGCGGCTGCTTGCATTGCAAAAGTGTAATTTTTATCCTTGTCAATATTGGAAACGATGCCGAAAATCATCTTTTATCTCCTCAGCTTGTATACAAAGTATACAAAAGTATGCATATTATAAAGCTGATTATACATGCAATCACTTGAAAGTTCACCATGATATACCCGAAGATTCAGAAAGAAAAATATATTTATTTATTAGAGGCAAGAATTTGCCTGCATAGATTTGCGATTGACTGAGCGTCCATTCCTTCTCTTTTGAGAAGCTCGGTTCGTGTTCCGGCCGGAACCGGCCGATCATTTACACCAACGGAAGAAAATTTCACAGATACACACTTTGCTGCAAGCAGCTGCGATATTCTGGAACTGATTCCATTATTGTACATACCGTCTTCACAGCACACAACTATTCCGGTTTTAACGGCGGATTCCAGAATCGTCGCCTCATCAAGCGGTTTAATTCTTCGCAAATCAATCACATCTGCAAAGATCCCTTCCCGTTCGAGAATTCGGGATGCTTCATATACTTCACCTGCAAGAAAGCCGGCTGATAATAGCGAAATATGGGCTCCTATATTCAGATATTGGGCTTTTTCTATACTGATCTGATCAAATATATGAAATTCTTCGCTCTCAGAAGCACGCGGATATCGAATCGCAACAGGTCCCTTTGCCTCTTCCACAGCATAACGGAGCATAAAGGCAAGCTCCGCGTAGTCCCTTGGGGCAAACATTTCTATACCCGGCATTGTAAGCAGCATGGGGATATCATAAAGGCCCTGATGAGTCTCTCCATCGGCACCGACAATCCCGGCGCGGTCAATGGCCAGAACAACATGCAGTTTTTGAAGGCATATATCATGAAGTACCTGATCAAAGCCTCGCTGAAGAAATGTGGAATACAAGGCAACAACAGGGACCATGCCATTAACGGCAAGACCTGCCGCCATCGTTAATGCATGCCCCTCGGCAATGCCGACGTCAAAAAAACGGTCCTTGTAGAGAACATGGAACGGCTCGAGACCAATACTTGTACCCATGGCGGCACATACGGCTACTACTTTCCTGTCGTCCCGGGCAATTTCGATAAGTGTCTTTCCGAAAACCGTGGTAAATGTGGTGCATGAACCATCTTCGCAGCCAAGTTCAACATCAAAGGGGGCTACACCGTGATACTGTGACGGCTGTGCCTCAGCATAATCATAGCCGCGTCCCTTTTGCGTACAGACATGCAGGAGTACAGGTTCTTTGAGTTCCTTGATGGTTGAGAGATATCTTAATATATTAGGTATATTATGTCCGTCGACTGGTCCATAATAGCGGAAACCGAGATCCTCAAAGATAACAGGATGATTGCGCCTGATAGCCAGACGAAGGGAATCCTTGAGGAAAGACAAAAACCGGACGAGATGCTTCCCGATAAAAGGAATTCTTTTGAGAATGATTTCTGTGCGCCTTTTGGTGCGGATATATCCTGAAGAAGAGCGTATCGAGGCGAGATGCCTGGAAAGGGCCCCTACATTATGATCAATTGACATCTGGTTATCATTCAAAATAACAATCAGGTTTTCACCGAATTGTCCCGCATCATTAAGGGCTTCATAGGCTAACCCCCCGGTGAGTGCGCCGTCACCGATAACGGCGATGACTCTTCCCTTTTCACCCTTCAGCCGTTTGGCTCGAAGAAGGCCAAGGGCTGCGGATATGGATGTGCTGCTGTGACCTGTGTCGAAAAAATCATACGGGCTTTCTGAGCGCCTTGGGAAGCCCGAGATACCGTCCAGTTTGCGAAGTGTTGAAAAACGGTCCCTTCGTCCGGTCAGAAGCTTGTAAGCGTAACTCTGATGACCTACATCCCAGACAATCTGATCTTCATGGTCAAAATTGAAGGATGCCATCAAGGCAATCGTAAGTTCAATCACACCGAGATTCGATGACAAATGACCTCCGTTCTGTGAAACAGAGGTAATTATTTCTTTGCGCAGTTCATCCGCCAGGTCACACATCTCTTTGTGTGTGTAGCCGGAAATCTCCGACGGGTTTTTCATTGCATCCAGTTTTTCACTCATATTCAAATCCTTATTTGCTGCGGACGAGCAGATATTGGTTGAGATCCTCTAGAAAACGAGTATCAAAACCATTTTTTGTCAACACAAGAAGTGCATTTTGTGCTCCGTCCATCTCCTTCTGAAGAAGTTCCCGGGCTTTTTGCAGACCAAATAATGTTACAAATGTAGATTTTTCGTCGACGGCATCTTTCCCGATACTTTTTCCGAGTATTTCTTTTGTTGAAGTTACATCCAGGAGATCATCCTTGATCTGGAAGGCAAGTCCGATGTGTTCGGCAAGTTGAGTTAACTGATCTTCAACCAAAGAGGGCTCATCCGTTTTGGAAATCAGATAAAAGGGTATAATTACCGGAGCTTTCAGGAGGCACCCGGTCTTTTTCCGGTGCAGTTCCATCAGAAGCTGTTCGGGGATTTTTTTACCTTCGGAAAGCAGATCCAATGTCTGCCCGCCGATCATGCCCCTGGCGCCAGCCATACTTGCCAGAAAAGCTGCGGCTTTTACCTTGCGCGGATTACCGTCAAGGCAGGCAGCCAGCATGATTTCATATGCACGGTTCAAAAGTGCATCGCCCGCCAGGAGGGCAATCGGTTCCGGGTATCTGACATGGCAGGTAGGCATGCCCCTTCTGGTGTCATCATTATCCATACAAGGCAAATCATCATGGATCAGTGAGTATGTGTGAATCATTTCGATTGCACATGCAAAGGGCATGATTTCATCCGAGTGTAATGTAAGCATATCACTAACAGCAAACATCAGTACAGGGCGGATTCTTTTGCCTCCTGCCATCAGGCTGTAAAGTGCAGCCTCCATTGTCATGTCGACAGTGGAATCATCACCTGTAAAAGCATCCGGAAGAGATGCATTGATACGGTCCTGATAACTTTTAAGCTGCTCTTCAAATGAGTAATTTTTTAATGACATAGGATTATTCCTTCTCCCCGCCGGTTTGGGCCTCTTCGCTGAAAGGCACTTCCTTTTTGGTTCCGAGACCGTCATCTGTTAAAAGCCGGACACGTTTTTCGATCTCCTCAAGGCGTGAACTGCAAAGCTTTGACAGCATAACACCTTTTTGAAAAAGGGCAATGGACTCATCAAGCGTTCCTTCACCGGCATCGAGTTTGCTGACAACAGATTCAAGCTCGATCATAGCTTCCTCAAAAGATAATTTTTCATATTCCTGCATCTGATTCATAATATCCTCCCTGCCTGTATGGTTTCGGCTTTGCAATGGACTAACCCGTCAGCGAGCTGTATTTGTACCGGCTGCCCCGGGGATACCTGAGATACGGACGTAATACATGAGCCGGTGAGCGGATTGGTTGCAAGACTGTATCCGCGGGATAACACCTTCAGCGGACTTAGTGCGTCAAGGCTTGCAATATCCTTAACTATTCTTCGAGCGGAGCTGTCCACCCTGCGGTTGAGCGAATGAGTAAGCCTCAATGTAAGCATATCCAGTCTCTGACTCTCCGATTCGACGCGGCGAAGCGGAGAAAGAAGTGCTTTACTCCTTGAAAGCATCATAAGGCGATTTCTCCGTATGGCTACGCAGTGGAGAAGTGAACGGGTCAGACGATCTGTCTGTGCATTTATTCCGGACAGAAGTTCGGACTTGATCGGCATAACCATCTCAGCAGCGGCAGAGGGTGTCGGCGCACGTAAATCACTGGCAAAATCGCAAATTGTAAAATCGGTCTCATGCCCGACTGCTGAAATCACCGGAATATGCGAATGATAAATGGTTCTTGCAAGAGCCTCATCATTGAAGCACCACAGATCCTCAATTGACCCTCCCCCGCGTGCGATAATGATAACGTCAACAAGATCAGTACTGTTAAACCACTCCACACCTTTCCGTAATTCAGCTGCCGCAGTTTGACCCTGCACAGCCGACGGATAGATCAAAAGATCAAAATTCTGAAACCGCCTGGATAACACGTGGATAATATCCTGAATAACAGCACCCTTGGGTGAAGTAACTACGCCGATTCTCCGGGGCAGTCTTGGAATCGCCATTTTGTGAGCCGTATCAAAAATGCCTTCCTCTTCCAGCTTCGCCTTCAATTTCTCAAAAGCCGCAAAAAGATCGCCGACACCGTCTTTTTCCATTTCATAAACAACGAGTTGAAACCGGCCGTCCCGGTCATAGAGCGAAGCACGGGCGGTAATGATTACCGACATTCCGTTTTCCGGAACGAATGAAAAATGTGCGGCATTCCCACGGAACGCAACACAATTAACCTGTGATTCCTTATCTTTCAGCGAAAAATACAAATGTCCGGACGGATACTTTTTGAAGCCGGAGATTTCACCCTGGACACGAACCGCAGAAAGAACAGGATCTGCAGCCAGAACCTCTCCGACATAATGATTCAAATCAGAGACAGAAAAGACGGCACTCATTCCTTCTCTCCTGGTGTAAGCTTGCCAAGAATCGCATTAATATAAGCTTTTGATTCTTCCGAACTGTAACGCTTGGCAAGAATAACAGCCTCACTTATCGAAACATTGAGCGGAACATCTTTACGCATGCGAATCTCAAAGGTAGCAATACGAAGGATTACCAGGTCAACTTTGGGAAGACGCTCGGTCTTCCACCCCTTCAGCAGAGGGACAAACAAAGCATCAAGCTCTTCAGCATGAACGGTGACTCCGGTGACAAGTTCGTCAAAAAATCCAACATCTTCGTCAGCAAGAGGATATTCCTCCAGAAAAATATCCCGCTGTGAAACAGGATCCGATTTCCGGATTTCCATTTGATATAACAATTTAAACGCGGACTCGCGCGCTTCTCTTCTACTCATCTAAACCTCCCGGGGGGAATAAGCTTATCAAGAAAATTCTTCAGCCTTTCCTTGTCCGAAAACAATCGAACGCCAACGAGATATCCAAGCAATGTGATAAACAGAATAAACAGTGTCTTAAAAAAACCGAATACAACCAAAAGAAGTGCAAGAAAAAACCCGACAGTACCGCCAATCAGTCCGGCATTCTTATCCTTGAGCATATCCAGGAACCGGGAAAATAATAGCTTCATGGCGCTTATCTTTCAACCTTTGCAACAATCGGCTCAACGCGGCTGACCTTAATGGAAACGGATTCAACCGGTATTCCTGTGTAGCGCTCAAGATCCTTTTTGATTCTGTCCTGAACCTTGGACATCATCGCCGGCACCTCAACATTGGAATATAACACGGCGATAAGATGTATCCTGATTGATTCATCCTTGCCGGAAGAAACATGTGCTTTAGCCGATTTGATGCCTACCTGGGCACTCTTTGCCGAATTCAGTGCGATGCTTTCAATGGCATCCACTCCGATATCGACAAAACCAATGTCTGTCTGGCGTATGCGTGTCTTGCTTAACCTTCCCGACAGAAGGGAATAAGAAACGGCCCAGACTGCAGAAATGATAATGCAGAGCAAAACAGATAAAAGAATCCACTTAAAAACCGGATCAACGGTTATATGCTGGAGCGCGGAATCCAGATAGTTTAAAATCTCGACATTTACAAAGGAGTAAAGCAAAATCATCGATATAATAGCCAAAAGAAAGGAGAAAATCACAAGAACAAATCGTACGGGTTTATTCATACTGCCGGCTCCTCCCTTGTCACTACACCGCATACGTGTACATCTACTGATTCTACAACCAGTCCTGTGTAACGTTCGACGTCAGCCTTCACGCGTTCCTGGATCGACCAGGCGACCTCAGGAATTATCATACCATAATAGACGATAGGAAAAACAGTAATCGATACAAATCCATCATCGTTCTCATGGAATACCACGCGCGTCCCTTTACCTTCATGAACTATGCCAAGTGATTCCTTCAGGGACACTCCCGAAGACGGCTGCAGTGATGCAACGCCATCCGCCTGAAGTGCTGCCTCGGCAGCATACTGGGCGACAAAACCTTGCGACATGGAGCGTTCGCCTTTTATGGTCTCTGAACCCAGACTTTCACTCATGATGCAAAACACTTCCTTTCACTCAAAGGATAAAACCCACGGGCTGTCATCCAATGGTCCATGCGTCCAGCGCTATGCGTGCAGTGCTATGTGTGCAGCGCAACGCGTGCAGCCGCAACACGCCACACAGGAATTAACGCGGTATTATGCACGCTCGAGATATTCTCCCGTACGTGTATCAACACGAACGACCTCATCCTGGTTAACAAAAAGAGGTACTTTGACGGTGGCGCCTGTCTCAAGGGTCGCGAGCTTACTGGCATTGTTAGTTGTATCGCCGCGGACACCCGGCTCACATTCCGTGATTCTCAGTTCAACTGTTATGGGAAGCTCAACACCAAAGACTTCTCCCCTATAGGACAGGACTTTGCAGATTGTCTCTTCTTTTAAGAACTTAATCCCGTCGCCAATATCGGCGGCAGAAATCGGACGCTGTTCAAACGTCGTCTGATCCATAAAATAGTACAGATCCCCGTCAGCATAAATATACTGCATATCATTTCTCTCAAGCTGTGCCGACTCAAATTTCTCATTCGGGTTGAAAGTTCTTTCCACTACACTGCCTGTCTTAACATTTTTAAACTTAGTACGAACAAATGCTGACCCCTTGCCGGGCTTGACGTGCTGGAACTCAACCACCTGAAATACCGATCCATCCATTTCAAAGATTATTCCATTTCTGAAATCACCTGCGCTTACCATAAAAGTCTCCTCTCAATATTTCCATTCATGTGCTTTCCGGGTAACTTATCAGGAAAACCGGTAGGCATAAAAATTCATGCTCACATATTTTACTTGACACATGCAAGAACCGCAAGACGTACAGCAAAGAATCTCTTGCAAAACAAGTTGATTAAGTGCTTTCACGATGAAAGAGCTCTCAATAATGATATATTTTTCTGATCAGTTTTTCAAAAGGCCTCTTGATTTTTACATAAAAGACTTCTTTCGAGGTATATGGCTCAACTAAAACTGCAAATATCCCGGCACGTTTTGCTGCTGCGATATCTGTAAAAATCTGATCCCCGAAAAGCACGGTCTCTTCCCGTTTGGCACCGAGAAGTTCAAGCGCACGGTAAATGCCCGAGGGTGAAGGTTTGTTTGCGTAAGAAATGCATGCTATTGGAATCATTGCTGCAAAATCCGCGGAACGGGTTGATCTGGCATTGGACACAATGCAGCAGGTGAACCCTGTGTCCTGCAGACTTGCGATAATATCAAGCGTATATTCGGATGGTTCGTGCACATGATCCTCGGCAAGGGTATTATCCAGATCCAGCAAAGCGAATTTAAGTCCCATCGACTTAAGCCTGGAAAAGGGAACATCGCTCATTTTAGGAAACACCATGTCAGGTTTGAATATTTTTGCAAAAACAGGCATTCTTAACTCCTTCATATATTATATATATGTAAAAGAATACCATGCAGCAGTACTTCTGCGCAAATGCACGGAGATCTTGTTTGACCAAATTGCAGGATTTGCTTGTATTTGAGAGGATCAACAGATTATAATTGACAGGAAAAAGAAGGTTATATTTAAATTTGCAAGGAGGTACGGGGATTTTCCCCGGCTGATAAAGTATGAAGGTTTCTAAATTTGGCGGAACATCTCTTGCTGATGCATCCCAGATTCGCAAAGTGTGCGATATTTTACTGAGTGATCCGGAGAGAAGGATTCTTGTTGTATCTGCTCCGGGCAAGCGGTTTAAAACAGATATTAAGGTAACCGACCTCCTTATATTTATGGCTGGTGCCAAACTCGCCGGTTTCAGCGGTGAAAAGGAACTTGAATCTGTTATATTGCGTTATGAAGAGATAGCAATTGAGCTGTCTGTTGAAAATGTTATGGAATCGATAAAAGAGAACCTTACAGTATTAATTCGTGCAGACCGTACTTCTCCTGAGAAATATATGGATGCCATCAAGGCAGCGGGGGAAGATAATTGCGCACGGCTCGTTGCAGCTTATCTGAATTCCATCGGACACAGGGCGACGTATTGCGATCCGAAGGAATCGGGACTTGTTCTCACAAGTGATTTTGGACGGGCCCATGTTCTGCCGGAATCCTATGTCAACCTCGCTTCCCTCGAATCTATTAAAGGCATCTGCGTTTTCCCGGGCTTCTTCGGATATTCACCGGAGGGCGATGTAGTCACTTTCTCCCGCGGCGGTTCCGATATTACCGGAGCAATACTGGCCGCGGCTGTCAATGCATCCGTTTATGAGAACTGGACGGATGTTGATTCCGTGTTTGCGGTGAATCCTGCACTGGTCAAAAACCCCTTCCCTGTCCGCGAAATAACGTATGACGAAATGCGTGAACTTGCCTATGCCGGTTTTTCGGTCCTTCATGAAGAGGCCCTGTATCCTGCCTATCTGAAAGGTATTCCGGTTCATATCCGCAATACGAATAATCCTTCCTCGGAAGGAACCATGATTGTGTGCAGGCGCAAGAATTATGATTCACTGGTTACCGGTATTGCCGGTCAAAAAGGATTCTGCACCCTGAACATGAGCAAATACCTCATGAACCGCGAGGTAGGTTTCGCAATGAGGGTCCTTCAGATCATTTCGGACGAAGGTGTTTCCATCGAACACATGCCTTCCGGAATTGATACAATTTCGATTGTAATGCGTTCAGAGGAATTTGCGGCAGAAAAAGAGCGCAGGATCATCGAACGTATCAGCCTGGAGCTGCAGGTTGATGAAATCGCAGTTAAGCGTGACCTTGCCATCGTTATGATCGTCGGTGAAGCAATGGCAAAGACAGTAGGCACAACAGCAAGGGCGGCCGGCGCCTTAAGTAAAGCCGGCATCAACCTTGAGATTATTAACCAGGGTGCTTCCGAAATTTCCGTGATGTTCGGAATACGCGAAGAATACTGCAATTACGCCGTACGCGAATTGTACAAGGAATTTTTCGTGAAGTAGGACCTGCCTGACGGCGGAACATTTAAGCAAACTGCATAACTGGAAAGATCCTTCCTGCTTCAAAAAAAGCGGGAAGGATCTTTTCGTTACATGAGTTAATATTTTGAGTTGATCCCGGAACAAATAAATACAGTGTCAAAATATCTTATCCCGGTGTTGTTGATGCTGTTTCAGTTGCTCCTGCAGTTGTTGCTGCTGTCTCTGATGATGTTGGCGTTGTTGTTGTTGTTGTTGTTGCTGTTGCTGTTGTTGGAGCTGGAGTTGCAGTTGTAGTTGTCGGAACCGTCGGAGTCGGTGATACGGTAACGATCGGTGCGGCTGTCTGAGAAGTTGTCGGTGCGGTTTCACTTGAGGTAGCCGCAGTTTCCGTCGGAACAGTCTCTTTGGGTCCGGAGGTGGTTACTGCTGTCTGCTCCTTTGAAGGAATAGGCGTAGGGTCTGCCGACATCTCCGGCTGGGCTTCACCGATGGTGGGATCCGAATCCGAGAGCATGGATGACACCACAAATCCGGTAACATTTTCAATTGTAATTACTTTGGAGAATGAACCGCTTATTTCCTGGAGGGTAACAACATCCCCCCTGTTCAGGAATGCAACGGGGTCGTTGTTGAGAGATGCATCGGAATAAAGGGCCACCATCTCCGCGTTGACATACATAACCTTACTCAGAACGGCAACGGAACCATTCGTATCAGTTGCAGGCGTAGACGCCGGCTTCATAATGTTTGCAACGTTGAAGATAAGCATCACTGCCAGATACCCGACTAAAATACAGCCGAGGAAAATACCGATCGGACGGATAATTGCTATAGTCCTCGCCCTTTTAACGGACGCAGCCCAATTATTGGGGTTATCAGGAATCACAGGAGCAGCGGCAGACCCGGCATTTGTCTGCGCAGCAGGTATAACCGCTGCTGCAGATGCCCCGGCGGCCGCCAGCGAACTTCCTGCGCCCGGCCTGAATGCACCGGCCGGCATAAGCAGTGTGCTTTCGACACGAAGCAGAAGAACCGTAAGTCCGCCCTTCACAGCGTTCTGAATACAGCGGCCGATTATTTCGGCAGCTTTTTGTTCCGTTGAAATAGTCTGGATCAATACAGAATCACGAATATTGTCTGAGAGTCCCTGTGCAATACCCGTTCCCAGAAGGCATATCTCATCACCATCGACGAGCTTCATATGATATTGTTTTTCAGGAATAATTGGACCATCCTGAGGAAATCTACCAATAAACTGCGTTAACACAGCTCTTTCCGGATGTGTATTCTCCGCTTCCGCGGGAATGGCGCCTACCTGCACATAACGATGTGCCACCGTTTGGTCTTCTGTAAGCGGAATGACACGGCCCTGACGGATAAGTACCGCACGCGTATTTCCAACGCTGACAATACGCATCGCGTCTCCCTCGATAAACAGAATCGTAATGGATACACGTACGGGCGCACCCTGGTTTGAAATGGACAGATTGCAGACTGCCGTATTTGCAGTTGCTAAAAAATGATCCAAAAATGATTCGAAATCCAGGACGGACCGGGTTTGTGCCTGTACTGTCATCGCTGACAATATCTTCATAACTTCCTGAAGCGCCGTTGCTCCGATTGTATCATCTGCCTGAGCAGAAGCGAGGGCACAAATCTGAACGGGTGCCGTTGATGCAGCCGACCTCTGAAATGATGATGCATAATCGGACGGAAACCGGTATAGATTCTGCATAAAAATATTTTCCTGAGGAAGACCGCGCAGTTTATTTGTTTCACAAAGGGCGGATGCTATTGTTTTACTCATGCGGCGTCTACCCCCCATATATATTCCTTTAGTTTCGGAACCTGTTTGTCCCAGTTGATGATCATCATCCATGGATTTTCCTGGATCGTGTACAAGCCGTCATCAGGAATCCGGTATTCCACAATGTTTTTGATAAGGCTTATGCCAACAGTGCCCAGACGAAGAAGATCGGCCTGAGTCATATTCGTCTCAAACACCCCTGCGGATTTTTTGAGAATGTTCAGCTGCGCGAACTTATTCTGAGAAGCGACCTTTTTCATAAGGGCCGTGGCAACGGCTCTCTGTCGGCTTGTCCTTACAAAATCAGAATCCGCGTGGCGGATACGGGACCAGGCGATTGCCTGGATGCCGTTCAGAGTCTGCATCCCTGCATCAGTAAGGAACGGAACGGTATCTCCCATGAGTACATTCTCTTCACCAATGCTCTGATTTGCGTATTTGACTTCTTCGGCTTTGACATCAATATCGACGCCGCCCACAAGATCAATCAGATCGGATGAGCTGTTGAAGTCGAACATCACGAACCGCTGTATATCCAGGCCAAAATTCGAGTTGATCGTATTGATCAGCAGTCCGACACCGCCGTATGCGTAAGAGTGCGTCAGCTTATCAACACTTGATCTGCCTTCAATTGTTACTCCGCAGTCACGCATCAGGGAAATCAGTTTAATCGTTTTCGTATTGTTATCCAGGGAAACAATCATGATTGCATCGGCTCGGCAGTTAATATCGGCTGTACCGCGTGAATCAACACCAAACACAAGGATATTCTCTACATTTTTATTTTTTTGTGCGACTTCCCTGATTGGGAAATCAGGATCAACATACAATTTTGTATGGCCGCCCTCTGCCCATGATTTCGTAGTATCCCCGCTGCTTTCTGCATTCAGATTATCAAGGGATCCGATATCTACAGTGTTGTAGTCATCGGCTGAAACAACATTGACTGCAGTGTAGCCAATTTTGCCTAAAAGCTGATACATATAAATCCCGCCGCCCGTTCCAAGGCCTATTACAATGATCAGAACATAGGCCAGAGCAATAATAATGCGCTTCTTCATCGACTTCACAGGCTTGCCGCCTGATTCGTTTTGCGCACTGTCCGGCACGGAGTTTCTTGAATTATCGGAACTGAACATATCAGGTACGCCTGGTCTTTGCGGTGAACGCACGGCGGGTCCCTGACTTGTATTTGACTTCATTATTGACACCTCATTTTCATTGCACAGATATTGGTATAATAACTTATTTTTATGCGCTTATCAAGATAATAATGTTTTACGGCATTTTTCACTCTATTTACTTCCATTTATGGTACAATAAAACCTGTTTAATCAAAACAGTAGGAGATAAATATGAAAAGCAAAAACAATTCCAAAGTTATGCATGCTGCACTTATGCTCACTTTATCCGTTCTTTTTAGTGCAACTATCCTAATGACGGGATGCTCAAAATCCGTGGCGCAAACCGAAGCTACGACTGTCGCAGCAGTAACAACAACCCAGCAGACGACAGCTGCTCCGACCGCAACTCCCTCTCCGGCCGAAACTGCAGCTGCTACACCTGCTTCCGCTTTTGCTGTTAATCCGCTTACAGGTACCCTTGATATGGACGCTGCCAATGTAGGCAAACGTTCTGTAAGCGTGTCAATTAACAACCATCCTTCCGCGCTGCCTTCACGCGGCGTCAGTGCAGCGGATGTTATTTACGAATTTGAAACAGAAGGCGGCCAGACAAGATTGCTCGCCCTTTTCGCCGATGTCTCCAAGGCACCGGAAGTTGGTTCTCTTCGCAGCGCACGTATTATAGCCTGTGATCTATCTGCCGGAACAAATTCCATTTTCATCCATTACGGAGAGAATGCACGTGTACCGGATTATGTTGCGAACAACAAAATTGACGAGATCGACGGAAACATATACAGCAAAGGTTCCGATAAATCCGTAAATGGTGAAATAACCCTCGCATCAGGCATATATTTCTGGCGTGACTCTTACTGGCTCAGCAAACGTGCTCTTGAGCATACAGCTGTTACCAACGGAGCGAATATGCTGCGTGCCATTGCCGGCTGTAAAATTACGCTTGAGGGCGAGACCCCTTCCCTCTTCACATTTACATCAGTCCCTTCGCCTGCACTGGCAGCAGGAACCGACTGCAATAAGCTTGTCGTTTACTTCTCAACAAATAACGATGACTCCACTTTCACATACAATGCACAGACAAAGCTTTACGAGAAGAGCGAGTACGGCGGTGATCCTCAGATGGATGAGACTACCGGAACACAGATCGCTGTAAAGAATGTTGTAACCCTATATGCTAATATTGTTCCTCACGGGGACACAACAATTGATGCATTCCTTAATGACGGCGGTACCGGTTATTACGCTTCCGAGGGTAAAATCATAGAGATCAACTGGACAAAAGCCGGTCCCCATGCACCCATTGTCATCACCGATAAAGCTGGCAACCTTGTTGAAGTCAACGTTGGAAAGAGCTATATCAATGTAGTCAGGAAGACAGTTGCTGCAAAAACCAAGATATCATAATACATAGAACCAGCATATATTTTCCGTCATAATGAAAGGGCCGCAGCTTAGGTGATTGAAAATCACCCGGGCTGCGGCCCCGTTTTTTTGTAAAGTTATTCTTATGGATTATCGCATTGCTGCCAAAATGGACTGAATATATTTATAAAGCTCTTCCCTTCTTGTTTCACGATTAAAAAGCATCTGCGGACGCGCCGCAAGCAGGCTGAAGAAAACAAATATTCTTGCCCTGTAATAAGCAAATGAAGCAGTCTGAAAGATCTGAGGGTAATTAATTTCGACAAAATTACGTACTTCAATACTAGCCTGGATATAATCATAATACTTAGGACTGTAGACAGTGTGGAGGATGCTGCCAATACGCTGCCTGTAAAAGTACTTCACCTGTTTGCAGTATGATATCCGTTTTGCCTTGTCAAACACTTTGTAAGTGGTATATAAATCCTCGTGAAGGTGTCCGGGCGGAAACCGGACCGAATCGAAGAGTTCTCTCTTGAATAATTTATTCCATGCAAAGGATTCATAAAGACCGAGCTGAAGCATTTTTGCCAAAGCTTCCTGTGAATCCATAATATATACTTTTTTGTGATTTAAATATACTCGCGGTTTCCCTTTATGGGAAGTCTTCACATGACCGCATATGGAGATATCGGAATTTGTATTTTCCATTAATGAATGAAGAAATGCAAACATATCACTGGAAACATAATCGTCACTGTCAACAAATCCTATGTATTCACCGCGTGCGACATCCAGGCCTGCATTCCGCGCGGCGGAAAGGCCGCCGTTCTTCTTATGTATGACGCGTATCCTGGGATCCAGGGCAGCATAATGATCACATATTCTGTCGCAGCAGTCAGGGGAACCATCATCAACTAAAATGATTTCCAGATCTTCATACGTTTGTCTCAGGAGGCTAAGGACACATTCATCAAGAAAAGGTTCAACTCCAAAAACAGGAACGATAATACTGATCAAGTACCGAACACCCCCAATCAGGCAACAATATTGATGCCGAATATATCTGGCTATATATTTATTATTTATGCAAATCTGATGCTGTCATTATACTACAGGCAAAATGGAATAGCATCCCGGGCAGTCGAGGGCAGTCGAGGTCACTCTTCCTGTCTTCTGGTCTTCAGCGTTCTTTGAATATCCCGTTCTGCTGTGCGGCTGGCCTGAGTGTCACGTTTGTCATAATTCTTTTTGCCTTTTGCCAGTCCTATTTCAATTTTTACTTTGTCATCTTTGAAATAACATGATGTCGGAACAAGCGTCAGTCCATCCTGTTTAACAATGGAATACAGGCGGATGATTTCACGTTTATGCATCAGAAGTTTACGGGTTCTCATGGGATCCTTGTTTTCACGGTTACCCTGCTCATATGGACTGATGTGTGCACCGACAAGCCACATTTCCCCGTCCTTTATCTGCACATAACTGTCTTTCAGGTTCAGCTTGCCGGCACGGGCAGATTTAACTTCCGTTCCGGTAAGAACAACACCGGCTTCGAATTTTTCCTCAATGAAATATTCATGATAAGCCTTACGATTATCGGCAATGTTCTTTGTTCCTTTTTGTCGGGCCATATTATTAACTCCTTTATTTTGCTGTCGCTGTTTGTGAAAGTGCAAGTGAGGGATATGCATTCATTGACAGATCATCTCTTTCACCTTTTATGAATTGGTAATATCCGGCGGATGCGATCATTGCAGCGTTGTCAGTACAAAGAACAGGTGCCGGAAAACTTAACAGGATATGTTTTGCCTTCGCTGCTTCCTGCATTCTTGCCCGCAGCTGCGAATTAGCGCTGACACCGCCGGCCATACAAAGCCGCATGCATCCTTTTTGCGAGCATGCTTCCAAGGTGTTTTCTACGAGCACTTTTACAATGGCAGCCTGATAACTGGCAGCAAAATCGGCCAGAGGAATTTCTTCATTGGTCATTTTCAGGTGATTGATCTGATTAAGGGCCGCTGTTTTAACTCCGCTGAAAGAAAAATCCAATGAGCCGGCAAAGCGTGACTGAGGGAAAGTAAAATGGTGCGGATCTCCGCCGGCAGCAGCCCGGTCCATTTTGGGTCCGCCGGGATAGCCAAGTCCTATTGCCCTTGCTATTTTATCAAAAGCTTCCCCTGCTGCATCATCACGGGTCCGTGCAAGAATCTCATATTCACCGAAATCCTTAACGTAGACAATATGGCTGTGGCCGCCTGATACGACAAGACAGATAAAAGGCGGAACAAGTGCAGGATCTGCAAGAAAATTCGCTGATATATGCCCCTCTATGTGCCCGACTCCGACTAGCGGAAGGCCGGTGACTTCACAAATTCCCTTGGCTGCCGAAATCCCTACCAGAAGGGCTCCGACAAGTCCCGGACCTTTTGTGACACAGACGGCAGAAAGGTCATCATACGATACTGAAGCATCCGTCATCGCCTTCGAAATGGTAGGAACAACTGCCTCAACATGCATTCGCGATGCAAGTTCAGGAACAACCCCTCCGTAGACACTGTGGAAATCCGCCTGCGAAGCGATGACATTGGACAGAATGAACCGGCCGTCCCTAACAATAGAACAGCTCGTCTCATCACATGATGACTCAATCCCCATAGTCAGAATCGATGGCATTGGAATACTCCTTTCACACAGAATTACATGATCAGGTGGAAAATATTCTGGTCCAAAAGAATCAGCACACCCAGCACAGCAACATAGATGCCGCAAATGGCAATTCCCTTGCGGGTCAGGCGCTTAAGCATAAACTGCATGGAGAGATACCCGGCAACTGCTGCCGCGATCATACCAATCACTATAGGCAATGCCATAGCGGATGTCAGCGTTGATTCCCCCTTGAAAAGATGATATATGTCAAGAAGAAGAGATCCCAGAATGGCAGGAATGGACATAAGAAAAACGAAACGAATGGCATCTTCCCTTTTCATCTTGCGGAATAATAATGCGGCCAGGACTGTTCCTGAACGGGATACAGCCGGAAGAATCGCAATGCTCTGTCCAATGCCGCCGATAAGGGCGTCGAGCCAGGTCATTTTTTCAAGAGGCTTACTGCCTTCTTTCACAAAAAGAACAGCAAGAAGTAAAATACCGGTGAATATGAATTCAAAACCAAGGGTGCCTCCTCCGAACGATTTATCAATCAGATCCTTAAAGATAATCGTGAAAAGAACGGCCGGAATCGTTGCGATAACAAGCAGCCAGGTCAGCTTTCCAAAGATGTTTTTAAGAATAGCGGCAATATCCTTTCGCATGACGATAAATACAGCGACAAGTGTGCCGACATGAAGCAGGGAAAAGAAATCAACAAAATCCGATTCGTTAAATCCCATGAATTTCTCTGCAAGGACAAGATGTCCCGAACTGGAAACCGGGAGAAATTCGGTGATCCCCTGAACAAGTCCGAATATGAGTGCCTGCCACCATGACATATTAACTACCTCCGTAAATCTTTGTTTTTTATTGAAAATATGTTGTCAGAAAATCAAGAATTGCTTTCCGGTATCCAACCGGATCTTTTGCGAACTCTCCTACATACCCAGCCCCGGAAAAAACATTGGATGAAGTGGTGTTAGGATGCAGTCTTTCCCTCTCGGTCACAATCTGTGAGATTTTACTGGTTCCTACAAATATATCCTGGTCGCCGTACAGAATACAAACCGGAATCTGGAGACGGGAAATGTCAGCTGAAAGATTGGCGCTGCTGCTTTCTCCGGCCGATATACGAATTGCATAGGGAACCGTATATTGGGTGAGAAAACCCATAGTACTCTCCTGCCTGACCAACGGGCGTATGTAATCATCAGAATTCCTGGCCGGGGAATCAAGTATAATCCCAATTACATAACCTCTGTCAAAAGCCAGATTCTGAATATTTTCAGCATATGTCTTATCATATTCACCTGCTGCAGGAAGCTTCTCAAGCGCAATAAGTACAGACGAACAACCTGAACCGATACCGTAAAGAATGACGTTGGTCGTTACTGAAATTTGCCGGACATGAGCTATTGCGCCGATTACATCCATCCACTCGAGATAACCATAACCTGATATTGTCCCCTCTGACTCCCCGCTGTTGCGAAGATCAAAAAGGAACACATTATATCCGGCACCCAGCATATCCTCAATCAGGTCCACGGTGTTCAGATCAAACTGCATTTTGTTGGAACCGGTATCATGCACAAGAATAATCGTACTTTTAGGATTGTCCGTTTTAAAAAACCAGCCGGACAGATTCGTCTGACCGTCAAAAGATGTAAAGTTCGTCTGTGAATAACTGGGAAGTATATTTGACGGAATATTTGAGGGTTCCTTTTTTTCTACGCTCATCATTTTATTTGCAGTGCCTGCCGTCAATACCAATAAAACAATAATTACCGCTGCAAAGACGCTCAAAACAAGCGCCAGATAAACAATGACGCTCGGAACACTTACACGAGCCCCCGGATGGCGGCTGAATCCCTTTGCCATGAGTATTTCCCTTCTTCTGGTTAAAACATGTTCTTGCGCTTCAGAATATAGACTGCTGCTGCCGTAGCTAACACACACCCGCAAAGCAGACTGATAAACGGGGCGGGCTGTGCCTGGAAACCGTCATTCCAGGGCATTATCACATTCTGGCCAAAAAAGCTGGTAATTACGGTTGGAACAGACAGTACTATTGTTGCTGCAGCCATAATCTTCATGATAACGTTCACGTTGTTATTAATAATGGACGCATAGGCATCCATAGTGCCGTTAACGATGGATGCATAAATATCGGCCATTTCACGAGCCTGCTTGTACTCGATAATTACATCTTCCAGTAAATCCTCGTCGTCCTCATACTGTTTGACCACACGGCCGCGCATGAGTTTTTCGAGAACGGACTCGTTCGACTTAAGCGAAGTTGAGAAATAGATCAAGGACTTCCCGAGTTCGAGATGCTTATACAGGTCCTTGTTGCTGATTGATTTAGCAAGTTCACGCTCTGAAGCATCGAGTGTCTTATCCATGTATCTCAAAAGCCTCAAATAATCCTTAGCCCCTGCAAGCAATATCTGAATGGCAAAACGGGTTCTGTAATTGACTACAAAATCACGGACACGATTGTTTGAAAACTGATCGAAAATAGGTGCATCCCGAAGCGATATTGTCACAATATGCCGGCGAGTGATAATTATGCCCAAAGGAGAAGTCTCATAATGGACACTCTGGCCTTCCTTACGGACATAGGGGATATCAATAAGAATCAGAACATCTCCGGTATCATCATCCGTATCAATACGCGGTCTTTCTTCTTCATCAAGGGGATATCTGAGAAATTCCTGCGGAATTCCGACTTTCTCCTCGACCAGATGCAATTCTTCTTCAGTCGGAGAAAACATGTTGATCCAGCAGTCGTCCTGAATTTTATCAATCCGTTCAAGAAGATTCACCGTCTTCCCTTTTTCTGTCACTTGTTTTGTAATATACATTTCTATCATTGTGTTCTCCTCCTTTCCAGAATCACTTTTGTGCGGATCCTTTGAAGCACACAAAAAAATCGATGCAAGTGTTGTTTTGTGACATTCCTGCATCGGCAAACAGCATAGTAATTTTACCATTTCAAATGACGAGATACTACCCTTCTATGAAAAACAAAAATGCCGAAATTTTCGAATTTTATCGATAATATTCTAGATCCCTGTTGATCCAAACCCACCCTGACGATCAGCTCCGATTCCTTCAAGAGTCGGCACCTCCGTCAATACAGCATGTGAGATGCCGGCAAAAACCATCTGTGCAATTTTGTCGCCCCGCCTGATTAAGTATGCTCCATGACGGTTGTTCTTCTCTTCAAGCGTCAGAGGCGGCAAGTCCTCGCGCCCGGAAGGAAGAAAAGAAGCATTGTGCATGATAACGCAGATTTGATCGCGATATCCTGCATCTATTGTACCCGGGCTGTTTGGAATCCGTAACATTGTCTTCAGGGAAATGCCGCTTCTTGGACGTATCTGTGCTTCGAAACCCTCTGGAATCGCAGCGGCAAGCCCGGTTGGTATGAGTTTTGTCTCTCCCGGCATTAACAGGACATCCTCAGACGAATAGATGTCCATTCCTGCATCATGGTCGTGTGCATATGACGGAAGAACAGCAAACCGGCTAAGCCGGACCATGGGAACATCAATATTGTTTTCCGGTTTTTCCTGCATAAATAACCTCAAATCAGTCTGCAAGCGCAGACAATATTTCGTTTATAACGTGTCGTCTGACATCAAATGGTTCATCAAGATATCGAACTGTATGGGCGACCGGGATATGTTTTTCTTTACATGTATTCAAAAGGCTCTCACCTGCCGATGCGAAGAGCGGTCCGAGAATTTCACTTGTACATACGCCTGAATGAGTGATTACAGGGAGATCCTTGCCTTTTACGGGAGCTGCATCCTCAGGTGAAAGGATCTGAAGTGAATAATTGCGGTCCGAGACCCGGCATTTTTTGCAGCCCTTCTCATGCTTTCCTATGGAACAGAACTCCGACTGCATCCATTCAATACGGCCATATCGATGTAGGGACAGATAGGATGAAGAGAAGCATTTTGCCGGAATCAAGGAAAGGATTTCAATCATATTCTGATCTTTCAGCTCATAGGAAGCAGCAGCTGCAAAGGGTTTTTCGCATAGGACCTTACACAAAGCCTCGTGATTATATAGATTTGCCGATGCATTTATCCACGAAGATTCCAAGGATATCCCTGGACTCGAAGTTACTGTACCGGCATATGTATCCGGATATTCATTCTGCATAAAGGCTGTTGCCTTTTCAATAATGGGATGGAGCGCGTCTTTATAAGCGCCTGGCAGCCAGATTAGAAATTTGGCTGCCGGTTCTTCGTCATGCAGTGCCTGCAGCGCAGTATGAACCGTGTCCTGCAGCAGATCATATACAGAAAAGCTATAGAAATCGGCACGGCAGGCAAGCTTCTGGGGAAGGATGCGGCGCAGGTCATAATAATTGACATGGATTATGTCTCCGGTCAGGACACTTGATTTTGATTCGTCATCGCACCCGCAGGAATCCTTGGCAGCCGGCTCTGTTACCGGAACAATTCCTGCTTCCATTTGATCGCCGACGGGATGTTTCAGCTGCAGTATTACCTGTTCAAGTGCCAAAAACCCTTCCCGTCTGAGTTCATTTACAAATGAAACCGGTGCACAAAGTACAAACGCCGGATCTATTTCAACTTCCTCAACTGCAAACGGCGATGATTTGGCTTTCGAGAGCTGTTCGGAAATTCGGGTATGCGATAGCTCCGGATGTGTTGTTTCCAAAGATGCGGAAATCACAAATGATGCTTTTGTACCCTTCCACATGCCTTCTGTTACTGAAAGAAGCATCATAACCTGAGAAGATAATTTGCTGTCATTTTGGAGCTTAATCCGAATTGGTGTCTTATATGCAGCTTTACCCTGAAGAAGATCCCTTGTATAGGAAAGTTCCGACATCTGATATACTTGTGCTCCATCCGGGATTTTTTCAATCATTTGAGGATGAAGACCCATTACCACCAGCAGGTCTCCCATTTTTTCCAGTTTTCCGATCGGGAAACTGGAAATCTCCTGATCGTTTACCCGGATGGAAAGGTAATCCCCTCGTATTGGTAATTCTGATGACGAAAGACGCAGGGAAAGAGTTCCCGCCCTTGCATTTTTATTAACTATTACGCCCAGAAGGAGACCGAATCTCCCGCTGTACTTACCGGCAAGAAGATCGTCCTTCTTCTCTCCCTGCAGATACTGTGCCGTGAAATCCCCGCCCCTGTTAAAAGCCAGAAGCAGATGGCGATGAATCTTCAATTCGACCTCATCAGGATTTTCTCCTTCATATATTCTGTCAATATATTCACGATATGCACGTACCGTGGCTGCCACATATGCCGGTTCCCTCATGCGTCCCTCAATCTTAAAAGATTGAACACCGGCCTCCATGAGCTTCCTGATATACGGCAGCGCACTTTGATCTTTTGTCGATAAAAGTCTGCCGGGAGCCTCCTCTATTCCGTCACTGGAATGCAGTTCGAATAATGTCCTGCAGGGTTGGGCGCACAGGCCCCGGTTGCCGCTTCTCTGACCATTTCCATTCATGGCACTGAACAGACAGAGACCCGAATAGCAGACGCATAAAGCTCCGTGGATGAACACTTCCACTTCAAGGCCCTTTTGGGCTGCCGTTTTGGTTCTGCTGCAGATTTCTTCATAAGACAGCTCCCGCGGAAGCACAACCCGCGTAATATTATTCTCTGCAGCCCATATGATAGACTTGTCATCAAACAGATTCATTTGTGTGCTTGCATGAACAGGAATATATGGCAGCTGCTGCTGCAGAATTTTCAGAAGGCCAAGATCCTGCACGATCAAAGCATCAACACCTTGTTCGAAAGAAGTCCGTGCAAGTGAAAGTGCTCCCTGAAGTTCATCATCACGAAGCAGTGTGTTCAAAGCAAGGTACACACGGACACTGTGCAAGTGCGCATAAAGAATAACTTCAGGCAAATCCTCAGCAGTAAAATTCTGTGCATTGGCACGGGCGTTAAATGATCCTACACCCAAATATACGGCATCCGCCCCATTATCAACTGCTGCATGGAGAGCGTCCATTGAACCTGCCGGTGCTAACAATTCCGGTTTAATCATCACATGACTCCTGTTCTAAAACATCATATTCAAGTTCTTCAAGCGGCAGTAATTTCTTTTTTTCCGTTGTTTCATATTCTTCGTCTTCCGTATTCTCATATGCATCAATCATTGACTGAAGGCGAAGTACTTCCTTTTTGAGTTCCCAATTGATTTCCCGAAGGTGCATATAATTTGATTTATTGGTTTCTGTGGCTGCGGCCACCTTTGAGAGTTCGTGTTCAAGCTCCTTGATACGGAGATCTTTCTGGTAGAGTTCGTCCATGACATTGACAAGCGACAGCACGGTAACGCTCATCATGGACATGCCCGGTGTGCTTTTCTGAATCTGCATGATGAGCTGGTCAGCTTTATCTGCAATTGCCCTTACATATACTTCTCCCTCTTTGTCAGGGGCGACAAGCCTGTACTGCATGCCTGCAATATGAACCGAGACACGCGAATGCTGCGCTTTCTCTTCTGAAAAGGGCACAGATGCGGGCATGCGCTGCATTTGTCTATACGGCAAAGGTTTATCTTTGGATGCTGCAGCTGCTCCTTTAGGATCGGCAGCGGCTTTTGTACCTGAAAATTGTCGATAGATACTATTACCATTTCCTGTTGTTGCCATATAATACCCACCTTTCCATGCATTATTATACCGTACAAACAGTGCAAATGAATTTTAAAATGAAAAAAATACAGGCCGTCCTATAAAAAAGACGGCCTGTATCTAAATAACGTGAAAAGGTGGTCTCAATCAGACAGCTGCAAAGCGTTCCTTGAGAGCTGCCAGCTGGTGCTTAAGTTCTTCAGGCATACGTGGGAATTCGGTAAAATGCTTTTCGATTCCGGCAATCTCTTCTGCCCAGACATCCTTATCAATGACCAGAAGGTTCTCAATATCGGCTGTTGTAAAGCCGTCGAGACCTGTGAGATCAATATCCTTGGCATAAGGTACATATCCGATAGGAGTCTTCTTAGCATCTACTTCGTTGTTGCAGCGCTTCAGAATCCACTCAAGTACGCGGAAGTTGTCGCCGTATCCCGGCCACATGAACTTGCCGTTTTCATCGAGTTTAAACCAGTTGACATTGAAGATCAAAGGCTTCTTCTCAATAAGGGTGCCCATGTGCAGCCAATGTGCAAAATAATCACCGGCATTGTAGCCGATGAAAGGCTTCATAGCCATCGGGTCACGACGTACTACGCCGACCTGGCCGGCAGCTGCTGCAGTTGTCTCGGATGCCATCGTTGCGCCGACAAATACACCATGGTTCCAGTCAAATGACTGATAGACAAGCGGTGCTGTCTTGGCTCTTCTGCCGCCGAAGAGGATAGCAGAAATCGGAACGCCCTGAGGATCTTCCCATTCAGGTGAAATACAGGGGCACTGTGAAGCAGGCGTTGTAAAGCGGCTGTTCGGGTGTGCTGCAGCCTTCTCATTATCGCCCTTATTCCAGTCTTTTCCGAGCCAGTCGGTCATATGGTCAGGAGCTTTTACACCCATGCCGTACCACCAGACATTCTTGTCATCGGTAAGTGCAACATTGGTAAAAATTGTGTTGGTCTTTGTTGTAAGAAGGGCATTCGGGTTGGACTCCATGGAAGTTCCCGGAGCAACACCAAAGAAACCGTTCTCAGGGTTAATGGCATATAGATGGCCGTCAGGGAAAGGACGCATCCATGCAATATCATCGCCGACTGTATATACTTTATAGCCCTTTGCATAAGAAGGCGGGATCAGCATAGCGAGATTGGTCTTACCGCAGGCAGAAGGGAAAGCGCCGGTGATGTACTGTGTCTTGCCTGTAGCAACCGTCTCAATTCCGAGAATGAGCATGTGCTCAGCCATCCAGTCCTGCTCTTTTGCAAGAACCGAAGCAATACGGAGTGCAAAACACTTCTTTGCCAGGATAACATTGCCGCCGTAACCGGAGTTAATGGACCAGATTGTATAATCCTGAGGGAAGTGGGCAATATAGCGCTTTTCAGCATCTATATCAGCCTTGGCATGAAGGCCCTTGACGAATTCAGAGTCATCACCAAGCTGCTTCCAGGCAATATCACCCATGCGGGTTACAATGCGCATGTTTAAAACAACATAACGGCTGTCGGTAAGTTCAACTCCGACTTTGGACAAAGGAGAACCTGCAGGTCCCATGATGTAAGGAAGAACGTACATGGTACGGCCCTTCATGCATCCGTCAAACAGCGGTGTAAGCTTTGCATACATTTCAGCGGGATCCATCCAGTTATTGGTAGGACCGGCCTCTTCTTTGGTTCTGGAGCAGATAAAAGTACGATCCTCTACACGGGCAACATCATTAGCAGCCGTGCGGTGATAGAAACAACCCGGAAGAAGATCTTCGTTGAGCTTGATCATCTCACCGGAAGCAACACATTCCTCCTCGAGTAATTTTTTCTCTTCAAGAGAACCATTCAGCCAGACAATATTATCAGGCTTTGTCAGTGCGGCCATTTCTTCGACCCACTTTTTAACATACTTGTTTGTTACTACCATATTGTATCCATCCTTTCGCAACTTAGCTTAGCGATTTCACGCAACACTACTATAATACCATTACATCGTCTTTCTGTGTAGATACATTTAAAAATTTACATTTCCAAATTTGCAAGTTTTCTTTTGTATTCTTTCATTAGATGCTTGTTTTAGTGCGCTTTAGTTGAATTAGCCAAGTGTTTATGCAAAATGAAAATCATTTGTCAGCAATTTCAGTTGATTTCTGCACGATTCCGCGTGCAATCCGGATATAATCCAGAGGGTAAAGCTGCTCTGCCCGGATTGTAGGAATAATATCAAGGGAAAGTAAAAGTTCCTTCACCTGATTTTTGCCGTCAGGAAAAAGACCGCTTGAAGAAAGCGAATTTATCAGGGTTTTCCGTCTCTGGGAAAAAGCAGCGACAACAAGGGGAAACAGCACGCTCGGAGCAGTCCGGAGAACCCCGTTTGCTGTTAATCGGATTACTGCGGACTTAGTATGCGGAGCGGGGTGAAAGGAACCTGACTCCAGGAGCATCAACTTTTCTTTTATTCCATAGAGACTTGAAATGATGGCAAGCGGTCCGTAATGTTTGTTGCCGGGTTCTGCAAAAATCCGGTCACATGCCGCATCCTCAACTGTAAAAACCATCGTTCTGGCATCATCCCACTCTCTGAACAGCTTCATCATGATCGGGGTCATAACGTAATATGGAATGTTTGAAACAACAACGTATTGGTTTGATTTATTTTCACGCAGGCTCTTTTTAGAAAGCTTGAGAAAATCACTGCAGAGGATCTGAACATTGTCTTTTGACTTGACAGTCTCCTGCAGGGCATCCAGAAGATGTGAATCAATTTCAACAGCATGAACAAAACACGCCTTATCTGCAAGTTTTTCAGTGAGTGCACCAAGGCCGGATCCAATTTCCAGTACGTCATCGGAGGATTCAATTCCTGCTGCCTCAACAATATAGGCAGCAGCATCATCATCCACAAGAAAATTCTGACCAAGACTATGTGTCGGCAAAATAATAAATTCCTTTATGAGCTCAATGCATCTTTTTTTATTCATTATGCAAAGTACCTTACGCCAGCCTTGAATATTTGCTGGTCCTTTTTCCCTGGGATATTTTTGGCAATTAATTCACCAACTCTTTCAGAGTGCCCCATTTTTCCGAATATCCGGCCGTCAGGACTGACAATTCCTTCCACTGCATGTACCGATCCATTCGGGTTGAAAAAGGTATCCATAGACGGCTCTCCCTTGTCATCGACATATTGTGTTACGATCTGTCCATTCTTGAATAGTCTGGTTGAAAGTTCATCTGAAGCATAGAAGCGTCCTTCACCATGGGATATCGGAATCTCATGAAGGTCGCCTGTTTTAGTCAGCGAAAGCCAGGGTGATTCATTTGTTACCACCCTTGTCGTCACATAGCCGGACTGGTGACGTCCGATGCGGTTAAAAGTAAGTGTCGGACCGTCCGGTTCCAGCGGCAGGATATCTCCGTAAGGAAGCAGTCCCAACTTGATGAGCGCTTGAAAACCGTTGCATATTCCAAGCATAAGTCCGTCGCGGTTGTGAAGCAAATCGCGCACGGCTGCCGTTACGTAAGGATTTCGAAATGCGGTCGCTATAAATTTCCCGGATCCTTCCGGCTCATCACCGCCTGAAAATCCGCCTGGAATCATGATCAGATTCGCCAGCGATATACGCCGGCTCATCTCAAGAAGGGACTCGGATATTTCCTGGGAAGTGCGGTTACGGATCACCATCACATCGGCGATCGCACCTGCCTTGGTAAAGGCATCTGCTGAATCATATTCACAGTTGGTCCCGGGGAAAACCGGAATGAAAACTACAGGTTTTGCACCGAAGAATCCGCCGCCGAACGGTATGAATTTTCTGAGACTCCCGGTGGTTTCCTGCGGTTCATACAAATG
The DNA here is from genome assembly GCA_037143795.1 of Eubacteriales bacterium. Classification (GTDB taxonomy): domain Bacteria; phylum Bacillota; class Clostridia; order Saccharofermentanales; family Saccharofermentanaceae; genus Firm-13. The sequence continues at coordinate 105,117 of JBAWXZ010000001.1, read as the reverse complement.
CTTCTCCGCAGTCTCCGTTGGGAATATCGGCTCAAGCGTAGATGTAAAAGACTTCTGGGCATCTGCAAGGGTAATCAGCTGTCCATTCCATGTTATGGCTTCGCTGAGGGTGGAATGCCCTATATATTTGGCGCCTACCATTTCAAGCTTGTCAATTGCATTGCTGTCACGGACACTGACGAGCATAACACCGAAAGAGCGGCTGAACATGTACTCCATCGAAAGACTGTCAATAAACTGAAAGCCTATACGGTTCCCCATGCACATCTGCGTTATTCTGGCTGCAACACCGCCCTGTCGGACAACCGCACATGTAAGCAGCTGGCCGCGGCTGCCAATTTCCGTAAGTGCTTTGAATATACGCAGCACATGATCTTTCCTGTACAGCCCTATGGAATCTTTGTGTATTGATATTGCAAACACTTTCTGCCCGATGGAACTGATTGTCGACGAGACAACGCGCTCAGCCGTAGTAGTGGCAACGGCAAACGAAACAAGTGTCGGAGGCACGCTCAGATCATTGAATGTTCCGGACATGCTATCTTTTCCGCCTATGGAAGGCGTACCATAATCAAGCTGTGCCTGATAAGCTCCCAGAAGCGCCGCTGTTGGTTTGCCCCAGGATACATCGGTCTGCATGCGTTCAAAGTACTCCTGGAATGTAAGGCGTGCTTTCAGTGGATTACCGCCCATCGCAGCAATTTTCATTAGGGATTCGACCACGGCGTAGTAGGCGCCATGAAATGGACTCCATTCCGACAGCTGCGGGTCAAATCCGTAACTCATCATAGTTACGGCATTTGTTTCACCGTTCAGGACCGGGATTTTTGATACCATTCCTTCTTCCGGGGTCATCTGATATTTCCCGCCAAAAGGCATAAGAACAGTGCGTGCTCCGATTGTAGAATCAAAACGCTGTGCAAGTCCTTTTCTCGAGCAGGAGGCAAGCGAAGACAGCGTACCCTTCATTGAGGACACGAAATCACCCGGAACAAAACCTTCAGCCCGGGTATCAGGAAATATCGCAGTCATGTCCGGCATCTGTACACTGGCTTTTGCATAAGACGGCGCACCATTGGTATCAATAAATGCCCGGGGAAGATCAACGATGACGTTTTCCCTCCACTTCATGACCATTCGGGGCTCTTCTGTGATGACAGCAACCTGCACTGCTTCAAGATTCTCCTGTGCGGCAAAGGAAAGAAACAGTTCCTTGTTTTTCTCCTCGATAACAACAGCCATTCTTTCCTGTGACTCGGAGATCGAAAGTTCCGTGCCGTCAAGTCCTTCATATTTCTTTGGGACCGCATCCAGGTCAATGCACAGGCCGTCGGCCAGTTCTCCGATTGCAACCGATACGCCGCCTGCGCCGAAATCGTTGCAGCGAAGAATCAGTCTCGATACTTTGGGATTGCGAAACAGACGCTGAATCTTTCTTTCAGTGGGCGGATTGCCCTTCTGCACCTCAGATCCGCAGGTAATTACGGATTTCTCATCATGTGCCTTGGATGATCCGGTCGCTCCGCCAATACCGTCACGGCCTGTACGTCCGCCGAGAAGAATTACGATATCTCCCGGCTTAGGACATTCACGCACAATGGAAGAAGCCGGTGCAGCACCTATTACAGCACCGATTTCCATGCGTTTTGCAACATATCCCGGATGATACAGTTCATCGACCTGACCGGTTGCAAGTCCAATCTGGTTGCCGTATGAACTGTAGCCGGCGGCCGCAGAACGGACGATTTTTTTCTGGGAAAGTTTGCCGGGGAGCGTCTCCGAAAGCGGTACCCGCGGATCCCCCGCACCCGTGACGCGCATAGCCTGGTAAACATAGGATCTGCCGGACAAAGGATCACGGATCGCACCGCCCAGACAGGTCGCCGCACCTCCGAAAGGTTCTATTTCCGTAGGGTGGTTATGCGTCTCATTTTTGAACATGACAATATAATCTTCAAGGACACCGCTGACCGTTATTCCGACGCGGATTGAGCATGCATTGATTTCATCGGATTCGTCAAGATCCAAAAGTTTTCCTTCTGCTTTGAGCTGACGCATGGCCATTGTAGCGAGATCCATAAGGCATACGGGCTTCCGGGAAATACGGTCACCATATATCTCCGTGCGCTTCTGCAAATAATCCTGATATACGGAAGACATCCTGGAGGAAATTTCAGTATCCGGTTCACTGAATGTCACATCCGTAAGTTCCGTCAAAAACGTTGTATGACGGCAATGATCCGACCAGTATGTATCTAGTACCCGAATCTCCGTTACTGTCGGATCCCTCTTTTCATCCAGAAAGAATTTCTGCGTAAAAAGCAAATCCTCACAAGACATGGCCAGCCCCATATTCCCTCGAAGTTCCTGTATCTGACTTCCGGTCAGGGTCCTGAAATCATCAAGAATGATTACATCGGCAGGAACATCGAGAATATCTTCCAGGGAATCCGGCTTGAGAAGAGAGGCTTCCCGTGCTTCAACCGGATTGATAAGATACTGTGCAGCGGATTTTTTCTGGTCACTTGTCATTACTCCGTAAAAAGCCATTACACGTGCCGTTCTTACCAGGGGTTTTTCCTTGCAGGTCAAAATCTGCACGCACTGTGCTGCAGAATCAGCCCGCTGGTCATACTGGCCGGGAAGTGATTCAATTGCCAGCAGATAGCATGCATCGGTCAGGTCGACAATTTCATCATACGCATAGTCTACGGGGGGCTCTGAAAAAACGTCGGTTTTTGCTGTCAAATACTCTTCTTCCGAGAGACCCGAAATATCATATCGATTCAGGACCCTTACATATTCAAGAGCTGAAATTCCCAAATCGGAACGGAGAGCTTTTAGCAGTCCATCTGCCTCAACGGCAAATTCTTTCTTTTTTTCCACGTAGATTCGTCGAACCATTGCTGTATCCTGCATAGATACCTCCATTATATTTTTGCCCCGCAAACGGTTTTCAGGTAAGTTTTTCTGCAACCTCGGTAATCAATTCTGCATTAACCTTCAGGAACCTTTTCAGTCCTTCCGCATCGAGGGAACCATGGCTTAGCCTTGCCTGGTCATACAGGTGAAGAGCTATTTTATTGAGCCTGTCCTTCTCACCGGTGATGCCGAAAAGACCGCGCAGTCTGAGTACAAGCGGATGATCGCTGTTAAGGACAAGGTCTTTTTTCTGCGGAAACATATTATCGAGATCCTTATACGGATCATCTTCAGCACCCGTACGCATTTTTTCAAACTGCTTGCGCATTTCATTCATGCGCCTTGCTTCTTCTGTTTCCTGTATGAATGCAGGGAGCTGATCAGCGCCGAGCGCCACAACTGAAATATCCAGTTTATCATCTCCTGCAGCCTCGCGGAAAAGATCCTGAAGAGTCTTCTGTTCCTCTTCGGTACCGGACTCCCCTTCAAACTCCGCATCAACACGCTTAAAATGCGTTTTGGGATATTTGTACTCCAGGAACGATATGAAATTGTTATCGAGATCTTCGTTCAGAATTATGACCTCATAACCCTTTTTCTGTGCAATTTCGACATAGGCGGCCTGCTGGTCGGGTGCCTGAGTATAACGCACTGTGTCTTTAGTCTCAGTGAGCTCTCCCATTGTCGGAAAAGTTCCCTCTACAGTCTTGAAAAGACATATATCCTTAACTTTGTCATAGAATTTATCATCCTTCAGCATGCCGTACTTTACAAAAATACTTATATCCGGCCAGTATGCTTCGTAAGCCTTTCTATCCTGCTTGAATATCTCGTTCAGTTTGTCGGATACCTTACGGACAATATGAGTGGAAAGCTTCTTAACATATTCATCCTGCTGAAGCGCGGAACGCGATACGTTGAGCGGAAGGTCTGAGCAGTCAAGGCAGCCGCGCAGAAGGAAGAGGAATTCCGGAATAACCTCGGCGAGATTATCAGCTACAAATACCTGATGGTTATAAATCTTAATGCGTCCTTCCAAAGACTCATAAACATTGTTTGTCTTAGGGAAATAGAGTATTCCCTGAAGCGTAAATGGATAATCCATATTCAGGTGTATCCAGAAGAGGGGGTCCCGCATATCGGAGAAAACTTCATGGTAAAAGGCTTTATATTCCTCATCCGTGCACTCTTTCGGCGATTTTGCCCAAAGCGGAGTCCTGGTATTAACCGGCGGATTATCGTGAAGGTGAGGAATGAATTCCTCGCCTTTCCCTTCCTTTTCCAGACGCTCCTTCTCTTCATTCTCCAGGTGTTCCTTTTCAGCAGCAGCATCAATGAAAAACAGGTCGTAAGGCATAAAAGAACAATATTTTTTCAGGACTCCGCGAAGCTTATAGGCATCAAAGATTCCCATAGCCTCTTCAGAGAGCTTCAAAGTGATTACCGATCCGCGTTCGGTCCTTGCTGATTCGGAAATAGTATATTCCATTCCGTCTTCCGATTCCCAAATAACCGCCGGTTCATTCTCCTGCCACGACTTTGTCTCGATGCTGACCTTGTCGGCTACCATAAATGCAGAGTAGAAACCCAGACCGAAATGCCCTATGATTCCGCTTGTATCGGTAGACTGTTCCTTGTATTTTTCCACAAAATCCATTGCGCCTGAAAATGCGATCTGATTGATATACTTATCAACTTCATCCGCTGTCATGCCGATTCCATTATCTGAAAAAGAAAGCGTCCCTGCATCTTTATCAAAAATGACATCCATACGGAATTCTTCATCGGATTTGCCGGTGACTTCACCAAGGGCGACTAATCTCTTGAACTTTGAAATAGCATCCGATGCATTTGAGACAAGTTCACGCATAAAAATATCATGGTCTGAATAGAGCCATTTGCGTATGATGGGGAAAATATTTTCTGTAGTTACCGATACTTTTCCTGAACGAATAGACATAATATACCTCCTGTATAATAAAAAAATGAATAGCTGATTAAGTGTCCTCGATGCAGTATTCGGTCTGAATCGAATCAGACGGGTGCGACTCTATATAGTGACGCACAATACTCTGATAAATCTCCGAAATTTTTGCAAGATCTTTGTTCTGTGCAGACAGGAATACTTCTTTGTCGACAGAATGCACGGGAAGAATATCGAATGGCGAACTTGTAATAAACAAAGCCACTGAATCTTTAGGCGACATAGCCTCGTCACGCATTCTTATAAGGTCTTCAAGTGAAAACAAAGCTTCCTTGTAAACAAGGCCTGCCATACGTACTGACTGGAGCACATATCTGCGCGTGATTCCAATCAGAATCAGAGCCTCTGGCGGAGAATACACAATGCCGTGATAGAGAACGAAAAAATTGGATCGGCTTCCTTCGGTAATCTGCCCTTTCCGGTCGGACAGAAGGACTTCAAACGGAGGGCCAAAAGGGGTTTCTTCTTTAAATTTCGCAGCAACAGCCGCTTTGTAATCACTGTGAAAAACCTTAACCTGGGGATCAAGCCGCTCCCATGATAAAAGCGATGCAGGAATTCCTGTTTCGAAAGAATCAGCCGGCGGAGTAATAACGCGCGAAAAATGTATCAGTTTTGTCTTGTTTGTAATAACGATTCGAATATCGCCGTCCCTGACCGGCGGCTCAGCCTCGTGCAGCATCTGTATGGCATTATCAAAAAGAGAATCGGTATCCAGAGTAAATTTCTCTTTGGCTTCAATTGACTGCAGAAGTCGAAGCATGTGGTTTTCAAAAAAAATCAGGACTCCGTCACGCACTCTGATTGATTCATAATAGATAACATCGGAAACAGGCTCCATAAGGATTTTACCTTCTGGGGATGAAAATAGAACTTTTTGGCCATTGCAGTAACAAAAATCACCGGATGGATTCTCCAGCATTGGAAACGACATGTATAAGCCCCCTAATCAATGACTGACAAAGACACCCCTGCGGGTGTCTGATGAAAATCTTAAGTCTGAAGAATATTATCTTCAGTCAATCAATTCTACCCTAGTCTATCATCTGCGTAAAGTCTGAATATCGTTCATATTATACACGGAATATTTCCATCTTGTCTTGCATGTTTTCTAAGAATACAATAATAGAGGTTGACGCAAACAAATTGCTTTGCTAAAATAGTCATAGTTTATGCATTATTGCGAATATTTATGCAAATTTGGAGGAAACGATCATGGCTAAAGAAAAAATTCTGCTCGCATATTCAGGCGGACTTGATACATCAATTATCATACCGTGGCTTTTAGAACATTACGACTGTGAAGTTATTGCTATGGCAGGTGAAGTCGGAATTGGCGTTGACGAAGCATTTCTTAAGCAGAAAGCTTTAAACTGCGGTGCAACTGCCTGTTTTGTTGAAGACATCGCCGAAGAGTTCATCACGGATTACATTTACCCGACCATGAAGGCCGGTGCCATGTATGAAGGCAAATATCTTCTGGGAACATCTTTTGCACGGCCTGTTATCGCCAAGCGCATGGTGGAGGTTGCCCGCCGCGAAGGCTGCACCACAATTGCCCATGGCTGCACCGGCAAAGGCAACGACCAGGTGCGTTTTGAACTCACCGTCAAAGCACTTGCACCCGAGCTTAAAATCATCGCGCCCTGGCGTCTCTGGGATATTAAGTCCCGTGATGAAGAAATTGACTATGCAAATGCAAGAAATATTCCTGTTCCCGTGACAAAAGAAGACAATTATTCAATGGATGAGAACCTCTGGCACCTTTCCCATGAAGGAATGGATCTTGAGAATCCTGCCAATGAACCGCAGTATAACAAGATTCTTAAGCTGATGGTCTCCCCTGAACAGGCTCCTGATAAAGCGACATACATTGATCTTACCTTTGAAAAAGGTATTCCTGTTGCTGTCGACGGCAAAAAACTCGATCCGGTTTCCATGCTCAAATATTTAAATGTAGCAGCTGCAAAAAACGGAGTCGGAATTGTCGACATGGTTGAAAACCGACTTGTCGGTATGAAATCCCGCGGAGTATATGAGACACCCGGCGGAACCGTTATGTACGCGGCGCATCGTGAACTTGAACTTCTTACCCTCGATCGCGATACGCTCCACTACAAGGATATTGTAGCCCAGCGATATGCAGAACTTGTCTATTTTGGACAGTGGTTTCATCCGCTGCGTGAAGCACTTGCAGCCTTTGTGGAAAAGACGCAGGAAACAGTATCAGGCAATGTGCGGTTGAAGCTTTATAAAGGAAATTGCATGCCCGCCGGTTCGACCTCTCCCTTCTCACTTTATGACGAGGCAATTGCTACCTTTGCAGAAGATGATGTGTATGATCAGAAAGATGCAACCGGCTTTATCAACTGCTTCGGACTGCCTATGAAGGTGGTTGCACAGATGAAGAAAAAGAACGGGCTTCTTTGATAGTATCTAAAATAGAATTTTAAAAAGGAGATTTGTACTGTGAGCAAAAAAATGTGGGACGGGCGCTTCCAGAAGGAAACCGATAAAGCCGCCAATGACTATAACACTTCCCTCCCGTTTGACTGCCGCATGTATGAGCAGGACATCAGAGGAAGCATGGCACATTGCCGCATGCTGAAGACGCAGGGCATATTGACGCCGGAAGATGCTTCAAAAATACTATCCGGTCTTTCCGGAATCCTTACTGATATCAATGACGGAAAGCTGACATTCGATTCTGAAGCTGAAGATATTCATATGTTTGTCGAGGAAGAGCTTACCCTTAGAATCGGTGAAGCCGGGAAAAGACTTCATACCGGAAGAAGCAGGAATGACCAGGTTGCCCTGGATATCCGTCTGTATCTTATGGACGAAATGAAGCAGATCCGGAAATTAATTATGAAGCTCTACCGTACGCTTATTATTAAGGCCGGGGAGAACACAACAACGATAATGCCCGGCTATACACATATGCAGCGCGCACAGCCGATTACTCTGGGGCACCATCTGTGCGCATATATCCAGATGCTCCAGCGGGATATGACGCGCCTTGATGATGCAGTCGTCAGAATGAACTATTCCCCTCTTGGCTCAGGTGCGCTGGCAGGTACAACCTATCCGCTTGACAGGGAAGCCGCAGCGGCAGACCTAGGGTTTGCAGGCGTCACGCAGAACAGCCTCGACGGAGTCAGCGACCGCGATTTTGTTATTGAAATTGCAGGAGTGCTGTCCATACTGATGATGCATCTTTCACGTTTTTCTGAAGAAATCATTCTTTGGTCGACACAGGAATTTGCATTTATTGATCTTGATGACGCATATGCCACCGGATCTTCGATCATGCCGCAGAAGAAAAATCCCGACATAGCCGAGCTTACACGAGGAAAGACAGGCCGGGTATACGGAGACCTTATGGCGCTCCTTGTCGTTATGAAGGGCCTTCCTCTTGCATACAACAAAGATATGCAGGAAGACAAGGAAGCAGTATTTGATGCAATAGACACCGTTAAGGGCGCCTTGATTCCTTTTACCGGCATGGTTGCAACGATGAATATCCGAAAAGACCGTATGGAACAGGCCGCTGCCGGCGGATTTACCAATGCAACCGACCTGGCGGATTACCTTGTCAAAAAGGGACTCCCGTTCAGGAGTGCCCATGAGGTATCCGGGAAGCTCGTCAAGTACTGCCTTGATGCGGGTATTGCACTGCTGGACGTTGGAATTGATGAGTTCAGAAGTTTTTCAGTGTTAATTGAAGACGATGTCTACGAAGCGATATCCCTTCTTACCTGTGTAAACAGCAGGACAATTACCGGTGCACCTTCACCCGAAACGGTCAGGAAAGCCCTGGATGCAGCAGAACAATTCCTGTAACCGAGCTATTTCTATTGTATCCTGCAAGATATCCCGGAGGAGCTTTATGCAAAATGAACATTAGGTTCAGGTTGCAGCGGCTCCTCTTTATTATCAAAATAACAATTGGGCAGGTTCGAAAACCCGCCCAATTGTGTAGTATCGGATTGTGCAGGATTACCTGATAAATTATGCGGCTAACTCACAGATCTTCAAATACTTTTCCCATGATATGATAAGGGAAATCAAAAGGACTATCCTGACAGCTATTCCTCTTCGTCCGAATCAATTCCCATATCATTTGCTTTCTGCATCCATTCAAATGCTTCCTGTTCAAGACCCAATGCCCTGTATGCGCTTACTTTGCCATGAATGGCTTCAGGATATTCCGGATCAAACGCGAGAGCTTTGTCATACCAGAGCAATGCCTCTTCCGCATCAGACTGTGCAAGGCACAAGTTTCCTTTGCCGATTAACGCACCGACATGTGCGGGTTCAAGATCCAGAGTACGGTCAAAATATTCGAGGGCATCATCAAATTCACTTTGGTAGTAATATACGACGCCCATACTGCAAAGAACATCAGGAAAATCAGGCGCTATATCGATAGCCTTCTGAAGCAGGCGCAGGCACTCATCATCATTCCCGCTCATATGCTGCACAAACGCAAGTTCATTAAGGGCGATAGGGTTCTGCGGTTCAATTTCAAGCGCTCTGTTCAGCCACTTTCCTGCATGGTCCTCATGGTTCTTTCGAATTTCCAGCATACCGAGAAGAACAAAGGCACCTGCACATTCCGGATCGATCGCCAGGCATTTTCTGCAGTATTTACGGCATTCATCAAGATATCCGCACATAAAGTAAACATCTGCCAGATCATGAAAAATCTCTGAATCTTCCGGCGAAATCCGGGACACGGAAACGAGGCATTCCATAGCCTCGTAGGCCTGTCCATCCATTATCAGTGCCTTGCTTTTACCGCGGTATGCATCAATTAAGGCAGCGTCAAATGACAGCGCCTTATCAAATGCATCGATAGCTTCATCATATATTCCGTCGTAAAGATATGAATATGCCAGTGTCATGTGTGCGACAGGCTCCGCTGGACCAAAAGAAACAGCACGCAGGGCGCTTCGCTGTGCCTGCTTATACTTGTTCTCAAGAAAATATATATTGGACTGAAGACAAAACAATTCATAATCCACCGGATTATTCTCAATAAGTTTTGCACATAAATCCAGGGCATCTTTATATCGCCCGTCCCGACGCAGATAGCGGGCTTCCCACTTTCGGAACTGATTATTCCCGGGACATCTCATAACCAGCATGGCAACCCACTCCAGTCCGATTTTGTAAAACGCATCTGCATCCAACAGCGCAAGAACCATCAGTTCATACTCATTCGGATTCCTGTCAATTTCTTTGCCGGCACAAAGCATTTCCCACTCTTCCGCCAGAAGGATGAGCTTTCCGATTTTCTCCTGTTTTTGAAAACGGCGAAAACGCACACGGAAATCAATCCAGTACATCTCTTCTTTACTCAGACCGCGCTTGGCACAGATGTGCAGATCACGTTCATAGCTGTATTTTTTGGAAAGACTTCCTTCGGGTATGCGCAGAAAACAATAAACACGCAGTATCCTGCACCAGCGTTTTGCAATCTGGATATCAAGCGAACGCAGAAGATTCTCAGAAGTACGAGTATTTTCAATATGTTTTATCAGCAAATTGATCTGTTCAACAAATGGTATATAATCCGTTTCCGGGGTTGCAGACATCTGAAGATCGAGAAAATCACTCAGAACACAGACAAGCTGATAGGAATACGGCTTTGTGCGGAGGAATGTATTCTTGTGCTCCGACTGATAGTCCGACTCAAGATAGGATAGCGCCATTTCGCTCAGACGTGTTTCCTGTGAAGTTTCCCCTTTTGCTTCCGATGCAGACTTTGCCAGAAGATTTCCAACGCTTCTGGCCAGCAGGAAAAATCCGTAATATGCATTTTGGGCATAATCAGCAGGATAAACGGATGCATTCTCCCTGTGAAATATCACAGAGGCATAATCGAAATCTTTCATGTGTTCAAATTGTTCTTTTTCTGTCATTTGTGAAAACATCTCCTTACAGGCCACTGCTGTCCTAATTGCGCATGCTGTGGATAGGAGCCGGTACCCGGCCTCCGCGATTGATAAAATCTGCGCATGAAGACGGATTAACATGCATGATAGGAGCAGAACCAAGAAGACCGCCGTATTCTACAAAATCACCGACACCTTTGCCGGGCATAGGAATAATGCGGACAGCCGTAGTCTTGTTATTAAAAGTTCCGATTGCCATTTCGTCAGCAATTATGCCGGAAATGGTAGTCGCTGAAGTATCACCAGGTATTGCAATCATATCAAGTCCAACAGAACATACGCATGTCATTGCTTCCAGTTTTTCGAGACTCAGTGCGCCCTTGGACACGGCGGCAATCATGCCTTCGTCTTCTGAAACAGGAATAAATGCACCGGATAATCCTCCGACAAAAGACGACGCCATCGTTCCGCCCTTTTTTACTGCGTCATTGAGCATGGCAAGTGCACAGGTAGTGCCCCAGGCTCCGCAGTCCTCCAGACCGAACTCTTCAAGAATTCTGGCTATTGAATCGCCGACTACCGGTGTAGGCGCAAGGGAAAGGTCTACGATACCGAACGGTGCATCCAGACGGGCGGATGCTTCCCTTGCCACAAGCTCACCTACCCTTGTTATTTTGAAGGCTGCTTTTTTGATTGTCTCTGCAACGACTCCCAAATCGGCGCCCCTTACGGATTCCATTGCCGTTTTGATAACACCGGGACCTGAAATGCCGACATTAATAACACACTCCGGTTCGCCGGGCCCTAAGAAAGCACCGGCCATAAAAGGATTATCCTCAGGAGCGTTTGCAAAAACAACTAACTTGGCACAGCCGATTGCATCCCGGTCCTGTGTAAGTTCCGCTGTTTTCTTAATGATACGGCCCATGTCACGGACAGCATCCATATTGATGCCTGCACGCGAAGTGGCAAGGTTGACTGAGGAACATACAAAGTCGGTGACAGCAAGGCTTTCCGGAATGGACTCGATCAGCTTGATATCACTGTCAGTGTAGCCTTTCTGAACCAATGCGGAAAACCCTCCGATAAAATTGACTCCGCATGTTTTTGCAGCCCTGTCGAGAGTTTTAGCAAAACACACATAATCCGCGGCGCCTGAAGAAGCAGCAACAATGGAAATAGGTGTTACCGAAATACGTTTGTTAATAATCGGCACACGGTATTCCCTGCTGATATCTTCACCTGTCTTTACGAGTTTTTCTGCTCTGCGGCAAATCTTGTCATATATACGCCTGCATGTTTCTTCGGCACTCGAACAGGAGCAATCCATAAGGCTTATTCCCATTGTGATCGTACGAACATCTAAATGCTGTTCCTGAAACATATTAATCGTCTCAAGAATTTCAAAATCCGTTAACATATTATCTCCTTACCTGCCGTCAGTTTCAGCCAATTCAAATTGTCAGATTCGGTGCATTGCATTAAACAGGCTGGCATGCTGAATCCGGATTGACAGTCCGATTTGATTGCCAAGCCCTTCAAGCTGATCAGCAAGATCTTTAATGTCGACCTTTGACTTCGTCATATCGACAATCATAATCATGGTAAAAATCTCTTCAAGAATAGTCTGCGTAATATCTTTGATATTCACCTGATTTTCAGCAAGTATTGCGCTGACTTTGGCAATAATACCGATTGTATCATGACCTATGACAGTAATTACTGCCGCATGGTTGTCCATTGGCTTCATATAATTTCCTCTTTTCGAATCAAATTTCATATTCCTGACTGATGGAGGCAACTGTGTAAGGCCATATTCCGCATGAATCTGCCTCTTCAGTAATCTCCGATATACCATAATACGGAACAAGATGGGAAAGCACAACCTTTTTTATTTGACATTCCTGATAAAGACGATGGCATTCCGTCGGCGTCAGATGGAGCATAACCTGTTTTCTGGCTTTTTCAAGTGCGCCGCAGTCCATGATGGCAAGGTCTGCATCCATGAATAAAGGCAGCAGCTCAGGGCCATATATCGCATCAGCCGAGAAAGCAAATATCTTACCCTCATATTGAATTCGGACGCCATAACACTCGACAGGGTGTGTCGTGCGAAAAAATGTTGCAGTTGCTCCAAATAGTGGAAGCTCTGTAGATGCATTAATATGCCCGACGACAAGATTTGCATCATTTTGAAGCTGACTGAAAGTAGATTCAGGGTTTGTCGGGGCAAACAGCGGAATCGGATGTACATCCAATCCGTTCTGCTTGTTCATCTGAAGCGCATATTTGAGTACGAAAATATCCGACATATGGTCAGCATGCAGGTGCGTAAGAATAATAGCATCAATTTTATTGACCGGGACATAGCGGAAAAGATTGGACAGAACTCCGCTGCCGCAGTCTATGAGAATGTTTTTACCGGCAATCTGAATGAGATATCCGGTAGTGGCTCCCCCCGGAGCCGGGTATCCGCCTGAACAGCCAAGAATAGTAATTTTCATACTTTACTACGCACATAAAACCATTAATCCCGTGCGCATACTCCTTTCACCGTTCATTTTACAAAACATATAAAAAACAACTAAATGTTTTCATATGTATTTTACCACAATTTATACAAAACTATTTTCTATGATTTTTTCTGCACAGCGGATCCCGTCAATTGCTGAAGACATAATTCCACCGGCATATCCTGCCCCTTCACCGCACGGATAAAGACCTGCCATGCCTGTACTCTGCAGCGATTCATCCCGGACAATTCTTACCGGTGATGAACTCCTGGTTTCAAATCCGGTCAGCAGACTATCGGGATGTGAGAACCCCGGAAGCTTTTGATTCATTTCGAGTATGCCTTCACATATTGTATCTGAAACATAACCCGGAAGGATGCTTCTCATATTCGTATAGGTGACACCGGGACGATAGGTCGGCCTGACATCGCCGCAGGTAATGGATGCCCGGTCTTCAAGGAAATCTCCAAGGCGCTGGCAGGGTGCCCGGCCGCTTTTTCCGCCGGCTTCAAAAGCAATACGTTCCAGTTTCTGTTGAAAACGAACCCCGGAAAGGGCATCTTCCCCATCAAAGTCAGCAACGTCAACACCGACCAGTACGGCACTATTGGCGTTTTCACCGTCTCGCAGGTAATTACTCATTCCGTTTGTCACTACATATCCCTCTTCAGAAGCACTTGCAACAACAAAGCCACCCGGACACATGCAAAATGTGTATAGGGCGCGTCCTGTGGATGTGTGTGATACCAGCTTGTAATCCGCCTGCGGGAGCGCCTTATGCCCGGCTGATACTCCATACTGGGCACGGTTGATCCAGTCCTGCGGGTGTTCAATCCGCAAACCTACTGAAAACGGCTTCACCGTCATCGGAATATGCATGTCGTGCAGAATACCGAATGTATCCCGTGCGCTGTGTCCGATAGCCAGTACCACCTCATGAGCAGCAAGGAATGTGATGTCTTTATGGCTGCCCGAAGGCGCATGATAAATTCCTTTAAGAATCCCGCCTTCTGCTTCAAACCCGGTGACCTGCCTTTCAAAAAGAAAAGTCCCCCCAAAAGACAGAATCTCTTTGCGGATATTGACAACGACTTCCCTGAGCCGGTCCGTACCGACATGCGGATGTGAGATATATTTGATCTCCGGCGGTGCTCCGGCCTTTACAAAATTTTCAAGAACAAATGACCTTCTCGGATCCGAAATACCTGTACTGAGTTTACCATCGGAAAAAGTTCCCGCTCCGCCCTCTCCAAACTGGACATTAGAGTTCGAACATATTTTCCCGGTTTCAAAATATCGTTCTACATCATTCCTTCTCTTCTCCACCATGCATCCACGCTCAATGATAACCGGTGAAAGTCCCTTTCGTGCAAGAAGTAATGCAGCCATCATCCCGGCCGGACCAAAACCAATGACGACAGGGTGAAGCGAAGCCGGTGCTGTTTGCGGAAATGATTTATAAACATCATTTTCTGATTCATTTGCCGCTTCAATTTCATTTTCATCAGTAAGGCACACACGAAAAGAAATAAGGATCCGGTTCTTTTTTCTGGCATCAATTGATTTTTTCAGAATAATACAACGCAATTCAGATGACACCTGTTTTTTAAGTGAATGGCATGCTGGAATCAGAAGATTCTTTTCGCCGGTATTTGCAATAGTATCCACAGGAAGGCGGCTGTATTCATCGAGTCCGAAACTCAGGGTTGTTTCAAGTCTCATAGATTTCTCGCTTTGATCACATATTGTGCTGCCGAACTGCCGGAAAGAAAACCGGAGGACCACGCCCACTGAAGATTAAATCCGCCGCAGTCACCGTCAATATCAAGAATTTCTCCGCATGCAAAGAGGCCCGGGCATTTCACTGATGCAAGTGTCGACGGATCAAAATCCGAAGTATCGATTCCTCCCGCCGTCGTCTGGGCGTTGGCAAACGTCATTGTCCCGGTAACCGGAATCTTCATCGCTTTACAGGCGGATGAAAGTTTATCGATATCTTTATCGGAAAGGGATGCTACGGCGGCCGACATCGGCTTATCCGTAACTTTGCGAAGAATCCCCAGTGCGAGCCGTTTATGGAAAAGGCCCGTAAGATACTCCTCGAGTTTGCGATCCGGAAATGCGATTTTACGCATCATCATCATCGTATGTACATCCTCAGGGGAATAGTCCGGAAGAAAATCCAGGGAAATATAAATGTTGCTTTCACTGCCGTGTCCTGAAATCCCGGCTATTTCACGGGAAACATATCCGGAAAGCTGCAAAATCGGGGGACCTGACAATCCATAATCGGTAAATAAAATTTCCCCTGCCTCTTCCCTGACTTTTTTGCCGTTAATAAACAAAGATGCAGAACCGAGTATTTTATTGCCGGAGAGCGGTTTGCAGAACCTGGTATCTGCTTTAATCTGGACAATGGATGGCACCGGTGACAATAACCGGTGTTCAAAGACAGAAAGGAGTTTATATCCATTCCCGTCCGACCCTGTTGAAGGCGCGCACATACCGCCGGCAGCCACAATAACGCTTAAAGCACGAAATGTACTGTTATCAGCCAATGATATTATAAATTCTTTCCCGTCCCGGTTAATTCCGATGACTTGTGATCCCGTTTTGACCTGTATGCCGAGATTGTCCATGGAAAGACGCAGCGAATCCAAAACAGAGGCCGCTGAAAGGCTCATCGGGTATACTTTCTGACTTTCTTCAACTGTAAGGACAACTCCCAGATCTTCAAAGAAGGAGACGACCTTTGCAGGAGGATATCTGAGCAGTGCGCCTTTTGCAAAACGAACATCATTCCCATGATAATGAAAAAGATCCGTATCGAGGTTCGTCAGATTGCATCTGCCGTTTCCCGTCATGAGAAGTTTTTTGCCAACACGCTCATTGCGCTCAAAAACCGTGACGCTTCCTGATTTTCGGCAGGTTTCCTTAAAAGTTTGCTGCGCAAAAATAGCAGCTGCCATCCCGGAAGCTCCTCCGCCTACAACTGCGATATCAATCACCTGATTGACTGTGCAATCTGTTCCGGAAAACATATTCATTATAAATCCAGCAAGGCAAGACAACGGACATACTTGCCCCGATCATCCCGAACGGCACCCGTCTGATTAATAATTTCATCACCAAGTGCGAGAACATCACGAACATCACCCTGCTTAAGTTCAATTTCGAGTTCGCACAGATCTTCCTTGGCGTTTTTGGCATAAAGGCTTCCTGAATCAAAACAAATTTCCAAAAGGCTGTCACCAAATCCCGCAAGAGACAAAGTCCTCTCAAAACTGGTCCTGCAGATCATGTTGAGTTCTTTCCCGGAAATTGACTTGAGAACCTCCTCCAGAATTTCAGAGGGATCCCCGTCAGTAATTGCATGCTGTGAGAATACATCGGCATCGAACTCGTCCTCTGTCGTCTCAAGGTTCCATTCAAACCTCTGATGAAGACCGTCACGGCTATTCCCTCCGATTTTAACGGTATGAACATAGTCGCCGTCACGAATCTCCCGGACTCGTATGCTGGCGTTGTGCGCAAGTAAAGACCGGTCCTTTGTCTCGAAATATTTTGTATCGTAATATTCTGTCTTCTCTGAATTCGGAATTAGAATATCCGTAAACCATTCCGCGCTCCACAATTTCAATATCTCTTCCCGTGAGGTAAATTTAAGTTTCAGTTCTGTTTCCAAAAGACTAAGCCTCCTTCTTGATGCTGCACCTTACAGCGCAAGCTCCCTTACACTATCAGCGGTAACAACTACAATTGTCCTGTCGTCCATAAAGCCGATCTTAAGTATTGCCTGATCAACAGTAATTGACTTCTCCGTCTCCAGCGAGGCGGCATTTACGAGCAGAATTTTATCATCAACGGCTATGATCACTTTTCCTTCTTCTGTACGGGCATCTATAAATGTATTTCCAAGCACAACCGAATTCCCGCGTGTAAATCCGGCGTCGAGATATTCCATGCGAACCTCTTGTCCAAGACCATCCGAGTATATGACGGCTATACCGTCACCAACGGAAAAAACACTGAAGATCTGTCCGTACGTGGATATAGCTTGTATTTTGTCACCTGAAAAGCATAACAAATCGGAAATTCCGGCTAAAACCGTCTTATCATTTCCAATATAACAAATACTCGAAAGAATAGACGTGACATCCGGAGTATAAAGTGAAAGGTCTTTTGGTTTTTTATCCTGATCCCCGGTGGGGAGCCCGATTTGCTTTAATCGGGGCTGCATCGAGGAACCATCCGTATCAACAAGTGCAATATCTATAATTGTCTGATCCGGCGAAAAGGATATGGATACAGGATATCCGGATTCAACTGAATTCCATTGTGCCAGAAAATTACCCTGGGCATCCAAAAGATATACGGCACCTTTCGTGTCCTGCTGTTCGATAATGAGTCCGGCCAGCCCCCCTGAGGAAAGTGCCCCGAAACTGATTGCCCCGGTCATCTGTTTTTCGTATACTTCGCCTTTATCATTCAGCAGCATGCAGAAATAACCGCCTGAATCAGCAACGAGTGCATAATCTCCACGGATTACACAAAACGGCTTATCCATTTTCATATCAACACCGTATATTTCCGTTCCTGTCATCGACAGATAGGAAACACGTGTTGCCGTAACTTTCAAAATACCGTCAGAAAAGGGGTAAAGCTTTTGTGCTTCAGAATATTCACATGCAAAACCGTTTTGAGCTGAAAGCCGGGTGGTCGTATCAACCCCGACGGCTGCATCAAGATGATTTCGTACTAAATAGACCAACACAAAGGATGAAGCCATTAATACGAGTATAAAAAAAACAAGAAGCGGCAAAAGAGACCGCCGTTTGGCAGATCTCCTTTTACGCTTACTATCCGTGTCAAATGAAGGCATTATATACCCTTTCTTACGAGTCCGATATCACATATACTCCACTGCCGTTATCACCGTCAATGGCTTCCATGAGGCGGTCGTATGCAGCCCATGCTCCGTAGTCATACAAATTGGCGCCGTTGTCCCTGTAGATTTCATCTTTTGAGACAAGAAATCCAACATACGCACCATCTATAAATGCATAATACGTATTTTCGTCCTTAACCGCAAGGTTTATTATTTTTTGTGTACTGTCTTTCAGTGTAATCGTAATGGTAATATCCTTGGTATTTACCGGTTTGGCGGCAAAATCAAAGCCTTTTATGTTAATACAGACAATTGATTCATAAAGATTTGCAAAGTACGACCTCTTTGCGTTATCTGTTACCTTGGCATTC
Organism: Eubacteriales bacterium; assembly: GCA_037143795.1. GTDB lineage: Bacteria > Bacillota > Clostridia > Saccharofermentanales > Saccharofermentanaceae > Firm-13. The sequence goes on along the minus strand of JBAWXZ010000001.1, from coordinate 86,539 downwards.
AGTCCGTTCACTTTAACGACTGAATCTTTGTCGGTAATCGATGCGCCTTTAGCAACATCCATATCCATTGAGAAGCTCCCGTCAGGGAAAGTTGCTTCAATATTCTTAACATCAGCAATGAACTCGTAGGAAAGATATGGATTTATCAACTCAACAAGCGGCGTCTGCAGTCCGGTCAGCGCGGCAGTTCCAAGCGAAAACACAGCGGGAGACTCTGTAGATGCTCCATAATAAATTCCGCCCATATCTTTAGAAAGCATAATCTGCATGTGGTTTCCGCTGGTAAGTGTAATATCAAAAGTATATGCAGGTTTATCGAGCCCGTATTTTGCATAATTGTCGGGATTTAAATCTACATAGGATGTTACTTTCAAGGCAAGTACGGAATCCATAAGCGTACCGAATGCAGCGCTTGCCTCGATTGTAAATGGACTGGTGACTTCCCAGCCGAATTCTGTTGAGGTTCCATCTGCGGTCGGTACGTTCTGTCCTGCAACGACAAGATTAAGATTGTCTTCCGTGCGTTTGAAAGATACGGAGGCAACATCCGCTGCCTTTACAGAAGTAATTGCCAAATCCAGGAAATTTATCAGGGATGCACCGCATGTGGTTGCCTTAATCAAATAGGTTGTGCTGACAACACCTGTTTCATCAAGCGTGCAGTACACGTCTTTTCCATCAAAGGAATTGCTGCCGAAAAGAAGGGTATGGACTTCACCGGAAACAAGTGTGTATTTGACAGTATAGGCCGGTTTATCAAGTCCATACTCGGACAGTGAGTCTTTCGAATCAGTAATGCTGTTCACCGCATCACATGAAGACAATATATTTACAAAGGATGAAAGATTGGCCTGGGAAAATTTGTAACCCGACATATCCTTACCGTCAATTGAGTAGCCCCAGGCCGGGGTACCGTCCGCACCAACTCCGGCGGAGGATACTGTATACCCGGTTCCGTCTGATTTAAGAACATGAATACTGGCAATATCTGCAGGCTGATAATTCACGACATAACCGCCCTCTGCCGCTGTGCCGGCAGTTGTCTCCTCCCGGGGGTTCAGCTTGTCCTTGAGTGTAAAATTATACACGAGGAGTCCCGTAATAAGCAGCACCAGAATTACAGCAGGTATGATCAAATTTTTCCAAGTCTTCATGTTTATTCCCTTCAGTGCTTACAAGTTTTTGCGTTTTTTGTAGATGACAACTCCAATAATAATGAATGTCATCGGAAGAACTACAATAAGTGCTATTGACCAGATGCCCTGTGTATTGGCAGTCGGAGCAGAAGTAAATTTGTAATTGGGTATCTGCTTCACTTCAACCTGTACATTATTAACCGTACCGGTAAGCTTGAGTGCAATTGAGCTGAAGAAAGCTACATTCTGGTCATTCAAAGAGTATTGGCTGATATATTCATCACTTGTAAGATACGTCGTACCGATGACAACTGCTTCGCTCTTCGCTTTTCCGCCTGAATTTGCAGAATACATTGCGATATTCTGTACACCGGCAACTCCTGTCTGCGCCGGATCTCCGTTTGCTTCGAGCAAAGCCGAAGCTGACGATGTTATGACCGGCTCCGTTGCAATATAAGATTTCGGATTATCAAATACCGAGATTGCACGCATATCAGCAAGTACTAGTGCCTTTCCGTAAGCTGCAGGTGCAAATGTTCCGGCCGGAATATCAGCATAACCCATATAACCGCTGGTTGCCTGAATTCTGTATGTCATATCATTTTCACTGATGCGGGAATTCGAAATATTAAGGTTCATTGTATGAAGGACTTCATTCAAATTCGGGAAAGTCAGATTTGCACTTTCATAACCGGATATTACGATCAGTTTTCCGCCCTTACCCAAATAGCCGGTAAGAAGTGAGATGTCGGGAGTTGAAATATCTTCCAGAGGATCGTCAATAATCAGGAGTGAGCAATCGTCAGGAATCGCGGTAATTTCAACTGTTGAAACATCTGCAACTTCCATTCCGTTATTGGACAGAAGTGTGTTGAGCTGAACATGGGACGACTCCTTATGATTGGTGGTAAAGTATGCTTTCGTAACAACATCAGAAGTAACAGCAGAAATGGCGCCGGTAAAATTGTATTCAACGTTATTGGAAGTGGCAACATAGGAGCCGGTCTGATAATACGTCTGCTCATCATATGTGAAGCAGTCAGATGGATTAATCAGCTTTAATTTATCGCCGCATTTGACCACAAATGATCCTGCAGCGGGAGAAATTGCTTTTTGGGGATCAAGCTCGGTAATAATCGAAGGATACTTGACAGGATCGACAAACCGGACAGTGATATGGCCGTTCGACTTGGCGGCATAGTCTTTAAGAACCGGTATAAAATCCGCATAGTTCTTCTCTGCGTCTTTTGTCAATTCAAACAGGCCAACAATTTCGACATCCTTATTCATCTTCGATACGATTCCTTTGGAGACGTCGCTGATTGAATTGACTTGCAGGCTTGTCAGATCCCAGCTCAGTTTCCCGCTGAAAATGGAATCAAAAAGTAAATTTACAACTAAGAGAATTGCAATAATGAATATCACAGAACCGATCGAAAAGAATCGCAGGGATTTGGCGCGTTTATCCACGCTTTTTTTCTGCTTCTCTTTACTTATATCGCCTTGTGACAATTCGTCCAAGTTATCTTTAATATGGCTCATGAAATAACCTCCCTATATTCATACAAGATGAAATCAGCCCTGGCTCCAGCGTCTTTTCTCAAGGATTCTATACGTAAGAAACAGGAAAAGTGCAATCAGACTTATGCAGAACAAAAGCGGGCTAAGCGATAGAATTCCCTGGCTGAATGAACTTGTCCGCGAAGAAGGATCCAACCAATTAATCGCAGCTGCAAGGTTCTCCCCTGCTTTGTAAATTGATTCTGATGACAGGCTCAGGGGATTGAAAACGCTGATGATGCTTACAAAAATCCCTTGCAGGGAAGATGCAATCACTTGTAAAAGCATGGTAAATATTATCATTGCTGAGCTGAATACTGCTGCAATAATCTGGTTCTCGGTAACAGCAGAAGCCATGACTCCGATGGAAATATACAATGCCCCTATTAAGACAAAAGAAATATATGATCCGAGAGTACCGGCATTTATTAATCCGCCCATTGATATAACAAGAATTACATGAAGGAACGTACTTGAGAGCATTAAAAATAAAAGGGACACTGCTGCCAAATATTTCCCGAGTACCGCTTTGTAAAGCGGTACAGTTGATGTGTAAAGAAGAACTTCGGTACCGTTTTTCTTTTCTTCTGAAAAGAGACGCATAGTGATAAGTGGAATTACAATCAAAAAGAATAACTGAATCAGCCCCAACTCGTCACTTATGTTGACAGAGCTTGATGCGGACATTGAAAAGCTGAAATAAAAACCGCCAAGCACCGCATAGAGCGCCATCGCAACCCAACCCATTGGAGACCGGAAATAGGACGCAAGTTCACGTTTATATATTGCTAACATACTGATTACCTCCTCTTCTTCTCATCTGAAGATGTTACGCTTAAGAATATTTCTTCAAGAGTCGGATCGAGAGATTTGAACTCAAGTATCGGCCAGGAATGGGAGGCCATTGTGTAAAAAATGGATTTCCTGACATCTATCTTGGAATCGATGGAAATTTCAATACTTTGTACATTCTCTTTTTCCATTATGGATGCCACACCTGTTACACCGGGCAATGTGCGGATCTTGCTTGCAGCATCTTTATAAGGACCCTCGAAGGTCAGAGAAAGCCTGGAAGTACCGGCAAGCTTGTGGGACAAAGCGTCCGGTGTATCAATTGCTGCGATTTTACCGTTGCTGATAATAACAACGCGGTCACAGACAGCCTGGACCTCGGGCAGGATATGTGAACTGAGAATTACAGTGTGGTTCTTACTCAGTGTTTTAATAAGATTGCGGATATCAATAATCTGCTTCGGGTCCAGACCTACAGTAGGCTCATCGAGAACAAGAACTTCGGGATTTCCGACCATTGCCTGTGCTATACCTACGCGCTGCTTATATCCTTTGGAAAGGTTGTGAATGACGCGATCCGATACATCGGCAATACGAACCAGGCGCATGATCTCGGCCAGTTGACGAATACGGTCGGCCTTCGGTACGCCTTTTAGCTCGCTGATAAATTTCAGGTATTCCAGAACAGTCATATCCAGATAAAGAGGCGGCTGTTCCGGAAGATATCCGATTGCTTTTTTGGCCAGTGCCGGCTCTTCAAGAATATCATGCCCGTTGATAGTTACTTTGCCGGATGTTGCTGATAAATATCCTGTAAGAATATTCATCGTTGTCGTTTTCCCGGCACCGTTTGGTCCGAGAAACCCAAGAATCTCCCCTTTTTCTACAGTGAAAGAAATATGGTCAACTGCTTTTTTGTCACCATAATATTTCACAAGATTAGAAATCTCAATCATGACTGACCCTCCTTAGTAACCCCGCTATCAAGTGTGCGCGAAAGAAATTATAACCCAAATTCAACTAACAAGAAAGCAAATGCCATTAGAAAAACGCTGAAAACAGCACATCCTTTGGCACAATTGACTAAATACCGAAGATTTGCCGCAAAAATACTCCATCAATGTCCCTGTTTCAGCAAATCGTTTCGCCTTTGTATAAAACTGCGGAAAATGCAAGACGGTCCCCGCCTGTGACGTATCCGTCGACATGCAGTTTCAGATCCCCCTCGTCTTCGTAAAACAGTACGACTTTTTCTCCGAAATGTATCTCGGAATTGTAACTGATATCAATTCCCAAAATGTCACCCTGATCCAGGGAACGGTTGTGTGCAGCATCCATACACCAGGCAATATATCTGGTGTTGTTTACATGAAGATTCCTGTCAATTTCACTGAAATCCGCAAACTTGATGATCGTATTCTCCCGGGATAGATTTGCCGCCATCCACGCATTATCAGCTTTAGGACTGATTTTGGGCGGATCAGATGACATAGCCTTCAATGGATCCGATGCAATCTTAGCCAGTTCCATGATAGCTGCCGGTCTGACGGGGCGGTGCGTCGTCTTGTTGGCAAGAATCCAGACGGAGGATCCCGTTCCAATTTTGGCACCTGTTTCATCAAACAGGAAAAAGTCCCTCAGAAAATAGATCCTGTCAGCCCCTCTTGACCATGTCTCAATGGTAATCTTTTCCTGCCAGGATGGGCGTCTTGTCATTCGAACGGATACCCGAAGAAGAAGCCAGCATGTGTCAAGCTGATCCAGCACCTCAGATCCCCACCCATAAACATCTGCATTAAGCGAAGCAGCTTCCTGCATCATGGAAAATATTGAATGCATCTGGACCTGGTCTTTGTAATCCGTATCTGTACCGTGGATATCATATGTATATTTGCTGTGGACACTCGGATGAGGCGGTTCCTGATCCATGTGCATGGCCTGTGAACCGCCTGTATGATTGTTTGTTGTCACAATATTGATTGTCCTTTCCAATTATTGTACGTCCATATCAGCGTTACCCTTACCGCCGCCTGTCATCTTCTCTGCTCCGCGCAAACTTTTGCGCCCGGCAACAAGAATAACAAAAGCGATTATAAAAAGCGCCGAAACACTTAAAATCCCCTGTGCCGAGCTTCCTGTAAGTCCTGCTATCAGACTATACAAAAATGTGCCGACAACAGCTGCAAATTTGCCGAAAATATCGAAGAATCCAAAAAATTCGTTGGATCTCTCAGGGGGAATCAGTTTACCGTAGTATGAACGCGATATTGCCTGAATGCCTCCCTGAACGGTTCCAACCAGAACCGCCATGATCCAGAACAGTGTTTGCGAGGTCGATTTTGCTGCAATATATATGTCTCCCTTTGCAGGGTCAATTACAATTGCATGTTCTATTGTATATCCCATATAGAAACCGACCATACAAATGAATGCATACATGCATACTGCAAAAAGAATCATCCGAAGGGATCCGAACTTCTGGGACAGTTTACCAAACAGAATGGAACAGGGTACGGCGACTATCTGTGTAACAAGAAGCGCAAGGATCATCCCGGTCCTGTCCAGCCCAAGGGTGGAGCCATAAGCCGTAGCCATATGAATGACCGTATTAACACCGTCTATATAGAAAAAATATGCAAGAACAAATACGAAAATCGCTTTATTGGCAAAGATCTCGACAGCTGTGTTCTTTACATTTTTTAAGGTGTTTACGATAAGCCGCTTTGGAGGAATCTCAACATAGTGTTTTTGATGAACATTTTTCAGTATCGGGATACTGAACAGGCCCCACCACAAAGATGTGATAACAACGGCAATTTTAACTGCCAGTACTCCATTTGCCGTACCAAAAGGGGAAATAATGATGCCAATGGAAATAAGGAAAGGAATCGTACTTCCCCCCAAATAGCCCATTGCATATCCATAGGAAGAAACCTTATCCATTCGGTCTTCTGTCGTTACATCGGTCAGGAATGAATCATAAAAAAGATTACCGCCTGTAAACCCGATATACGAAATAACATATCCTACAAGCATAAGTTTCCAGTTGTCCGTTGCTGCCATCATGAGTGTAAAAACGACTCCAATAAACATAAACACGGTTAAAAGCTTCTTCTTCATTCCTTTATAGTCACCGATTGCACCCAGAAAAGGTGCAAGAAGCGCAACTATCAGTGTGGCGGCTGATGTTCCGTACCCCCACATCTGGTCGCCGGGTACGCCCTGTGCGGCACACACGTTTGAAAAATATATCGGGAAAATTGCCGCCATGATATTGGTGGCATAAACGGAATTGGCCCAGTCATAAAAAAGCCAGCTCCATTCCTGTTTGGTGAATTTCTTTTTTTTGACCGGATCCGGGGTGTTCAAACCTGATTGGCTGCGTGTCAGATCCCGGTAATTGCCTGATGTTTTCCCGTTCTTCTTTTCCATTGTGCGACCCCCCACCCTTATTATGCAGACTGGATTATTTGTGACGGCACATGATGAAATAAAAATACACCTCTGAACAGTTTAAATATGATAGAACGCCCTCGGGTTGAATTTCTTGATTGAAGAAATAAAGCGCTCGTCAGGCTCAAAAAGCACCAGAGTCGGAGGATTGCTTTTGGTGATAAAGTACCAGTCCGATTTATGATCCACCCCGGAACGAAGGTCAAGATGAAGCAGGTTTTTCTGGTTGAAGGTATCGCCTTTCAAGTCCGCTGCCGGAGCAATAACAGAAAAATCTTTACAGCTTCCTTTGAATATATTTGTCCGCTTCCGCTGGGCAATAATTTTGTCAATATTAAGTTCGTCATTTGTAATACTATACTCATATTCGCAGTTCAATCCGGTAATCAGGCGATATGCAAGATATCCGATACCAAAAGATACGAAAGTCGAAATATAGAAAAAATTCTTCTGCATTAGAACAGGAATAATAAACGAAATCAGAATTAATAGGATTGCCGAAAGAATTAAGGTTATAGTAAAAACTACTTCAATCCCGCGGCGCTTACGCTTTACAATTTTTTCAATAAATAAATCCTGCTGCATATAATATTAATCTCCCGTTGTTTCACTTGTGTTTTTCTAATCATATCGTATTTTTGATTGAATAGGAAAGACATTTAAAAAAATCTGCAACTATTTACTCCTGTTTTACAATAAAAAAGGGACTCTGTCGATTAAACAGAGTCCCTTTTAATTAATAAAGTTTTGAATTAATACATGCCGCCGCCCTGATTCTGCATCGGAGGTTCAGGCTGGGGGATATCACAGACAACTGCTTCGGTTGTAAGCAGGATAGCTGAAATGGATGCAGCATTCTGAAGTGCTGAACGGGTTACTTTTGCAGGATCAACGATACCGGCTTCAACCATATCCACGTAGGTCTCACTCAATACGTCAAATCCATAACCTATAGGTCCTTTTTTGACGTTCTCACAAATGACACTGCCGTCAAGTCCCGCATTCGTTGCGATCTGGCGTACCGGCTCTTCGAGTGCCTTGGCAACTATACGGATACCGGTAAGAACATCACCTGAATAATTGGGAATCAGAGCAACAACATCGGAAAGCGCATTGATATAAGCTGTTCCGCCGCCCGGGACTATACCTTCTTCAACAGCAGCGCGTGTGGCTGCAAGGGCATCCTCAATGCGAAGCTTCTTCTCTTTCATTTCCGTTTCTGTAGCAGCACCGACTTTGATGACTGCAACTCCGCCGGAAAGCTTTGCAAGACGCTCCTGAAGCTTCTCTTTGTCAAATTCTGAAGTTGTTTCTTCAATCTGTGTACGGATCTGGGAGACTCTGGACTTAATCTCAGTCTCATCTCCGGCACCGTCAACAATAATAGTAACTTCTTTCTGTACTTTAACCTGATGGGCACGTCCGAGCTGCTCAAGGGTTGCTTCCTTCAATTCCAGGCCAAGATCCTCTGTGATAACCTGTCCGCCTGTAAGAACTGCGATATCCTGCAGCATGGATTTTCTGCGGTCGCCAAATCCAGGAGCCTTAACACCGACGCAGGTAAATGTACCGCGCAGTTTATTCACGATAAGAGTTGCAAGTGCTTCTCCCTCGATGTCTTCTGCAATTATCAAAAGCTTCTTACCCTGCTGAACTACTTTTTCAAGAAGGGGAAGGATATCCTGAATATTATTGATCTTCTTATCCGTGATCAGAATGTAAGGATCATCCAGGATGGCTTCCATCTTGTCCATATCCGTGCACATATAGGAAGAAATGTAACCGCGGTCAAACTGCATGCCTTCAACAACCTCAAGTTCGGTACCCATGGTTTTGGATTCTTCAACAGTGATAACACCGTCAGATGTTACCATCTCCATTGCTTTGGAAATGAGCTGTCCTACATAATCATCACCAGCTGAAATAGCGGCGACACGGGCTATATCTTTGGAACCGTTAACAGGCTTTGCTTCGCGGGCAATTCCTTCAAGGGCTGCATCAACAGCTAAATTGATGCCTTTACGAAGAATCATCGGGTTAGCACCGGCTGCAAGATTCTTCATACCTTCACGGATAATAGCCTGAGCCAGAAGCGTTGCTGTTGTTGTTCCGTCTCCGGCAACATCATTAGTCTTTGATGCAACTTCCCTTACAAGCTGGGCACCGGCATTTTCAAAACGGTCTTCCAGCTCAATTTCTTTTGCAATGGTTACTCCGTCATTGGTTATCAGGGGAGCACCGTATTTTTTGTCAAGAACTACATTTCTGCCTTTAGGTCCGAGTGTAATCTTAACTGTATCCGCAACTTTATTTACGCCGATTTCAAGGGCACGGCGAGCGTCTTCGGAATGCTTTAATTCCTTTGCCATTTGAATGTACCTCCATATAATCTGTTTTAAGTTAATTTTGAAAAAAGTACAAATTAATCAACGATTGCCAAAATGTCGCTCTGTCGAAGAATTGTGTATTCTACATTGTCGATCTTTACTTCTGTTCCGGCATATTTGCTGATTAAGACTTTGTCGCCGACACAAACCTGCATCGTTACTTCTTTTCCGTCAACAAGACCGCCAGGACCTACTGCAACAATCTCTGCAACCTGTGGTTTTTCTTTTGCAGTACCAGGAAGTACAATGCCGCTCTTTGTTGTTTCAACGGCTTCCAGCATTTTGATTACGACTCTGTCGCTAAGTGGTTTGATCATCATATAGAACCTCCCTTTATCATATCTATTCATTTGCCTTTAGCACTCTTCGTGATAGAGTGCTAAAGGCAATCACTAATATAGGGCTTTTTTTTGCACATGTCAAGACATGCAGCAGAATGAAAGTCGAAATATAATATAAATAAAAACAAATTCAGCTTCTGCAGTTAATTTCCGCCGGTCTGCGTATCGTCTTTCGACGCTGCCGGTGAAGGGATATCGGTAGGTGCTTTCGGAATAACAGGAACGGGATCAAACGGGAAAGTCGTACCATACATGTATTCCTGAACCAATGGTACCAAGCCATTCCAATTGGGCCTTATACTCCACTCTCCTGAACGGAAGTCCGAATATGTGCCTTCATTGGAATAACCTGCGGCAGGAATCTGCAAATACTGAAACTTTGCTGATTTGATCTTGGGCAGGTACGTAAGTACATATCCTTCCAGTTCACTTTTCGTTATATTCGTAGATACCAATGAAAGAATTTTATCAAGCGCATTTGCTTTACTGAGAACATCCAGGTCCATAAACCGGTTCATAAGACTCTGCAGTACTTCTACCTGTCTTTGGGATCGCTCATAGTCACCGTTTCCAACATGGCGAATACGTGCATATGCAACTGCCTGTCTGCCGTCCAGCAATACATCTCCGGTCTTCGTCAGCATATGTGAATCGGCAGGAGATCCGAATACAGTATTTTGTTCCTTAACAAGATCGTTTAATCCGTATTGAGAGGATCTTTCCGCTTCGGTTACGTTGACAACCACACCTCCGACGGCATCAACCACTTTTTCCATATGATTCATGTCAACAAAAGCATACTGCTCCAGATTAACACGAAGGTGGTTTTCAATAACATGCATCAGGAGGGGAGGCCCTCCATAAGTCATGGCAGCATTGATCTTCTGCGGATTCTTATACCCCGGAAAATATGCATATGAATCCCGCTGGATAGAAGTCAGTTTAATAGTATTATCGTTTTCATTGACTGTAAGAATCATAATTATGTCCGCCAGATTACCGGTTCCGTCTTTCGTATAAGTAGAGGATCGGCTGTCAATTCCAATAAGAAGAATATTGTGAACTCCTTTTACAGCCGGCATCGACATTGTGGTCGTTTCCGTAGCCACATCGGACAGGGAAACAATGGATCCGTCTTCATTTACCATTGACGGGTTCATATTTTTGGGGATTATTGTGATTTGATTTTCTAAATGATCTTTGTATAAAAATATGCCGATACCTGCAAGTATGACAAATACAAGAAGTCCAATTAATATGCGCATAACAATTTGCTTGCCGGTGATTTTTTTGGAACGCTTTCCATTTCTGGAATTCGGGTCCGGACGCATTGTCGTATTAGGATTCCCTGAAGAATTCTGTGGCCGGGAACGTACCGGATTGCCTCGGGATGAAGAATTCCGGGGCCGGGAATGTACCGGATTGCCTCGGGATGAAGAGTTCTGCGGTCTGCTTTTCTGCGGCATTCCCTGATTATTTACGGCTGCCCTTTGCGGCATCCCCTGATTATTTACGGCTGCCCTTTGCGGCATCCGCTGATTATTTTCTGCTGATCTTTGCGGAGCCTGTCCCAATGAATTTAAATTAGGTTGTCTGACATCTGGTTTGTGCTGCTTCATAACGATTCTGTTCATCATTGAAAACTCAATGAATGAACAAGCCTCCTTCCTGCATTTAGCTGGATACTTCTACTCATATCCGTTTGGATTCTCACTTTGCCATCTCCAGGCATCTTTACACATTTCATTCAAATCACGAGTTGCTTTCCAGCCCAGTTCATTTTCTGCTTTTTCTGTCCCTGCATAACAGACAGCAATGTCTCCGTCACGTCTTGGTCCAATCTCAAATGGCAAAGAATGGCCGACAATCTTTTCAAATGCATGCAATACTTCAAGAACCGAGTATCCTTTGCCTGTGCCAAGGTTGTAAACCTGAACACCGGTATCGGAAACACACTTTCTAACCGAAGCAACATGTCCGTCTGCAAGATCCATCACATGAATATAATCCCTGACTCCTGTACCGTCAGGAGTCGGATAATCGTCGCCATGAATACTGAGTTTGTTAAGTTTACCAACCGCAACCTGTGTAATATAAGGCATAAGATTATTCGGGAGGCCCCTGGGGTCTTCTCCGATCCGTCCGGAAGTATGTGCGCCGACCGGATTGAAATAGCGGAGAAGCTGTATGGACCACGCAGGATCTGATGCCCACAGGTCACGAAGAATCTGCTCATTCATCCACTTGGTCCAACCATATGGATTGGTGCATACCCCAAGGGGAGAATCTTCTGTGAATGGAACTTTATCTGAAGTGCCGTATACAGTAGCAGACGAACTGAATACAATGTTTTTAATGTTATGCCTTTGCATTACACGGCACAGGGATATTGTAGTATTCAAATTTGTGCGGTAATAGTCCAGTGGAATGCGAACAGATTCGCCTACCGCTTTCTTTCCCGCAAAATGAATAACGCACTCTATCGAATGCCTTTGGAATATTTTCTCAAGCTCAAGCTCATCAGAAACATCATATGGATAGAATATAACTTTTTGCCCGGATATTTCCTGGATTCTGGATATAACTTCAAACCTGCTGTTTGATAAATCGTCTGCAATAATTACGGAATATCCTGCTTTTATTAATGAAATACAAGTATGACTACCTATATAGCCAGCTCCGCCGGTTACAAGAATCTCGTGCATAATTGGAGTCCTCCAAATCGATGTAATATATTCTAATGTTATAATTGCGTTCTTTTCAGCAAGCTATATCATACTCCAGTAAGCAAATAAATAACAGACTGCAAATTTCCGGGGTATTTGAGCCTGCTAATTATGACAACTGATTTTACCGTATTTTCAAGAAATGACGTATAATAATGATGTAATTAACTATTTTGTAGTTTTGTTTGATAAATTTACTCTATTATTCTGTGTTTCGCCCTGTAATACAAAATAAATACCGGTTTCCCACATTTTTCACACAAAAACAAGTGCTGGATATTTTAGCATATAGTAAAGAGATAAATACACATGGCAAATGAGCTAACGGAGGAATTCCATGAATAAATCAATATATGTTGCTGATGATGAATCCAATATCCGCAATCTGGTGCAGACATTTTTAGAGCGGGAAGGATACGATGTTACTACTTTTCCTGACGGTGAGTCCCTCCTTCGCTATTTTTCTACCAATCCGTCCGATCTTGTCATTCTTGATGTAATGATGCCCGGACGGGACGGATTCTTTATCTGCAGTGATTTACGAAAAATCAGTGATGTTCCGATTATCATGCTGACGGCAAGAGACAGCGATTCCGATTATATCGCGGGACTGTCTTTAGGAAGCGATGATTATTTCACAAAACCATTCAGTCCTATAAAGCTTGTTATGAAAGTCAAAGCTATTTTCCGGAGAGCGGAGGCGGACAGTAAAAAGTCCGAGCATTCTGATGAGAGTCTCAGGTTTGAAGATATTGCCATTATGACAAGAACAAAATCGGCAACCTGCGGCGAGGAAGATCTTCAGTTGACGCCAAATGAGTTTTCGCTTCTCACATATCTGATAATCAACCAGGATCGTGCAGTATCACGTGCTGAACTTCTTGATCGAATCTGGGGATATGAGACTGAAGTTGAGACACGTGTTGCTGATGACACGGTAAAGCGTCTTCGTAAAAAACTGGCAAAGTCACATGTCGTTATAAAAACAGTCTGGGGGTATGGATTCCGTTTAAAGTCGCTCTCCGAGGAAGAAAACGAACCGGCTGCGGATAATATCCCCTCATCTCTGGAGTCATAATATGATCAAAAGAAAAATTAGCTTACGGCTGCATATATTCTTGTCCTTTCTTGCAGTGTTTCTGGTTTCTTTTGCGGTAATTATTTTTTCATTCACTATTGTCGTTGCTAACTATATTCAAAATGATTCGAACGACAAACTCAAAATCACAGAAGATAAAGCTCGGATTCTGGCTGCACAGAAAATCGACGATCGTCCTGCACTCCCTGGACAGACAGACAACTCGAACTTCATAAAAGAACGGATCATTGAATCTCTGTCCGGAAGTTCTGATGTAAAAGTTGCTTTGATCAACTCGGATTACAGTATTGACCTGCCCTCATTTTCAGGCACCGCCAATGAACTCGCCGTTACCAAGAGTGTGGCATCGCAATTGAAAGCGGATAAAAAGAACCTTGGTACCAACGCCGGTGTCGTTAAAATAGGCAAATCCTCCTATTACGTCTCCACATTTTTATTTGACGAAAGTAATTTCAGTACAACACTCTACACACCGCAATATCTTTTTTTGTACCTGGACTCATCACCGTACCTTCAATTTGCAGAGAGCCTTTACGATATACTTATTTTCATTCTGTTAGCGGCTCTCGGACTTTCCCTTCTGGTATCCCTTGCAGTTTCAAACAGCATTATCCGATCCATTCGCAAACTCACTGATTTCGCGAGCAAAATCGGTTCAGGAATTTTCAAACGTCAGGACTTCAGTTTTTTTGACAAGGAACTGGATATTCTTGCTGCCGATATGAATGTTATGGCCGACAAACTCGACGCGACGGACAAGGAACAGAAGACGTTTTTTCAGAATGCATCCCATGAGCTCAGGACACCGCTCATGTCGATCCAGGGTTATGCGGAAGGAATACGTTATAAAGTCTTTGAAGACCAGGACAGCGCTGCAGATGTCATCATATCCGAATCACAGCGGCTTACCGGCATGGTGGAAAACCTCCTGTCAATATCCCGAATGGATACTGCATCTGCAGGCAGGGTGTCAATTCAGAAGAATGTTTTTGACCTTCGGGAGTTACTGGAATCCGTTGTTGAAAAAATGCGCGGTTCTGCACTACTTTCACAGAAAAATATTTCTCTGCATTTTCCGGCAGATGATGTTCATGTATTCGGGAATGAAAATGATCTCTTCCGTGCTTTCGAGAATATTGTCTCAAACGGTCTGAGATATGCCAAAACATGCGTTGATCTTACCGTTACGATGAAATCTCCGGATCAGGTACTTGTTTCAATATCCGATGACGGAAAAGGCATATCGGATGATTTGCTGCCGATAATTTTTGACCGGTTCAGCCACGGGGAAGACGGCAAGCACGGGATCGGTCTGGCGCTTGTTAAAGCCATTATTTTAGAACACAAAGGAACGGTTACTGCCTCAAACCGCAAAGACAATATATCAGGAGCCGTTTTTGAAGTCACTCTCAACATTATTTCCACTGAAAAAGCTTTCTGATTTCCTGCAGACATATTATTTCTGATGAATCAATTTGCTTGTTTTTACCCGCGTGTCGCTGATGCGACAGTGGAATCTGCTGATGAACCGGCAATCGTCGTATCGGAAGCGGTTTGCCCGGAAGATTCTGACGAAGGTGTCCCGGCAACCGTCGATACACCAGGTACAGGCTGAGTATGTCCTGTAATTGAAAGCGGTAGAAAACCGAGCGCCGGTACAAGAACGTCTTCGATAGAGAATTCTACCTTACCGGGGGACTGAGGTACAATATCGTCAATTCCAAAAACAGTCCTGGCACTGGTGAAGGTAATAGCAAAAATGATAACCGCCACAATGACCAGCTGAAGAATCAAAAACAAAGAGATGCCGGATTTTTGGATCTGTCCAAGAATAGGATCAGCTCTCATATTTGACTTGCTTGCCGATGATGTGAACATTTCCAGAATTCTATAAGGCGTCGAATCCAGACGACGATGAATCTCTGAGAGAATTTCATTCTCCGTAAATTCATCCAAAGTGCGGTTCGCAATATTCGTTGTCTCTGTGATCGGATAATGGGACGCTAAAGTCTCAACACGTCTCTGTAGAATATCGCTGAACAAAAACACAAGATCCCCGGCATCATCAGAATTACGCTGGTGATAGACTTCAAGGAATGCTTCCGTCATTGCATTTTCCGTACGGGTTGTATCACGGAGGATTTTGTAAGTGGATCTATAGGCCGGCGGCGCAAAAAGGCGAAAGAATTCGTCAATATTTTCTCTTGTAAGAGGTTTTTCCCACATGCTCATCTGCGATTATCCCCCTCCCTCTCGTCCGGATTGCCGGTATTAAATCGATTTTGGCCGTAAAGCCGGTTTTCATTGTAAAATTGTGTCTCTTGTCCGGGGTACTCTGCCTGATAATCATTTTCCGCAGGAGGACTTGTCATACCATTGTGCTGCTGCGGATTCCCATAATCCGGGACTTCCTGATATTGGGCAAACGGGTCTCCCGGCCCGTTGAAAGGCGGTTCCTGATGCGAAACAGGGCTGTTTGGCCGAACGGGTGTGTAAAGAAGTGTAACCAATGGATAGGCAAACAGAAGCACCGCCATCACTAAGGTGAAAAGCAAAAGAGCCAGCCGCATATTTTCAAAAAGGAAAAGCAGACCGTAACCGACAGAACCGAGAATAACCCCGCCTGCGAAACCACGTTCCAGTATTTCCCGTGCCAGTGCTTGTTTGTCTTCGCGGATCATTTCTTTATAGAAATCCAGCAAACGAAATTCATGCAGCCCCAATGCGGCACCCATCAAAATTACCGTTAGCACCAGAGCCTTTGCAGTCGGCATGAGCGACAGGACAAGCAGACCGGCCACCTGCAAAATTGCTGAAATCAAAATACGTCCCTGCATATTCAGTCTGTTCGGGAAAAGCTTCAGAAGTGATTTTACCAGGATACTTCCGACGAATGAGAACAGTAAAAAATAAAATGAGATAGTAGCAAGGGAAAGCCCAAGTCTATTCAGGAAGAATGGAAGAAAAATAAAATAAAATGCAAGCTGTACTCCTGATGTAGTTATGCAGCTCCAAATAAAAGTACCGGATTTTTTGCTGGTCAAAGCATAAAGGAAATTCGGAAGATGCAGCGGAGGGCTGGAAGACGGCGGGCAATGCTGGACGAATAAAAGTGCCTGAATTCCGACAATCAGCAGAATACTTCCGCAGATGACCGATACGGCAAGAAGTCCGAATCGTTCAAAGATAATTCCTGACAAAACAGCACCGACACATGCGCCAAGAAGATACCCTGCATATTGAGTATTATGAATTACACGTTCACTGAATTCGTCATATCCTAAACGGCTTGCATATATCCGATACTCCCTCTGGAAATAAAACACCATCCCAAGACAGAATCCGGTTGGCAGAAGAAGGAGAAGATATAAATAGATATTTGAAAAGACAGAGGAAACGAGCAGCAGCACAAAAGCTGCAAAAATCGATATTATCAGAGATATTCTCGTAGTAAACCTTCTGACAAACAGCATACGAAGCGTGCTGAAGCCAAAAAATCCCGATGCAAACAAGAAGCCTCCAAAAAGAATAACGGCTGCGGCAGGAATATTCGATGGAAGATCCCACGATTTGGAAGCCGATAATATATAGGATGCGATTACAAGCGGCGGCATGGAGCATGCCATCGCAGAAAAGAATGAAATGGACTGACACCCGGATAAGCCGTAACGTATGATCTTCGGCAGCTGGCGGTCCGGTTGGCCAAGCATAGTTGTAAGCAGTTTGTGTGTTTCAAAATAAATTATTGATAAAGCTGCCGCGATGGAAAACATTGTAAAAATCCATGACAAAGACAATCCATGTTCAGCCGCGTGAAAATCCGATTCCGGCATCAGGACCTCCACAAGCCCTGATACTGTTCCTTCAACACCAATGACAGGTGCAACGCCTGCCACATAACTGCCTGTTTTGTCAGACCTTGAGGTAACAACAACTTCCTGCATTTCGAAAGCCTTGCGGTATTCATCCCCTGCGCCGTCAAGGGTATATTGATTGGAAGAAGTAGTATCGGCAGGAGTAGAAGTGTACACTCTAAGGAAAGAATTCCCTGCTTTTGTATATATATTAACGATATAAGCATAAATATGTCCGCTGATGATATATGTACTTGCCGGCATCGGGTACTTCATTCCCTCCTGCAGGGCTGTGTGAGAAATTGCAAGAGCAGATGTAACGGCAGTAGTTTGCAGGGCATCCGATCGATCCTGCTCAAGCACGGAAGTATAGGCAGATGTAATTGTCATCGATATTACAATAAGAATAATGAGTATGACAACAAAACAATAACCAAGCTGGGCTGCCAGAGACTTGTTATCCCTCGGCGGCGTCGTCAAACTTGAAAGAAAGAAATTCCTCATATCAGTATCTTACCCCTCTGCGTCTTGCTAAGCGGAAAATTCCCGGAATCAAATACTGCAGTGAAAAAAGAGAAATACCGGCAGTAACTGCCACAAGAACACTCATCAGCACCCTTCGTTCAACAGCATTCCCGTACACATCCAAAAATGCATAGGTTGAAGACATTTCAAACAAACCTACAACCTTGTTCTGACTATCCCTTATTGGTGTAAGAACCGTGTGCTGCCCGTTCTTATCAATGATATAAGGATTTGTTATCCCTAAAGTCAACCACCCGGATATGGGTATCTCAGAAGCCATAAGACCGCTGTCGCTGCTTTTCAACAGTAAAGTCAAAGCACCGCCGCTGTAAGAGTATAAGGCGTAAAGCTTACGGCTCTGATTCTTTTCCATAGAATCTATCATAATTGCGGGCAGTACGTTCGCATACTTTGTCTGAGCCTTTGCCGGATCCGCTGCAATCTCATCACCATTTATCAGAAGTGAACTCGCCGCGGCAAGCTGCTCCGTTTTTAAATTGACCTGCGTCCTGTATTCTTTTTCGAATCCGATGCGCATGTGATTGGCAGCAAAAGAAACGGCTACAATAGCAGTTACAACAGCAAAAAGCGTAAGCACGATTATTTTCAAAACTGCAGACGAAGATTCAGATCCTTTTTGTTGATCAGCTTGAAAAGACATTGCCTATTCCTCCTACTTGAAAACCATATGGAATATATTATAACGTAAATAGAGTAATGCGAACAGAGGCACCGTATCAGTCAGGAAATCAACCGGTTGATGAACTCACGGAAGCAGCCGGAGCTTCATTCTCCAAAAAGAGTTTACCATATTGAATAAACTCATAATCATCTAATAATTTCGCTATATCAACCGGAAGAGTATCATCCCTTGTATACGCTGTTTCATCTTTATCAAAAACAGCAACGGCACTTACTGCGGAAATTTTATTCTTTAAAACCTTAAGGCATGCGCGTTCATCCGGGGATACAATACCGGCAAGATCAAGAACCGTCTGCCCGAGAAGATTCGGACTCGTTATTCCGGTATTGCCCGTTTGTATGTCATAATTTGCCCATATCATATAGGGCGTTGTATAAAGCGGCAATGACTCTCTTGCTGTAAGCAAAGACATGTCCTCACCAAGAAGCGTGCTGTACAGGGTTGTATCAAGAAATGGTTTATGGTCCCCGAATAATACTATAATCGTTGGCTCATCAACCGACTTGAAATAAGTAACGAGTTCCTTTAATGCATCATCGGATTCCCGCAGGAGGGACAAATAGTGCTCCGTACAGGGGAACGAGTTCTCCGGAAAATTCGTAATTTTAATATTGTATGCCTGATTGTCCCAATATTCCGTATAATCCGCATGGTTTTGCATGGTAACCAGGAAAGTAAAAAGCGGCTTTCCTTCTTCCTTATTTTCAAATTCGCTGATAACACGTTCGAAGGCAGATTTATCGCTGATATATTCGCGTACAATATGCGGATTTACAAAATCCACATCGCTGATAAACTGATCAAATCCCAAAAGAGGATAAGCATCCGCCCTGCCCCACCAGGCCGAATCGAAAGGATGTATGGCCAGTGACTTGTATCCCTGGTCCTTGAAGATCTGCGGCATTGCATCAAGCGGATGTTTTACATAGAAAGTATAAACGGAAGAACCGGCCAGAAGACTTTTTACGGAATAGCCTGTCAGAAATTCGAACTCAGTATTGCATGTACCGCCTCCGAAAACAGATACTTCCAGATCTCCGTACATGGATTCACTTTTTAAAGAATTATAGAAAGGCAGTACCTCATCGGTCGTCTCTAAATTCCTGATTTCATTCAGATCGGTAAAAGACTCGCTCATAATGCAGATTACATTAGGTTTTATTGACGCATTTGCCGCTGCGGCCTTGTCCAGGCCTTCCTTCTTTGCAAGATCAACATACGCGGCAATTATGTCTTCCGTAGCGGCAACCGTGTTGTTTTCTCCGCCGCTGATTGTGAGATGGTTTAACTGAAGAGCCAATGCAAACATGGTTCCATTTTCATTATAACTTTGGAGCGGCGGAAAAAGTTCGTAGGAGACATCCATGCTTTCCAGAAGGCTTTTGTTAAACACTACACCGAATACAAAACCCGCTAATAAAAGTGCGGAACACAGAACAGCGATAATTCTTTTCTTCAGACCGCGGATAAACGGAGTGTGGGTTAGACGGATAAGCAGCAATATCATTGCAATCATTAATATGGATACTACAAATCGCTGGGTAATTTGAAATTTGTACTTTGTCGATATTTTAGCCGCCATACCTGCAGAAAACAGATCCCAGGGCATCGCCGGATCTCCGCGCATGACAATTTTCATATGATTGGTGTAACCAGCCATCAATCCAAGAAATCCGGTTATCATAATTGCAATTGTACCATTTCCGATGATTGCATAAAACAAAAAATAGAAAAGTACTATAATCAGAAGTCCGGCAAATAATACGAAATAGTGGTGCGCTGTAAACGGAAACAGCAGCTGCATTGGATCAGCCCTTGAAATGTTCAATATCTCCTGAGTAAGATATATCAGGGTACATATAAAGCCTCCGCGGTAGGCTTCCTTAATCCAACGCCTATCCATGAATTTAGTAAAAAACAAACCAACCAGGATAAAGAAAAACAGCAGCACATGGGGGATCATATGTGAATAAGACATAACACTATATGAATATGCTATATTAGGCAGCAAACTCAAACCTATCGGCAAATCGCCTGAAATTGTATCACTTGTCATCGAACCGAATGTATTCGTCTCATGAGAAGCCAGATAAAATGTCGATCCGTCGGCAAACTCTGATATCTGGAAAATTACTGTGTATTTTTCCCCTTTTGTTAATGATACATTGGCGCAGTTTACTACTATATAGTTTCTGCTCGGATGATAAAGGTAAACCTGTGTCGACAGGATCTGGTCCCCTTCAGATGATAGAATCGTAACGGTTGCTTCATCCGAAGCTGACAGACGTGTATGCGACACGTCTTTATAAAGGCGAAAAGATGCCAGATTCCCATGCTGGGCTTCAAAGGTAAAAGCAATAGGAGTACCCTGACTCAGTCGAATTGAATTCGCCGCAACTGTATTCGTATAATTAGTCTTCGTTTCCGTAATGTTGTAGCTTTTAAGCAGAAGAATTGTTATAACGGAAAACAGCACAATACATAGCCACTGGTACAATTTGTACCTGAGACAGAAATGATCGGCACGTTGAATGCAAGAGAAAATATTCTTGCAAAATCGAATGATTTTACTTTTTGAAAAATATGCCACTTATTCACTTCCCTTTTCAATCCAATAACTTGCCGGTCAAACGATGATCATTATATCACGCAGATTTTGTCAAATCCACCGACCTGTAAACCCTTCAATTCAGTCCTGCATTGTGATCGTTCAAAGAAAACTTCTGTCAAATTGAATAACAAGATAAAACAGCGTGGGATATAATTTTGTCAGTTCATCCTGGATTTTGTCCCGGATTTCTTCATCCGACAAATCATATTCAAAAGGAACGGCAATATCGAATATGAGGTTGGTGTGTGTTTTACCTGTTACCATTCGAAAATCGTGAATAGAAAGCTTATCTGAAAGCAAATTCACAATCTGTGTAATGCTGTTTCGTATTTCCTTTGTCGAAGAATCATCCATATCAATCGGATCCATGTGAATCGTGATCGGAATATGCATTTTTTCACCGATACTTTTTTCCAAAAGGTCAACCTCATCATGGATTTCCATAAAATTGCTTGTTGAACTGACCTCAACGTGAGCGGATGCAATCATACGACCGGGTCCATAATCATGTACGATAACATCATGTACGCCCAATACATTTTTATCAGTCGTAAGAAGTTCCTTTAAACTCTCGACGATAGTCGGATCCGGTTCATTGCCCAATAAAGGACTCAGGGCATCCTTGGCTACAGTGTATCCCGCATACAGCACAAATATTGATACTCCCACACCAACATAACCGTCAATTGTAATTTTGAAGTATACTGATATAAGCAGGGAAATGAGTGTTACAAGTGTTATGGCAATATCCGAATAACTGTCAACAGACGCTGCTATTATTGTCTGTGAGCTAATTCTTTTGCCGACCCGAACATAAAAAAAGTACATCCATGCCTTTACAAGTATTGATCCTAAAAGAACTCCGGCCATAACCGGCGAAAATGTCAGGACTGTCGGATGTATGATTCGATCAATTGAGGTACGCAAAAATTCAAAACCAATCAGCACAATAAGAAAGGACATAATCAGTCCCGTAATATATTCTATCCGGCCATGTCCAAAAGGATGATCCTTATCTGCCGGCTTACCTGAAAGGAAAAATCCAAACAGGTTAATAAAACAGGTAGCTGCATCTGACAGATTGTTGAAGGAGTCGGATACTATAGCTATACTTCCGGAGAGAACACCTACAGAAAGCTTACCGGCAAAAAGTATTATATTACATATCATGCCAACGATACTCGCAAACTTGCCATACCGGATTCGAACTCTCGCATCGTTTAAATTATCGCTGTCCTTCACGAACATATGAATGAGTAAAGATATCATGATTTACCCTCGCATAAGATTAATTATTGTAAATGAATAGTATATCAGCAGAAATTCAGCAGAAAAAAAGAGTGCCGTTTGGCGGCACTCTTTATTCTACCATAAATCAGCAAAAACCTCACTTTGTTGCAGCAGGTGTATATGTTATCAGACCCGTTCCATCGGGAGCATAGCTGAACCAGATGGAATCACCGGCCTCATTGGTCTTAATAAAAAATATTCCGTCCGAATCTTTGGTAATCATGCCGTTCGTGAAACCCTTTGAATCAAATTCAGCAAGATAATCATCCGCTTCGCCTGGCTTCATTCCTTCAAAAGTTACGGAACCGGATGAACCGTCAGTAAATACAGCGGTGATTTTACAGGTAACCGGAGTGATATCCCCCATATTCTTTGTAGGCCAGTCCATTCCTTTTCCTTCCGAAGTTGTAATGGCTGTTGAGTCTTTTTTCGTGGAATCCGTGTTATCTGCATCTGCTTGCGTGTCTTCCGTATTGTCACTGTTCTCATCTGTCGTCTCATCCAGTTGTTCCGATATTTTTGTCTTGGCTTCGTCAGTTATTTTCTTGGCGATTGAACCGCATCCGCCAAGAGTAAAGAGCAAACCAACTATTACAGCAACAGAAAGAACTTTTACAAACTTTTTCATACATGTCCTCCTACTTCTTTGCATAAAGAATTGCTGATTCAACCAATAACAAGTTTTTCATGACAAATTTTGGCAAACTGACTATATAACGTTACTAACTTATCCTAATGATAAGGTTTTTTTGATGTATAATCAACTACCAATTCGTGATAACTTTGATATGATTATTATAATTCTTATTCATGCTATTTCCCGGAGGTTAACTTATGAGTGAATTTTTCGTAGATATAGTACAAAAATTAATTTTGGATATTTTATATAAATTGGGAATTCCCGATAAAATGGTAAATCCGCTGTACTATACAATACTTGCGGCATTTATAATCCTGATTTGTATCGCCCTTGAATTATTTGGCCGATGGGTCATACTCAGTCTGTTTTATCGAATAACAAAGAACAGCAAACGTCATATCTTTGCATTTCTTAAAAAACATCGGCTCCTGTCACGAATAATTCATTTGATTTCCCCTTTTGTTATAAGCTTGTTTTCTTCCGCATTTGGCAAAGCCGAATCCTGGGTCTCACATGCGGTGACTATATACGTAATTATTCTTTTGATTGCAATTCTGGATGCGGCGCTCAGTATCATAGATGATGTATACCGCACTCATGAAGTTTCTAAAAAGCGACCGATAAAGAGTTTCCTCCAGGTCATTGAGATAATTATCGTCATTGTCTTTGTGATTGTAATTGTTTCTAAATGGATAAATGAAAGCCCGCTTGTACTCCTGAGCGGAATCGGCGCATTTACGGCTGTCATCAGCATTATTTTCAAAGATTCCATACTTGGTTTTGTTGCAGGGATTCAGCTCACCACAGATGACATGATCCGTATCGGCGACTGGATAGAGATGCCCCGATTCACTGTTGACGGTATTGTGACGGATATTTCGCTTATTTCCGTAAGAGTTGAAAATTTCGACAATACGACTACATCGGTTCCGGCATATGCCCTGGTTTCAGACTCATTCAAAAACTGGCGCAGCATGAAGCTTTCCGGCTCCAGACGCATCAAACGGGCATTTTACATTGACATGTCCAGTATCTCGTTCTGTTCCGAGGAGATGCTGGCTGCGTTTTCGAAAATAGAATATCTGAAATCCTATATTAATGAAAAAAAGAAAGAATTTGAGAGAAACCGCACAAAGCAGGGACCGGACATTTCTTCTGTAAGCAGGCGCCAGAAACTAACCAACATTGGTGTATTCCGCGTTTATATTGAAAAGTATCTATCCAACATTCCGAAAATCCGTGAAGATATGACAATTCTTGTGCGGCAGCTCCCTGCAGAAAACCGCGGACTGCCAATGGAAATATGTGCTTTTACATCTGAGACGGATTGGATTCCCTATGAGAATGTTCAATCCGACATCTTTGACCACATATACGCTATTGCACCTGAATTCGGACTTCGTCTGTTCCAGGAACCGACCGGATACGATATGCACAGGAATATCCAATGACCCCTTGTCTGATAAATTTGAAAAATGCTAAAAAAAACAGTACGGACAAAAGTCCGTACTGTACGAATCAAAACATATATTGATTCACTTCTTCAGGCAGTATAGGTTATCCCTGCTTATTCAACATCTTCGCCGATATCACGGATTGACTTGTGAAAAGCCTGTGACTCGGAAACGATCAGAACCGGCTGAGAAAAATCCAATGCGAACAACCCGATGAATGACTTTGCGTCAACAATTGTCAGGCTGTCCAAAGAGTGAATACCAACATCCTCATTACAGCTGACTGCCATGTTCTGAATAGCCTGTAACTCTGAAATACTGCGGATTATTTTTTTAGAAATCATAAACATTCTCCTCTGCATAATTAATCATGTAAATCCTGTCAATATTTTAATTAACAGGATTTTCTTTTTTGTTTCCACTTTTATTTTAGCACAAAACAATAAATTCCGTACACAAATTATACATTTTTCTAATATTTCCCTATTATATATCCGGCAAAAAAACCGGTAATCCCTATCAGAACAGTGCCAAAAACATAAATTATCGCGTCCGCCCGTGCATTATCCCTGAATATTGAAAAACCTTCATACATAAATGTTGAAAAAGTAGTATAAGCTCCAAGGAAGCCATCGCCTAAAAGCATATACATACGGTTGTCGACTTGGGCGGAATACAATGCACCAAGTAGAAACGCACCGGAAATATTAATCAGGAAAGTAGCGACCGGGAATACTCTTCGAGATCTTTCCGAAATAAATTTTCCAAGAAAAAACCGCAGGGTTCCACCGAATGCGCCGCCAATGCCAACCAGCAATATATCCATTACTGCGTGTCCCCTTCCCTTTCATCCGTCATAACTATCCTTTTTCTGAAAGAGTGGTTTATTCTATCCCCCAGTAAGCAGCCTGCGAAAGCTGCCAGGATTCCGAGTGCCAGCGAAGCAGCAATATATGTTCCCGCAACAAACAATTTATTTTGCTGCATCAACAAAACCGTCTCTTTACAAAATGTTGAAAATGTCGTGAATGCTCCTATAAATCCTGTAGTTAAGCCTTGCTTCAGATCCGCATCTATTTTCCATACGTCAAATCCAATTGTCAGGATCAGGCATAATACAAAACTGCCGGCCACATTAATCAGCAGCGTATTAACAGGAAAATCAAATAAATGGGCGTTTATTTGGACAGACTCCAATAAAAACCTGATTATCGCTCCAAAACAAGCAAAAACAGCGACAAATAAATATTTTTTCATTGATTTCTATCCTTTTACATAACAGGAAGGCATTAACAATCCTCCGCGGATTATATTCATATCACCAGGTTGATTAAATACCCATAACCTTCTTCTTCCATTTGGTTCTTTGGAATAAACCGCAGCGCAGCGCTGTTGATGCAATAGCGCTGTCCGCCTGTCTTCATTGGTCCATCCTGGAAAACATGACCCAGATGAGCCTCCCCAACACGACTTTTCACCTCTGTACGAACCGTATTATGAGATGTATCTATTTTTTCCCTGATAACATTAGGATCGATCGGTTTTGAAAAACTCGGCCACCCGCAACCCGATTCGAATTTATCGGAAGATGAAAACAGCGGCTCTCCCGTTGTTATATCAACATAAATTCCGGACTGGTAATAATTCCAGAATTCATTTTGGAAGGGCGGTTCAGTATCGCCTTTTTGAGTGACTTTGTACTGTGAGTCGCTCAAAACTTTTTGCAGTGACGTCAGGTCAGGAAGAGCATAATCTGCAGGATTCACAACCGCTCCTGCTGCTTTTTCAAACTTATCCCGCCCGATATGGCAATAACCGTTGGGGTTCTTATCCAGATATTTTTGGTGATATTCTTCTGCAGGATAGAAATTCAGAAGAGGCTCAACCAATACTGCAATAGGTTTATCATATCGCTTCTGCAATTCGGATAATGACTTTTCAATTATCGGTATATCCAACGGCTCCGAGTAAAAAATACCCGAGCGGTACTGCGTGCCGCGATCTCCGCCCTGTCGATTCAAAGATGTCGGATCTATAGCATCAAAAAACAAATTCAGTAAAAAGGGAAGCGAGAGTATGCCGGGATCATACTGGACCTTAACAGTCTCGGCGTGACCGGTATTACGGTTACAAACATCTTCGTATGTAGGTTGCGCGGCATTTCCGTTCGCATATCCGACCTGCGTCGACGTAACCCCCCTGATGCCCGACATGTATTTTTCAAGGCCCCAAAAACATCCGCCTGCCAAATAAATCTTAGCCATAATTACACCTCCCGAAAAACACGTAAATATTCAGATAAATATATAACATCATGACTCTATTATAAACTAATTGTGCTGAAGTGAGTTTTCGATTATATCTTTGCACAACTGCTCAGCGATCGGAACATCAGCCGGACAGAATACAAAATCTTTCATCTGACTGCGTTCTACCCAACGGATATCCTTATGTATGTTCATACAAATATCACCGCTGATAATGGCAGCTTTAAAAAAAGTAAATGAGATCTCGTTATCAGGGTACCGATAGATGGTTTCCTTATAGATTTCCACAATTCCGATATCAACGCCTAGCTCTTCTTTACATTCGCGGACGAGGCATTCCTCCCTGGTCTCGTCCGGTTCGAGCTTCCCGCCTGGAAATTCCCAATGAAATGCACAGCTGCCTCCGCCGCTCCTTTGACAGATAAGAATTTGATCATCTCTCTCAATAATTGCAGCTGTTACCTGTATCATATGATTACCCACAATATGCCACTTCCTTCTATCATGAACAATAGAAAACAAAAAAAACCTGCAGCATTAATGTTACAGGCTTAAATTATATATTTATTGAAGCAACAAATCCATTAATTCGCGATTACTGCAACAATCATTATGAAAAGCATGATAAACAAAGAAAGCACCATAAGTATCCTTGTAAGCTGTTCTCTTCTATCATCTCTTTTTTCCATTTCTTTTTGATTATCAGCTTTGCTTTCTTCCGTATCAATAGAATAATTCAAATCAATTGACGACATAATATCTTCCCCCCACTGTAATTGTGAAACTTCTGATATATTTGTAAACATTCAATTTCCTGCAACTTTGAAATTCTTACGGTTTCAAATAATTAGTTGTTTTCAGTATAACTATTCATATGAAAAATGTCATTTGTGCATTTTAACCAATCATGCAGTAAATTATAATCCATTTCAGTGCACTTTCAACACACAATTTCACAAGCGATTTTCATTTCAAAACCAACAATTACAATTCGGCGAATACGAAAATCATTTTAATGACTTATGAAAGTGAAATGATAAATTTACAAACAAAACAAAAATCACTGTACTGTTTGCGATTCCAATCATATCGTATTCATGTCTGACAGGAAAAATGAGAAAAGAAAAAAGTCCGGAAACACGAATGCTTCCAGACTTTCTTAATGGTTGCGGAGGTGGGACTCGAACCACACGACCTTCGGGTTATGAGCCCGACAAGCTACCAACTGCTCCACTCCGCGATATCATATTGCTGCACCGTTTATCGATTGAACCACACAAGATATTGTGGTGCTCGTGACCGGACTTGAACCGGTACGGGAATTACCCCGACGGATTTTAAGTCCGTTGCGTCTGCCGATTCCGCCACACGAGCTTGTTCTCCCGCTTAGGTGCTTAGATATAGTAGCACGACGAATGCCGCATGTCAAACACCAAATGCAAATTCGCATATATTTTTTGTTGGTTTTGTTTCCTGTTAATAATTATTTCGTATTATTTTTATGTTTCTTTGTATTGTATCCATTTGTTGATATTGCAGTATTTACTTTTTGGCTGTAACATTTATCTGTCGCTATTTACGATTATTATAGGTTAAAATATAGATCTGGCAGAAATGATATATTGGAGGTAACAGCAGAAGTATGAATGAGAATCACTCCGAAGCAAAGGATATTCTTCGCAAGCGCATTCTGGAAGAGAAACGCAGTCTAGGTCTGCCGGAAAATCCGGTCTCTTCAGAAAATGAATCAGGCTCCGTTTTCCAGTCATCACAGAACAACTCATTGAATGATAACATTTCACTTTTTCATTCTGAAGAAGATTCACTTCCCGACTTTGAGGCAAAGGACCCTGATGAGAACTCGGGTTTTTCTTCTGAACATACTTCTTTGCAGCCTGAATCTCTTTTTTCGAATAATCTGAATTCACCGTATGAAGATCCGACAGAGCCTGCTGAATCAGTTGATAATACTGATTCAGCAGACACGGATGCAGATGAGAATGCAGATGCGGATGAAGGCGACTCTGCTTTTCCTCTTTTTCTGTCTTTCAAAGCAAACGATACTATGCAAACGGTATCTGAGGGTGTTCGAGAAAAATATTCGGATCGATCTGACAATATTGTGAATGATTCTGCGGATTCTGACAGTTCTTCCTCGCATAACGGTATGCAGGCGCAGGACAATGAACAGCCTGATCAATCCGGGAATATGAATGTGCAGTCAGATGTGTTGTATTCCGAGATCGGGATACCCATTTTCAAGCCGTTCGATTCAACATACGAAGCATCACTCGAACCGGCATATGATATTCCGCAGGTATTTTCGAAAAACAAAAACAAAGCCGACCCTTCAACTTCAAAATCAGGCAGCACACCTGCAGCGGTTCCCCCTACAGTACGCCCTGGTGCCAGTTATACGGCCGCGCAGCAGATGGGCAACATTGCGCCTCTCGGCCAGGTCGAAATCAAAACTAAAAGGTCCAGGACGCAGAGCCACATGCCGCTTCTGATCCTGCTTCTTATGATAACTGTATTGGTTGCTGTATTTTCATTATGGAATAACACCAATTTTGACAGCACCTTTTCCAGCTTGTTTGGTTCGTCTTCAGATTCTAAGTCAACAACCTCAACAACCACTGCCGCTCCAACAGCCGCGGCAGCAGCTACCGAAACGAAAGCAGCATCTCAAGAAACCACATCTGCAGCGACAAAACCGGAATCGACTGCCACTACTGCCGCAACACAGGAAACCACAGCCGCAGCCCAGGAAACTACCGCCGCTGAAACAACGAAGTCAACTACAGCCGCGAATACTTCGTCCGCAATGATCCCTTCAGGGTTTTCAACAACGATTGCTGACGGTAAATCAAACGGTGATACAGCTACTTTCAACATTCTTTTCAAAAATCTGGGGACCAGTGACGTCTCTCTTTATGATGGTGTAGAATATATCACAATTGCTTTTACTACCTCTAATATCAAAATATCGGAAGTCACCAGCCCTGATTTTACATTTACTGCAGATCCGGACAAATCAAATTCATTTATTGGGACGCCGGTCAGCACTGATGTCATTATCAAAACGGAAACGAAGACAGTTGCAATTACCGCAAAATCCAGCGGCAGCGATATCGGAAAATACTCAATCAAATATTATGTCAAATGTTATAGCTGATATTACCCGGGCGCAACATAAGAAAAGGGCGGAATCTTCAATGATTCCGCCCTTTTTATATGCTTATTCGGTAATTAATTATTACTTTTCTATCTGCATTCCGGAAAGAAACGCATTGATAAACCCGTCCAGTTCACCATCCATGACACTGTCGACATCAACTACTTCATATCCGGTCCTGTGATCCTTAACCATTGTATATGGGCAAAAAACGTAAGAACGGATCTGGCTTCCCCATGCAATATCCATCTGGTTTCCTTTGAGGTCCTCGATTTTCTCCATATGGGCCGCCTGGGCCAGCGCAAAAAGCTTGGATTTCATCATAGTCATAGCTGTTTCCTTGTTCTGCACCTGGGATCGTTCAGACTGGCAGGATGTTACGCATCCTGTCGGGATATGTGTGAGCCGCACAGCCGAATCTGTTTTATTAATATGCTGTCCGCCTTTACCTGAAGCGCGGTATGTATCAATTCGCAAATCCTCCATTCTGATGACAATTTTTATTGTGTCATCAAGCTCAGGAATGACTTCACAGGAAGCAAAGGATGTGTGCCGTCTGCCGGAAGAATCAAACGGAGAGATGCGGACCAGTCTATGCACGCCAATCTCCGAACGAAGAAAGCCATATGCGTTATCTCCGGATATCAGGATAGATGCACTTTTAATTCCGGCTTCATCGCCGTCAAGGAAATCAAGTTCTTTGACAGTAAAGTCGTGCGCTTCTGCCCATCTGTTATACATCCTGTACAGCATGGAAACCCAATCCTGGGCTTCCGTTCCGCCGGCACCTGCATGCAGAGTCAAAATAGCATTATTTTTGTCATATTCACCTGTCAGAAGTGTCTCAAGCCGCATTTTTTCAAAATCATGGCGGAATCGAATAACACCCTGCTGAATCTCAGATAGAATTTCAGCATCGTCCTCCTCGTTACCCAGCTCACAGAGAAGAAGAAGGTCCTCCCTTTCCCTTTCGAGATTATGGAAACGATCTACCCGCTTTTGAAGCTGGCGCATGCGTGTCTGCGTTATCTGGGCGCCTTCTACATTCTCCCAGAAATCCGGCTCCTGTGCACGTGCTTCAAGTTCTGAAATCTCATCATGCAGATTACCGATATGAAGGGACTCTTTAAGAAGTGCAAGCGGTTCATGCATTGCTTCAAGTTCCAGCCTGTAGATATCAAATTCAATCATTATTTGTGTTTCCCCTCATTTTTTATGACGTTAACAAATTCCGTCAGTCGAACAACTGCTTCTTTTATGTTTTCCATTGAAGCGGCATAGCTGATTCTTACATAGCCTTCCCCGCAATTTCCAAACGCGTTTCCCGGTACAATAGCGACTTTCTTTTCTGTCAAGAAGCGTTCGCAGAAGGTTTCTGAATCAATGCCAAGGCCTTGAATGCCCGGAAAAGCATAGAATGCGCCGAAAGGCTCAAAACATGTCAGTCCGGCCTGTCTGCAGCCATGAACAATGACCCTTCGCCTGCGGTTGTACTCAGCACACATATCCTTTGTGTCCTTGTCGCCGTTCCTGGCCGCTTCGATAGCAGCAAACTGTGCCGTTGAAGGTGAGCTCATGATGCAGTACTGATGAATCTTATTCATCGCAGACAGAAAAGGCTCGGGTCCGCATGCAAATCCGATACGCCAGCCAGTCATTGCAAAAGCCTTTGAAAAACCATTTACAATAATTGTGCGGTCATAAAGTGCAGGGAAAGAAGCAAGGGAGCAATGGCCGTTTTCGTCATAAGACAACTCCGAATATAACTCGTCGGACAGAATCATCACATGCGGGTAACGTTCCAAAACAGCCGCAATGGAGGTAAGTTCCTCTTTTGACATAGTAGCGCCCGTCGGATTATTGGGGTATCCGATCATCAGGAGCTTAGTCCTATCCGTTATTGCAGCTTCAATATCTTCCGCTTTTACCTTGAAATTATTGTCAGCTGTGGTTGTAACTATAACCGGTACACCCCTTGCCATTACAACAGTTGCTTTATAAGCCACAAAACACGGCTCAATAATAATCACTTCGTCGCCCGGGTTGATCAGTGCACGTACTGTAAGGTCGATGGCCTCACTGCCGCCGACTGTAACCAAAATTTCTGTCTTCGGGTTATAAGAAAGGGAAAACCGGCGGATCATATATTCGTTTATTGCTTCTCTTAACTCAAGGTAACCCTGATTCGGTGAATAATGCGTATAGCCCTGTTCAAGGGAATATATGCCGGCCTCACGTATGTGCCAGGGAGTGACGAAATCCGGTTCGCCGATGGAAAGCGAAATAACTTCGCCTTTCATTTCATTCGCCAGATCAAAAAACCTTCGTATGGCAGACGGAGGAATTGCTCTCACCTGTTCCGATAAATAGTCGTTAGAATTGTCAAGCATATGCATATCCCCTCTTCTCACCTAATAAATTGAATTCATTGAATAGGTGCGTATTCAGAGGATTACGGCCTCACGTTTGTCAACCGGCTTGTCTTCAAAGACTACACCGTTGCTTTTGTATTTCTTAAGAATAAAGTGAGTGGCAGTAGAAACAACACCCTCAATGGGAGCAACCTTGTTGGAAATAAACGAGGCAACTTCACGTAGTGTTGAATCCTCGATGATGAGCATCAGGTCAAATCCGCCCGACATCAGATAACAGGATGTAACCTGGGGATAACGGTATAAATGCTGTGCTATCTTATCAAATCCCATATCACGCTGCGGAGTAAGTCTGACCTCGATCAATGCGGTTACGGATTCTCTTTTTGTTTTTTCCCAATTAACTACGGTTGTATATCCCAGAATAATATCATCATTGTGGAGTTGTTCCAGCTCTGCTGCAATTGCTTCCTCCGTTGTACCAAGCATAACAGCTAACTCTGGCTGTGTTAATCTCGCATTGTGTTCAATCAGTCGAAGAAGTTCATAACGATCAAGCATAATTTACCTCCATTTAAAATAATAGCTCTTTATCTATTTTTCGGTTATTGTATCACATATAAACAAACCAGTTCAATAAAACAGCGGACAATAGCGAATCAATCCTTTTCGAATCGACTCACATAACAGCAGGTTTCCGATCAAACTCCTGTTACATTTCATCACTTGACTTCATTACATTAATCCATTTTTTAGATGTGAATCTCTTTATTCCAAAAATCGCCTTGAATATTTCATCGGAAATGGTAAGCAGATAGACAAACGGTAAAGCCCATAAGAACTTCCAGCCGGCCAGAAAAGCCATAGGTATGGCAAAAAACCACAGTGGAATGATTTCAGCCAGAAATGCAAAACGTGTATCACCGCCTGAACGAAGTGCGCCCAGCAAATTCTCCAGATTAAAGGTCTTAATCGGAATCATAACGGCAAAGAGACGTATCAGGATGACTGCATTACCCTTAACCTGCTCAGACACATTAAAAAGACTTACTAAATCTGCACTTTTTAAAAAGAGCAGCACGCCCATACATGCTCCTAGCAGAGTTCCCAGAATATTGGTACGTGCCGCATACGTATATGCATGTGCAGTCTGTCCTTCTCCGATTTTGTGCCCGACCAGCGCTGCCGTAGCAGAAGCCATTCCCATGGTAAGTGCAAATGCAAGACGGTCTATTGTCTGGAGAATATTAAAAGATGCAACATATTCTGTACCCATTTTAGCAAAAAGAAGCGTGTACGTTGATATGCCGAGAGCCCACAAACCTTCATTCAGCATGACCGGTGTTGTAACGCGCAGAATTTCCCGTAGGAAAGATGCATGCACCGCGGCAAAGTCCCTGAAGTGAATGGCAATTGGATATTTACGCAGATAGACCATGCTGATAATCAGCAGCAATTCCAGTGATCTTGCTATCAGCGTTGCGATAGCGGAGCCCCGAACGCCCAATCTTGGGAATCCGGCCATTCCATATATCAGAAGAGCATTTAAAACAGTATTGGTTATAATTGAAACAGCGGATACCCATAGGGGAAGCGCGGCTTTTTTCACACTGCGAAGTCCGCTGTAAAAAACATTGGATATGGCGGCAAGCGGATAACTAAATGCAATGATACGCAAGAATCCGGCGCCAAGTCTAACAACTTCTGCGTCAGACGTGAATATCTGCATGATTTGCGTGGGCCAGATCAATGTAATAATCATAAAAAAGATCGAAACAACAAAGCCGGCTCCAATACCGATCGCCATTGTCATACGTACACCGGCATAGTCTTTCCGGCCCCAGTACTGGGCGATAAATATTGCTATGCCCGAACCAATGCCGAACATAAATACAACCATAAGAAAGAAAACAGTATTTGCTATTCCGACGGCCGCAAGGGATGTGTCACCAAGCCTTCCAACCATAACGCTGTCAACCAGATTGAGTCCTGAACTGAAAAGATTCTGAAGCGCAACCGGAAGTCCTATGGTCAGAAGTACCGCCCAATAACTGCGGTCGTGAAGCATTTCAAGAAATGCATGATGAACTGGATTCGTATTCGTACTGGTCTGATTCATATACACTCCTTTATTATCTGCAGATCATGCAGACGCCTCCAAAGTGAGCATCTGAATCATCTATTTCTTATTTAGCAATCCCTGTCTGACAAGCTCATTCCTGTCTTCATCTGACAGAATACATGAGCCGAGTGACCTGCCCGAATGATAAAGACCATGGAAATCGCTCCCGGCTGTTTTGAAAAGGCCGAAATTTTGTGCTATATCAGCAATTTGAGATTTGTCTTCTTCCGTGTGAACAGGGTGCAGATATTCAATCCCCAAAAGTCCGGCTTCCGATAAGGCGGGAACGGATGAATAGTTCTTCTGTTGTCCGGGATGTGCCAGTACAGGGTAACCGTTGTCAGCGCGAATCGCTGCCACAACATCCTGGGCTGATACATATTCAATTTCAAAAAAGCAGTCGCAGCCCCTTCGAAAATGCTGTCTGTAAAAATCTCCCATAATGTCATTTATGAGACCTTTTACAAACAATGTCTTTAAAATGTGATGCTTAAAAATTTGATCAGCCTTGCAGTTTTCCAGTACTTCCTCAACAGTGATTGGTATTCCCAGTCTTTGCAGGACGGCAATCTGTCGATAACTTACTTCTGTTCTTCTCTCCTGCATAGTTTGGCAGAACGGAAGAAGATTAACAGGCATAAAAGACTCACACCCTGGCCAATAACCAAGAATGTGAGCCTTTTTACCTGTATCATAGTCACGTGCCGACACTTCGATTCCTCTTATCAGAGAAATACCAAATGTTTGAGCCCTGTAAAAGGCATCAATTCCGCTTGATGTTAACCAATGCGTCGTATCATGATCTGTCAGGGCAAGATCATGGATGTCCAGGGTACGGGCCATTTCAAAAACCTCATCCGGTGTGTTGGAACCATCCGAGTATTCCGTGTGGACATGAAGATCCGACAAAACAGATTTCCCTGCATGTACTTCCTCTTTGCCAATGTTCACATCGGTCTGAATATGCCATACTCCTTATCTATATGCAGAATGAATAGTACGTGCTCGAATTAGATACGGGCTACGCCGCTTTTTCTGGCAGCAGCACTTACAGCTGCAGCAACTGCTTTTCCAACGCGGGGATCAAATGCATCCGGAATAACAAATTCGGGATTCAGCTCTTCAGGGCTTACAAGATCTGCAATTGCATATGCTGCAGCCAGCTTCATCTCGTCATTGATATCGCTTGCACGCACATCCAATGTTCCGCGGAAAATACCGGGGAATGCAAGGACGTTATTGACCTGGTTGGGGTAATCGGAACGGCCTGTTGCCATAACCTTAACGCCGGCTTTGTGGGCAAGTTCAGGCAGAATCTCAGGAACAGGGTTTGCGCAGGCAAATACGATTGGATCTTTTGCCATAGATTTAACCATTTCTTCCGTAAGAACCCCCGGAGCAGAGACTCCTATGAATACATCAGCTCCGACGATAACATCTTTGAGTCCGCCCTTTTTCAGCTTACTGTTTGTCATTGAAGCGATTTCCGTCTTTGCATCATTAAGATTCTCGCGTCCGGCCCAGATTGCACCGGTTCTGTCGCAGAGGACAACATCGGACAGCCCACAGGAAATCAGGAGCTTGGTAATTGCTGTCGCAGCAGCGCCTGCACCATTGACAACAACGGAAACTTCAGAAAGCTTCTTGTCGACAATACGAAGTGCATTTATCATGCCGGCTAAAGTAACAACGGCTGTTCCATGCTGGTCATCATGAAAAATCGGAATATCACAAATAGCCTTAAGGCGTTTCTCGATTTCAAAACAGCGGGGTGCAGAAATATCTTCAAGGTTGATACCGCCGAATGAACCGGCAAGAAGAGCAACAGTATTAACGATATCGTCCACATTCTTGGAACGGATGCAAAGAGGGAAAGCATCAACGTCACCGAAAGCCTTGAAGAGTGCGCACTTACCTTCCATAACAGGCATTCCTGCTTCTGGTCCAATATCACCAAGTCCAAGGACTGCGGTACCATCTGTAACCACAGCCACAAGGTTGTGGCGGCGTGTATATAAATATGAAAGGTCCACGTTTTGTGAAATCTCGAGGCACGGCTCAGCTACACCGGGTGTATATGCTATGGCCAATTCTTTTTTAGTGCCGACTGGTGCACGGGCGATAACTTCAATCTTTCCCTGCCATTCAATATGTTTTCTGATTGCTTCACTTTTTTCTTCCATGTATGAATCCTCCGTATTGTTTTTTATGTCGTTTCGAACATATTAATAATAGAGGTCTTTTCAAGAAATTACAACTATTTTTAGCTGATGCACTGTTGCCGGTTCGCAGCAAGCAGGATAATTGTTCAACAATTTCGTTCTGAGTTATGTTGCTTTTCATAAGAATAAAGCAGCATACTAATTCAGCGGGGCAGTTACCGGCGGTATCGGATGTATGTGAAGACGATCATAGAATATCCCTGTCATCCTTCCAAAAGCCAACACGAAAAAGGCAGTGAAGAAACTGTCCAGTAGAACCACAGCACTCGATGCAGTCGGCAGAAACCCGAGAAACAACCATTCGGCTGCCCGATACATACAATACAAAGTCATAATATCCCAGACAATCGAGAACTTAACTCCTTTTGTATAACGATAACTGAAAATAAGGGCATCTATAGGATTTTTCTT
Source organism: Eubacteriales bacterium (assembly GCA_037143795.1). GTDB lineage: Bacteria > Bacillota > Clostridia > Saccharofermentanales > Saccharofermentanaceae > Firm-13. The sequence goes on along the minus strand of JBAWXZ010000001.1, from coordinate 49,399 downwards.
TTCAAGCGTAATTAGAATTGGTGAAAAGAACAAAGCCGGCACTATATAGATCAATAGGATCAACCCGATCCAGTTCAAAATAACAACCGGAATTGAAACCATTATGTAAAATACAATCAGTATTGGCAGGTACTTCAAATATGCGAGGCAGCTTTGGCCGAGTTTCTGACCGCTCTTCTCACCCACATAAATTCTTGAATACAATATTGCGATAAAAATGTATACAAACAGGACAGCGACAAAAAACAGGCAATATATTATATTCCCGATTGAAATAATCTGTAATGCAATATCCCTCGACGATAAAATCGAAGCATACATTTCCGATGTATTGTTGAAACTCTCTGCCCATGCTGTGAATTTCGAAAAATCAGGGTCTCCCAACGGCCAGAGATTTGAAGATATGGATATAGCAATAATAAGAAGAAACAAGCAGCGGGCTGCCCATTTCTTCTCAAGCCGGTCAATCCTTAAAGAATCAATTATTATTCCTGCAAAAAACATATTTACTTCGTATCTTCTGCGGAGATAGTAAGATCCAGACAAACCTGTCCGTTAATGATGTGCTCTGCAATAACACGTTTCGCTTTATTGGAATCCATCCTTACATAAGTTACCTTATTTCCATCAGCATCAATAACTTCAACAATCGGCTCAAGTCTGCACAGACCAAGGCAGCCTGTCATTGAAACAGATACATCTGCGATACTTCTTGTGCGAAGTTCTTCAACAAGGGTGGCCATTACCGGTCTTGCTCCAGCAGCAATTCCACAGGTTGCCATTCCCACTACAATTCTTTTGCCGGACTGGTTTCTTGCCGCCATATCCAATTGTGCCTTCTTTTTGATCTGTTCCAGTTCTGATAATGATTTCATGTTAAATACCTCCCAGAATTTTTTGTTGCTGCTCTTGAATATAGTCACGTACGAAAACGTAGACATCCGGTTGTGATAGGGGAACATCCCCAAGCCGCTCTCTTAGATCCATAGTATCAAGTCCCTCTTCTTCACCCTGATCGTTCGAAAACACAATTGCGAAATCACGGTCGGGGAAAGAACTGATCAGTCCTGAAAGCGTTTCACCCGTATTACCTAAAGGAATCCTGTCGATGGAAGAAATCCCCATAGTTGCTGTAACAGTTGTTCCTGCACCCAGTTTTGATTCAATAACAAGATCTCCGCCGGTTATCCCGCATGCTTCTTTAAACAAGGAAAGTCCAAGTCCAACCTTCCGGGTAGTCCTTGTTGTTGAAAACGGATCAGTAACCCTCTTTAAAAAATCGGGATGCATACCTTTCCCGTCATCTTCTATCCGGATGGTAAGTAAATCCTTCTGCTGATCTGCCTTAATACGGATCAGCATATGGGAAGCACCGGCCGAAACGGAATTTGTAAGGATATCCAGCAGATGAAGGGATATGTCCCGCACAATGTGCTCCTGTCCCACCGCCTGCATGACGGAAGTTGATTTTCCGGTCTTTTGCGATGAATAAACTATGGATGTCTGTCAACCTGGTCATTATATCACTTGAAAGACTTTTCCCGCAACGCCTGAACAACATGAGTTGCATCGAATGTGTCCGGACCAATCTGCAGTAAATCCAGCAAACTCCCCGGATCAGAAATATCCATAAGGCGATGGGCATCAGAATTCCGGAGGAAGTAATAGGGAAGTAATTCAGGATGCATACTAAAAAACACGGCTTGATCGCAGCTTTTTGAAAGTTCAAGTATTTTCCCGCTGAATTCTTCAGGAATACACCCCAAACTTTCCATCATGCTATAGGAATGCCGGTCTATATGAGCCGGAACCATATATCCCCCGGCTGTCCATACGGATCTTTCGATCTGACTGGAGCTTAAGTCAACGGCTGTAAGCAAAAGATCCGGCACAGTTCCTGCAATCCTGTCATCATTATCAAACAGGTATTGCTGTCCAAATATCTCTGGCCGGTTGGGAACCAAAAATCGATGGCCTTGCAGAAATTCTTCAAAGGAATCGGCTGTGTCGGGATCCGGAAAATATGCCAGAACGTGGAATCCTTCCGCACATTCAATCTCCATGCCCGCAATTATTACAGGTGCAGCATTTTTCTCCATACGAAGAAGATCTGCTGCTGCAAGTGCTGATCTGACATTCGCGCAGCTCTGGTGATCCGTGATGGCAATAAGATCAAGGCCGTTCAGAAATGACATTCCAACAATATTGCCAGGAGTCATGTCATTCTCTGCACAGGGCGATAAGGCTGAATGTATGTGCAGATCATAGGAGATATTCATAATCTATTCCTTCAGCAATGCTTTTTGAATGCATCGGCAAGATGGGCAGCCGCATCAAAAGTTGATTCCTCCGACACACAGATACATATATTTTCGTCTTTTGCTTTAGCAATGACTTCTTCACCCATAGAGACATTTTCAGTCAGAACAACCAGGGGACATCCGGCAAGTGAAGCAACTGCAACAACATTTATACTGTTCAGTATGGTAAACCAGCATGTTTCCCCATCCAGACGGGACATAGCCCAACTTAACATATCACAGCAATATCCGCGTGATACCGGCAGATCCTGATAAATATCCGTGAGTACAGTCAGATCAAGGTCTGATATAAGATTCGAGAGCATATATGGTGTTTTCATTATTTCTCCCTATAAATTATGATTTTTACGGCTTTAGAGATCCAGAATATTAATTTCCCTTGCTACACGCCGTATATGTTCCTTGAGTTTAATAATGCAGTCTGTCTCAAGTGCATTTCCCTGCACAATATCCTCTGCAAGAGCTGCGCAGGTCGGGGCGCCGCAGGCACCGCAGTCAAGGCCGGGAAGTGTTGCCAGAATCTGTTCCATCTGGTCGTATTTACCAAGGGCCGTTTCAATGTTCTCATCCAACCGCATCGCATTATTCTCTGACAGGGGAACATCCCACAAATGAGGCTCCATGGATTCCGGCTTCATAAACAAATCCGGTTGCTTTTCCATTTCTTCTTTTGTAGCCCTGACAAAACCACGCATACGTGCTCTTGCAGAAAATGGATTGGCCACAACAAGCGGTCCGCCGATGCACCCTCCGAAACAACAGGATGGCTCTACAAACTCAATATCGGTAAGCTGCTCATTTTCAATTTCCTCCAATATGGAAATGACATTATGAATTCCGTCTACCGCCATATATTTTTCTGTTTCCAAAGTGGCGGCCTCCCCCCCGGCAGAAGCCCACTGCACACCCGAGGGATCCGCAAGGCTGTAAAGCAAAGGAGGTTTGATCTCACCGGAAGAAACGGACAGGGATTTCTCCAGCATGTTTAAAAGAAGCGGATATACCTCATGTATTCCCAGCACAAAATTCACTTCAGAATCCTTGTGTCCAAGCGGATTGAGTGTGGCAGAACGCTTCGACGGACATGGTGACAAAAAATAAATGCGTACATTTTCCGGAGGAAGTCCGGTCTTTTTAGATACTTCCTGGCGTGCAAAACGAGCTGTTATTTCCATTGGGGCATCCAGCGGCACGAGATGAGGGATCAGTGCTTTATATTTCATCTGGATCAAGCGGACGACAACCGGGCAGGCCGATGAGATCAGCGGGAAAACAGAAGAAACTTCCTCGTTTGGAAGTGTCTGGGCCAATTTTCTTTTTTCATCGAGGATCTCCTTGGTACGCATGGAGGATGCTGCGGCTCCAAGGGCTACTTCATAGACATAATCAAATCCAAGGGAATACATCGCCCGGATAATCATGGCACGAGTAGCCGGTGGTCCAAACTGTGCATACAGGGAAGGCGGAATGAGTGCGACACAGGGATTGTCTTTATGCGGTGCAGCCAAATCAGGAAAAGGATCCGTAACAGCTCCTTTTGCATGATGGGGACAGATGCGTATACATTCCCCGCAGTCGATGCATCGTGCTTCGTCAATAACAGCTTTTCCGTCACGAACGCGAATTGCCTCTGTCGGACAGCCCTTAATACAATTTGTACAACCGACACATAGATCCCGGTTTAATGCTACGCTATGAAGTTTTCCCACGACCTATATCCTCTTCCGTCAGAATTTGATGTGTAGTGTTACTTTTGTACCTACTCCGACTGCTGTTTCTATCTCAAGACTGTCTGCATGTTTTTTCATATTAGGCAGTCCCATTCCTGCTCCGAATCCCATCTCCCTGGCAGTATCCGGTGCGGTTGAAAAGCCTTCCTTCATTGCCTGGTCGACATCCGGGATACCCGGACCATGATCAATTATTTCTATCGTTACGGCATCCGGATAAATATGTACCACCGCGACGCCGCCGTGTGCATGTATGACGGCATTGATTTCAGCCTCATACATGGCTATAGCAGCCCTCTTGATTGATGCGGGGTTGACGCCGAGACGCGTAAGCGCTTTTTTCATATTGCTTGATGCTTCACCGGCATGCGTAAAATCATTATCCTGTATTGGATATTCGCGAATAATAGGTTCTATAATTGCTCCCCCTTCCCGCGAACACCTGCTTCATGAAGAAGCCCGCAGCTCGTAAACATGCGAAGCGGTGTCGAAAGAAGTGCAATTCCCTTCTCGGCGGCAAGATCACACATGACCTGATCCGGTCTCTTTCCGCGGACAAAAAGAATAACCTTTACATCCATCATTTCAGCTGTCCGTACGGTTTGCGGATTAACAAGACCGGTAAGCATCATCTGATTTGATTCACAGGAAAATGCCATTACATCACTCATCAGATCCGAACCGCAGGCAACAAGGATCTCAAGATCCATGTCTTCGATCGGAACAATGACTTCAGCTTTCAGCAACTCGGCACAATCGTTCAATTTCATGGGAACCCCCCCAAAATAGCATGAGTTTTTTTAATATTCTCAACTGAATTCCCTTTATTATATAACCTCATAATCAAGACAGCAAATGGTATAATCAGATTGTATCATTTTCATTCAGAAAGGCAGAATAATTATGACAATTTTCAAGATTTATCCGGAATTGCTCTATTCCCTGCCTGTTGAAACACACACAGCGGATGAACTGATCCGAATACTTGGCAGCCACCCTGAAATCCGCTTCGTATCCTTTGTCGGCATAGATCTTGCCGGAAATGATACTGACGAGAAGATACCCATGAGCCTCTTCCTGAGTAATGTTGACGCATATATCAGCGGGTATATGATTCAGACCGACGGTTCTTCCGTTGTTCTGCCCGGCATTGCCGCATTGAATGACGGCCGTGTGGACTTCGAGCCTGACAGGGGTGTCTTCTGGTTTGTTGACTACAACTATGAAAATATTGATTCAGCATCGCTAAGGCCTGTTGGCACCCTGCGCATTCCGTCTTTTCTGATTCATAACGGGAATCAGGTGTGTTCACGTTCAATTCTTAAGCGTTCAGTGGATCGTTATAAAAAGGAAATATATCATCTGCTTGAAGCTAACTCTTCGCTTTGCAGCAATCTCGGGTTTAAAATTGACAGCGTGGATCATATTGAGTTCCTTTCGGCTACCGAACTTGAGTTCTGGGTCAGTTCTCCGGACGAGAGATTCAATGCTGACAGGCTGACCATTTCCGAAAACCTGAAGGAACAATACTGGAAAAGAACAAAAGGTGTTGTTCGTACGGCGCTGGAGGAAGTCATGGTCCTTCTCGATTTGTATGGTTTTTCGCCTGAAATGGCGCACAAGGAAGTTGGCGGCGTCAAGGCTCACCTTACTGGCAAGGGGGATCTGCAGCACATTATGGAACAGCTCGAGGTCGACTGGCAGTTTGCTCCAGCTGTCCAGGCTTCTGATTACGAGCTTTTTGCCCGCATTTTCATTAAAGAAGTATTCCGGATGCATGGATTGGATGTGAGTTTCTCTGCTAAGCCGCTGCCCGGAGTTATTGGAAGCGGCGAACATACGCATATTAATGCCATTGCCTTTCTTAAAGATGGAAGCAATGTGAATCTGCTTTCCCCCAAAGATGTCAAAGAGAATTATTTGGGAGTGATCGGCTGGGGCGCATTATTTGGTTTTATGAAGCACTATTCAATTATCAGTCCTTTTATTTCCGTAACAAACGACAGTTTCCGCCGCTTGCAGCCGGGGTTCGAGGCACCGACGCATGCTGTTGCATCCCTTGGAAAAGATCTTGAAACACCCTCCCGCAACCGCACGGTACTTTTGGGGTTAATCCGGGATTTCGAAGATCAGACCAGGACGCGATTTGAAATTCGATCCCCGAATCCGCTCACCAATACATATTTATGTCTTGCTGCAATCTTTCAATGCATGATCGATGGAATTGAATATGCCGTATCATCCGGAAAATCAGAAAAGGAACTTGAAAAGGATTTCTGTAAGGGATTTGACGAGCCGTCTGAATACCTCAAAAAAGACCGTATCTATCGATCGGAAGATGATATTTTTGTCACCTACTCTGCCAAAGACAGGGACCGTCTTTTCGGCAGCCCGCCTGCCACTGTTTATGAGTCGCTGCGGACTTTGCTGCACGATGACCATCTCATGACAGTACTCTGTGCAGGTGATGTCTTCAGTGATGCCCTGATTGCATCCTATGCCCGTGCCATGCTCGACATCTGGCAGATGGAACTCTCTGAGCGTATCATTCCCGAAAATCTTACTGCGATCAGGGATCTGGTTGCATATCATAATCCCCAGAATCCCTATGATGAAGCAATGTGGAAGGAAATCAACAAAATCAGGAATCGTCTCGCAAAAGATACACAGGATTATGTATCCGTGTTTACCGAAATACGATTGGCCATAGATGCCAGAAACCTGCGTGAATTATCCAGGCTGCAGCAATCAATGTCCTCACAGCAGACAGAGCTCCTGACACGTTATTCAGAGTATTGCCAGAACCAGATATAGGAAGTAATGATGCTTTTCTCGCTCGGTCAGGTCCTCGGATTGCTTTGCAATCCTGCGGAATCTACTCGAAAAGCATCATTACTTCCCTGTTTGGCGCCCGTTGGGCGCTGAGGAATATTAGAAACTCGGTTTGCGAAGCAATCCGAGGACTGACCGAGCGAAAAACATATACGTGTTTTTTTATATTCCTTAGCGTCCGCAGGACGCTTTCCCAAGAAATAATGTCTCTTTCGAATAGTTTAAAAATGATCGCCGTACGGCGATCATTTTGTCTGTTCGAGTGAGAAAGAGACATTATTTCTCTAATATATCCTTATGCGGCTGATAAATCCAGGGATATGTTTGATGGTTTCTTCCAGCATCTCTTCAGTGAGAAGACCGTCTGTACCTACCAGATATGCAGCTTCGTTGTCAACAACTCCATCAATACGTTCGAAAAGTATTCCGGAAAATGCTGTGCTTATTATGGAATCTGTTGTTTCCGGTGTGACACGGACAAGAGCTTTGACCGTTGATTTGCCGTGTTCCCCAAGAATTGGTTTTTCGGCATAATACCATGTTGTAATGTGGGCGGACCGATCGTGATGAAGGGCAGCATCCAGTATATCGCCGACAACAGCCGATGCTGTCGCCATTTTCCCTGCTCCCTGTCCATAGAACATAACATCTCCCAGGGCATTTCCCTTGACCATGATTGCGTTGAATACACCGCCTGCCACAGAGAGGGGTTCGTCGCATGACACAATATGGGGGGCTACAATCGCACTATTCTCTTTGCCTGACGGATGACGAAAAATTGCAAGAAGCTTTACTTTTCCATTCAAATATTTGGCATAAGAAATATCTTCCTGGGAAACCTGTGATATCCCCTCTGTATGGATTAGTGTTGAGTCAACATAAGCTCCGTTAAGGATTATACTTGCAAGGATTGAGATCTTCCTGGCAGCATCAATACCTTCGATGTCAGAGCTTGGATTCTGCTCGGCGTATCCTTTTACCTGGGCTTCGGATAGTGCTGTATTAAAATCAGCACCGCTCTCTGCCATTTGTGTGAGAATATAATTCGTTGTTCCGTTAATTATGCCGGCTACCTTTGATATACGGTTAGCAGCAAGGCAGCGGTGCAGCGGTCGAATAATCGGGATTCCTCCGCCGACCGATGCTTCGAACAGATATATACAGTGATTTTTACTGGCGAGCTGCATCAGTTCAACACCATGTTTTGATACAAGTTCTTTATTGGATGTAACAACAGACTTGCCTGCAGCCAGTGCGCGTTTTGTGAATTCATATGCTATCGATGCGCCTCCGATTGTCTCTGCGACAACGGAGATCTCCGGATCTTCAAAAACATCAGCGGCATTTTTCGTGAAAAGCGCTGCAAATTGGCTATCCGGAAAATCGCGCACATCAAGAATCTTCTTTACGTGAATCTCTTCTCCCAAATGCTTTTCAAGCTGCCGTTCGTTCATGGCAATTACTTCAGCAACTCCCGATCCCACTACTCCAAATCCCAAAATAGCAACATGTATCATATATACGCCTCCCCAAAATCACTGTGATTATTTATTATTATTCCCGTGCAAGAATCCGGCAGGATCGTACGCCCGGAATTTTTCCGACATCAGCGAGCAGTAAATCAATGGACTTAATCATCATGTCCGTCTCCATTGAGATAGAGACATCAGCCAGGCCATTGATCGGTATATTCTGATTAATCGTGAGTATATTGCCCTTCGCAAAAGCGATGCATTGTATGATTCCTGATAAAATTCCAGGAAAATTCTCAACAGCAATAATCAGAGTTACCAGCTTTCCCTTGCTTGTCTCATAAAAGGGCATTACCGCTTCCTTATATTTGTAATAGGCGCTTCGGGAGAGCCCGACGCGTTGGACAGCCTCATTGACAGACCGGGATTTACCGGAATTCAACAGACGTTTCACTTCCATAACTTTTACAAACACTTCAGGTAAAACAGAAGCTTTAACCAGAAAGTAATCGTTACTTTGTGCCATTTTCAGCCTCCACAAATCCTCGGAACAAAAAACACCTGATCTCCGTATGAAGAGCAAGTGTCCGTCGCGGAAGAACAACTGTGCCTAGCTGACACTATATCATGTGTTGCGAAGTTGCGCAAGCATAGCACGGAGTGCTTTCCCCCGGTGACTGAGCGCATGCTTTTCCTCGGGGGTGAGCTGGGCTGCCGTTACACCTTTTTCGGGCAGAAAAAAGACCGGGTCATACCCGAATCCATTATCACCCAACATTTTGTCATACAAAATACCATCCATACTTTCCTGCACCGTAAACGAACTTCCATCAGGCCGGACGACTGCAATGGCGCAGATAAAATGCGCGGTGCGCTTCTCGGGTGGGACATTGGACAGAAGATCCCATAATGCCTGGATTTTTTCCGGATAACCGGATTCCTTTCCGTGAAAACGGGCTGAATAGATGCCGGGGGCGCCGCCTAAGGCATCTATTGAAAGGCCTGAGTCATCCGCCATTACGTATCCGCCGATCCGGTTATGGACGCCAATTGCTTTTTTAAGGGCGTTTTCACGAAATGTCGCACCGTCCTCTTCAATATCATCGTCACATCCGGCATCTGTCATGGTGATAATTTCAAAAGGAAGATCCTTCAGGATTTCTCGTATCTCAAGGATCTTATCCTGATTTTTGGTTGCCACCACAAAGGGGATACTTGTCTGTGTCTTTTCCATTAATCTCTCCTTATTGCAGCCGCCAGGCTTTCGGGTACAGATTTTTGATCGTACAGCCATTGCTTTTACCCCATCCGATGGGAAAAGAATCAACGAGCAGTAAGATGTATGCATTTTGAGAAAGCAGCAGGCTTTCTTCAGGAGACAGCAGCAGTGTTTCGCCGTGAAGATACCGGAGCAGACGCTGGTCATCACGGGAAAGCGAAAATATATGATTTTCTTTCATCTTTTCCCTGGAAAGTGCAAGGGCAAAAGCATGTGACGGAACAAAGACCCACCCTTTCGCCATTGAACGGACTTCACCGGGAAAGGCTCCCATTTTGACGACCTTCAAACCGTCAAACAAAGATTGCGCTACAGGAATCAGGTGTACTTTTTCACCCTGAAGTACAAATTGTTCCTGTGATTTATTGTAATAATCCTCATAGGCATCTGGTGTGAGCAGTTCTTTTACACTTGCAAAAAACGAATCCCTGGCAGAACGTGTTGAATATAGTTTCGCAGGATCCTGACGGTTGATCCTGCGATTGATATGTTCATTTTCGTATATGGAGGCCTGCAAGGATTTTTTCAGATGGACACAGAAATGTCCGTCTCCCCACCCTGACTGCGGCCAAATCCGCATGGATCCTTCGAACAGCTTTCCGCGGGAAAATGAAACACCTTTCGTATCCGGATGTGATACAACTTCATATTCGGGATGTTCCTTAAGAAACCAGTCAATCATATCTTCATTTTCACTTGTACCGAATGTACATGTTGAATAAACAATGTGACCACCCGGTGCCAGCATGCAGTGCGCGGATGACAGAATTTCACGCTGCATAACTTCACAGGTAGAAGGACCATAACGCTCCCAACTTCTTACAGCATTCCTGTCACGGCGGAACATCCCTTCCCCTGAACAAGGTGCATCTATAAGAATCCGATCGAAAAATGAAGCGAATCGCTTTTCAAGCTTAATCGGCGTTTCATTGGTAATAACTACGTTTTCAATGCCGAAAAGTTCAATATTCCGCAGGAGTGCACGGGACCGTTCTTCCGAAATCTCATTTGCCACAAGAAGGCCGCTGCCGCAAAGGTCCGCGCCGATTCTCGTTGCTTTTCCGCCCGGCGCCGCACAAAGATCAAGAATTTTTTCACCCGGCTGTGTTCCAAGTATTTCAGCAGGCAGCATTGCGCTCGGTTCCTGGATATAGTAAACGCCTGCATGGTAGTAGGCGTCTTTCCCTGAGGATAATTCCGTCACATAATATCCGTCGCGGCACCAGGAAACAGGCTCGGATTCCTGTCCAAGAGACTTTAAAAGATTTTCCGTGTCCCTTTGGTTTACCTTGAGGCGGTTAAAGCGGATTCCGCGTCGCGGTTCCTTATCAAAACTTGAATAGAAGTCTTCACGGTTCAGTTCCGGGTGGATTAAAAAATATTCATTCATGCGTTTAACAAACGCTTCAGGCAGTTTCATAGGTTCAAATAGTCGCAGGAACGATATGCGACACGTTTAAGAACATCCTTGCTGAACGGCGAAGAGAGTCCTGCTTTATCCAAAAGTTCGAGGAAGGTTCCATTACCGCCCTCCATACAAAGCTGATCATAGACGCGAAGGGCCTTTTGAGGATTGGTACGGGACATATCCCAGATCTGCAGAGCAACAACCTGGGCAAGGCAATAATCGATGTAGTAAAAGGGATCAGTGAATATATGACCTTTTTTCTGCCACGCTCCGCCCTTTTCATAAAAATCAACACCGTCATAATCCAGATAAGGCTGGTACTTGTTCTCCAGCATATGCCATACTGTATGGCGTTCCTCTGAAGAAAGTTTTGGATTCTCATAAACGCAGTGCTGAAACTCGTCAACCATGCATCCATATGGTAAAAACAATAGGGACTGCGTCATATGAAGCTGCCGGTAAGCATCTGCCCTGTTACCGAAAAAATACTCGAGATACGGATAGGCAAGATATTCCATTGCCGTTGAATGAATTTCACATGTCTCCAGCGTTGGAGAAAGGCATTCGACAAAAGGTGAACTTCCCACACTGCGAATCGCTGCATAAGCATGTCCCGACTCATGAATCAGCGTAGCAACATCATCGGCCAAACCATTGGCATTCATAAAAATGAACGGAATTCCATAATCAAGCAGCGTTTCACAATAACCGCCGGTTGATTTTGCTTTTCTGGCATCAAGGTCGGTAAAACCATGAACCTCCAGAACATCATAGAAACTCGGGTCCTTTTCGAAAATCTTCCGAAACATGAGGGAAGCGGCGCCCGGAAGTTCGTCAGCTGAAATAGCCGGCTTGGGATTCCCTGCAGCAAAGAGGTTTGGAAGATCATAATACTTAAGATCCTCGACCTCCAACCGCACTTTCTGGAGACGACGGATCTCTACCGTTACAGGAACGATGTATTTCACAACAAAATTACGAAAGTTCTCGACCATCTCCGGCGTGTAGTCATACCGCTCCATTCTCTTATACCCAAGGGATACAAAATCAGGGTAGGAAAGCTTCCTGGCCATATTAGTCCTAAGGGAAACCATCCTGTCAAATATCTTATCAAAACGGTCTTTCTGTGACGCAAAATATTCAGAAACAGCCAGATGTGCCAGCTTTCTTACTTCACGGTCAGTAGATTCCAGAAAGGGTTCCATCATGGACAGCGAGTATTCACTGCCTCCAAAAACTATGCTTGATTCAGACAGGATCTGGCTATACTCATTTGACAGGGCTGTTTCATCTGCCAGGTCCGGAACGATTTCACTTGATATTGTATCTTTTCGATTTTGTGCCTTGCGAAAAATCATCGGTCCCAGCCGCTCTTTAATTTCTTCTGATATTGTAGAACTCAGCAGCAGGGAATATAAACCGGAGGAAAGCTCAGATACTACGGCCTGCGCTTCTTCAAAAAAAGCAAGCTCTTCCAAAAAAAACGCATCCAATGTATTCAAGTCATGATGAATCTGACACAAAGCTGAATTTGTCTCAAACCGGCTCAGCTCTTTTTGAAATTCAGCAAGAGCCGACTCTACAACGGACGTAGTGTGCGCTGTCATAATACGAAGGCGCACACGCAGGACACATTCACGGAATGCATCAAGGGAAGGTCTTTCGTATATCAGATTTTCAAAATCCGGCATATCCATATCAAGTCACATCCATTTCTCTAAAAAGCATCACATGCGTTCAACAACAGAAATGCCAAGAAGGTTTGTCCCAATTGATATAACCGTACAGACAGCTTCACACAAGCCCAGCCTGGCACGTTTCTGATGTTCGTCCGTTCCTGACAGAATGGACGAATTGTTATAAAAACGGTTGAATGCACGGGCAATCTGGCTTGTCTGGCGAGCGACCATAAATGGTTCATTACTGTTCTGTGCCTTTTTGATGGCATCAGGAAAATCACAGATCAGCCTGGCTACTTCATATTCATCTTCAGAAGACAGCAGAGACAGGCAATCCTCCCCCGCCGCTGCAGAAACGATACCAAGATCGGCTGCTTTTCTCAAAATTGAACGCGTTCGTGCATAGGTATAAATTAGATATGCCGCGGTATCTCCTTCGAAATCAAGCATCTCTTCCCATGAGAATATAATATCGCGCTCCCTGCCCGATTTGACATATGTATAAATAACAGAACCAATGCCGACCTTGACGGAAATATCCCTGATTTCTTCCTCCGATATTTCAGTGTTTCGGGTGAGCGCATTTGCCTTAATAATTTCATACGTCTTGGCAATACTTTCATTGAGGAGATCATCCAGAACGACAATATTGCCTTCGCGTGTTGAGAACTTCATATCAGCAAACTTAACCAGACCAAAACCGACGTGCACGCAATCCCTGGCACATTCATAGCCGGCTTTATCCAGAACGGAGAATACCTGCTTGAAATGAAGGGCCTGCGGAGATCCGACAACATATATATTTTTGTAAAAATGATACGTATCCCATCGGTATAGAACGGATGCGATATCCCTCGAAGCATATATTGTTGTCCCGTCCGATTTTAGAATTATACACGGGGGAGCCTTGTATTCATCCAGCATGACAACTTTGGCGCCTTCGCTGTCGATTAGAAGACCTTTGGATGTAAGCATGTCTACAACTGCCGGAATCCTGTCACTGTAGAAACTTTCTCCATTGTAGTTATCAAACTGTACACCCAGCCGGTCATAGATTATAGCGAATTCTTTGAGCGACAATTCCCTGAATGCGGACCAAAGTGCCGTCTCTTCCTCTGCACCGGACTCAAGGCGCTTAAAATTATCCCGTGCATCCTGAGTCAGTTCAGGATGAATCTTCTCTTCCTCATGGAATTTGACATAAATTCGCAGCAGTTCCTTAATAGGGGTCTCACGAAGGGCTGTCTCATCCCCCCACAGGCGGAACGCAGTGATCAGTTTTCCGAATTGCGTACCATAATCGCCAAGGTGGTTCATACGGACAACCTTGTATCCAAGGGTCTCATAAATCCTTGAAAGCGAATGTCCCAGAACCGTTGTAAACGCATGTCCGACATGAAATGGTTTGGCAATATTGGGAGAGGAGTATTCAACGATTACCGTTTTCCCTGCGCCTTCATCTGTCTTGCCGAAATCCCTGCCTTTCGAAAGGAGGTCCGTCAGGATGACTTTCGAAAACTGGCCGTGATCAATATAAATATTCACATAACCGCCTGCAGCCTGGACCTTCTCAATCCATTCGGCAGTAAGTGCGGGATCCGCTGAAAGTTCCTTTGCAATAACAGGCGGCGCTTTACGAAGAGTCTTTGATAGAAGAAAACAAGGAAAAGCATAGTCGCCGAGCTCACGCTGCGGCGGAATTTCTATAGCAGAATATACTGCATCCCTGGTAAGACCGGTTGCGTTTGAAAGTAAAAGTGCAACCTCTGATTTAAAATCCATGAATTATGCCTCCGCGGAAAATCTTACACAGTTATAACTAATTACAAGTCCTTTATAGAAATTGAAGCTGTCATATGTGCCTTGTCACTGTATCATTTACTGGCGTTCGCGTCAATTTATGATATGATATCAGTGAGTTTTTTCGCAAGCTAATGAAAAAAGCACAGCATATGACAGGAGGCCCCAACTTTGTTGACTCTATTAACACATGACCGATTTTCTGCGATTATCGCCTGCGGCGGAGCATTTTTTGCGCTCTTTCTAACATTTATTGTGCTGAAGAACCTTGCTTTTCTTCTTCCCATTGACCATGGCAGAGCGTATGCGGTAGAAGGCGGACACAGCAAAGGCAAGCCAACGGGAGCCGGCTTTCTTTTCATTACTGTTTTCGCTGCTGTTTCCTTAATATTTGTGCCTGTTAAGCCTGAATATATTCTTTATTACTTATTGATAGAAGTTGCAATGATTGCCGGTTATCTCGATGACGGTTCAAAAGCCCCCTGGAGTGAATACAAAAAAGGATTGCTGGATCTTCTGATATCCTTTCTTACTGCTCTGACATATTCCATTTTTTCAAGCCGCGAAATTATCTTTTCTCTTTTCGGACAAACCCTTACTCTTCCATTCTTCGTTTATCTGCTTCTTGGTACCGTTCTTGTATGGGTTGCCATTAATGTTACAAATTGCACGGATGGTGTTGACGGTCTTTCTTCATCCCTTACAATTATTTCCCTGCTGTCCATATTGGTATTGTCAAGGATGCTGGGAACAACTGATTCCTGGGCAGGTGCCATTCTTATTATGACGGCCGTACTGCTGGCTTATCTCTGGTTCAATACAAATCCAAGCCAGCTTCTGATGGGCGATGCCGGTTCAAGGGCCTTAGGTGTGTTTCTGGCTATCAGTATCATGCATACACGCCAACCGTTTGCATATGTGTTTTTATGTCTCATTTTCATATTGGACGGCGGTGCAGGAATTATCAAAATATCTTTGAAGCGATTCTTACATATCAGTATTCTTAAGAATACGACTACTCCGTTTCATGACCATCTTCGCAAAAAGATCGGATGGACCAACCCGCAGGTTACTACACGTATTTCCATACTGCACATTGTAATCTGCAGTCTGTATCTGTTCACTGTATATTGTTTTTTGAAGCGGTGAAATCATGGATGTATTTGAATTATCTTATCTGGTCAGGTATCTGCTTGTTATTTTGATTGTTCTTTTCGTATGGCTTCTTTTGTCGCATTCCATAGCTGAACTCCGTTGGAACATGAAGAACAGCGTTCTGCCGTCAAGGGGATATTTTCTCATGGCAGCTGACCCGACAGCATCTATGAATGAAGGGATGAGCCTTCCTTTGCATCATACAACGTGTATCGGTACCTCATCCTCCTGTGACATACGTATGAAAAGCAAACTCACAGCCAAAAGACATGCCATCATCTATTTTTTTGATGGGGACTGGTTCGTAAGGACTTCTTCGGCCAAAAATCCGGTCTACGTAAATGGTGTGGAGATCCAGCATCCGATCCCTTTGGAGAACAAAGATATTATCGGAATCGGCGAAACCAGCCTTGTTTTTGTCAACGAACGTGAAGCAGCCAACGAAGCAAAGCTTGCGTACGAAGATCATGCAAACATTCCGCAATACCCAAAGGACAAAGCCTCGCGCCGCCTTCTGGGTGCCTACCTGTCCGTAAATCTTTATACAATCATCAGCGCATCCCTCCTGCTGCGATTCATCCCTTCCGATCAGACAAAATCACTGAAAGTTGTATCGCTTGCCTTTCTTGGCTTCTTTGTCATCTCAAATCTATACTATTTTGTGCTTCCGCTCATCCTTAAAAACCTGGACAGGGTATTGCTGTTAATTCTCTCCCAGCTTGCGGTGCTTGGTATGCTTTTCCAGGTCCGTCTCGAACTTATAGCAAATGCTGCATCGGAGAAATCCCCTGATGAACTGATCGGTAACCTTAACGCGCAGGGAATTTCCCTGCTTATCGCCTATATACTTCTTCCCGTTATAACTGTTTTAGTTGCCAGAACGCATCTGTTGGAGCGTATCGGGATTGTCTGTGCTGTCGCTACTCCGCTTCTTCTCATTGCCACACTGGTTTTCGGAAATGGTCTCGATTCCCATGGGGCGACGCTTTGGATCTCTGTCGGGGGAATGTCCATGCAGCTGACGGAATTTGCCAAAATTACATATCTCATCGTGTTGGCAAGTTTTTTTAAAACACGGACTTCCCGAAAGAATCAATTCATCTTTGCCGGCTGGGCGGCGATGGTTTTCCTCCTGATTATGATGCTTCCCGATTTGGGTTCTGCAATGATTCTTCTGCCGACAACACTTCTTGTATATGTTGTCATGACATCCGAATATCTGACAACCCTGTTTATCCTTTTAGGAGGCACTGCGATGGGCTCATTGGCCTTCGCTCTTTTTCCTCATGTTCAGCGCCGTATTCTTGGATGGACAACACTTTGGGTTGAAGTTAATGATAATAACAGGCAAATTGTGTACGGTCTTCAGGCAATCGCCAGGGGCGGATTGTTTGGCCGCGGTCTCGGCAACGGAAGTCCGGGAGGCATCCCGCTGGCAAATTCCGACATGATCTTTTCCATCATCTGTGAGGAACTTGGCCTGCTGACAGGTCTGTGCATTGTCCTGCTTTTTATCATTGTCTGGCTGCGCGCTGCCAAGATTACAATTGCTTCGCATGATGGCTTTTCCTCAAGCCTTGCACTAGGAATCGGAACGCTGTCGTTCGTCGAGGCTGCCATAGTAATTTCCGGTGTAACGGGCCTCGTGCCGTTAACAGGCGCCACCCTTCCTCTGATAGCAAGAGGAGGCAGTTCGGTTCTGACTATTGTATTTCTGTTTGCTATTCTTCTTGGCCTTTCGGCCCGCCGCGAGAAGGGGGCTCTTTAATTATGAAATTATTAATGAGAAATCTGAAAATTGTTCTTGTGTTGTTCATTCTGATATCGGCATCGCTTCTTATCGGATTGTCTTTTCAGCAGAACCGAAGTAAAACCGAACTGTATGTCGCTGCAGGAGAAAACAAGCAATCCCTGAAATCAAGATATGCCCAGGCCGGAAGTATCTTTGATATTAATGGGCTCATTCTGGCGCAAAGTACGGACGGGCAGCGCCGGTACAGTGAAGATTCCGTCATTGCCAAATCCGTGCTTCATATTGTAGGGGACTACACGCACAATATAGCAAATACTATTGAATCTACATATCAGGGAGTTCTTCTGGGTAATGACAGAAATCTTCTTCGTCAGTTCTATCTGGATGTTCTGGGTAAAGGCCTGTCCGGTGATGACATTACACTTACGGTTGACGGAGAAATATCTAAAAAAGCATATGAACTTCTCGACGGCCGAAAAGGGTCCATAGTCGTACTGAACTATAAAACCGGTGCGGTCCTGGCAGCCGTAAGCTCTCCGAGCACTACGCCTGAATCTGTCATAGAATGGTCGGAAATGCCGGAAACAGCACTCTTCAACCGGGCGCTGCAGGGTCAGTACGCTCCCGGGTCCACCTTTAAAATAATCACGACGGCAGCATATCTCACTTCACCTCAATATGATCCCACCATATCCGTTATCTGTGAAGCTAAATCAACGGTAGATCCATATGGTGCAAGTGAAACCAGTGACGGTCATGGTGAGGTTGATTTGACTTCAGCATTTTCCAGATCCTGCAATGTCTTTTTTGGACAGATAGGTGTAACAATCGGAAAAGATGCGCTAATGAATACGGCGCGTACCATGGGTTATGGTTATTCGTTTTCACTTGACCGCCTTGATGTCCTTCCCGGGAAAATTGAAATTCCCGATAATATTTCGACCCTTTCATGGATTGCAATCGGGCAGCCGGTATCTGACAGCACCCTCTATACCACACCATTGCAAATGGCAATGATTGTCGGAGCAATCGGAAATGGCGGAGTTATGGAGAAAGCACATATTGTTGACCACATAACGACACCGGCAGGGGACAAATACGGCAATTTAAAAGTGGATCCGGAAAAAGTCATTATGAACGAAGCGACTGCGGCAGTAATCGAAAAGCTTATGATCGGCGTTACAGAAAACGGAACAGGAACCGCCGCGGCGATCAGCGACTATACAGTTGCATCCAAAACCGGAACCGTTCAAGTGGAGGGCCAGGATAATAATGCCCTCTGTGTGGCATATATAGTTGATGACGATATGCCTTATGCTGTAGCTGTTATTGTGGAAGAAGGCGGCGCAGGAGGCACCACAGCGGCTCCGCTTGCCGGAAAAATGCTCAGGGCAGCAGTAAATTCAAAGGATTCACAAATTACCGGAACCCTTTGAATTCACAATTTCATGCTGCATTTTATCAAGTCAGAATGCTATTTACCCTTTGGAATGGAAGAAGTGTTTTTTGAAATAGTTTTATTAACATCCTGTTCAACAGTTGTTGAAGAGACAGATTCATCCTCAACAGTTTTTATATCATCGGAGGGTGCGGCAGCATTATCGGTTTCACCTTTGTCCATTTCCTCGCTGGCCACTGCCATTGCAAGATGGACCATTTCTTCTTTGATTTCATTTAGCTTGGGAACATATTTCGCTTTATCGTCTTTAGATATAATATTCTTTGCATTTCGGGTAACAAAATCATGCTTGACCTCTTCCTGAACTTCAGAAAAATCTGAAGCAGCCCGCTGAATGTCTTCCATATTGGGAATACGAACATTTGATTGAATTTCATATCTTCTATTTTTTTTCTCCATAAGTCAAATCCCCCCTTTCAGAATACGTAATAGTACAGTGTCAGGCCAATGAATATCGCAAGTAGAAACAGTCCGCAGGCAAACAGTATTCTCCGCCATCCCAGAAAGGAATGTTGAGAGACAGGCACTTCAACAGCCGTTGTCCCGTCTTCCTTTTCTCCTTCTTCTGCTTTTTCCCGAGTCCTCTCTTCTGATACTTTACCCTCCATGCCGGTTGCTTTAATCGCTTCAGTATTGATATGATTCTGTGATACAATTTCCTGGGCAGCTCGAACGCGCGGAAGGATTTCTTTCTGCACGTCACGCATTACATCACCATTATTCCTGATGCAGTTTTCTTTGTCGAAAGGAAGACTGTCCAGATCCGGCGCCATGGTGCCGGGCATATACAGTATGCCTATGCTTGCATCATCGGACAGCGGACTTGAATCAACGATGAAGCTTTTGATCGTCTGATTCATCTGCATTTCACTTTCTTCTTTTGAAAGCGATGCAAGTTCAGCTAATCGAGCAACAACAGGCATCAGAAGCAGCTTGGTCGAGTCAAAGACCATATCCGATATACCGTCTGTCATAAGAACGACGGCATGCGTGTCGTCGATCGTTGTACGCACTACGCGAAGGTAGTCCTGTGCATCCGGCAATGTCATAAAAATGGTGCTCGAAGCATCTTCTCCGTTTTGAGGAAGAAAAACCGGCTGCATGCCCGACCCGGTTACCCTGGCAATAATACCGTCACCGATGTGCCCGCATATCATGCGCGTATCCTTAACAGCACAAAACAGCATTGTCGCTGATAAGGTATCCATACCGCCAAGCATCAGTTCCTGTGATTTGATTGCAAGCTCTGATTGAACCGCCGCGACCAAAACACTTCGTATTACTGATTCATGAAGTTCAAAGAAAAACGCATCAAAATGATGCACCATCAAATCACAGATTGTCTGGACAACACACTTTGACCCGATGTCAGCATGAATATACTGACTCCCACCGGCACCATCTGAAAGACAAACAACATATACCCCCTCCTGATTAACAGAAAGTGAGGCATCTTCACAGGGATTACCTTTATCCCTGTGTTTCCTTCCCGACACGGAAAGACTTGTTAGCTGAATATTATGTTCGGCAGTCATGAATTATCCTCAAGATATTTAAAGAAATCATCTAGTGCCACTGACTTTCCCTGCTGTCTCCCTGAAAAATCATATAAAGCGTCTTCTCTCATTCCTCCTGAAATAATAGAAGAACTGCTTGATCCCAAAAATTCGAAAAGCTTGGAAAACTGAGCTGATTGAATGCTGATCGGTTCAGCACGTTTGATTGACAGGCGTTTAAGTAAATTAAAGTCAACCGTGTGTCCAACTCCAATATTAAAAACGACAAGCCTTCCATGCGACTCCAGGCTGCAGACAGCCTCAATAGCACGTTCCATATTCTCCATTGCTTCCTCACCCTGAGGTGCACCGTCCGTTATCACAACCAGCCATGGCTGATAATACTTGATTCCAAGATTCTTATATCCATCTTTCCGTTCCGAAAGAAGTTCAAGTGATGTTAGTATTCCTTCACCGATTGGTGTCAGGCTTGTTGTTGCATTAATATAGGGAAGTGTTTTTTTCGAGGATAGCTTACCAAACGGCAGCACAATTTCAACCGTTCCGCCAAAAGTAACAATGCAAATATCAGCAGCGGAGCGAGTTTCTTCATTCTCCCTCATGGAAGAAAAAAAACTCTGCAATCCTTCATTCAGTTCCTTTATCGGATTTCCGGACATTGAGCCGCTGACATCAAGGCAAAAACAGATTGGCAGACGTCTTTTTGTACTTTTACTGAAATCGGCTTCATTGAAGTTCTGAGAAGTCTTCTTCATATAATCCTCCCTATAACATGCAGGTTCCGGTTGTTTTTTAAATTTTCGAATAATATGTAAAGAAAATAAGGACCCCAAGTATAGCAAGTGCGATCAATAATAGAATCAGAAATGTTGTTATTTTGGCAGGTTTCTGTGATACATGTTTTTGATTGCTCTTTTTCTTTGCAGGTTCCTGATTAATTGGACGCAGCTGCTGTGCAGGAAGCGATGTGGATTTGGTATCATTTTGAACTATCTTGTCAGAAGAGGCAACAGGCTTATTACCGGATAGAGTCTTTCGATAAGTATTCAATTCCAATTCGGTAAGTTTATCCTGATTAACAAAAGAAGAACCGATGGACCTGCCATTATACATCACCCGGTCTGAGGTATTCGCGGTTTTGTCACCACTGTCCGGAATATGAATGATTGAATCCCGGATTGAACGCTTAATACCATTATTCGTCTCAGTTGGTCTGACTTCTACACGTCTTGTATAAGGAAAAAGAGCATACGCCTGGGGATCCGGGAAAAAACCTGAGCTGAGCTGATCTTTGTACGAATCCAGGGCAGCATACCACTCGACTGTCTGATAACGCTTCCCTTCAGAGAATGCACCGCAGAACATTTCCTGAAGATTCGGCGGAATTACCTGCCATATTTTATCATAACCGCCCAGAGGTATACCGGAATTATCCGATTCCCCGCACTTGTATGGAAAAGCAAGGGCGGCAATCTCCTCACGAAGTGTTTCCTTGCCAAGCCTCTGATTATAGGGGTGCTGCCCGCAAAAAAGCAGTGAAAAAGCGAGAATACCGCAGGAATAATCTTCATGCAGGGATGTTCTGAGAAAAGTTGAAAAAGAACGGTCCCATAACTCCGGGGGGGTGAACTCTTCTGTACCGACCGGGCATGGGAGGTCCTCCAGCTGTATGCTGTCCATATCTATTAAATAAACTTCCCTCGCGCTCTTTATCATGATGTTTTTAAGCTGGATATCACCGATAAGAATTCCGTGAAGATGAAGATATATGATTTTTTCAAAAATCTGGCAGGCTGCCTGCACCACACTGTTTCTGTCCCACTCAGGAAATTTTTCCGTTATTGCATCCTGGCCGTCAAAAACAGAACCCAGCGTATAACCTTCTGCAACCGGCATAAGGTAACCGACCGGTTCATGATTCTGATTATAAAGAAGCGACGTCGGCCAGCAAATGCCTTTGGCAAGAAGTCCCATTTTTGTCATACGTGTGAGCTTCATCCAGCGAAGTGCTGTCATTACGCCTCTATGATATATTTTTGCAACCATCCCGGGATCCTGGGTTCGAAATACCAGGCCTTCAGATCCGGTGCTGATTTTCTCCGAAAGAAGGACACTGTCTCCGTTATCAATAAATACTTTGTCTCCTATATTAACGTATATCGCAACGTCGAGGTAATCCGATGAGGCCGCAACCGGATTCACTTCATAAGCCTCTTTACTATTCATAAAGGCAGACAAATCAGGATAATATGTAAATTTTTCTTTGCAGAATAATCCAAGGGAAAAATCTATGTTAAGGTTTGCCTCTCTGATCCTGTTGAGTATAGAAGAATTACCGGAAGTAAAAAGGCAAACATCTTTACGGTCGGCGTACAAAGGCAAAAGCGAAAATATCGGAAGGACGGAAGGATTGGCAATAAGTAGATTCTCCTGTGACAACAAATCCAAAAAATCTTCTATTTTCTGAAGAAGGATCTTTTCATTTTTGTTTTGCGCACGATAAACACATGTATGATAAAAATTGAAAGAACCGCTCAGTGCAATCTGAATTCTTCGCACTAAAATAATATCTGTCAAACTTTTGAACTCTGAAGAATGCCCTAATTCAAAAAGAGCAGAATAGTCGAATATTATGACTTGAATCTGCTCCAGCGGAGCGAGCCACGTATTTGTCATCTTCATCCTTCTTGTTTGCATTTTGTTCATAATTCCAATTAAATATTACCGTATTTTGCAAGTCTTTACAAGGCGTGTCAAAGCAATTATGTCAAAAAAGCGACGGTATACCGTCGCTTTTAAAACATATTCAAATTATAAACCAACAATATTTATGATATGGGAAAATTAGTCAGTAAATCTTCAAGAGTATCTCTTCTTCTGATAAGTTTTGGTTCACCGTCAAGACCGATCAGAACTTCTGCAGGCCGCAGGCGGTTATTATAGTTGGAACTCATAGAGTAACCATATGCACCGGCGTCAAGAACACAAAGTACATCACCTTCCATTACGACAGGAAGTTCACGCTCCTTCGCAAGGATATCACCGCTTTCGCAGATATTGCCTACAACGGTTACTTTCTCGATACCATTATGATCATCTATCAATGTCCCGTTCCGGAATACTTCAATGTCATGCCACGAATTATACATGGCGGGACGAATCAGTACATTCATACCGATATCCGTTCCAATGTACTTGATTCCGCTGTTATTCTTCTTTGCGTTAACGGTACCTAGTATGACTCCGCCTTCTGCCGCAATATAACGGCCGGGTTCAGACTTAAACACTACGTTTCTGCCGTAACGGTCAGACCAGTCCTCAACTACTTTTTCAAGGGCAGCTCCAAATGATTCAAGATCAAATTCCTGTTCACCGGAAAGTTTATGATAAGGTATACCAAAACCGCCGCCGAAATCAACAAATTCAAGGTTTTTGAATTGCATGGCAATTTTAAGGAATTGTTCGACAGCAAGCATAAATGGAGAACCATCCATAAATAACGACCCGATATGCTGATTGATTCCTATGATTTTCAGGTCATACTTTGCGGCAATTTTCATTATTTCCGGTACATCTGATTCCGAAATAGCAAATTTTGTCTTTTTGCCTGCAGTGATGACCTTTTCATGATGTCCGGCTCCGTAACCGGGATTCAGCCGGACGGCGCATCGTCCGCCGCGATTGATTTTGCCGAAGAGTTCCAGTTGTGAAAGGCTATCGAGACTTACTACAACGCCTTGGTCTATTGCATACTGAAGTTCCTCCGCAGAAACGTTATTGGACACATAAAATATACGTTCCCTGGGAAAACCGGCTTTGAGCAGCAGAAATATTTCTCCGGGCGACATGGCATCAGCATTCAATCCTTCATCAAGCGCCATTTTCAAAATAGATAGATTTGAATTCGTCTTAATTGAATAGTTCGCTGTAAAACCCGGATAAGAAATGAGATGCGCCATCCTCTTCATTCTTTCCCTGAGAATTTTTTCGTTATATACATATAACGGAGTTCCAAACTCCGAAACCAGTAACTGTGGATTTGAGTTACCGAAAAATTCAGTCTGCTGTATAAAAGAAATCATTAATAAAGCCCCCTGCTGTTTTGTACGGAATTTAAAATCCTTACATAATGGAAAACCGAAAATAGTCCGCAATCTGCAAGTTCAGTAACAATATTGCAAGTTAATTGCAGGTTGACATCGTCTGCGTTTCATTTTATATGTGTTTGAAGCATTTTGCAAGGCGATTTTGCATGAATTCATTTTTATCTCAGCAAATATCTTGCGATTCTTCTTCCTTTGCGGATTCGTTTTTCTATTCAATCCCGATCATCCGCATTAAATACCTTGCGTTTGCAGATACGGACACCCCGGGAGTAAGACGATAGTCAAAATGAATTCCCAATTCATCATAAGATTCCGAAAAATGATAATTCGAAATCTCAACACCGCTTTGAAAATCCAGAGAACACAATTCATAATCATGCGTTGACATAATACCGATGATCCAGTCCCTGGACAGGTTCTTCAGGACAATTTTTGCTCCGTCTGTTCTGTCACGCGAATTTGTTCCTCTGAATATTTCGTCTATCAGGAACAAAAGCGGCTCTTCCGATCTTCCTTTTGTAATAATTTTTTCGATGCGCAGCAACTCAGCATAGAATGTTGACAGGCCTTCTCCAAGATCATCCGCAATACGCATGGAGGATCCGATTTGCATGAGACCAAGCAGTAAATAATCAGAACAGCAGATTGTACCTGCATAGGCCAGGACGGCATTTATCCCAACTGTTCGTAGAAGAGTTGTTTTGCCGGACATATTGGACCCGGTAATCAGGGCAATCCCATCCGGCAGTGAAAAGTCATTTCTTACCTGCCTGTCAACGGGTATAAGCGGATGCCCCATACGCTTTGACACAAAATAAGCCTGTGATGCTTTTGTGCCATCAGATTCCCTGAAAGTGGGAAATGCGCATTCCGGATATACAAAAGTGAGGGTTGTAAGGCTCGCAAGCGCTTCCCAGGTGCCGAGAGCACGCATATATGATTCGAGTTTGCTCCCTGATTCCTTCTTCCATTTTTCCAGAAAAAAGATACAGTAATTATCATACAGGAAGAAGATATTCAGAAGGAAAAACAGAATAGGCTGACTTCTTACCTGCATAAAAAGACAAATTTTATGCAGCTTCCTCACTCTTGCGGAAGCAGAGGATGCCTTGTCACCAATCCTGGATAAAAGAATATTCTGTGTTTCTATGAGTATCTCCGATGAAACCTGTGCATTTTCCAAATCTTCAAAAAGTTCGGCATATGCAGTAAGCTCAAAATAGAAATCTTCCACTGATGCAAAGACAGGTTTAAACTTCTGATAGTTCAGGGCTACCAGGCAAAGTTGAAAAACAGCAATCAGTGCCGGATAAACATATGAAATAACGGAAACAGCAGATAATACTGCCGTCACTGCAAATGCCGCCGATACAGCTGCGGAAAACAAGCATAAGGTAAATGAGACAAGGGGTTTCTCCCCTGCTTTCTTTTTTGCATATTCCAACAATTTTGTCGGATCCTCTGCGCTCTGACGGGACAGCCTGCCTGCAGCCTGGAATTCCTGAAGCATTGGTATCTTGACTGACAGCTCCTGAACCGCCTGCTGCCTCAGCTGAATTTCTTCAACAGATTTATCTTTCCTTTGCGCTGATACAAGATATTCCGCAAGTGTCTTTCTTCCAAACCAGGTCTGTGCAATCGTTATCAGGTGAAAAAGGGATCGAGACCCGAAAAGGTCCAGATCATCTGAGAAATCATGGCTTCTGTCACGGAAGTCTTCCCCTGAATCCGGCAGTTTATCAAAACGGTGCTCAATTCTCGACTGATATTCATCCTGAATTGAGGTAAGTGAATTCAACAGTGCTATTTGGTTTTTGATTTTTGAATGTATGATAACTATGACAATAAAGGCTGCTGCAAATAACCCGAAAGAGATGCTTGCGTACGCAGTCTGTTTTAATAAGGCAAAGGCTCCGGCAGAAATAAAGGCAGCAAGAAACAGGGCCATGCGCACATTGCTGTATATGTTTGAAATTGTCGTTTTTGCAGTTAGTTTATCTGACAATTCTTTCTTTCTATCCGCAAAGATCTGGTTGCGTTCTTGGATTTTGATATCTTCCACACTATTTCCCCCGTTTTTACAATTAGAATACATAAATAATTTTAACACAACAATGATAACATTCATGGTAATTAAGCGGCATGTTGGATAGAATGGAGTGAAATGGAAAGGCAGGTTGACTGATGAATATGACAGTTCCCGAAAGTGATTTCAGAAAGAAAAAATCTTTCTCTTTATTTACAGCATATTATCGACCAAATATGAAATTATTCCTGATTGATATGTTATGTGCCTTTATTATTGCAGGAATTGATTTATGCTTTCCCATGGTGTCCCGCTATGCACTCCAGAATTATCTGCCGCAGAAAGATTACCGGACCTTCTTCCTGGTGGTTGCGGGAATTTTTGCAGCGTTTGTATTCCGGGCCGGTATGCAGTTTGTCGTTAATTACTGGGGTCATCTCATGGGCGCCAACATCGAGATGCAGATGCGAAGGGATTTGTTCGCACACCTGCAGAAATTGTCGTTCTCATTTTATGACAGCACACGTACAGGCAGCCTGATGAGCCGTATCCTGACGGATCTTTTTGATATTACCGAACTGTCTCACCATGGTCCGGAAGATCTGTTTATTTCTTCCGTTACATTGATAGGATCCTTTGCAGCACTTCTCATGATTAATGTGCAGCTGGCTGTCATCCTGATTATTTCTTTGCCGGTCCTTCTTCTCTTTACCATATTTCTCAGGAAAAAAATGTCAGCTGCCGCTAGTTTTCTCAAGCAAAGCACAGCCTCTATAAATGCTGAAATCGAATCAACCATTTCAGGTACACGTGTAGCAAAGGCTTTTGCAAACGAGGACTATGAATCTGATAAATTCATGCATGGGAGTCTTCTGTTTAAATCGGCAAGGGCACAATTTTACCGCGTCATGTCTCTCTTTATTTCGGGAATGGAATTCATGATCTGTATGCTGAGTCTTATTTCGATCGGATTCGGCGGTTATCTGATCATGCAGGAAAAAATGACAATAATCGACCTTGTTGCTTTTACTCTGTACATCTCGGCATTCTTAAGCCCTATCCGCAAGCTGACGAACTTCACGGAACTATATCAATCCGGAATGGCTGGATTTTCCCGTTTTGTAGAACTTATGCGGGAAGAACCGGATATAACGAACCGCAAGGATGCCATTACTCTTACGGATGTTAAGGGTGAAGTGACTTTTTCGCATGTTACTTTCTCATACAGCAGCGAAGAGACTGCAGACAAGGTCCTGTCCGACATTAACCTGCGTATTCCCGCTGGCAAAACAATTGCTGTTGTAGGACCTTCCGGAAGCGGAAAAACGACGCTGTGCCATCTGATTCCCCGGTTTTACGAAGTGCAGTCAGGAGAAATACGGTTGGATGGAATCGATATCCGCGACATAGAAATCAGTTCGCTTCGTAAAAATATCGGAATCGTGCAGCAGGATGTATTTCTGTTTGCTACGACCATAATGGAAAATATTCGCTACGGCAACCTGAACTCCTCGGATGATGATGTTATTGAGGCAGCAAAAGCAGCAGAACTCGACGAGTTCGTAAGAAGCCTTCCGGATGGATACAACACTTATGTCGGCGAGCGCGGCCTGCTTCTGTCGGGCGGACAGAAACAGCGTATCTCCATCGCCAGGGTATTTCTCAAAAATCCGCCGGTGCTGCTGCTGGATGAAGCTACATCCGCACTTGATACACAGACTGAGCTTCGTATACAGCACGCGCTGGAGCGGCTGTCAAAAGGACGCACCTGCATCGTTATTGCGCACCGGCTCTCAACGATTCGCCGCGCCGATGAAATAATATACCTGAGCGAAAATGGAATTGAGGAACAGGGAACACATGATGAACTTTTAAGCAGGAAAGGTTCCTATTCAGAACTATATCATGTTCAATTTGCCGATTTATCCTAAATCCCCATCCTTTTTGTCCGAAAGTACCATTTTGCCATCTGTACAATCAGCAGGAACCGATTTGCTTGATTTTGAACGGGTTGATGCAATTCCGGCTGATTTCGGGGAACGAACCCTCTTCGGGACAGCCTCGTCCAGAACGGCACCAATACTGTCATGAATCGTCAGCATTGCCTGAAGATCCAGATATGTTGAACTCTTGTTGATTATGACAACACGGTCATGCGGAAGGAACTGGGCAAAAGTTGCTGCCGGGTAAACCGTCAGTGAAGTACCGCCGATGATCATCAAATCAGCTTTTTCGATGGCTGCAATAGATTTATCAATATTATTGTGATCAAGATTTTCTTCGTAAAGTACAACATCCGGACGGACTATTCCACCGCATTTTGTACAATGCGGAACGCCTGTACTGGCCAGGATGTATTCCAGGGAATATGGTTCATTACACGACATGCAATAATTGCGGTGGACAGACCCATGAAGCTCGATGGTAATCTTACTTCCGGCCAACTGGTGAAGATTATCAATATTCTGTGTAATTATCGATTTCAGTCTACCCTGCTTTTCCAGTCGGACCAGTGCTTTGTGAGCTGTATTAGGCTTCGCATCAGGATAACAAAGTTTGCGTTTATAAAAATCATAGAATTCTTCCGTGTGTTCCACAAAAAACGTATGGCTAATAATATCAACCGGGCGAAAAGATACTCCGCTGTCTTGATTATATATGCCGTGTCCACTGCGAAAATCAGGAATGCCGCTTTCCGTCGATACACCGGCCCCCCCGAGAAAGACAATGTTTTCCGAATTTGCAATCAACTCTCCTAATTGCCTGATTTTTTTCTCGCGTGCCCCGTTATAACGGTCGAGTCTCGTTTCCACTACTTATTCCCATCCCCCAGAACAAAGCATGCCTGATATCCCACATTGCCTGCCCTGAGCCCTAGTTCACATTAATCCATTCATATTGTGTTCCTGTAAATCTACTTCATCCATAATTCCCATTCCGGAAGCTCCATACATTTCCTTGCCCATGATTCGTTTTTCATTGCGTTCACGTTCAACGATATTACTGAGGAGTTTTCGGACTCTGTCGGAGTGCCTGACATTTTTTATATATAGGCTGGGATTAGATTGATCAGCGGTCATCAGCATTATTGTTCCGACCCCGAATATTTTCTGTCCAAGTGACCGGGTCAGCTTAACATCCAGGACACGGTACAGGAGAAGTTCGTCCATTACGGAATTAAAAAAACCCCTCTTTACATAAAAGCGGTTATTGTCCAGGCTATATATTGTAAAGGAAATGGGGAGTCCCAGATATCTCTTACGGTCTTTCCAGAGTATTTCCTCTTCAACCAGTAAGTTTTTTACTTGATCCGTTTCATTTTTGTTAGACATAAAGCACCTCCAATGAATATTCGCCGGAACATTACTTAATTATAGTATTTGAAATGACATTCGTCCAATACAAAATGTTATTCTTTTTAAACAGATACAGTAATATTTCAGGGAGCAGTAATGTCAACGGCACTATCGGTACCCGCATCAGGCTGGTCTATAGGACATACCTCAAAGAGATCAGACCATATGTGATCCGTCTTCATAAATTTATCCGAGCGGTTCATGTAAACATGTGTCGCATAGTCTCCGGTATCCGGAATAGGGTCATCCCAGGTAACGTCTACGTGATACCAGACGCTGTTGATAAGAACCTGATTCCAGGCATGAGCAACAGCGATGCCGTCAGAACCGTACGCCGTACCCGAGACAATCCGGGAAGTAATCCCCGAAAGGCTAAGAAGAAGGCTCATTGCCTCTGAGTAGCCCTGGCACTGCCCGATTCCGTCAATGAGTACGCTTTCAGCAGACGCAAGTGTGTCCGGATTGCCTGATACACTGTACTTGGTATGAGTAACTATATAATCATGGATTGCTGTCTCTTTTTGAAGTTCCGACATGTCGGGGGTCATAATCTGACTTAAAATCCCGATGCAGAAATTGTATAATTTCTCAACAGATGTATCGGTAAATTTCATGTCCTCCTGGTCTGAAAGTTTTTTAAGTATCTGTCCCGCTGCATTATATGTGAACATCAGCCGGATTGTACAAGGGGATTTGTCATCATATTCGATTTGTACTTCTCTTGTTTCAAAGGTAGAGTGAAGAGCACCGTCCTTGGCCAGTTCAGACCAGAACTGAGAAAACAGATCATAATTTTCAACTTTAATATACACATCAGGTTGAAAGCCGTATAAACTTTCCTGCAGGACAAAAAACAAATCCTGTTTACTGCCGATCTCCTGAACTTTTGTGTCTGAAGAGACATAGAATTCGCCGTCCTGCGGTATGGTTGTCGGAAGTAACTGAGCAATATTATCTTCAATTGCGGCAGCAAATGTCTGGTAAGCTCCTTGTGAAATGTCAGAGGATCCGCAGGAAGAGGATACAATCAGAAATGAAACAGCAACCGTTAATATAAGCAGCCGGACACATACCGCCCTGCCTTTAAACTCCCGTTTCATTCTGCTTACAGCAGAATGAATAGAAAAATGAAATTTCGAAATAGAAACACCTTCTTTTACAAATATGGAATCAAACCCATCTGCATTTTAGAATAACATACCCACTGTAGCAAAGAAAGACATACGGATGTATTTAGCGTATTGTCCTCTTCGGATCATATACGGCAGAAACATTAAACAGGCGGGAATAATCAATGCTGCGAAGCGTATCCCCGTTAAGAAGGGCCCGGTCAAGATAAAGATAATTATCTCCGAAAGCATAGTATGCCGTAGGCCCGACCCCTGAAAAAATCCGAAACCCGCTGTCTTTCAGGAATACACACCTGGGATCCGATCCTTTGATGAAATCGCCGTTCGGATATATCATGATTTCAACAGGTCCGGTCAGTGTCCCAACCTGCGTCAGCCACTTATTGGTATCGTTGGTAATTGTCTCAAGGTCACAGCTGTTGGCATTAATAAATCCATATGTAGATGATGCCAGCGTCCACCCTGTTTCTTTCAGACGTGTCATAATTGCCGTAACGGTGGTCTGATTTTTGATGATATCTTCATTTGAAGGGCTGATTGACGGAAGTCCCGCTGCCGTTAATGCTGCATTCCGGTCATCGACCTGATCAGCGTTTGTTATATATCCCATAACTGTTTCATAGCCTGTGAAGGACACAATACCTTTGGCTCCATCAAAGGAAAAATCCGGGTGAGCCTCAACGAATGCATCCAGAATTCCTATCGCTTCAGCGTCCCGGCTTATTACATTCTGTCCGGCGGCATTTTTGTATTCGCCGCAGATCTGTCGCTGATCGTTCAGCAGAAGCTCACTGCAAAGACCTTTTCCACTCAGGTATGCGGAATAATTGTCGTTTTCAAGAACAATAACGATTGGCTTCTTGTTTTCAGGAAGCTTCAGTGTCTTCTGCATAACCGCATCGGTATTAGCCTGATCCGTCATTGTCCTGACATCAATCAAAATATAGTTATTCGCATAAAGCTCGGAAATGATAGCCTTGAACTCCCCCGTCGTTAACATGAGCGGATCTGTTGAACCAACGTTCCCGCTTGAAAAGGCCAGTGTTGTGTCTGCAATCAAAGGCTTTACACAGATCATTTCAACACTTCCGGTATAATCGACCACCTGGGATGTATTGGATGTTGCTTCAAGCAGTTTGGCCTGCACTTTCTGGTCATCAGGGAAAATACGGGCCATATCGGAAAGAATGTTTTCGGCCGTATAATACTTAAATGTCTCAAGAAGCTGATCACATTCCTTCATGATTGGATCATACATTACTTTTTCGCATTCCTGGAGACGTGACTGTGCATATTCATTAACGAATCCGGATGTAGAAGCGATTATTTCCTCGAACTTCTCAACAGCCGGAATATACGATTTCGATGAATAAAACTGTTCAGCTGTCTGCACATCACCCCGGTATTTTTCGATGGTATCAATTTCTATTCTAAGGGGTTCAGCCGCTGCTGCAACATTTGTATAGGTTCCGATCTGGTCAAATATAAATTCAAGCGTTGGCTTCTCGATTGTTCCAAGCAGGTATTCCCTGCATAGACTTTGAAGCCACAGTGAAAGCCGTGCTCCGGTCAACTCACCCATTTGCTCAAGAAAAGCCCGATCATCGGCACTTGGGACATATCGATCCGACCGTATGCTGCTCTCAATTGCGTCTACCCTGGAATAAACCGTATCTTCCATGGCCTGCATTACACTTTTTTCAGGAGAGTTTGATTCTGCCTTATCCGGATCTTCACTTAGGACTGTGGCTTGAATATCACGATACATAGTTAATGCCTTGTCATATTCATGTGCTTCAAGGGATTTCTGAAAAGAAGGGATCACTTTGGAAAGTCTTGCAGTATTACTATAAAGAACGCCGAAAATCACAACGGCACACATAAGTACAGCAAGGCTGACGCCTATCAGTATTTTTCTGAAAGGCGATCCTGACTGATCAGGACGGTCTCCAAAATAGTAATTCCCAGACATTTTACGCGTCCCCCAGACTCAACTGCCGGTTAACAAGTGTTTCTTCCTTTAGATAGTATCCAATAGCAGGCGTGCGCCGGATACGATAGTATTCCGGTTCAGCAAATCCGGCATCGCCAAGGCGCACAACGGAAGTAAGTACACTTCCCTTTTTGGGAACAAGGACCTGCACGCCCTGCGTTGTACGTGTTGTTTTGACGGGAATCAGGCTGCTTGAAAAAGCAATCGCCTTACGAAGGCTGGAAAAAGCAGCAAAGTCATCCTCATTCACCAGATAAAGAACCGCAACAATCGGCGAGACATCGCTGCAGGAGTGCACAAGCTTCTTTCTGTTAGTCTTTGTTTCATATGATTTGAGGTCGATGCGGGAAAACTTGCCGTTTTCAAAGGCAAACATTATGTTGCCTTCATAGTCTTCAGTAATATGCATGAAAAGGATTTTCTCATTGTCCTCCATACTCAGTACGTTCGGCAGATAGCCGCCAAGTTCGGACGGTCTGGTGTCCGCCAGTTCATGGACACGCATTTTATAGACATTACAATGATTCGAGAAAAACAACACGTCGCTTTTGTTTTTGCCCTCTTGTTCGATCAGAATCCTGTCCTCTTCCTTCGTCTTAAGCTCGCCTGCGCTTCGAAGGGAAGTCAGCGGGATTTTTTTAATATATCCGTGTTCCGTCATAAAGAGCTTGAGCCGGTAATCCTCGATCATCTGATCGGCTGAATAAGATTCCACTTCGCCGACATGAAGGATCTCACTTCGTCTGACCTGTCCGAATTTCTTTGCAACACTTTCAAGTGTCTTTACTATCATCGCATCGATTCTATGCGGTTTTCTTAGAATATCTTCCAGATCAGCTATTTCCTTAATGAGATTATCACGATCGGCAGTACGATTCATGATGTACTGGCGGTTTATGTTTCGAAGCTTAATCTCAGCAACATAATCAGCCTGAAGAGCATCAATGTCAAATCCTGTCATCAGGTTTGGAACTACGTCCGCTTCCAGTTCGGTACCACGGATAATCTGTATTGCCTTATCAATATCCAGAAGTATTCTGGCAAGTCCGTCGAGAAGGTGCAGCCTGTCCATCTTACGTTCATAATCAAATAGGACCTCACGCTTCTGGCATGATCTGCGCCATGAAAGCCACTCGGCCAGAAGGGATCGAACGCCCAGTACTCTGGGCATTCCGTTGATCAGGACGTTGAAGTTGCAGGAGAATGTATCCTGCAGTTTCGTAAACCGGTAAAGCTTTGTCATAAGGGCATCCGGATCGACACCGCGTTTACATTCGATTGTGATTTTGAGTCCGTCAAGATCGGTTTCGTCCCTTACATCATTGACTTCCTTGACTTTTGCAGAACGGACAAGCTCGGTAATCTCGTCGATAATACCCTCTGCTGTAGTCGTATATGGAATCTCATACACCTCTATCAGGTTATTTTTCTTATCTATCCTGTACTTGGCACGAATCCGGATCGGTCCTCTTCCGGTATCAAAGACCTGCTCCATTTCGACACGGTCATAGAGAATAGTGCCGCCTCCTGAAAAATCGGGTGCCGGCATAATTTCAATCAGGTCAACAAGCGGATCCTTCATATATGCGATCGTTGCTTCACAAACTTCACGGATATTGAATGAACAGATATTCGATGCCATCCCGACTGCAATTCCCTGATTACTGTTGACAAGGATTGAAGGGAACGTCGCAGGAAGAAGAATTGGTTCCTTCATGGAACCATCATAGTTGTCCATGAAATCTATAGCGTTTTTGTCGAGTCCACGGAAAATTTCTTCACAGAGCTTATCCAGGCGCACTTCCGTATATCTTGATGCTGCAAACTGCATGTCCCTGGAATATTGCCGGCCGAAATTTCCTTTTGAATCGACATATGGGTGCAGCAGGGACCCGTTGCCCCGGGTAAGACGTACCATTGTCTCGTATATAGCCATATCGCCATGAGGGTTGAGCTTCATTGTCTGTCCGACAACATTGGCCGACTTTGTACGGTTTCCGTTCAGAAGACCCATTTTGTACATTGTATAAAGTAGCTTTCTGTGTGATGGTTTAAACCCGTCAATTTCGGGAATCGCCCGCGAAACAATTACACTCATCGCATAAGGCATATAGTTCTGCTCAAGTGTGTCCGTTATAATCTGCTCCGTAGATGGATGCGCCTTAAAATCTGCAACAGGCAGAAGAACTTTGCCTGAGGCAGTTTTCTTGTCGCCTGCTTTATCTTCTTTTCCGTGACTTAATTTTTTGCTCATTCACTTCTCCTGCTATTGGAATCCAAATTATTTCGTGTCCGTTTACCCTGATAATCCATCAGATATCAAGCATCTCCAGATAAAGGTGTCCATATTGTTCAATATGAGTTTTGCGGCCTGCCAGATTATCACCGAGAAGCAGATCAAACGTTGAAGCCGTAATTTCCGCTTCGGCCGGCATTACTTTAATCAGTCTGCGGGTTGCCGGATTCATCGTTGTCTGCCACATCATTTCAGGTTCGTTCTCACCAAGGCCTTTTGAGCGCTGGATAGTACAGGAATCCGGCGGAAAACCGGAAAGAATCTCGACCCTTTCCTTCTCCGTATAGGCAAAATGCGTCTCTTCCAGTTTTTTATTGCGGTGCGTAATTTCAAAAAGAGGTGATTCCGCAATATAGACTTTACCTATTTCGATGAGCGTCGGCGTCAGCCTGTACAGCATTGCAAGGATCAACGTGCGGATCTGAAATCCGTCGACATCGGCATCAGTACAGATAATCACCTTACTCCAGCGTAAAAGGTCTGCGTCAAACGAGGAAAGGTCCTTATTGTGCTTTGTCTTAATTTCCACACCGCAGCCCAGGACTTTGAGAAGGTCGACGATGATATCGCTTTTAAAAATAATATCATAATCCGATTTTAAGCAGTTCAGTATTTTTCCGCGAACGGGCATAATCGCCTGAAATTCTGCGTCCCTTCCCATCTTACATGAACCAAGAGCCGAATCACCCTCCACAATATAGAGTTCGCGCTGGGAAATTTCGCGTGTCCTGCAGTCAACAAATTTCTTGACTCGATTATTAATATCCAGATTGCCCATTAATTTTTTCTTAACATTTAGCCTGGTCTTTTCAGCATTTTCACGGCTTCGCTTGTTAATCAGGAGCTGCTCAATTACTTTGTCGGCATCCTGTTTATTTTCAATAAACCAAATCTCCATTTTTTCGCGTATAAGGTCATTCATGAAGTCCTGGATATACTTATTGCTAATGGATTTCTTCGTCTGATTCTCATAGCTTGTCTGTGTCGAAAATGAACTTGCCACCAGAAGAAGGCTGTCACAGATATCCGGAAATGTAATCTTGGCTTCCCCGGCCTTATACTTGTCCCTCAAGCGTATCTGGCGGTCTATTTCTGCGGTGAAGGCAGCACGGACCGCCTTGTCCGGCGCCCCTCCGTGCTCAAGGAAACTGGAATTGTGATAATACTCGATTAGATTTACTTCATTATTAAAACAAAATGCAATCTGCGTTCTCACTTTGTATTCAGGTTTGTCCTCACGGTCCTTGCCCCGGCCGGTGCCCTCAAAAGAATAGGGCTTAGTAATACCTTTCCCTTCGTCAAGTTCGCTTACATATCCGAGAATTCCTTCCGGATAACAATATGTATATTCCTGTGAGCTTGCCTCATCAACCAGATGAAACGTGACACCGCTGTTTACAACAGCCTGGCGCTTGATAATCATCAGGAATGATTCGAGCGGAATATTAATGTCTGTGAAAACGTCCCTGTCAGGCTTCCATTTCTGAATGGTTCCTGTACGCTTAAACCGTGTGGGCTCTTTGGTCAGCCCGCCGATATTTTCTCCTTTTTCAAAGTGCAGGGAATATTTGAATCCGTCACGAAATACCTGTACATCAAAATATTCCGAAGCATACTGTGTTGCGCAGGCACCAAGTCCGTTGAGTCCAAGACTAAATTCATAATTTTCCCCGGAATTATTATTATACTTTCCGCCGGCATAGAGTTCACAGTATACAAGTTCCCAGTTATAGCGTTCTTCCTTGTTATTATAGTCAAGAGGTATACCACGTGCGAAATCCTCAACCTGAATCGACCCGTCCGCAAATCGAATAACTTCAATGCGGTCGCCATGACCTTCACGTGCCTCGTCAATCGAATTGGAAAGAATTTCAAAAAAGGAATGTTCACATCCCTCAAGCCCGTCGGAACCAAATATAACGCCCGGACGTTTGCGGACGCGATCAGCACCTTTCAGTGAAGAAATGCTTTCATTATCATAAGCGGTTTTTTTTGACATGAAATATCGATTCCCTTCTATTGAATTTGACCGTCTGATTATAGCATATGAATCGGGGCAAAAAGAAAGAGAGGAAAAGGCAAGCGAAATATGTTTTCGCTTATCATTCCTCTCTTCATAATGGTGAGCCTAGGGGGACTCGAACCTCCGACCCACAGCTTAGAAGGCTGTTGCTCTATCCAGCTGAGCTATAGACCCATTATAGGAATGGCGGCCTTAAAGACCGCCATTTTGCGTTTGGAGCGGGTAGAGGGAATCGAACCCTCGTGATCAGCTTGGAGGGCTGGAGTTCTACCATTGAACTACACCCGCATGTGAGGAATCTGCAAAAACCAATGCAAACATCTCAAAACTCGCTTAGCTATCATACAACACGATTCTCGTCTTGTCTACCCCAAACTCAAAAATCCGAGAGGAGTTTTGGAAGAACATAAAATTATTTATGGCTGCGTTTCTGTCACATAGTCTGCAGACACATAATACCCGTCCTGAAGCTTATACCAGTTGTTATCTGTCTTTGCGACTACCGTAATAGCCATACCGTTGGTCAGAGAACCGACCTGGTCGAAATCCTTACCGGGTCCTTTACGAACTTTAAGGAAATCAGATGCAACCTTGACATACATTGTCTTGGCGGGGTCAATGGGTGTCTCAACCCAGGTAGGCGTCTCACCGACTGTATTTGCGGCTAACGTTCCGGAAATAGCCGGTACAGCCGGCGTAGGTGCCGTTGTTACCGCAGCTGCAGTGGTAGATGTATTCACCGCCGTCGTAGTTGTTGTTACGTCAGGGTTTTTCTTACTGCAGGCTCCGAGCATAACGACTCCCGCAACCAGCAGAGAACAAATCAGAATTGTTTTGGTCAGGCGTTCCCTTTTCATAATTCAGTTCCTCCCAGGCAATTCATAATATTCAATACAATTTCATAATAACATTTTATCAGATGCTTCTAAAAGAATATTCTAGAAGTATTATACCGCTTATGACGGAAAGCGCCTATTACTATTTGATTAATCATATTTTGCAACTGTCAGCGCAGCTGCGTAAGCCAGTCCTTTTCGTTAAGAAGCGCATAAATATAATGATCCTTCCATTCTCCATTGATACACATATACCGTTCGTTCAACCCTTGTCTCCTGAAGCCGCAGCTCTCGACAACTGCAGCTGATCTTGTATTTGACGGCATAATATCTGCCTGAATACGGTGGAGCAGCTGTGTTTCAAACATATATAAACAGCCGGCTTTCAAAGCTTCGCGCATAATTCCTTTTCCGATTTCTTTTTCATCAAGATGGTATCCAACCAGACATGAACTTAATGCCCCGCGAATTACGGCAGAAAAGGAAATTCTTCCAATAACGCGGTCCGTACACCCTTTGTAGCTAATCCAAAACGAATACTGTTCATCATCGAAAAACTTATTCAGATCCGAACGAAGATAATCCTTCTGTTCCTGCGCTGAAAAATAAATGTCTTCATGCTGCTGGTGATACGGCGTGTGAAAAACACGGTTCCTTATCAGGTAATCGGTTACGACAGATGCTTCAGACGGGCGTAAAATTCTCAGTTCCAGCCGTTCGGTTTGAATTTGGAATACATCCTGACGGCGGCACCGCATGCGTATACCTGTTTGCAGAATTCTCATCTCCTTTTGAAATATTAATTCGATTATATCATATGCATTATCAGGATGCTTTGTCGATGTAAGAACCTGTCATATGATGTATAATTAATGTTGAAATCTGTTACCGGGCCGGCACTTCATCTTCACCGGCGAGAAAGGGAATGACATGATAAATGGTTATATACGGGTTGGAGTCTGCACACCGACACTTCGCCTGGCCGATCCCGTGAAGAATGCAGAGAATATTTTTGCCTCCTTGCAGGATGCAAATGAAAAGAAATTAAGTCTTCTGGTCTTCCCGGAACTGTCTCTTACCGGATATACATGCAGTGACTTATTTTTTCAGAAAAAGCTGCAGGAGAAGGCCCTGGATGCCCTTTTTTATCTTATTGACAAATCAAAATCACTGCCTGTTTTATTTACAGTCGGACTTCCGCTTTCTCATAAAAACAAGCTTTATAACTGCGCTGCGGTGATTTGCGGCGGGAAACTCCTTGGCGTTGTCCCTAAGACACACCTGCCCAATTATGGTGAATTCTATGAACGCAGGCATTTCTCCCCGGGACCCAAAAGCGATACAATCCTGATCCGCCAAATTGAATACCCTTTCGGTACAGATCAGATATTCACATGCCGGGAACTTCCTGAAATGAGACTTTCCATAGAAATCTGTGAAGATCTCTGGGTTCCGGTCCCTCCGTCTTCCCGTCATGCCATGATGGGAGCTACCGTGATTGCAAATCTTTCAGCCAGTGACGAGACCATTTCAAAGGCTGCCTACCGCAAATCCCTGGTGGCATCACAGTCAGCACGCCTTGTAGCAGCCTATTTATATGCAGATGCGGGCTTCGGTGAATCAACTACCGACATGGTTTTTGCCGGACACAATTTAATCGGGGAAAACGGCAGGATTCTCGCTGAATCCAAACTATTTTCCAGCGGACTCACTTATCAGGATATTGATCTGCAGCTTCTCACGCAGGAAAGAATCCACCAGTCCACATATCCGGATTTTCCGGATAAAACTGATACTGCAGCTTATCGTGAGACGTATTTTTCACTGACTTTCCATGATGTCCCAACCGTACGGATTATCGCACCATACCCGTTTGTCCCCGCCGACACAGCAGAGCGGAACCGCCGCTGCGAAGAAATCCTCGCAATTCAGTCGACAGGGCTTGCCAAACGTCTCTCACATACCGGAATCAGGCATGCTGTAATAGGCATGTCCGGCGGACTCGACTCGACACTTGCCTATCTTGTTATTATCAGGGCTTTCCAGATGCTTTCTCTTCCGCTTTCAGGAATACGCGCAGTTACCATGC
Source organism: Eubacteriales bacterium (assembly GCA_037143795.1). GTDB lineage: Bacteria > Bacillota > Clostridia > Saccharofermentanales > Saccharofermentanaceae > Firm-13. Next base: position 9,139 of record JBAWXZ010000001.1, on the reverse strand, counting down.
CTGGATTTGGTACTACAACACGAACCTATGATAATGCCTGCAATCTCTCCAGGGCATTCGGCACAAGCTTTCAGGAAATACCCATACGCGATGCAGTTAACCAGCATTTCAAGGATATCGGCCATGACCCGCAGGTCTATGACGTAACATACGAGAACGGGCAGGCGCGCGAACGCACGCAGATCCTGATGGATCTGGCCAACCAGTGCAGCGGCCTTGTAATCGGAACAGGAGACCTCTCTGAGCTTGCCCTGGGATGGGCGACCTATAATGGCGACCATATGTCGATGTATGCTGTCAACAGCTCTGTTCCGAAGACGCTGGTCCGCTATCTGGTGTCCTATGCCGCCTCAATCAGTGAACCCGATGTAGCTGCCGTTCTGATGGATGTTATGGATACACCGGTAAGTCCCGAACTTCTCCCGCATGATAACGACCAGATAAGTCAGGTCACAGAGGATCTGGTCGGCCCTTACGCACTTCATGACTTTTTTCTGTACTATTTCATGCGTTATGGATTTACACCTGCAAAGCTCCTTGATATGGCTGTCATCGCATTTGATAAAACATATGACCGCGCTACAATCATGAAATGGCTCAAAATATTTATAAGTCGCTTTTTCTCACAGCAATTCAAGCGTTCCTGTCTTCCGGACGGTCCCAAAGTCGGTTCCGTCACTCTCTCGCCGCGCGCCGACTGGAGAATGCCAAGCGATGCTTCCGCACGGGCCTGGCTGGAAGAACTGGAATAAAACCAATCAGCCGCGTTCTGCACCGGTTGGTCTTATGTACATTTGTTTAATCACAAGGTTGTTACAATGAATATGCTTTCCTGACGGCATCTTCCAGCGTCATGCCGGTAAATTCCCGGGCAGGAAGCAGCCTTCCGCTCTTTGCCATGAATTCGGCTATTTCGTACCCGATTCCGCGGCTGGCCCCAGTAATTAATGTCCACTTTCCTTTTACATCATCCAAAATCAGTTTCTCGCTTTCTATTCATCATCCGGATCAAAATCAGGATCATTCGAACGTGTCCCGCTTACCGGCAGTTGAAAAGACGGCGAAGTTCCCGTGTGTCCTGCACTCTCGGCGTCAAGCGCCTTTTGCAGACGCACCGGTACATGCTCTGCCGGCCGTACAGGTTCTGCCGGGCTAACCGGTTGAACTCCATGAACAATCTGCCTGTTAGATTTTAATGGAATGGAAGATGTGTTAGTTTCGCTTTTCAACTCATTTATATCAGAATTATCAATATAATGGGCCACTGATGCCGGAACGGTATATTTTCGGGCAGCAGAACTCTGAGGTATCACCGGAAAATCAAGCTTGACTTCATCGGCTTGCGGTTTATCTCCAAAATAGAGCTTGTTTTCTTCCTGTGGCTTAGCCAACTCATGAAAAAACGCGTTGGGCTGAGGGGTAACAAACGGGGAATTCGAAACGGGATCAGGCGACGGATAATCCCCGGGGTCTTCCTCATAATCTTCCATATCGTAAGCCGTCCCTCTTCTGACAATCAGAACGATACAGACAATCAGAAGTATCAGACAGAAAAGCGCCAGAAGATAGATTAAAAGAACCACTGGATTTTTGTAATCCTGAAGCGAATTTAAAGTAATGCCGGCCGAAGCAGGTGTCAGTAAAAAACCTGCTGCGGCAGTTGGAATCGCCATGTCTGTTTCAGAGGGAACCGCTGTCGGCATCGGAGTCGGCGTCAATGACGGTGCGGCAATTATAACAGTCCCCCTATAGAGCATAAGCATGCTGTTTTGGGTATCATAATAGTAAAATGCTGAAATTCCGCTGCCGTCCATCAGATACAAAAGAATCTGCGGATTGGAAGGATCGCTTATTAGTCGGAAAGCTGTCACTGTGTTGTCAAGATATACATAGTCGAAGGCTTCATACCCTGTAGGTACAGAAGTCACAGCTGATTCGTCCAGAATCTGAAAGCTCATCACAGTCGAAGAAATCAGCTGATATGGATAACAGGTTTTGGTCGCAGCATCATATACATAATATCCGGTCTTTCCATCGGCCGTCAGCAGGATAAGTGTCATAACAGATGCATCAACAGCTTCCCCAAGGGTTTTCTGAAGGACCGGTATATCGGCACCCTCATACTTTGCTGTTGCGGCCGTAAATCCTTCCGGTATTGCATCGGCCGTACCGGCTGTAAGAATCGTATAATCAATACCGTTTATTATAATCGGCGGCAGCGGGACTGCTGTAGGCGTTGGCGTCGGTGTCGGACCTGACGATTTTGTTACAGTGATTGTATAGACTTTTGTATTCCCATTTTCGGCTGTCACTGTAACTTTCACCGAATTAGTTCCGGCAGCCAGATTATCCTGAACGCCATTGAGCGATACCTTCGACTTCCCGTCTGCAGGCGAGGCGCTTACAGTAATCTTGCCCTGATTCGCTGCAGCAGAAGCTGTATAGCTCTGGGTTCCGGGTGCAAAGGCCGGGGATAATGTGCCGGGAGAAATTGCAAGGCCGGCAAGATCTGCATTGGAGGATTTGGCAACAGGGGTAGTTACGGTAACTTTAGCAGATGCTCCGGATACGGTTACATTATTTCCGTTTATATCAGCCAGATTATCAAGGGAACATGATAAATCCGTTGATCCTGCGGCAAGGCATTTAAATGAAGCATATACCAGTACTCCGCCATTAGGAACGTTTGCATCAAAATCAGTAAAATTGTCGCCGCTTGCTTTAAAATTCGCTTTGGGATAGTCACCCTGCACCAGGCTGGTCAGCTGCAAAATTGAAGCATTATAAGCCAGTGTTCCCTGGAAATCCTGATAAGGTCCATCACCGCTTGCTATCACCCTGACATTAATTGTGGAACCGACTTCCTTATTTCCAGAGTATATGCTGACAGAAAGTGTAGCTGCCGCCATAACGGAAGCTGCCGGTATAAGGCAAAGCAGAATCGCCGCAGCAAGAAAGCCAGATATTATTCGCAGGATTTTTTGTGAGTTCTTCATGTATTTGCACCTCATTGCGTAATTGTTGATTCCTTTAAAACATATCTGCATATAACAGTCAGATCAGTAGAATTTGTTTTCCCGTCATGATTAACATCGGCAGCCAATAACGCGCTTCCCGAAAGGCTCGATTCCTTTAAAACATGACGGCAAAGAACGGTAAGGTCCGTAGAATTGATTTTGCCGTCCCCGTTGGAATCCCCGAAAACAATTACCGTATAATCGTTTACAACAGCGGCAGAAGAATTCACAAACTCCACTCTGTCGCCGGTGGCAAGTATATGTGCAGGATCAGTAATAATGGTTCCGCCTGCATTCAGGAAAATAATCTGACCGCCGTTCTGGAGAGTTACCCCTGCAGTGAAAGCCGATATCGATGTTCCCGGTGCAATTCCTGTAAGCGTATTATCCAGGTTTATTCGATATGCTGTTGTATAGAGCACTTCTCCGGTCGGCTCATTTCTTAAAATCGTAATGTTATATGTACGCGCAGATCCATTCTGAGCCGTCACAGTGACCGGAACGGAATTTTCACCTGTATTCAGTGCAACTGCACCTTGCCCGCTGATTGTGGATGTTGCCGCAACAGCAGCAGCGGTCAAATTCACGGAGCTTACCTGAAAGGGAACAATTAATGAGTATCCTTCTGTAACCGCCGAATCAAAAGTCGGCGTCAGTGAAAAACCGTCAATGGAAAGACTTGCAAGATAATTATTGGGGTTGCCTGTTTTAGCAGGCAGCACAGCCGGTGTATCGGGCATTGCTGCATATACAGGTATGCTGAAAGTCAGAGGAACATCCAGAATACTTGATTTTGAATAAGCATTATAGAGAGTCGTTGATTCTCCTGTCATAGCCTGTACATTCGTCATGTACTGATGCCGGTACATTCCGTTGCCGTCGTCGGTTACATCAAATTTCTGAAAATACATTGTGTTTTGACCTTTTTGTATGTAGTAGCTGGATATATATGCTGCTCCGCCGGCGATGGATTTATAAGGGCTGTTCCATGGAATTAAATATTTTGTCTTGTTCTCGGCGGACATAGGATATGATCCTGGATTATTCGAGCCATTAATGGCAAAAGTCAGTCCGAGGATTACAGGATCGGTTGAAGAACTGGCTCCGATATTATAGTAGTTGTAATAACCGGCATAACCCGGTTCCGTTCCCGAAGTGGAACGGCTGCCCGTTGCAGAGACCTCCTGTACGATACGTGAGACAAGTTGATACGGACTTGACCCGGATGCTGCTCCTGCCTGCATAAATGCCTGTGCGTACGATATCTGCGCCCCTGTTACCGGTTCGGTAATTAACGTACCGGCCATAAAAGTATTGTTCAAAAGCTTCTGGACCGCGTCCTGTGTCTGTGTACCTGCATCATACGAAAGATTGAGGAATTGAAAAATATATGTGTCGCTCAAAAAATTTCTTGGATCCAGATAATAAGCAACAACATCTTTTGATGCATTTACCCAGGATGCACCATCATAAGGTGTATATGTATTTGTCAGCCAATTGTAGACATTTGAATCCACCGACTTCCATGAATCGTCCGCAGAACTTGTTATCAGGCTTGTTCCAATCATAGATTCCGAAGCAACAACTGTTTTCCAGTCGGTACCAACATTCACAGCCCGAAAGGTCCAGCTCGGATGTGCTTCATGCAGTGACCGCAGCGATGGCTTATAGGAATCCGGAAATCCGGCAATGGCAGTTTCAAAAGCCGGGTCATCAGAAGTTGGATCCTTAAGTAGAAAACTATTGACAATATAGCCTTCAATTTGTGTTCCGCTTACCATGACGGAAATCTTACACCAAGTATTTTTACCGGATGGATCCGCAGTTATGTTAACCACTTCACCGGCGGCAACGCGGGTATTGACCGGCAAGGTAGCAACAACTGCTGCAGTCGTTCCTGGTGCTGATCTGATGTTTGCTGATGTTACACAGACTTTTGCATTTGTTTCAAGATCAGCATTTGCAGTCGAAGCCGAAACACACGGCAAAATAAGGATTCCTGCAAGAATAACAGCAAATATTCGAAAAGAAAGCCGAAGAAAAGACAGCGAACTCATCTGATTCCGCACTGATTTGCATGATTTGCATTTGACAGCATTTTGCAGACTGCTTTGTCCGCAGTCCGTCCTGGGAACATTATCTGGAAGATACATTGCAGTGCCTCTCTTCCATTTGCTGATCTTGCATGAATTATTACAGATACAGTCTATCAAACCTATCTGACAGACGTATTACAATCCGTTTTCAGGTTGCCGCATATCTGTGACTTTTTATAAAAACCAGCAGTAAAAGGGATTATTTGCCGTTGGAAGTTGACGATAATAAAACAAGCCCGGCAATATGCCAGGCTTGTATATGTATCGTTCCGATGTTTTTTCTGTTCAGTGTTGTTAACCCGCAATCACTCTGCCTTTTTATATAGAGGACAATCCTTTTCACTTGGACAATGCCCGTACAGATATTTGTCGCATTCAAACCCACACTTCATTTCTTCTGATGAAGAATCAGCAGAAAGGGATAATTTAACTAAATCAACGGTGATTGTTCTCTGATCCCCTGATATCGGACAGAAATCGGTATACAGTTTTCGGGGCATTATTCTTTCCTCCCAATTGTATGATATTCACAGAGTATTACACTTTTTCTGCAAACGCAATCAGTAATTGTTTTAAAGATCAAATCCGCAATTGTTATGCCTGTAAAAAGGTTCGGTCTGTCAAACCAGGTGCTGCTGTGCCTTTTGGTATAAGAACAATCTCAATTGCTTCCAGTCGATAGCTATATCCCGCTGTACCTGCAGGCTCCCCATTCTTTGCCCAGCCAAGCCATCCGCAATTCTGGGCATGAACACGGTAGTAAATATCATAAAGGTCTGCAGCGGCCCCGGTCAGTCGGATTTGAATCGCTTCCAGTCTCTTCGACTGGCCGCTTGTGCCGCTCATCGCGTCGTTAGCCACCCAATCCATCCATCCCTTATCCTGAACATGCGTCCTGTATTCGATTCCGCCAGCCAGGTTTTCCAGTTTGATGTGAATTGCTTCAAGACGCCTGGACTGGGCAACCGTACCGGATGTTGCCCCGTTACTTACATATCCCTGCCAGCCAATATCCTGCACATGCGTTTGGTAACTCACCGTGCCTACAACAGGGTTTGGAGCATAAAAATCAACATATGGCCGTGTTGTTGCACCAGGGGCGGCCCCTCCTTTGGGTACAAGAACAATCTCAATCGCTTCCAGTCGATAGCTGAATCCTGCAGTTCCTGCTGACTCACCATTTTTTGCCCAATCCAGCCATCCGAATTCCTGTGCATGAACACGGTAATACACGTCAAATGTGTCAGCAGCTGCCCCGGTCAGGCGAATACGAATCGCTTCGAGCCGCTTCGATTGAGCACTTGTCCCGCTTAATGCCCCGTCAGCCACCCAATCCATCCAGCCTATATCCTGAACCTGAGTCCGGTATTCAATGCCGCCGTTAACGTTTTCCAGATTTGCACGAATTGCTTCCAGCCGCTTGGATTGGCCGATTGTTCCGGAGGTCTCCCCGCTGATGACATATCCCTGCCATCCAATATCCTGTACATGGGTCTGGAATGAGACATGCGGACCCGGATCCGGGTTTCTGGTAATGGTTATATGGTACGTGCGCACGGAACCATTCTGAGCAGTCACAGTAACGGCGGAAACATTGTTCCCGACAACTAAAGCCAGGTTTCCGGTCCCTGCAAGCAAAGCCGAGGATGACACAGGCGAGGCACTGATATTAACCGTACTGGTTTTGTAAGGTACGCTAAGTGCATAACCATCCGTCACGGAAGGATCAAAGCCGGGTGTCAGGGCATAACCATCCACCGCCAGGCTTGTCAGATAGTTATTGGGATTACCTGTTTTTGCAGGCTGTGAAACAGGCGTATCCGGCATGGAGACATAGACCGGGATACTGAATGTCAGTGGCAGATCCAGGGTCCCGGATTTCACATATGCATTATGAAGCGTTGTTGATTCCCCAAGCATCGCCTCAATATTTGTCATGTATTGATGCGAATATACGCCGTTGCCGTCATCCTTCACATCGAATTTCTGAAAATACAGGGTGCTTTGCCCCTTTTGGATATAATTGGCGGAAATATAAATCGCACCTCCGACTATGGATCTGTATTGACTGTTCCATGGAATCAGATATTTAACCTTATTCTCAGGGGACATCGGATAGGATCCCGGGTTATTTGAACCATTAACCGCAAATGTCAATCCAAGGATTACCGGGTCAGGAGAAGAGCTTGCCCCTATATTATAGAAATTGTAATGATTTTGATAACCCGGTTCGGTGCCGTAAGTCGAACGGCTGCCCTGCGCGGATACCTCTTGGATAACGCGGGAAACAAGCTGGTATGGGCTCGAACCTGATAAATTGCCCGCCTGCATGAATGCCTGTGCATAGGTTATTGATGCACCCGAAGGATCCGTTATCAGGGCGGTTGCCATAAAAGTATTATCGAGAATCTTCTGCACTGCTGCCTGTGTCTGTGTCGCTGCATCATACGACTGATTCAGGAACTGGAATACATATGTTTCACCCAGGAAATTTCTCGGGTCAAGATAATAGGCAATTACATTCTGCGAAGCATTTACCCAAGATGTTCCGTCAAAAATTCTGTAGGTGTTTGTCAGCCAGTTGTAGGCGCCCGTATCCGTCGATTTCCATGAATCATCTATCGACTTCACAATCAGACTGGTTCCTAACTTCGATTCCGCAGCAACTACAGCACTCCATGCGGTATTAACATTCACTGCATTAAAAACCCATGACGGATGCGCCTGATGCAGCGATCGCAGTGACGGTTTGTAGGATTCCGGGAAACCGGCTATGGCATTCTCGAAATCCGGATCAATTGTCGGTGTGGGTGTCGGAGTTGGTGTCGGTGCTATCGAATCGATCTGGACAAAACTGCTTACAACATATCCGTCATATTGTGTTCCGGCGACGGCAACGGATACCGCACGCCAAGAATTATACCCGCTGGGATCACCGGAAATAGTTACCAGATTACCTATTGCTGCACGAGTTCCCTTTGTAACATTAACTAAAACTGTTGCTCCCGTACCGGGGGCAGAGCGAATATTGGCAGATGTAGCCGTAACAGTTCCATTAACAACAACTTCAGCACGCAACCCTGCAGCCGGAATGCATGGTAAGAGTAAAATAATGGTAAGAACTACCAACAGCATTCGGATTGAAGGAAGCAGAAAAGATGGTTTTCTTACCGTACTTCGTGAAGATTCCCGCGAATTTAAACGCAATATATCAGTCTGACAGCTTGTATTATTGTCTTTATCAAATTCAGTTTTGTATAAATTCATTGCCGACCCTCTCTTGCCTGTATTTACACAGGTATAGATTCCAATGTTATAAGTTTAACAAACACATCTGACGGACTGATTACAATATGTTTTCAGATTGTAGTTTAATTGTGTCTTTTCCATAAAGTTATTCAAAACAGATGCTGTATAACCGTATACTGAGGGAAAACAGTCAGGATAATGCTGAATCTTACTTGCAAAAGGAAAAGCCCCGGAATTCATTCGTTCCAGGGATTCCAGAGTGCCTAACGATGTGTTTCCCTGTTCCATTCCCATCTTGCCATAAAAGGAAATCGGTGAAGACGAGTTTCATAACGACAGCATACACAGTAATACCCAATTTTATTGTTTTCCTTATTCGTAAAATACATAACACTTCCACAACGACAAATAGACATCCTCTTGTCACCAAAATCATTTCTGTTTTTCATAGGAAGCCGCCTGGCGGGATCGTTGCCCGGCTCGCTGAATGCATATCTGATTTTCCATTGCCTGTGCGGATAGGCCGCCATCTGCGTTTTCGAGAGATTATACTTTTACATGTATTTATTTTCATGTTATCAAACACATGTTCATTTTCATTTTCAATCAGGTTACGTTTTGGTTATTTTGCATATGACTCCTGTCATCCGGACGCGATGAACAGAAAAACAAACAGCAGGAAAAAATCCGTTAAATGCGAAAGACCCTGGAAACCATACAGTCAGGGCACTGAAAAACTCTTCGGAATATAGTCCGGAGAGTTTTTTGTTGTCTTCA